>NZ_MDDP01000001.1 GCF_001999725.1 Cellulophaga omnivescoria
GTTATTCTCAAAAATTTGGGTATGGTAAAGGGTTTGGTGAGTCTGAGCTTACAAACAACTGTGACTCTAGCAGCAAATGTTCTGAAGAAGAACATCAAAAAAACAGAAGATCTGAGTTTATTGTTGTTAAAAATTAAACAACAAAACATCCTATAAAAACAAAAAAGAGGAAGCTAAAAAAGCTTCCTCTTTTTTATATAAAAAACTGTAATCTATTTATTTTCTATCCCTTTAAATATAAAATCTGTTAACTGCTTTTCTATCTCTATTGGGTTTACTTTTATATCATCGTTGGTAATCATACTAAACAACCAACGCATAGATGAGAAAAACATAAACGTTGCAAACTCACCATCCATTTCTCTTAGTTGCCCTTCACTAATACCTTCTTCAATGATTTGACGCACGGTATACATATAATTACTTCTTTTTTCCTTAAACTCCTGTAATTTATCTCCTTTTAAATTACGCCACTCGTATACAAAAAGTGCTACCTCATAAGGCTTGTTTATTGCATATTGGGCGTGCTTAGATATTACAAACTTTAACTTTTCTACAGGAGAGTAAGATGACTCTACAATGTTTTCTAAATAAATAATAAATTCATCTAAAGTTCCAAAAATATAATTTTCTAATAAAGATTCTTTAGAATCTATATAATTGTAAACATTAGCTACTTCAAAATTTAATTCATGAGCAATGTCTCGCATTGTGGTGGCTTTAAAGCCTTTTTCACTTATTAACTTAAGTGTCTTTTCAAAAAATAATTCTTTTTTTGTCAATTTTTTCATAGTAAATAGGTTGTTAATATGGGGAGTATTAATTTTAATAATAATTACAATATTATATCATAAGTCAAATATATGAACATACGTTAACTTCACAAGCATTGCTGTGTTAAAAAACAGTAGAATTAAAGTTTTTTTTAACAACAAAGAATACAAACAACAACCAAGAGGTTAACTAAGTTTAAATAAAAAAAACTAAAGCCACTACAAAAAGATAACTTTATTAGCTTTTAATACTTCTTTTAAAACCAAAAGAGACGTATTTTTGTAGTATACTTTAGACTTCCAAAAAAAATGCAAAAAACATTTATAAAAACAGCTAAATTATCTTTAATATTGGTGTACTTGGTTATTATTGCTGGTGCAGTAGTAAGGATGACAGGTAGTGGAATGGGATGCCCAGATTGGCCAAAATGTTTTGGACAATATATACCGCCAACTAACATTACCGAATTGCAATGGCAGCCGTTTTCTTTTTTTAAAAAAGGAGAAGTAATTATAGTAGATAAAACATTACAGGTTGCCACTAAAGATGTTACAACTAAAGCCCAGTTTAACATTAAAAATTGGGAAGCATATACCAAACATGACTACGCAACCTTTAATGCCACACATACTTGGATAGAGTACATAAACAGACTTTTTGGTGCATTAGCAGGATTAGCTACCTTGGTTTTAGCCTTGCTATCATTAAAATATTGGAAAACTAAAAAAATAGTAACCTTACTTTCTTGGGCTATAGTTTTTGCTATGGTTTTTCAGGCTTGGTTAGGGGCAACAGTAGTCTATTCAGTTTTAAATCCCGTTAAAATAACTGTACATATGGTTATGGCTTTAGCCATAGTTGCAATGTTGCTCTATTTAATTTATACTGTAAACAAAACAGTAAACAATAAAACTCAAGACAAAAAAACCAAACAATTAATAATTATTACTTTACTATTAACCTTAGTACAAATAATACTAGGCACACAAGTAAGGCAAATGGTAGATGACCAAGCAGATATAGTTGGCGAAACCGCTAAACATCTTTGGTTAAACAATGTTACTATTACTTTTTACATTCACAGATCTTTTTCTATTATTGTACTACTATTAAACGTATACTTGTTTTACAGAATACACAAATTAAAATTAGGATTAAGTAAAATAAACTGGGTATTATTATTGTTATTGCTAGAGATTATAACTGGTGTAGCTATGAATTATATTCATTTTCCGTTTGGTAGCCAAACACTTCACCTAGTTTTAGCCTCATTACTATTTGGAGTTCAATTTTATATGGTATTAGAACTAGCAAATACGGCTAAAAGAGATAAAACTTTGTAACTTTGCAACCCGCAAAATTTAAAAAATGATTTATAAAATTAGAATTATCTTAGATGCTAAAGATGATGTATTCCGAGATTTAGAAATTGAAGATAGTAATACTCTAGAAGATTTACACAACGCCATAACACAAGCTTTTGGTTTTTTAGGAAGCGAAATGGCATCTTTTTATACTTGTGATGAAGAATGGAACCAAGACGAAGAAATTGCACTTTTTGATATGAGTGAAAATGGTTCTGATGTTAAACTAATGAACGAAATATTTTTAGAAGATATACTTACTGAAAAAACACCTAAACTAATTTATGTGTATGATTTTTTAAGTATGTGGACTTTCTTTGTAGAGCTTGCTGATATTGTAGATAATGAAGACGGTATAACCTACCCTAATGTATTGTTTAGTTTTGGAGAATTACCAGATAGTCCGCCAGAAAAAAACTTTGAAGCAGACAATTTAGAAGGTGATGATTTTGATGAAAATTACACAGACGATCTAGGTAGTTATGAAGATTTAGATTTTGATGAAAATTGGAACTAATTTTAAGTACAAATAACATACTTTTACAAATACTAATTATAAAACTATATACCATTGATAAATTTATATTCTACTCAAATAGAAAGTATTTCTATACACCGTGTGGGCAATAAAAATAAGGGTGAAGGCGCCTTTTTATCTAGTCAGCCGTTTACTTTAAATGATGAAACTACTGGACTTTTAAAAGAGTACTTTTTTAAACCATTTAGAGAAAAAGAAGAAAACTATTTTAAATTTACAAATGAGGTAGATGTAGAGTTTAATGAAATATACAAATTAGCTGCAGAAATTTTTGATGCACCAGAAAGCTGCCATTCAGTTTCTAAAAAAATAGCTACCCACCTTTTTGAGCAGTCTAACCACCCACATATTAAAAGTGGAGAATTATATGTAACTCACCTTACCGATGTATTATTAGATAACAGAAAAATTGATGCAATTGGTATATTTAAAAGCGAGCTTAAACACGATTTCTTACAACTAATAGAGGACGGAGAAAACATAGATATTAATATTTTACAGGGTATAAACATTAACAAGCTAGATAAGGGTTGCCTGATTTTTAACTCACATAAAGAAGAAGGTTATAAGGTTTTATCTGTAGATAGTAACCGTTACGATACCAAGTATTGGTTAGAAAACTTTTTGGGGGTAGATGCTTTAGCTGATGAAACATTTTATACTAAAAATTATTTAAAATTTTGTCAGAACTTTGCAAAGGATGTGGTTTTACCTGCAGAAGACAAGCAGCAAGAAGTATTATTTATGAACAAGGCTGTAAATCATTTTGCAAAAAATGACAATTTTGAAGAAACCGAATTCTTAAATGAAGTAATGGAAAACCCTGAGTTAATACCAGAGTTTAAACATTACAAAGTTGAAAAAGGTCCTAAATTTAGTGTAGAAGACGTATCTAACTTTAATATTGCTAATAAAGCAGTATCTGATGTTCGTAAAAAAATTAAAAATGTTATTAATTTAGATACCAATATTCAAATAAAAATGGACTTTATAAATCCAGAATCTGCAGAAAAATTTGTAGAAAAAGGTTGGGATGAAGAACGACAAATGTATTACTACTTAGTATATTTTAATAAAGAAGAAAAAAACTAAAAACTAACTAAAAATTAGCCTTTAGTTTTTAAAATGTATTGGTAATGGAGCATAAGATTAATTTATTTTAATTCTATGTTCCATTATTTGTTTCATACTTACATCTTCATAATTACGCTTCACAAAATCTAAAGCCAAATCTAATACTCTTCCCATTTTACGACATTTTTTAAACTGCATATCTAAAGTTAATTCATAAATGTGCTCTCTTAACATTTTTATGTTTTCTGGAGAAGAAATAGTATCTTTTTTACAAATTGCTCTTAACTTTTTAATTCTAGTCCCAGAACTTATAATTCGTTTTGCTACAATAGAGCGCTCCTCTAACTTATACTGGTCTACAGAGCTAATTAACAGTTTTTTACGAACTAATTCTACCATCTGAAAATTTTCTTTAAAAAACTGAGGTCTGTATACTTTTAAATTACCTTCAAAACATTGCTGGTCAAAATCTATTGCTCTAATTCTGTAAACTACATGATCAAAATCATGTACTGGTACAATAACGTAATTGTAGGATCTCATATCTCCTAACAACCTTATCATACAACGTTCATTAAACTTAACAAATTCCTTTGCAAGTTGTGCTTTTTCAGACTCTGTACATTTTGGCAACATATCTTTAATAAAAACATCTCCCGGAATACCAGATATATGCTCTTCAATTAAAGTATCTTTATACACCAAAAAGTTAAGGTTATAAGGAGAAAGCATATGCTCTAGCTCTAAACCATAAATTCTAGATGCGTCTGTTTTTTTTACATAAAAGTAGGTGAAGTTATCATTTAAAATATTACGTACCTTTATTCTAAATGGCTTAGAATTACCAAATGTACAGAAGTCTACAGCATCTACATTTAAATATTGTATAATATTATCTCCACCATCAGAAAGTAATATGGAGTATACTTTTTTAAGGCTCAAATCTATTTCTGCTCTATCAAATTCAGAGTAGTATACACGTACCCACAAAGTATCATTATCATCAGCATCATATACAACTACAGACCCAGAAAAACGTAGTAAATCTTCATAAAAAATAGGAATTTCAATTTTTCTATTATAATATTCTAAATAGGCATCTAAATGACTACTTACTGGGTAAGCTGGCTTTTTTTTAGACATTAATTTTTTTTCGGACATTGTAGTTTACGTTTTCAATAAAAATAGAAAATTACTTGAGATAAAAAAGAAATAAATACTATTTGTTAACTATCAGTTATAACATATTACAACAATTAATAGCACATATACAACATATATTTAGAAAATGTAAATTGTATGGTTTTATTTGTTATACCATATAAAATACAAAATGAACCATACTAAATCCTTTAAAAAGTTAAGCGTACTTTTATTTTTAATATTTAATTATTTTGGATACGCTCAATTAAGTGATTTACACTACCTACCACCGCTAAAGCAAGGAGGAAATAACCAAGCTGTAAGAGAACAAGCCGTGTATTTATCTACACCAGAAACTACTGCTTTTACTGTAAACGTTTACCAAGGTACAATTGCTGCTCCTATAGCTACTTTAACTATATCTAATGGAGCTCCTGTCACTTACAATTTAACTAATGGAGATAACGATATTACTTTAGTTAAAAATGCCAATACGGGTATTGTTTTAACTCAAAGTGGATTACGTTTTGAATCTCCTGGTGGAGAAAAATTTTATGTAAATTACAGAGGTAGCTCTAACTCACAATCTACATCGCTTACCAGTAAAGGTAGGCAAGCAATGGGGCAAATTTTTAAATGGGGCGGTATTCCTAACCGAGGTACACACAACAGCTTAACAAACTCATTAGGTATTATGGCTACAGAAGACAACACCGTTGTAACATTATCTGGCTATGACCCTAATACTGAGTTTAGATTAGGAAATAGTGCTGGCGGCATAACAGATGATACATACCAAGTAACTTTAAATGCAAATGAAAGTTTTGTATTTGAAGCCTATGTAAAACAGACCACCGCAAATATTGATGGTTGGCTAGGTGCTACTGTACAAGCAACTAAAAATATTGTAATTAGTAACGGTGGTTTAAATATTGCTGTGCGCACCGGAAATTCTAGTAGAGATGCCGCTATAGACCAACCTGTACCTCAAAACAAAATAGGTAAAGAATATGTTTTTATTCGTGGTAATGGTAATAACGAAACAGAAAAACCAATAATTATTGGTACTCAAAATAGTACTGATATATTTGTTAATGGATCTGCAACACCTATTGCTACTATAAACAACGGAGATTATTTTGAAATTCCAGATAGCTATTATTCTAGTAATGCAGCTGGTGGCAATATGTTTGTAACAACTTCTAAAGATGCATATGCTTATCAATCTTTAGCTGGTGGTACCTCTATAGTTACAGTAGGCTTAAACTTTGTTGCTCCAGTAAACTGCTTACTTCCAGATAGTTTAAATAATATTCCAGATATAAAAGATGCCGCTGGCATTACAATGAATGGTGGGGTTACAATAATTGCCTCTACCACTACTCCAGACGGTAATATAACTGTTACAGATGGTAACGGAAACGTTACACTACCAGCTGCAACGCCAGTAACCGGTTCTCCAGATTGGAAAACCTTTTATGTTCCTAACTTAACAGGTAATGTTTCTGTACAATCTACAGGACCTATAGCTGTTGGGTTTTTAGGTTTTAATGGCGCACGTGGTATTGCTGGCTATTTTTCTGGTTTTGATACAGTTCCTGAAGTAGATTTGCAAGTAACTGGTGGAGGTTGTTTACCTGGCTCCATAATACAAGTGGTAGATGCCAATTTTGATGCATATCAATGGTTTCAAAACGGAACAGCTGTGCCTGGTGCAATATTCTCTAGCTACACACCTAATGAAGCAGGAGATTATTTTGTTAGGGTAACCAAAGGTGGTTGTACCTATGATTCTCAGCCAATTGCTGCTTATTATTGTTTGCCAGATATTGTTGTTAAAAAAACAGCCAATGTAAGTTCTGTTTTAGAAGGTGATGTTTTTGAGTTTAAAGTAACTGTAGAAAGTCTTGGTATTAATGATGTTACCAACATAAAAATCACTGATGTTATTCCCGCTGGTTTAACATTACTATCTGCTAGTCCTAGCGTAGGAAGTTGGTCTGCTCCAGAATGGACAATAGGAACTCTTAGTCAAGGAGAATTGGTATCTATTATTTTAGAAGTTAGGGCAGATGAATTACCTTTTAATTCTAGTACAACATCTTACACTAATACAGTTACCAACTCCCAAGACCAAGTGGATAGTAATACTACAAGTGATGATATGTCGGAAACTGTTAGCATAGTAAATAATGAAATTACATTAACCAAGTCTGCTCTACCTGCACCAGACGGATCTTATGATTCTCTAAACGAGCAAATTACATATGAGCTTATTGTAACCAACAACGGACCAAACGCATTAACCAATGTAACTATATCAGACCCTATTGCAGATTCTGGTAGTATTACTCCGGCATCTATTGCTACATTAGCCCCATCTGCATCTGCAAGGTTTACATTAACACATAGTATAAATAATGCAGAGCTAATGGCTTTAATGGTAACAAATAGTGCTAAAGCACAAGCAGAATTACCAAATGGTTTTAGTATTTCAGATACCTCTGATGACCCAAGTGATAGTACTGATTTTGATATAAATAGTGATGGAGAACCAGATGATGTTACCATTGTTATTTTAGGTAGACCTAAAACTGTAATTACCAACAGAAGAATAACACATAGAGTAAAACTTAATTAAAGTTAACAATCATTTTTTGTAAGACATTGTAACAAATTCTGAAGTAGTTCGTCATATGATAATAACAATCATAAAACCAACTACTTTTGAAAACAATTCTTAAAGTTCAAAATCTAACAAAAAAATACGGGTATTTAACCGCGGTAAAAGACTTATCTTTTACAATTGAAAAAGGCAATGTATATGGCATATTAGGTCCAAACGGAAGTGGAAAATCTACAACCCTGGGGATTGTACTTAATGTAGTAAATAAAACATCTGGAGATTTTAGTTGGTTTGATGGGAGCATAAATACGCACCAATCTTTAAAAAGAGTTGGGGCCATTATAGAAAGGCCTAACTTTTACCCATATATGACTGCCGTACAAAACTTAAAGCTAGTTTGTAAAATTAAAGAGGTAGATGAGTCTAAAATTGAAGAAAAACTAGAGTTAGTTGGACTTTTAGATCGTAAAAATAGTAAGTTTAAAACCTATTCTTTAGGTATGAAACAACGCTTAGCCATAGCCTCTGCCCTACTTAACGACCCTGAAATACTTATTTTAGATGAGCCAACAAATGGTTTAGATCCACAAGGAATTCATCAAATTAGAGAAATTATAAAAATTATTGCTGCTCAAGGAACCACTATATTACTAGCTTCTCACTTATTAGATGAAGTAGAAAAAGTGTGTAGCCACGTAGTTATTTTAAGAAAAGGAGAAAAATTATATTCTGGTAGGGTTGATGAAATGATTGTTAGTCATGGCTTTTTTGAGTTAAAAGCAGAAAACAATGAAGCACTTTTATCATTTTTAAAACTAAATCCTAATTTTAGTAATGTTAGAGAAGAAAGTGGTTTAATTATAGCAGATTTAAAAGCTGAAATAAATGCCTCAGAATTAAACAAAGAGCTGTATAATAATGGTATAATTCTATCTCATTTAGTAAAACGTAAAGAAAGCTTAGAAGAGCAATTTCTAGAGCTTACAAAAAACCAGTCTAACTAATTACAACAATCAAAAAAACTAAAAAATATGTTACGTTTACTACAAATAGAATTTATAAAATTATGGAATAACAGAGCTAGTAAAGTTCTTATACTATCTTATTTTATTTTAATGATACTTATTGCTGGTATTTCTATGATAAAAGTTGATTTTGGTCCATTAAAATTTCATATAGCAGATGTTGGTATTTTTAATTTCCCATACATTTGGCATTTTAACACCTTTATGGCTGCTTTTCTAAAAGTATTTTTAGCAATAGTTATTGTATCTATGATAGCTAATGAATACAGTAATAAAACAATAAAGCAGAACCTTATAGATGGTCTATCTAAAAAAGAATTAATACTTTCTAAATTTTTAACAATAGGTGTATTTTCGTTAGCATCTACTGTTTTTATATTTTTAATTTCTTTGTTTTTAGGTTTAATTTATTCAGACTTTAATGAGTTTTCTATTATATTTTCTGATTTAGAGTACTTAGCTGCCTACTTTATAAAGCTTATTGGTTTTTTCTCTTTTTGCTTTTTTGTAGGTATTTTGGTAAAACGCTCTGCTTTTGCTCTTGGCTTTTTATTTATATGGTTTATTGGAGCAGAAATTATTCCTTACACTTATTTAGCATCTAAATACTCTAAAGAATTAGCAGATAATGTAACTAGTTTTTTCCCTTTTGGATCTATGTGGAGTACAATAACAGAACCTTTTAGCAGGTTAAATGTTATAAAATCTGCCGCACAGCAAGTTGGTGAAGATATCACTAGAGACTACAGTGTACAGCCATTACAATTGGTAATTGTATTATGCTGGACCGCTATTTTTATATATTTATCATACGCTTTGTTAAAAAAACGAGATTTATAAGTATATTTAAGCGTTTTAGAGAACGCTTTTATGAAACCAACCACTAAACTACTACTTGCAATAGCTATGTTATTGCCCCTGCTCTCTTTTAGTCAAACACAGGCCTCTAATTGGTATTTTGGAGAAGGTGCTGGTTTACGTTTTAATGGTGATGGTAGCGTTAGTGCACTTACAGACGGTAAATTAAATACAACAGAAGGTTGCGCAACAATATCTGATGATACTGGGAACTTATTATTTTATACTGACGGCATACGTGTTTTTACAAAAGACCATACAATAATGCAGAATGGTACGGGCTTGTATGGTGATCCTTCTAGCTCGCAATCTGCATTGATTGTTCCCAACCAAAAAGACACTAATATTTTTTACATTTTTACTGTAGATACTAGTGTTTTTGAAGCAGACCCAGATTATGGCCTTAATTACTCTACTGTAGATATGTCTTTAGATGGTGGAAAAGGTGCTGTAACCTCTAAAAACGTTAGACTGTTAGATTACTGTTCTGAAAAAATTACAGCGGTACTTAAAGATTGTTTTGATAAATCTGTTTGGGTAATTACCTATGCTACCAATGATGGTAGTGAAGGTGTTTTTGATACATTTCACGCCTTTGAGGTAAATGATACTGGTGTTGTTACTACCTCTGTAAAATCTAAAGTAAGTAGTTTTATTTCTGATAAAAGAGGTTATTTAAAACTCTCTTCAGATGGTACTAAAATGGCATCTGCTAATGTTAGTCAGGGTTTATATTTGTACGATTTTGATGCAGACACTGGTGTGCTCACAAATGAACAACGCATAAACATTAATGCTCCAAATAAGGATCCATACGGACTAGAGTTTTCGCCTAATAACGAGTTGCTTTACGTACATACTTACAATGCTCAACAAGGATTAACCACAGAAACATCTAATCTTTTGCAATACAATTTAATGGCTCCTAGTATTTCTGCTAGTGAAGTTGTTTTAGATGACAGAAATATTTACCGTGGCGCATTACAACTAGGTGAAAATGGTAAAATTTACAGAACCATTGCTACTAATTATGACCAAGGTACACAATATTTAGGCGTAATAAATAACCCCAACCAAATTGGTAATGCTGCCAACTACCAACATAACGCTGTTAATTTACAAGGTAAGTTTGCGACACAAGGCTTGCCACCTTTTATACAGTCTTTTTTTGCTAAAGAAGATTTGGTAAAAAACACAGACGGTAGTACCAGTCCGTCTTTAACTATTTGTGAGGCAGATAACTTTACGCTAGAAGTGGATAATCTTCCTGGAGCAACTTATACTTGGTCTTTAAATGGAGTTCCAATAACAAATAATAGTAATATATTAAATGTTACTAATGCTACATTAGCAGATGCAGGAAAATATGCATTAGAAGTAACTCCTGCAGACCCATCTGAGTGTCCTATAATTGGGGAAGCACAAGTAACTATAAATCCGTTACCTATTGTTATAAATACCACTTTAACGCAGTGCGATTTAGATACTGATTCTACAGATGGTTTTGCTAGCTTTAATTTAGAAGAGGCTAGTTTTTATATATCTAACGGTATAGCAGAGAATACGGTTAACTTTTATGCTTCTGTTGCAGACAGAGATGCCAATTTACCTATAACAAACCCTGTTGGTTTTACAAACACAAACTTTAAATACCAAACAATTTATACCAGTGTTACTAATGAAAATGGTTGTATTGCCTATGCCGAACTTTATTTAGAGGTACAACCTACTACTAGTAGTTTACCTACAAAACTACCCTATTACGCTTGTGATAGTAATCCTTTTGATACGGAAATAACAGGTGTTTTTAATTTAGAAGATATAAAAACTTTAGACTACCCAGGCTTAGAGGTTAATTTTTATGCATCTATCACAGATGCATCTTTAGAATTAAACCCAATTTCTGGTGAAAATTACATTTCTACTAGTGCTACATTATATGCTAGATTAGAAGCTAGCAACCAATGCCAAGGTGTAGAAGAAATTACTTTAATTGTACAACCAACCCCAGAAGTTGTTATTAATAACGAGTATTTTTTATGTACAGACAATCCTGTTTTAGAGCTTAATGCAGAAGCTGGTTATGACGTTTACAATTGGTTTAAAATTGAACCCAATGGTACAGAAAATTTAATAGGCACCACTGCCAATATTACCATTAGCACTGTTGGTGCATATAAGCTAGAACTTGGTTATAGCTATAATGGAGGTGCACAAATATGTACAAATTATAAAGATTTTACTGTTACACCATCTAATATTGCTATTATTACTAATGTAGAGGTTAAAGATTTAAGTAACAATAATAGCATTGGTATTATTGCTACTGGAGATGGCGATTATGAGTATGCTATTTTAGACCCTCGCGGACCATACCAAGATAACAATACATTTACCAACGTTCCTGCTGGTATTTTAGAGGTTTTTGTAAGGGATAAAAATGGTTGTGGAACTACAACTCCTTTTGAAGTGTCTGTAATTGGCTATCCTAAAATGTTTACTCCAAATGGCGATGCCATTAATGATACTTGGCAGATTGATGGTATTAGTGCTACATTTTTGGCCAAAAGTGATATTTATATTTTTGATAGATATGGTGTACTTGTTGCCAAAATTGACCCTAGCTCTAATGGTTGGGATGGTGATAGTAAAGGTATCCCGGCTCCTGAGTCTGATTATTGGTTTAGAGCTAAACTTGAAAACGGTAGAGACTTTAATGGTCATTTTTCTTTAAAACGATAAGCTGCGCTAGGGATTGAAGTGGCACCACGTATTTGCCGATAGGCAAAACGGAGTATAGCGTAAAGCCCGCCCGAGCGTCCAAAATACATTGCTTATTTGTATGCTTTTATTGCGGTATTTGTTACTTTTAATCTATGAAATTTAAAGTTGTATCAAAATTTGAGCCTACTGGCGACCAACCACAAGCAATTAAAGAGTTGGTTAAAGGGGTAAATGAAGGAGAAAAACACCAAACATTGCTGGGGGTTACGGGTTCTGGCAAAACGTTTACAGTGGCCAATGTGGTAGAAAAGGTACAAAAACCTACATTGGTTTTAGCACATAATAAAACCTTGGCTGCGCAATTGTATTCTGAGTTTAAACAGTTTTTTCCAGAAAATGCTGTAGAGTATTTTGTGTCTTATTATGATTATTATCAACCTGAAGCGTATATACCTACTACCGGTACTTTTATAGAAAAGGATTTATCTATTAATGAAGATATAGAGAAGTTGCGATTAAGTGCTACATCTTCTCTACTTTCTGGCCGTAGAGATGTTATTGTTATTGCGTCTGTATCTTGCTTATACGGTATTGGTAACCCTGTGGAGTTTCAAAAAAATGTAATTTCTATAAAAAGAGATCAGATTATATCTAGAACCAAATTTTTACACCAATTGGTACAAAGTTTATACTCTAGAACTACTGAAGATTTTAGAAATGGAAACTTTAGAGTTAAAGGAGATGTGGTAGATGTTTTTCCTAGTTATGCAGATCATGCGTTTAGAATTCATTTTTTTGGTGATGAAATTGAAGAAATTGAAGCTTTTGCCCCATTACACAACAAAGTATTAGAGGTATATGAGAATTTAAATATTTACCCAGCTAATATGTTTGTTACATCTCCAGATATTTTACAAAATGCCATACACGCTATACAGGCAGATATGGTTAAACAGGTAGATTATTTTAAGGAAATTGGTAAACATTTAGAGGCTAAACGCCTTGAGGAACGTACTACGTTTGACTTAGAAATGATACGTGAACTTGGGTATTGTTCTGGGATAGAAAACTACTCTAGATATTTGGATGGAAGACTCCCAGGAACTAGACCCTTTTGTTTGCTAGATTATTTTCCGGATGATTATTTAATGGTGATAGATGAGAGCCACGTTACTGTACCACAAGTACATGCTATGTATGGTGGTGATAGAAGTAGAAAAGAAAACTTGGTTGAATATGGATTTAGATTACCAGCTGCTATGGACAACAGGCCATTAAAGTTTGAAGAATTTGAAATGATACAGAACCAGGTAATACACGTAAGTGCTACTCCTGCAGATTATGAATTGCAGTTAAGTGGTGGTGTATATGTAGAGCAGGTTATTAGACCTACAGGCTTACTAGACCCTATTATAGAAATAAGACCAAGTTTAAACCAAATAGATGATTTGGTAGAGGAAATACACTTACGTATAGAAAAAGATGAGCGCACTTTAGTTACTACGCTTACCAAACGTATGGCGGAAGAATTAGCTAAATATTTAGACCGTATTAGTGTACGTTGCCGTTACATTCACAGTGATGTAGATACGCTAGAACGTGTAGAAATTATGCAAGACTTACGTAAAGGTTTGTTTGATGTACTTATTGGTGTAAACCTTTTAAGAGAAGGATTAGATTTACCAGAGGTGTCTTTAGTTGCAATTTTAGATGCTGATAAAGAAGGCTTTTTACGTAGCGCACGTTCTTTAACACAAACAGTTGGTAGGGCTGCCAGAAATGTGAATGGTAAAGCTATTATGTATGCTGATAAAATTACAGCTAGTATGCAAAAAACTATTGATGAAACCAACTATAGAAGAGAACGCCAAATTGCTTACAACACTAAACATAATAAAAAGCCTATGGCTTTAAATAAAAGTTTGGATAGTGCTTTGTCTCAAAACTCTGTTTCTACATACCATTTTGAAAAAGAAGAAATGCGAGCTGCAGAGCCAGATATGGCGTACTTAACAACAGACCAAAAAGATAAAATGATACGTGAAAAACGTAAAGCTATGGAAAAAGCTGCTAAAGAATTAGATTTTATGCAAGCGGCTAAATTAAGAGATGAAATAAAAGCTTTACAGGAAAAATAAAAAATGCCCTAAGTAATTTTACTTAGGGCACTTTACAAAAACTAACCAACCAAATCTAATATTGCTTTGTACTAGCATACAAAACAATATTTAAACTTTATTAAGCAATCTCTATTAACCTTTTTGGCTTAGGTAATGCTTCTTCTTTTTTAGGCAAAGTAAACTTTAGAATTCCATTTTTATAGGTTACGTTTATACTATCATCATTAATAGTATCTGGCAAACTAAAGGTTCTTTTAAAGCTTTTTACACTAAATTCTTTTAATGAGAACTTTTCGTTTACATCTGTTTTAACCTTTTCATCTAACACAGATACAGATAAAATATTTTTATCTATTTCTATATTAAAATCTTCTTTTTCTCTGCCTGGAGCTAATAACTCCAAGGTATAATCTTTTTCGTTTTCCTTAATATTTACTGGCGCAGTGTTAGATGTATTATTCTCTAAACCTCCATACCAATCTGTATTTAGTATTTCATTTAATAATGATGGAAAAACTGTATTTCTTTTAACTAAACTCATAACTAACAATTTTAAATTTTAATAATTTTCTTGTTATGTTACTTTTCAAATGTTATACCAACCTATAAATAATGACTTTTTGACATATTTAAATGATATTAAAGTGACAAAAAGACATATTTAGAAATGTTGGGCACGACAAATTGTGCTACAACAAACTATAAAGTAAGAGCAGTTAACGTTAAGTATTAAAAAAGTGAGGTAATTAGTTTTGCTGAGCCTTAAATGCCTCTTCTATTACAGCTAAAGGAACTTCTTTATTTGGGTAATTATGCATAATAGATAAAACTTGTTGTATGGCCATTGGAGATAATCCCATACCTAAACCTAATTTGTGAAGTTTGTTAATTTCTAATATAGATTGTTTTTCATCTACATTCATTAATTTAACTAGATTAAAAAAATGACTAATTTTTTCTGCTTCTGTACCTGGCTTTATACGCTCTATTTTTGCTTCAAAAAGAGAATCTAACACCACAGCATCTACACCTAAGTCTTCTGCAACTTCTACTAAAAAGTCGTACTCAGATTGTACAAGGCCATCAACCTTAGCCAAATCAATTAAATCTAATAATACACTAAGTTTTTTTAAATAATTGGTTTTTACAGACATAGCTAAATTTATTGGCAGCAATATACTGCATTTTATAAAAATCATCCAAAAAATTGTCTAGAAAATGTATAACTGAAGCATATCTATGTATCAATGGTATATTTATAGTAACTTTGTGCAAAATAATATAGTTATATATGACAAATAATGATGTCCTAAAAAAATTGAGAGTAGCACTTATGCTACGTGATGATGATATTGTGGAAATTTTAAAACTAGTGGACTTTAAAATTTCTACAAGTGAACTTGGTGCTTTTTTTAGGAAAGAAGATCATCCTAAATATATGGAGTGTGGAGACCAAATTCTTCGTAATTTTTTAAACGGACTTGTAATTTATTTGCGAGGATCTAAGGATAACCCAACTACTCCTGCTGAAGCTTTAGCTAAAAAAGGAAAAAGTACCCTACCAAAGAAAAAAATATACGCCAACAACAAACCTAAACCTATTTACAAAGATAAGGTTAGAGAAAAGAACAGGTCTCAGGATCTTAGCAATGTAAAGTATAAAAACAAGAAAAAATAATATATTTTTTTAGCATAAAAAAAGGGACAATCTTTAAGATTGTCCCTTTTTTAGTATTACTGTTTTTAGCTTAAGCCAAAACTTCTTTTACTTTATCTGCAGCTTCTTGGAACTGTACAGCAGACTGTACATCTAAACCAGAATTGTCTATTAATTCCTTAGCTATATCTGCATTAGTACCTTGTAAACGTACAATAATTGGCACATTTATAGTTCCCATATTTTTGTAAGCATCTATAACACCTTGAGCAACACGGTCACAACGTACAATACCACCAAAAATATTAATTAAGATTGCCTTTACAGCAGGATCTTTTAATATAATTTTAAAAGCAGCCTCTACACGTGCAGCATCTGCAGTACCACCAACATCTAAAAAGTTAGCTGGCTCACCACCTGCTTGCTTAATTAAATCCATAGTTGCCATTGCTAAACCAGCACCATTAACCATACAACCAACGTTACCGTCTAAGTCTACATAGTTTAAGCCTAATGCTCCAGCTTCAACCTCAATTGGATTTTCTTCACGCAAATCTCTCATTTCTGCGTATTGCTTTCTTCTGTATAATGCATTATCATCTATAGATACTTTAGCATCTACAGCCATAATTTTATTGTCTGATGTTTTTAACACTGGGTTAATTTCAAACATACTAGAATCACTTTCTACATAAGCTTTGTATAAAGAAGCAACAAATTTTGTCATTTCTTTAAAAGCTACACCAGATAAACCTAAGTTAAAAGCAATTTTACGCGCTTGAAAACCTAGTAAACCTGTTGCAGGATCTATTTCTTCTGTAAAAATTAAGTGTGGAGTTTTTTCTGCAACTTCTTCTATATCCATACCACCTTCTGTAGAATACATAATCATATTTCTACCAGTAGCTCTGTTTAATAAAACAGACATATAAAATTCTGATGTTTCACTCTCACCAGGATAGTAAACATCTTCTGCTACCAAAACTTGGTGAACTTTTTTACCCTCTGCAGAAGTTTGCGGTGTAATTAGGTTCATCCCAATAATGTTACCTGCAATTTCTTCTACTTCGTTTAAGTTTTTGGCAAGTTTAACTCCCCCACCTTTACCTCTACCACCAGCATGTACCTGTGCTTTAATTACATGCCATCCAGTGCCAGTTTCTTCTGTAAGTTGCTTTGCAGCAGTTACAGCTTCTTGTGCGTTATGAGCAACAATGCCACGTTGTATACGTACGCCAAAGCTTGCTAAAATCTCTTTTCCTTGATATTCGTGAAGGTTCATATATATTAGGTATATTTTGTTCTGGTACAAAAATAAGAAACCAAGGTCAATTTCTCTAATTAATTTTAAGTTAGCTTTATATAATTATAGTGTATAATTGTAAATAACACTTAAAAATGTTTTATTTATAACAAATTGTTATTTTTTAATAATATTGCAACTATATTTTTTGAAGCTACCAATAACTATATTAATTTTGCTTTATAATATTTAAACAATTTACACATGCAAGCATCCGATTTATTAAAAATTGCAAAAACATACGGTGATCCTGTTTATGTTTATGATTCGGAAAAAATAGTTTCCCAATACCAAAGATTAACAAATGCATTTAAGGGTGTAAAAAAATTAAAACTTAACTATGCTGCTAAAGCATTGTCTAATATATCTATTTTACGTCTAATGAATTCTTTAGGTAGTGGTTTAGACACCGTATCTATACAAGAAGTAGAGTTAGGTCTTTTGGCCGGTTTTAAGCCAGAATCTATTATTTATACGCCAAACGGAGTTTCATTAGAAGAAATTGAGAAAGCTGCTGCTTTAGGTGTACGTATTAATATAGATAACTTATCTGTTTTAGAACAATTTGGTAGCAAACACCCTAATATCCCTGTTTGTATTAGAATTAACCCGCACGTTATGGCTGGTGGAAACTCTAATATATCTGTAGGCCATATAGATTCTAAATTTGGAATTAGTATTCATCAAATACCACATTTATTACGCATTGTAGACCTAACTAAAATGAATATTAATGGTATACATATGCATACTGGTAGTGATATTTTAGATATTGACGTCTTCTTATACGCTTCTGAAATACTTTTTGAAACTGCTAAAAACTTTAAAAATCTAGATTTTATAGATTTTGGTAGTGGTTTTAAAGTTCCTTATAAAACTGGTGATATAGAAACTAACATTGAAGAACTTGGACAGAAACTAAGTGCAAAGTTTAACGATTTTTGTAAAGAATATGGTAAAGAATTAACCTTAGCTTTTGAACCTGGTAAGTTTTTAGTGAGTGAATCTGGTTTCTTTTTAGCAAAAGTAAATGTAGTTAAACAAACAACTTCTACCGTATTTGCGAGTATAGACTCTGGTTTTAACCATTTAATTAGACCTATGCTTTATGGCTCTTCTCATGAAATATTAAATATCTCTAATCCTGAAGGAAGAGAACGTTACTACTCTGTTGTAGGTTACATTTGTGAAACCGATACTTTTGCTAGCAACCGTAGAATTAATGAAATATCTGAAGGAGATATCCTATGTTTCCGTAACGCAGGTGCTTATTGCTTTACCATGGCTAGCAATTACAACTCTAGATTTAGACCACCAGAGGTATTATGGCACAATGGCGAGGCAATTTTAATAAGAGAAAGAGAAACTTTTGATGATCTTATTAAAAACCAAATAGATGTAAAAAATTTATTTTCTAAAAAAGAAGTGAAAAAAGAAAAAGCCACTGCTAAGTAAGCAGTGGCTTTTGCCTTTAACTAACTAAACTTACAAACTTTCTTCTAACTTATTTTCTAATTGTTTATTAAAATCAGATTCAAATTTTTCTTTAAAATTAACCTCTAACTCTAAATTACCTTCTGCATTTTTCTTTACATTTAATTTATTTATGGTTGATGCAATTGTCAATACACTAACAGTTTCTAGTGCCTCTTTACCCGCTTTATAACTTCCAACATTTTTAAGACTTTGTAGTAAACTAGAAAAAAATTGCTGCATCTGAAATTTTTCTATTTTAGAATCTTTTACCTCTTCTAGTGCTGTATTTACCAATGTAACACTAAAAGTATTTTTTAAATAGTCTTCTATTTCCCTCTGCATTCTTTTTAGCTCTAAAGGTGTTGTTACCAATTCATCTTTAACTTCAAAATATGTACTATCTGTTAAAATATCAACAAAACGTACAAAATTTACAATGCTAATACACGCTATATCTGTAATTTGAACATAACTAATTTTTTCACCAGAAACCAGCACCACAATACTATTTTCTAAATTTATTTTTATTGGACTCCCTTCTAAAAACAAACCTGTAGTTAAATGTAAAGAAACAACGGCTTTACTTTTTTGATTAATAATTGTATTATGTTCTACAATTTTTTCCAAAATAACTCTTGGAGTTTCTACCAATAAAGACGGAAAAAGTTTTTGTATATTCATCTTAACTTTTTTTATTTATACAGCAAAATTATAAGCATTAGAACACCTACACTACCCTTGTTTTAGTAAAAACCAATCACGGTAAACAGGGAGTATAGTATATTTGTAAAATAATTTTTTATATTTTTCGTTAGCTTTGTTAAGGTTGATGGACTAAAAACTAAAATATTTACTATGAAATTAAAATCTATAAACGCTTTACAAATTTGTGCTATATTCTTTTTAGCATTTACATCTTTTACAATAAATGCTCAAGAAGTAAAATGGCTTAGCTGGGAAGAAGCTATAGAGCTAGCTGCAAAAGATAAAGAGCCTAAAAAAATGTTTATAGATGTTTACACAGATTGGTGCGGATGGTGTAAAAAAATGGATGCAGATACATTCCAAAATCCAGAAGTAGCAAAATATATGGCAAAAAACTATTATATGGTAAAGTTAGATGGTGAACGTAAAGAGCCATTAGAATACAAAGGACAAACTTACAAATTTGTTGCATCTGGAAGAAGTGGTTATCACGAGTTTGCCGCTGCTTTAATGCAGGGAAAAATGAGCTACCCTACAACAATATTTTTAGATGAAAAACAACAAATGTTATCTCCTGTACCTGGCTACCAAAAACCAGAACCGTTTTTAAAAATAGCAAAGTATTTTGGTGAAGATATACACAAAACCAAAAAATGGGCAGAGTACGACACTAAAACAGAATAACAATATTTAAAAAAATAGAAAAGCGCTCTAAATTAGAGCGCTTTTTTTATGTATTATTTTTATTGTTCTAAAGTTTTACCCTGAGTAACAAAGGATAGCCCTTGTTGGCCTTTAGTTGAGATAAAAACACCTTCAAAAAGTGGATTACTAGTTTGGTTGTTTATTTTCCAATTAAAAATAAAGTTCCCTCCTGTGCCACCATCTTTATTATGCTCATCTATAACAATAGCTAAGCTCTCCATAGGAGCTATATATATTGGTTTTGGAGTATAATTACGTATAGATTTACCCACTGTATTAAAATACTCTGCTTGCAAGATATACAATGTATCTGTACCACTTGTGTTACGCAAATTTATTGTTGCAGTTAAGTCATGTGTTGTATGCTCTGACTGACTATAAACTTGAGAATAAACAGATAAATATGTTTTTCCTGTTTTTAAAGAATCAGATACTTTATGTCCTACGCTTCTTTTGTTCCAGTTAATAGTACTTATTGTTGTAGTTTCTTTTGACTCTGTACAAGAACCAAAAGTTAATACTAAAACCAAAATTAAAACAGCGTTTTTCATTTATACTTAATTTAAATACTAAGTTACATAAAATATAGTTTTATAATCTAGTTTACGCTTTAGCGAAATACTTTTTTCTAAACCAAAAAGATACTCTAACTAATAGAATTAATGCTGGTACTTCTACCAAGGGTCCAATTACACCAGTAAAAGCCTGACCAGAATTTAATCCAAAAACAGCAATAGCAACAGCAATAGCAAGCTCAAAATTATTACCGGCAGCTGTAAATGCAACTGCTGTAGTTTTATCGTAACTAGCACCTGTTGCTTTTGTAAAGAAAAAACCAATTATAAACATTAATGTAAAGTATATTAATAATGGTATAGCAATAATTACTACATCCATAGGTATTTCTACTATTAACTCTCCTTTTAAAGAGAACATTAGCACAATAGTAAACAGTAATGCAATTAAGGTTAAGGGTGAAATTGTTGGTATAAACTTAGTATTGTACCATTCCTCTCCTTTTAATTTAACTAGTATTAATCTACTTAAAATACCAAGCAGAAAAGGAATTCCTAAGTAAATAGCTACACTCTCTGCAATTGCTCCAACCGAAATGTCTACAATAGCACCTTTAAAACCAAAATAAGGAGGTAAAACAGTAATAAACAACCACGCATAAAAACTATATGCAAAAACTTGAAAAATACTATTTAAAGCCACTAAACCAGCTCCGTACTCACTACTACCCTCTGCTAAATCATTCCATACAAGAACCATTGCTATACAACGCGCTAAACCTATTAAAATAAGTCCAACCATATATTCTGGATAATCTTGTAAAAAAATTATAGCCAAGAAAAACATTAATACAGGTCCAATAATCCAGTTAAGAATTAAAGAAATAGATAATATTTTTGTGTTTTTAAACACTTTTGGTAGGAGTGCATAATTTACTTTTGCCAGTGGTGGGTACATCATTACTATTAGCCCAATTGCTATTGGAATATTTGTTGTACCACTACTAAAAGAATCTATAATCCCCGGAAAACTTGGTACAAAATAACCTATACCTACACCTAGTAACATTGCAATAAAAATCCACAATGTTAAGTAACTATCTAAAAAACTTAATTTTTTACCCGCCATTATTTCTTAATATTTGAAAAGATATAAAACATTTCTGCAGCAATTTGCGTGCTTCTTTCTTGGTATTTTTCTGCTTGTTGTGGTGTACCATCAAAAGCTTTTGGATCTTCAAAAGTTATAGGAACACGTTTTTCTGCACCTGCAATAAACGGACAACCACCATCTGCTTGCGAGCAAGTCATAATTGCAGCAAATTCTGAAGCAGGATTAAATTCTGCATCATACTTTTTAGAAAAGCCAATAATAGGTGCTGCATTAACACCGTATTTAATGCTGTAAATAGGATTTTTAGTATCCGCTAGTTTTTCAATTTTAAAACCAGCATTAGTTAATGTTGTTGCTACCATAGGAAAAAGAGCCGTAGCCTCTGTACCACCAGAATAACACGTAACATTATTAAGATTAAAATAAGCCGCCATTGTTTGCGCCCATACTTGAGACAAGTGACTTCTTCTAGAATTATGTGTACAAATAAAATTTAAACGTATGTCTTCATTTTTAGTTGCTTTTTCTTGTATGTAATCTGCCAATGGTTGTAAAATTGCTTTACGCTCATTACTAACTTCTACTTTTTTTAAATCACCAATAAAGGAGTTAATTTCTTCAAAAATCATTTTTAAACTTTTTAAATTCCCACAATTGCGCTTCTGCGCTCTAAAATTATATTGTCTAGCCACTTACCGTTAAGCCTACCAATTTTTTCTCTGTAACCTATTTCTCTAAAACCACATTCTTTATGCAAGTGCAAACTAGCTTTATTAGCCCTCATAATACCAGCTTGTAACGTCCAAATATTATTTTCCTCACTAATAGTTATTAATTGTTTTAGCAGTAATTTACCATAACCTTTGCCTCTGGCATTAGCTGCCACATAAACACTAACTTCTGCTACACCACCATAAACACACCTAGATGAAACTGCTGCTAAAGAAGCCCAACCTTGCATAGTACCTTTATTAGTAAACAATGCAATACACCCAAATGGTAAATGAGCTTTGCTCCACACATCCCAAGTTGGAACTTTAGTTTCAAAAGTTGCTACACCAGTGCTTATACCATCTTGATATATTTTGGCTACACTAGAGTAATTAGCTTTAGAAATTGGTATAAATTCCATTTTAACAACAACCAGAATTAGGAGCACAACTATTACCAGATGCTTGTATACTTGCAAGCTTTACCTTTTCTTTTTTTTCTGGAATACCACATTTATCTTTTGCCAAACAATCTGTTAATTTTGATGTAAGTAAAAAGTTAGTTCCGTCAAAATCTAATCCGTATTTACCAATAGTATCTCCTTGATATTCTACTTCTACCTCTAAATCTGGAATACCAAGTACGTTTTCTGACAATTCTATTATGTTGACTAATTTTTCCGGATGCAATCTATGATCGTAATCTTGCTCATTCCACAATTGAAAATTAACAACCTCTTCATTTCTTACAGTACCACCACAATCAATAAAGTTTTTAGTTACCTTACCTACTTCTGTTACATGAAAATGACTAGGCACTAATTCTCCGTTTGGTAATTGAAATGCTATTTTTTCTAAGCTTTTTAAATTTGCTTTAACCTCTGATAATTTCATATAAATATTATTTTAAATTAAACTTAACAACAACTATTATTTCCTTCTAAATCTTGATCTAAAAACTGGTTCATTACTGTTTTCATCTTAGTCCAATTTTCTGGGTGTATACAATAACAAACACTGGTACCCTCTACATTACCTTTTATAAGTCCTAATAACTTTAATTCTTTTAAATGCTGAGAAATTGTAGGTTGTGCCAAACCAATTACATCTACCAAATCTCCACAAATACATGTATTTATTTTAAATAAATGCTGCAGTATTGCCACCCGTGCAGGATGACTAAAGGCTTTAGCATAAATTGCTATCTGGTTTTGGTCTTCTGTAAATATTTCTGTTTTTGCTAAACCCATAACTTAATTTGTTTATTGCAATATTACGATTAATATAAATACAAATACAAATATTCGCCAAAAAAAATGCAGCATAACTAAAAAGTTATGCTGCATTTAAATTATCATAATCAAAAATTATCTGCTATAATTAGGAGATTCTTTAGTTATAGTAACATCATGAGGGTGACTTTCATTAATACCGCTAGCGGTAATTTTAACAAATTTACCTGTCTCCTTTAAAGTCTCTATATCCTTAGCTCCACAATACCCCATACCAGCACGTAAACCACCAACAAATTGATGAATACTCTCATACAACTCACCTTTATAAGGTACGCGTCCTACAATACCTTCTGGTACTAACTTTTTAATATCATCTTCTACATCTTGGAAATAACGATCTTTACTACCTTGTTTCATAGCTTCTACAGAACCCATTCCTCGGTAAGACTTAAATTTTCTTCCTTCGTAAATAATAGTTTCTCCTGGAGATTCCTTAGTACCCGCCAATAGAGAACCTAACATTACAGTATCTGCACCTGCAGCAATAGCCTTAGGTATATCACCAGTGTATCTAATTCCGCCATCTGCAATTACAGGAACTCCACTACCCTTTATAGCGGCAGCAACTTCTAAAACAGCAGAAAATTGAGGAAAACCAACACCAGCAACAACTCTGGTTGTACATATAGATCCTGGTCCTATACCAACTTTTACAGCATCTGCACCCGCTTCTACTAAATATTTAGCCGCTTCTGCAGTTGCAATATTACCTACTACAACCTCTAAATTTGGAAATTTCTTTTTTACTTCTTTTAAAACAGAAACCACACCTTTAGTATGACCGTGAGCTGTATCTATAATTACTGCATCTACACCTGCATTAACTAGTGCCTCTGCACGCTCTACAGCATCTGCAGTAACGCCTAAAGCAGCAGCAACCCTTAATCTACCATACGTATCTTTATTTGCAATTGGTTTTAGCGTAAGCTTTGTAATATCTCTAAAAGTAATTAAACCAACCAATTTGTTGTCTTTATCTACAACAGGTAATTTTTCAATTTTATTTTCTTGTAAAATATCTTCTGCTTGCGCTAAAGAAGTACCTTCACTAACAGTTACCAAGTTTTTAGAAGTCATTACTTCAGAAATTGGCCTGTCATTATTTTTTTCAAAACGAAGATCTCTATTAGTAACAATACCTATTAATTTTCCCTCTTCATCTACTATAGGAATACCTCCAATACTAAACTCTTTCATATTGGCTTTTGCATCGCGTACAACAGAGTTTAAAGGTAAAGTTACTGGGTCTATAATCATACCACTTTCGGCACGCTTTACTTTACGAACCTTTGCTGCTTGCTCTGCAATAGTCATATTCTTATGTAACACTCCAATACCACCTTCTTGCGCCATAGCAATAGCCATACGAGATTCTGTTACAGTATCCATTGCCGCAGAGACAATTGGTACATTTATAGTTATATTTCTTGTAAATTTTGCTTTTATACTTACTTCTCTTGGAAGTACTTCTGAAAAAGCAGGAACAAGGAGTACGTCATCATAAGTAAGACCTTCTCCAACAATTTTATTTAGGTGAGCTTGCATAGCAATTAAGGATTAATTGCGTGCAAATATACAATTTATAAATGTAAACAGCCACATATTTACCAATAAGAGTTTTCACAATGTTTTCTTAACGTTTGCATAGCATAGGTACACCTCTCTTGCACTTAAATGAAAAATGTTTTTAAAGCAGTTATAGTAAGACCTACTTACTCCTTTTTATAATTTTTATAAGCTACCACATAAAATACAGCATACTACATGTTTTAAAAACTATTAACTATGCTAAAAAAATTGAAGTGAAAATTTATAATACTTTAATTTTACAATTCTGAAACTAAAAACTATAATTTAAAATATAGTTTACTTATTAAATAGCTGTGAAATAACAATTAAAACGGATAATGTAAACGTAAGCGTCATTAATGCACCAGATAGCATAATCACATATTTCATCCAAAATAAACCAGACCATAACAAATAAATACCTCCAAATGTTAGCAATACAGACAAAAACGGCTCTATAGTTAAAAATAGCTTTAGTTTTTTTGGCAGTTTGGTAAGCCACACTAAACCTCCTAATAAAAAGAATATTAAAGACATAGACAATATATGCGTATGTACGGTAGTAAGCATTTCTCGGCTACTTTTTTTAAATTTCATTACCTCTGCATCTTCATCTTCCTCATTACCCAAATAGTTTTCAGTAATACCAGATGGTTTAGCATCTGTAGTTTCATTAACAAATAGTAGCCCTGTATAATAACCAATAGACAAAATAACCACAAAGGTTCCTATAAATAATTTTATTTCTGATGGAAATGTACTTAGTAATCCGTTGTACTTCATTATTAAAATTTAATTTCTAATGTAGCATAGTAATTTCTGTTAGCCGAAGGAATTATACCAGGCCCTGGATAACCAGTTGCCCTTCTTGTAAAATAGGCTTCATCAAGCAAATTATTTATACCTGTTTCTAGCTTTAAAAATTTATATCTGTAAGACAAAGACAAGTCTAAAATGTTGTATTTAGGTATAACACCATTTACACCACTTAAACTTGGTTCATTGGAGTTAGTAGCATCTGTGTATTGCTGAGTTAAACTAGTATATTGAATACTGGTTAGTAAATTTTTCCAACCAAATTTTACTCCCGTTTTTAAATTTAAATCTGGAACAAACTCTACTCTATTTCCTTTAATGCCATTTTGCTGAGACTTTGTGTATTCAGAATTTATAAAAGATGTATTTATAAAATAATTAAAACTATAATTACTATTTAAGTTGAGTATTTTTTTAAGGTTAAAATCTACCAATGACTCTACTCCTACTATACGTGCATCTCCTACATTTGTTCTCTCTTGCACTACACTACCATCATCTAATGCCTTGGTAACTAAACCTATTCTATCATTATAAAAAAGACCAAAAACACCTGCATCGTAAGAGATATAGTTTTTATAATTACCTCTAAGACCAAGATCTAAAGTATATCCTTTTTCATCGGATAAATCTCCTATTCTAAAAGAAGGGTTCACTATATTTAAATCTGAAAATGTTACTGATCTGTAGTTTTGTGAAGCATTACCATAAACTTCTATAAACCTATTAGGCTTGTAGCTAGTTCCTAAACCAACTAATAAAAATGATCTTTTATTACTATCATTACTCTCTACCGTTTCATTTAAAATAACATTACCTGCTGCATCAGTATTTATTTTTTTAAAAAAACCGTCGCTCTCTGTTTTTATATATTCTACTCTTAAACCAGGTGTTAGAGACCAATTATCCCTTAAGTAAAATATATTTTCTCCAAAAAAGGCAATATTTAAATTAGGATTTTTATAATTAGACTGCGAAGGGTAATTTGGATAATCATTTATTGCAGAAGAAAAGTTAGCATCACTACCATTACTTCCTGGCCCTTGCACCGATGTATTATTTGCTTTATAAAATTTAGTACCTATTAAATAGGTTGCTTTTTTTCCAAAAAACGTATACTTGTCTAACAACTTAGCCTCAAAACCAAAGTTTTTAAAATCTCCAGTAATTAAATCTCTTTCTTCATTTGTATCTACTTGGTTTACTCTGTTGGTTCTAAAACCCAATGCATCTCTAGAAGCATTTAACCCAAAAAAGTTAAATAATAAACTTGTGTTTTCTGTAAAATTATGCTTAAGTTTTACGTTGTACAATAACCAATTTACAGCAAACCAGTTTCTTGCTCTATTACTTTGGTATGGATTTTCTGCAAACATAGCATCAGTTAAGCCACCTGCCTGTTGTGCTAAATAATTTAAATACGTTATTTCTGCCTCTAATTTTGTTTTATCAGATAATTGATAACCCATATGTGCAAATGCATTTTTAGAGTTAAAGTAAGAATTTGGTCTAAAACCGTCTCCTTGCTTAAAATTAAAACTAGCATAATAGCTAAATTTATTTTTTGTACCACTTACACTTGTATAATTAGTATACAAATTATTACTACCAACAGTGTTTCTTGTTAAAACTTCTATTTCTTTAGTTGAATTTGGCTTTTTAGTGATAAAATTAACCAGTCCGCCAAACTGGGTTCCGTACTGTAAAGATGCTGCTCCTCTAATAATTTGTATTTCTTCTAAAGACTCTGCTGGTGGCGTATAATAACTCTCTGGATAACCTAAAACATCTGCGCTAATATCATAACCGTTTTGGCGTGTATTAAAGTTAGATGTTCTGTTTGGATCTAAGCCTCTCCCTCCAATGTTTAACTGTAAGCCAGCATCATCATTCTGAAAAATATTTAAACCAACAACTTGACTATATATTTGCCTAGCATTATTAGAGGCTAAATTTGCTACAGACTCACTTACCAAAACAACCTCTGTTTTTTTACCTGCATATATAGATGTACCTACAACATCATCTAACCGCTTTAAATTAAAAATTTGAGCTTTCCTGGCTACAACTTCTACTTCTGTTAATTCTATTTCTACAGCAGATAATTGTTTATTTAATATAGTACTACCTACTACATTTACTATTTCTTCCTCTATGTTATACTCATAAGAAAAAAATACAATTTCTAATTGTTTCTCGTCTGTAATAAACTCATAGTAGCCTTTATTATTGGTAACAGAAACCTTACCCTTGGCTTTATTATAAATTTCTACACCACCTATAGGTACATTATTTTCTTTAGATGTAACGGTTCCCGAAACTTTATACTGAGCATAAAGAGATGCGTTACAAAATATAAGTAGTACTACTATTTTAAAATCCTTTAATTTCATCGTTAAATGGTAAAATCCACGTTTTGTGCTTAAATAAATCTTTTTGTTGGTAAAGGTCTACACTTGGGTCTATGTAGGGTTTACTTAACCTGCCGTTAAGTGCTACATAACTCTCTACATAAACCTGTATATTTTTATGATTTTGTTCTTTAAAATGATCACCTAAATAATGTGCATATTGTACAATAAAATCAGGCTGAGTACTCATTTGCTTTTCCTGAAATGGAGTTAAAAAATCTGCATTGTTCACATAAAATTGTTTTTTAGAAACGCTATCTACAATTTTAAAATTAGCATAGCCCATTTTTTCCATAAGCATTACACGCCAAGAAAAACGGTATCCCTCCTCTGTCCAAAAAAGTTCTCCGGGATATAGTAAATACCTAAAAGGAAATAACAACTGAATAATAAAAAACACAGCTAAAACTCCTAATGTTAATTTCTTTTTACTTCTTGAGAATATATTTTGATCTTTTATAATAGTTACATTTTTACCTATTGTAACGGGTAACTTAAAAATTACTTTTTTTACATAATTAATAATCTTGATGTGAAAGTTGTCACTAAAAAAAATAAGACTACTTACTATCATTATATAAGGAAACATACCAATTGGAAACAAAACCCTAGTTAGTAAATGAAAAATAACTACAGCAACAAATGCTAAAAGTCTGGTTCTCTTATAAAATAGCAAAAAAGGTATCAAAAGGTCGTACAACATACCAGACCAACTCATAAAATAATGAACCCACTCTTGTTGCAAAATAGAATTTCCTATAAAAGGCACATCATACTTAGACGGCAACCATATTTTTAAAGGCATAGCTCTAAAAAGCCAATCTGAATTTATTTTTGCTAATCCTGCATAAAAATATACTATGGCTAACAGCAATTTTATACTGTCTATAGCATAGCTAGGCACATAATTGTATGCTCTTTTTTTTATGTAAGAGTCTACAGAAAAATATGCGTTTGCCGGTAAAAAAATCATTAAAAAACTTAGTACACTTACAAAATAGTAATGATTTAAATAAGTAGTTTTATCCATTAACTCTATGTATGTAAAGCTTAAAAAAAATAGAATAATAGCTAACCTATATTTATAACCAATGGCTACTAATATTGCTGTTATTGCGCAAATAACAAATAAAATGTAGGTGTAGTTACCTAAAGGAGTTACCCATTCAAAATTATAATACGTAAAATGAAATTTAGGTTGAATGTAAAGGTCATAAATCCATCCTTTAGCCCAAAACCTAATAATACTTAAAAATAATAAGGCTCCAAAACAAACTCTAAATACCGCCAAAGGGGCTATATGACTTGTTTTGTCTAAGTATGTTTTTAAATTAGCTATCATTTTTATACAAAAAAAGATTCTCTAATGTTTTAGAGAATCTTTAAATATTAGTTTTTTAGTGTATTAATCTCCATCTGCATCTGTATAGTCTACACTTACACTAAAAGCTTGCAACATATCTACTTTTATTAAAACAACAACTTTTTGTAAAGCATCATAAGCTTCTGTCATTTTTACATTATCTGTCTCTACTTGGTTAGATAAGCTAGCATCTAAAGTTAAAACCTTAGCGCTTGCATCATCAATTTTATTATTAATGGCAACGTTTAAATCTTCTCCCTGTGTAATATTATTTAAATAATCTAAATAGTCTGCAAAACCTACTCCTGTAGCAGTAGAGTTATAAGCTTTGCCATTAATAAAGTTCTTAATATTTTCTAGTGCAGCAACTAACAAATCTTTTGAATTTTCGTTACTGTAAAACGCTTCTACCTTAGTTGGTAATGGTTCCGTAGAAAAAACTCCCGCAGGTATCCCTACTTTATTAGCTCTTAATCCTTTTTCAAAATAATAAACAAAATCATTAGCCAACTTGTTAAATGAGCTTGTTGCCGTATTTTCTGTACTTGCAACAAATGTGTCTCTAAACCCATTTTTCCAATCATTTAATACGGTATTGGTTAATGTATTCATTTGGTTTACCACATCTGACATATAATTTTTATAACCATCACCAGAAGTAGTATTTGTATATTTTTCTACAATTTCAGTATCGGTATTTGCTAATCCATTTAATAAATAATCCAAAGCAGGAAAACCAACTGCATCATTATTATTAGGATGCGTTAAATCATAAGTCCCAGAGCTAACATTGCTTTCAATATCCTCTACCGTAGTTGGATAGATGTTCATTTGAAAACCATAGTTAATTTCTTCTGCTTTACCTATGTTATACATTTCTACAGATTGCCAAACCTTATATGCAGATAACCATTTTTCTCTTAAGGCAACTAAGTTAGTTTCTGATGGCGAAGCAATAAATATATTTTTTTCATCTTCTAAATTATTAAGCTTAGCAGATAAATCTTCATAAGCAGGAATAATTATATTATCTGCAATATTAGCCAACAGCTCTCCCCTGTTAAAGTCGTCTTTACCATCATTAGTTGTACCAGTGCTATCATCTGATGAGCTACAGGCATAAACTGTTAATGCAGCTACAAAAACAAAAATTACTCTCTTCATTTATCCTTAATTTTATTTATTCTAAATAAAAGGCAAAAATAAAAAAAAGTAGTCATAAAATAACCATTTACAACTACTTTTTTAAAATAAGCTCTTAGGTTATAACATTTTAGTTTGCAGCTTGTTCTTTTGTAAAACCAAATGCTGCAGCAATTTCATCAGAAATTTGATCTAAAGTTGCTGGGGTAACATCCCAAAAACCGTTATCTGCCATTAATGTCTCCAAATAACCATCAATTGTAGTAGCATCTATTACAGAAGAATTTGTAATATTATCTCTTGTAAAACGTAAACTGTTTATAAATCCTATGGCCTCTGACAAACCGTGAAAAGCAGCTGCTTTATCACTTTCTAAAGTTTCTTTTCCAGATTGTAAATAATAAACACTACGAACAGCTATTACAGTAGAAACTTTTTCTCTTATAATTTCTGCCTGCTCATCTCTAACCGCATAATCTTTTGCTACAATTGCAGCTCTACCTAATTTAAATGCTTCGTATATGTCGTTAGCAATTCCTGTAAAATCTGAATCGGCTTCAACACTTGCTACATATTTATTTAAAAAGCTATCTTTACCTAATTCTGGAAGAGCAGGATTATCTTCATTCCCATATAAGTATCCATAAGCTTCATCCCACTTATGCTCCATATTTGTGTAGTTTTTACCGTCTACTAAAATACCTGCATCATTATCTGCTACATTAGTACCTTCATCTAAAACAGCAGTACTTAAATAATTGTTTAACATTTGGTCTACCATTAAACCTCCAATTATAGATTTTGCAATTGCCTGGTTATATTCTAAACCTTTACCATTCACATATCTTGTAGAGCCACCTCCAGCTTGTTGTATTTTACCTGCGCTACCTGCAACAGCATCGTCATCCCATTTAGGAAAAACTTCAGTTACTTGTGCGTTAATCCAATTGTCAAAATTTTCTTTTATTGCAATAGATGCTGTAGTATTAGTAGAAAAATAATCTGAAGATGCTGCTATTTTGCTGCGTATACTTTTGTCTGAATTATTTAAATCTGCATCCGAAAAATCTAATGCTCCCTCTTCATGAGCAAACATAGCATCTAATTCTTCTTCTGTTCTTGTGTTATCTAATAAAGCAGATATAAATTCTTCTGCCATTTTTATTCTTGTAGTTTGACCTCCAAAGTTTACAGAACTTTCATTATTGTGTTCAAAAACATAAGTTGATGGAGCAACAACATTATTAACTTCATCACCATTATCATCAGATGAACAAGAAGTAAAAACTAAACTAGTTAAAAATAAGCTCGCAAATAATTTATTTACTTTCATAAGTACTATTATTAAAATATTTTTTTGCAAATATCTTTAATAGAAACATATAAAACAATATTTATTTAGAACAAATAAAGATAATAACGTTAAATTATTAATTAACAGTTGGTTATAATTTAGTTAATTAATGATATTTAGAAAACAATTCGGTAGCTTTATTGTAGGCAGCTTCAAAAACCATCCAATTTACATTGGTATTTACCTTTTCTGCAGTAAAATAAGACAACATTTTTTCGGTAGGCATATTACCTGTTAAATCGTCCTTAGCCATAGGGCAGCCACCAAAACCTTGTATTGCACCATCAAACCTTACACAACCTGCCTTATAAGCGGCTGCAACTTTCTCTTGCCATTTGGTGGGCGTAGTATGTAAGTGTGCTCCAAATTTAACATCTGGATATTTTGGAATTAAATTAGAAAACAAATAATCTATAACATCTGGTGTAGATGAGCCAACTGTATCTGACAATGAAATAATATTAACACCCATTTTTGCCAATTTCTCTGTCCATTCACCTACTATCTCTACATTCCAAGGATCTCCGTAGGGGTTACCAAAACCCATAGATATGTATGTAACAACCTCTTTATCTGCCTTATTTGCAATATCTAAAATCTCCTTAAGTGTTTCTACAGACTGGGCTATTGTTTTATGCGTATTACGCATCTGAAAGTTTTCTGATATTGAAAAAGGATAGCCTAAGTAATTTATCTCTTTATGCTTACTTGCATCTTGTGCACCACGTACATTAGCAACTATAGATAACAATTTACTTTGTGTTCTAGACAAATCTAAGTTTGCTAAAACCTCTGCCGTATCTACCATTTGCGGTATTGCTTTTGGTGAAACAAAACTTCCAAAGTCTATAGTGTCAAACCCACAATCTAATAAAGATTGTATGTATTTTACCTTTAACTCTGTTGGGATAAACTCTTTTATCCCTTGCATTGCATCTCTTGGGCACTCCGTAATTTTTACTTTAGCAGACATAATTATTTGTTGACTTTTTCAAAATTACTACTATTTATCCGATAAAAGAATATAAATTCCTAAGCCTACAAAAACTACAATTTGTAGCCATTTAAAAATTTTACCAACCTTTTCATTTTTAGTTACATAACCAGATATTGAACCAGCTAAAATGGCAATAATACTAAATACCAAAAAGGAAACAACCATAAAAATAAACCCTAAAACATAGAACTGTACTATTGTATTAAGTGTTCTGCTAAATAGAAAACCAGGAAAAAAAGCTAAAAAAAACAAGGCTACTTTTGGGTTTAAGACATTCATTATAAACCCCTGCTTAAAAAGCGATAACATACTTTTTTTTGGTGCATTATCTCCCCCTAAAATAAGGCTTGCATTGCTCCTAAAAACTTTGTAAGCAATGTAAAATAAATATAGTGATCCAAATAGTTTAATTACTAAAAATAAACTATAATTAGCTTTAATTAAAGCAGATACTCCAAAAGCTAAAAGCGTTGTATGTACTAAACACCCCGTAATTAAACCAACAACAGTAGCTAAACCATACTTTTTACCATTAACAAGGCTTTGCGTTAATACATAAATATTATCTGGACCAGGAAAAAAGGCTAGTAAAGTAGTTGCAGAAATAAAAGCTAAAAGTATATCGTAATTCAAAATAATTATTTTAGTATTGAAAAATACAAATTTAAAAAGTTGTTATCTACCTAATAACTATCTTTAAGCAAAACAATACTTATGAAAAACATAATTTTGTTACTTTTTATGTGTTTATGTTTAACTAGTTATGCAAACATTAACAAAAACAGTAAAACTACTATGACCAAACTTAAGGATAGCGTATTAAGACACGTGGTAATTTTTAAATTTAAAGCCGATGCAACAAAACAGCAAATTACTGCTATTGAAGAAGCATTTAGTGCGTTACCCTCTAAAATAGCACAAATAATGGATTATGAGTGGGGTTTAAACAATAGTCCAGAAGGTTTAAGTAAAGGCTTTACCCACTGTTTTTTTGTCACTTTTAAAAATGAAGAAGACCGCGCCATTTACTTACCGCACCCAGACCATAAAGCGTTTGTATCTTTACTTACACCTGTGTTAGAAGACGTATTTGTATTGGACTATTGGAGCAATTAAGTGTTAGCTAAAATTGCTTTATTTATTCTTTTTATTAGTCTAGGACCTTCATATATAAAACCGGTGTAAATCTGTATTAAATCTGCGCCAGCATTCAACTTTTCTAAAGCATCTTTTTCAGAGTGTATACCTCCTACTCCAATAATAGGAAACGCTTTATTACTTTTTTCTGCTAAAAATTTAATAACCTCAGTACTCCTATTAGTTAATGGTTTACCACTTAAACCTCCGTTTTCTTTAGTAATACTTTCTGGTGATTTTAAGTTGTTACGTTCTATAGTAGTGTTAGTTGCTATAACTCCGTTTATTTTTGTTATCGCTACAATATCTATAATATCTAACAACTGTTCATTTGTTAAGTCTGGAGCAATTTTAAGTAAAATAGGCTTAGCTTTAACTCCTTTTTGGGTTACATACTTTTTATTTTCTGCAACTAAAGCATTTAGTAAATTGGTTAAAGGCTCTTTATCTTGCAATTCTCTTAAACCTGGTGTATTAGGGGAACTAACATTAACCACAAAATAATCTACGTGTGGGTATAACGCTTCAAAACAAATTAAATAATCATCTACAGCACCATCATTAGGTGTAATTTTATTTTTACCAATATTACCACCAATTAGCACATTATGTTGTGCTTTTAAGCGCTCTACTGCTTCTAAAACTCCACCATTATTAAATCCCATACGATTAACAACAGCACTGTCTGCTTTTAACCTAAACAATCGTTTTTTAGGATTACCTGCTTGTGGCTTAGGAGTTAATGTACCTATTTCTATAAAGCCAAACCCAAAGTTAGATAACTCCTTAAAAAGTTTAGCATCCTTATCAAAACCAGCAGCTAAACCAACAGGATTTTTAAATTTTAAGCCAAAAACTTCTTTCTCTAAACGCTTGTCATTTACTACATACATTGCTCTAAATAAACCTCCAAAACCTATTTTAGAAAAAAACTTGATTAAAGAAAACGATAAATGGTGTACCTTTTCTGGATCCATCAAAAAAAACAACGGCCTAATAATAGCTTTGTACATACAATTTTAAAATTTTGGCAAAAATACAAACTACCTAGATGTAGAACTATTTTACCATTGGTTTTTATTAACAGTTTTTACAATTTTTATAACTAAATACTAAGAGCCAATTGTCTTAAAAAATCTAAATAAACAGTATTTTTGAGTAAATTATATACTTATGCAAGATATTTTAGATAGATTTTTAGGTTACGTAAAAATTGACACCCAAAGTGATGCCAGCTCTAATACCACACCAAGCACTGCCAAGCAGTGGGATTTGGCTAACAAACTAGTAACAGAACTTAAAGAAATAGGTATGCAAGATGTTACCATTGATGACAATGCATACATTATGGCTACATTACCAAGTAATATTGATAAAGAGGTACCAACAATTGGCTTTATAGCTCATTTTGATACTACTCCAGATTTTTCTGGAACCCATGTAAATCCGCAAATAATTAGAAATTATAATGGCAAAGACATTGTTTTAAACGCAGATAAAAACATTATTTTATCTCCAGACTATTTTGAAGACTTATTACAATACAAAGGTCAGACACTTGTGACCACAGATGGTACAACACTTTTAGGTGCAGATGACAAAGCTGGTATAACTGAAATTGTTTCTGCAATGGAATTTTTAATTGCGCACCCAGAAATTAAACACGGCAAAATTAGAATTGGATTTACACCAGATGAAGAAATAGGACGTGGTGCTCATAAATTTGATGTAGAAAAATTTGGTGCAGAATGGGCTTACACTATGGATGGTAGCCAAATTGGTGAGCTAGAATACGAAAACTTTAATGCAGCTGGTGCAAGTATTAAAATACAAGGAAAAAGTGTACACCCGGGTTATGCTAAAGGAAAAATGATTAATGCTATTGGTATTGCGCAAGAAATTATGGCTGCTTTACCTAACAAAGAGGTTCCTGAACATACATCTGGTAGAGAAGGTTTTTACCATATACATACTATTAAAGGAGAGATAGAAAATGCAGAATTAGACCTAATTATTCGTGATCATGAAAGAAGCTCTTTTGAAGACCGAAAAAAAACCTTAGAAACTATAGTTTTTAGGTTAAATGAAAAATACAATAACTGCATTGAGCTGTCTATTAAAGACCAGTACTTTAATATGAAAGAAAAAGTAATGCCTGTTTACCATATTGTAGAAACCGCAAAAGAAGCAATGGAGGCATTAAATATAACTCCTATTATAAAACCTATACGTGGTGGCACAGATGGCTCACAACTAAGTTATATGGGCTTACCCTGTCCTAATATTTTTGCTGGCGGACATAATTTTCACGGAAAATATGAGTATGTACCTGTAGAAAGTATGGAAAAAGCAGTAGAAGTAATAGTAAAAATTTGTGAACTTACTGCTACTAAATAGACTATAAATGAGTTCTAACAATACAGATGCTAAAATAAAAATTGATGCTTATTTTAATAAAGAGCAGCCTTTTAAGCAAGGTATTGCCTTTTTAAGAGAAATTGCTTTAAGCACAGAACTCAAAGAAACTTGTAAATGGGGAGCCCCAGTTTATACTATAAACAACAAAAATGTTATTGGTATATTGGCTTTTAAGCATCATTTTGGAATTTGGTTCTATAATGGTGCTTTGCTTAAAGACCCTAAAAAAGTATTATTAAATGCCCAAGAAGGAAAAACTAAAGCTATGCGGCATTGGAAATTTTTAGCTGTAAATGATATAAACAAAGAAACCGTTACAGATTATATTTTAGAAGCTATAGAGAATCAGAAAAAAGGTATTGAAGTTAATTTTACTAAAAATACAGATATAAAATTACCTGAAATATTAATTGGTGCATTAGATAAAAGCATAGAACTTAAGCGTAAGTTTAATTCCTTTACACCCTACAAACAAAAGGAATTTATAACTTATATAAATGAGGCTAAAAGAGATGCTACAAAGCTTAACAGGTTAACAAAATGTATTACACTAATACAGGATGGCATAGGTTTACATGATAAGTATAGAAAATAAAAAAAGCATCAATTTGTAAATTGATGCTTTTTTATGCGAGTAACTCTAAGAGTTTACTTTTTATCAGATACTGGTTCGTTTAATTTTTTACTCATTTCCATAGAAATGGCAGATCTAGAAAACTTAATTTTACCAGCCATTGTCTCAATTACACAAGACATATCTTTATCATTTAAATCAAAGATTTTACCGTGCATACCGCTTTTGGTAATAACCTTATCTCCTTTTTTTAATTCTTCTGCAAATTTCTTTTCGTCTTTAGAACGTTTCATTTGCGGTCGTATCATAAAAAAATATGCTACTATAAATATTCCTACCATTGGTAGAAATGGGTACTGATCTAATATTTGTTGCATTTTATTATTTTAAAGGTACTGATGCTGCTGCACCATTTTTAGGATTTACAAATGCCTTAATACGTAAAGTTTCTCTTCCTTTAGCTGTATTTGCTGTTACTGTTACTGCTTTTGTTACTTGGTTTTGACCAGAACCATTAAATTTAACTAACAACTCACCAGATTCTCCTGGAGCAATTGCTTTATTTTTTGGGTATTCTGGTATCGTACATCCGCAAGTACTTTTTGCATCAGTAATAATTAATGGTGCTTTTCCTGTATTTGTAAATGTAAAAACTGTTTGTTGTGGTGTTCCTTGCTCAATAGTACCAAAATCAAACTCAGTTCTATCAAAAGTCATAACTGGCAAGTCTTTAGCATTGTTGTCTCTTTCTGCAGCGCTATCTACATTAGCCATAATTATTTTATTAGAAGCGTTGTCTTTACAAGCTGTAAAAGACATTGCAAAAACTGCAGCTCCAAATAGTAAAATAATTTTTTTCATAATTGTTATTTTTAATTTGTTTCACACAAAATTAATGAATATTTTTTATAATAATCCTCTACCTATTTTTTTTAACTTTCCTTCACTTTTATACTCTCGTACAAGTTTATCTAAAATACCGTTTATAAAAATGCTACTTTTTGGTGTAGAGTATTCTTTTGCTATCTCAAGAAACTCATTTATAGTAACTTTCTCTGGTATTGATGGGAAATTTAAAAGTTCACAAATTGCCATTTTAAGCAAAATACCATCTATATCAGCTATACGATCTTTATCCCAATTAGGTGTTTTACCAACAATTTCTTTAACATATGCCGCGTCATTTAACAATGTTTTAGTTAGTAATTGTTTTGCATAAACCATATCATCGTCTTCTTTTAACAGTTCTGGCAAAAAGTAAGACTCTATTACATCTGGTTTCGCTTTTTTAATTAGCTTTAGAACAAAAGTGTTTATTATAGGAATATCATCTACCCAGGTTAATTTATCGTCTTCAAAATAGTCGTAAATTTTCTCGTTAGGTGCAATTACATTTTTATAAAGGTCTGCAAGTAAATTTTTATCTTCTTCATAACTACTGGTTTCACTAGTCATATAAGTAGTATAATATTCACTTTCTGTAACTTCTTTGTATATTAACCTAATGTATTCTTCGTTTAAATACCAGTTATTTAATTTTCTGCTAGACAACTCTTCTAGTAGTAATTTGTTGTCTGCTATTTGTAACAACACTCTGTTATTTACAAATTTTTTACGATTTGGATAGGCATCAGAAACATTACCTAAATAACTTTTTGCAGCAATGTCTGCCTGCTCCTCTGCTCTTTTCTGCAGTTCTACCAACAAACTTAACATTAATAAGTACAATGTGTACATACTATCTACACTGTACTTTAAAAACTTTACTTGTTTTTCTAGTGTATCATCTTGTGAATGGGTAAGGGCGTATATGCACTGCATTACTTTAACCCTAATATGCCTTCTTGTTAGCATTGAAAAAGAACTTTTAATTTGTTAAAAAATTATATTTTGCAAAAGTACTATTATATTTTTCAAAAGTACTAATTGTGGCAAGTTTTTATCTTATGATAATGATAACATATGGTTATGCTTCAAAAACCTATCTTTGCTAACTTAGTACAACACCACTATCCTTAAAAAGTAAATGAAAGAGTTAAAACATATAAACAAGTACTTTAAAAAATATTGGCTTAAACTTACCGTAGGTATTATTATAACTGTTGTTGCGCGTGTATTCTCATTAGTAATGCCTCCATACGTTAACAAATCTATAAACATTGTTAAAGAGTTTTTTAGTCAAGATGATATTTCTAAAGAGCTGGTTAAAGGCTATTTGTTAGATTATATTCTTATTATTTTAGGAGCTGCACTTTTATCTGGTTTTTTTACATTTTTAATGAGACAGACTATTATAAATGTTTCTAGACATATAGAGTACGATTTAAAAAATGAAGTATACGATCATTACCAAAAGTTAAGTCTTAACTTTTATAAAAAAAACCGTACTGGCGATTTAATGAATAGGATAAGCGAAGATGTGAGTCAGGTTAGAATGTACTGCGGACCAGCATTAATGTATGGTATGAACACTTTTACGTTATTTGCATGTATAATTCCAATAATGTACTCTAAAGCTCCTACTCTAGCTTTATATACACTTATTCCACTGCCTATATTATCTGTCCTAATATATCAAATTAGTAAACTAATACACAAACGCAGTACAGTAGTACAGCAATTTTTAAGTGAGTTATCTACGTTTGCACAAGAGTCTTTCTCTGGTATATCTGTAATAAAAGCATATGGTATAGAAAACCGTACTAATGATGAATTGGTATCTTTAGCCATCGAAGGAAAAGCTAAAAGTATGTCTTTGGTAAGAATAAATGCTTGGTTTTTTCCCTTAATGGTATTACTAATTGGTATAAGTAACATAATTGTAATATATGTTGGAGGCAAACAATATATAAACGGACAAATAGAGAATATTGGACTTATAGCTGAATTTATAATTTATGTAAATATGCTAACATGGCCTGTTGCAATCGTAGGCTGGCTAACCTCTATAATACAAAGAGCAGAAGCATCACAAGAGCGTATTAATGAATTTTTAAAAGAAAAACCTGAAATAGAAAATACCGTTATCACCCCTATGGAAATAACTGGTAAAATAGAGTTTAAAAACGTAAGTTTTACCTATGATGATACTAACATAACCGCTTTACACAATGTATCCTTTACTATTAACCCTGGAGAAACAATTGCTATTATTGGTAAAACTGGAAGCGGAAAATCTACTATTTTAGATTTAATTGCTAGGTTGTATGATGTGTCTAGTGGAAATATACTAATTGATGACACTCCTATTAAAGAAGTTAATTTAGATTGTTTAAGACAAAATATTGGTGCTGTACCACAAGATGCTTTTTTATTTTCGGACTCTATTAAAGACAATATAAAGTTTGGAAAAGAAAATGCATCTGATGAAGAAATAATTGCGGTTGCTAAAAAAGCAGTAGTTCATAAAAATATTATGAACTTTAAAGAAAAATATGACACTGTTTTAGGAGAAAGAGGCATTACGTTAAGTGGAGGACAAAAACAACGTGTATCTATTGCTAGAGCACTACTTAAAGACCCTAAAATTTACTTGTTTGATGATTGCCTTTCTGCTGTAGATACAGAAACTGAAGAAAAAATACTAAACAATTTAAAAACTGCTTCTAAAAACAAAACTACCCTTATTGTTAGTCACAGGGTGTCTTCTGCTAAAAATGCAGACAAAATTATTATTTTAGATCACGGTAAAGTGGTACAACAAGGTACACATAACTCATTATTTGAGATAGATGGCTATTACAAAGCTCTTTATAATAGTCAACTCTCTGACAAAGAAAGTTAGAAAAATGTTGCCAATTAGTTATTTTTTTTTCATTTTTGAGGAATACTATGATAACATTACACTAACGAGATAACTATAACAATGAGTGAAAAAGAACTAATGGATCAGGAAGAGATTTATTCAAAAGTACTAAGAGCCGGTAGACGGACTTATTTTTTTGATGTGAGGAGTACTAAGGCAGGAGACTATTATTTAACAGTTACTGAGAGTAAAAAATTTACGCATGATGATGGATCTTTCCATTACAAAAAGCATAAAATCTACTTATACAAAGAAGATTTTACACCTTTTAAAGAGCTTTTAAATGAAATGATGGACTACATTATTGAAGAAAAAGGTGAGGAAGTTATTTCTGACAGACATCAAAAAGACTTTAAAAAGGAAGAACGTACTAACGCTGTACAAGAAACTACAACAACAAATAGCTTTACTAACGTAAGCTTTGACGACATTTAAATTATAAAAAAAATGTATCTTTAAGCGACTCTAAAAAGAGTCGCTTTTTTTATATCCAAAAACTAACTTACCTATGAAAAAAAGATTTTTTCTACTCGCTTTTTTAATGCTTCAAATACTATCAGCACAAAAAAAGTTAGACTTAAATTATTATTTACCTCAAAACGTAACGTACAACCCAAACATTCCTAAACCAATAGATATTATAGGTCATGAGGTTGGTGAATGGCACGTATCTCATGACAAACTTCAATTTTATATGAAAGCATTAGCAAATGCTAGTGACCGTATATCTATAGAAAACAGAGGAGAAACTTATGAAGGCAGACCTTTATTACTACTTACTATTACATCTCCTAAAAACCAAGCCAATATAGAAAACATTAGACAAACACATGTAGTAAATACTACCAAAAATACAGACATTACTAACCAACCAATAGTAGTGTACCAAGGTTTTTCTATACACGGTAATGAGCCTAGCGGAGCAAATGCCGGTTTAGCATACGCCTACTATTTGGCTGCGGCTCAAGGTGCAGAAATAGAAACACTTTTAGATAATATGGTAATATTAATGGATCCTGCATTTAATCCAGATGGTATCCAACGTTTTGCTCATTGGGCAAATAGTAATAAAAGTAAAAACTTAAATCCAGATGGTAATGACAGAGAATATCATGAAACTTGGCCAAACGGGCGTACAAATCATTATTGGTTTGATATGAATAGAGATTGGCTGCCTGTGCAATTACCAGAAAGCAAAGCAAGAATTAATACGTTTCATAAATGGTTACCAAATATATTAACAGACCATCATGAAATGGGTACAAACTCAACTTTCTTTTTTCAGCCAGGAGAACCTACAAGAGTTCATCCATTAACACCAAGCCTAAACCAAAAACTTACAGCAGAAATAGGAACCTACCATGCTAAGGCTTTTGATGAAATTGGATCTTTATATTATTCTGAAGAAAATTATGACGATTATTACTATGGTAAAGGTTCTACTTTCCCAGATGTTAATGGTAGCATTGGCATTTTGTTTGAACAAGGTAGTTCTCGTGGTCACGTACAAGAAAGTGAAAATGGTATACTCACATTTCCTTTTACAATAAGAAACCAATTTACAGCTGCATTATCTACTATAGAAGCTGCAAACAATATGCGTTCTAAAATTTTAAACTATCAAAAAGATTTTTATAATAACGCAAAAAATGAGGCTGCAAAAAACAAAACTAAAGCAATTATTTTTGGTGACAGTAAAGATGCAGCTAAAACTTGGCATTTAGCCGAAATTTTAAACAGACATAAAATTAAATTTAACAAGCTTAAAAATGATGTTAATTTAAACGGAAAGGAATACAAAAAAGATGCTAGTTATGTTGTTCCTATGAACCAAAAAAACTATCAACTTATTAATGCAATGTTCGAAAAAAGAACAACTTTTACAGATAGCTTATTTTATGACATTTCTGCATGGACATTCCCTCTTGCGTTTAATTTAGATTATACAGAAACTAGTAGCCTAAGTAATTTAGGAGAAGAAGTTAAAGAGTTAAAACCACTAATTGGTAGTCTAACAGGTAATAGTAATTACGCTTATTTATTTGAGTGGAATGAATATTACAGCCCACGTGCATTAAATACCATTTTGGAAGCTGGTTTAAGAGCTAAAGTTGGTAAAGAGCCTTTTACGGTAGAGGGTAAAAGTTATGATTATGGTACTATTATGGTTCCTGTACAAAACCAAAGGCTTAACAAACAAGAGTTACAACAATTTATGCTTAAAATAGCCCAAGATAACAACCTAAAAATAACTGCAGTTGGTACTGGTTTAACTAAAGGTATAGATTTGGGTAGTAATGAGTTTGATCCTATAAAAAAGCAACAAGTAGGCTTACTAGTAGGTAATGGAGTAACCTATGCGGATGCTGGTGAAATTTGGCATTTATTTGACCAGCGCTACAATATGAAAATTACTAAGTTAGACACAGACTACTTTTCTAGAGTAGATTTAAGTAGATATACTGCACTAATTGTGCCTAGTATTTACGGTAATGCTTTAGATAAAAATGCTGTTGCAAAAATTAAAGATTGGGTTAAAGCTGGTGGTACTTTAATTGCATACAGAAATGCAGCTTACTGGCTAAACTCTAATGAAATTATGAAAATAAACTTTAAAAAAGATTCTGCAATTGTTGCTAAAAATATTCCTTTTGACAAACGTAGAGATTTTAGAGGTGCACAAGTTACCGGTGGTGCCATTTTTGAAGCAAAATTAGATCGTTCTCATCCTATAAATTACGGTTATAAAAACAATACATTACCATTGTTTAGAAACACTAATATTTATATAACGCCAGACAAAAACAGCTACAACAACCCTATACAATATACTAGCAACCCACTGTTAAGCGGATATATTTCTGAAGAAAATTTAGCTGTATTAAAAAATAGTGTACCGTTTAAAACAAGTGGCTATGGTAAAGGGCAAGTTATTTTATTTACAGACAATACCAATTTTAGAGCCTTCTGGTTTGGAACAAACAAATTATTAATGAATGCTATATACTTTGGAAAAATGATGTAAAAAAATATAATTGCAACAAAAAATCTCGGACTAATAACCCGAGATTTTTTGTTTTATGGTTACCCTATTTTTAATCCGTTAGGTACCTTAGCATCGGGGCTTAGTAATATAACATCTTTACCTTCTACAGCGCCCATTACTAAACACTCACTCATAAAATTAGCTATCTGCTTTTTAGGGAAGTTTACAACTGCCATAATTTGCCTGTCTAGCAACTGATCTTTAGTGTAACGTAATGTAATCTGCGCAGATGTTTTTAAAACACCAATTTCTTCACCAAAATTTATTTTTAATTGATACGCTGGATTACGTGCTTCCGGAAAATCGTTTACTTCAATAATTGTTCCTACGCGCATATCTATCTTACAAAAATCTGACCAAGTAATTTGCTCTTTCATATCTATTATTTTTACCTTTACCATTCAAATATAGTTAATATAACAACTACGTTTAAACAAAATAAAATGGCACGTACACCAAGTAATATGTTAGCTTTAGGAACACTTGCTCCTAATTTTAATCTTTTAAACACTACAACAAATACATTTATTTCTTTAGACAACTGCAAAGGAGAAAAAGGTACTGTAATAGCTTTTATTTGCAACCACTGCCCTTTTGTTATACATATAAACAAAGAGTTGGTTAAAATTGCAAATAATTATAAAAGTAAAGGCTTTTCTTTTATTGCAATTTCTAGTAACGATGTTGTTAACTACCCACAAGATGCACCTGAGTTAATGACTAAAGTTGCTATAGAAAATAACTATAGTTTTCCTTATTTATTTGATGAGACACAAGAAGTAGCAAAGGCATATGACGCAGCTTGCACACCAGATTTTTACGTATTTAATTCTGATTTAAAACTTGTTTACCGCGGCCAACTAGACGATTCTAGACCAGGAAATGGCATACCAGTTACCGGAAACGACTTAAGAAATGCTTTAGACGCTATAGAATTAGGAAAAAGTATAGATAAAAACCAAAAACCTAGTATTGGTTGCAACATTAAATGGAAGTAAATTACAGCCAACCCTCTCTTACACATAAATTTTTTATATGCGCATAATGGTGCTTACTATGCCAAGCGTAACTACCTATATTTTCTGCAACTGAAATTTTTGTTTCTCCAGAAGGATGTATAAAATACCTGTTTAACTGGCTATCCGATAAGCCTTTTAATAAAAATACCAACTTGGCATGAAGTGCGGTTATATAATTTAAAGATAATATTACAGGAGATGTAGATGCATCTACTAAATTAGCCCAATCCTTTTCTTCGTAAGCTTTTATTAAAGGAGCATCTTCTGTTAACGCCCATTTAAAACGTGTATAGCTATTATGGTGACTATCTGCAATGTGGTGCACCAATTGTATTACCGTCCAACCATTTGGTCTATAAGGCGTATTTAATTGCTCATTATTTAAATTTAAAACAATATTTGTGAGTTTTACAGGGAATGATTCTAAAGTTTTTATCCATTTTTTTATTTGCTCTTTTGTAATATCCTTTGGGCAACTAAAAACACCTATAGGATATTGTAATGATTTTAATGTACTACTTTTCATACCAACTAACAGGCTATTAAATATCTAATTTACTTACAGTTAAACACTAAAATACATAAAAATTATAATTTAATTAACTTTTTACGCAACCCTTTTAACAAATATGAATCTATTTAAATAAGTACATATAATTAACGCCCCCAAAGTTATATGAAGAAATTTGGTAGGGTTTTTGTTAACATAGTTGTTATGTAAGTAGAAACCTAATTTTAAACACATTTAACCCACATAAATATGATTACTTTTTTTCTTATTTTATCTGTACTAATTGCTGTAAATATTATTTTACTTACTGTAAGTGTAAATGGTAGTTTTTTCTCTAAACGAAAAAACCTCTCCTTAGAAAAGAGAGGTCTTAAAAAAAATTATGCGTAGTAGTTTTTAAAACTATTTAACATCCATTAATTCTACATCAAAAATTAGTGTTGCATTTGGTGGTATAACACCACCAGCTCCTGCACTACCATATGCTAAGTGAGATGGTATAACAAAACGAGCTTTATCTCCTATTTGCAATAAAGCAATACCTTCATCCCAACCTGGAATAACTTGCCCTACTCCTAATTGAAAATCTATAGGTTGATTTCTTTTGTAAGATGAATCAAAAATCTGACCGGTTACCAATGATCCTTCATAATGTACAGAAACTGTTTTACCGCTTTCTGCTTTAGCACCATTACCTTTTTGAATAATTTTGTAACGTAAACCAGACTCTGTAGCATCAAAACCAGCAGCTAATTTTTCCATTTGTGCTTCTGCTTGTGCTTTTTCTTCTGCTAATCTTTTTTCTCTAGATCCTTCAAAAGTTCTAAAAGCTTCAACTGCATTCCATTTTTCTGCCTCTTCACCAACTCTTACTATCTCTAAAGTTTCAATGGTGTCTCCTTGTGCTACAGCATCAACAACATCTTGTCCACTCTCTACGTGTCCAAATACCGTGTGCTTATTGTCTAACCAAGGTGTAGCAATGTGTGTTATAAAAAACTGGCTCCCGTTTGTACCAGGACCAGCGTTTGCCATAGATAACACTCCAGGGCCAGAATGTGTTAATTCTGGATGAAACTCATCATCAAACTTATAACCAGCATCACCTGTACCAGTTCCTAAAGGACATCCACCCTGAATCATAAAATCTGGAATAACTCTATGAAATTTTAATCCGTTATAATATGGTGTTCCTTGTGGTTTTACAGAGTTCTCTAAATTACCTTCTGCCAAGGCAACAAAGTTACCAACTGTACCTGGTGTTTTATCGTGCGTTAGTTTTACTAAAATTTCTCCTTTAGTAGTATTGAATTTTGCGTAAATTCCGTCTTGCATATCGCTTATTTTTTATGAGCCGCAAAGATAGTCATTGTTTTTTGTTCACAAAACACCAATGCGTTTAAGAATTTGTTATTATCCTTTTATCTTTTTTGAGGTTACAATGCCGTATTTATCAAACAAATACACCAAACTTGTCATTGTTGCTGCACCTAACTCTAATTCTCTTTTGTTTACGTGCTCAAAAGTATCATTAGCAGCGTGGTGATGGTCAAAATAACGTTGAGAATCTGGGCGTAAACCTGCCAAAACAATATTATCTTTTTTTAACGGACCAACATCTGCTCCACTACCACCTTTTTCAAACAAATGAATTAAATATGGTTTAAACAAATTTCTCCAACTATCTACTTGTTCAAAATTTTCGGTAGAACAATCAAAAGAAAAGCCTCTTGGAGAAAAACCACCGGCATCACTCTCTAATGCAAAAATGTGGTTTTCTCCTTTATTTTTTGCCACTTCTGCATATTTATTACCTCCTCTTAAACCATTTTCTTCATTCATAAACAAAACAGCTCTTATTGTACGTTTTGGTTTGTAACCAGATGCTTTTATTAAACGAAGTACATCCATACTTTGCACTACACCAGCACCATCATCATGAGAACCATCTCCCAAATCCCAAGAATCTAAATGGCCACCAACTACTATTATCTCATTTGGGTAAGTGCTACCTTTTATTTCTGCTATAACATTGTAAGACTGAACATCGTTATACTGCTTACAATTTTGTTTAAAAAAGAATTTTGTGTTTGGGTTTAATTTTAATGCAGTAGATAACAACTCAGCTCCATTTGTACTAATTGCCGCAGCAGGAATTCTGTTTTTTACAGGAGTATTACCGTAACTCATAGAGCCTGTATGCGGGTAATCATCTAAACGTAAATTAACAGACCTTACAATTACACCAACGGCACCAAACTTTCCTGCTTCCGCCGCTCCAGAATAACGCTGGTCTACACAACCACCATAAGCCGTAAAAGTTACAATATCTTTAGGGTTCATTGGTCTATTAAAAAAAACAATTTTACCCTCTATTTTTTCTTTACCCAATTCTTGTAACTCTTTAATACCTTTTACTTCTATAACACCAGCTTTTAACCCTAAGCCCGATGTAGCAACCGAACCACCTAAAGCACAAATTGGCACACTTGTAGCACTACCATCTTCAGACAGTATATTTGCGTACTCTGGTAAACCACGTACCCACTTAGGAACCATTACAGGCTGTAAATAAACACGGTCTACACCTAAATTTTCTAGTTCTTTTTTAGTGTAATCTACTGCTTGTTGTGCTTGTACAGATCCAGACAATCTTCCTCCTATTTGATTAGACAAATGATCTAACCAATTGTAAGCCATACCATCTGTTAGTGCTGCATCATAAATTGCTCTTAGTTGTTTTTCGTCATCAGTTTGTGCTAAAATAGTTGTACAAACAAATAGGAATATTAGGGTAAGTCTTTTCATTTTTATTCTGATTCTAATTGGTTTTTATACATTTCTAGGTTTGCCTTAATTTTATCATCTAATTCTGGCTCCTTAATATCTTTATACTTTTTAAGTTCTTGCAATAAAATTGATGCCACTATAACTCTAGCTCCTTTTTTACTATCTGCAGGCACAACATACCACGGAGCGTGTTTTTTAGACGTTTTGTTAATAGCATCCTCGTAACACTCTTGGTAAGTATCCCAAAGTTTACGTTCTTTTAAATCTCCAGGGGAAAATTTCCAGTTTTTTTCTTTTAAATCTAGTCTACGTAATAACCTTTGGCGCTGTTCTTCTTTGGACAAATGCAAATAAAATTTATACACTAAAGTTCCATTTTCTGCAGTATGCTTTTCAAAATTATTAATCTGCTCAAATCTTTTTACCCAAAAGGCATCATCTATATCTTCTACACTATGTATACCTGGTATATGCTCTCCCATAATATATTCGGGGTGTACACGTGTTACCAAAACATTTTCATAATGTGTTCTGTTAAACACTCCAAATTTACCTTTAGCTGGTAAGGCTATATAATGCCTCCATAAATAATCATGTTTACGCTCTAACTCTGTTGGCACTTTAAAGCTATGTACCACTACCCCGCGAGCATTAAAGTCTTTAAAAATTTCACGAATTAGACTGTCTTTACCTGCGGTATCCATACCTTGCAAGCATATTAAAACGCTATATTTACCGTGAGCATATAATGTATCTTGAAAATCACCTAATTCTTCTCTAATTTCTTCTAATTCTTTCTTTAACTTTTTATCAGATTCATTAAAAGTTTCTAATGTAGGTTTACTAGAAAGTTTTACTTCTTTGGTTACCTTATATTTTTTTATATCTACGTTACGCACTTTATTTTATTTTTTTTTTTTTAAGAGCTTGAATATACTATATTTTATTGATGTTTCCTTGTTTTATAACACATCAATAGGATTTATTGTCGCTTTAACGATAATAAAAGGTTATGATAACATTACTAACTATATTGCAAGCGAATCTGTACTTAAGGGTGCCCCAAAACCTTAAAAATGATACGAAAATTTAAAAACACATACCTACTATTAACAGCTTTATTGTTGTTTTCTTTTGTTTCTAACACTGCCTGTGATTTGGTAAATTCTAATTTAGGATTTGCATTAAAGCAAACAAATGATGCGGAGAACGCGCAAGACATAAACACTGTTAAATTCCATACTTATAAAGCCATTAAAACTTTACAAAAGCTAGACAAGCAATTAAAAGATTGTGGCTGCTCTACTGCTAACAAAGAAATTACAGAGGGTTTAAATTTACTTAAAGAAATAACACATAGTGCATCTTTATCTACAGCAAAGTTAATGCTAGAGGATGCTAAAAAAAATATAAGCTCTGGCATAAATAAAATTGCTACCTATAGCAAAAAAAGAAAAACTACTAATACGGAAAAAAGCAGCGCAGAAAATGCAAAAGTTTATGCTACTGTAGATAGTATTTTAATACCGTTAGAAAAGTCTATGTTAGCAATGACTGTAGAAAAAGATAATTGTAAAGAAGCTTATGCAACAGCTAAGGCTATTTATGAGAAAAATGAACTTAAACTTATGGATGAATCCTTAACTGAAGCTAAAAAATACTATCACTTAAGAAGTATAGAAATTGCTAAAAAAACAATGAAAAAACTTGAAGATTGTGCAAAGTCTAAGTAAAATTAGCGCTCTAACTCGGTCTTTAATGCTCGCAAACCTTCTTCAAAATCCTTACCAACGGATTTATCCATATTTATAAAAAGCATCATAATGTTTACAGGGAAAGTATTTTTTCCTGAGAAGCCCCAAGTAACTTTTGTGGTATTACTATCTGTATCATAAAATTTAAAATAACAATTAGACGTTGATTTAAAAGGTTTAAAAAAACGTAATTCACCTTCTATACGTTCTCCTGCAACAATATTAGTAATTTCTTGTTCTCCTTCACCCACTTCTTTATTTCCGTTCCAGTAACTAACAAATCCTATTTTACCATCGGCACCCGTGTATTTACGTGCCATTTTGGGATCTTTTTTTGCCCAAGGAGACCATATTTCTTGGTTTTTTACAAGTAAAAGGTAATTAAAAACATCGTTTTTTGGTTTGTTAATATCTATAGATCTGTAAACATTAAATTTTTTGGGTGCTAATAGTCCTAATAACACTACAAGAGCTACTAAGCCTACAATTATATAAACAGCTATCATCATTTTGTATGGGGTTTGGTTGGTTCTTAAATTTACAAAAAAATAATAAAACTTTATGTAAGTAATACTCCTGTTACACCTATGTGTTTTCCTTATAATATCGTTCTAAAATATCGTCTATGCTTTTAATAGATTTTTTAGTCCAATCTAGTCTAATAGCTACTTTTTCTTCGGCTGTAAGTTGCCAATTTTTAGTTGTTTTTTTTAGTTCTGTAGTTAAATGTTGTAATATTATTGCTGCAGAAACGGATATATTTAAACTCTCACTAAAACCTACCATTGGTATTTTTACATACCCATCTGCCTTATCTAGAACTTCTTTACTTAATCCACTTTTTTCTGTACCAAAAAACAAAGCTATTTTATCATCAATTTTAAAATCATCTAGCAAATAAGAATCTGTATGCGGAGAAGTAGCTATAATTTTATAACCATTTTTACGAAGTGTATTTATACATTCTGCAGTTGTATTATATCTTGGCGTGCTTACCCATTGTTGAGCTCCCATAGCTATATTTTTATCTAAACGCTCACTGTATTTACTTTCTATTAAGTGTGCGGTTTGCACTCCAAAGGCATCGCAACTTCTAATAACTGCGCTTGTATTATGCATTTGAAAAACGTCTTCAATGGCAACGGTTATGTAATTGGTTCTTTCTTTTAAAATATCCAAAAAACGTGCTTTACGTTCTTCGCTTATTATGTTTTCTAAATACGTTAATAGTTTAGTGTCTGTCATAAACACCAATATAAAAAGAAAAGTTTAATTTTATAAAAAACTACTACAAATGAAAAACATTGTTTTGTTAACAGGAGCCGGTATTAGTGCAGAAAGTGGTATAAAAACATTTAGAGATGCTGATGGTCTGTGGGAAGGCCATGATGTTATGCAAGTAGCTTCTCCACAAGGTTTTGCTACCAATCCTAAGTTGGTTTTAGATTTTTACAACCAAAGAAGAAAACAGTTGTTAACTGTTACACCTAACAAAGCACATTTAGCCATTACAGAATTACAAAACTACTTTAATGTTACGGTTATAACGCAAAATGTAGATGATTTACACGAGCGTGCAGGCAACAAAAATGTGGTGCATTTACACGGAGAACTTTTAAAAGTAAGGTGCACACATAACAATAATGATGTTTTGGACTGGAAAAAAGACTTAGTTTTAGGAGATTTATCTTCTAGCAACAAACAATTACGCCCACATATTGTTTGGTTTGGGGAAGAAGTGCCACTATTACAAAAAGCGGCAGAAATAACTGAAACCGCAGACATACTTATTATAATAGGTACCTCTATGCAAGTATACCCAGCTGCTAGTTTAGTGAATTATGCAAATAATGGTACTCCTATTTATTTTATAGATCCCAACCCAAGTATAAAACAAACAGATTTTAATAACTTAACAATTATAAGTAAAACAGCCGTAAATGGATTACCTACTCTTGTGAAAGATTTAATTGATACAGAGCTCTAGTATTTTTTACCCATTCTATTACAGCTTGTTTTTGGGCACTATTTAAATTTGCTTCGGTGTGTGTCCAAGTATACTCATTTAATGGCATTTCTCCACTTTCTATAGTTTCCATAACCTCATCTAACTTATGGTCTTTTTTCTTTATGGAGTATTTTTCCCATTCAGAGAAATTTAAATGTTTTTTACCATCTTTAACGTGGTCTGCCAACCAATAAGAAACTGGTGCAATATTGTTATACCAAGGATACGCAGTTGTGTTACTATGACAGTCATAACAACTGGTCTCTAATATTTTTTGTACTTCCTTAGACGGGTTTGTTTCTGTTAAAAAGGCAGTTTTTAAGTCGGTTTCTGCGTTATTTTTTTCTGGTCTATAAAATTGCATTGCAATTAAAATAACTAGTAAGGCAAGTAATATTTTTTTTAGTAATTTCATCAATCTAAAATTTATAACAAGCAAAATACAATTTTTTGTGACTAAAACAGAATTATATTCTTGGTTAAAAAGCGATATCAATCACTCTAGAGAAAAAAGACAACAAATTTCTGGTGTTATTTTAAAAGAGCCTAGCTTGGTTACAGATTTACTTAGCATTGTTTTAAATGTAAACGATCCTATTTCTTGTAAAGCTGCCTGGGTATTAGAGTTTGCTTTTAAAGAGAATAATAGTCTTATTTTTCCGGTAATTACTACATTTTTAAACGGATTAAAATCTTTAAAATTAGAGTCTAGCATTAGACCTTGTGCAAAAATTTGTGAAATTTTAATGTTGCAATATTTCTCAAAAAAAGAAAACCCCATTCAACAAACACTTAAAACTAAACATCTAGAACTAATTACTTCTGCTTGTTTTAACTGGTTAATTGGTGACCACAAAGTTGCTACACAAGCATACTCAATGACAAGCCTTTTTCTATTAGGAAAAAAGTATGATTGGATACACCCAGAACTACGGAGTATTTTAGAAAAAAACTACCTAAACGGAACAGCTGCGTATAAAGCAAGAGCACGGTTAACATTAGCCAAAATAAAATAGTAACTGTGCATTTTATTAATTCTATTTATTAAAATAACAGCACATAAAACAAGCTAACTAATAGGCATATAAACATAGTTTTAACTACCTTTGCAGCTTTTAAAAATCAACACAAAAACAGATGTCTTTAAACCAATTAAATGCCATTTCTCCTATTGATGGTAGATACAGAAACAAAGTAGATGCTCTAGGTTCTTTTTTTTCTGAAGAAGCTTTGATAAAATACAGAGTTAGAGTTGAAATTGAATATTTTATTGCTTTATGCGAAATTCCGTTACCGCAATTACAAGATTTTGATACTGCATTGTTTGAAAACTTACGTACTATTTACCAAAACTTTACTACTGAAGATGCGCAAGCAATTAAAGAAATAGAAAAAGTTACAAACCACGATGTTAAAGCTGTTGAGTACTTTATTAAAAAAGAATTTGATAAGCTTGGTTTAGAAGAATACAAAGAGTTTATACACTTTGGCTTAACATCGCAAGACATTAACAACACTGCTATACCTCTTTCTATAAAAGAAGCTATGAACGAGGTTTACGTTCCTATGTATTTTGATGTTGTTGAAAAATTAGAAGAATTGGTTACAGAGTGGGCAGAAGTATCTATGCTTGCCAGAACTCACGGACAACCTGCTTCTCCTACGCGTTTAGGTAAAGAAATAGATGTTTTTGTGGTTCGTTTAAAAGAACAATTTAATTTGCTAAACGATATACCAAGTGCTGCTAAATTTGGTGGTGCAACTGGTAATTTTAATGCACATAAAGTTGCTTACCCTAATATTGATTGGAAAGCTTTTGGACAAAAATTTGTACAAGAAAAGTTAGACTTACAACATTCTTTCCCAACTACACAAATTGAGCATTATGACCATATGGCTGCTTTGTTTGATACACTTAAGCGTATAAATACTATTATTATTGATTTAGACAGGGATTTTTGGACATACGTGTCTATGGATTACTTTAAACAAAAAATTAAAGCTGGCGAAGTTGGCTCTTCTGCTATGCCACATAAAGTTAACCCTATAGATTTTGAAAACTCTGAAGGTAACTTAGGTATTGCTAACGCTATTTTTGAGCATTTATCTGCTAAATTACCAATTTCTAGACTACAGAGAGATTTAACAGATAGTACTGTACTTAGAAACGCTGGTGTACCTTTTGCACATACCATAATTGCTTTTAGTTCTACCTTAAAAGGATTAAATAAATTATTACTTAACAAGGAAAAGTTTGAACAAGATTTAGAAAACAATTGGGCTGTTGTTGCAGAGGCTATACAAACTATTTTACGTCGTGAGGCTTATCCTAACCCTTATGAAGCATTAAAAGGCTTAACTAGGACAAACGAAAAAATTAATCAGAAATCTATAGCTAATTTTATTGATACTTTAGAAGTTTCTGATGCTATTAAAACAGAATTAAAAGCTATTACACCAAGTAATTATACTGGCATCTAGTAGCCGTTCATTTAATAACTTATATAAAGCAAAAACCCATCAATATTTAAATTGATGGGTTTTTATATTTCTTAACTATTTGCTTAACGCTTAATAAGCAACCTTGCTTTTTGGGTTACACCATTTACTCTTACTTTTAAAAAGTATTTTCCGCGTCTTAAATAACTTAAGTTGTAGGTTAAGTTAGATTTACCTGCTCTAAGCTTTTCTTGTGAACTAAACACTTTTCTACCATAAAAATTATAGATAACAAAGTCTGCTCTAGTTTCTATATTACTATTTAATTGAATATTTAAATAATTTCTAAACGGATTTGGATACAGTCTTAAATTTGTAATAGATACCTGCTCTACTGCATCACAAGCACCTAGTGTTGCTCCGTAATACTTTACAAAAACTGCTGCTGCCCATTTAGACATACAGTATGATTTTCCTCTGTAGCAAACCTCTACTCCTGGTCTGTATGCATTACCACACCTTACATCTTCTACCTCTACGGTAACATCTGCAGTTGTAGTACAACCATTAGCATCTGTTACAGTAACTGTATATGTTGTTGTAGCCTCTGGACACGCTTTAATGTCTTGTGTAGTTTCACCATTACTCCACTCATAACTGTAAGGAGCAACACCACCTTCTATTGCTGTTACACTTAAGGTTGTACAAGAATCAAACCCCAAATAAACCTTTGTATCATCAGAAACAGAAATGTTTATTGCCTCTGGTGCTGTAATACTAAAATCTTCAGTAACCTCATTTCCTAAAGCATCTGTAACAATAACAATGTGCGTACCTGCTCCTAAGTTTATAGCAGTTTCTGTTGTATCGCCAGTACTCCATTCATAAGCATATGGTTTTGCGCCACCTTCTACAACTACTGTAGCTGTACCATCTGTAGCAGAACCACAAGTAACATTTGTTGTAGATATACTTACTAGTTCTAGGCCCTTTAACTGAAAACGCGCAGACACCGGAAAGTGATCTGATACTGTACTTGGATAGTCACTATCATAAAACTCATAATGTACACGCACAGATTCTGCTATATAGTTATCATTTAACTCGTTTGTAATAGTAATATGATCTATCATATTTTCTCTAAAAACATACGATCTAAAATCTTGATTACTTAATGTTTTTGAAACTATATTATAATTAACCTCATCTGTTGCATAAGCATTAAAACTAGATGTTGTAGTTGTTGTAATATCTGCAACCGTTGTATCTACATCATCATTATAATCACCTAATAGAATAAGTTTTTTATCTGCATATTGTACATCTAAAGTATCTTTTAATACCTCAACATCATACTTACGCATATCATACCTACCTTGTGCATCTGTACCACTGTTAGCTCTTGCGTGCAATGCTACCACATTTATTTGCTCTGTAGTACCATTAATGGTTACGTCTGCTGTCATTAAAAATGGTAAACGCCCACTTGCATAAAAACGATCTGTTGTACTTGGATAATTTACCAAAGCAGAATCATCTCCACCATTGTATAATGGGTGAATAGTTTGTAACAATACTTTTGTGTCTACCACATTTACAGTTGACGTATTGTAAATAAATCCTAATTTTTGACTAACACCTGGGTCGTTAGGTCTAGAAACTGCCGGAGAAAGTACATAATCGTAACCAGGAAGTTCACTTACCATTTGAGCAAATAAAACTTCGTCTGCAATTTCTTCTACAGCATAAATATCTGCATCTAACTTTGTAATTATAGCTTTTGTACTGTCTTTTTGTATTGCATCAGACATTGGGTTACCTGTTGCTGGCGAGTTTGCTTCATCTCCAAACCACTCTATATTCCAAGCTACAACATCTAATGTTTTGTCTTTACCTATTTGTACAGGAATTGTTGGTGGTACATATTCTCCTGCACAAGGCATATCTTCTGCAGATCGTGGTAGTAACTGGTAATTTTCATAAAAACGACCAACTACACCTGTAATTTCCGAACAAATAGTAGGCTGACCTAAACCGACTATAGCTTCTACATCGTTATCTATTCTTAAAGATCCGTTGCCCGAGGCATCTGTTATATTGTAATTAGAATTTCCAAACAATATATCTCCTGGTTTAGGAAAAGTAGGATTAATAACTGTTACTAGTTCTGCTGGATGATTAGCCAACTCAGCCAAAGTAATAGTTACTGGCTCTATTGCATTTTTAGGTATACCATTGTTTTCAACATTGGTTACTGTTGCTATTTGTAATTGATCATTAAAAGCAGATCTTGTTCCTGTTACAGTAATAGAATCACCTACCATAAAAACACCTTCTCCGTGTACCAACTCATCAAAAATAGCAATTGCTCCTGTAGCATCTTGTATATAAGCAGAACCAGCAAAAGCATCTGCAACGGTTAACACCCCTGTTACAGTAACCACTTCTCCGTCTGCTACATTTCTTGCCTCTGCAATACTAATAGTTGCTGGTGGTGGTATAACAGCTCCATTTTCTGTTCCTGGTGTTGGTATTGCTTGTGTGTAATTAGATGTGTTTCTTGCTCCTCCTTGTCCGTTTGGAATACGCTGTAAAGAATGTCCGTCTTTATTTCCTAATTCATCCTCATTAATTTGAGCTTCACCTGGATTTAAAAGAGCTAACAATTCAGTAGCATCGCTATCATTAGTGTCATACACCAAAGCATCTATTAAACCATTGGTAGTTACCGCTACATTCTGAAAATCTGAAGCATTACCTGTATATAAAGCCACTGCATCTGCTCCGTTTTGTAAACCATTACTTGGTATTACTAAGCTTACATTTGGTACATCTGCATTACCCATTACAAAATAACCTTCTGCATTAGTTGTGTATCCATCTAAATCATACGCTGCATAGCTTTGGTTGTTAGAACCGTTGTAGTGTACCAAAACAAAACCATCTAAGGCTGTATTTCCTTTACCACCATCAAACAACTCTACAAACTCTTGTGTATCTGTGCCCGCTGTATCTGCATCTAGCTCGTTAATAACTAAAGTAATTGGCTCGGTTGCATTTGTATTAGAAGTTCCTGGTGTTGGTAATGCCTGTACATAAGTAACAGTGCTTAAAGCTGCACCAGAACCATTCGTGTAACGCTGTAAAGAATGTGCATCTTTATCACCTGCTCCACCTTCGTTCATTTGTGCTTCTCCTGCATTTAACAATACCAATAACTCAGCATCATCACTATCATTAGTGTCATATACTAAAGCATCTAAAAGGTTTGCAGTACTTATGGTAGAGTTGTTAGGAAAATCTGTAGCATCTCCTGTATACAAAGCAACAGCATCTGCTCCGTTTTGTAATCCGTTACTTGGTATTACAATATTTACATTTGGTACATCTACATTTCCTATTACAAAATACCCTTCTTCATTAGTTGTGTATCCGTCTAAATCATAAGCAGCATAACTTAGGTTATTAGATCCATTATAAAAAACTAGCACTTTACCATCTAAAGAAGTATTTCCCGCTCCACCATCAAACAGCTCTACAAATTCTTGTGTATCTGTACCTACTGTATCTGCATCTAACTCATTAATTAATATTGATGCTTCTGTTGGTGGTACAACCACAACTTGTCCGTTTGCAGTACCTGGCGTAGGTGTTTCTTGTGCAAATGTAGAGGTGTTTTGAGCTCCTCCTGCTCCGTTTAGTATACGCTGAGAAGAATGGTTGTCCTTATCTCCTGCTCCGCCTTCATTAACCTGAGCTTCTCCAGCATTTAACAAAACCAATAATTCTGCATCATCACTATCGTTAGTATCATATACAACAGCGTCAACAATATTGTCTGTTGAGATTTCAGAACCGTTAGGAAAATCTGAAGCATCACCAGTGTATATAGCAACAGCATCTGCACCGTTTTGTAAACCATTACTTGGTATCACTAAACTTACATTTGGCACATCTACATTACCAATTACAAAATAACCGTTTGCATTTGTTGTGTAGCCATCCAAATCATACGCCGCATAGCTTAAATTGTTAGACCCATTATAAAGCACCATTACTAAACCATCTAGTGATGTATTACCACTTCCTCCATCAAACAATTCTACAAATTCTTGTGTATCTGTACCAGGTGTATCAGCATCTATTTCATTTATTAATATTGAAGGAGTTACTGGTGTAGAAGAAGTTCCTTCTAATCGAACATCATCAAAACCAGCATAATCACTACCTCCGTTTTGTTTTACAAATAACTTTAAACTTATTGAAGAAACCGTGTTAGGAACTGAAGCTGTAATTTGTTCCCAGTCTGTAGTGCTATACGGACTACCAACTGTTATAACTTGTATTCCTTGAGAAGTACCATCGTGAAAAATTTCATAACTAATTGTATCCCCGTTGGTAACATCATAACCAACAACATTTACTGCAAATGATAAACTCACATCTGTATAGGTAGATATATCTACAGCGTCAAAAGTTAATGTTCCACCATCTGCTGAACCACAATTACCTTCTAAATCTCTAATTCCAAAGAAACTTGTTCCTGTATTTGCTGTATTTATAGATCCTACGCTAGTAACTACATCCCAAACATCACTACCTCCATCATTACAATTGCTTGGTGATGCTATATAGTTCCAGTTATCTGTAGCAGTGCTCTCATATCCTTGAAAAACAATATAATCTCCTGTTGGAGGCGTTACTACCGCACCCTCTAGAGTTGTAACAGAAGCTGTATTACTATTTACAGATGTGTTACTTGCAGCGTCTATTGCTTTTACCGTAAACGTATAAGTTGTGTTAGCTGTTAAGTTTGTTACTTGGTATGATGTTCCGCTAACAACACCTGCTAAAGTAGTACCATTAAAAATTTGATACGCTGTAACACCTACATTATCTGTAGCAGCATCCCAACTTAATAGTGTCTCTGTTTCTGTTGTATTTGCTGCAACCAAATTTAAAGGTGCTGTTGGAGCTTCTGTATCTGAACTTGTATTGTTAAATTTGTTTTCTGCTTGTGGTCCTCCCCAAATAGCAGTTGCAAAAGCAGGATTATCTATAAAAGGGTTTCTATTTCCTTGAATTCCTTCTAACAATACATTTCTATTAATTTCTACTTGAGAAACTGGATCTTGTGCATTCCATTCTAAAAAAATATCTGGAACATCTGTACTATAGGTAGTTGCCCCTGTACCTACTGCTGTAGGCAAACATTGGTTGCCATAACGTACGTACATATACAATATCATTCTGGCAACATCTCCTTTCCACTCATCTCCAGGATACCAAACATTACCACTCATTAAACCAGCATTACCACTACCAGCACCAAAAGGATGGTTATTACGTAACGAGTTAAACTGTACATCTGAAGATCTTAAATGGTGCGCATCTGATCCTGGACCAGATGTTCCTAAATTAGGGTTACCTAACGATTTTGGAAAAACGTGCTCTCTATTCCAATCTCCAACGCCGCCGCCATTGTTATTTTTACTTCTTGTACGGTCTGTTGTTGTGTTACCATCTGTATCATTATAACCATAAACTAACAATACATTATTAGAGTTTGCCGGATCTAAATCTGTTTGTTTTAAAGCGTCCCAAACGCCTGGTGTATAACTTAGTACGGTTGTTTGTGTAGTTGTTACTAAGTTTGCTAAATTGTTTTTTAAGTTACTCCCTGTTTGGGTAACATCTGTTCCGTTGTAATATGCTGGTACTTGGCTATAACCCAATACGGCCACTAGCAGCATTCCAATGTAAATGAATACTTTAAGGTAATTTTTCATCATAATTTATATAGGTTTGTCGGCCGTAAAATTACTACTAAATAAAACCAAAGAAAGTGCTCTAATATTAACTTATTATTAACGATTAGTGTTTTTGTTAATAACATTTATTGTTAATATTAACGTGCTTAAACAGCAAAAAAAAAGACCGCATATAGCGGTCTTTATATATTAAAAAACAAATTGTCTTATTTATTAATTTGTACTTCGTGTGGGTAAGGAATTTCAATTTTAGCATTATCTAATGCTACTTTAGAACCCTCTACTGTAGCAAAAAATACATCCCAGTAATCTTCTGGCTTACAGTAAGGTCGCACTGCTAAATTTACAGAACTGTCTGCTAATTCTTCTACATTTACAGATGGTGCTGGGTCTTTTAATACTTTTGGGTTAGCTTGTAACATTTCTAAAAGCACCTGTTTTGCCTTTTTCATATCTTCGCCATAACCAATACCAACGGTAGTATCTACCCTCATTTTACCTTCCGCAGTATAATTAATAATGTTACCATTTGCCATTGCACCATTAGGTACTATTGCTAATTTGTTTTGTGGTGTAATTAGCTTGGTAGTAAAAATTTCAATTTCTTTTACAGAACCTAATACGCCTTGTGCCTCTACCAAATCTCCAATTTTGTAAGGTTTAAAAATCATTATTAAAACGCCTCCAGCAAAATTACCTAAAGAGCCTTGTAATGCTAAACCAATAGCTAAACCTGCTGCTGCAATAACTGCTGCTAAACTTGTAGTTTCTACTCCTAATGTAGAAATAACGGTAATGATTAAAAAGATTTTTAATCCCCAACTTACTAGGTTTAGTAAAAACTTTTGCAAAGATTCATCGTAATTGCCTTTGGACATTACTTTTCTAGCAACACCTACTAGTTTTTTAATAAGCCAGGAACCAACAAGATAAATAATTATAGCCATAATAATTTTTGGGCCATAATCCATTACTTTCTCGATTGCTAAATTCATCCATTTTTCTGGATTCTCCATAATTGTTAATGTTTAAATAGTTAATGTTGGGTACAAGATATAAAATGTATTCTAAAAAAAAATTAAACACATTAACAGTTGTTAACATTTTACCATTTTATAACAAAAAAAACCTGCTTAACATAATTAAGCAGGTCTGTAACAAATAAAAAGTGTTAAAAATTAACTTTTAAGCAATTTCCCTAGGTCTTTAAATGCCCCTTCATCTAAATTAGACTTTTCCATAGCACTAATAAATTTACCCAAGTAAGCAGGATTCATTTTATCTCCTACTAAGCGTATTAAAGCAAAACCTTTATCATCTTTATAACCATAAACAATTACCTCATCTATGGCATCTTCTTCTCCGGTAAACTTAACTACACCTTTTGCCATTTTAGAGTTAATTTTCATTAACTGAGTGTATTTTTTATTAGATAAAATTGCATTCACTTTAGTTTTCTCTACTTTATATGACGCAACATTATCTGTGGTTTTATTAAATGCTAAAACATTTACTTTTTTAATAGACTCTACTGCTTTTTTCTCTTCAGGAGATAAATCTGCCGATGCTATATTTAAAATACTCCTAGGAATATCAAAAGAAATGAAATTTTCATTTTCATTACTATCTACATAATATTCTTGTAAACTTTGGTTAGAAGAGCAAGACCCTAAAGTAATTAACAAAGTTAATGCTACTGCTAAATATTTAATACTGTTTTTCATATTGATTGATGTTTAGTTGTTAAAATCATCAAGGTTATTTTTTAACCTTGATGATTGTCTTATTTTTTATTATTTAACTTCGTTTAATTGCTCTGGCAAGCCCATTTTACTTGTTAGTGAGCCTATTTTATTTAAATCTATATCTCCTGTTATAGATACTAAAACAGTTTCTATTTTACGATTATCTATTTTAGCCCCTTTTACATCACTTACAAACATTAAAAGTTCACTTACGTGATCTTCATCTTTACCACTTTTTATATAAAACTTAATGTTTGCATCTTTATCTTTTACACGCATTAACTCTTCTAAAGATGCTGTTTTTAAATAAGATTTCATTGTGGTAAGCATATCTGCACCAATAGCTTTATCTTCTGTAATAAACACTTTTAGGCTACTTATACTTTTCCCTATATCTATAAAATCTTGCGTTTCTTTATCATCCACATTTACATCTATTTTTGTTAATAGGTTAAACATACTTTTATTTACAATAACAGATGATACGTTATCTAAATCCTCAAACTTGTCAAAAATTGACTGTGAAAATCCTGTAAATGGTAGTGCAGTAAGTACTGCTATAATTAATAATTTTTTCATAATTTAATTTTAATTTGTTTTGTAAATCTTGTTTGTTGCTTCTTCAAATTTGTTAAGGTAAACCAATTTTTCGGTGCCTTTGTTTAAGTTTTGAGCTATAAGGCTAAATGCTTTTTCAGTTTCTTGCAAAACGTATTCTGCCTCTTTTTGCTCACGGTAATCGTTACCAAAATATATGCCTAATACTAAAACTGCTACTGCTGCTACGGATAACCATTTATAATTTCTTTTTCTAGGTTTTAATGGTACCTGCTTGGTATAAGTTTCTTCTTTGGCGTTAGAAAAATATGTAAACATTGTTGTGTACTCTTGTAAATGCGGAGCAACATCACCCTTTAAAAAATAGGCTTTTATTGCTTCTTCTTCGGCAACCGTAGTGGTAGCTTCAAAATACTTTTCTAATAATTTTTCTATATTATGCAATTCCATAATTATGTTTTTCCATTAATTTTTGTCTTACTGTTTTTCTTGCTCTAGACAACGCAACTCTAACTGCTGCTGGTGTCATTTCTAACATTTTTCCAATTTCTTCAAAACTGTACTGCTCTACATCTCTTAACTGCAGTGCCATTTTTTGCTGCTCTGGCAAACTCTCCATTATTTTCTCTACCCAATTAACACTGTCTTGCGCTTCTACTTGGCGTTGTAAAGATGCATTACTATCTGTATAATTACTATGCACCAATTTTAAATTGTTTGCTTGTTTAGATTTTAAACGGTCTAAACAAAAGTTTTTGGTCATTGTCATAGCAAATGCTTCTACACTAGCATACTGTTTCATCCGGTCGTTTTTAGACCATAATTTTAGCAGTATTTCTTGGGTGGCATCCTCTGCCTCCTCTGTAGAGACTAGTAATCTTTTGGCTAGTCTATACAGTTTATCCTTAAAAGGCATTACCACATTTAGAAATTCTGATTGTTTCATTTTTTAGTTTGGTTGTTGTTACAAACACTATTACTAGGTTTATATAAGCAAGACGACATAGAATGATTTTTGTTACAAAAAAATTTTTTTTTGTAAAAGTTGTCAGTAATTTACAGCATTGTAAACCGACACACTATATATAACGTATGTAACATATACTTAATATATGTGTAAAATTATGGAACAATAGTTGCAACCAACTATGTTCTTACACTAAATAAATAACTATTATGAAAAAAACAGTATTACTATTATCTGGGTTGTTTTTATTTATAGCATCCTGTGATAAAAACGATGATGATGGCGGCGGAGAAACACCACAAGCAGTTACACTTAACAATGAAATAAACGAATTTATTTGGAAAGGATTAAACCATTGGTACTATTGGCAACCAGATGTGACTAACTTAGCAGATACTAAAGATGATGACCAAGATGCTTTTTATACATATTTGAATAGCTATAGCACTCCTGAAGATTTATTTAAGGCTTTAAAATACGAGGAAAAAGATGATTTTTCATGGTATATTGAAGATGTAGATGAGCAATTAGCGAGTTTTAATGGTATTAGTACTACTTACGGTATTACTAGAGGGCCTTTAGTAAGAGTTGGTTCAACAGACAATGTTGTACAAGTTATAGGTTCTGTTGCAGCTGATTCACCTGCAGAAACTGCAGGGCTAAAAAGAGGTGATATTATTTCTAAAGTTGATGGTGAGGTTATGACTATTGACAATTACCTAATTATTAACAAACTATACACCCAAGAAAATGTAACATTAGGTTTAGCTACTGTTTCTGAGAATGATGAGTTAACACAGACCGAAGAAAAAGCAATTACTGCTGCAACCCTATCTATAAACCCTGTACTACATACAAGTATTATAGAAGAAGGTGGACGTAAAATTGGATATATTGTTTACGAAGGTTTCCGTGGTACATATAATGGCGAATTAAACGATGCTTTTGGAGAATTAAAAACAGCTGGCGTTAATGAACTTATTTTAGATTTTAGATACAATGGTGGTGGCTCTGTTTTATCTTCTGCTTTATTGGCTAGTATGATATATGGTGAGGCAACTGCAGAAACAAATACCGTAAGCGGCGAAATTTTTGCAGAGTTAAAATACAATACTAAAAGAGATGCTGCTAATAGTAGTACTTACCCATTTTTTGAAGATGTTTTTTTATATGATAAAACAACAGGAGCATATTCTGGAGCAACTGATATGAATAGGTTAACAGGCATTACCAGACTTTATGTTATTGGCACAGAAAGAACAGCTTCTGCTAGTGAAATGATTATAAACGGATTAAGACCATACATACCTGTTAAGGTTATTGGAGAAAAAACAACTGGTAAAAATGAAGGATCTATTACTGTTGTAGATGCACCAGGTAATTCTAACACAGAACCATACACAGATACCGATAACAGAAGTACAAAACACACTGTTGGTATGCAGCCAATTGTTTTTCAGATATTTAACAAATTAGGAGAAAATGATTATGGTGATGGTTTTGTACCGGACGTAGAAGTTGTAGAATTTCAGTATTACAAAAACCTTAAACCATACGGTGATACTACAGACCCTTTATTACGTGCTGCTTTAGATGATATGCTTGGTACTGCTGGTAAATTTGATTTACAGAAAGATACAGACGCAGCTAAAGTTACAAAAGGTGTTACATATCCTAAGTTTAGCTCAGAAATGTATATAATGCCAAATGATATTAAGCCTACTAGTAAATAACTTAGGTTTGCTAACTCGGTATTAAAAACAAAAAGGCTCACTAAATAGTGAGCCTTTTTTATATTGTATTACATCTAATTTATAAAGTAAGGTTTAACCCTAATCTTACGTTAGCTCCTTTTGTTGTAAAACCTAATATCTCTGTATACTCCTCATTTAACAAGTTACTTGCATTAGCAAATACAGTTAATTTATTATTTATAAGTGTATGCGAAATATATAAATCTAAAAGCGTGTAAGCGTGTAGGTTTACATTTGTAGCTGGGAAAGTTGCAAAATCAGAATCTGATCTATTACCTACCATTGTGTAATTTAAAGATGCGTTTGTACGGTCTGAAAAATTGTAGTTTGCAAAAGCATTTACCTTATGCTTTGGTAAACGTATGCCTGCATCACCTTCTCTTTCTGTAAATGTATAATTTGCTCCAATGTTTAAGGCGTTAACTGGTGTATAGTCTAACTCTACTTCTACCCCTTTTGCTTCAATTTTATTTTCTGCATTGTCATAACCTGTTGCACCGTAAAAAACAAAATTTTCTTCATTTCTATTAAAATATAAAGCACTAACTCTTAATTTGTCATTTGCAGCATACTCTAAACCACCTTCTATTGTGCGGTCTTCCTCTGGATCTAGGTCTGGATTGGCACCAAAATTACCAAATAACTGGTTTAAACTTGGAGTTATATAAGATGTTGCATAAGACCCCATCAATTTAACATAACCATTTGTATTTTTAATTACATAAGATGGGTTAACGTTGTAAACAAAATTAGAACCATACTCAGAATGGTTATTTAAACGAGCACCAACATTTAAGTTTAATCCAAAATCTGATACATATACAACATTAACGTATGGATCTACAATAGAAAAATCTTGTACTTCTGCATATTCAGTTTCATCATTAATATAATTTAATCCTAAAACAGTATAAAAAGCATCATTAAAATTGTACTTGTTGTATACGTCTACTACTATGTTTTTGCCTTCATAAGCACTAGGAAAAGCAGATTTGTTTTCTGAGCTGTACTCACTATAAGCACCATTAACAACAACAGAACCTTTAATATATTTATAAGTTGATGATAAGCCTGCTCTTTTTTGATCACTAACAAAAGAATAAGGAGCATCTAACATTCCAAAAGACTCATCATACTCACCACTATTTTTTGTTTGGTTACCATAAACATTCACAGAAAATCTATCAGAAAAAGCATATCCTAAATTTACATCTGTGCTGTAGTTAGAGAAATCATCTTTTTCATTCTCTGGAGTAACTATAGCAGATAACCCATCAGAATATCTATTAGAAAAACCAACTTTATATGTAAACTTATCTAAAGTACCACTTATACGCGCACTATTGGCAAAATCATTAACATCAAAATTTTGATCTGCTGCTGTTTGGTTTGTACCAACACTTGCCTGAAAATTACCAGAAATAGCATCTTTAGCAGCTTTTTTAGTAGTAATATTAATTACTGCAGTTGCCGCATTTGTACCGTAAAGTGTACTTGCCGCTCCTTTAATAATTTCTATAGACTCTATATTTGCAGCGGTAAGCAATCTTAAATCGTACTCTTGCCCTACAGAAGATGGGTCTGACACCCTAACACCATCTACAATAACCAATACTTGTCTTCCTCTACCACCACGTGAAAATACACCTAAAACAGTACCTTGTCTACTTGTACTACCTGCAATAGAAAATCCACTTTTTGTATTTATAATTTCGGCTACCGTTTTACCTTGATTTCTTTTTAACTCTTCTGCAGTAATTTTTATGACTGTTTTACCAGAGTTTTCTCTTTTCAATTCAAAACGAGAATCACTTACTACAACTTCCTCTAATTTTTGAACCTTTGCTTCTTCTTGTTCTTGTTGTGCTACAACAGTTGCACTAGCCAATACAGCCGCACATAAACCAATAATTTTTTTGTTCATTTTGTGTTTCATTAATAAAAACGGGAGTAGAAATTATATTAATTTCTGCGTATGTCTGTACTCATACGTAAACTTTTATCCCGAAAGTTTAACATTAGTTGTTTTGAATATGGCAGGTCTCCTGACTTGCGTCTTTTTGCTCTCCTTCCCATCTTAATAAAATACAAGACAGTGGATCTGTAGTTACAAAAAGCATTTACCCTTGGTAAACTAAGCTTACAGTTGCGGGAACAGTTTTGGATTTTCACCAAATTCCCTTTTAATCTTACTACGCTATATAGTAGAACCAAAATTCGGCGCAAAAGTAATCCTTTTTACTCAATTTTTTCATTCAAATTTAAATTACACTACTTTTGGACTTTAATTTATAGCCAATGAAAATTTTAAAATCCATATTTTTAAGTTGTTTTTTAATACTTGCTTCTTGCAAAGAAAAAACACAACAACCATTACCTACAACTACTGTACAACCTAGTAAAGTAGACCTTAGTTACGCAAAAGGTTTTACTATAGAAAAGCAGGCAAATGGTGTTACTATTTTAAAAATTACCTCCCCTTGGCCAAAAGCAAAATCTGCTTTCACATATGCCTTAATTCCTAAAGATAAAGCAGCCACAATTACCTTAAATAAAGATGATTATGATGCTATTGTAACTGTTCCGGTACAAAAATTAGTAGTAACATCTACTACGCACATACCTGCTTTAGAGTCATTAGGTGTCTTAGATAAATTAGTTGGATTTCCTAATACAGATTACATCTCTTCTACTGCTGCTAGAACACTAATAACACAAGGTAAAATTGAAGAATTAGGTGTTAACCAATCTTTAAACACGGAAATGGTTATTGCATTAAACCCAGATGTAGTTGTTGGTTTTGGTATAGATAACAATAATAAAACATACAGTACTTTACAACGCTCTAATATACCCGTTGTTTTTAATGGCGATTGGACAGAAGAAACTCCATTAGGCAAAGCAGAATGGATTAAGTTTTTTGCTCCGTTTTTCAATGCAGAGGCTAAAGCAGATTCAATTTTTAAAACTATTGAAACCAACTATAATGATGCTAAAGCACTAGCTAAAAAAGCAACTAACAGACCAAGTGTTTTAACTGGTGGCTTGTATAAAGATTTATGGCACGTAGCTGGAGGAAAAAGTTGGATGGCTCAGTTTTTAAAGGATGCAAACGCTAATTATTTATGGAGTGATTTGCAGGAAACTGGCGGTGTTGGTTTAAGTATAGAAAGTGTTTATGATAAAGCTGGCAAAGCCGATTTTTGGATATCACCATCTAGTAACTCTAGTTACAAACAAGTAGCAGAATCTAGTGAGCATTATACCCAGTTTGATGCCTATAAAAATAAAAAAATATACACCATTACTTTGGTTAAAGGAGAAACAGGTGGCGTACTATTTTTTGAGCTTGCTCCTAACAGGCCAGACTTGGTTTTAAAAGACCTAATTTCTATTTTTCATCCAGACGTTTTACCTGAATATAAGACTACATTTTTTAAACCACTACAATAAGGTGTTGCATCAAAAAAAATACACATTAGCATTTATACTATTACTTGTTTTACTTGTAATATGTTTTTGCATTAGCATTAGTTTTGGGTCTGTTACCATACCTTTTACAGATACTATGAGTGCTATTTTTGGAGGCGAATTACAAAAAGAATCTTGGGGTTATATTATAAAAAACTACAGAATACCAAAAGCAATAACAGCAATATTAACCGGCGGTAGTTTAGCTTTAAGTGGTTTGTTAATGCAAACATTGTTTAGAAATCCGCTTGCTGGGCCTTTTGTTTTGGGTATAAGCTCTGGTGCTAGTTTAGGTGCTGCTATTTTAATTATGGGAGCTTCCTTACTCTCTGGTATTTTTACATTTGGCGTTGTAAATAATGTAACTTTAGCCATAGCGTCTAGCACAGGCAGCTTTCTTGTTTTATTAGCCGTAATGGTTGTTGCCGCTAAAGTAAAAGACACTATGGCACTTTTAATTATTGGTTTAATGTTTGGGAGCATTACTGCTGCTATTGTTAGTGTGTTGTCATACTTTACAGATGCAGAGCAATTACAGCAGTATATTTATTGGTCTTTTGGTAGTCTTGGCAACTTATCCTGGTCACAATTAGGTTTGCTAGGAGCTATAGTTTGTACAGGAATTTTTATAAGCATCTTTACCATAAAATCTTTAAATGCTTTTTTATTGGGCCAAAACTATGCACTTAGTTTAGGAGTGCACATAAAAAAACAACGCTTTTTAATTATTTTAGCTACAGGTTTGTTAGCGGGTGGCGTTACTGCTTTTGCAGGTCCTATTGCCTTTATAGGTTTGGCTGTACCTCATTTAACCAAGCAAATTTTTAACACAACAAATCATAAAATATTAATACCCGCCGTACTTTTATATGGTGCTATTTTAATGCTCTTGTGCGATACTATTGCTCAATTACCATCTAGCGCTTATGTTTTGCCTATAAATGCCATAACATCTATAATTGGTGCACCTGTGGTAATATGGTTATTGGTACGTAAAAAGAAAATGGTATTTTAAAAAAATAAAAACAAAACGCATCAAAAAAGAAAAACAACATATAGCCCTACAAGTAACAAATTTAAGTGTTGGTTACAGCTCTAAAAAACAGCAAAATATTATTTGCAAGGATATTAATTTTGCGTTAAAAGAAGGAGAGTTATCTGCTATAGTTGGTACAAACGGTATTGGCAAATCTACTTTATTACGCACGCTAGCTAACGTACAAGCTAAATTAAACGGAACTATTGCTGTTGATAATATTATTTTAGAAAACTATAAACCAACAGAACTTGCCTCTAAAATAAGTGTGGTGTTAACAGAAAAAATACCTTCTAAAAACTTAACTGTAATAGAAATTATTGCTTTAGGAAGACAGCCATATACCAATTGGATTGGTACGCTTACAACTACAGATAAAGATAAAATTACAGAAGCCATTTCTTTGGTGCAAATTGAAGAATTGCAGCATAAAAAATGTTACGAACTTAGTGATGGGCAACTGCAAAAAGTAATGATTGCAAGGGCTTTGGCGCAAGACACTTCTATTATTTTGTTAGATGAACCAACATCTCACCTAGATTTGTACCACAAAGCAACTATTTTAAAACTATTAAAAAACATAGCGCACAAAACCAAAAAGACAATATTATTTACAACTCACGAAATTGAAGTTGCTCTGCAATTGTGCGATAAAATTTTAATTCTGGATAAAAATACTAGTCATTTTGGTACGCCAACAGATTTAATAGCTGCTAAAAAATTTAATGCGCTGTTTCCTAAAGACACTATTGTTTTTGATGAAAATACCGCTAGTTTTAAGGTTGTATAGATATAAAATAATAATTTATAAAACCTTAAATAACGTTTTTACTATTAGATGTTAATTACTTCTAAATACGAACAAAGAAAACAACAAACAAAACGTTTATCTTTACTTTTTTATAGACATTATATACATTATGACCGATTTTTTAATTTACTTTTTAGTTGCTGTAATATGCCTAGTTGCTGGTTACTTTTTAGGAAATTACATTCAGAACCTAAAAACTAAATCTAGCCAAAGTGCTATATTAGAAAGAGAATCTATTTTAAACCAAAACCTGAGTACTTTAGAAAATAAAATTTTGTCTTTAGAAGACGAAAAAAATGTTTTACGAGAAGAAAAAGAACATTTAGGAAACCAAATTACTAGGTACCAAGCTGACATAGAAAATCTTCAGCTTAAAAACACAGAGCAAAAGCAAGAGGTAGAACAGCTTCAGGAAAAATTTACTAAAGAATTTGAAAACTTAGCAAATAAAATTTTAGATGAAAAAAGCACTAAGTTTACAGAACAAAATCAAATAAACATTAAAAATATTTTGCATCCGTTGCAAGAAAAAATTCTGTTGTTTGAGAAAAAAGTAGACGAAAGTCAAAAAGAAAACATTAGTATACATTCTGCCTTAAAAGAACAATTATTAAACTTACAAAGTCAGAACCTTAAAATTACCCAAGAAGCAGAAAACTTGACTAAAGCCTTAAAGGGTGATAGTAAAATGCAAGGTAATTGGGGAGAATTGGTACTAGAACGTGTATTAGAAAAATCTGGATTAGAAAAAGACAGAGAATACTCCGTACAACAAAGTTTTACCAGAGAGGATGGCTCTAGAGTACTACCAGATGTTATTATAAATTTACCAGATAACAAAAAAATGGTGGTAGATTCTAAAGTATCATTAACTGCCTATGAGCGTTTTGTAAATGCTGATGACGAAACAGAAAAAGAGAAGTTCTTAAAAGAACACATCCTATCTTTACGTAAGCACGTAGACCAATTATCTGCCAAAAAGTATGAAGATTTGTACGAAATGGAAAGTCCAGATTTTGTATTGCTTTTTGTACCAATAGAGCCTGCTTTTGCCGTTGCCATTAATAACGACAACAACCTTTACAATAAGGCTTTTGAGCAAAACATTGTAATTGTTACACCTGCTACACTTTTAGCTACTTTACGTACTATAGATACTATGTGGAACAATGAAAAACAACAACGTAATGCCATAGAAATTGCTAGACAAGCTGGTGCTTTGTATGACAAGTTTGAAGGTTTTGTTGGCGACTTAACCAAGGTTGGCAAAAAAATGGACGAAGCTAAAAATGAATACAAAGGCGCTATGAACAAGCTGGTAGAAGGGCGCGGAAACATTATTACATCTATAGAAAAACTGAAAAAAATGGGGGCAAAAGCAAAAAAATCTATTCCAGAGCCAATTTTAAAACGTGCTATAGATAACCACAAAGACAATTAATAATAAATAACCATTATAATTATACCTAATGAAAAAAGCTTTAGCAATTACCTTATTAATAATTGTAGCCGTGTTTGCCGCTATTTACGCGTTTATTTACTATGTTCCAATTAGTGAGGGTTACAGATCTGGAGAACTTATTAAGTTTAGCCATAAAGGCGTTGTAGTAAAAACGTGGGAAGGAGAAATTAGTCAAGGTATTTCTGGAGCTCAAATATTTACTTTCTCCGTATTAGACAAGGATAAAGATATTATAGAAAAACTTAAAGATTATCAAGGGAACTATGTAAAAGTTACTTATGTAGAGCGTTACGCTACTTTTGCTTGGTTAGGAGATACTAAATATTTTATTACTGAGGTTACAAAAGAACAATCTCCACACGTTAGAAATTAAAAGTATGAGCGAATTTAAAACAGTAAACGAATCTAAAGTTTCTATTACAGAATTAATGCTACCGGCACATTCTAACTTTGGTGGTAAAGTACACGGTGGTTACATTTTAAACCTTATGGACCAAATTGCATTTGCTTGCGCATCTAAACACTCTAGAAGCTACTGTGTAACTGCATCTGTAAACAGGGTAGACTTTTTAAACCCTATAGAAGTTGGTGAACTAGTAACCTTAAAAGCATCTATAAATTACACAGGTAGAACATCTATGGTAGTTGGTGTTAGAGTAGAGTCCGAAAATATTACTACTGGTGTAAAAAAACATTGTAACTCATCATACTTTACAATGGTTGCTAAAGATACACACGGAAAAAGTCTTGTTGTACCTGGCTTATTAGTAGAAGACAAACAAGGCATACGTAGGTTTGCACGTAGTATAAGACGTAAAGAACAAGCTTTTAAAAGAAGTAACACGTTTGAGTCGTCTAACTTTAAAGTAGAAGATTTTTTAGATTCTTTAGAAAAGGAAAACGTAAAAATTGCTTTAAAGTAATTACATATATACATTAAAACCCTCCAAATATATACTGGTACTATTGTAAGTAGGTAGTAAACAATACCTTTAACTTAAATTGAAAATTTAGGTTAATGCAACAGTTTATAATTAATACAAAGGCTACATACATTAAAAACATCCTTTTAACAGACGCTAAAGTTAGACTGTCTGATGAGGATTATAAAACGCTTGAGGCTTTTAATACCGAGTTAGATTCTGATAAAAAAGGATTACTTAATACACAGCATACTTTTAACTATACTGCTATTCAAAAAATTGTTCCGTTTAAGGAAGATTTAGGTTTTCAGGTATTTTTTACGGAAAAGGGTAAAAATGAAAAAACGTACTTAGATTTTAGCTCAGAAGAACAATACCAAAGTGTATTAAATACACTTGTATCTAAAACAAGCTTTTCTAAAAACAAAATTCAGAAAAAAACAAAAACCTGGATTAAACCTGCTTTATACAGTTTGGTAGCTGCATTATTAACTTTTGCTTTATATGATAGTGCATTAAAAATAGAAGCTGGCGAAAATGTAACTGTATCTGGCTCTAGAAGAGGTTTAAAAAGAATACTCATATCTATTTCTGAGTCTTTAGGAGCTACAAATAGTCTTATTGTTGGTAGTGTTATTACGCTAATATTTATATTTTTTGCTTTTAAAGCTTATAATAAAAGTACTATAGACCAAGAAGTTTACAATTAGTTAATCATCTAACCAAAAACACTGTAATTAATTAAAAAGTATCTAAAAATTAATTCTATTTTTATCCTATAAAGAAAAATAATAGCCTACCAATTCATGAATAAATTAAAGTTTATTATCACATTTTTGTTGTGCTCCTTGCTATATACTGGATTACAAGCGCAACAATCTCCCAAAGAACTTTTTGAGGCTAGAAATTTTGAAGCTGTTATAGATACGCTAACTAAAAAAAACGAACAAAAAAAGTTAAGTTTAGATGAGTTGTATTATATAACCAAATCGTACGGTAGAACTAGGCAATACTCCAATGGTTTAGTTTTTTCTAATAAAATGACAGAAGAAGCTATACGATTAAAAGACACTACACAATTAGTTAGAGCGTTTAACCTTATGGCAGAAAATCTTATAGATTTAAATGACATTCTTAAAGGCATTGAATATTGTGAAAAAGTAGCTCCTGTTTTTAGGAAAAAAGATTCTATTGAATTTCAAAAACTTTGTTTTAAATGGGGTATGATGTATTACCACAATTATGAGTTTAAAAAAGCTCATAATGTATACAACAAAATTACACTACCTAAATACAGAAAGCTACCTCTGTTTACCAATAATTACGCATTAACTTTAATGGGATTAGAAAAATGGGACGAAGCAATTACATACTTAAAAAAATCAGTTCAATTTTCTAAAAGAAACAATAATGTACATTACTCTAACATTGGGTATGCCTATTTAAGACAAGGAGAATACAAGAAAGCAAAAGTATATTTAGATTCTGCCATTAGCGCACTTGCCCGCAATGAAGACGCAACACTTTACAATAAAAAAAATATTTTTAGTAACTACTTTCTACTCTATAAAAAACAACAGAACTTAGACAAAGCGGCAGACTATTTAGACACTATTGAAGCTGTAAACGAGGCTATTTTTAAACAAAAAATAAGTGAGAAAATAAAAGCCTTAGAAACATCATCTAAACAATTAGAGTTTGCAAATAACAGAGAAACTACATTAAAAAAACAAGTTAAAATTATAGATAATAGACTGGCGCTTGCAGAAAAACAGAAAATTTGGGGTGCTTTTTTACTTGTGGTGCTAATTGTTGTATTACTTGCTGTACTTTTTATTTTTAAATACCGTAACATTATAAATGCTCACGTACAAATACAAACAGAGCAACGTTTACTGCGTTCACAAATGACACCTCATTTTATTTTTAATAGCTTGTCTGTTATACAAGGGATGATTTTAAACAAGGAAGATAAAAAAGCTATTATCTATTTATCTAAATTTTCTAAACTATTGCGTATAATTTTAGAAAACTCTAGAGAAAAACTTGTACCATTAAAGGAAGAATTACAAGCACTACAAAACTATATAGATTTACAAAATATGAGTAGACAAAATAGTTTTAAATACACATTAAATATTAATGAAAACATAAACACATCTTGCATATCTGTTCCACCAATGCTAATGCAGCCTTTTGTAGAAAATGCTATTGAACACGGCTTTAATAATAATTATGAAAAGGCTGAAATTAAATTAAATATAAACTTTATAGACAACAAACTTATCTGCATTATAAAAGATAATGGCTTAGGAATAAACAAAACCAATACAGGTAAAAGTAAAAGTAAAAAATCTGTTTCTACACAAATAACTGCAGAACGCTTAAAAATAATGTCTAAAGAATTAAACGTACAAACTGGGTTATCTATACAAGACCGATCAGAGTTTAATGAACAAGGAACTATTGTTACACTTACTTTACCATATAAAATAGAACAAGAAGATGCTTAAAGCTTTAATTGTAGAAGACGAACTATATATTAGAAAAGGACTATTAGCAATGATAACGTCCTTAAACAAAGAAATATCTATACTGGGTGAATGCGAATCTGTAAAAGAAGCTGTGGTTGTTGCCAATGCTTGCAAGCCCGATTTAATTTTTTTAGATATTAATTTATTAGATGGCAACGCCTTTGATTTTTTAGAACAAACTACCAACTTAAAATACAATGTAATTTTTATTACTGCATATGACCAGTATGCGCTACAAGCCTTAAAAAATGGCGCTGTAGATTATATTTTAAAACCAGTTGATATAGATGAGTTAGAAACAGCTATAAACAAAGCTATAGATGCTAATACTGAAGTAGCACAAGAACAATTACAAATTGTAAAATCTGAAATGCTAGACCGTAAAAAAGAAAAATTAGTTTTACGCTTACAGGAAGGTTTACAAGTTATAGAGTTTAAGTTTTTAACACATTGCAAATCAGACAAAGGTTACACTACTTTTTATCTAAACGATGGAAAATCTTATATAGCATCTAAACCTATAAAGGAATTTGAAAATCAATTTCCCGAAAAAAACTTTATGCGAACTCACCAATCCTATGTTGTAAACTTAAGTTTTGTAGATAAGTATGATAAAAATGGTTATATATTTCTAAAATCTGGTGAAAAAATACCCGTTTCTGCACGTCGTAAAAACGATTTTGTAGAACGTTTGCTTAACCAATAAAAAATAAATTAATAATTACTAAAGTTAATACACAGTAGATGTGCGCAAAAAAGCAAATTATAAACGAATATAGGTTATTTTAAAGCAGATATATATTCTAATAAATGCATATAACGTTTTGGACATATTTTAGCATAAAAATAGTAATCATTTTAATTACAATATAAGAAATAAAAAAACTCTATTTATCATGAAAAAAACAAAACAGTTTAAATTGTTTGCACTATGTTCTGCTATAATATTATCTGTAATTTCTTGCGGAACTAAAGCAGAGTTAAAAGATGATACGCTAAGTAGCTTTATGCTTGGTGGTATTTATTTTATTCACGGATATGGTGGTGCCAATAGCGTAGAATCTATGATGTCTAATGCAGGGTACACCACTAATGAAGAGCTTGTAAGTGGCTACAAAGAAATATTTGAATTCCCTTTTGAAACATCTGACAGCTCTGGAGCTAAAAGAGTCTTAAAAAACTCTTGGGACATTACTAATAAAGAGTCTTTATTAGAAGCCTTAAAAGATTTAGAAACCAGAGATTACGCATACAAATCATGGGACTATGCAAGAATTGCAAATAATGTAAGTATGGGATATGCAGCTGGTTATTTAACTAAAGAAGAATGTTTAAGTATTTTAGCAAATACACTTACATTGGCTAAAGAAAAATATAAAGATTGGGATACTTATTACCAAGATTTTGACAAAGGTCGTAACGATTGGAACTCAGAAGATCCAGAAAAAGATTCTTTTGAAACTTTAGCAAAAGTAATAACAAAAGGAGATAAATCAATATTTAACATACTTCCTTTACACAATTAAAAAACAAACAGTTACAAAGGTGTTACACTAACCCCATTTAGGGAAGAGTATTTTTCTCTCCCTGTTGGGGTTACTTTTTACTCCATAAAAAAATCCCTATTAGAAATAAAACTAATAGGGATTTTTACTACTTATATATATTATTTACTCAAGTACATTTTGCGTCTGGCGTATAAATTATAAAAGTCATCATCTTTTAAACTATCAATAAACAAAATACTTTCTCCCGTACTCTTCATTTCTGGGCCTAAATTTTTGTTTACATTAGGAAATTTATTAAAAGAAAATACGGGTTGTTTAATTGCAAAACCTTCTAACTGAGGATTAAAATTAAAGTCTTTAACTTTTTTCTCTCCTAACATTACCTTAGTTGCATAATTTACATATGGCTCCTTGTATGCTTTTGCTATAAAAGGTACCGTTCTAGAAGCTCTTGGGTTTGCTTCTATAATGTAAACCATATCATCTTTAATGGCAAACTGTATATTTATTAAACCTACAGTATTTAATGCCAGAGCTATTTTTTTAGTATGATCTTTAATTTGCTGCATTACAAATTCTCCTAAGTTAAAAGGAGGCAATGTTGCGTTAGAATCACCAGAGTGAACACCACAAGGCTCTATATGCTCCATAATACCAATTATGTAAACATCTTCTCCGTCACAAATTGCATCTGCTTCTGCCTCTATTGCACCATCTAAATAATGATCTAATAATAATTTGTTATTAGGTATTTTACGTAATAAGTCTACAACGTGCTCTTCTAGTTCTTGCTTGTTAATTACAATTTTCATCCCTTGCCCTCCCAATACATAAGAAGGTCTAACTAACAAAGGAAAATCTAACTCATCTGCAAGTGTTAATGCCTCATCTGCAGTTTCTGCGATACCGTATTTAGGAAAAGGTATATTATTTTCTAACAACATTTTAGAAAAGTTACCTCTGTCCTCTGCTAAATCTAGAGACTCAAAACTAGTTCCTATAATTTTTATGCCGTATTTAGATAGTTTTTCGGCAAGTTTTAAAGCTGTTTGCCCACCAAGCTGTACAATTACACCTTCTGGTTTTTCATGCTGAATAATATCATAAATATGTTCCCAGAAAACAGGTTCAAAATATAATTTATCTGCTGTATCAAAATCGGTAGATACCGTTTCTGGGTTACAGTTAATCATAATAGTTTCATAACCACATTCTGCAGCTGCTAAAACTCCGTGTACACAACAATAATCAAACTCAATACCTTGTCCTATTCTATTTGGTCCAGAACCTAGTACAACAATTTTCTTTTTATCGGTTACAACACTATCATTTTGCACATAACGTTTACCGTCTGCTGTTTCTATTTCTGCTTCAAAAGTAGAATAGTAATACGGTGTCATTGCTTTAAATTCTGCTGCACAAGTATCTACCAATTTAAATACTCTATTTATGCCTTGTGCAGAACGTTTTTTATGCACTTCACTCTCGTAGCAGTCTAGCATATGAGCTATTTGTCTGTCTGCAAATCCTTTTTGCTTTGCCTCTAGTAACAACTCACGTGGTAAACTTTCTACTGTATATTTAGAAATTTCTTTTTCAAGGTTGTGTAATTCTTCATACTGACGTAAGAACCACATATCTATTTTAGTTATCTCATGTATTCTACTTAACGGAATACCCAACTGTATGGCATCATAAATAACAAAAACTCTATCCCAACTAGGTACAGTTAATTTTTGTATAATTTGGTCGTAATTAGTATACCCTTTACCATCTGCACCTAAACCATTTCGTTTAATTTCTAAAGATTGTGTTGCTTTGTGCAGTGCTTCTTGAAAAGAACGGCCTATACCCATTACTTCTCCTACAGATTTCATTTGTAAGCCTAAAGTTCTATCAGAACCCTCAAATTTATCAAAATTCCAACGTGGTATTTTTACAATTACGTAGTCTAAAGTTGGCTCAAATAAAGCAGAAGTAGATTTTGTAATTTGGTTATCTAGTTCATCTAAATGGTAACCAATTGCTAATTTAGATGCAATTTTTGCTATTGGGTAACCTGTTGCTTTAGAAGCTAATGCAGAAGATCTAGATACCCTTGGGTTAATTTCTATGGCTATAATATCCTCTTTTTCATCTGGACTAACAGCAAACTGTACGTTACATCCACCGGCAAAATCTCCAATACTACGCATCATTTTAATTGCCATATCTCTCATTCTCTGAAAAGTAGAATCAGAAAGTGTCATAGCAGGTGCAACTGTTATACTATCTCCTGTATGTATCCCCATTGGATCCATATTTTCAATAGTACAAATAATTACAACATTATCATTTTTATCTCTTAAAAGCTCCAATTCATACTCTTTCCAACCTAGTAAAGCTTTATCAATCATTACTTCATGTATAGGAGAAATTTCTAAACCTCTACTAAGTAATTCATCAAAATCTTCTGGCTTATAAACAATAGAAGCTCCTGCCCCACCCAAAGTGTAAGATGCTCTAATTACAAGCGGAAAACCAAATTCTTGTGCAATTTCTTTACCCTTTAAAAAAGATGTTGCTGTTGCTTGTGGCGCCATACCAACACCAATTTTAAGCATTAGCTCTCTAAACTTTTCACGGTCTTCAGTAATATTAATAGCGTCTATATCTACACCAATAATTTCTACATTAAAATCTTCCCAAATTCCTTTTTCATCAGCTTCTATACAAAGGTTTAATGCTGTTTGCCCACCCATTGTTGGCAATACTGCATCTATATTAGGATGCTTTTTTAAAATTTCTATAATAGATTTGGTAGTTAATGGCTTTAAGTAAATATGATCCGCCATTGAAGGATCTGTCATAATTGTAGCAGGGTTGCTATTAATTAAGATTGTTTCAATTCCATCTTCACGTAAAGAGCGTAGTGCTTGTGATCCAGAGTAATCAAACTCACACGCTTGCCCTATAACTATTGGTCCAGAACCTATTATTAAAATAGATTTAATGTCTTCTCTTTTTGGCATTATAACTAATTTTTACTGTGTTGGGTGTAATTTAAAATTGTTTTTTTGCTACGGTATAGTCAAAAAAAAGGTGTTACTTTAAAAAAGTAACACCTTAATTATTTTATGATAAATATAATCATTATTTTTTATGTCTCAATTCAGAAGATACAGTAAGTTTTTTTCTTCCTTTAGCTCTTCTTCTAGCTAGAACTTTTCTTCCGTTTACAGAAGCCATACGCTCTCTAAAACCGTGTTTGTTCTTTCTTTTTCTTTTTGATGGTTGAAACGTTCTTTTGCTCATCTTAGAATATCTTTATAATAATATAATGTAAAAATCTTAACTTTAATTTAGCCCCTGAAAAGCTGGGCGCAAATATACAAAGAGTTTTTTCAATAGCAAACCTAATTAATAAAATATTTTAGTTTGTTTTTAGTACTTTTGCGCTTGCTAATTTATAACACTATTTTTAAATGAAAAAATTATTCTTCCTTGCCTCGGTTTTACTGTGCTTAACAAGCGTTAATGCACAAACTAAATTAGAGTACAAACTTTCTGTTGGCGATATTTTTATTGTGCAACAAAATGCAAAACAAGTCATTACTCAAGAAATGCAAGGTATGTCTCATGAGCTTACTAACGATATTACGGGTGAGTATAAAATGAAAGTTATAGAAAAAAAAGATGGTGCTTACAGCATAGAAATGTCTTTTACAGACCTAAATATGAAAATGACATCTAACCTACAAGGTGTATTAATGGACATTAAAGCTAAAGAAGTAAAAGAAGGAGATATGCAATCTAAAATGTTTAATTCTATTTTAAACATTCCTGTAAAAATTACTTTAGCTGCTAATGGTAATATTACAAATGTAGATGGCGGAGAAAACTTAATTAATAAAATGATGGATGCATCTGGCATTACAGATGAAACTACTTTAGCTACTATTAAAACATCTCTAGCTAAAGAATATGGTACAGAAGGTTTAGCTAATAGCTTTAAGCAAATGACATACATTTACCCTAACGCAGCAAATAAAGTTGCTGTTGGTGATACTTGGGAAAATGAATATACTGGAAAACTAAACACAAAAAACAAATGGACCTTAGAGGCACAAGATGCTAACACTACCACGCTAAGCTGTACTGCAGATGTAGTAATGACAGTTAAAGATGCTAATGCCAATATGGATTTAACAGGTACCCAAACTACTAAAGCAGTAGCTAATGCTAAAACTGGCTTTATTACAAGTATGGAAGTTACTGGTAGCTCTACAGGAAACTCTACAGTGCCAATGCTAGGAGATCAAAAAATACCAACAAAAATTACATCAACAATTATTTACAAAACAATAGAATAATAAAAACATGTTCAATAAAAATATTAAAATAGGTGTAGCAGCCTTAATAATAGCATACGCAGTTTATCAATTTGTAGAAGGTAATATAGGTAATGGCATTGCCCTTATTTTATTATCACTAGTTTTTGTTTTTCTTTATTACAGAAACGAAATTATTTTACTTGCTTTTTTAAGAATGCGAAAGCAAGACCTTGCTGGAACTCAGAAATGGTTAACTAAAATTAAAAATCCAGAGGGTGCATTAACCGTTAAGCAACAAGGTTACTACAATTACTTGCACGGTATTATCTTTTCTCAGACAAACTTAACTCAGTCTGAAAAATACTTTAAAAAAGCTTTAAAATTAGGCTTAACAATGGATTATGATGTTGCTATGGCTAAATTAAGCTTAGCTGGTATTGCAATGCAGAAAAGACGTAAAAGAGAAGCTACAATGCTTTTAAACGAAGCTAAAAAATTAGACAAACAGGGTATGCTTGCCGATCAGATAAAAATGATGAAGCAACAAATGAAGAAAATCTAATTTACTTAAAAATATATATTTAAAAAGCCCTTTAAAATAAGTTTAAAGGGCTTTTTAAATTTTACTAATAAAGTTTAATCTACTTTATAATATCCTTTATTAGGGATTTCTATAGTGTATTTTTTTCTAGAGTTGTTATTTAAATGCGGCTCTCGTAACCAAGGATTGTGTCTTTTTAAAATTTTGTAGTTAATCTCATACTCATTAGCAAAATCTGCAAAATTAGCTACAGGTACATCCAAATCTACCGTAAAACTAGGCACTGCCTTGTACATATCTTCTTCAGAAATTTCAAAACCATATTTTTCTGGAGCAGATAATATTTCTTTTATTGCCATAATTCTAAACAAATATCTTCCTGTCTCCTGCCCCAATAATAAATCGTAATAAGAGTTTACTTTTTGTTGTGTTAAATATTTATTTATTGCACCAGCACCAGCATTGTATGAAGCCGCAGCTAATGTCCAATTTCCAAATTTTTCCTTATACTTTTTTAAGTACCTACAAGCAACTTCTGTAGATTTTTGTATATGGTAACGCTCATCTACATTATCATTTACCTCTAAACCATATTCTCTACCTGTAGCTCTCATAATTTGCCAAAAACCTGTTGCACCTGCTGGTGAAACTACATTTTGTAAACCGCTTTCTGCTACTGCTAAATATTTAAAATCATCTGGAACTCCGTTTTTTGCTAAAATTGGCTCAATAATAGGGAAGTATTTATGTGCTCTTTTCATTAATAACAAAGCATTGGACTGCCAATAAGTATTTACTAAAAACTCACGATCTATGCGCTCCATTACTTCCGGATCTGTTAGCGGAACCGCTTCTCCTGCAAAATTTAAATCTTCTGGTATATCTATAGACGTAATTTTATAAGCGTTTTCTGGAGACACTTCCTGTGCATTTTCTTCTTCTTGTGGTACAACAGCACTACTTTGTACCGCAAACATTAAAGCGCCGGCTACAAACACTACTCCAAAAAACATCAATATTTTTTTTACTAATTTCATCTTCTATCTATTTCTTTATAATTCAATTGTTATCAAAGATATTAAATACCTTAATCTATTCTAAAATTATTTGTGGCAAATGCTCATTAAACCATTTAAATCTATTTATTATCATAATATGAGTTCCGTTTGGTACTGTAATACAGTTTTTTATATGTTTAATTGGAAAAACGGGGTCTTTATCTCCGTGAATATGTACTAAATTAGGATCACATTTATCTTGGTTCCAATTAATTATTTGCTCTAAGGACCAATCTATATAATACTTATCATTAACAGATAAATACTCTTCATACAACTCTAAACGTTTGGTTACTGTTTCTCCAAAAGCGTACTTGGCCAAAACCTCTATATTAGTTACTAAACCTGTTGGCAGTAACTTGTATGCTTTAGTATATTTTGCCAAACGCATGCGCCTAGGTAACTCATATTTAGATTTTACGCTAGATATTATTATAACTTTCTTAATATTAATATGTTTAGCCATTTCCTGAACTAAAACACCTCCAAAAGATACACCTATTAATACAACGTTAGGTTTTGTAATTTTAGTACACATTTGTAAGGCATACTCCTCTAAACTCATCCCCTTACTAGGAACAAACCAAGAGAGTAAATGCAGATTAAATTTATCTTCTGGTAGTTTTATATTTTTAAATATAGACGGATTAGCCGCCATACCTGGCATTAAGTAAACATTAAGCATATATTAGAGCAACTAAATCTTTAGTAAATTGAAAACTAGGTTTTTACGTAAATTTAACGTAACTTTGTTAGGTTGTCATCATTTTATTTTTTAAAAAAAGATATGATTTGACGATACTAAATATCGTTATTTTGGAACACAATAGCGCATATTTTAACTTCAATTTAAAACCATATACTATATGAATGCAGTAGAAATTAAGGACAATAGTTTTTTACGCCAGTATGAAACTAGAGTTAATGGGCATTTGGCCAAATTAGAATACTCATCACAAGAACGTAAGGTGTTTTTAACAAAACTAATTATTCCTGAAGAAATAATTGAAACGGAATTTAAAGAAGACTTTATTAAGGCTGTTTTAAGTGATATTCAAGAAAAAAATATGCGAGTAGTACCTACTAGCCCAGATGTTGCTAGTTTTTTAAGAAAAAATAAAAGACTCTACAAAGAAATGTTACCTATTGGTATACGTATCTAAAAAAATAAAAAAGGTGCTTTAAAAGTTGTTCTACTTTAAAGCACCTTTTTACTTCTTATCTTATAGTAGCTAATAGCTTAACGTGTTTTACTAAACTGTAGCTTCTGTTTTTACAAAATTAAAACGTACTAAACCGTCTTCGTCAATTTCTGTAAGCTGTACTGTATGTAACGTATTTATAAGTTCTGGATTCCAAGGCGCTTTTACTTTTACATAATTTTCTGTAAAACCATTAATATAACCTTCTTTGTTTTCACTTTCAAACAAAACGGTTCTGGTGCTGCCAAGCTGACTTTCATAAAAGGCTCTACGTTTTTTAACAGATAAACCCCTTAACATTTTACTACGCTTAGCCCTAACGTTTTTAGGCACAGCGTTTTCCATTTCTGCCGCCACTGTATTATCTCTTTCTGAATAAGTAAAAACGTGTAAATATGATATATCTAATTCATTTAAAAAATGATATGTTTCTAAAAAGTGTTCTTCTGTCTCGCCCGGAAAACCAACTATAACATCTACACCAATACAAGCGTGCGGCATAACTTCTCTAATTTTAGCTACACGGTCTATGTACAAATTTGTTAAATACCTACGACGCATTAATTTTAAAATAGCATCACTACCACTCTGCAGCGGAATATGAAAATGCGGAACAAAAGAATTGCTTTTAGACACAAAATCTATAGTCTCATTCTTTAATAAATTTGGTTCTATTGAAGATATTCTAAGTCTATGTATACCGTTTACGGTATCTAAAGCTTTAACTAGATCCAAAAAAGTATGTTGGTGTTTTTTATTACCAAACTCACCTTTACCATAATCGCCAATATTTACACCGGTAAGTACAATTTCTTTAATATTTTTTGCTGATATTTCTGCTGCATTTTTTAATACATTTTCTAATGTATCACTTCTAGAAATTCCTCTTGCTAAAGGTATTGTACAATAGGTACACTTATAATCACAACCATCTTGCACTTTTAAAAATGCACGTGTCCTATCTCCTATGGCGTAGCTACCTACATAAAAATCTGCATCTTCAATTTCACAAGAGTGTACTTCTCCAAAATCATTTTTAGACAAATCGTTTATGTAATCTGTAATTTTAAATTTTTCGGTAGCTCCTAAAACTAAATCTACACCATCTACAGCCGCTAACTCTTCTGGTTTTAATTGTGCGTAGCAACCAACTGCTGCCACAAATGCATCTGGATTCTTCTTTTGAGCTTGTTTTACAATAGATTTAAATCTTTTATCTGCATTTTCTGTTACAGAACACGTATTAATTACATACATATCCGCAGCTTCTGCAAAATCTACCCTATCAAAACCTTCATCTACAAAGCTACGTGCTATGGTAGAAGTTTCTGAAAAGTTTAGTTTACAACCTAGTGTGTAAAAAGCTACTTTCTTCTTCATTATTAATTAATTACAGCATTTTTTATTGGGGTGCAAATATACAAATTAGTTCTAGACCTACTATGGTGCTAATCTTTCTATCTTCCAATTGTAATCTTCTTGCAACTCATATCTAATTCTATCATGCAACCTATTTGGTCTTCCTTGCCAAAACTCTACAGATACAGGTTTTACAATATATCCGCCCCAATGTTTTGGCCTTTCTATTTCTTTATTTTCATATTCTTCTTCCAAAGACTTTAATTTATCTTCTAAATATTCTCTAGAAGGTATAACCGTACTTTGGTTAGACACTATAGCTCCAAGCTTACTACCATCTGGCCTAGATTCAAAATAACCATCAGATAAATTCTCTGCTATTTTTTCTGCTTTTCCTTTAATAATAACCTGTCTTTCTAAATTTGGCCAAAAAAAAGAAATACACATATTTGGATTATTTGCTATAGCCTTACCTTTTTCACTATTATAATTGGTGTAAAAGATAAAACCTTCGTGCGTATATTTTTTAAGCAACACTACCCTACTTTTAGGAAAGCCATCTAAACCAATTGTAGAGATTGTCATTGCATTAGGTTCCTCTACACCATCTGTAGCCTCTACCTCATAAAACCATTTTTGAAATAATTCTATTGGGTTATTAGTCAATTCGCTCTCTAAAAGTTCACTTTTTTGGTATGATTTTCTATAGTTACCTAAATCCTTTTTCATAGTGTAATTTCTAAATTTAAATTACAATAGCTATAGCACTTAAGGCGTATAACATTTATAATTTTATCACTACAAATTTAGCAATTATTTAGGCAGAAGCAGACTGGTTTGTAGTGTTTTTAATATCGTTTAAAATACTCTTATAATTTATAACTGCTACAGATATAATTATTATAAAAACACCCAACCATTGCACTCCTTTTATTTCTTCACCTAAAATTATACTTGCTGTTAATATAGATACAGGTATTTCTAAAGATGTTAATATACTCCCTAAACCAATACCCGTAATTGGGAAACCTTTATTAAAGGCTATTGGAGGTAAAACGGCTCCAAAAAAGCCCAAAAACAATCCGTATTTCCAGAAACTTAAGCTAGCATAATTAAACTCTGTTAGTAAATCTGTATTCCAAATAAGCAACACTATTAACAAACCGCCTAATACTAAATACTTACTCCTAACCATATTATGTAAATTAACAGCTACGGTGTTAGATGCATATAACGTAGCTGTATAACACATACTAGCCATTACTCCTAAAATAAAACCTGTTGGATCTATAGCTTTACTTTCATTAAAAACGTTTACTGCAAATAAAGTACCTACAATTACCAATAAACTACCAAATAATTTAAGCTTATCTACTTTTTTACTTAAAATCATCTCTAAAACAACACCCATCCAAATGGCTTGCATTAAAAAAATAATAGCTACCGAAACTGGAATATAATTTAAACTTAAATAATAAAAATAACTTGTTAATCCAGCTGCAGTACCAAAAAGCACAAGTTTAAGTTTACTATTTTTATTTTCTTTGGAATTAATAACCGTACTGTTTTTTTTGTTAAGTAATGCCAATAAAGCCACCCCTATAAAACCTATTAAATACTGTAGGGTATTTAAGCCGCTTGTACTAAAACCTTCTAAATTTGCCTTTTTTACAAATGTTGCCAACACACCATAACTAGCTGCTCCTACAAGAACATATAGTACTCCTTTTAACTTCTCCATATTTATAATATTATCACCTTAAAAGTTAAGACACTAACAATGTTACCCTTACAAAAATTTACGGACCCCAAAATTACACCTATTTTAACCTTTAAAAAGTCGGCAAAGATAAAACTTAAAAAATTGATAAAAGCCTATCCCCTTAAAAATCGAAAGCTTTACCATCTTCTCCTAAAAGTACAGGTGTAAAAACATCTTCTGCTTCTTGCTTAAATAAGCTGGTAGATTTGTAACGTGTAGAATAATGCCCCAGCACTAAGGCTCCTGCATTAGACTCTTTTGCTATTATTGCTGCTTGTTTAGCTGTTGAATGTTTTGTTTTTGTTGCTAGTTCTGCTTCAGAATCTAAAAAAGTAGCCTCATGATATAACACATCTACATCTTTAATAATAGGTATTATACTTGGCTCAAAAACAGTATCACTACAAAAAGCATAACTTTTAGGCTTAGGTGGATCTAAAGTTAACATAGTATTAGAAACCACATTGCCATTGTCTAAAGTAATGTCTTTTCCGTTTTTAATTTTTTGATAATAACACTTGTCTATATTGTACGCTGTAACAGCATCAATATTTAATTTACGTTCTGCTTCTTTTTCTTGAAACAAAAAACCATTTGTGTAAATTCTGTGATTTAATGGTATTGTAGAAACCTTTACTTTATCGTCTTCAAAAACTACGGTAGATTCTTTGCTGGTTAACTCGTGAAAATACAATGGATAATTGGTCCAGGAATCTCCTAGTTTAAGCAACATTGTTATTGCTTCTTTTATACCTTTAGGACCATACACATGTAATTCTTTTTCTCTACCTAATAATCTAAAAGTAGATACTAGCCCCGGTAATCCAAAAAAATGATCGCCATGTAAATGAGAAATAAATATATGTTTTATTCTAGAAAACTTAAGCTTACTTTTTCTAAGTTGCACTTGAGTACCTTCTCCGCAATCTATTAAAAATAAATGCCCTTTAATATCTAATGTTTGTGAAGTGGGATTTGCCAGTGTGCGTGGTGTAGCTGCGTGGCAACCTAATACTGTTAATTGCAAAATAGTTGTGTTGGTTAAGTTAATAACTTAGTAAAAATTGCTTGCTAAAAGACTTTAGTTTTAAATTAAATACCTAAATCGCGTTCTATTTCTTCCATTTCTATAATATCTCTTGCTTCTTGTATGGTAGGAACTACGCAAATTTCTTCTGGTACATCATCATAAGAAACCTTATTAGTAACTAGTACAAAAGACTTATTGCTTGCCCTGTGCATATTAGATAAATCTAAAAACTCTAGCACATCTGAACTTGTTAATACAGAAAACGAAAAAAGGTTAACAATAATATTATCGTTTTTTATTTTCTCGTAAGCATTATTTAAATTCTCTAAAAATTTAGCCAAAGAGATATTTTCTTGGTCTACAATTGTAGTTGTACCATCTTTATCAAAAACCATAGTATATTATTTTATTTTAGAAGCAAGTAAATAAATAACAGCCATACGTACAGCTACGCCATTTTCTACCTGATCTAAGATTATAGATTGATTAGAGTCTGCAACATCACTAGTAATTTCTACTCCACGGTTTATAGGTCCCGGGTGCATTATTACTATTTCTTTATTTAAGCTTTCTAACAAAGCTTTATTTACGCCAAATTGTTGCGTATACTCTCTGGTAGTTGGAAAATAACTAATATCCATACGTTCATTTTGCACACGCAACATATTAGCAACATCACACCAATTTAGTGCTTTACGTAAATCTGTTTCTACCGTTACACCTAAGGACTCTATGTGTTTAGGAATTAATGTTTTTGGTCCGCAAACTTTTACATTTGCACCTTGTAACTTAAGAGCCAATATATTAGATAAAGCCACTCTAGAATGTAAAATATCACCAACAATTACAACGTTTTTACCACCTACATCTCCTAACTTTTCTCGTATAGAGTAAGAATCTAATAGCGCCTGTGTTGGATGCTCATGGGCTCCGTCTCCGGCATTAACTATGGCTGCTTTAACGTGCTTAGACAAAAACACACCTGCACCAGGATTTGGATGCCTCATAACAACCATATCTACTTTCATAGATAAAATGTTATTTACGGTATCTATTAACGTTTCTCCTTTTTTTACTGAGGATTGTGATGCTGAAAAATTAATAACATCAGCAGACAATCTTTTTTCAGCTAGCTCAAAAGAAAGTTTGGTTCTAGTACTGTTTTCAAAAAATATATTTGCAATAGTAATATCTCTTAAAGAAGGTACTTTTTTAATAGACCTATTAATTACTTCTTTAAAATGGTCTGCGGTTTCAAAAATGAGATTAATATCGTTTTTGTTAAGATATTTTATTCCTAATAAGTGATTAACACTCAATTCGCTCATTTTCGTTGTTTTATTCATTTATTAAATAGACAATGTCTTGCCCGTCATTCTCTTGCCAAAGTACTTGTACCTTTTCTTCGTTTATGGCATCTACTTGTCTACCTCTATAATTAGGTTGTATTGGCAAGTGTCTGCTAAATCTACGGTCTATTAAGGTTAGTAATTCTATTTCTGCAGGTCTACCAAAAGATTGTATTGCTGTTAAAGCAGATCTAATGCTACGTCCTGTATAAAGTACATCATCAATAAAAACCACTTTTTTATCTTCTACTAAAAAATTAATGTGGGTTTTACTAGCCTCAAGGGTTTTATCTCCTCTTCTAAAATCGTCCCTATAAAATGTAATATCTAGCGAGCCTAAGTTTATATCTTTAACGCCATACTCTTGTGTTAAAATAGTTGTTAGTCTTTTTGCTAAATAGGTACCACGTGGTTGCAAACCTATTAAAACGGTGTCTTTAAAATCTGTATGATTTTCTAATAACTGACAAGCCAATCTATGCAATATGATTTGGATTTCTTTTGAGGAAAGTAGTACTTTTTTACTCATAGGTTAGGATACCAAGGCTTTTGTTTTACAAAAATAGCAATTTATATGTAAACTAGTTAAATAAAGTAAACTCTTATTTTAGCTATTCTTTTATTTTTTTAGGTAGATGGTGTTTACATTATACATTACCAATAATTTATGCATAAAAAAAGGTCTAAACTTACGTTTAGACCTTTTTAAATTTATTAAAATGTTTGCTTACTTTTTGTTTGCAGCATCCATTTTATCTTTTAACGCTTGTAAAGCCTCGTTAGCATCACCTAAAGTTGGTTTAGCTTCATCAGCTGCAGCAGATTGTCTTTTAACAGCTGCTTTTACATTACGTTGCTCTTCTTCTCTAAAGATTGCAGTGTGACTAGCAACAACTCTCTTAAATTCTTTATTGAATTCAATGATTTTAAATTCTGCTTCTTCACCTTTAGCAATTTTCTTACCGTCTTCTTTTTCTAAGTGACGAGTAGGAACAAATGCAGCAATATCTTCGTTAAAGTTAACAATTGCACCTTTATCTACAATCTCATCAACAGTTCCTTTGTGAACAGAGTCTAAAGCAAATTCAGTCTCATATTTATCCCAAGGGTTTTCTGTAGTTTGTTTGTGACCTAAACTAAGTTTACGTGCATCTACATCTAATTCTAACACCTCTACTTCTAAAGTTTCACCAACTGTTACAAACTCAGATGGGTGCTTAATTTTCTTAGTCCAAGAAAGGTCAGAAATATAGATTAAACCATCTATACCTTCTTCCATTTCTACAAACACACCAAAGTTAGTAAAGTTACGTACTATACCTTTGTGTCTAGAGTGTACTGGGTATTTAGAAGTAATATCAGTCCAAGGGTCTGGAGTTAATTGCTTAATACCAAGAGACATTTTACGGTCATCACGATCTAAAGTTAAGATTTGAGCTTCAATCTCATCACCAACTTTTACAAAATCTTGAGCTGAACGCAAGTGAGTAGACCAAGACATTTCAGAAACGTGTACTAAACCTTCAACACCTTCTGCAACTTCAATAAACGCACCGTAATCTGCAATAACAACTACTTTACCTTTAACTTTGTCACCAACTTTCATGTCTTCGCTAAGCGCTTCCCATGGGTGCTTCTCTAATTGTTTAAGACCTAATTGGATTCTAGATTTGTTATCATCAAAATCTAAAATTACAACGTTCATTTTCTGATCTAACTCAACTACCTCATTAGGGTGGTTAATTCTAGACCAAGAAAGATCTGTAATGTGGATTAAACCATCTACACCACCAAGGTCAATAAACACACCGTAAGAAGTAATGTTTTTAACAACACCTTCTAATACTTGTCCTTTTTCTAATTGACCAATAATTTCTTTCTTCTGCTCTTCAATATCAGCTTCAATTAAAGCTTTGTGAGATACAACTACGTTCTTAAATTCTTGGTTAATTTTAACAACCTTAAATTCCATGTTTTTACCAACATACTGATCGTAATCTCTAATTGGCTTCACGTCTATTTGAGAACCTGGCAAGAATGCTTCAATTCCAAATACATCTACGATCATACCACCTTTAGTTCTGCATTTTACAAAACCATTAACGATTTCTTCTTTTTCACAAGCATTATTAACTCTGTCCCAAGCCTTAATTGTTCTAGCTTTTCTGTGAGATAATACTAATTGCCCGCTTTTGTCTTCACGAATATCAATTAAAACCTCAACGTTGTCACCAACTTTAAGATCTGGATTGTAACGGAATTCGTTTAATGATATAACACCTTCAGATTTAGCATTAATATCAATAATAGCTTCACGCTCAGTTAAATGAACAACTTTACCTGTAACTACTTCTTCATCTGCAGTATCTACGAAGTTCTCAGCAACCATTGCTTCAAACTCTTCTAATTTAGAATCGTCTACGCGTTCAATTCCTTCTTCGTACTTGTCCCAGTCAAAACTTGCCAAAAATTCTTTTGGATCTTGCTTAGGTGTTGCAGCTTTTACTTCTGTTGCCTGTGTAGATTCCTCTACTTGGGCGTTGTTTTTCTCTTCAGCCATTTGCTGATTAAAATTTGTATTTTGCAGTGTTATAAGAGTTATACTACCACTACAAAAGATGTTATATAAGTTTCTTTTTATCCCTTTTCCTCTTATACTACCGTTAAAAAGGGCTGCAAAAATACAACTTATTCTCTAGTAATACAAACACTCTTTTTAACTAATTTTCAGGTAATTACAAAAACGGATTATTTTTTAAAGTTTTTTACTTTAAAATTGTTCTAAAATTTACTATATTGAGCATTATTAATTAACTATAAATAATAAACATTATGAGCGTAAAAGCGAAATACCAGTCTGTTTTAGATCTTGGAGAAAAATTAGCCATTAAAGACGGAGATGTAACTGAAGAAGGTGGCGTTTTAAAAATAAAAGGACAGGCTGCTACACAGTATGAAAAAAACTTAATTTGGGATAAAATTAAAGAAGTTGGTGGCGATAGCCCTGCAGACGTAAAAGCAAACATTACTGTTGCTGATGAATCTGTTTACCACAGACATACTGTTAAAGGTGGTGAGTCTTTAAGTAAAATTGCAAAGCACTACTATGGTGATCCTATGAAATACAAACAGATTTTTGAAGCTAACACAGATCTTTTAAAAAATCCTGACGTTATACACCCTGACCAAGTTTTGGTAATACCAAATTTATAAAATACAGTGGTTTAAAAAGAAAACGGCAATCTTACTTTAGATTGCCGTTTTTTTATTTTATTGTTTTTCTATAATTCGTAATGCATAATTATGCATGCGCTCAAATTGTTCTATAAGTCCCATATCACTATTATCAAACTCAATGGCATCTTTAGATAATATAAGAGGAGATTCTTTTCTGGTAGAATCTATATGATCTCTACTACGTACATTTTTTAAAACTTCATCAAAAGTAACATCGTCTCCCCTATCTAACAACTCTTTATAGCGCCTATGCGCCCTAGTTTCTGGAGAAGCCGTCATAAAAACCTTAAATTCTGCATCAGGAAAAACAACAGAACCAATATCTCTGCCATCCATAACAATGCCTTTTTCTTTGCCCATTGCCTTTTGCATTTCTACAAGCTTAGTACGTACTTCTTTTACAGCTGCTACTTTACTTACCTGACTAGATACCGCTAATGTTCTTATTTCTTTTTCTATATTTTCATCATTTAAATACATTTCTGAAAAACCTAACTTCTCATTATGTACAAACTTTAAATTAATGTTTGGCAATGCAGCAATAAGAGAATCAAAATCTTCACTAGTTTCAGACACAAAACCTTTTCTTATAGCGTATAAGGTAACTGCTCTATACATTGCGCCTGTATCTACATACACATAGCCAAGAGCTTTTGCTAATTGTTTAGCAATAGTGCTTTTTCCTGTAGAAGAATATCCGTCTATAGCTATTGTTATTTTTTTCATATTGATATACTTAAATAAGGCTATTTAAATTTAATTAAATAGCCTTTGGTAATCTAGATTTTTTTTGGATTCTTAACTTTTTGATCTGTTACAGCTATATCTATAACTTGACTCATATCTGTTACATAATGAAAAGTAAGTCCTTTTAAATATTCTTCTTTAATCTCTAAAATATCCCTACGGTTATCCTCACACAAAATTATTTCTTTAATTCTTGCTCTTTTAGCCGCTAATATTTTTTCTTTAATACCACCTACAGGCAATACCTTACCACGCAATGTAATTTCGCCTGTCATTGCTAAGCTCTTTTTAACCTTACGTTGTGTAAATAATGATACTAAAGAGGTTAACATTGTTACACCGGCACTTGGGCCGTCTTTTGGTGTTGCACCTTCTGGCACGTGAATATGCACATTGTATTTATCAAAAATATCATCTTTAATACCAAAATAATCTGCGTTAGATTTTATGTACTCTAAAGCTATGGTTGCAGATTCTTTCATTACTTTACCTAGGTTACCCGTAATATTCATAGCGCCTTTACCTTTAGATAAAATAGACTCTATAAATAAAATATCTCCACCAACACTTGTCCAAGCTAAACCAGTTACAACACCTGCAACATCATTATTCTCGTATTTATCTCTTTCTAGCCTAGCAGGTCCAAGAACTTTTTCTACAATTTCATTAGTTACTTTAACCTCATACTCTTCTTCTGTAGCTATAGATTTTGCTGCATAACGCACCATTTTAGCTATTTGTTTATCTAAAGTACGTACACCAGATTCCCTAGTGTAACCTTCAACAATTTTCTCTAATTGTGCTTTGCCTATTTTTAAATCTTTAGGCTTTAAACCGTGTTCTTTTAACTGCTTAGGTAACAAGTGCCTTTTAGCTATCTCTACCTTTTCTTCAATAGTATAACCAGATACGTTAATAATTTCCATACGATCTCTTAAAGCAGGCTGTATTGCACCAAGATTGTTTGCCGTTGCTATAAACATCACCTTAGACAAATCGTAACCAACTTCTAAGAAATTATCATAAAACTCATTATTTTGCTCAGGATCTAGAACCTCTAACATAGCAGAAGAAGGATCTCCTTGATGGCTGTTAGATAACTTATCTATTTCATCTAAAACAAAAACAGGATTAGAGTGCTCTGCTTTTTTAATATTTTTTAAAACTCTACCTGGCATTGCACCAATATAAGTTTTACGGTGTCCTCTAATTTCAGACTCATCTCTTAAACCACCTAAAGACATTCTAACATAACTTCTACCTAAAGCTTCTGCTATAGATTTACCTAAAGATGTTTTACCCGTACCAGGAGGTCCGTACAGACATAAAATTGGAGATTTCATATCATTACGCAATTTTAAAACCGCTAAATACTCTATAATTCTCTTTTTTACATCTTCTAAACCGTAATGATCTCTATCTAATATTTTTTGAGCCGCTTTTAAATCAAACTTATCAGTAGAATACTCGCCCCAAGGCAAACTAACAAAAAAGTCTAGGTAATTACGCTGTATTGCATATTCCGCTACTTGCGGATTCATACGTTGCATTTTACTTAACTCTTTATTAAAATACTCTCTTTCTTTTTTGGTAAACTTTTTGTTTTTAGCTTTCTCCCTAAGTTCTGCCAACTCATCTTCTGCTGTAGCGCCACCACCCAATTCTTCTTGTATGGTTCTCATTTGTTGGTGTAAAAAATACTCTCGCTGTTGGCGATCCATATCTGTACGTACCTTAGACTGAATGTCGTTTTTTAACTGCAGCTTTTGCATTTCAACATTCATAAACTTTAAAGTAGCTAATGCTCTTTCCTTTAAATTCTCTATCTCTAACAACTCTTGTTTATCTTTAACCGGCAGCCTTAAGTTAGATGAAACAAAGTTTATTAAAAATGAATTACTTTCTATATTTTTTATGGCAAAAGATGCCTCACTAGGTATGTTAGGACTCTCCGATATTACCTTTAAAGCCATATCTTTTATAGACTCTATAATGGCTTTAAACTCTGGCGTATCTTCCTCTGCCCTAACTTCACTAGCCTCACGTACAGTTGCTGTCATATAAGGCTTTTCTGTTAGCACTTCTGCAACCTCAAACCTTTTTTTACCTTGTATTATAACAGTAGTATTACCATCTGGCATTTTTAGTACACGTAAAATTCTAGCAACGGTACCTAAAGTATGAATATCATCTATACCAGGGTTTTCGGTTTCTTCATCCTTTTGTGCCACAACACCTATAACCTTAGATCCTTCATTAGCATCTTTAATTAAGTGTATGGAAGCATCTCTGCCTGCTGTAATTGGCACAACTACACCCGGAAAAAGCACCGTATTACGGAGCGGTAAAATTGGTAACATCTCTGGCAATTGTTCTTTGCTCATTTCTTCCTCGTCTTCAGGTGTTAATAATGGTATAAGCTCTGCTTCTTCATTAATACCTTGTAGCGCCAAATTGTCAAATTCTGAATCTCGCATAATTATATTTCAGTCATTCTGTCATAAAATAAAAACAGAAATCTATTATTTAAATTTAGTTATTTTTATAAATACATTGCAAAAGCCCTTATTACGTGGCTTGCGCGTTACTTTTATCGCCTATATAAAGTCAATTCTTATGCCAATACCAAATAGATTTAAAAAAAATTGTAACAAATAGCCTAATCTATCATCTATAAAACAAACCATACATTTTTTTGAGCCAACAAAAAGAACATATCAATGCTTTATTGCTACAATGCAAAGAAGGTAAGCAAAGTGCACAACTAGAGATTTATAATAGGTATTATAAAGCAATGCACAATACTGCATACCGTATTGTAAAACACAGCGCCGAAGCAGAGGATATAATGCAAGAATCGTTTTTAAGTGCCTTTACAAAATTACACACCTATAAAGGTGAAGTAGCTTTTGGGGCTTGGTTAAAACGAATAGTAATTAACAATAGTATTTACCAATACAGAAAGCAACAAAAAAACACAGAAGTTGCTTTAGACGATATAATGCACAGGGTCAAAGATAATGATAGTAGTACAATAGATAATGGTGAAACACAATTGAAGGCTCAAAAAGTGATGGACGCCATGAAACAATTGAAAGACAGTTATAGAATTTCTTTGACCTTACATTTAATTGAAGGGTATGACTATGAAGAAATAAGTGAAATAATGAATATTAGCTATGCAAATTGTAGAACTACAATTTCTAGAGCTAAAGAAAGTTTGCGTAAACAATTAACTAGCGCTTGTATATGAAAAACAATATAGACATAGATAATTTATTTCAAGAGTTAAAAGGTAGTTTTGACACTCAAGAACCAAGTAGCACACACACTACTAATTTTATAGAGAAACTTAACACTAGTAAGAAAAGAAATAATAAACGCTCTTGGAAACCATTTGCTATTGCAGCATCTATAGCTTTTTTGTGTGCAATAGGTTTCTCATATTTTTATCAAAAGCAAACCACTAACAAGCAAATTGCAGAAATAGCCCCAGAAATAACTGAAACCAAGTTTTACTTTGCTAGTTTAATTAATAATCAGGTTAACGAACTAAAAAAAGAAACGTCTCCTAGTACTAAAAAAATTATAGATGACACACTTTTACAACTTAATAAATTAGAAAATGACTATAAAAAACTAGAACAAAACCTTATAAACGGCGGCAACACAAAACTTATACTAAGCGCCATAATAACCAATTACCAAACCAGAATAGATCTTATTAAAGATGTTATGGAACAAATTGATACTATTAAAAATTTAAAGAACTATAATGATGAAAATTTTACACTATAAGATTATAACTTTACTCTTACTTACCACTCCTTTTTTAAGTACTGCCAATAATGACAAAGGCAAATACACAAAAGAAAAAACCATCATAAAAAACTTTACTGTTAATGCAAATGCATTACTTAAAGTTAACAACAAATACGGCAACCTTAATATTACTTCATGGGATGAAAACCGTATAGAAATAGAAGTACACATTAAAACCAGTGGAAATAATGAGGAAAAAGTACAGCGTAAATTAGACAATATTACCGTAAATTTTGAAGGGTCTAGCAGTATAGTTTCTGCAAAAACCAACATAGCAAAAAGTAGCAGTTGGGGCTGGGGAAATAGCAATAACGTTAATATGCAAATTAACTATACTATTAAATTACCTGTTAAAAATAATATTGACTTAACTAACGATTACGGCTCTATTACTTTAGATAGGATTGATGGACACGCTACTATAAATTGTGATTATGGCAGACTAGATATTGGCGAGCTTAGAGGACGGAACAACAATTTAAATTTTGATTATACCTCTAAATCCGAAATAGGTTACGTTAATAGTGCTAAAATTGATGCAGATTACTCTGGATTTTCTATTACAAAAGCTGGTAATCTAGATTTAAATACAGATTACACTAGCGCCGCTATATCCAAAATGGATAATTTAGTTTACAATAGCGACTATGGTAGTCTATCTGTAAATGAAGCTCAAAATATAAAAGGTATTGGCGACTATATTAGCGTAAAACTCGGAAAAATAAATGGAAACATAACTTTAGATGCCGATTATGGTTCTATAAAAATTGATGAGCTCACTGGAAGTGCTGGCAACGTTACCATTAATGCAGATTATACAGGGGTTAAAGTAGGTTACCATGCTAGTTACAATTTTAATTTTAATTTAAAATCTGCTTACGGAGGAATTAACGGTGTAGACAATTGCAACATAAGCTTAAAAGAAGTTAAAAACTCACAAAAAAATTATAAAGGCTCTTGCGGATCAGAAAACAGCAATAACTTTGTAAACATAAATACAGAATACGGAAGCATATCTATACATAAAAATTAACAAGAACATACACTATGAAAAAAATATTAACACTTAGCTTAGCCTTAACTTTAGCATTTACAGCAAATGCTCAATGGGGAAAACGTGTAAAAGGAAACGGAAATATTATTACAGATTCTAGAAACGTAGGCGATTATGAAGCCATTTCTGTTTCTGGCTTTTTTGATGTAGAATTAATTGAAGGTACAGAAGGAAAAATTACACTAAAAGGCGATGAAAACATATTAAACCATATTAAAACCGAAGTAAAAAATGGAAAGCTTGTAATTAAAGCTGAAAAAGGGATGAATTTATCTCCGTCTAGAAATAGTAAGTTACTAGTTACAGTACCTGTAGAACATATTAATGAAGCTACTCTATCTGGCTCTGGTGATATAGTTGGCAAAACAACTATTGTTAGTAATACTTTTGAAACCAGCATTTCTGGTTCTGGTGATATCAATCTAAAAGTTAAAGCTAAAGAACTTAAAGCTACAATGTCTGGCTCAGGAGATATAAACCTTAGTGGTTCTGCTACAGACTTTACTGTTAGAGTATCAGGTTCTGGAGATATTTCTGCTTATGATTTAGAAGCAGATTATGTTAAAGCCCTTGTATCTGGATCAGCAGATATTAAAGTAACAGCAAAAGAAACTATAGATGCCAGGGTATCTGGATCAGGAGATATTAAATACAGAGGAAATCCTAAAAAAATAGAAAGTAAAACTTCTGGTTCTGGTGGTGTTTCTAAAGGATAAAGAATTATAAAAAAAGAGAGGTTATTAGCTACAACCTCTCTTTTTTTTTACCTCTTAAAGCTTTTACTTTTATTTACACGTAATAATAACACCACACCGGCTATAAAAAATATAGCTAAAAATACAATAGCATTACGCATACTACCTGTAACTTGCGCAATAAAACCATACATAAATGTACCTATAACAATACCTATTTTTTCTGCAACGTCATAAAAACTAAAAAATGAAGTAGTATCTTTAGTATCCGGTAAAAACTTAGAATAAGTAGATCTAGACAATGCTTGTATACCACCCATTACCAAACCTACACAGCCGGCTCCTATATAAAAATCTATAGGTGTTACCATAAAAAATGCATAAACACATATTATTACCCACAATATATTTACTACTGCAAGTGTTTTTACATTTCCAAACTTTTTAGATGCTGCCGCTGTTACTAATGCTCCCAGTATAGCAACTATTTGTATTACTAAAATACTAACTATTAAACCTGTTGTGCGCTCTTTGTCTGTTCCCCAAGCTATTTCTTCTTCTCCAAAGTAAGTAGCAATTAACATTACTGTTTGCACAGCCATACTATACACAAAAAAAGCAATCAAATATCGTTTTAATTTAACTTGACTACCAAGTTGCCCCCAAACTCCTTTTAATTCCTTAAAACCATTTAAAATTACATTTGTACGGTCGCCCTCTTGCTTATTTCCTTTAGGCAAGTAGTAAAATGTATACTGACTAAAAATTATCCACCAAATACCAACTGTAACAAAGGAGTATTTCATTGCTTTAAGCTCAGCCAAACCATTAGTATCTGTTTCAATACCAAAAATTTCTGGCCTCATAACCATAAGTAAATTAAAAAGTAATAATAACACACTACCTGCATAGCCCATAGAAAAGCCTTTAGCACTAATAGCATCCATTTGCTCTGGATGCGCAACATCTGGCAAATAAGAATTATTTATTGCAAAACTTACCCAAAAACCAACAAGTCCCATAAAAAAGCAAAGTAATCCAAAATATATATTCTCTAATGAAAACCAATACAAACCAATACAAGACACACCTCCTAAATAACAAAAGAATTTCATAAACATTCTTTTATTACCTAAATAATCTGCAACACCAGAAATTAAAGGAGTAATAATAGCTATAAAAACAAACGCTAATGATGTGGTGTAACTAATTAAAGGAGCCCTGGCAATTTCACCTCCAAAAACAGTTACCTTTTCTATGTTTGCAGATCTAAACAAAGCGCCATAAAAAATAGGAAATATAGCAGATGCTATTACCAAACTATAAACCGAATTTGCCCAATCATAAAAAGCCCAGGCATTTAATAGTTTTTTACTTCCTTTTACTAATGCAATACTAGTCATATAAAAAAATTAGAGCTGTTCAAATTTTGTTTTGAACAGCTCTAATATACAATTATTAATGAATTTTACTTTTACGCCAATGTTACTTAAAAGAAGTTACTCCAAATTTTTTAGCTTCTTCCTTTGCTGCCGGTGCCCATTGGGTTAAATTATTTATTCTTGTATCATTAGATGGGTGTGTACTCATAAATTCTGGCTGAGATTGTCCTCCACTATTAGCTTTCATTCTTTTCCAAAGCTCCGCAGCTTCATCTGGGTTGTATCCAGCAATTGCCATAATTTGTAAACCAATACGGTCTGCCTCTGTTTCATGACCTCTACTAAATGGTAGCATTACACCTACTTGAGACCCTACTCCATATGCTTGGTTAAATGTATTTCTTGCCGCATCATCTTTTATTAAAACATTACCTGCAACAGCTCCTATTTGCTGAAACTGTCCTGCTGTCATACGCTGTGCACCGTGATCTGCTAACGCATGAGCCACCTCGTGCCCCATAACAACAGCTATACCAGTTTCATCTTGACAAATTGGTAAAATACCTGTGTAAAAAACAATTTTACCACCTGGCATACACCATGCATTTACAGTTGCATCATCTACCAAATTATACTCCCACTTATAATCTTTTAAATAACCCGGATAGCCGTTTGCCGTTAACCAACGTTCTGCAGCAGAGGCTATACGCTGGCCTACAGAAGCAATCATTTTAGCTTCAGAAGTACCCTTTATAGTTTTATTTTCATTTAAAAATTGATCGTATTGTGCAAAAGCAGTAGGAAATATTGAACTGTTAGGATACATATTCAATGTTTTTTTTCCTGTAAACGGATTTGTTTTACATGCAGAAACTGCTAAGAAAATAGTTAATACTAAAAATATTTTTTTCATAATAGTAATGTGTTTAGTGTGTTTTTAAAAATACAAAAATATTCTATGTCTTAATAATATCATAGATAATATCTTAATTGTTTAGTTTAATTACAAAATAAATTCTCTAATTTTAAATTTGGAACGCTTTTTGAATAATTCAAAAAAAGAAAAACGAAACAAATTATATATTATGAAAAAAATTACCTTAGTAGTAGCAGCAATATTTGCAATAGTTTTAACGGCTTGTAGCGGGTCTGATGGAATTGACGGTGTAGATGGATTAGATGGTGTAAACATTACAGGAAGTATATATGAAGTTACCGGAACTTTCTCTGATGATAATAATTATGAATTAAACTTTGAATTCCCTAACACTGTTGAAGTTTTTGAATCTGACGTTGTTTTAGTGTATATTTTATGGGAACAAGTAGATGGTACGGACGGACAACCTATAGACGTTTGGCGTTTAATGCCACAAACTAGATTGTTAGATCAAGGTACTTTAATCTATAATTACGATCATACTTTTGTAGACGCTAGGTTCTTTTTAGAATCGGACTTTGATTTAGGTACCCTGAGCACTGCAGACACGGCAAACCAAACATTTAGAGTTGCTATTTTACCTGCAGAAGCTGTAAATGGTAAATTAGATACTGGTAATATTAATGACGTTATGGGCATTTTAGATACTAAAGAAGAAAATATCATACACGTTTCTTTATAGTAAGAATACTGTACAATACAACTAGCCTCTGCTTTTAAAAGCAGAGGCTTTTTTTATGTCTTACATTTGATAGGAATTGCGTTTAAAATCGACTAAATTTGAATAACCTTAAAATATAAAGATGATGTATAAAAAATTACTAATTTTAAGTGTAGTAGCCCTATTTTTAAGTTGCAAAGGAAACTCGCAAAAAACAAAGGAAGCAACAAAAAAACAAACCTTAGCTAAAGTTGAAAAAACAGATGCAGAATGGAAAAAAGAATTAACTCCGTTACAATATAATGTATTGCGTAAAGCGGGTACAGAACGTGCTTTTTCTAGCGAACTATTAAATATTAAAGAAAAAGGAATTTATAGTTGTGCTGCATGCAATACACCTTTATTTAAAAGCGAACATAAATTTAAATCTGGTACGGGTTGGCCAAGTTTTGACAGACCTATAAAAGGTAATGTAGCTTTTGATGTTGATTATAAAATTGGATATAAACGTACAGAAGAACATTGCGCTGTTTGTGGCGGACATTTAGGTCACGTTTTTAATGATGGACCAAAAACAACAGGAGAAAGACACTGTATTAACGGTGCTGCTTTAAAATTTACACCTACAAAATAATGAGTAAAAAATATACAGTAGAAAAAACCGATAAAGAGTGGAAAGAACAGCTTTCTGCACAATCTTATAATGTTTTAAGAAACAAAGGAACAGAATATCCTCATACTGGTGAATTTAATCTTCATTTTAAAGATGGAAGCTACAATTGTAAGGGGTGTAATGCTAAACTTTTTGAAGCAGACCATAAATTTGAAAGTGGTTGCGGCTGGCCTTCTTTTGATGAAGCAGTAAAAGGCGCTATTGAATACATAAAAGACACTAGCCATGGTATGACAAGAATAGAAACCGTTTGTGCTAATTGTGGCGGACATTTAGGTCACGTTTTTGATGATGGCCCACAAGAAACTACTGGGCAACGTTACTGCATAAATTCTGCTAGTTTAAATTTTAATCCGTCTTAAAAAAAAATAAAAATGAGTTTTGTTGATGACTATAAAGAAAGTATGTTGTTTGAGTTTAACCGAAACAAAACAATGGCTGAAAAAACATTTAACCAACTTACCAATGAACATTTGCATTGGACTTATGGCGAGGCAGACAATAGTATAGCTATAATTGTTAAACATATGGTAGGTAATATGCTTAGCAGGTGGACAAACTTTTTTACAGAAGACGGAGAAAAAGAATGGCGCAATAGAGAATCCGAGTTTGTTGCTCTATACCAAAATAAGGAAGAAATGCTACTACACTGGAACAAAGGCTGGGATTGCTTATTTGCTGCAATAGATAGTATAAACGAAGACAATTTTAATACTAAAATTAAAATTAGAGCTGTAGAGCATTCGGTTATGGCAGCAGTAAGCAGGCAATTAGCACATTACGCAGGGCATATTGCACAAATTGCATACATTGGTAGAATGTTAAAGGGTAAAGAGTGGCAATCTTTATCTATACCTGCAGGAAAATCTAACGAATTCAACAAAAAAATGTTTGGCAAATAAATAATACTACTTGCTTAAGCTTTTGTAAAATGTTTCTCTAATTTTTTCTGCAGATATAAAGCTCCAAGCATAAGTGGCATCAAACTTTGCTGTAATAGCATTATTGGCCATTACTTGCTCTAAACTTTTACCCGCGTTAATCTCTTTTTTTACACTAACATAAATAGCTTCTAACATTAAAATGTAGTTTTCTAATTCCTTTTTATTAGATAATTTTCCGTGTCCAGGGATAATTTTAGTATCCTCGTTTGCTAAAATTGAAGCTTTTTTTAATGCATTTATATAACCAACTACACTACCTCCACGGTTTAAATCTATATATGGATATTTACTAGAAAAGTACGTATCTCCCATATGTAGCACGTTATTTTTGCTAAAATAAATTTGTGCATCACCATCTGTATGTGCATTGTGTACGTGCGTTGCCATAATAGTTTCATCTGCGTCATAAAATAACATTGCATCTGAAAATGTAATTTCTGGCAATTTCTTATATGCGGTAACAGAATCTAATTTATTAGTAGAAACAACTTCTTTATTTTCTTCTATTAAACGCTCTCTAACCTTTTGGTGTGCAACAATAGTAGTTGTTTTATCATTAAAATTTGAATTACCGCCAGTGTGGTCTCCGTGCATATGTGTATTTAGCAAATACGCAATTGGCTTAGTGGTTATACTTTTAATTGCTTGTTTTATTTTAAGACTCAATCTACTAAATTGGTCATCAATCATAAACACATAATCTTCTCCTATATAAACACCTATATTACCACCTTGTCCAGTTAACATATACATTTGAGGAGTAAGTTTTTCTACTGTAATATGTACATCTGTACTCTGGCCATGAGTACCTATTACGAACAGTAAAAGTGATAGTAAAAAACCAAATTTTAATGTTTTCATCTTTAAATAATGTTTGTTTTATGTGTAAAATATAAAGATAAGTACTAAAAAGTTAGTAATATGTTATTATTCATATTTATAGATTTAGGTAATTGCTAATTGCTAATTGGTTTTGTACATTTGTGTGATTAAAATTAGAGACAAAAAAAAGTATATATATGAGCAATTTTGATGTTATTGTTTTAGGTAGTGGACCTGGTGGTTATGTAACTGCTATTAGAGCTTCACAATTAGGTTTAAAAACAGCTATAGTAGAAAAAGAAAGTTTAGGCGGTGTATGTCTAAATTGGGGTTGTATCCCTACCAAAGCATTAATTAAATCTGCTCAGGTTTTTGAGTATTTAAAGCACGCGGGAGACTATGGTTTAAATGCTGAAAATGTTGATAAAGACTTTGGTGCAATTATTAAGCGTAGCCGTGGGGTTGCAGAAGGTATGAGCAAAGGAGTTCAATTTTTAATGAAAAAGAATAAAATTGAAGTCATTAATGGTTACGGTACCTTAAAAGCTGGTAAAAAAGTATCTGTTAAAGATGCTGATGGTAAAGAAACTGAGTACAGTGCAGACCACATTGTTGTTGCAACTGGTGCACGTAGTAGAGAGTTACCAAGTTTACCGCAAGATGGTAAAAAAATTATAGGATATAGAGAGGCAATGTCTTTACCTGAACAACCTAAAAAAATGGTAGTCGTTGGTAGTGGTGCAATAGGTATGGAGTTTGCATACTTTTACAACTCTATAGGTACAGAAGTTACTGTGGTAGAGTATTTACCTAATGTAGTACCTGTAGAAGACCAAGATATATCTAAACAATTAGAGCGTAGCTTTAAAAAAGCAGGTATAAAAGTAAAAACTTCTTCAGAGGTTACTAAAGTAGATACTGCAGGCAACGGAGTTAGTGTTTACGTAAAAACTAGCAAAGGAGAAGAAATTATACAAGCAGATGTGGTATTGTCTGCAGTAGGTATTAAAACTAACATAGAAAACATAGGTCTAGAAAACGTTGGTATTGCTACAGACAGAGATAAAATTATGGTAAATGATTATTACCAAACAAATATACCTGGCTATTACGCAATTGGAGACGTTACTCCAGGACCAGCTTTAGCTCACGTTGCTTCTGCAGAAGGTATTCTTTGTGTAGAAAAAATAGCAGGTATGCACGTAGAACCTATAGATTATGGAAACATTCCTGGTTGTACATACTGTATTCCTGAGGTTGCTTCTGTTGGTTTAACAGAAAAACAAGCAAAAGAAAAGGGGTTTGATTTAAAAATAGGTAAATTCCCATTCTCTGCTAGCGGAAAAGCTAAAGCTTCTGGTACACCAGATGGTTTTGTAAAAGTTATTTTTGATGCTAAATATGGCGAGTGGTTAGGTTGCCATATGATTGGTGCTGGCGTTACAGATATGATTGCTGAAGCAGTTGTTGCACGTAAACTAGAAACTACTGGTCATGAAATACTAAAAGCTATACACCCACACCCAACAATGAGTGAAGCTGTTATGGAAGCCGTAGCAGATGCTTATGACGAGGTTATACACTTGTAATAGTAATTAAACTTACACATACAAAGCCTAAAGTCTAAGCGTATTTTACACTTAGGTTTTAGGCTTTTTTAAATATTAAAATATGATTAAAGCATTTAGACTTGTTGCTATACTAGAAGGAATATCTTACCTGTTATTATTTGGTGTTGGTATGCCTTTAAAATATATGGCTGGCATTAAAGATCCTAATATTTATATTGGTAATGCACACGGTGTACTATTTATAGCTTATGCTATATTGGCATTTTTTGTTTGCAGAGAAAAAAATTGGGGAATAAAAAGGTATGCCATTTTATTTATAGCCTCCCTGCTACCCTTTGGAACTTTTTACATTGAAGAAAAATATTTTAGCCCTAAAGCCTTAAAAGCGTAGGGCTTTTTTTATTTATTAGGAAGAAGATCGCAATACCAAAAGGAAGTATCCCAAGTAGTATCCTCATCTTTTTTAAAGCAATTGTCATCTTTGCTCGTAGTTGGTGCATATCCTTTTTGCACCTTCTCTCCTATTGTAAAACTTACTGGTTGCTTAAAAATAGGACCATCATACACAAATGTATGAAACTCTCCGTTTTCTCCGCAAGGATCTACATTCTCTGGCAAATCATTAAAAAAACTTTCATTAACCTCTCTACCAACAAAAGATTCATCTAGTAATTTAGCATTTACACAAACTGTAATTGCTTTAAACCCCAATTGCAATAACTCTTTAAGCAACTCTTTTGTGTCATGTTTCCAAAGCGGAAAAACACCCTTAACACCAACCTCTTGCAATTTATCTTCTCTATATTTTTTTAAATCTTCTAAAAAAATATCTCCAAAAACTGCGTGTGTATAACCTTCTGTAATTAAACCTTGTATTGTGGTTTTCATAACCTCATTATAGCTAGACATAGACACATCTGCATTTAACTTAATAGTCTGTAAAGGCAAGCCAATTGCCTTTGCTTGCGCCTCTAAAAGGGGTAAACGTAAACCGTGCATAGACACTCTATTAAATGTAGAGTTTACAGAAGTTACAAGTCTATCTACTTTATACGTTTTAAACTGTTGCATCTTATACAATGCCAAAGCAGAGTCCTTACCACTACTCCAGTTAAAATATGTTTTATGCATTACGGGTATTATTTTGATGCTAAAAAACTCTGTATGGCCAAGTCATAACTTTGCAAGCCAAAACCAAGTATTACACCTTTAGCAACAGGAGATATATAAGATTGATGACGAAATTCTTCACGCCCAAATGTATTAGAAATATGCACTTCTACAACAGGTGTTTTTATAGCTTTTATAGCATCTCCAATACCAATGGATGTATGCGTATATGCAGCTGCATTTAAAACAATACCATCATAAGAAAAACCAACTTCTTGTATTTTGTTTATAAGCTCACCTTCTATATTAGACTGGTAATAGCTAAGCTCAATATTTATAAAGTTACCTTGCAGCTTAGCAAAGTAATCTACAAACGTTGTATTGCCATATATTGTTGGCTCTCTTTTACCTAAAAGGTTTAGGTTTGGTCCGTTAATTATAAGTATTTTCATAGGGTAAAAATACTAAATATTACGCATAAAAAAAGGAAGCCAATTGGCTTCCTTTTAAATATTCCATTTCAGTTATTTTTACAACTGAAACATAAATCCTATATTAAAAGTAGATGCATTTATATCATCTTCTAAACTAATACCAGCGTAAGATAAGTTAAGCTCTATTGCATCTGCAATTCTATACCCTAATTTAGGACGGTAATAAAAACCACCATCATTATTATCACTTAAACCAACTGCGTAACCTAAATCTGTACCTACAGAAAAATCTTCTGTAACCATAAATTTAGCAACAGCTGCAATCGGTAAAAAAGTAACTGCATCAACATCATTTTTCATAAAGTAATGAGAATAACCTAACGTACCACCAGCATAAAAAGTTTCTGAAACAGCACCTAAATACTGAGCATCTACTCCAATATTAAAACTAGAGAAACCATCAATATCCCCCATAGGAATACCTAAATTAACTCCTGCTCCAAAACCTTCTTGAGCTTGTGCACTAAAAGCAAATCCTAGAGCTGCAATAGCTACAATAAATAACTTTTTCATAAATAATAATTTTAATTTTTAGTTTATAATTATAGCATAAACTTAATTAAATAATTTAATTGACTTACACAAAAAGTAGTATTTATATTAATTTATAAATTATTTAACAAAATTAGTTCATAAAAAAAGCTGCCTAAAATATTAGGCAGCTTTTAATACTATTAGTAAATTTTTGCTTAGAAATGTAAAGCGAAACCAATTTGGAATTGAAAAACATCCTCATCAGTATAATCATCATTCATAGTAATGTTGTAACGTAAACCTGGCTCAATACTAACATTTTCCCCTAAGAAAATAGCATAACCACCTTGTAAACCTAAATAACTTGGGTTCTCATCAAAATCTTTAATACTAGCGCCAGAATAATCTATTTGTACAGGAATCATACTAGCAATGTAATATTTAGCACCAACTTTATAAGTAAATACAGAAAAATCTTCACCTAAGTCTTGGTAACCTAAACCAACCTTTACAGCTAAATCATCAGCAACAAAATAACCTCCTTCTGCACCTAAAGACCAAGTAGTTTCACCATCTACAGATGACAAACCAAATCCTGTATTAGCAGCACTAACAGCACCAAAACCAGTGTTAGCTTCAATTAACCATTTACCTTGAGCAGTTTGACCACCGTTAGTAGAAGTAGCTGCATCTTGTGCTTGTGCAGCAAAAGTAAATCCTAGAGCTGTGATAGCTACAATAAATAACTTTTTCATAAAAATAATTTTAATTTTTAGTTTATAATTATGCAGTAAACATAGATTGTTAATTTTGTTTACTTACAATGTTTGTTGTGTAAATGTAAGTATTTGTTATGAACTAAAAACACCAAAAATAGGGGTTTAAAAACTCTTTTTTTATCCAAATTATTAACTTAATTTTAACCTATATGAAATGGAGGCAGGGATTAACTGATTATCAACACTTTCTAAAAATAGAACGTGGATTAATGGACAATTCTATTACAAACTATGTTTTAGACGTGGAAAAATTAATTACATTTTTAAACAAAAAAAACATCTCCGAATCTCCTATTTCTATCTCCAAGGAAACTACACAGCAATTTATTTATGAAATCTCAGCAGAAATAAACCCTAGGTCGCAAGCAAGAATTATATCTGGCCTAAAAAGTTTTTTTAATTATTTAATTTTTGAAGATTACAGAGCAGACAATCCTATGGATTTAATAGAAGCTCCAAAAATTGGAAGAAAGTTACCAGACACCTTGTCTGTTGAGGAAATTAATAGTTTAATAGATGCAATTGACCTAAGTAAACCAGAAGGTGAACGCAACAGAGCAATGCTAGAAACATTATACGGCTGCGGTTTGCGCGTATCTGAACTTACCAACTTAAAATTATCTGATTTATTTTTTAAAGAAGACTTTATAAGAGTTACAGGAAAGGGAGACAAACAACGTTTTGTTCCTATTAGCAACATTAATAAAAAGTACATTAACATATATAAGGATGAAATAAGAAATCATCTAAACATAAAAAAAGGGTTTGAAGATATTTTATTTTTAAACAGAAGAGGTAGGCAATTAACCCGTGCTATGATTTTTACTATTATTAAACAATTAGCAGAAACCATTGGCTTAAAAAAAACAATTAGTCCACACACCTTACGCCACTCTTTTGCAACACATCTTTTAGAAAACGGAGCAGATTTAAGAGCTATACAACAAATGTTAGGTCATGAAAGTATTACAACAACTGAAGTATACGTACATATAGACAGAAAACACTTAAGCCAAGTTATTGAAAACTACCATCCTAGAAAATAATTATAAAAATTTGTAACAAGTACAAGTTTACAACTACTAACAAGTAACAACTACCAACTTAAAAAGTGAGCAAAGAATTAGAACATGCTTTTGTTACAGAACTAGAGAACAACCAAAATATTGTTCATAAGGTTTGTACGCTGTACACTAATGACAAGGATGCTCATAATGATTTGTTTCAAGAAATAACGATACAGCTATGGAAAGCTTATCCTAAGTTTAGAGGCGACTCTAAATTTAGTACCTGGATGTATAGAGTTTCTTTAAATACTGCCATTACATTATACAGAAAATCTAAAAGAAAAGTTAGTACACAAAGCTATGAGTCTGTAATTTTTAAAATTAAGGCAGATGAATATGATGAGACAGAAGAATTACAACTAAAACTTATGTATAAAGCTGTAAAGCAGCTTGGTGACATAGACAAAGCATTGGTTTTTCTTTACCTAGAAGATAAGGATTATACAGAAATATCTGAAACATTGGGTATATCCGAAGTTAATGCTAGAGTAAAGATGAACAGAATAAAGAAAAAATTAAAAACCATTTTAAATCCTTAATTATATGGATGAATTGGATATCTTAAAAAAAGATTGGCAAAAAAAAGGAGATGAACTTCCTAAATTGTCATACAATGATATTTACAAAATGATATGGAAGAAATCTTCCTCTATTGTAAAGTGGATATTTATAATTAGTATTTTAGAATTTGTATTGCCAAACCTACTTTTTCTATTTCCTGGTACACGAGAACACCTGCTTAAAATGTACTACGGTAATAGCTATGGCACATTTTTTATGGTGATTAGTTTTTTACAATACCTAGTAATTTTTTATTTTATTTTTCAGTTTTACAAAAGGTATAAAGAAATATCTGTTTTAGATGACTCTAAAACGCTTATGAAAAATATTATACGTACAAGAAAAACTGTTAAGTACTATGTTATTTTTAGTTTAGGAATGTTATTATTTATAATGCTGGCGCAAGCACTTACTGTTTATTTTGATCCTAATATGCTTGTAACGGTTTACCAACAGGAATTACCTCCTAATATAACTCCAGATAAATTTAAATCTATAATGGTAATTACCTTTGTAATTGTAGCATTAGCAACTACAGCTCTTTTTGCTTTAATATACTTTTTGCTTTATGGCTTGTTACTTAAAAAATTAAACAAAAATTATTTTGAGCTAAAAAAAATGGAAATTTAAACCAAACACAAACCTTATAACCAAAAAACCATCTGAATTTTACAGATGGTTTTTGTTTTATTATAATTAAAAAAAACTAATCTAGTTTCCACTTTCTAAGTTCATTTTCTTCTTCTAGCGCTTTTAAATCTGCCTTAGAAATAACTTTTAAATAAGATGGGTCTTGCTCTATAGCGTGCCCTAACCTATCTATAATAGACTCAAAAGAATCGTTTTCATAATCTATATCCAATGGCTCCTTAATTACCATAGATTGTAAAATACCTTTTTTCTTAACTCTTAAGCCTTTTTTATCAAAAGACCTTCTAAAACCATCTATTACAACGGGAACAACTATTGGCTTATATTTTTTTATAATATGCGCTGTACCCTTGCGTAAAGGTTTCCAAGGTGTTGTTGTACCTTGAGGAAAGGTAATAACCCAACCATCTTCTAATGCAGTTCCAATGTTAGATATGTCACTCATTTTTACTTGTCTCTTAACATCTTGTCCATCTGCACGCCAAGTGCGTTGTATACTAATAGAACCTGCATAAGCCAAAATCTTAGTTAAAAGACTTTTTTTCATAGTTTCTGCAGCAGCAACATAATACATATTAAGTTTTGGTTTCCAGATGTAACCAATATTTTTAATATTATCTTCTCTACCGCTTAAACTAGCATTAAAAACGTGAAACATAGCCACCACATCTGCAAAATAAGTTTGGTGGTTAGATACAAAGAGAACTCCTTTATCTGGTAGGTCTCTAAGTATTTGTGATCCTTCTATTTCTAATTTATTAAACCCTTTGTATCTGCGGTGCGTTATAACAGCCGCAACTCGTATTAACCATTTTTTTAAAAATAGTATATGCCCAAAAGGATTCTTTTTAAATAAACCCATAATTATTATTGTGTTGCCAAATCTACAAATTTATATAACTATAACAATTGTTTTAATAGCTCTTTAAGCTCACTCATTATCATTGCCGTTGCTCCCCAAACAACATAACCATTTAATTTAAAGGCAGGTACATCTATATTTACTGCATACGAAGTGGTTAAATTTTGAGTGCTAATTTTACTATCATCCATAAAGTCTTGTAAAGAAACTTCAACTAAATGCTCAACTTCAGACTCCTGAATTACAAAAGGAGTAGGATTAGGATACAAGCCTATGTAGGGTTGTACTTCAAAATTACTTGGCGGTATGTATATAGAAGACAACTCACCCATTACTTTAACCTTACTTATAGGCACACCAACCTCTTCATAGGTTTCTCTTAAAGCCGTATACAGTAGGTTTTCATCTTCTTTTTCTACTTTACCACCAGGAAAACCAACTTGGTTAGAGTGTACACCTTTATAAGTTTTACGCAACATTAATAATAAATTTGTACTTTTATCTTTTGCCGGATAAAACAATGCCATAACAGCTGCTTTACGTGCTTGTTCACGTTGCTTTTTCATTCTTTTTAACTCATCAATTCTAATAGATGGAGCCATTTTATTATGTGATTCTTCACCCAATAAAGGAAGATTCTTTATTTTTGAAATTCTTTTGGTAAAATCATCAAAATTCATGAATACAAAGATACTATCTTACGCTATACTATTATTAATTTTTACTGTTGGTTGCAACAACGCATCAAAAACACAACAAAAAGTTAAACAAACTGAAGTTAAAAAAGACACTGTTGCTATTGACAGTTCTAAAGTTACTAAAAAAGAAGAAAAATTTGTACTTACTGAAGAAAATGCAATACCTTTTTTTTACGAGTACAACAAAACATTAAAAGAAGATAAGGTAAAAATTACAACTAACCTTGGCAGTTTTACTCTTCAATTATTTGATAATGTGCCATACCACAAGGCTAACTTTATTTATCTAACAAAAAAAGGATATTTTAATGATACCTATTTTCATAGAGTGGTTAAAAATTTCATTATTCAAGGCGGTAATGCCGACAATATTAAAACAGCAAAAAAAAGAGGTGAAATTGGCAGGTACCTATTACCACCAGATACAAAAAAAGGGCACAAACATCATAGAGGTGTAATATCTATGCCTAGTAGTGAGAATGATAATCCGCATAAACTAGCTTCTCCTTACGAATTTTTTATTGTGGTAACCAAACCGGGATCATATCATCTAGATAAAGATTATACTCCTTTTGGTAAAGTTATTAAAGGTATGGATGTTGTAGATTTAATTAACAGGCAACCCGTAGGTGAAGGTGATTGGCCAAAAAAAAACATTTTTATTGTTAAAGCAGAGGTGGTAAATTAATTATTTTTATGCTCTACAGGAGGATAAATTGTAGGTAAGGCTATTTTAAATTTAACTGCAAGCAAACGCACAGTTATAACAATTAAAATGCAAATAACGTGTATGTAATTTGGTTTAATTGGTAACTTAATAAGTAAAAAGTAACTACTAGCCCCTATTATACAAGCTGTTGCGTATACCTCTTTTCTAAATATAACAGGTATTTCATTACATAAAATATCTCTTATAACACCTCCAAAACATGCGGTTATTGTACCAACAACAACACACATTACCGGTAACAAGTTTGCATCTAACCCTTTTTCTACACCAGCTAAAGTATACAATCCAATACCAATAGTATCAAACAAAAACAAAGACGTTCTTAAGTATTTTAATTGTTTTCTAAACAATATAGATAAAACTACTGTAATTAAAATGGTGTAAATATAAATTGGCTGTAGTAGCCAAGTTACTGGTGTATTTCCTAATAATAAATCACGTAAAGTACCACCTCCAACAGCCGTTACAAAGGCAACTATAAAAACCCCAAAAGGGTCTAGCTTTTTATCCATTGCAACTAAAACACCAGATATAGCAAATGCTATGGTTCCTAAAATATCTATAACCAAATAAAACATATGCTATAATTCTTGTGTGTAGTAAATGTAATCTTTTATAACAGTGTCTACAAAATCTAAAGGTTTTTGAGTTGTAGTTATATTGGTTACTTCTTTTATTTTATTAGATAAAGTTACAATTACATTATGATCTCCGTTACGTTTTGCAGAAGAGTACAACTCTTTTATGGTTTGCATTTCTGGATCTTTAAAAACAGTAACTTGTGGGTAACTTGGCTTGTACATTTCTGGCAAGTTAGCAAGCATTGTGTCTTGCAATTTTACTTTTTTCTTTTCAGTAATTACTGTAGTACCAGCTGCTATATCTCCCAAACGCTGCCCGTTACCTCTTAATAAAATTGTAAGTACTGCAACACCTCCTGTAGACAAGGCAACATCTACAATACGCATAATCCAACGTATAAAATAACTAGAGAAATTTGGCTTAGAACCATCTAATTTAACTACTCTAATAGACATTATTTTTTTACCTACCGTAGAGCCATTCATGAAATACTCTAGCATTAAATAGTAGAAGAAAGATGGCAATGTTACAATTAAATATAAATGCCACATGTCTTCAAAAGCTAAGTTCATATATACCAGTAAAAGAATCATTAGCAACGTATAAACAAAAATAACAATGCTATCTATAATATAGGCTAGCATCCTATCACCCAAATGTGCAGCATTTTGATGAATGCTAATATTTTGAGCTGTTTCTATTTGAATTTCGTTCATATTTTAGTTTCTTTGGTACAAATCTTAAAAGCCAATGCGCGAAGCTGCCTTTGTAAAGCAAAATAAAGACAAATGGACTACTTTTGAAAGTGTCCTGGCAAAGAAAACGGAAATTGACCCAAACAAATTGTCTGATTTGTATATAGAAATTACCGATCACCTTAGCTATGCTAAGACTTTTTACCCTGGCAGCAACACTGCTTTTTTTTTAAATTCTTTGGCTTCAGAGGCACATCAAAAGATTTATAAAACAAAAAAAGAGCCAAAAAACAGAATAATCAGCTTTTGGAAAACAGAATTTCCTACACTATTTTATCACAATCGTCGTGAATTACTAATTGCATTTCTTGTTTTCACTTTTTTTTCTGCAGTAGGAGTTTTCTCTGCTGCTAATGATGGAGATTTTGTTAGATCTTTTTTAGGTGATTCATATGTAAATATGACCTTAGAAAATATTGCTAATGATGACCCTATGGCTGTGTACAAACAACAGAGTGAATTTAAAATGTTTTTAGGTATAACCATCAATAATATAAAAGTTGCAATTATGGCTTTTATTTATGGAATTTTACTTGGCATTGGATCTCTATTTATTATGATGCAAAATGGTATTATGCTAGGTAGTTTTCAGTATATGTTTTATGAAAAAGGCCTGCTTTGGGAGTCTGCACGTACAATTTGGATTCATGGTACTATAGAAATATCTGTAATTATAATTGCTGGCTGTGCCGGACTTGTTTTAGCTAAAGGAATTCTTTTCCCAGGGACATATACAAGGTTAGAATCTTTTAAACGAGGAACTGTAAACGGCCTAAAAATAATGCTATCCACAGTACCTTTCTTTATCATTGCTGGATTTTTAGAAGGCTTTGTAACCAGACATACAGAAATGCCAGACTGGCTTGCAATATTAATTATAACAAGCTCGTTAGCTTTAATTTTATATTATTACGTTATTTACCCTTATTTATTACACAAAAAAACCAACCATGCAGAACAATAATTATGTAGAGTTTAAAAAGAAAAGAGACTTAGGTGAGATTTTAGGAGATACTTTTGCTTTTTTAAGAACTCAGTTAAAACCTTTTTTTAATACTTTCTTTAAAATTGCCGGACCCTATTTAGTAATATTTTTAATTTGCAATGCCTTTTATGCTTATACGGTAGGAGGGCTAATGAATTTTAATATTGAAAGCTCTAACGAAGTAACTAATGTTTTAATGATTTTTGTTGCTGCATTGGTATTTATTTTATCTATGGGAGCAGCTTATGCAATGGCACAGTCTGTTACCTTACATTATATAAAAAATTATGTAGAAAATAATGGAGTAATAAATTTTGACAAAATTAAATCTGAGGTTTACAGCACATTCTGGAAATTTATTGGATTAGCTTTTTTAGTTGGTATATGTATTATTATTGGATTTATGCTTTGTTTAATACCAGGAATATATTTGTATGTACCTCTAACCTTATCTTTTAGTATTTTAATTTTTAATAAAAAACCTGTTGGTGATGCTTTTAGCTATAGTTTTACACTAATTAAAGATTATTGGTGGATAACATTTGCCACTATGCTTGTTGTTGGTATTGTTGTTGCCGTAGCAGGTTACGCATTTAGTGTACCTTCTGCAATTTATATGTATGCAAAAATGGGCGTATTTTCTGCAGAAATAGACCCTAGTAATATGGGAGGCACTTTATTAGACCCAATAGGAATAGCAATAAATACTATAACGGCTTTATTTCAATATCTATTAAGTATTATAACTGTTGTTGCTGGCGCTTTTATATATTTTGATTTAAACGAAAGAAAAAATTTAACGGGTACTATGGAGCGTATTCAAAATTTGGGTAATTCTACCAATCTTTAATATGCAAAAGCTTCTTTTTTCTTTACTTATTTGCATTACGTTTTCCTTATCTGCGTACAGTTTTCAAGACTCTACCAAGGTAGATTATGATGATGCTTCTATCCCTGTACAGAAAATTACAGAAGAAGATTTACAATCCTATAAAGATGACTCTAGTTATAATTACACCTTAGAAAAAGCAGATAACTCTTGGTGGGAAAAATTTAAAACTTGGTTATACTCTTACTGGTTGCGCTTTTTTCAATGGCTATTTGGAGGTGAAAAAGCTGTTGGCTATTTGTCTGTTTTTTTAGGACTATTACCATATTTGCTGCTGGTTATTTTAATTGTAGTTGCTGTACTCTTCTTTTTAAAAACAAATATGAACAGCATAAGCTTATCTAAAAAGAACAAGAGTGCCGTTACATTATCTGAAGAAGAAAACATTATAAAAAATGAAGATATTCAGCAGTTAATAAAAAATGCATTAGAAGATAAAAACTACAGGTTAGCCATTAGATATTACTACTTGTATATTTTAAAAATAATGAGTGAAAAAGATCTTATAGACTGGCAATTACAAAAAACTAATGATGATTACCAAAAAGAATTAAGCAACTCTACTTACGCCAAACCTTTTGTAACTATAACTAGGTTATATGATTATATTTGGTATGGAGATTTTGCCATAGACGAACCAAAATACAATAAAGCAGCTGCGGAGTTTATTAAACTACAAAATAGTATTACCAAAAAGTGATAAAAAAAGGAAAATCATACATAATAATTTTAGTAGTAACATTTGTTGCTTACTTAGCTTTGGAATACAACAAACCAAAAGAAGTTAATTGGTTCCCCTCTTTTACTACACACCATAAAATACCATTTGGAACAAAGGTTTTTAATGATATTTTAGAAAAAAGATTAGGTGATAAAATAACCGCAGTACAAGAACCTCCTTATATTTTTTTAAATAAAAACAACAATATTTCTGGCACTTATGTTTTAATAAACAATACCCTAGATATAGACAAAAGTGAAGTTAAAAAACTTTTAGAGTGGACCGCCAAAGGAAATACACTATACTTAGCTGGCTCTAGTTTTAGTCAAGCTTTAAAAGATGAGCTTAATTTTAGCACAAAAACACTTTATACAAATGATATAAATCATCACTTTTATATGCAGTTGGTTAATCCTTTTTTAAAAAGTGGTAAACCTATAGTGTTTAGTAAAAAATCTGATGTAACTTATTTTTCTAAAATAGATACATTAAATACCAAAGTATTAGGAGTTATAGATAATTTTGAAACCATATCTATAAAAAATGCAAATATTATAAAACAGAATTACGGAGACGGAACTATTATTTTAAATCATTTCCCTTATGCATTTACCAATTATTTTATTTTAGAAAATAAAAATAATACAGATTTTACATCTTCTTTATTGGCTTATATAGATACTACTAAAAATGTGTATATAGATAATCATCATAAAACAGGCAAAACATTTTACACTTCACCAATGCGCATATTTTTAAGTGCTAAAGAATTAAAATGGGCCTATTACATAGCCCTAATTGGTGCTTTATTTTATGTGTTTTTTGAAGGAAAAAGAAAACAACGAGCTATACCTGTGGTTACCCCTTTAAAAAATCAGACTTTGGCATTTACACGTACCATAGCAGATATGTATTATCAAAAAAACAGGCAAAAAGAAATTGCAGAACATAAGATTAACTTTTTTATGGATTTTGTACGATCTAAATTTCATGTAAATACTTTAGAAAAGAATGATGATTTTTACAATACAGTCTCCGCAAGAAGTTTTCATACAAAAGAAGAAATTAAAAATTTATTTCTTTTTTTAGATAATCTTATGAATAAACACAGCATAACTAATGACGAGCTGTTAGCATTAGATAAAAAAATAGAACAATTTAAAGACAAAGCAAATGGAAGCAAATAACGATATCAATTTTGATAATAGAATACCTCTAGAGGATTTAAAAAATGCTGTAACAGGTATTAAACAAGAGCTGGCTAAAGTAATTATTGGTCAAGACCGTTTTGTAGAGTTATTAATTGTTTCGCTTTTAGTAGATGGCCACGTGTTAATTGAAGGTGTTCCTGGAATTGCAAAAACCGTTACTGCTAAATTATTTGCTAAAACTTTAAAAACCGATTTTAGTCGCATACAGTTTACTCCAGATCTTATGCCTAGTGATATTTTGGGTACTTCTATTTTTAACGTTAAATCTTCTGAGTTTGAATTTAAAAAAGGGCCCATTTTCTCTAACATTATTTTAATTGATGAAATAAACAGAGCTCCTGCTAAAACACAAGCCGCTTTGTTTGAAATTATGGAAGAAACACAAGTTACTATGGATGGCAAAACATACAAAATGGAAGCTCCGTTTATGGTTTTAGCCACCCAAAACCCTATAGAACAAGAAGGCACATACGCATTACCAGAGGCACAATTAGACCGTTTTTTATTTAAAATAAAAGTAGAGTACCCAACCTTAGAAGAAGAAATAAAAATAATTACAACTCATCATGAACGTAAAGGAGCTAAACCACAAACATTAATTAATGATATACTCTCACCAGCTAAATTAAAAGAGTATAAAAAAAATATACAAGATGTAATTGTAGAAGCTAAAATTTTACGTTACATAGCAGAAATAATATCTAAAACTCGTAATCATCCACACTTATACCTTGGTGGTTCTCCTAGAGCCTCTTTAGCTACCTTAAACGCCGCTAAGGCTTTTGCTGCTATTAATGGTAGAGATTTTGTTACTCCAGAAGATGTAAAAAAGGCGTTAGAGCCTGTGCTAAACCACAGAGTAATTTTAACTCCAGAACGCGAAATGGAAGGTATGACAACAGAAAGTGTTGTGCATATGATAATTGAATCTGTAGAAATACCTAGATAATACTACATGCGCTTTTTAAAATCGTTTTACATACACAATACCTTTTTCTGGTACCTAGCCATACTATCAGCAATGTTTATGACATCATACTGGTACAAATGGCTATACCCTATTGCGTGGATTTGTACTATGGTTTTATTAGCAATGTTTTTGTTTGATGTTGTTTTACTTTACGCCACAAAAAACAGTGTAAAGGCAAGCAGAAGCTTACCTCAAAAATTATCAAACAGTGACCATAACCCTATTGTTATGGAATTTATTAGCACATACGATTTTAAAACGGGTATTACTGTAGTAGAGGAATTACCTATTCAATTTCAAAAAAGAGATTTTAAATACAACACCATACTTACTAAAAAGGAACCTAAAATTTTTGAGTATACAGTTAGACCCGTAGAACGTGGAGAATATTACTTTGGTAATTTAAATATTTATGCCTCTTCTCCCCTACGCATAGTAAAACGTAGGTTCTTGTATTTAAAGAACCAAGTGGTACCTGTTTACCCGTCTATTATACAAATGCAGAAATATGATTTTTTAGCTATTAGCAATAAATTATCTGAATTTGGAATGAAAAAAATTAGACGCATTGGTCATACTCAAGAGTTTGAGCAAATTAAAGAGTACGTTGCAGGAGACGATTTTAGAACAATAAATTGGAAAGCAACTGCCAAAAGCAACCAATTAATGGTAAACCAATACCAAGATGAAAAATCGCAACCTATTTATTCTGTTATAGATACTGGTAGGGTAATGAAAATGCCTTTTAATGGTCTAAAACTGTTAGATTATGCAATAAATAGCACACTTGCATTTTCTAATGTAGCGCTAAAAAAAAATGATAAAACCGGGATGATATCATTCTCTAAAAACATAGAGACTTTTTTACCTGCTGTACAAAAACCAACTTATTTAAACTCTATCCTAGAAAAGCTTTACAATATTTCTACAGAGTACACAGACTCAGATTTTGGATTGCTTTACGCGCATATTAAAAGAAAAGTAAATCACAGAAGTTTATTACTGCTATACACAAATTTTGAGCACATTACAGCTATGCGTAGGCAACTACCTTTTTTACTTGCCATTGCCAAAAAGCACGTTTTAGTTGTTGTGTTTTTTGAAAATACTGAGCTAGAAGAACTCATAAATACTAGTGCCAATGACTTACAAGGTATTTACCACAAAACTATTGCAGAAAAATTTAGTATGGATAAAAAATTAATGCAAAAAGAACTGCAGCAATACGGTATACAAACTATACTTACCAAGCCGGAAGAACTAACAATTAATACTATAAATAAATATTTAGAAATTAAGGCAAGAGGTTTGTTGTAAAAAACTAGCGAATATTATTTTTTCTGGTTAAAAAAACAGTCAAATTTTACTTAATTAAAGTCTACTTATATTTAAAATGCAATATAGAGTTACTGTAAAAGAACCACTTACATGTTTGTGTTAAAAAAAATACTACAAAAACAGGTTTTAAAATAAAAATTCTTTATTTTTCCGTATATTATATATTTTAAACCTGAATTAAAATTTATGCTACAAACTAACTACCAAAAAATATATAGCGGAAACCAATTTAATGTAAAGTCTATTTTAGAAAAGTTATTACAAATTAATATAGAAGGCGTTGTAAAAGACGAGTCCGAGTCTGGAAGACTAGCTGGTTTTGCATCTGCCATTCCTGGGGAACAAGATTTGTATGTACATAATGATGAAGTAAAAAAAGCTTTAGAAATAGTAAACAACCATTTTAAAGAATTATAACCGCTACACTTATTTTTTAACTAAAATAAGTTGATAAAATACTTAATACCTTACAAAAATTACTTATTTTTAAAGTAGGTATTTATTTACATATGAAAACTCCCCCCTTAACAAAAGAACTACAGTTATCTAAAACTTTAGTTGTTACTTTACTGGTTATATGTATTTCTCCTTTTCTTCTTCAGTTAGCAGGAGTTAACTTTGGAAGTGTAAACGTAATTTTAAATGCTAACGGAGATATGGTTAACCTAAACCATACTACGCAAGATTTAGCCTTTACGCATTTAAGAGGTACATTTACTCACCTAATTTTAGAATGGACAGCTATTTGTATCGCTATTGCTACTGCAGTATTAGCCTTTATACAATATAGAATTACAAATAACCCTACCACACCAATTATTGGAGGTGCATTGCTATGTGCTGGCTTTATAGACGGATTTCATGCTCTAGCAGCAATAAAAATAATTAATCCTGCAACAGACAATGAAAATTTTTTACCCTTTACTTGGGCATTATCAAGAATATTTAATAGCGTAATTTTAATATTAGGGGTAAGTATAATTTTATTGCAGAAAAAACGAATGTTACCAAAAAACGGTAGGCGTTTAGTTTTAATTGTTACCCTAATTTTTGCAGTAATAGTTCTTTCAACTGTATACCTATCTGCCTTAAGCCCAACTTTACCTACAACAACGTTCCATAATAGTATTGTAACAAGACCTTATGATTTAATATCACTTGTACTGTTCTTACTTATGGCAATATACTTATTTCCAAAACTTATTAAAAAAGAGAATAATGTATTCTCTAACACACTATTATGGAGTATGATACCCGCCATTGCAACACAAATGTATATGGCTTTTGGATCAGAAAATTTACACGACTCTAATTTTAACATAGCACACGTTTTAAAAGCAATATCTTACACCATACCTTTTATTGGCATTATACTAGACTATATCTCTGCTCATAAAAAAGAGCAAATAAGAGTAAAAGCTCTAAAAAATGCTCATTATGTAGTTAGTCAAAAAAATAAAGAACTAGAGCAATTTGCTTTTATAGCATCTCATGACCTACAAGAGCCCTTACGTACACTTTTAAACTTTACCCAATTGTTTAAAGAAGAATATGGAGACAAGCTAGATGAAAATGGCAAAACCTATCTTAGTTTTATTAAACAAGCAACAACAAGAATGAGTTTGCTTATTAAAGCTGTTTTTGATTACTCTAGAATTGGAGCAAAAAATGAAATTGTAAAAGTTAAAACCAATAAACTTTTAAAAAACATAGTTGCAGAAATGCAGCCTCATTTAAAAGATACAAACGCCATTATAGAATATAAAAAACTACCAAAAATATATGGTCAAAAAACAGAATTACGTATTCTTTTCCAAAATTTAATAGCAAACGCAATTAAATTTCAAAAAAAAGGAAATACTCCAATAGTAGAAATTAAAGGTAAAGATACAGGCGATTACTGGGAGTTTAGCGTAAAAGATAACGGTATTGGTATAGAAAAAAAGCACCAAGATAAAATATTTTCTATGTTTCAACGCTTACATTCTAAAGACGTTTATGATGGTATAGGAATAGGACTAACCCATTGCTTAAAAATTGTATTAATGCATGAAGGAAGAATATGGGTAATATCTGAACCAGACAAGGGAACCGAATTTAAATTTACTATTAAAAAACAAAAATGAACAAGCTAAAAAGTATATTGTTAATAGATGATGATGATGCAACAAATTTTTTGCACAAAATGGTCATTAAAAAGGTTAACTGTACAGATAATGTAATTGTTAAAACCAACGGAGAAGAAGCAATAAATTATCTTAAAACTGAGTCTAATGGTAAGTACCCACAACCAAGCCTAATTTTATTAGACATAAATATGCCTATAATGAACGGTTGGGAGTTTTTACAAGAGTACAAAAAGCTTGAAAAAAATCAAATGGCAGAAACAGTTATAGTTATGCTAACAACATCTTTAAACCCAGATGATAAAGAACGTGCTTTAAGCTTTACTCAAATTAACGATTTTAAGAGTAAACCACTAACTCCAGATGGATTAAAAGATATATTAAAAAGCTTTTTCTTGTTTCCGGATAACATTTAATGTTATGCGCTAATATTTAAGGTATATTTGCTTTTATGCAGCAAATTATAGACCAAATGGGAAGGCAAATTAAATGCCCTAAAAAACCATTACGTATTATTTCTTTAGTTCCTTCGCAAACAGAATTATTAGTAGACCTAGGATTAGAAGAATATATTGTTGGGGTAACTAAATTTTGTGTACACCCTAAACACTTACGCATGTCTAAAAAAGTAGTTGGCGGGACAAAAAAAATTTCATTAGCCAAAATTGAAGCTGCTAAACCAGACATAATTTTGTGTAATAAAGAAGAAAACACAAAAGAAATTGTAGATACGCTAGAAAAACTTTACCCTGTACACGTATCTAATATTAATGATTTAGAGGACTCTTTAGAGCTGATAATGCAATATGGTTCTATTTTTAATAAAATGTTTAGCGCCACCAAAATTGTTAACACCATAAGGAATGAAGCTAATGCATTTAAAGATTTTATAAAAAACAAAGCAAATAAGAAGGTAGTTTATTTAATATGGAAAGACCCATATATGACTGTTGGTCGTGATACTTTTATAAACCATATGCTAACACTTAATAATTATACTAATGTTTTTGCTGATTATTTACGCTACCCAGAGACAACTTTAAAGGCAATACAAAAATTAAAGCCAGATTGCATATTATTATCTTCAGAACCATACCCGTTTAAAAGAACACATATAGATGAAATTAAAAAAATAATGCCATCTACAACTGTTGAGCTCGTAGATGGCGAATATTTTTCTTGGTATGGTAGTAGACTGTTAGATGCTTTTATCTATTTTAAATCTCTACACTATTAATTATAAATTGGTGGCTGCATTTTTTGCCAACTCAAATTCAGTTACTATTTCTTTAACAATATCTGCTGCAGGCATAATTTTGTGTATAATAGCTGCTACTTGTCCAATTTCTAGCTCACCGTCTTCCATATCTCCTTCAAACATACCACGTTTTGCACGTGCTCTACCAAGTAATAACTTCAAATCTTCAGGTGTTGCACCTTTTGCATAAGCATCTTGCACTTGGTTGTAAAATTTGTTTTTTAATAAACGTACTGGTGCTAGTTCTTTAAGCGTTAATTGCGTGTCTCCTTCTTTAGCCTCTATTACTTTTTCTTTAAATAACTGATGTGAAGAAGCTTCTTCACTTGCAACAAACCTACTACCAATTTGCACAGCATCTGCACCTAAAATCATAACAGCCAACATAGCTTTACCTGTTGCAATACCGCCTGCTGCAATTAATGGTATTTTTAATTGCTCTTTAACGGCTGGTATAAGAGTTAAAGTAGTAGTTTCATCACGTCCGTTATGCCCGCCAGCTTCAAAACCTTCAGCAACAACAGCATCTACACCAGCTGTCTCAGACTTTAATGCAAATTTTAAACTACTAACAACGTGCACTACTGTAATTCCGTTTTCTTTTAAATAACTAGTCCAAGTTTTTGGATTACCTGCAGATGTAAATACAATTTTAACGCCTAAGTCTACAATAATTTTCATTATTTCTTCTACATTAGGGTACAACATTGGTACATTAACTGCAAAAGGTTTATCTGTAGCTTTCTGGCATTTTAAAATATGCTCTTTTAAAACATCCGGATACATAGATCCAGCACCAATTATTCCTAATCCGCCTGCATTAGAAACAGCAGACGCTAGCTTCCAGCCACTAGCCCAGATCATTCCGGCTTGTATAATTGGATATTCAATATTAAATAATGATGTTATTCTATTTTGCATATTTTTATTTTATCAAACTTAAAAATTATTATGATATAACTCCAGAACCTATAAGCTCATCTCCAATATACCAAGCAACAAATTGCCCTTCTGTCATTGCAGATTGTTCTTCTTCAAAATCTACATACAAACCAGCATCAACCTTGTATAATGTAGCTTTTTGTAAAGCCTGCCTGTAGCGTATACGTGCCATAACTTCCATTGTTTCATCAACCTTTAAAGCCATATCTGTACGCACCCAATGTAACTCATCGTTAGCCACAAATAGTGTTTTACGGTATAAACCTGGGTGATTTTTACCTTGACCAGTGTATATTACATTCTCATTAACATCTGTCTCTATAACAAACAGCGGTTCTTTAGTACCACCAACAGCTAAACCTTTACGCTGTCCCTTTGTAAAATAATGAGCTCCTTGGTGTTCTCCTACAACTTTACCATCATTTAAATTATAAACAGGTTTTGCAGCATTGTAAGACAGCTCTTCTTCCTTGGTAGCAAACTTTGGTATTATAGTGTTGTATTGTTCTAAGTTAGAAGAAACCTCTACAATTACACCTTGTTTTGGTTTCAATTTTTGCTGAAGAAAATCTGGCAAGCGAACTTTACCTATAAAACATAGACCTTGAGAATCTTTTTTATCTGCAGTAATTAAATCATTTTCTGCAGCAATTTTACGTACTTCTGGTTTTAACAAATTACCTATAGGGAACAATGTTTTGGATAACTGCTCTTGTGAAAGTTGACATAAAAAATAAGATTGATCTTTATTACCATCTTTACCAGCCAAAAGTTGGTGTATTTCTTTACCTTCTTCATTTATAAAAGATGTTTTTCTGCAGTAATGACCTGTTGCTACAAAGTCTGCTCCTAATTGCATTGCAATCTTCATAAACACATCAAACTTAATTTCTCTGTTACAAAGTACATCTGGGTTAGGTGTTCTACCTTTTTCATACTCATTAAACATATAGTCTACAATGCGTTCTTTATATTCTACGCTTAAATCTACTGTTTGAAAAGGAATACCTAATTTCTCAGCAACTATTAGTGCATCATTACTATCTTCTAACCACGGACATTCATTAGAAATGGTAACAGAATCATCGTGCCAATTTTTCATAAAAAGCCCAATTACATCATAACCTTGCTCTTTTAAAAGATAGGCTGTAACGCTAGAATCTACACCACCTGAAAGTCCTACTACTACTTTTTTCATTTTTTAAAATCTGAATTGCAAAAATACAAAAATCTAAAATGCTTTGTATTTCTATTATTACCCATAAATCTTCAATTTTTTATAAAAAAACGCACCGTTTATCGATATTTAAAATCGATTAAAAACAGACTAAAATCTTAGTCGAAAATTAAACAACAAAATGACTCTGCTTAACATACAAAATAGGGACTTTTACAACTAAACATTTTTTAACCTCTTAATAGGTTGCATCTTTGGAGTCCCAAATGTTACTAAGCTTAACCTACTTAGTGCTTAAAGCTCCTAGAAATAGGAGCTTTTTTTTTGTGCCGTAATAAAAAAAATCCTGCTTCATATACAAGAAGCAGGATTTTTTTATAATCTATTAAAAAGATAATTATCTATTCTTTTTATGCTCTTCTGCTTGCTCCATCATTTCACGCATCTTCTTCTGAAACTTGTTTTCCTTCTTAGGTTTCTTTTTATTTTCCTGAATTTTAGCGTGTATTTTATCTTCATCAATAATAAACTTCTTAATTGCCAACATTATAAATATTGTAATTAAGTTAGATACAAAGTAGTACAAACTAAGTCCACTAGCGTAACTATTAAAGAATACCAACATCATTAATGGAGATAGGTAAAGTATAAACTTCATATTAGGCATTCCTGGTTGCTGTTGCATATTTTGACCAGATGTCATCATCATATAAAAGAAAATAGCAATAGAAGCTAATATTGGAAATAAACTAACGTGATCTCCGTACAATGGAATATGAAAAGGTAATTCTGCTATAATATCATAAGACGATAAATCGTCTGCCCATAAAAATGGTTTTTGACGCAACGCAAAAGACGTTGGAAAAAACATAAACAATGCATAAAAAACTGGCAATTGTAATAAAGCTGGCAAACAACCACTCATTGGGCTTGCTCCTGCTTTATTATAAAGCTTCATAGTTTCTTGCTGTTTTTTCATTGGGTTGTCCTTATACTTCTCCCCTATTTCAGCAATTTCTGGCTTTAAAACCTTCATTTTTGCTTGTGATAAGTATGACTTATAAGTTACCGGCGACATTAATAAACGTACCAAAATTGTCATTACAATAATAGCTATACCATATGGTAAAAAGCTACTTAAAAATGTATAAGCTGGTGTAAAAACATATCTATTTATAAAACCAAATATTCCCCAACCATAAGGTATAGAGTCTTCTAGACCTAAATCTTCATATTTAGATAGCTCTTTAATATCTGTTGGTCCATAATAAAGATTCATATTATAGGCTAACTCACCCGCTTCTGTTTGTAAAGGTAAAACAGCTGTATTTTCTTTTGTAAACTTTGTTTCTGGTGTATCATCCTCTACCAAATTTACAGAACTTAATTTAGCAGTTTTAAAATGCTTATCTGTTGCCAAAATAGAGCTAAAGAAATGTTGTCTGTATGATAACCATTTAACATCTTCCTCTTCCTCTTCATCATCACTTCCCTCAGATAACTTACTAATATTACCATCATCATGATTGTATGTTAAACGTGTGTATCTATTTTCATAGGTAGCACTTTTACTGTGCCTAATTCCTTTTTGCTTCCAAACCAAAGCAATTGGTGCAGCACTATTTATTACTCCATTTAAGCCTTGTGAGCGAATATTAAAGTCCAATAAATATTCATCTGGTTTAATCTCATATCTGTATTCTAAAAAGTCTGTAGCAGAAACTTTAGCTTTCATAGAAAGCACTGTGTTTTTACCATTTTTAGAGACTGTTGGCTCAAAATATAAATTTTTAGTATCTAAAACTCTATTATCTGATGTGGTAAAAGTTAAACCAAAACTAGCATTATTGTCTTTTACCAAATGTACAGGAAGAGAATCATAGGTAACAAAATTCTTCATTTTTGCTTCTACAATTTGCCCACCTTTGTTACTAACTCTTAAATATAGTACGTTATTTTCTAAAACTGTAGTTCCGTCTGATGCTGGCGTGTAACCGAAAGCACCAATTTTACTTTTGTAATTAGCAACCGCAGTAGAGTCTGATAAATTTAAAACTGGTTCTTGAGAAATAGTCTCTTTCTCTTGTTTGTTATCTGCTGCCGCAGCTTCAGTTTTTTGTTTTTCTTTTTTCTGTGCTTCAAGTTCCTCGGCAGTTGGTTGTGTGGTATTAAACCATAAAACAAACAATCCAAAAATTAGTAAAAACCCAATTAAGGTTTTTGCATCAAATTTCTTTTCTTCCATTCTAATATGTCAAAGATTTTATAGTAACCACTATAAATCTATTTATGTTAATAATAAATTACAGTTTGCAAATATATGCCCAAATGTACACTTTATGCCAAACTGGCACTTTTTTATTGTTTTTTATGTTCTAGAGCTGCTTTTACAAATCCTACAAATAGTGGGTGTGGATTAGCTACTGTACTTTTATATTCTGGGTGATATTGCACACCTATAAACCAAGGATGTACTTCTTTTGGCAATTCTACAATCTCTACCAAACCTGTATCTTTATTAATACCAGAGGCTTGTAAACCTGCAGCCGTAATTTGTTCTTTGTACTTGTTATTAAACTCGTACCTATGCCTATGGCGTTCAGATATATCTGATTTTCCGTTGTAAACATCTTTAACTAAACTGTTATCTTCTAAATGACAGGCCCAAGTACCTAAACGCATAGTACCACCTTTGTTTACTACAGTTTTTTGTTCTTCCATTAAATTAATAACAGGATTAGGAGTTTCCTCGTCCATTTCTTTAGAGTTTGCATTTGCTAAACCTAAAACATTTCTAGAAAACTCTATAACTGCCATTTGCATACCTAGACATATACCCAAAAATGGTATATTATTTTCTCTAGCGTATTGCACAGCTTTAATTTTACCTTCAATACCTCTTTCTCCAAAACCAGGAGCAACAAGTATACCGTCTAATCCTTTTAATTCTTCTGCCATACTTTTACCCAAAATATGTTCAGAGTGTATAGATTTTACTTCAACTTTTACCTCGTTTTCTGCTCCTGCATGTATAAAGGCTTCTAAAATAGATTTATAAGAATCTTGCAATTCTACATACTTACCAATTAAACCAATTGTAACTTGATTTTTAGGGTTTTTATGACGTTCTAGAAATTGATTCCACGTGGTTAAATCTGGTTTCTCAGTATCAGACAAAGCCAACCTTTCTAAAACAACAGTATCTAAACCTTCTTGTTGCATTAATAAAGGAACATCATAAATTGTAGATGCATCTATAGATTGTATTACTGCTTCTCTTTTTACGTTACAAAACAATGCTAACTTATGCTTTATTTCATCAGAGATTTGGTGTTCTGTTCTACAAACTAAAATATCTGCCTTAATACCACTTTCCATTAATGTTTTAACAGAGTGCTGAGTTGGTTTTGTTTTTAACTCCCCAGCAGCAGACAAATAAGGTACTAGAGTTAAGTGTATAACAATACCATTGTTATCTCCTAACTCCCATAATAACTGCCTAACTGCTTCTATATATGGTAAAGATTCTATATCACCAACAGTACCACCAATTTCTGTAATTACAATATCATAATCACCACTTTTTCCAAGTATTTGTATACGTTCTTTAATTTCATTGGTAATATGAGGGACTACTTGTACTGTTTTTCCTAAAAACTCTCCTCTACGTTCTTTTTCTATAACACTTTGGTAAATTCTACCTGTAGTAACATTATTAGCTTGCGAAGTTCTTACGTTTAAAAAACGCTCATAATGCCCAAGGTCTAAATCCGTTTCTGCACCATCGTCAGTAACGTAGCATTCTCCGTGTTCATAAGGGTTTAATGTTCCTGGATCTACATTAATATAAGGATCCAATTTTTGAATGGTAGTTCTGTAACCTCTAGCTTGTAATAGTTTAGCCAAAGATGCAGCTATAATTCCTTTTCCTAGAGATGATGTAACCCCTCCGGTTACAAATATGTACTTAGTGTTTGCCATGTAGCGTTAGGTTGTTTTCTTAACGCAAGCAAAAATAGCAAATTGCTATTACAAAAGCAGTCTATTCTTTAGGAAAATCTTTCTGAATTTTTAGAATGATATCTTCCAATCCGTTTATTTTAATTTCTAACATAGATTTTAACAAAACACCTAGTTTACCCTCAGGAAAACCCTTTTGATTAAACCATACCAAATATGGTTCTGGTAGGTTTACCAAATACCTTCCTTTGTATTTACCAAATGGCATTCTGTAATGAGCCAATTCTATAAGTTTTTGGTTATCGTTTTTTAACATAATTAAAAAGTCTAAAAGTAACTTTACACCGTAAATAGAACAGTAACAACTACATACATCCTTTTTTAGATTATAAAACAACTTTAATGCCGTAAAACTATGAAAAAAGTATTTGTCTTTTGTGTTTTTTTAGTAATGCTTATAGCTTGTAATAACAATGATAGTGAACAACTTTATAAACTAGTAGAACAAGCTGAAGATAATATAACTTTAGATACAGATAACGACGGAATTACTGATGAAGAAGAAATAGAAAATGGTACAGATCCAAATAATGAGGACACAGACGGTGATGGTGTTATAGATGGAAAAGAAATTGAAGACAATACAGACCCTCTAAAAAACTGTTCTTTTAAATTAGACAGCCAAACAGTAAGCACAAATGCTACTTGGAAAAATTTAGATTGTGATGCTGACGGGATAATTAATATTGATGAAGTAAATGCTGGTACAAACCCATTAATTGCAGATGAAGTAGAAGTAAAATCTCCTTTGCTTGGGACATGGGCATTAGTTAGTGCTAAAATAGATAATGGAACAGCTACTACTGTAGTTAACAACCAAACCTATCCGTTAGAATATACAGCAAATTCTACAAACGAAAACTCTACTGCTACATTTACTGAAAACCCTAATAAAATTATTAGCACAGGAGAATATATCACTGTAATTAATTTCTCGTTTTTAGGAACTGATTATACAGAAACCATAACATCTGAAAGTCCGCTGAGTTCTGGTGATTGGTCATTAGATAATGACACACTAAAACTTGACGCTAATGATACCGTTAATGGTACATACAAAGTAATTAGCTTAACTGATGAAACACTTGTTTTGCAAACTGAAGTAAATAGAATTGTAACTACAGGAGGTGTAGATTTAGACACAAAAGGAACGTTAGTAATTACACTAAATAAAGAATAAGATAAATAAAATTGAAGTTAAAAAAAGCGACACTTGATGTCGCTTTTTTTAACCTATACAATTATTTTAATTTTAGTTGTTTTTTAACCTTGGTTTGCCATAAAAGCTGCTTTTCTAAATTTCTAGAGTAATTTGTTTCTGCGTCATACAAATCTTGATACGCATTTAACTCTTTATTTATGGCGCTATAAATTTCTTTAACTTCTTTTCTAGTATTTTTTGAAGGCTTAATTTTACTTAAACGATTTCTCATTTTTCGTGCATAAATTTCAGCTATATCAAAATGTAATTGTTCATGAGCTAATGTAACATTTGTAGATATACTAGGCCTATACCATGATTTATTAGGATAAAAAAGAGCAATAACTTCATAAGTGAATTTATTGCCCTTTTCCCTGTTAAAATAAGTAGTATACTTATATGTTATACCACTAGCTGTTACAGCTGCAGCTCTATTATTTTTTGGTGTTTTACCCTTAAAATTAGCCCAATTTAAAACTAAATTGGGCTTCCATACAATTGTTTCTTCTGTTTGCGCATTACTACTTATAACAAGCAATACAGACAATAAAAAAAACGTTTTTTTAAAGATTAGCATACCTTATTTTTTAGGTACCACCTTCTCCACTTCTTCTATTTTCATATCATTATATTGCATAATGTAAACTGCAGTATTAGTAAATCCGGCATTTTGCTTATTAACGTAGTTAAATTTATTAGCAGTGTATTCTGTTTCTCCTACTATTTTAGAAACTTCAAATAAATCGTTTTTATAAGCTAGTTTTAATAATATGTCATACATAATATCAAAACCTCTAGCTGCGTATTTATCTGGGTTAGCACCAAATTTTGATCTATACAATTTATTAAAGCCTTCATCTGTAATTTCTTTATTTACTGATGGATATGTAAAGTTTAAATTAGATAAAAGCATATTATCTACTTCATCTCTATCAAAAGCTTTATTAAGGTCTGTTGTAAACATTCTAATTTTTGTATCCTTGGCATTTAAAGAGTTTACAACAGATGTTGCATGCTTAGACAAAGCCAAATTACTTGTCTCTACAAAAACAAAATTATCTACGTTTCTTGACAATAAATATTTTAGTTTATTAATATTTATTGTTAAATCTTTAATTAAACTAACCTTTTTAGCTTTAGGAAACCTTTCTGTTATAGCATCAGACTCTGCCTTATGCTTAGAGTCTGCAATAATTACAATATTTTGATTTGTATAAATACTAGAAACGTAATCTAATATTTTTGTTCTTAAAACCTCATTAGATGGTAATGAGTAAAATGTATTACCAAAACCTATTTCTTGCTCTGTTAAGTTAGGAGAAATAACAGGTATTTGAAGTCCTGCAGTTTTTTTAGCTACTTCTTGTATAGATTGTGGATCTAAAGGACCAATAATTGCTCTATAATCACCAATATTTTCTTTTTCTAAAATCTCCTTTACCTTTTCAACACTTTTTGTAGACTGTGTATCATAAGCTGTTACATCTACAGAAACACCTTTTTTCTTAATAGCGTCTAACGCTAATTGCATACCAGAATAAAAACCTAAACTAATTTTTGTATCCAGTCTTTTTTCTATATCCCTTTTAGCTTCAGATGTATTATTAATATCAATTTTATCTAACCTAAACGGTAATAACACCATTACTTTTGGTCTAATTGCAACATTTACGCTATCTACTAAATTAATTTTTGGAAGAATTAATGAGTTTTTAACGGTAAAATTACTGCTTCTAGCTTTTGGTAATTTTAAAACCATTCCAGCTTTAATACCTTCTTTTAAAGCAGGATTAAATGCTGTTAACTCTGCAAATGACACCCCCAAATCTCTAGACAAAGACATTTCTCCTTGCCCCTGACGAACTACATAAAATATATAGTTTTCTGAATTTACTACCTGTGCATCTGACGCAGACTGACCTTTTAAAGTAGGAATTTTTATATTCATTCCTTCTTGTAGTCCTTTTTCTTTAACTAAAGGATTTGCCTGTTTTATTTGCTCTTCAGAAACTCCATATGCCTTTTCTAACCTATAAAAAGTCATTTTTGCAGGTACAGTATAAGTTATAAAATTTGGCACTTTTTCTGAACCAGTTTTAACCAAGCTATCTCTAACTAGTATATTACGTTCTGGTATTTTAAGTTCCTGACCTTCTGCCAAATAATTAGAAGATTTTGGCAAATCTGGATTTAAAAGAAGTAAACTATCTACAGTAATGCCATATTTGTTTGCTATACTCCAGCGTGTTTCTTTTGCCTTTACAATATAAGATTTTAAAACAACCTCTTTTACTTCAACTTTTTTAAAGTGAGGAATTCTTAATATCATTCCTTTCTTTACATCATCAGAATACAAAATTGTATTGTATTTTTTTATTTGATCCTGAGAAACTTTAAACTGCTTAGAAATACCATAAAGTGTTTCTCTTTTTTTAACCTTATAGTTTGTAAATTTATATGGTGTATCTTCATAACTAACAGAAACATTGTTATTGGTAGTAGAAGCTGGAGCCTCAGAAGTATCTATAACTACTTTTTTATAAACAGGAATTTTTAAAACAGTTCCCTTTTTTAATTGCTCTGCATACAATTGTGTATTGTATCTTTTAATATCATCTTCTGTAACATTGTATTGTTTAGCAAGACTGTATAAGGTTTCTCTTTTTTTTGCTTTATGCTCTATAAAACGAATTGGCTTCTCTTGCTTAACCTGAGTAACCTTTACAGGCTTATCGCCTGCCAAGGAAGCCGTTACAGCTGCCATTTTTTTATCCAACGGAACAATCAAGATAGTATTTGGAGTCAGTTTTTGGCCTTTCTTAATCTCCTTATTGTAAACTAAAATATCCTCTATAGATACATTATATGTTTTAGAAATACTCTCTAAGGACTCTCCTCTTTTTACAGGGTGTGTCTTATACTTTTGTGCATAAGAGTTGGCTGTAACCAAAAGAATTAACAAAAAAGAAAGAACTGTTTTAAAAAATTTACTATTCATAATTATTCCCATTCTATTGTTGCAGGCGGTTTAGAACTAATATCGTAAACTACTCTATTAACGCCTTTTACTTTATTTATAATATTATTAGACACCTTTTGTAAAAACTCGTATGGTAAGTTTACCCAATCTGCTGTCATTCCGTCTGTGCTTTCTACTGCACGTAAAGCTACACATTTCTCGTACGTACGTTCATCCCCCATTACACCTACACTATTTACGGGTAAAAGTATGGCTCCGGCCTGCCAAACCTTATCATATAAGCCACTTTTTTTTAGTTCTCCTATAAATACAGCATCTACTTCTTGTAAAATAGCTACTTTTTCTGGTGTAATATCTCCCAAAATACGTATTGCAAGTCCAGGTCCTGGAAAAGGATGGCGCCCTAAAAGGTCTTTTGCCATACCCATAGAGGCTCCTACACGCCTAACTTCGTCTTTAAATAAAGCTTTTAATGGCTCTACTATTTTTAATTTCATAAAATCTGGCAAGCCTCCTACATTATGGTGACTTTTTATTGTTGCACTTGGCCCTCCTGTTGCAGAAACACTTTCTATAACATCTGGATAAATTGTACCTTGTGCTAACCAGCTTACTCCTTGTATTTGATGAGCTTCATCATCAAAAACCTCTATAAATACACGACCAATGGCTTTACGCTTTTGTTCTGGATCACTTAACCCAGCTAATGCGTCCAAAAAGCGTGCCGAAGCATCTACACCTTTAACGTTTAAGCCCATACCTTTGTATTGCTCTAGCACATCTGTAAATTCATTTTTACGTAATAAACCGTTATTTACAAATATACAGTATAAGTTTTCTCCTATGGCTTTATGCAATAACATTGCTGCTACCGATGAATCTACTCCTCCAGATAAACCTAAAACAACTTTATCATTACCAATTTTTTGTTTTAATGCTTCTACAGTTTCTTCTACAAATGCATTAGGCGTCCAATCTGGATTTACATTGGCTATATCTACTAAAAAGTTTTCTAATAATTGTTTACCATCTGTAGAGTGGTAAACCTCTGGGTGAAATTGTATTGCATATGTTGTTTCACCTTCTATTTTATATGCTGCATTTTGTACATCATGTGTACTTGCAAGTAAAGTTCCGTTAGTTGGTAATGACTTTATAGTATCACTATGACTCATCCAAACTTGGCTACCTGCACTTATGTTTTTAAGAAAAGTTTCATTTTCTTTTACATAACTTAAGTTTGCTCTACCGTACTCTCTGGTATTAGAAGGGGCTACCTCACCGCCAGAAAAGTGTGCCAAATACTGTGCGCCATAACATACGGCTAGCATTGGTTTTTCTCCTCTAATACCTTTTAAATCAGGATGAAAAGCATCATCTGAACGTACAGACATTGGGCTACCTGATAAGATAACTGCCTTGTACTCTTCTAAGTTTGTTGGAATTTTGTTGAATGGATGAATCTCGGAATAGATGTTAAGCTCTCTAACTCTACGCGCAATAAGTTGTGTGTACTGCGATCCGAAGTCTAAAATTAATACCTTGTCATGTTGCATGCGCAAAAGTAATATTTAATTATAAAAAAGCTAAACGAAAGTATTGAAATTTTACTCCATTGTTTTCAATATTTGCTCAATATCTTTTTCTGTAGTATCCGGATTAATAAAACAAAACCTAGAAACAGTTTCATAAGTATTACCTAATTTGTATTTGGTTGGTGTTACCAAAGCAAATCCTTTTTTATGATTCTCATAAGTCCAATGTGTATAATCTTCTGGTTTCCAACCTTTTCTCCTATACAACACACAAGACAAGCTTGGCTCTCTTACCAACTCTAAATTTGGATGTTCTTCTATCATTTTACCCGCAATTTGCGCAAGTTCCAATCCGCGTTCTACAGCTTCTTTATACCTATCTGTTCCGTGCATTGCTAATGAAAACCACAAAGGAAGTCCTCTTACTCTACGTGTTAACTGTATTTGGTAGTCTGTTGGATTAAACCCATGTGCACCTTCATCCTTAAAAATATCTAAGTAAGATCCCTGTTGGGAGTGTGCGTTTTTTGCCAATTGCATATCCTTATAAAGTACCGCTCCACAATCATACGGAGAAAACATCCATTTATGAGGATCTATAGTAATACTATCTGCTTGCTCTATACCATTGAACAAGTGCCTAACAGAATCTGCAACTAAAGCACCTCCGCCGTATGCTGCATCTACATGAAACCATAAATTTTGTTGCTTACATACCGCAGCAATACCGTTTAAATCATCTATAATACCCGCATTTGTTGTGCCACCAGTTGCAACTACTGCAAATAGTCTGTTACGCTGTTCTAAAGATAAACTAGCAATTGTTTCTTCTAATTCTGATTGATGCAAACTCTCTTCTGAATCTACTAAAAGAATATCTACATCTATAACTTTGGCCATTGCCTTTACAGAAGAATGCGCACCAATTGATGCTATAATTAAGCCTTTTTTCCCTCTGTTTTCTTCTTTTTCTCTAAAGTGTTCTCTTGCTGTAACCAATGCAGATAAGTTAGCTGCAGTACCACCGCTAGTAAAAACACCAAAAGCACCTTTAGGTAATCCTGTTAAAGAAACAATCCATTTCATTGCTTCGTTTTCACAAAAAATACCACCTGCACCTTCCATCCAATAAGCTCCGTGTATGCTAGATGCAGAGGTAACTAAATCAAACATAATGGCAGCTCTAGTTGGTGAAGCTGGTACAAATGCTAAATGCCTTGGATGGTCTATTTGCACATTTGCATTAGCCAAATGTTTCTTCCATAAATTAAATGCATTTTCTCCTCCAATTCCTTTATTGGTTATAGTTTCTCCAACTAAATTCTTCAATTCTTCGGCTTTAATTGGTTTTCCTATTTCTCTTTCAGTAGCAGATATTCTATCAATGGCATATTTCATAACATCCATTGTCATTTCTACTAAACCTAAATCTATTTTATGCATTTAAATTATAATTCTAGTATTAAAAAATTGCCGTCTAAAGGCTTTAAACTTGCAATTAAATTAGGAATTAAACTTGGACCAAACTCTAAGTATGGTTCAGAAAAATTTTGATTTCTTTCTTGCAAAGACTTGTTAGGAAAAAGTTGGTTTTGTATTTCTGTTAAGCGTATAACGTGGTCTTTTAACTTGCGCTTTTGTGCTTGCAACAACCTATCTTCTAATGCTTGTAGTCCTTTTTTTTGTTTTACCTCTTGTGCTTTTACTGCTCCTAAAAAAGTTTTATCTGTTTGTTCTGCTAATGTATACAGATTTTTAAATTGCTCTTCTAAGTGTTTTTTTTGAGGCGTAAAATCTATATCTATGTTAGATATTTCTCTTATTTTTTTATTTACTAAACTATTTTGTTTTAAAAACAAGTCTTCAATACTTACGTTTAGTTTCTTTAATTTTTCCGATTGTTTTTCGGTTATTAGCAACGCAGAATTGCGTAGTAATAACATTGGAAAAGTTACATTTTGACTCTCAAAATATGATTTAAGTTCTAACCAATATGCCAATTCACCGCCACCACCTATGTAACAAAGGTTTGGTAATATAATTTCTTGGTAAAGTGGCCTGCCAACAACATTTGGAGAAAAACGCTCCGGAAACTCATTAAGCTCTTTTAAAATAGCTTCTTCAGTAAATGTTATTTCTGTATTATTAATAAGGTATAAATCATCTTTTTTAATAATTCGTTCTCTTACACCATCAACCAAATAAAAATAATTAATTTCTCTTGGGTTTACCTGTATTTTATAGCCATCAGAAACAGCACTAAGTTTTACATTTGTTTCTTCTACCTTAGAAAATCCTGTATGGTTTAATAGATCTTCTTTTACATACGGAATTTGTAATTTCTTTAACTCTTTGTCATCTCCATCTACAATAACTAAACCGTAGTTAGTAAAAAGTTCATTTGCTAAATACCGTGTTGCTGCTGTTAAATTTGAATGCTCTAAATAAGCCTGTGTAAATAAAGTTTTTAATTCCTCTGCTGTTTTACCTCCACCAATAGTGCTAGAAAAAGCATTAAACACTTGGCCCAGACCTTCTGTATTTAACCTACCTACTCCGCCAGATGCATTTTTATTCCACTGTATTTTTTTCCCTTTAAAATTAAAATAATTAATTTCATCAAAATCATGATCCTCCGTAGCCATCCAATAAATAGGAATAAAATTTTGCTCTGGATAGGTCCTTTTTAACTCCTCTGTTAAATTAATAGTAGATATTATTTTATATAAAAAATACAAGGGACCAGTAAACAAATTAAGCTGGTGACCAGTTACTACGGTAAATGTATTGGGTTCTTTTAATAAAGATATATTTGTTTTAGTTTTTTCTGATGCTGTAATGCTTGCATATTGGTTTACCAAAGCATTAGCTAATACTAACCTGTTTTCTACAGGAAAATTTTTAGTCTTTTCTACTATCTGTAATTTAAAATTATTTAAGTTGGGAAATCTGTTGTAAAAAGATTGTAATTCTTTCTTCTCTTCTAAATAATCGCACATTAAACTAGAGAAGTAACCTGTTTTGTGGTACGGAATATTGCTGACTTTCATAAATACGATTATATAAAGGCAAAGATAAAATTCTTTACCAATCTATTCTAAATAAAAACTGTGTAAAAAAACTATAAAACTAAGCATTCATTTGTAAGTTTACCTCTAAATTAAGACTTAGATTATTATAAATCATTGCTAAAAAAACCTTAATATATGTTAAAAAAACGTATCTTTAAAAGGCTCGGCTTGTATATAACTAACACACTTAAATAAATTTGCTATGATACTCTCACAAACTAAACCTCAACAATTGTCGGTATTACACTCTTTTCTTTTCAGTTTCATTTTATTATTTTTTGGAACAACAACTGCCAGTGCACAAGAATTTCATCAATTTAAAGGAGAAATATTAGATAGTGATTCTAAAAAACCTCTTGTTTTTGCTACATTATCTATTGCCGGATCTAATATTAGCAGCATTAGTAATGCAGAAGGTAAGTTTTCTTTAAAAGTGCCTAATGAGGTATCTACAGGAGATTTGGTTGTGTCTTTTTTAGGATATAAAACAAAAAAAGTAGCACTAGAATCATTAAAAAAATCTGGGAACAATAAAATATATTTAGATATAACTGTTACCGCTCTAAGTGAAATAAATATTTCTGCTCCAAAGGACCCAAAAGCATTAGTTTTAGAAACGCTTAAAAAAAGAGGTGACAATTATTTTGAAGACCCAACATTAATGACCGCTTTTTATAGAGAAAGCATAAAAAAAAGAAGAAAAAACATATCACTATCCGAAGCTGTAGTTAACATTTACAAAGCTCCATACTCTAACTCACGTAAAGATGTGGTTGAACTTTATAAAACAAGAAAAAGCACCAACTACTCTAAAATGGATACTCTTGCTCTAAAACTACAAGGCGGCCCATTTAATGCTTTGTATGTAGATGTTATGAAATATCCACAATACATTTTTGGTTTAGATGTTTTACCTTTTTATGAATTTAGTTTTGACCACTCTACGCGCATCAACAATAAATTAATTTATGTTATTAGTTTTAAACAAAACAATAAAACTGAACAGCCACTCTACAAGGGTAAACTATATATAGATGCAGACAAAAAAATACTTACTAGTGCCATTTACTCTTTAAATATTATAGATAAACAAAAAGCAGCTAAGCTTTTTGTGCGTAAAAAACCAAACAAAGCTAATGTTTGGCCTACAGATGTAGCTTACCGTGTAGATTACAGAGAAAAAAACAACAAATGGTATTATAGTTACAGTAGTGCTATATTAGAATTTAAAATTGATTGGGACAGTCGCTTATTTAACTCGGTTTATAGTATGAGTTGTGAAATGGCTATTACAGATTGGGAAAAAAATGAAAACCAAGTTTTACCTAAAGGAAAAGATAAAGTAAAAATGTCTATTATTTTAGGAGATGAAGCCGTAGGCTTTTCAGACCCAAACTTTTGGGGCGAGTACAATATTATTGAACCAGAAAAATCTATTGAGTCTGCAATTAAAAAAATTAAACGCCAGTTAAAAAGAACAAAAGGTAATGGCTCTGCCGTTAATCCTTAATGTCGTCATATTTTAGATGTTCTATTACTTTGTATTACTATGCTTAAAAGAAGAAAATTTATAAAAAATACATTAAGCACAACAGCAGCTAGTTTTTTACCAATTACCCTTAGTAATACTATAAGTTGCAGTACTAAAAAACATACATTGCTAAAAGGTAGGCAATTAAAACAAGGAGATACTATTGGTTTGGTTGCTCCTGGGTATGCCGTTTCTTTAGAAGCATTAGAACAAATTAAAGTAACACTACGTAAAATAGGGTTTATACCATACCACACAGAACGTATTATTGGTAATTACGGATATTTTAGTAACACAGATGCCGAAAGAGCCGCAGACCTTAATCATATGTTTGCAAACCCAAATGTAGATGGTATATTATGCGCTCGTGGCGGTTATGGATGCACACGCATTATGCAATTGATAGATTATGAAATAATTAAAAATAACCCTAAGGTTTTTATTGGTTTTAGCGATATTACAACCCTATTAAACGGTTTTTATACAGAAACTGGCTTGGTTAGCTTTCACGGACCTGTTGGCACTACACTAGACAATGAATACGGAATTTCTATGCTAAAACAACTGGTTATTAACCCTAAAGAAAGTGTTGTAATTCATAATTCTGACTTAACTGAAGAACAAAAAGAAAATACAGAATACAATAGATATGTTATTACACCAGGCAATGCTAAAGGTGTTTTGGTTGGTGGTAGCTTAACATTAATTAATGCTTTAATTGGTACACCACATGAAATAGATTTTACTAATAAAATTGTGTGTATTGAAGATGTGGAAGAATCTCCTTACCGCATAGATCGTATGTTAACACAGCTTATAGAAGGCAAAACTTTTAAAAATGCTGCAGGATTGGCACTAGGCGTTTTTGCTGGCTGTGAAACAACAAACAAAACAAAAACATTTACATTAAAAGAAGTAATAACAGAGAGGCTACAAGGCTTAAATATACCTACAGTATACGGAATGTCTTTTGGACATATACCTGAAAATTTTACGTTCCCTATTGGAATTAAAGCAAAATTAAACACGGCCTCTATGACGTTAACCATCCTAGAAAAAGCCGTGCTTTAATTCTTGTTTTATTAATACAAAATAATTATTACTTTTTAAACTCGGTTAAAGTCTTTTTAATAATAGCAACACACTCTAGCAATTGTTCTTTAGTCATTACCAATGGTGGTGCAAACCTAATAATGTTACCGTGTGTTGGCTTAGCTAGTAAACCATTTTCTTTTAATGCCATACAAATATCCCAAGCTGTAGAGCTATCTTCTGTATCGTTAATTATAATAGCATTTAACAACCCTTTACCTCTTACCAAAGTAACTAAATCGCTAGTCTCTATAAACTTCCCTAACTCTTCTCTAAAAAGCTCTCCTAAAACCTGAGCGTTTTCTGCCAGTTTTTCATCTCTAACAACCTCTAAAGCAGCAATACCAATTGCAGCTGCTACAGGGTTACCACCAAATGTACTACCGTGGTTACCAGGCGCTATAACATTCATAATATCATCATTAGCTAAAACGCCAGAAACAGGATAAGAACCACCAGACAATGCTTTCCCCAATATTAAAATATCTGCTTTAACCTCTGGTGTTCCAGAGCAATTTTTATCTGCACAAGTACAGTTACCACATGTAGCTAATAAACGTCCTGTACGTGCAATACCCGTTTGTACTTCGTCTGCTATAAATAAAACATTATGCTTATTACACAAAGCTTTAGCAGCTGCTAAATACCCTTCACTTGGTACATAAACTCCAGCTTCGCCCTGTATTGGTTCTACCAAAAAGCCTGCAACGTTTTTGTTGTTTTCTAGAGCAGCCTCAAGAGCAACTAAATTATCATATTCAATTTTAATAAAACCACTAGTGTATGGTCCAAAGTTTTTACGAGCAACAGGGTCGTTAGAAAATGAAATTATAGTGGTTGTACGTCCGTGAAAGTTGTTTTCACAAACAATAATTTCTGCTTCATTTTCAGGAATACCTTTTACTTCATATGCCCATTTTCTACATAATTTTAGCGCAGTTTCCACAGCCTCTGCACCTGTATTCATAGGTAATAACTTATCGTAGTTAAAAGTTTCTGTAGCAAACTTTTCAAACTTACCTAGCATATCATTATAAAATGCTCTAGAGGTAAGTGTTAATGTTTGTGCTTGGTTTACCATTGCACCTACAATTTTTGGGTGACAATGGCCTTGATTTACTGCAGAATAAGCAGATAAAAAATCATAATACTTTTTACCTTCTACATCCCACACATATACACCTTCTCCTTTGTTTAATACAACTGGTAGTGGGTGGTAATTGTGTGCTCCGTGCTTTTCTTCTAATGCAATTGCGTCTGCAGATGCCGATCCTTGAATAATTGACATAATCTAATTCTTTTAAATATAAAACTTAAACGATTCCTGCTTAAAGGAGAGAAATCAACCTTATTTTTTAATATTTTGCAAATTACAAATTGCTATTGGAGCATAAAAAATTTAAGACATTAATAATTAATTCCTCTATAATTTATAATTTATCAAAATAACATTAAAATTATCAAACTAAATTTAGCCTCAATTTTATTCATAATTAATAATAAGCAAGTATTTAGATAACAAATAATTCTACTATTTTTGCGCTATGCGAAGAAAAACAAAAAGAGTAGTTTTTGAGAATGTAGAAGTAGTAGATGCTGGTGCAAAAGGAAAAACTATAGGAAAAGCTCCTGACGGACGTGTAATTTTTTTAAACAACGCCGTGCCTGGTGATGTTGTAGATGTACAAACCACAAAAAAAAGAAAGGCTTATTTTGAAGGTACTGCCATAAATTACCATACCTTATCTGATAAAAGAACAGAACCACAGTGCGAACATTTTGGCGTTTGTGGTGGTTGCAAGTGGCAACATATGGGCTATGAGCATCAATTGTTTTACAAGCAAAAAGAGGTAGAAAATAATTTAACCAGAATTGGACACTTACAATTACCTGCCATTACTCCTATTTTAGGGTCAGAAAAACAATATTTTTATCGCAATAAAATGGAGTTTTCTTTTTCTGATAGCAGATGGTTAACATTAGATGAAGTAAAATCAGATAAGGAAATTGAAGATCGTAATGCTTTAGGGTTTCATATTCCTGGAATGTGGGATAAAATTTTAGACATTAAAAAATGTCATTTACAAGCAGACCCATCTAACGCAATTAGGTTAGAAACTAAGGAATTTGCTACCAAAAATAATATGACATTTTTTAACCCTAGACACCACACTGGTGAATTACGTACCTTAATGATACGTACTTCTTCTACGGGAGAAATTATGGTACTTATTCAGTTTTTTGATGATCATAAAGAAAATAGAGAAGCACTTTTAAACCACTTAGCTACTACGTTCCCAGAAATTACTGCTTTATTGTATGTAATTAATCAAAAACAAAATGATACCATTTACGATCAAGACATTGTTTGTTTTGCTGGTAGAGATCATATTTTTGAAGAAATGGAAGGTCTTCAATTTAAAATAAACCCAAAGTCTTTTTATCAAACTAACTCAGAACAAGCATATGAGTTGTATAAAATTACTAGAGACTTTGCAGAGCTTAGCGGAGATGAACTTGTATATGATTTATATACAGGTACAGGAACTATTGCTCAGTTTGTATCTAAAAAAGCTAAAAAAGTTGTTGGTATAGAAGCTGTACCAGAAGCTATTGAAGATGCTAAAGCCAATGCTAAGCACAATAAAATAGATAATACTGTTTTTTATGCAGGTGATATGAAAAAGATTTTTAATACTGAGTTTATTGCTCAAAACGGTACACCAGATGTAATTATTACAGATCCACCAAGAGAAGGTATGCACAAAGATGTAGTTGAGCAAATTTTAGCTATTGCTCCCAACAAAGTGGTTTACGTAAGTTGCAACAGTGCTACGCAAGCAAGAGATTTGGAGTTAATGAATGATATGTATGAGATTACAAGACTGCAAGCTGTAGATATGTTTCCGCAAACGCATCACGTAGAAAATGTTGTACTTTTGAAAAAGAGGGCATAATAATTGTTCCAAATTAAAAAGAAATCAAACTATATATTGATGAAAAAAATAGGAATATTAGCCGCAATTTTATTGTTTACTGGCTTTACCTCTTGTGAAAAAGATGATATTTGCGTAGATGGTGATACCGCTTTGTTAATTGTAAATTTTTATGATTTTGAAGCTGAAGAAGAAACTGAAAAAGCAGTAACTAAACTTAGAGTTGTTGGTGAGGCACAAGATTCTCCTTTTGATAATGAAGACAATATAGACAGGACCGATTTAACAACCATTAGTATTCCTTTGCGTGCAAATGAAACCTCTACAACCTATAATTTAATCTCTAACTCTGCTGATAATGAAGATGGAGACGAAACTGGTAATACAGATACCGTAACATTTAATTATGCAACCAATGAAGTTTATATTTCTAGAGCCTGCGGTTATGTTATTCATTACAATGAATTAGCTAGCACACTTAATGAAGATGCAGAAAATTGGATTAAAAACGTAGAAGTAGTAGAAACCACAGTAGAAAACATAGCCGTAACACATGTTAAAATTTATCACTAGTATTTGTATTTTTAGTTTTGTTTTTAATGGCTTTGCGCAGAGTAAAACCATTGACTTAAACAAAAAGGATACGCTTGTTTATGAGCAACCATACGGTATACGTTTGGGTGTTGACATAAATAGGCTTGCCCAAAATTTCTACAGAGAAGATTACAAAGGTTTAGAAATTACAGGAGATTATAGACTATCACAAAACCTATACGTTGCAGCAGAACTTGGCAACGAAGAAAATACTAGAGATGAAGATACTTTTAATTTTACAACTACAGGAAGCTACTTAAAATTAGGTGTAGATTTAAATGTATATGACAATTGGTATGGTATGAACAACTCTATTTATATTGGAGGTAGATATGCTTATAGCACATTTAAACACAAAATAAACAGTTACCAAATTTATGATAGTAATAGGTATTGGCAAGATGATTTTTTACCTGGCACAGAAAATTTATCTGAGTTTGATGGTTTAAATGCATCTTGGCTAGAGTTTGTTTTAGGCACAAAAGTAGAAATATTTAAAAACTTATATTTAGGTGCCAGCGTACGTTTGGGTTACTTAATTAGTAATAAAGCTGATGATGGCTTTGCTAATATTTGGATTCCTGGCTTTAATAAAACTACCGAAGGCAGTAATTTTGGAACAGGTTATAATTACAGCTTAAGTTATTTAGTACCTTTATACAAAAGAGCTAAAAAGAAGAAAAAAGAACCTATAGAGGAGCAGGAAAAGCCTAAACCTGAAGAAGGCTCAAGACCCAAAAGATAATAATACACAATAAAACACTAATTAAAGTGAGCTTTTAAATAGAAAAAGGGGCAATAAACACTGTTTATTGCCCCTTTTTACTACTAATATTTTTTAGTAGTTTACTCTCTATCTTTATTAAACTTAGCTTTTTTACTCCCTTCATACATTACATATTTCACAAGCCTAGACTCTAAATGACTGTTAAATACTTTTATTTTCCTAGACGGACGTAAACCTACGTGTTTTAATGCCTCTAAGTTAGATGTTATAAACCAAGCATCTGTTCCTGGGTATTTTTGCTTTAATGTATCTCCTATACTAGCATAAAATTCTTCCATTTCAATATTTAATCGTTCACCGTATGGCGGGTTAAACACCATATGTAAATGACCATCTACCTCTTTTTCTGTATCAAAAAAGTTTTTACGCTCAACAGTTATATAATCATCTAAATTAGCATTTTCTACGTTATCTTGAGCTTTACGTACAGCAGAAGGTGCTTTATCAAAACCTTTTATTTTAAATTTAAAATCCCTGGTTTTATTTAAACTACTGTCTACAATTTTGTCAAATAAATCTTCATCAAAATCTGCCCATTTCTCAAAAGCAAACTCTTTTCTATTTATGTTAGCTGGTATATTACACGCAATCATAGCTGCCTCGGTTAAAAATGTACCACTACCACACATAGGGTCAATAAAATCGCACTGACCATCCCAACCACTTAATAACAAACAACCAGCTGCTAATACCTCATTTATTGGTGCAATATTGGTTGCTGTTCTGTAACCACGTTGGTGTAAAGATCTACCAGAGGAATCTAACGCAACATTACAAGTATCATTTTGTATGTGTATATTAAAACGCACATCTGGGAATTTAACATCTACATTAGGTCTTTCACCTTCAGTATCCCTAAATTTATCTACAATAGCATCTTTTACTTTTTGCGACACATATAAAGAGTGCGTAAACATATCAGACTTAATAGTAGTATCTATAGCAAAAGTAGTATCTGTAGTTAAAAATTCTCCCCAATCTATAGCATACATTTTCCTGTATAAATCTTGCTCATTATACACCTTAAAAGAAGTTACAGGTTTTATAATTTTAATAGCTGTACGCAGGCATAAATTTGCTTTGTACATAAAACCTTTATCTCCTTCAAAAAAGACACAACGCACGCCTTCTTTTACATTTACCGCGCCTAAATTGCGCAATTCTTTTGCTAAAATCTCTTCAAAACCAAATAAGGTTTTGGCTATCATTTTATAATTATCCATAGGTATCTTAAAGAATACGCAAAAATACATTAATTTTGCCCCTTATTGCATTTTGTCTGCAAAATTGTGTAACACCAATTTTATTTATGATTTATATATTACCTATTCTTGGGGTATTACTTAGTTTTATTTTTGTTTACGTTACCAAACCAAAAAATAAAGAAATATTTAAACTACTATTAGCTTTTAGTGGTGCTTTTTTATTGGCCATTACTTTTTTTGAACTTTTTCCGGAAGTTTATGAACACGGAGACCCAAAACAAGTTGGCGTGTTTATAATGTTGGGTATTTTGCTACAAATATTTTTAGAATTTTTCTCTAAAGGAGCAGAACACGGCCACGTGCATATTAGCGCAGATAGTGTTAATTTACCTGTAATGCTTTTTATAAGCTTGTCTGTACACTCTTTATTAGAAGGTATGCCACTTGCTCACCAACACAACCACAATTTTGTTTATGGTATATTGGTTCATAAAATTCCTATTGCTATAATTTTAAGTATTTTTTTACTTAACTCTAAAATTAAACTAACACAAGCAGTATTATTTATTACGCTATTTGCTTTTATGACACCATTAGGTAGTTTATTAAGTTCCAATTTAACTTTTTTAAAAACGTACCATATACAAATTACAGCATTGGTAATTGGAGTTTTGCTACATATTTCTACAGTTATTTTGTTTGAAAGTTCTGAAGGGCATAAATTTAACTTAAGAAAATTACTAGTTATTACTTTAGGTATAATTATAGCTTACTTTATATAATATGTTTAGTAAAGAAGAATCTAAAAAATTGCGTGAAGAGTTCTGGATTTCTTTTGGAAAATCGTTTCCAAGAAAGTGGATACTTTACAATACAGGAATTAAAAATTTATCTTTTAAGTTTTATTTTGATAAAAAAACTGCAATGGTAACTTTAGATTTAGAGCATAATGACTTAGAAAAGCAAATAGATACTTGGGAAAAATTATCTTCCCTAAAATCTATTATTACTACAGATTTTTTGCCAGATGCTATTTTTACTGACGCTTACATTTTAGATAACAAAAAAGAAATTTCTAGAATTTATGTGATTAAAGAAAATGTTAGCATACACAATAAAAACACTTGGCAAGAAACTATGGTTTTTTTAAATGAAAATATGCAAAAGTTTGAAGCCTTTTTTGAAGATTATAGTGATATAATTAAATCTTAATGCTATTTATATTAACATTAGTATAAAGAAAAAGTGTGCTACACTACCCGCCAAAACAAACAAGTGCCAAATAAAATGGTTGTAAGGTATTTTGCGTATTGCGTAAAATACAATGCCTACAGTATAAAATGCACCACCTAAAAACAATAGGTTTAATGCCGTGGGACTTACGTTTGCAACTAAACTAGAATAATCTAAAACAATAAGCCAACCCATTACTAAGTAAAGTAATAATGACAAAGCCTCAAATCTACCTGTAAAAAACAGTTTTAGAATAATACCCACAATGGCTATACCCCAAACCACCCAAAAAATAAGCCAACCATTACCATTTTCTAACGTTATTAGTGCCACTGGTGTATAAGTACCTGCTATTAGAACATAGATACTACTGTGGTCTAATATCCTATATTTTTCTTTTAAAACTTTTGTTGTAGCTGCATGATATAAGGTAGATGCCGTGTATAACATTATTATTGAAGCTGCATAAACAACCAAACTAAATAGTGCAAAAGATGTTTTATTGGTATTAAAATAGACTAATACAAAAAATCCGACTACTCCTAAAACAGATCCAATAGCGTGCGATGCTGTATTTAATCTTTCCTCATTCATAGCAATAATAGCTTTGGCACAAAATTACCCAATACTTTTGACTCTTTTAACTAAAAAAGGCGCTAAAAGCGCCTTTTTAATTTTTAATTATCTGTACAACGTAAAGTGACCAACGTATCGTTGTTTCTCTTTATCATTAGCATTAACTACATACCAATAATCTCCAGTAGGCACTTCGTTACCTTCATAAGTACCATCCCAAGAGGTAACATCATCTAATCGTGCTACTACTCTACCATATCTATCATAAATAATAATCTCTATGTCTGGGAAAAACTCTCTGTTTTTAGGTGCCCATCTATCATTTTCATTATCTCCGTTAGGAGTAAAGAAATTAGGAATATCTATTTTACCTGTAAATTCAAATTCTAATTTAACCTCAGCAACACAACCTTGTGCGTCTTCTACACGCACGGTAACTGTTTCATCTTCATTTAACTCAAAAATTGTATTACTACCTTGTGAGTTTCCTTGAAAAAAGTAAGTATAACCTCCATATCCTCCTTGCGCTAAAGCAGTTATTTCATTAGGTCCTGTTTTTATTGCTGAAAGAGTTAACGGATCATAAGCATCTAATGTAAAATCTACAGAAGTAGAACATCCGTTACTATGGTATATGTACACCGTATGCATTGTATCTGGCTCTAAATCTCCAAAAACATGTTGTGTTGTAGCCACATTAATATCATCTACGTCTAAAGAAAACATAAGGTCAGACATTAAACTACTATCTGTCATATCTATAGTTACGGTACTAAAAGGGAATATACCTCTACATCCATATTCTATTATTGGTGTTGCAGATAAATCTACTCCATAATCTACATTAATAATAGCGTTAGTATCACATAAATTAGCATCTCTAATAAATACAACATAAGTTTCTCCACCTGCTAAATTATCAAAGAATAGATCATCATTTCTAACAAAATCTGCAGGGTCTGAGGAATTTAAACTAGTCTCATAATACTCATCTCCAGTAACTGGATCTACAAAAGGTGTACCACCTGTTATAGACAGTGTAGCTGTACCATCTGCTGCATTAATACACAACTCCGGTGTGGTATCTACATCTGCAACAACTAACACTTCTGGTTCTGTAACTGTAATTTCTCTTAAAATACTACAACCAACCTCATCCTGTATTAATACAGAGTATGTACCTGGTGCTAAATCTTCAAAAGTAATTGTGTTTGGATTTTCGTCACCTACAAAAAACTCACTTAACGTATCTGATATAGAGAACTTAATTTGGCCTGTACCTCCTCTTGCTTCAATTCTAATACTACCATCAAAATCTCCTGTACAACTTACTGGGTTTGCCTCAGACATAACAACCTCTAGTGGTACTTTTGGTTCAATTTCAATAATATCAGATATTGCAGAACATCCTCCACTGGTTGCATATACATAATATGTTCCTGGGCTTAAGTTTCTAAATACACCTGAAGCCTGCTCTGGTCTTACTATATCTGCTGCAGTAGGAGCCGTTGGTACACCTCCTAAATTATTATTCACTAATGTGTACCTGTAATTTCCTATTCCTCCAAATGCTTCTGACCTTACTATGGCAGTTGCTTCACCCTGACATTTAATTTCTGCATCTACTAAATCTAATGCCACAACTAAAGGAAGTGCTTTATCTAAACCAACCTCATTAGATTGTTGCTCTGGACAACCATTACCGTTTTGAACATCATATTGAAATGGTCCTGGGTCTGCATCAATGTCTGGAATAGTAATAGTAACAGAAGTTACATCTGGTCCTCCAAAGCTCACAAAAGCATCTGTTGTTCCTGATCTTCTGTAAAAATATTCCATACCAGCCACTGGGTTTGTAACACTAAGGCCAATTCTTCCTAAATCTCCACAACCAGGAGGTGTAATTTCTACTAATTCTGCCTCTACAGGTTCTGGATCTACAATATATATTTGTGGTGTAGTAAAGCTACAATCCCAACCATCAAAAACAGTAATTGTATAATACCCAGAAGGTAAATTAGGGAAAGTAGCAGATTCTTGTAATCCACTGGTGTTTGTAATTGCACCAGAAGCATCTAATCTGTTTAACTGGAATAAATACTCTTCTCCATTTCCATCTAAATCTTCACCACCTGTTACATTAAATGCTCTAATAACACCATCATTTGCTCCAGGACAAAGTAATGGTTGTACAATTTCTATATCTGCATTAATAGCAACTGGTAAACTAAGTGTTATATCATCAAAAACAATACATCCACCAGCATCTCTGCTACTTACTCTGTAGTTCCCTTCAGATAAGTCACTAAATATTGGAGAAGCCCCATAAGCAACCTCTACTGTATACGTACCTGTTGTTGCTGTTTCTTTTTCTAACTGATACTCATAAGTACCCCAACCACCGTCTGATGTTGCTGTAATTTCTCCTAATCCTGGAACCTGGCACGTAACATAAGCTGTTTGTTCTGCTAAGGTAGTTAACGCTCTGTCTGGAGACCTAACTGGGGCTGTATTACTTGTTGTATCACAAAACGGTGATGCTAAAGCCTCTACCCTAACTATTAAGTTACCCGCTGGCAAGCCTGTAATAATTTCTGGGGTTGCAATTGGCGCTGTAGTATCAAAAGATCCTGTAACACCAGTTGTAATCTCGGTTCCTGTATTATCTACTAAAAACACCTCATAATTATAAGCTCCATTATAATCGTTTACCTCTATACTTATTTCACCATCGCTTGCTCCAAAGCAAGAAACAGGTTTTACTTCATTAATTACGGCATTTATAACGTTAAAATCAGGAACTGTAGCTGTTGGTGTTACAAACAAACAGGTACCACTATCTATATCTCTTACTGCAAAAATATAATCTCCTGGTACAGTAACATCCCAAACAACACGATCCGATCCTCCAGAAAGCTGAGCTGGTTGCGACCCAAGTGGTAATACTTGTACTTCATAATTACCTGGACCTTGGTCTACAATAATTTCTAATTGACCTGCCGATGCTCCAGAACCTGTGGCATCACAAGTAATAGGATTTAACATATTAAAATTAAAAGTTAAATCTGTTGGTGTTAGTATGGTAATTGTTTCTGTTGTTTCACAACCTTTATCGTCTCTTACAATAACATCTATAGTTTGGTCTACTCCTCTATCTATAATTTCAAACGTATTAGAGGTTTGAAAGTTAGTACCATCATAAAAAGGAGTTCCATCATTTAAGCTGTAGCTGTAATTACCATTACCCGTATTTGTACCTGTACCATCTCCGTTATCATCTGTATAAATAGTAATAGTTGTTGTACTAAATGAGTTAGCAGAAGGGTTACAAGTAAAATCTGGTGCTACAGGAGTAACCTCTAATATGGTTGGCTCTATAACATTAATATTTCCAGATCTAACAGCACAACCTCTATCCGAAACTACCTCAACTTGGTAAGTTCCAGGTGCTAAATTTTCAAAAGTTGCATCTTCAATAGATTGTAAAGGTGTTGTGCTAGTACCTACATAAATATTATATGTAAATGGTGCATCTGTAGCAGAAGCTGGGTCTAGCTCTACAGTTATACTACCATCGTCTGCTCCGTTACAAGAAACATTTTCTACAACAGTATTATCAATTACTGGTGTATTTACTGTAATTATGTCTACAGTAGTTATATCTGAACATAACGGACTTGTATTAGAATCTAAATCTGTTACTGTTATGGTATAGCTACCAGGAGCCAAACCTGTAAAAATTTCTGGATCTGTATCTGTTGGCTCGTGTGTAATTACTGTTGTGCCATCATCTAGTTCATATCTAAACCTCCCACTACCACCTGTAGTTTCTACTTCTACAATACCGTCTGCATTATTACAAGATGGTTGTGATGATGCACTTGCAGATATAGAAAAGAAATCAAATACTTCTACAACCGTACTACTTGTACAACCATTACCATCACGAACCGTTACAGTATATGTACCTGCATTTGGTACAGTAAAGTTTGGACTGTCCTGAAAACCATTACCAATATCATACTGAAAAGTAGTTTCTGGAGCACTACCTGTTGAAATTGGAGAAGTCACATCTATAGTATAATTGGCAACCGCAAAACATTGGTTAGTTACATCTACTGTTGGACTTGCTAAGGTAGGATCCATATCTATTACCACACCGGTTAATAAAGAAGAACAGCCTTTGCTATCTTCTATATACACATCGTATGTGCCAGGAGACAAATCGTATATATTATTGCTTGTTAATGCTGGTGCTGGATCTCCTGTAGGTACTACACCAAAGGTATATGCTGGTGAACCACCCACGCCACGCAATACTAATTGTCCGTTTGGATTTAAACAGTTGGCATTTGTATTACGCTCTACCACAGGTCTTGGATTATCATTGGTAATAGAGACTAAATCACTTGCATTACAATAATTTGCTGCCCCAGTATCTTCTGTAACTATTACCTGGTAATTTCCTATTGGTAAGTTTGTAAAAGAACCTGTGTAAGGAAAGGTTACATTGGTAACTGTAGTTGGACCACTTATTATTGCGCCCGTATCTGTATCTGTTAAAGAGATAATAATATCAGAACCATTAGGTAAACCGTCTACTGTGTAATCTATATCGGCATCATCTGGAGTAGCACAAGAAGCTGCTGAAGATGTTGCGTCTACAGTTAATGGATTTAATGTAGGAATTGGATCTATTTGCTGAATATAAGTACAACCAGCTGCATCTAAAACCTCAACAAAATAAGTTATTCCGTACTCCACTTGTCCCGTAAAATCGTGTGTATCTGCGTCTACATTTGGTGATACTAACGTTTCTCCTACCAAACCAATTAAATAAGGTGCTGTACCCCCTGCAATATCTACAAGAAAAGTAAAAGCCGTAGAACAATCTGGGCCAGGTGTTGGAACTGGAGTTATTGTTAAGTTATTTTGTCTTAAATTAATTACATCTCTGTCTTCACAAGTACTAGCATCTGTAGTTTCTACAACATAATCTCCCTCTGCTAAACCAGGAAAATTAGCTGTTGTTGCTGCTGTAGGGCCAACCGTTGCTATAACATTACCTGCTGTGTCTAATAAAGTATAAGTGTAAGGAGCTGTACCGTTAGACACTGCTGTTACATTTATTTGTCCGTCTGCTGGTGTTACACCGCAAGTAGGACCTACAAAATCTACGGTAGCATCTACACCAGGTGCCGCAGGGCCAACAGTAAAAGGAACTGCAACATCACAACCTCTGCTATCTCTAACAAAATAAGTATAATTACCTGGAGATAAATTACTAAATACAGGCTGATTTGTATAGGTTACATTGTCTGAACTATACTGATATGGAGGCACACCAACAGTGGTATCTGGAACTAACTCTACACTACCAGTTGTATCATCTCCACAAGTAGGATCTGTAACATTAGCAGTTGCTGCTATGGTCTCTGTTGGACTTAGTGTAATAACATTGGTTTCTACAGTACACGTTTCATTATCTGTTATTCTAAATTGATATGTACCATCTAGAGCTGTAGTATATACAAATGAAGAGCCTGTAAAGCCTACAGAAGGACTATATGCTGATCCATTAAAGCTTACCTCATAAGTTTGATATGGTGTGTTTCCGCTAGATACATTTACTCTTATCTCTGCATCTCCATCTCCTGGAACTAAACTACACGTTAACTCTTTTTGTATAGCCACTGTAGTTGTCATTTCTGGTCTAATATTTCTACCTACAGTGTCTGTACAACCATTACCGTCTCTAACCTGTATTTGGTAACTACCAGGACCAGGTGCAGCAATAGATTCATTTGCTGTTCCTGCAAACCAAGCACCACCATTTACCCTATATTCATAATTGCCATCACCACCTGAAGCTGTTACATTTATTGTTGCCGCATCTGTACTATCAAAACAAAAATCTGATGCGCCATTGTTTATAACTAATGTTGGCGAACTTAACGGCGTAAGTGTAAAATTAAAACTTGTTGAACAGCCTTCACTATCTTCTACTATTAAAACATAATCTCCTGGGTAACTTAAGCCTGTAAAGTTAGAGTTACTCCTTGGACCAATATCAGATAAAGTACCTGGTCTTTCTAGAGTATAACTATAGCCTCCCCAACCACCGGAAGCATTTGCTGTAATAGAACCTCTGTTATTATTAGCACAACTCATTGGTGTTAGAGTTGGTGCCATTGTTAATGCAGACGTTGGTTCGTTAATAGTTAATGTTGCCGTTTCTACACAATTAGTATCCTCATCAGTAACTGTTATTGTATAACTACCTGCCCCTAATCCACTAACATTAATAAAATTATCTGAATGACCTGTTACTGTAGGATTTGAATCTATTTGGTACGCATATGTAGATGCAAACCCATCTACAACAAAACGGCCACGCCCATCTGTATCTCCAACACAAGTTACATTGTCTTGTAATTGCGCAGTAACTTTTATTGAGCTTATATCATTTATTGCAAAACTTTCTGTGTAAGAACATCCGCCATCATCTGTTACTCTAAACGTGTAACTTCCTATGCCTAAGCCTGTAAAAATATTACTTGTTCCGTTAGAAACTGGACTTGGAGCAACAATGTCATAATTAGCTATTGTTCCTCCGCCAGTAACAGCTAAAGTTACAGTAGCTGTACCTGTTACACAATCAATACTAGAAACAGTAAAATCTATATCAGTTGGTTTATTTAAAGAAGCAAAAGTTATATCTGGCAAGGTCTCTACACAACCATTAGCATCTCTAATTTGTGGTGTATAAGTACTTCCTTGTGATAAACCAGGAAAAACTGTAGTACCAGTTACAAAACCAGAGCCTATACTATATTCATAAGGACCTGTACCTCCACTTGCTGGTGTAAAGGTTATTTCTCCTCCGTTTTCATTAGTACAGCTTGGGTCTGCTGTAGCAGATGCCGATGATGATATTGAAGAAGGAGTTCCTATGCTTTCTGATACTGGTGTAGTTGTACAAACAAAAGTATCTTGTTGGTACCTTACAACAACATCGTATGCACCAGGTGCTAAACTAGAAAATACATTACTATTTTGAAAAGTTACACCATTATCATTACTATATTCTAAAGCATAACCATTACTGTTTGTTACATTAACCGTTAACCTACCATTATTAGCCCCACCACAATTGGCATCTTCTGCAGTTATATTAAAAACTGGAGGTGGTATATTTTGTACTTCAACGGCCGCTTGTTTTGTACAACCGTTTACATCTTCAACTAAAATATTATATGTTCCTGCAGAGCTAACAGCAAAAACAATCGAACTTGCAAAAGTAGAACTGTAGGTTGCTCCTGCATCTAAACTATAACGGTAAGGTGACGTTCCTCCAGACACCTCTAAAGTTACATCTACACTTGTTGCGCCACAACCAAAACTATCTGTTGCAAAAGCAGTTGCATCTATAGGTGCTAAACCATTACCAATTGTAATTGGATCTCCTGCAATTTCTGTAACTGTAACATCACAATCATTAGTTTCTACTTGTACAGAGTATGTACCAGGGCCTAAATTATTAAACGTATGATTTGTATTTGCACTAGGGCCAAAGGTATCTAATGTTACACCATTTTTTAAAAGTCTATAACTATAAAAACCTGTTGCTCCAGAAACAGATACTCCTACATTCCCTTTTTCACCGCTACAAACTATATCTGTTTTTGTAACATCTACAGTCATAGACTCTTCTGAAATTGTTACTATTTCTGATGGAAAAATACAAGAAGTAGCTGGTGCATTTTTTAACTGCGCAAACACTTGGTAGTTACCAGGTGTTGTAATATCAAAAGAAGGACTATCTTGAAAAGGCCCTGAAGCAGAATTTAAACTATACTCATAGCCAGCTGGCACGTTAGTAACTTCTATATTACCTGGGTTACCACAAATAATATTTTTTGATGTAATTTGAGGATCCAAAGGGTTTGATGACACTCTAAAATGATAGTAAACACCAGAATCTACCCGTACTCTATATTCACCCTCTACATTAGAGTTGCTAGCATCTAACAAAAAAGTAGGATCGTTACCCACTGTTACCCAATCTCCGCTACAAGCACTATTGTATGTAGGGCAATCATCTGAACCAACAAAAGAACAACCAGCCCCCAATTTTTGCCAGACATATGAACTACCAGATGTGCTTAAAGACACCGTTCTATCATCACCAGTACCACACAAGAAAAATTTAGCTAAAGTACTACCATCATCCGGACAAGTACTTTCTTCGTTTGCTCCATTTATAATGGTTGCAAACATTACCGGAGCAGCCAAAGTGCTAGTCCTTTCCGTTTTTTTCCTTGATGTTTTTAGAAAGTTAACTTTTTCTTTGGTAGGAGCTTCTTTTTTCTCCTCCAATGTTAATGCTTTAAATAAAGCATCATCAAAAGTAATTACGTCTGTTAAAAAGCCGTATACTTTAGGGTTAGCAATAGCGGTAGTGCATACTATAGAGCCAAAAACTAATAGCATAGCACATAACGCAAGTTTTCTTTTACTTGGTTGCATAGGTTAAGTCAATTTTTGTAAAGAGTATGGCAACTTGGGGAATTGCAATAAACTCTTAGAGTAATTTTATAAAAACTTTATTTTTTTAATTATTATAACTCTTAGGTCTATATAAACGTCAAAAAATGTAAAATAGTGTCTGTACTTATGTATTTAATCTATAAAAGTACATTATACAACAGTTAACGCCACATTTAACAACTTTACATAGTGCGTATTTTACTACAAAAATAACAACTATTTTTAACATCATCACTTAAAATTCGATGAACGTCACGCATAATTTAAAGTTACATTTATAACTATGTTGTAATAAAAAACACAGTAACCCATTAAAAATATATAAATTACCGTGTTTTTAAACTTTATGTGTCAAAAATAATATGTTATCAAAAAAGGAAATCGAGCTTACTATACATAACACATTTAAATCTCTATAAAATACTTTTAAAAATTATTTTTTATAAGATTCTACCGCTTTTTTTACAGATCCGTGTTTAATTAATAAAGCTTCAGCTTCTGAATAAGGAATATTTAACTCTTCAACCACATAACGTGCTCCACGGTCTACCAACTTATCATTACTAAGCTGCATATTTACCATTTTGTTTCCTTTAACTCTACCAATTTTTATCATTAGTGCTGTAGAAATCATATTAAGCACTAATTTTTGTGATGTTCCACTTTTCATACGTGTACTACCTGTTACAAACTCAGGGCCTACTAAAACTGCAATTGCAATTTCTACTGCTTTAGTTAATGGTGAACCGGGATTATTAGTAATACAAGCTGTTAGCAATCCGTTTTTCTTAGCCTTTGTTACCCCTCCTATTACATAAGGTGTTGTACCAGATGCAGCTATACCAACAACAGTATCATTCTGGTTAATATCATAAGCTTCTAAATCTTTCCAAGCTTGTTCTTTATTATCCTCAGCATTTTCTACGGGTAACCTTATTGCTGTATCGCCACCGGCTATAATACCAATAACTTTAGTATGCGGCAAGCCAAAAGTAGGCGGTATTTCAGAAGCATCTAAAATACCTAATCTGCCACTTGTACCCGCACCTACATAAAACAATCTTCCTCCTTTGTTAAAGCGTTCTGTTAAAGCATCAACCAATTTTGTAATCTCAGGAATACATAATGCAACTGCATCTGCAATTTTTTTATCTTCATTATTCATACTAGTTAAAATAGTACTAGTATTCATTAATTCTAAATCTGTATAGTTTGATGAGGATTCGGTAACTTTAGTATAGTCTAACATTTATAGAAGTGTTTTATCAAAAATTAATCAAATTTAAGTTTTTTAATCTTCTTTGAGTATCTTTTTTTTAAGTACACCATTCTAAATCACGCAATAAAAAACCTATTTTAGCACAACAACTTATTTAAATTAGATATGCAAACTTGTACTAAATTAAGAGCTTCTTTTAGCCCATTATATATAATACTTATTGTTATGGCAATTGTATGTGCCAGCTGCCATAACAAGCCTAAGGAAGTTGCTAATATTAAAACAGCTACTACAAAAGAGGCCAAACCAAAAAATTTAAATAAAATAAGCTCTTACGCAGAGGCTACACAAAAATTAAGTACGACAGAAAAAATTGGTCAGCTATTTATGCCTGCTGCATATATAAATGATACTGAAGAAGAAATTGTTAAGCTAGAACAACTTATAAGAGAACAAAACATTGGTGCACTTTGCTTTTTTAAAAGCAGGATTAGTGCAGCTGCTAATTATGACGCAAAAAATAAAAACGACACACTTAGTTTAAGTAAACTAAAATCTTTAATTAAAAGATACCAAAAGGCTGCAAAATATCCACTGTTAATTGCTATTGATGCAGAATGGGGATTAGCAATGCGTGTAGACAACACTCCGCAATACCCTTATGCTATTACACTTGGTGCAATGCAGAATAAAGATGCTCTTATTTATGAAGTTGGTAAAAACATTGCTAAGGATTGTAGAGAAGCAGGTATACATTGGAACTTGGCTCCGGTTGTAGATATTAACAACAACCCAAATAATCCTGTTATTGGTTATAGGTCTTATGGAGAAAACAAAGAACTTGTAACTAAAAATGCCATTGCTTTTGTTAACGGTATGCAAAATCAAGGAATAATTAGTTGTCTTAAACATTTTCCGGGTCACGGAGACACAGCTACTGACTCGCACATTGGCTTACCTGTAATAAATAAATCCAAAGAAGCTTTATTAGCAAATGAGTTATACCCTTTTCAGCAACTTATAAATAACGGAGTAGAAAGTGTTATGATAGGTCATTTGGCTGTACCTGCGCTAACCGAAGAAAAAAACACACCCACTACCCTATCTAAAAAAACAATAAAAGGACTTTTAAGAGGTGAAATGAATTTTAATAATGTTGTTATTTCTGATGCCTTAAATATGAAAAGTGTTTCTAAGTTATACCCTGTTAAAGGAGAGTTAGAGTGGATTGCTTTTGATGCTGGTAATGATGTATTATGTTTTGCAGAAAACCCTAAAGAAGGTATAGCTACTATTTTAAAAAATGCTACAAAGCAACAAATTGAAGAAAGTTTTAAACGAGTTTGGCAACTTAAAGAAAAAGCAATGAATATTGTTATTAGCCCGTCTAAAAGCTATTACACTGCAAAAAGCTTAAACACAAAATTAGCCACAGAAAGTTTAACCGTTGTTAAAGGTAATAACAATACCATTTCTAATTTTAAGTCTGATGGGTTTGTTGGTATTGAAATAACCAATAATAAAGAGAATCCTTTTTTTTATACGGTAAAAGAAGAATTAAAATTTACAAGTTACAACACAACTAAAACTACAATATCTAAAATAAAAGAAGCTGTAAAGACTGAAGAAAATGTGGTTATAGCTTTATATCCGCCAAGTATAAAACCAAAAAATAACTTTGGTATTTCTAATAATGAATTAGAATTATTAACCAATTTAATGACTACTAAAAATGTAATATTATATGTGTTTGGTAACCCATATGTATTAACAAAATTAGACACCAGTAATGCTAAAAATGTAATTGTAGCATACCAAAACTTTCCTGTTTTTCAGGAAAATGCTGCAGAACACTTTTTAAATAAGGTAGATGCTAAAGGTAAATTATCAGTTTCAATAAATTAACATATGCAAACATACAACGTAATAGGGTTAATGTCTGGTACATCTTTAGATGGTTTAGATCTTGCGTATTGTCAGTTCACAAGAAAAAATGAGACTTGGGATTTTAAAATACTAAACACAAAAAGTGTAGATTATACGCCTCAATTTAAAGCTCAACTAAAAAATGCTATAAATTTAGCTGTCCCAGAGTTTACAGAGCTGCATAATTCCTACGGGACTTGGTTAGGAGAACAAGTAAAGCTGTTTGTAAATGAGCATAACTTAAGGGTTAATTTTATTGCCAGTCACGGACATACTACACACCATAAACCAGAAAAAGGCTTCACTTTACAAATTGGTTCTGGACAACATTTAGCTAACGCTAGTGGCATACAAACTATTTGCGATTTTAGAAGTAATGATGTTGCCCTTGGCGGACAAGGTGCTCCGTTAGTGCCAATTGGTGATATGCATTTGTTTTCTGAATACGATTTTTGCCTAAATCTTGGCGGTATAAGTAATGTATCTTTTAAACAAAACAACAAAAGAGTAGCTTATGATATAGGCATAGCTAATATGCTGCTAAACTATGTAACTAACACCATTAATTTAGCGTACGATAAAAACGGAGAGCTAGCTAAAAGTGGTGTTTTAAACAAAGAATTACTTCATAAATTAAACAGTTTAGAATATTACAAACTCCCCTATCCAAAATCCACAGGCTATGAATGGTTTAAAAAAGAAATTATTCCAATTATAGAAAAGACAGCAGATACTATTGAGAACATTTTACATACTTCTGCAGTTCATATTTGCGATACTATTTCTAATGATTTATTAAATGCATCAAATAAAGCAGAAAACATACTCTTAGTTACTGGTGGAGGCGCTTTAAATGGCTTTTTAATGAGTACTTTAACAAGTAAGTTAGGTACTAGTTTTACAATAGATACCACATCTAAAACAGTTATAGAATTTAAAGAAGCATTAATATTTGCATTTATGGGTGTACTACGTCACTTAGAACAACCTAATGTATTGGCATCAGTTACTGGTGCAAAAAAGGATTCTAGTTGCGGTGTAATTTACATTCCACAATAAAACTTATTTAGACAAAGCTGCTGTTCTCGTTTTTTTAATTAACATAAATATAAAAAGAGACAAGCTACCACAAACGGCTAAGCCTATAAATAATGGGAGTACTGTATCATTTACATAACTACCAATTAATGTTGCAATTGGTATAGATATTACCGTAGACACAAAACCATTAATTGCAGCACCAACACCAGCAATATGGCCAATGGGCTCCATAGCTACAGATCTAGAATTACCCCAAATAAAACCTAAGCAAAAGAATTGTATGGCTAAAAAACCTATTAAAACGGGTAAAGGTGGATTTGCACTTCCAAAAAATAAGAGTGAATATGTTATACTAATTGCACAAAATAAACTTAGTGCTATAAATATTAGTTTACGCATACCAAAACGCAAAACCAATGTTCCGTTTAAAAAAGTTGCAGAACCTATAGATACCGCCAAACCTGCAAAAATGTATGGAAACTCATTTACCAAATTAAACTGATCTTCAAAAATATGTTGTGCTGCACTTAAATAAACTAAAAATGCACCTGTAATTAAACCAGATATTAAGGTAAAGGCTATCGTTTCTTTATGCTTAACAAACTCTTTTAATCCGTCTAAAAATATAGAAGCCTTAAAAGGAATTTTAAACTCCGGTTTTAATGTTTCTTTTTGTCGTTTCCAAAACCAAATAGACACTACTAAAGCAAAAAATAATTGCACATAAAATATAGCTTGCCAATTGTACATATTTAATACGGTTTTACCAACCGCTGGAGCTATAACAGGTACCAAAATAAAAAAGGCGGTTACAAAAGACATAATTTTTGCCATATAATCTCCTTTATACATATCTCTAATTATAGAAATGGTAATGGTTCTGGGTGCAGACAACCCAATACCCTGAAAAATACGACCAACAACCATTACCTCTAAAGAAGTTGCATTTACACAAACAATACTAGCTAAAGTAAAAATTGCAAAACCGGTATACACAATTGGTTTTCTACCGTAACTGTCTGATAATGGTCCAAAAAACAATTGCCCTACTCCCAACCCTAAAAATATCATTGTAATTAACATCTGATTTTTTGTTGGATCTACACTATTTATAGCTTCTCCTATATGAGAAATTGCAGGCAATAAAGCATCTATTGTTAAAGCAACTATAGACATTAAAGATGCCATAAGGGCTACAAATTCAAATTGTTTTTTTGAAGAGTTTTTTTGCATCCTGCAAAAGTAACTTACTTGCTTTAAAATAACAGGCTAAGAGCATTTAATTTTAAGTTAAAGTAAGTGCATTTAACGTAATAAAATCAACACTAAACGTAATAATCAAAAATATATAATAGCAAAATTGTATTTTTGACAAAAAAAATTAAATTTATGTTAATAATTGGGATAGCTGGTGGTACTGGTTGCGGAAAAACAACTGTTGTAAACCAGATTATTAATGAATTACCAGATGATGAAGTATGCGTAATTTCTCAAGACTCTTACTACAATGATCTTTCTCATTTACCTTTAGAAGAAAGAAGAAAAACAAATTTTGACCACCCTCTTTCTATTGATTTTAAATTGCTAAAGCAGCATTTAGAAGAATTAAAAAAGGGAAACACAATACAACAACCTGTATATTCTTTTTTAGAGTGTAACAGAACAGATGAAACCGTACCTACAGAACCAAGAAAAGTGGTAATTGTAGAAGGTATTCTAATTATGACAGATCCTGAAATTAGAAAAATGATGGATATTAAAATTTTTGTACACGCAGATTCTGATGAACGCTTAATTAGACGTATAAAAAGAGATGTTAACGAGCGTGGTTGGAATTTAGATGAAACCCTAGAAAAATACCAAAGCACTATTAAACCAATGCATGCAGAGTTTATAGAACCTAGTAAAGAGTATGCAGATATTATTATACCTAACAACAAGCACAATACAGTAGCTATAGATATTGTACGTACCATTATAAACGAAAAATTAGTGTAACTTTTAGATGATATTTAAAAAGCTTAGAAATAAAAAATGGTTTGGTATAGCTACAAATATGTATGTGCTAGTACTCACCGTTTTTGTTATTTGGATGATTTTTTTTGATACAAACTCGCTCTTTATTCACAACGAATTGCAAAACCAAATTGAAAGTTTAGAAAAGCAAAAAGAATACTTAAAAGATGAGATAGCTAGAGACAAAAAAATTATTGAAAAGCTAAGCGACCCCAAAGAGTTAGAAAAATTTGCACGTGAACAATACTTTCTTAAAAAGAAAGACGAAGAAATTTATTTAATAGAATACCAAGACAGCCTAAAAACTAAAGAAGATGAGTAAAACTAAATTATTTAATGATTTTTCTGAAGTGACTACCAAAGAATGGAAACAAAAAATTCAGGTAGATTTAAAGGGTGCAGATTATAATGACACATTAGTTTGGGAGTCTCCAGAAAATATAAAGGTTAAACCATTTTACAACACTGATGATTTAGATAGAAAAACCATAAATATCGCAAGTCCGGACTGGAATATTGGTCAGGCTATATTTGTGCAAAACGAAATTGCTTCTAACCAGAAAGCATTAAATGCTTTAGAAAGAGGTGCAGAAGATTTAATTTTTACAATTCCAAATGATAAAATTAAGATTGACTTACTTTTAAAAAACATCAATCTTGAGAATAAAACAGTTTATTTTTTCTTTCAGTTTTTATCTTCAGAATATATTAAACAAGTTGAAGATTTTACCAAAGACAAAACAGTTAACGTACATTATAATGTAGACATAATTGGTAACTTAGTAAGTTCTGGTAATTGGTATCATAATCTTGCAGCAGACCACCAAGAATTAGACAAAATTACAGAAATCACCAATGCCAAAAATACTATAGGTGTAAACGTTAGCACATACCAAAATGCAGGTGCAACAATGGTACAACAGTTAGCTTACGCTATAGCACATGCTAATGAGTATTTAAATCATTTTAAAAGTTGCACCATTCCTAACTTTACATTTACCGTAAGTATTTCTGGTAACTACTTTTTTGAAATTGCAAAGCTTAGAGCTTTACGTTTATTATGGAAAACATTAGCTGCAGAATACAACACAAATACAGACTGTACTATTTTAGCAGTACCAAGTAAACGTAATAAAACTTTGTACGACTATAACGTTAATATGCTACGTACAACTACAGAATGTATGGCTGCCAGTATAGGAGGTGCAAATACAATTTACAACTTAGCTTATGATGCTATTTACCATAAAGACAATGAGTTTGGAGAGCGTATTGCACGCAATCAATTACTTATTTTAAAAAAAGAAAGCTATTTAGATGTGGTAAATAACCCAGCAGATGGTGCGTACTATATAGAGTCTATTACCCAACAATTAGCAGAAAAGGCATTAGAACTTTTTAAATCTATAGAAACAACAGGCGGGTTTTTATCAAATTTAAAATCTCATCAAATACAGAAAAAAATAAAAGAAAGTGCAGCTAAAGAACAAGCACTTTTTAATGAAGAAAAAGAAGTTTTGGTTGGCACAAACAAATATCAGAACAAAGAAGATAAAATTAAGGAAGACTTAGAGTTATACCCTTTTGTAAAAACAAATGCCCGTAAAACACTTATAGAGCCAATTATTGAAAAAAGATTGGCAGAAACCTTAGAACAAAACAGATTAAAAGATGAGTAGAAAAGATTTACAACACTTAAAACTAAATACAGATGACAGTGCTAAAAAATCTGATACTTCTATTTTTAACACTGCAGAAGGTATTCCTGTAAAAAAAACATATACTAAACAAGATATAGATGATGTAGAACATGTAAACTTTGCTGCTGGTTTGGCTCCAAACTTACGCGGTCCATACTCTACTATGTACGTGCGCAGACCATGGACAATAAGACAATATGCTGGTTTTTCTACTGCAGAAGAAAGTAATGCTTTTTACAGGCGTAATTTAGCTGCAGGACAAAAAGGATTGTCTGTAGCTTTTGATTTACCTACACACAGAGGGTATGACAGTGACCATAAACGTGTTGTTGGAGATGTTGGTAAAGCTGGTGTTGCAATTGACTCTGTTGAGGATATGAAAATTTTATTTGGTGGTATTCCGCTAGATAAAATGTCGGTTTCTATGACTATGAATGGTGCTGTTTTACCCATTTTAGCGTTTTATATTGTTGCGGCTCAGGAGCAAGGTGTTGGTCTAGAGCAGTTGGCTGGTACTATCCAAAACGATATCTTAAAAGAGTTTATGGTGCGTAATACATATATTTACCCGCCTACACCATCTATGCAAATTATAGCAGATATTTTTGAGTATACCAGTAAGTTTATGCCAAAATTTAATAGCATAAGTATATCTGGTTACCATATGCAAGAAGCTGGCGCAACAGCAGATATAGAGCTAGCTTATACCTTAGCAGATGGTTTAGAATATATAAAAACCGGACTAAAAACTGGGATGGATATAGATAGTTTTGCTCCTCGCCTATCTTTTTTCTGGGCTATTGGCATGAACCATTTTATGGAAATTGCAAAACTACGTGCTGGTCGTATGTTATGGGCCAAATTGGTAAAACAATTTAATCCTAAAAATGCAAAATCTTTAGCCCTGCGTACACATTGCCAAACTAGTGGTTGGAGCTTAACAGAACAAGACCCGTTTAACAATGTAGCCCGAACCACAATAGAAGCAGCTGCTGCTGCATTTGGTGGCACACAAAGTTTACATACCAATGCATTAGACGAAGCAATTGCGTTACCAACAGATTTTTCGGCAAGAATTGCCCGTAATACACAAATTTATTTGCAAGAAGAAACCAAGATTACAAAAACGGTAGATCCTTGGGCGGGTAGCTATTATGTAGAAAAATTAACCGAAGAAATAGCGCAAAAAGCTTGGAAATTAATTGAAGAAGTAGAAGAATTAGGTGGTATGACCAAGGCTATTGAAGCTGGTATACCAAAAATGAGAATAGAAGAAGCCGCTGCAAAAAAACAAGCTCGTATAGATAGTAATGAAGATGTAATTGTTGGTGTAAATAAATACCAACTAGAGAATGAAGATGACTTACATATTTTAGAGGTTGACAATGAGCAAGTACGCAAACAACAAGTAGAAAGGCTTGAGCATATTAAAGCCACTAGAAATACTAAGTTAGTTAATACTGCATTAGCCAACTTAACAAAAGCAGCGCAGGAGAGTAAAAATAACAGCGAAAATAACAATGCTTCTAAAAATTTATTAGCTTTAGCTGTAGAAGCTGCCAAACACAGAGCTACATTAGGCGAAATTAGTGACGCTTTAGAAACTGTTTTTGGCAGACATAAAGCAAAAATACAATCATTTACAGGCGTGTACTCTAAAGAAATTAAAAATGATGAAAGCTTTAAAAAAGCTTTAGCAATGGCAGATGCGTTTGCAGAAACCGAAGGAAGAAGACCAAGAATAATGGTTGCTAAAATGGGACAAGATGGTCATGATCGTGGTGCAAAAGTAGTTGCAACTGGTTACGCAGACTTAGGTTTTGATGTAGATATAGGTCCACTTTTTCAAACACCAGAAGAAGCTGCCAAACAAGCCGTAGAAAATGATGTACATATATTAGGTGTTTCCTCATTAGCTGCTGGTCATAAAACTCTTGTACCTGCTGTAATTAAAGAGCTCAAAAAACACGGTAGAGAAGATATAATGGTAATTGTTGGTGGTGTAGTGCCTAAACAGGACTATCAATTTTTGTTTGACGCTGGTGCAGTTGCAGTTTTTGGACCTGGAACAAAAATTAGTGATGCAGCTATTCAAATTTTAGAAATTTTAATGGCATAAATTTTACAATACATTTAAAATAAAATGTGCTGAAAATGAGTTAAAAAATTAAAATTTAACTGTAATTTTGGCACTATAAAAACAAAAGCAGCTGCCCACAGCTGCTTTTTATTTACAAACTATTAACAACTTCGGTTTTATATAGTCGTAAAAAAGTGTATTTTTAGCCTCACTAAACTTACTATGACAATGGGCAAAATAATAGCCATAGCTAACCAAAAAGGTGGAGTTGGAAAAACAACCACCTCTGTTAATCTTGCAGCTTCTTTAGGCGTACTAGAGAAAAAAGTATTGCTTATAGATGCAGACCCCCAAGCAAACGCAACTTCTGGCTTAGGTATAGATGTTGAGAGTGTTGAAGTTGGTACGTATGAATTGTTAGAGCACACCAAATCTGCTTCTGAAACAATTATGTCTACCACTTCTCCAAATGTAGATTTAATTCCGTCTCATATTGACTTAGTTGCAATTGAGATAGAATTGGTAGACAAGGAACAACGGGAGTATATGATGCGTAAAGCAATTGGTGAACTTAAAGATAAGTACGACTATATTCTTATAGATTGTGCTCCTTCCTTAGGACTTTTAACACTAAATGCCCTAACAGCATCAGACTCTGTTGTAATACCTATACAATGCGAATATTTTGCGTTAGAAGGACTTGGCAAATTGTTAAACACAATTAAAAGTGTACAGAAAATTCATAATCCAGAGTTAGACATTGAAGGCTTATTACTTACTATGTTTGATTCTAGATTAAGACTATCTAACCAAGTAGTAGAAGAAGTTAAAAAACATTTTTCGGAAATGGTTTTTGATACTATTATACAACGAAACGTTAGACTAAGCGAAGCTCCTAGTTACGGAGAAAGCATTATTAAGTACGATGCCAGTAGTAAAGGTGCTGCCAATTACTTAAATTTGGCGAACGAAATAATGAAAAAAAATAAGGAGAAAGTATAATGGCGAAAGCAACAAAAAAACAGGCTCTTGGTAGAGGTTTATCTGCCTTACTTAAAGATCCTGAAAATGATATTAATTCTGCTGATGATAAAAATGCAGACAAGGTTGTTGGTAATATAATTGAATTAGATTTAGATCTAATAGAAGTTAACCCTTTTCAGCCAAGATCTCATTTTAACGAAGAAGCTTTAGTAGAACTTTCTACATCTATAAAAGAACTAGGTGTTATACAGCCTATTACTGTACGTAAATTAGAATTTAACAAGTACCAACTTGTTTCTGGAGAACGTAGATTTAGAGCATCTAAATTACTGGGCTTAGAAACTATACCTGCATACATAAGAATTGCTAACGACCAAGAGTCTTTAGAAATGGCTTTGGTAGAAAACATCCAAAGGCAAGACTTAGATCCTATAGAAATAGCATTATCCTACCAAAGATTAATAGACGAAATACAACTTACTCAAGAAAAAATGAGCGAGCGTGTTGGTAAAAAAAGATCTACCATAACAAACTATTTACGTCTTTTAAAATTAGATCCTATTATACAAACTGGTATTAGAGACGGTTTTGTTAGTATGGGGCACGGTAGAGCATTAATAAATATTGAAAAAAAATCTGATCAGATAGATTTGTACGAGAAAATTGTAGCTAATAATTTATCTGTAAGAGAAACTGAAAAAGCTGTAAAAGAGCACCAAGAAGGTGGTAAGCCTGCAAAACCTACGGCAAAAAAAGCTGCTAAATCTCCAGATTTTGTAAAAGAAGGTTCTGCCAAAATAGAAAAGCATTTGGCTGCTAAAGTAGCGGTTACAGCTTCAGAAAAAGGAAAAGGAAAAATTACAATTTCGTTTACTTCTGCAGAGGATTTTGACAGACTAAAAAAATTAATTACTGGTGCTTAAAAACCTAACTACTATACTATTTTTTGGTTTTTTTGTTGCTTTATGCTGGTCTCAAGAACTAGAAAAGCCTAAACAAGAAAAAGATTCTATTGCTGAAGACTTAAAAGGAAAAGGTGTACTTGTAAACGATGCTTTTATTAGTAAAAACGAAAGAATAGACCCTTTAGAACCAAGTAAAGCAGCTTTTTATTCTGCAGTATTACCAGGTTTAGGACAAGTTTATAACGGAGACGTTTGGAAAGTTCCTTTGGTCTACGCTGCAATAGGTACTGGTGTATATGCATACAGTTTTAACAATAAGCAATACAATAGAACAAGAGATGCCTTTAAAAGAAGAAAAGCTGGTTTTATGGATGATGAGTTTTATGCCTTTAATGGACAAGAAATAGATCCTGGAAACCCTAGATTAGATGATGATGACTTACAAAGAGCACAAGAACGCTACCAAGAAGACAGAGATTTATCACTACTAATTACAATTGGACTTTATGCTTTAAATATTATTGAAGCCAATGTAAAAGCTCATTTAAGACAATTTAATGTTGATGACAACCTTAGCTTTAACATTAAACCTTATTTAGAATACAACACTATTACAGCAGATCCTAATTATGGTTTTGCACTACAAATAAAATTTTAAGTATGAATATAGCTTTGTTCGGTTACGGAAGAATGGGCAAAATGATAGAACAAATAGCCATTAACAGAAACCATACTATTGTTGCTAAAATTGATGCAGACACTACAGAAATAGACTTTTCTAATATAGATGTTGCTATAGACTTTAGCTTACCAGATGCTGCTTTTAGCAATATTGAAAAATGTATACACAACAACACTCCTATTATTTCTGGCACTACTGGTTGGTTAAACAGATACGATGAAGCTGTTACGTTATGCAAGCAAAAGCAAGGTGCTTTTATTTATGCATCTAACTTTAGCTTAGGCGTTAATATCTTTTTTGAGTTAAATAGCTACTTGGCTAAAATGATGAAGTCTTTAGAGCAATACAATGTTACTATGGAAGAAATTCATCACACAAAAAAATTAGATGCCCCTAGCGGAACGGCAATTACACTTGCTGAGGGCGTATTAGAACACTCTAAATACAAAGGCTGGCAACTTAATAACGCTGACGAAAACCACATACCTATAGTAGCTAAAAGAATACCAGAAGTACCAGGTACACATACTGTAAGCTACAATAGCAAAGTAGATAGTATAGACATTACACATACTGCACACAACAGAGAAGGCTTTGCTTTAGGTGCAGTTATAGCTGCTGAGTGGATTGCAGGTAAAACTGGTGTTTTTTCTATGAAAGATGTTCTGGAGCTTAATTAAAAGTTAAAAAACAACTGTAAATACAGGGTTTTGCAAAAAATAATTTAGTTTTAAATAATTACTATTTAAGACAACAGTAGATTTAAATTATAAATTTAGAAAATGAATATAACTCAGTGGATCATTTTTATCCTAATTATACAAGTAATACACTTTTTAGGAACGTGGAAATTATATGTAAAAGCTGGTAGAAAAGCTTGGGAAGCAGCAGTACCTGTTTACAATGCTATTGTTTTAATGCAAATTATTAGAAGACCAAAATGGTGGGTAATTCTTTTATTTATACCTATAATAAACCTTTTAATGTTTCCTGTTATATGGGTAGAAACCATAAGAAGTTATGGTAAAAACAGCCTAGCAGACACTTGGTTAGTGATACTAACACTTGGGTTTTACATTTATTATGTAAACTACGCATTAGATGTTAAATATATAGAAGACAGAAGCCTACACCCTACTACAGGATTGGGAGAATGGGTAAGTTCTATTGTTTTTGCTATTGTTGCTGCAACTTTTGTGCACACATACTTTATACAGCCATATGTTATTCCTACTTCATCATTAGAAAAAACGCTTTTAGTTGGTGATTTTCTGTTTGTAAGTAAGTTTCATTACGGAGCACGCACACCTATGACTACAGTTGCCGCTCCTATGGTACATGATACATTACCTGTTGTAGGACTAAAATCGTACTTAAACAAACCTCAATTACCTTATTTTAGGCTTCCTGGTTTTCAAAAAATAAAAAGAAATGATATTGTTGTTTTTAGCTGGCCAGCAGATACAGTAAGACAATTTTTTGTAAAAGAAAAAGGCGTTAAAAAACCAATAGACAAAAAATCTAACTACGTTAAACGTTGTGTTGGCGTACCTGGTGATACCATCTCTGTTATAGATGGCTATGTACACATTAACGAGAAAAAAACAATTTTACCAGATAGAGCTAAACCGATGTTTTTTCACGTAGTAACTACTAAAAACCCTTTAGACAATAATGTACTTAACGTTTTAGGAAGAAAAAACTTTACTGGCTATACTACACGCATACCTAAAGAGGTTTTACAAAAAAACAATGTGCCAGAACTAATGGAAAAAGGCACTAGTTTAGATGAAATAAAACAAGATTCTGCTTATGTTTATTACACAGGAAGTTTTGCCAGTGATAAAATAAAAAACTATTTAAAAGCTGAAGACGTAAGAAATATGAACCTTTTTAACCTTACTGAGGCAGAAGCTAAAAAGATTCAGAAATTAACAGCTGTAGAAAGTGTTACTAAATTTAGCTTTAAAAAACCGTCTACAAAAATATTTCCTCAAAATGCTAATTTAGCAGGAACAGAAGATAACTTAGGCCCTATTTACATTCCTAAAGCTGGTGCCACAATTAACTTGAACGCTAAAAACTTGCCGCTTTACAAAAAAATAATAACTGAGTATGAAGGCAATACTCTTGCACAAGCTGGCAACCAAATCACTATAAACGGTAGTGTAGCAGACAAGTATACTTTTAAGCAAGATTATTTTTGGATGATGGGTGATAACAGACACCAATCTGAAGATAGTAGATACTGGGGCTTTGTACCAGAGAACCATATTGTAGGTAAACCAGTATTTATTTGGATGAGTATAGATGGTATTAATGATGGTTTTGCAAACTGGAAACCTCGTTGGAACCGATTTTTTACCACTGTTGGTGGCTCTGGAGAACCAGTATCATATTTAAAATACTTTCTTATTGCGTTAGTAGCTTATTTTGTTTTTGACTACTTTAGAAAAAAGAAGAAGAAAACTAATTAGGAATGCCAGTTTAACTTTGGTAAATACAACTAAAGGTTTTGAATTACATAAAAGTTTATATTTCTTTAAACGCTTAATGTAATAACAAACCAGCTAAAAGAGCATCGTATTTAAACTGTAAATATAAATTTAATGTCTATTTTACTACATCCTGGATATTTTTTAAATATTGCAAATTTTATTGCTATAGCAAACAATAACGTATGTTGGGAAGTAAGTGATAACTATCAAAAACAAACTTTTAGAAACAGATCATATATATCTGCGGATGTTGGTAAGCATATGCTAAACATACCCATAAAACACGTTGGTAAAGATAAAGGAAAGCAGAAGTACAAAGATGTTAAAGTAGAAAATGACTATGCTTGGCAAAGACAACATTGGAGAACGCTCGAAACAGCCTATAGAACATCTGCTTTTTTTGAATTTTATGAAGATGAAATTGCTCCTTTTTTTGAAAAAAAACACAATTTTTTACTAGATTTAAATTTAGAAACTACCGCTCTAATTTGTGATTGTTTACAAATTGATATGCCACAAGAAAAAACTACAGTATTTGAAAAAGAACCTACCAATTTTACAGATGGTCGTTTTTTAATATCATCTAAAAACAAAATAGACTTTAAACAACAAAACTACTTTCAGGTATTTGATGACCGCAATGGTTTTATAGAAAACTGTAGCATTTTAGATTTGTTATTTAATGAGGGGACTAATGCCCTTACTTATTTACAAAACCATAGTATAGCATTTAAAAATGCTTAGGTTCTGTTTGCATTATGGCATACATTTTATTGTGCCCATTATTATTGGCTATTTCTTTTATAAAGAACAGCGCACAAGAGCTATAATAATACTTTTAGCAGCCATCTTAATAGATGTAGACCACTTACTAGCCACACCTATTTTTGAAGCTAACAGGTGTAGCTTAAACTTTCACCCCTTACATACCTATTGGGCAATGGGCATTTACACCTCCTTTTTATTTTTAAAAAAAACAAGAATTTTTGGAATAGCATTACTACTACATATGCTAGCAGATTTTGTAGACTGTTTATTTATTAACGCTTAGGTTAAAACTAGCCATTACAGGAAAATGGTCTGATAATTTAATATTATAATTTTTATGTGCTGTAACCTCAAAATTTTTACTAGCTAAAATAAAATCTATGCGAACAGGATAATATTTAAAATTATAAGTTCTTCCGTAAGCAACTCCTTTTTCATTAAAAGTATCTTGCAAATCTCCTTTAATAATGCGGTAAACATTAGAATATTGATTGTTATTAAAATCTCCGCAAATAATAGTTTTATATGGCGTTGCCTTTACATGCTCTTCTACTATTGTAGCTTGGTCTTGCTGCTTTTTAAAAGAATTAGTAATTCTCCCGTATAATTTAGAAGACTCCTCATTAGAAATTGTCTCCATATCTGGCACTACCTTTAAAGACTCTAAATGTAAATTATAAACTCTTATTGTATCATTTTTATAAAGTATATCTGCAAAGCTCGCAATGTTATTTGTATGCTTAAACGGTAACTCTCCCATATTAACTATAGGAAATTTAGAATATATTGCTTGGTTTACTTTGTTTACATAGAACCCTGGTGCTACATAATTATATTTATACCTATGCTTTAATTGGTGGTACCGAATTCTACTAAACTCCTGAAAACAGATAATATCTGGATCTTCTTTTAAAACAAAATCAATAATCTTATCACCAAGAGATTTATCACTAGACCACTCATATTTATTAAATCCTCTAGTATTATAACTCATTACTTTTAAAGTATTTTTATTTAAAGTTTCTACTTCAGAAAAATTAAATTTTATAAATGAGTCTACCAAAAAGTAACCTAAAATTAGTACAGTTGCAGAAAGTAATATGCGCATATTTTTGGCCAACAACCAAAACATACAAAAAAGAATATTTACAAACACTAATAACGGTAGCGACAAACTAAAAACCGATAAAAAAGGTAGTATTTTTACTGATACAAATGGTGCCAAGTACGAGACACATAACAGTAATGCAAACAAATAATTGAGAACAAATACAATTCTGTAAAAAAAAGATTGCTTTTTCACTAGTCCTCTTTACCTGCTATAAATAAAAAATCTTTTTCTTCTTTAGACAAACTCTCGTATCCAGATTTGCTAATTTTATCTAAAATAGCATCAATTTTACGTTGTTTATCTGCTTTTTTTCGATCTAAACTAACAGTTGCATTTGTACTTGTTGTTGATTTGGTCTTAGTATTTCTGTAAACGGTTTTCATAGGGGCTTTTTTATCTTTCTTAAATAAATTAGCAATACTATCCATAAATCTACCAAAACCTGCACCTATATCTTTACCATTCATTAGTTGTTTAGCATAAAAATAACCAAGGGCAGCACCTCCTAAATGACTAAGCATTCCGCCTACATTTTGTCCTGTAGACAACCTTACTAAATCTAAAACTACAATAATAACACCCAAGTGCCATAATTTTAAATCAATTATTAGCAAACGCACTGTTTGGTTAGGCAAGTAAGTACATACATAAATTAAAATTGCAGTAACACCTGCAGAAGCACCTATTAATACGCCATTCTGATTTAACAAAGCAGGTATTGTATTATAGCCTATCATAAACAAAAATCCGCCTACTATTACGCCTAAGAAGTATACATTTAAAAACTTTTTGGCATCAAATAAATTTAAAAATGTTCTTCCAAAAAAGTAAAGCATTAGCATATTCCAAAAAATATGCCCCAAACCACTATGAAAAAAAGAATAAGTAACTATAGACCAAGGTTGAAGTATAAAATCACCAATATTTTCTGGCAAGCTAAACCAGTTTACAATATTTGGTAATCTAAAAAGATTAACCAAAATTAAATTAAGTAAAAAAATAACAACATTAATAGCTATTAATTTTTCTGCAATATTTAATCGTGCGTATTGATATTTTAAATCTCCGTTCATTTTTAATTCCAGCGATTGTTATTAAACTGATTTTTTTTCCAGTACCACATCATTATAAAACCAAATATAGCACCACCTATATGTGCAAAATGTGCAATACCGCCACCAAATAAAGAATAACCCGTTAAGCCTGAAAATAAATCTATACCTATTAAAACAGGAATAAAATACTTTGCTTTTATAGGAATAGGTAAAAATATCATCATTAACTCCGCATTTGGGAACATCATACCAAAGGCAACTAAAACACCATAAATAGCACCAGAAGCACCCACTGCCGGCCCATAATATGCGCTTAAAAAATTATCCATTGTACTTTTAGATGCATAGCTATACCAATTTACATTTCGACCTTCCAACAAAGCATTCATTACTTCTTCTTTAAAAACCCCAGAGTTTACAATAGCATCTAGACCTTGATTAAAGTAAAAATAGTTAACACCTGTATGTATTAATGCCGCACCAATACCAGCAGAAAAGTAGAAGAATAAAAATTTATTTTTACCCCACATTTGTTCTAAAGGTGTACCAAAAGCATATAAGGCATACATATTAAAAGCAATGTGCATAAAACCGCCGTGCATAAACATATGTGACACTAACTGCCATAATTGAAAATTTTCATTTTCTGGAAACCACAAAGAAAACCATTGGTACATTTGGTCTCCTAAAGTTTGTGTTGCTAAAAAGAAAATAACATTTATTATTATTAAATGTTTTATAACATCTGTAAGTCTACCCATTATATAAATTTTTTATCAATATCGTTTTCTGTGATAGTCACATAAATTGGCTTGTTAAACGGACTTACCATAGATTCTGTACACGCAAACAAATCGTTTACCAATGCAGACTGCGATAGTTTATCTAATACGTCTCCTGTTTTAACTGCTAAAGATTTACACAATGCTTTACTTAAAACATCTGCTTGTGAAAAACCATCTGCCCCTACATTTTGTTGGCAATCTGCCATTAGCTCATCAAAAATAGCATCTACTTCTGCTTCTGCAACCATTGGCGGAATACCATTTATTTCTACTATATTTTCATTTATTTGTCCAAAAACAAAACCCATAGTAGTTAAATTGTCTTTTATATCTTTTAAAATATCAATTTCAGCTAAAGAAAATGACAATTGTATAGGAAAAAGTAGCTGCTGACTTAAACCTTCATTTAAAGTAACTGTTCTTAAAAACTTCTCATACAGCACACGTTGGTGCGCTCTTCCTTGGTCTATTACAACCATACCAGATTTTATGGTAGTTACAATATACTTTCTTTTTAACTGAAAAGTAATTGCAGAAGTATCTAAATCATCTTCTGTATCATCAAAAATAGACTTTGTACTCACCTCTGACTCAAAACTTACTCCTTCAAAACCAGTAGATTTTACCTCTGCATTGGGCGTTTCTACATATAAACTCTCCCAACTTTGGGGACTAGGCTTTTTGTAAGATGCAAAAGAGTTAGATGCAGCTGAAGACGAACTACTACGCGCCTGTTTGGTTTCTTCTGCAAACGGATTAAAAGTTGAATCTACGGTTACCTTAGGTAAAACAGCATTTTTATTTTTATACTCATAAGGAGTCTGCAAATTACTGTCATGATCAAAATCTAAAGTAGGCGCAACATTAAACTGCCCCAAACTATGTTTTATAGTAGACCTTAAAATAGCATACAACGTTTGCTCATCATCAAACTTCACCTCTGTTTTAGTTGGGTGTATATTTATATCTATTGATGAAGGATCTACCTCTAAATTTAAAAAATAACCAGGGTGTGTACCTGGCTTAATTAAACCTTCAAAAGCAGCAAGTACTGCATAATGAAGATAATGACTTTTTATAAACCTGTTATTTACAAAAAAGTATTGTTCACCTCTACTTTTTTTAGCAAACTCAGACTTGCATATAAAACCAGAAACTTTTACAACTTGTGTATCCTCATTAACAGGAACCAATTTCTCATTAGACTTTTTTCCAAAAATATTTACTATTCTTTGTCTAAAATTAGATTCTGGCAAGTTAAAAAGTTCACTGCCATTGTTATAGTAATTAAACGCTATAGACGGGTGAGCTAAAGCTACTCTATGAAACTCATCTGTAATATGGCGTAATTCTACAGCGTCTGACTTTAAAAAGTTTCTACGTGCAGGAATATTAAAAAACAAGTGTTTTACCGCCAAAGAAGTACCTTGTGGTGTAGCAACTACCTCTTGAGATTTAATTTCACTGCCCTCAATTTCTATTGCAGTTCCAATTTCTTCATTGGCAGTTTTTGTTTGTAAATCTACACGTGCAATTGCTGCAATAGAAGCTAAAGCTTCTCCTCTAAACCCTTTTGTGTTTAGATTAAACAAATCTTCTGCGCTTTGTATTTTAGATGTTGCGTGGCGCTCAAAACTAAGTCTTGCATCTGTAGCACTCATACCAATACCGTTATCTACAACTTGTATTAGAGATTTACCACCATCTTTAATTATTAATTTTATGCTAGTTGCTCCTGCATCAATTGCATTTTCTAGTAGCTCTTTAACTACAGATGCTGGTCGCTGAACAACTTCACCCGCTGCAATTTGGTTTGCAACGTGGTCTGGTAAAAGTTTTATGATATCTGCCATTATTTTATGGAGAATATTGAAAGATCAAAGTCTATAATGTATAAAAAAGCGAAAACCAAAATAGCAATTATAATTGCCATTCGTATTTTCATATTTCTGTCTCCCTCTTTACGCAGATCAGAAAAAGCGTTTCCAAACTTACTTTTTAATCCTTGTTTTGGGCCAACAGTTGTACGGTATTTATCTAGTTTATGCTGAATTTTATACGGGTTGCCCTCACCCTTATCATCAAAGTAACGAGGCTTGTAGTCGTACGACTTATTTTTCCGTAATCGTGTAAATTTTCCCATAATAACTAGATTTTCAAAGGTACTTAAAAACACAAAAAATAGCACAGATACTATGCCAAAACTTGTTAACAAGTCAAATTAACATAAAAACAAAAAAGATGTATAAAAAAATACTCTTAAAAAATCTTATTTAAAAGACTTTTTAAGAGTATTAATAATTGTATTTGGCAGTATTAGTTTCCTAGAGCAGCCATTTTTATTGCTGCTATTGCAGCTTCTGTTCCTTTATTACCGTGTTTACCTCCACTACGGTCTATTGCTTGCTGCAAATTATTATCTGTTAACACGCAAAATATAACAGGTGTATCTGTTAATACATTAAGATCCTTAATACCTTGTGCAGTTGCACTGCATACAAAATCAAAATGTTTGGTTTCTCCTTGTATAACGCTGCCAATAGCAATAACTGCATCTACTTTTTTTGTAGCAATCATTTTTTTACTACCATAAGTAAGTTCAAAACTACCAGGAACATCCCATCTTACAATGTTTTCTTTTACAGCGCCACAATCTAAAAGAGCTTCTATAGCTCCATTATATAGCCCTTCTGTAACTTCTGTGTTCCATTCTGAAACAACAATCCCAAACCGAAAATCTTTCGCGTTTGGGATTGTTGTTTTATCGTAAACTGATAAATTTTTATTAGCCGTAGCCATATCTATATTATTTAGCTTTTCCTATAAATGCATCAATTGTTGTTGCCTCTATAGATGTAGAAAATTCGTTTTTAACTCTTTCAAAATACTTTAAAGCTTTATCTTTTTTACCCAACTCTAGTGCTGCCACACCTGCTTTATATAAATACCTTGGTGTAGTAAAATCATTATCACCTTGTGCAATTGCTTTTTCATAGTAATCTAAAGCATCTTCCGTTTGGTTTAATTGCATAAAAGCATCTCCTATACCACCCTTTGCTAAAGCACCTAAAGTAACATTATCTGTACTAAAATCTTCTAAATGATTAATAGCTTCTTGGTAGTTTTTTAAATTTAAATAAGCCATACCTGCAGAATAATTTGCCAAGTTAGCTGTAGGAGTACCACTGTAATCTTCAATAATATCTAAAAAACCGTATTTACCTTCAGACCCATTAAGAGCTAAAGTTAATAAGGAATCTTTATTTGCAGATGCATCATTTAACGCTTGGTCTAGGTACTGTTGTGGGTAGTACATTTCGTTATTAGCATCATTAATTTTAGGATTTTGAACAAAATTAACATAAGCTAAGTAAGCTAATACTCCAACTGCAATAACACCTATAACGCCTAAAATGGCCTTTTGGTTTTTTGCAACCCACTCTTCAGATTTGGACGCACTTTCATCTAACGTATTAAAAACCTCTGCAGTTGTACTATCTTGTTCTTGTATTTCTACTTCTACTTGTTCTTCTTTAGTCTTTGGTTTGTATCCTCGCTTTTTATATGTAGCCATAGTTAATTTTATTAATCGCGCAAAAATAAAGTTTTTATTGAAATCTAAAACCTTATTTATTCGTTATTTTTCAATAATTTGCGAGTTCTCTTATATTTTTAAAATAAAACTTGCCAAAAACAGAATGCTTTTAAAGAAATTATCGCTTGTAAATTATAAAAATTTTGACTCTAAAGAATTTGATTTTGACGCCAAAATAAACTGCTTTGTTGGTAGTAATGGCGTAGGAAAAACAAATATTTTAGACGCTATTTACCATTTATCTTTTGGCAAAAGTTACTTTAACCCTATTGCTTCTCAAAACATAAAACACGGCGAAGATTTTTTTGTTATTGATGGTTTATTTTTAAAAAATGAAAGAGAAGAAAAAATAATTTGTAGCCTAAAAAAAGGTGCAAAAAAGGTAATTAAACGAAATGGCAAAGCATACGATAAATTTTCGGACCATATTGGTTTTTTACCTTTAGTAATTATTTCTCCGGCAGACCGCGACCTTATTTTAGAGGGAAGTGATACTAGACGAAAGTTTATAGATGGTGTTATTTCACAATCTAATAAAGAATATTTAACAGCTCTTTTAAAATATAACAAAATACTTTTACAACGTAATTCTCTTTTAAAATACTTTGCAGTAAACCACACTTTTGATAAAACCACACTAAGTGTATATAATGAGCAATTACAAGAATACGGCACATTTATACACCAAGAACGTGTTGCTTTTTTAAATGATTTTATTCCTATTTTTAAAGAACAATATGCTGCAATATCTGGCGGAAAAGAAAATGTAACAATTACTTATAACAGTAAATTATTACATAAAGATTTGCTACAGTTATTTAATGAAAGTTTAGAAAAAGACAGAGCCGTACAGCATACAACTGTTGGCACGCATAAAGATGATTTATCTTTTGAAATTAATGAATATCCCGTAAAGAAATTTGGTAGTCAGGGCCAACAAAAATCGTTTTTAATTGCTTTAAAGTTAGCACAGTTTAACTTTATTAAAGCGCAGGCCAAAACAACTCCTATTTTATTATTAGATGATATTTTTGATAAACTAGACGAGAACCGAGTAGCACAAATAGTGTCTTTAGTAGATGATGATAATTTTGGACAAATTTTTATTAGCGATACACACGCAGACCGAACTGAAAATGTGGTAAAAAACATACACCAGAGTTATAAAATATTTAAAATATAACTAGTTGTACTTACAGTTTATATTTTATATTCATAAAACAAAATAACATTAAAAGTTGCCGTTATTTTATACTTAAATTTGCACACCCAAACCCTAAAATTGTATTTAAAATATTTTTAAAAATGAAAAAAACAGCTCTAATATGTTTAACATTGCTAGTTATTGCCTGTGGTAGCCCAACAACTGTAAAAAAAGAAGACATAAAGCTGCTTAACGGTTATTGGGAAATAAATAAAGTTTTTTTTGCTGATGGCACCAGCAAAGAGTATAAAGCAAACCCAGTAATAGACTTTTTTGAAATTAACAACCTAAAAGGATTTAGAACAAAAGTAAAGCCAAAAATTGGAGGCACTTTTATAGCTAATAATGATATAGATAAGGTTACCATTACCCAAAAACAAAGTACCTTTACCATATTATACAGTAACAGCCTTACGGAAAGAGAAGAAGAATTAATAAACCTTACAAAGGACTCGTTTACCGTTAAAGACACAGAACAAATTACATACGTTTACAAACGCTACCAACCTATACAAATAGAGCAATAATGGCAAAACGAAAAAAAGAAAACCTACAATTAGGAGATCTTTTACAAGATTTTATAAAAGAAAATAAGCTAGACCGAGGTATAGACGGTGTAGATACGCGTGCTGCATGGAAAAACCTTATGGGGCCTGGTGTAAATAACTACACTACAGCTGTAGAATTGCGTAATGGTACTTTGTACGTATCTCTAAGTTCTTCTGTTTTGCGAGAAGAATTAAGTCACGGCAATTCAAAAATTATTAAAATGATAAATGAAGATTTAGGAAAAGAAGTGGTAAAAAAATTAGTACTACGTTAAATACTTTTCATTTTAAAACATAAAAAAACCATCAAGCAAAAACTTGATGGTTTTTTAGTATGTTGTAATGTAAATCTAGAAAATTTCTCTTCCTGAAAAATGGAAAGCTCCTTCAATAGCAGCATTCTCATCACTATCAGATCCGTGAACTGCATTTTCTCCTATAGAAGTTGCATATAATTTACGAATAGTACCCTCTGCAGCTTCAGCTGGGTTAGTAGCACCAATAAGAGCTCTAAAATCTTCAACAGCGTTATCTTTTTCTAAGATAGCAGCAACAATAGGACCTCTAGTCATAAATTCTACTAACTCTCCAAAAAACGGACGCTCGCTATGTACAGCATAAAATGCTTCTGCATCTCTCTTGCTTAACTGCGTATATTTCATAGCTACAATTTTAAAACCTGCAGATGTAATTTTCTCTAAAATACCACCAATGTGACCATTTTCTACACCGTCTGGCTTAATCATTGTAAAAGTTCTGTTTGTAATCATCGTCTTTTAAATTTTTTGCAAAAATAATGCTTTTAATATAACACGCAACAAATTAGTTTAAAAGCTTGTAAAGCAAGTGTTAATAGATTGTTAGGTTTATAACAGTAAGTAACTTAATAGGTTTGTTTTAATTCTCCTAGCACCTTACCATTATCGCCAATCATTTTAAAGTTTACTGTTTTAGTGTCAAAATTAAAATTTAATACTCCAAAACTTTTCACAAATACTACATCTCCTACCCTGTATGGGTTTTCTTCTCCAGAAAAACCTGTGTATGTATGTGTTAATCCACTACTTGTAAAATCTACCAGCGGATAATTTAAATCTTTTACTGTGTCTACAGAAAACTCAGATATATGTCGGTCTCCAGACAATATCATTGCGCCTTTAGCCTTAGTTTGTACTAAAAGTTTTTTAAGTTTATCTACCTCATGCGGAAAATTTCCCCATCCTTCAAAACCGTGTTTGTTAGATAAATATTGAACACTACTCACCAAAATATTAAAATCTGCATCAGAATTATTTAGCTCTTCCGTTAACCATTTCCACTGCTCTTTACCTAAAATAGTTCCTTCTCCGTAAACATTTGGTTGCACACGCCTTTTGTTGTCTGTAGCTGGCGTTAGTGCTGTTCTAAAATAGCGCGTATCTAAAACCAGTACTTTTATTTTTCCTTTTGGCAAATTATAATTATGCACTGCATAAACACCTTCTCTTTGTCTACGCGGACTATCTTTAGCAACATCCATAAAGTCTAAAAACTCTTGTTCACTTTCTTTTTTAGCCTTAAACTCTACTCCACCGTCATTTAAACCATAATCATGATCATCCCAAGTACCAATTACAGGTACAGTTTCTTTTAACTTTTTGTAACCAGGCACATTGTCTTGAGCTGTGTAAATTGCTCTTAACTGCTCCATATTATCTGTATCTGCATAAATATTATCTCCTCCCCAAATCCACAAATTAGGATTGGCTGCTAAAACATCATCCCACAAAGGGTTTACCTCATCATGCTTGTTACAGGAGCCAAAAGCAATAGTAAAATCAGATTTAGTTATTGGAGAAACAACAGTATTAGCTGTTTTAGTGGTTTTGCAAGCGCCAAACACTACCAATAAACCAAGTATAAAAATAGTTTTCTTCAAAATATTAAAATTATAGTTTAAGTAACAATTTTAAGACTATTTTTTCACATACTAAAGCATTATACAAGGTATTAACCAAAACATAAGATTGGTGTTATAAAAAGCCAACGGTATTTTGAGCATTTACTAAAAACACTATCTTTGGTGCATATGAATATAGAAGATAGTAAAGTAGTGAGCTCCTTACTTAGCTCACCACAAAAAATAGTTATAATACCACATAAAAATCCAGATGGTGATGCCATAGGTTCTACCTTAGGATTAATGCACTACCTAAAAAACAAAGGACAACAAGCAGTTGTAATTGCTCCTAATGACTTTCCTAAGTTTTTAAAATGGATGCCAGGACAAGAAGAAATCATTATTTTTGAAAATGATAAAGATCTCGCAGAAAAATACATTGCAGAAGCTAGTCTAATTTTTACGCTAGATTTTAATCATTTATCTAGGGTTGGTTTTATGCAAGAAACCTTAGAGGCTGCAGAAGGTACCTTTATAATGATAGACCACCACCAAGCACCGGCAGATTATGCAAAAGTTACCTATTCTGATGTGCATATGAGCTCTACTTGCGAAATGGTTTACAATTTTATTGAAGCTGTAGAAGATACTTCTAAAATTACTGCAGATATTGCCAATTGCTTGTATACAGGCATAATGACAGATACTGGCTCTTTTAAGTACTCATCTACAACAAGCAGAACACACCGCGTAGTTGCAGATTTAATTGATAAAGGAGCAGAAAATATGGCTATACACAATAAGGTGTTTGACACCAATTCTCCTAGTAGATTACATATTTTAGGTTGTGCCCTAAAAAATATGGTGATACTAGAAGATTACCATACTGCATACATTACACTTAGCCAAGAAGAGTTAGATGAAAACGACTTTAAAAAAGGAGACACAGAGGGTATAGTCAATTACGGACTTACTTTAGACAATATAATTTTTGCCGTTATTTTTATTGAAAATAAAGATGAAGGAATTATAAAAATATCATTTAGATCTCAAGGTAATTTTTCTGTAAACGAATTTGCAAGAGCGCATTTTGAAGGTGGCGGGCACGACAATGCCGCTGGCGGTAAAAGCAATGTTTCTTTAGAAGAAACCACAGCAAAATTTGTTGCTTTGTTAGACAGTTATAAAGATCAATTAAAAGGATGAAAAAAGTTATATACTTAGCACTAATATTGTGCTTTATAAGTTGTGATGGTCCAGAACCAAGAAGACCTATAGAAGTAAAAACAGGTAGTTACATAAAACAATCTATAAAACGAAATAAATTACTACTTGCAGAAGAAGAAGCAATTATACAACGTATAATAGAAAAGGATACTGCCCACAACTACATAAGTGGTACAAACGGAGCTTGGTACTATTACAATAGTAAAAACCAAGAAGACATAAAAACTATTAAACCAGATGATTTGGTTACTATGCGTTATAGCTTACTAGACCTTAATAATGATACTATTTATGGTTTTAATGAAATTGGAACAATAAAATACAAGGTAGACAAACAGGAATTATTTTTAGGTTTGCGTACAAGTGTAAAACTCTTAAAGGAAAATGAAACCGCTACCTTTTTATTTCCTTCTTCTTTAGGCTACGGCTACCACGGAGACGATAATAAAATAGGAACCAACATACCTTTAAAAGCAGTAGTATCTATATTAAAAGTAGAAAAAGATAGTATTCTAAATTAAAAATAAACTAAAAAAGGAAAAATGAAAAAAAGTTTTTTAATCTTATTAATAGCTGTATCTGCAATGGTAGGCTGTAAATCGGGACAATATGCAGACCTAGAAGACGGTTTATATGCAGATATAAAAACCAATAAAGGAGATATGTTGGTTAAGTTAGAGTACAATTTAGCACCAGTTACTGTTGCTAATTTTGTTTCCTTAGCAGAAGGTAAAAGCCCGTTTGTAAGTGAAGAGTATAAAGGAAAAAAATATTATGATGGTATTATTTTTCATAGAGTAATGAAAGATTTTATGATACAAGGAGGAGACCCAACAGGCACTGGTATGGGTAACCCTGGCTACAAATTTAAAGACGAGTTTAGCGACTCTCTACGCCACACTAAAAAAGGAATTTTATCTATGGCTAATTCTGGACCAAAAACAAATGGCAGCCAGTTTTTTATAACCCATGCTCCTACTCCTTTCTTAGACGGTTTAGATGAGTTTGGTAATTTAAAAAATTGTGATAATCCTAGAGTTGGATGTCATTCTGTTTTTGGTGAAGTTGTTAAAGGTTTAGAAGTTATAGACTCTATTGCAAATGTAAAAGTAGCTGCAAAAAACAGACCTATAGAAGATGTTGTTATCTCTACCATAGAAATAGTAAAAAAAGGTAAGGAGGCTAAAAATTTTGATGCAATTAAAGTGATGACATCTTACTTTGATGAAGAAAAAGAAGAAGAAAAAAGGCAACTAGCTTTAGCTGAAGAAGCTAAAAAAACAGAAGCTGCTTTTGCTGCTAAAACTGCAGAGCAAATTAAAAAAGCAGAAACTTTACCATCTGGATTAAAAGTGCTAGTGTTAAAAGAAGGTACTGGACCAAAACCAAAAATTGGACAGAAAGCTTTAGTAAACTATGCCGGCTGGTTAAGTAATGGCAGCTTGTTTGATACTACTATGGAAGATGTTGCTAAAGAATTTGGTAAGTACGACATTATTTACAAAATGCACGGCAATGACCTTAGTCCTTATCCAATGGATTATAGTCCGGAATCTAGGTTAACAGCAGGTTTTAAAGAAGGTTTATTACGTATGAAAGTAGGAGACAAAGTTCGTTTGTTTATTCCTCCACATTTAGGATATGGTGAACAAGGTGGCGGACCAATTCCTCCAAACGCCGATTTAATTTTTGATGTAGAAATTACTGGTATTCAATAACCTATCTTTTATTTACAAAAATTTTTCAATAAATTAAAAGACTGCTTTTGGCAGTCTTTTTTATTTGTAATACATTTACTACAAATAATTCTCCCCAAGTAAACCTTTAATTAATAAAAAGCTATGAAAACATTTGCATTAAAAACAGTATTACTAGTATTTTTCTTGTCCTTCTTATCCTGTGACAATTCATCTAACGACTTATTAGATGCTATTAATGATAATAATGGAGATACTACAGAAGAAGATAATACTAATGAAGAAGAAACAAACAACAGTAACAACACTGCAAAAACTGTTGTAGATGCGTACGGACAACTACGCATTAAAGGAAGTAAAATTGTAGACAAAAATGACAACGCAATACAATTACGTGGTATGTCTTTATTTTGGAGCCAATGGATGCCACAATACTATACAACAGGCACCGTATCATGGCTAAAAGAGGATTGGAACGTTACCATTGTAAGAGCAGCTATGGCTGTAGAAGATAACGGTGGTTACTTAAGCAACCCAGAAAGAGAAAAAGCTAAAGTATTTACCGTTATAGATGCTGCTATAGAACAAGGTATTTATGTTATTGTAGATTGGCACAGTCACCATGCAGAAAACCATTTAAATGAAGCGAAAAGTTTTTTTGCAGAGGTTGCACAAAAATACGGAGACAAGCCTAACATTATATATGAAATTTATAACGAACCTTTAGATGGTGTATCTTGGAATAACACACTTAAACCTTACCATGAGGCAGTTATTAAAGAAATTAGAAAGTATGACCCAGACAATATTGTTGTATGCGGTACAAGAGTATGGTCACAACGTGTAGATGAAGTAATTGGCAATGAAATTAATGATGCCAACGTAGCGTATACTCTTCATTACTATGCAGCTAGTCATAAACAATATTTAAGAGATATTGCCAAGCAAGCTATAGATAACAACTTGGCTATTTTTGTTACAGAATATGGCACTACAGAATACACTGGTGATGGTTATGTAGACGCGGCAGAAAGCAAAGCTTGGTGGGCATTTTTAGACGAAAATAAAATATCATGGTGTAACTGGTCTATAGCAGATAAAAACGAAAAATCTGCTGCATTAACTCCTGGAGCTAGTGGTAATGGCAATTGGAGTCTAGACCAAGTAACGGAATCTGGAAAATTAGTACGTACAGAATTAATAGAAAAGAATCCTACTTTCTAAATAAAACCTTAATACTAAAAAATCCCCATTTGATATTTTCAAATGGGGATTTTTTTAATAAAGTTATATAATGCTTTAAGCCGGACTATTTTTTAGCACTTCTAAAGTAAATTTCCAAAACTTTTGTACCGATGATATACTAACACGTTCATCTGGTGAGTGAGCTCCTTTTATAGTTGGCCCAAAACTAATCATATCCATATCTGGATAGTTTTGTCCTAAAATACCACATTCTAAACCAGCATGGCAAGCAACAACTTTAGCGTCTGTACCAAAAACGGTTTTATACTGTGCACTTAACACTTTTAAAATAGCTGAATCTGGGTTTGGGTTCCACCCAGGATAATCACCACTAAAGTCTACCTTAAAATCAGCCAATTCAAAAACAGATTTTAATGCGTAAGCTAAATCCATTTTTCCAGAGTTAACAGATGACCTAGTTAAACAACCAATTTTAATTGCTCCGTCTTTTACTATAACTCTTGCTATGTTATTAGATGTTTCTACCAAGTCTGCCATACTTGCACTCATAGCATACACACCATTATGCGCTGCATAAATACCACGTAGCATTTTTTGCTGAGCTTCTTTTTCCATAACACTTTCGGGTAAGGAAACCTCCGTTAAAGAAATCACTAAATTTGGTTCTGTAACTTTTAATTCAGATTTAATTGTATTTACCAATTTTTCAAAATTAGCCAAAAACTCATCTGTAACTTTTACAGCAACAATAGCATTACTTTCTCTTGGTATTGCATTACGCAAACTACCACCATCAATCTCAGAAATGGCTAAATCTGTGTATAAACTTATATTATACAGCAACCTATTCATTATTTTATTAGCATTACCTAAACCACGGTGTATATCCATACCGCTATGGCCACCATTTAAACCTTTAACCGTAACTTTATAACCAGTAAAGTTTGCTTGCACAGGCTCTAGTTCATAAATTCTTCTTGCTGTAACATCTACACCTCCTGCACAGCCTATATCAATTTCATCATCCTCTTCTGTGTCTAAATTTAAAAGTATATCTCCTTGCAAAACACCACCTTTTAAACCCATTGCTCCTGTCATTCCTGTTTCCTCATCAATAGTAAACAAGGCCTCTAGTGCAGGGTGTGGTATATTTATACTTTCTAATAAAGCCATAATTGTAGCAACACCCATACCGTTATCTGCGCCTAATGTGGTTCCTTTAGCCCTAACCCAGTCACCATCTATATACATTTGTATACCTTGTGTATCAAAATCAAAAATAGTATCGTTATTTTTTTGGTGTACCATATCTAAATGGGACTGCAACGTAACCATTTTTTTATTTTCTAAACCTGGTGTTGCTGGTTTTCTAATAATAACATTACCAACCTCATCTTTTAAAGTTTCTAGTTGTAAAGAAGCGCCAAAATCTAACATAAACTGTATTACACGCTCTTCCTTTTTAGAAGGTCTTGGCACGGCATTTAAATCTGCAAATTTGTTCCAAACTGCTTTAGGTTCTAACTCTCTTATATCTTTACTCATTTCTTTTTATTTTCTAGACTTCAAAATTACATAATAGAAAACGATTTTATACCTTGTATTGCTTATTTTTGATATAATGAAGTCTAAATTAAAAAATGGTATTGCTCTTTTTTTACCGGTACAAATTGTATTCGTAAAATGGTTGGCTAACTACCCTGCTTTTATTGAAGAATATTACAGTAATGGTTTGTACCAATACATTTCTATCTTTTTTAGGTATTTATTAGGTTGGATACCTTTTTCTGTTGGTGATATTTTATATGCTAGCCTTATTATTCTTACTATTAAATACCTTATTACTAAACGACAGTATATTAAGAAAAAACCATTAGTTTTTTTAAGAAATATAGTAGTTGTATTATCAATTGCATATTTTACTTTTCATTTTTGCTGGGGATTAAACTATTACAGAGAGCCGTTGTATAAAACGTTTAGCATAAATGAAAACCATTCTATAACAGAATTAGAATCTTTTGTTTCTAGGTTAATAAAAAAAACAAATACCATACACACTTCTATTACCGCAGATAGTACCAAAGCTGTGGTAATGCCATATAGTAAAGAAGAAATATACAACCTAACCACAATAGGATATACAGAACTGCAAAAAAAATATCCACTATTTAATTACCAAACTCCTAGTTTAAAAACATCATTATTTAGTACAGGATTAAGCTATGCAGGTTATGGCGGTTATTTAAATCCGTTTACTAATGAAGCACAAGTTAATGGCAAAATACCCTTATACAGATATCCTGTTGTTGCAGGTCATGAAGCCGGACACCAAATTGGCTATTCGGCAGAAAATGAAACTAATTTTATTGGCTATTTAGTAACTGTAAACAATAAAGACAAATACTTTAAATATGCTGCTTATTCTTATGCACTTAGTTACTGTTTAAGTGATATTAGATATAATGATCCTGAGCTATTTAATCAGCTTTATGCGAAATTAAATATTGGAGTTAAAAAAAACTATCAAGAGTTAAGTACCTTTTGGAATAATTATGAAAATCCAATGGAACCCGTTTTAAAATCTGTTTACAGTACTTTTTTAAAAGCGAATAACCAAAAAGATGGAATGAAAAGTTATAGCAGAATAGTAACATTATTAGTTGCTTATCATCAGAAACACTCATTATAAAAGCCAATTACGTATTATTAACTTGAATTTATAAGCAAACAAGCAACGTAATTTTAACATTTTATTACAACTTTCAAATGACTGTTTATCTATCTTTAGACAGACTAATTTACTAATCAACTCAAAAAGAAACCGATATGAGAATACGACTCCTATCGCTTGCCTTATTTTTGGCAAGTGCTACCGTGTTTGCACAGGATTATTTCCCTACAAACACTGGTGTAAAATCCAAAAACAATAATTACACCGCCTTTACAAACGCTAAAATTTTTGTTACTCCAACACAAATTGTAGAAAACGGAACACTACTTATTAAAAACGGAAAAGTAGTACAAGTTGGCAAAAGTGTAACTGTACCTAAAAATACAGTAACAGTAGACCTAAAAGGAAAATCTATTTACCCATCATTTATAGATATATACTCGGACTTTGGTATTAAAAAACCAAAAGCCTCTGGCGGTAGATCTACACAGTACGAAGCCACAAGACACGGCTATTATTGGAATGACCACATAATGCCAGAAAACAATGCTTTAAGTGTTTTTAAATTTGACGCTAAAAAAGCTGCCGAATACCAAAAAGCTGGCTTTGGAGTAGTAAACTCGCATATACAAGATGGTATTGCCCGCGGTACAGGTATACTTGTTACTCTTAATGATGATGGCACAAACAGTGACCGTATAATAGACGACAGATCTGCACAATACTTCTCTTTAACAAGAAGCGCAGTAAAAAATCAATCTTACCCATCTTCCTTAATGGGTTCTTTAGCTTTATTAAGACAAATGTATTCTGATGCCGCTTGGTACGCTAACGGCAATAGTGAAACAAAAGACTTGTCACTAGAAGCATTAAATAAAAACAAAGGTTTGGTTCAAATTTTTGAAGCTGGTGACAAAGGTCACGCGCTTAGAGCAGATAAAATTGGAGACGCAAACAACATACAGTATGTAATTTTAGCTGGCGGTAATGAATACGAAAGTATTGCAGATATTAAAGCTACAAATGCAACTTACATTTTACCTATAAATTTTCCGGATGCCTATGATGTATCTAACCCATACCAAGCAGATAATGTTTCTTTAGCAGATATGAGACGTTGGAACCAAGCACCATCTAACCCAAAAGTATTGGCAGATAACAGTATTCCTTTTACGTTTACTACACATGATCTAAAATCTCCTGCTGCTTTTAAAGACAAGTTATTAAAAGCAATTGCATATGGTTTACCTAAAACTAAAGCGTTAGAAGCTTTAACAACTGTACCAGCACAAATACTTGGAAAGTCTGGTCAAATAGGTTCTCTTAAAAATGGTAGTTATGCAAACTTTTTAATTACCTCTGGAGATATTTTTGATAAAAACACTACCCTTTATGAAAACTGGGTTCAGGGACAAAAAAATGTAATTACAGACAAAGACGTAAAAGATATAAGTGGTTCTTACAATTTAGCTATTGATGGCACAACTTATAAGTTAGAAATTAAAGGAGCTACAGATAAGCCATCTGCAACTTTAAAACAAGACTCTACCACCATTAAATCTAAATTCTCATACAAAGAAAATTGGGTAGACCTTGCTTTTACAACTAATGAAGGTGAAAAAAGATATAGAATGACAGGTATTGTTACTCCTAACTCTACCAACATTAGCGGTAAGCTTGTTTTACCAAATGGATCTGAGTCTACCTTTGTTGCCACAAAAACTGGAGACGTAGATAAAAAAGATAAAGATAAAAAAGATATATCTACACCAGAATTAATGCCTGTTACCTACCCTAATGTTGGTTATGGCTATACTACTAAACCTAAACAAGAAAATATTTTATTTAAAAATGCTACAGTTTGGACTAGTGAAGAGGCTGGCATACTAAAAAATACAGATGTACTTGTAAAAAAAGGTAAAATTGTAAAAATAGGCACCAACCTAAATGCTGGCGGAGCAACAGTTATAGATGCTACCGGAAAACACCTAACGGCTGGTATTATAGATGAACACTCGCACATTGCAGGCTTAAGTATTAATGAAGGCGGACAAAATTCTTCTGCTGAAGTTAAAATGGAAGATGTAGTAGATAATGAAGATGTTGATATTTACCGTAATCTGGCTGGTGGTGTTACTTCTATTCAGTTATTACATGGTTCTGCAAACCCAATTGGCGGACGTTCTGCCTTACTAAAGTTAAAATGGGGAGAAAGTGCAGATAAAATGATTTATGATAATTCTCCTAAGTTTATAAAATTTGCTTTAGGTGAAAATGTAAAGCAAAGTAACTGGGGCAGTCGCTCTCGTTTTCCACAAACAAGAATGGGTGTAGAGCAAATGTTTATAGATTATTTTCAGCGCGGAAAAGAATATGATGAAAAGAAAAAAAGTGGCCAACCTTATCGTTATGATGAAGAAATGGAAGTACTTGCCGAAATTATTAACGGAGAACGTTTTATTAGTTGCCACTCTTACGTACAGTCAGAAATTAATATGTTAATGAAAGTTGCAGAAAAGTTTAACTTTAAAGTTAACACTTTTACACATATTTTAGAGGGTTACAAGGTTGCAGATAAAATGAAAGAACACGGGGTTGGTGCATCTACATTTAGTGACTGGTGGGCTTACAAGTATGAGGTTAATGACGCTATACCATACAATGCTGCAATAATGCAGAGCCAGGGTGTTACTGTTGCCATTAACAGTGATGATGCAGAAATGTCTAGAAGATTAAACCAAGAAGCTGCCAAAACTGTAAAATACGGAGATATGACAGAGCTAGAGGCTTGGAAAATGGTAACTATTAACCCTGCTAAATTATTACACTTAGACAATCGTGTAGGGAGTATTAAAGAAGGTAAAGATGCAGATTTAGTACTTTGGAACAACCACCCACTATCTGTTTACGCTAAAGCAGAAAAAACTTTAATAGAAGGTGTTGTATATTTTGATTTAGAAAAAGACAAACAACAAAGAGCTGCTATTAAAAACGAAAGAAACAAGCTTATTACTATGATGCTTGAAGAAAAAGAAGGTGGCAAACCAACACAAAAGCCTATTAAGAAACAAAAACCTAAGTTCCATTGTGACACTATGGACACGGAGTGGTAAGCGTAATAGACAACATATAAAATTACAGAAATGAAAAAAATTATATACATACTGCTAGTACTTTGCCTTAGTGCAAATGGGTTTGCACAACAAACACCTGCTAGCCCACAAAAAGAAGCCATTACCATAGAGGGAGCCGTTGCTCACCTAGGTGATGGCACAGTTATAGAAAATTCTCTTATTATGTTTGAAGGTGGTAAAATTACCTTTGTAGGAGATGCTAAAATGAGAATTGCCCGCAAAGGAAAGGTTATTGATGCCAAAGGCAAACACGTTTATCCTGGTTTTATTGCTGCTTGCACAGTTTTAGGTTTAGTAGAGGTAGATGCCGTAAGAGCAAGTGATGACCAAGCAGAAATTGGTGGAATGATTCCGCACGTAAGAAGTTTAATTGCTTACAACTCTGAATCTAAAGTAATAGAAAGTATGCGTCCTAATGGTGTGCTTATGGCACAAATTGCTCCTAGAGGTGGCGTAATACCAGGTACATCTTCTGTTGTACAGTTAGATGCTTGGAACTGGGAAGATGCAGCAGTTAAAACTGATGACGGTATACATTTGCACTGGCCAAACTCTTACAGAAGAGGTCGTTGGTGGATGGGTGAGCCAAGAGGTTTACAACCAAATAAAAATTACACAAAAGACATCTCTAAAGTAGTAGATTTTATTGTAAACGCTAAAGCTTATAATGAAACCACTGCTAAACCTTTTCATCAAGAGTTTGCCGCAATGGAAGGACTTTTTTCTGGAAAACAAAAATTATATGTGTATGCAGATGGTGAAAAAGAAATTATAGACGCTGTAACAACTTTAAAAGAAAATGATATTAAAAATGTTGTTTTAGTTGGCGGATATAATGCTTACAAAATAACAGACTTTCTAAAAAAGAACAATATTCCTGTTTTAGTAAGAGCAATGCATAATTTGCCTAGCAACAACGATGATGATTATGACCTACCATACAAAATGGCTAAGTTATTAACAGATGGTGGTTTGCTAGTTGGGATACAAAATAATGGTGAAGCAAACTTCCAGAACAGAAACTTACCATTTTATGCTGGCCAAGCTGTAGCTTATGGTATGGAAAAAGAAGCAGCTTTGCAATTAATTACTAGTAATACAGCTAAAATTTTAGGAATTGACGGTACACACGGTACGTTGGCTGTTGGTAAAAGTGCTACCTTATTTATTTCTGAAGGAGATGCCTTAGAAATGCGCACTAACAAACTACAAAAAGCTTTTATAGATGGTAGAGATGTGTCTTTAGAAACGCACCAAACAGAATTATATAAAAGATATATGGGTAAATATAACAAAGGAGAGTAACTCTTTTGTATACTTAAAATAAAAGCCTCCAAAACATACGTTTTGGAGGCTTTTTTATTTTGTGTGTTACAATAACTTATTCCTGTATTTTTCCCTCTACAAAAACTGCTGCATCAGGCTTTGCAAAAAATGATGATGGTTTAGCCTCTTCACTAACTTTTATATTTTCAAAAGCAACAGTCTTTCTTGCATCTTTAATTAAGCCGTTTTCTACATTATGCCAAGTAATAGATTTTGGCAGTAACAAACCATTAACAGTGGTCCAATCGTTATAATGTATCCAACTGTACTTATTACTAACCTCTCCACTTCTATAACTAACGCTATAACCTAACCAAGCCATTTTTTTAGTTTTAGGGTCAAAATGTATAAAGTACAAATCCTTGTATGATGCGCCTACACCAGGATTGTAACTAATTTTTATTCCAGGATAACCTTTACCCTCAAAAACTACAGGTTCAGTTTCTTCGTAAACAATTCCATCATCACCTAAAACAAAAGGCATTGCATAAAAGTAAAACATAAGGTTATGGTAAAAAACAGCATCACCTTTAAATTCACCTTTAGTATCTAACAACCAAGTTTTTGTACCATTATAACCAATAGTATGGTTTGGGGTAACTATTTTATCTTCTCTTGTATGTAAATTAACTGTATGTGTTTCGGTTGCATTTGGCTTAGGAATATCAAAAACTAAACTTTTCATATTTTTCCAGGTATTTATCCCTCCATGAGCCTCAAAAACCTGTTGTAATTCAGTTGGGTACGTATTAATTTCTACCTCTAATACTTCTTCTGGCTCTTTTGCCACTGTAGGAATTTGTTTTTTATCTTGTTTACAAGAGACTATAAACACAGAAAATAAGGCCAATGCTAAATACTTCATTTTAAAAAAATTTAATTTATTAGTTATAATTTACAATTCGTCGTAATGCTAATCTATAATTTACAATATTACATTACTTTTGTTGTAATGAATACATTTAAACAAATAACAAGCTTACAAAATCCGCTTATTAAAAAAACTTTAGTACTAAAAGACAAGTCTAGAGAGCGCAAAAAAAGTAATCTTTTTGTGCTAGAAGGTGCTAGAGAGTTACAACTTGCTTTAAAAGGAAACTATAGTATTAACACCTTGTTTTTTTGTAAAGATTTAATTTCTGAGCAGGCTATTACAGACTTAATTAAAAATAATAGCACCACAAATGTTATAGAGGTTAACTTAGATGTGTACCAAAAAATAGCATACAGATCTACTACAGAAGGTGTAGTAGCACTTGTAAAAAGTAAAAATCACAGTTTAACCAACCTAGAACTTTACAACAATAAACCGTTAATTTTGGTTGCAGAGGCTCCAGAAAAGCCAGGTAATATTGGTGCCTTATTGCGTACTGCAGATGCAGCAAATTTAGATGCTGTTATTATTGCTAATCCTAAAACAGATCTGTACAACCCAAACATTATACGTTCTAGTGTTGGTTGTGTATTTACTACTAAAATTGCAACGGGCTCTACTTCAGAAATTATAGCATATTTAAAAGAAAACAATATTGCTACGTATTGCGCTGCATTAACCGCTTCAAAAACATATACAACTGTAGATTATACCAGCGGATCTGCCATTGTAGTTGGTACAGAGGCTACTGGTTTATCAAAAGAGTGGTTAAGCAACTCTAACCAAAATATTATAATTCCTATGGAAGGGCAAATAGACTCTATGAATGTTTCTGTTGCTGCAGCTGTAGTTATTTTTGAAGCTAAACGACAAAGAAGATAGTATTTACTATTTTTACAAAACCAAACCACCACCAATAACTATATATATGAGTATTCTTTTTTATGTAATACTAGGCATTATTGTATTGCAGTTTACAATAGATGCAGTTGTAGATTATTTAAATGCTAAAAAATTTAAAGAAGCCATACCGCAAGAATTAAACGGTATTTTTAATGAAGAAGAATACATTAAATCTCAGCGCTACAAGACTGCCAACTATAGATTTGGAGTTTTTTCTGGCAGCTTTTCTGTACTATTAACCATTTCTTTTTTGCTTTTTGGAGGATTTGCATGGGTAGATAATTTTGCCCGTAGTATAACAGAAAACCCCATTTTAATTGCAATTATTTTTTTTGGTATTATAATGATAGGAAACAGTATTTTAAACGTACCATTATCTTACTATAGCACCTTTGTAATAGAAGAAAAATTTGGCTTTAATAAAACTACTAAAACGTTATTTTTTATAGACTTAATTAAAAGTTGGTTTTTAACAGCTATTATTGGCGGTGCCCTTTTGGCGCTAGTAATTTGGTTTTATAATTGGGCAGGAACAAATTTTTGGATATATGCTTGGGTAGTAATTTCTATCATCTCAATTTTTATGAATATGTTTTATAGCAAGCTTATAGTGCCGCTATTTAACAAACAAACGCCTTTAGAAAATGGCAGTCTAAAAACCAAAATTGAAGAGTATGCCCAAAAAGTTGGGTTTGAGCTACAAAATATTTTTATAATAGATGGCTCTAAGAGATCTACAAAAGCAAATGCATATTTTTCTGGTTTTGGTAAGCAAAAAAGGGTTACATTGTGTGATACGCTTGTAAAAGATTTAAATGAAGAGGAGATAATTGCCGTTTTAGCGCATGAAGTTGGGCATTACAAACGCAAACATATCTTATTTAATTTAACAGCATCAATTTTACTTACGGGCTTAACATTATACATTTTATCTATCTTTATAAATACACCTAGTATTTCTTTAGCCATTGGTGTAGATGTACCAAGTTTTCATGCTGCATTAATTGGTTTTGGTATTTTATACAGTCCTATATCAGAAATCACAAGCTTAATAATGAACTACTTATCTAGAAAATTTGAATACCAAGCAGATGATTATGCAAAAAATACATATGCATCTATGCCATTAATAACATCATTAAAAAAACTTTCTAAAACAAGTTTAAGTAATCTTACACCCCACCCTGCGTATGTTTTCATGAACTACTCTCACCCTACTTTAATTGACAGAATTAACAATTTAAAAAAATAATTTTTGTTGATTATTAACAAACTTTAATGTAATTTTAGTTTATATGACAGAAGCTGAAATAGAAAAAGAAAATAAAGAAATTACACGCCAGTATAAAGAATTACTACGCGTTAGTTACTTAACACTTTCTGATGAAGATAAAAAACTCATTAGATCTGCTTTTGAAATTGCTGTAGATGCACACAAAGACCAACGCAGAAAATCTGGTGAAGCTTATATTTTTCACCCAATAGCTGTTGCAAGAATTGTAGCTTCAGAAATAGGGTTAGATGCTGTATCTATAGCCTCTGCACTACTGCATGATGTTGTAGAAGACACAGAATATACACTTGCAGATATAGAGCGTTTGTTTGGTGAAACTGTAGCTAAAATTGTAGATGGTTTAACTAAAATTGCTCACCTAAAAAAGGATATGAATGTATCCCAACAGGCAGAAAATTTTAGAAAAATGCTTTTAACCTTAAATGATGATGTTAGGGTTATTATTATTAAAATAGCAGACCGTTATCACAATATGCTCACTATGGATTCTATGCCAGAGCATAAACAGCTAAAAATAGCTTCTGAAACACTTTATATTTATGCGCCTCTTGCACACAGAATAGGACTTTACAACATAAAAACAGAACTTGAAGATTTAAGTTTAAAGTATACAGAGCCCGAAGTTTATAATGACATTTTAGATAAAATTGAAGAAACTAAAGAAGAGCAACAAGAATACATAGACTCTTTTTCGCATACCATACAAGACTCTTTAGATAAAGAAGGATTAAATTACACCATTAAAGGCCGTATGAAGTCTATTTTTTCTATTCGTAGAAAAATGAAAGTACAAAATGTGCCTTTTGATGAAATTTATGACAAGTTTGCTATTCGAATAATTTACAAATCAGATAAAGCAAATGAAAAATTTTTAGCGTGGAAAATTTACTCTGTAGTAACAGACAATTTTACTCCTAACCCCGTACGCTTACGAGATTGGATATCTTCTCCTAAATCTACGGGTTATGAAGCCTTGCACATTACCGTTATGGGACCAGATGCCAAATGGGTAGAGGTACAAATACGTAGTGAGCGTATGCATGAAATTGCAGAAAAAGGATATGCTGCACACTTTAAATACAAACACGGAGACCAAAAAGAACAAGGCATAGAGGTTTGGTTAAATAGACTACAAGAAGCTTTAGAAAATGCCAATACAAATGCGGTAGATTTTGTAGAGGAATTTAAACTAAACCTATATTCTAAAGAAATATTTGTTTTTACACCACAAGGAGATTTAAAATCCTTACCAAAAGGTGCAACTTCTTTAGATTTTGCCTTTCATATACACTCAGAAATTGGATTAAAGACCAGAGGAACTAAAGTAAATGGCAAGCTTGTACCTTTAAATACTATTTTACATAGTGGAGACCAAGTAGAGGTAATTACATCAGAAAAAAGCAAACCTAACCAAAGCTGGCTAGACTATGCTACTACAGCACGCGCAAGATCCAAAATTAAATCTTCATTAAGAGAAGAGAAAAAAGAAATTGCAGAAGAAGGTAAGGAAATTCTTCGTCGTAAATTAAAATCGCAAAAAATTAGTTTTAATGAAGATACTATAAACAAAATGGTGTCTCACTTTAAACTAAGAACAAGCTTAGATTTGTTTTACAGAATTGCCACTGGCTCTATAGATAATAATCAAATTAAAGATTTTGCATCATCATATAGCAACGCCTTTATCAGTTTCTTTAAAAATAGAATTAGAAGAAATACAACACCAGAAAACATAGATAAAGAAGAGATTACTGCAAAGTATGATCAGTTAGTTTTTGGTAAAGAAGAAGAAAAATTAAAATATAAACTGTCTCAGTGTTGTAACCCAATACCTGGTGATGATGTTTTTGGTTTTATTAGTGTAAACGAAGGTATTAAAGTACATACTAAAAATTGTCCAAATGCCATATCTTTACAATCTAATTATGCATATAGAATTATACAAGCTAAGTGGATAGATTCTTCTCAGCAAGAATTTACAGCAAATATAAAATTAACCGGAATAGACAATATTGGTTTAATTAGTGACTTAACTTCAATTATTTCTCAACAAATGCACGTGAATATGAGAAGCGTAAACTTTAGCACAGATGGCGGCACTTTCTCAGGAAAAATAACGGTTGTAGTTAAAAATAATTCTATCTTAATTAAGCTTATTAACAATTTAAAGAAAATTAACGGTATAGATAAAGTAGTTAGACTTTAAAATTTACACTACATTTGCAAACCGAAAAGCTGTAGAAAATACTATGGGTAGTAACAAAAATCAAGACATTGTAAAAAATGTCTTCACGACTTTTTTAGAGGAAAACGGACACAGAAAAACACCCGAACGCTACGCTATACTCCAAGAAATTTACGAAAGTGAAGATCATTTTGATATAGAATCTCTTTATATTAAAATGAAAAATAAAAACTATAGAGTAAGTAGAGCAACCTTATACAACACTATTGAACTTTTATTAGATTGTAAATTGGTACGTAAACACCAATTTGGCAAAAATCAGGCTCAGTATGAGAAATCTTATTTTGATAGGCAACATGATCATGTTATACTAACAGATACAGGTGAGGTAATGGAGTTTTGTGACCCTAGAATTCAGTCAATAAAAAAAACAATAGAAGATGTGTTTGATATTAAAATAACAAACCACTCACTATATTTTTACGGAACAAAAAACAAAAAAGAAAACAACTAACCAATTACAAGTAATGGCAGTAGATTTACTACTAGGACTCCAATGGGGAGACGAAGGAAAAGGAAAAATTGTTGATGTATTAACTAAAGATTACGATATTATTGCTCGTTTTCAAGGTGGGCCAAATGCCGGACATACCTTAGAGTTTGACGGTATTAAACACGTACTTAGAACAATACCATCTGGAATTTTTCATAAAAAAGCAATGAACGTTATTGGTAACGGTGTTGTTATAGACCCAGTTGTTTTTGTAAAAGAATTAGAAGGTTTAGACCAGTTTAATATAGATTACAAGGCTAAACTAATTATTTCTAGAAAAGCACATTTAATTTTACCTACCCACCGCTTGTTAGATGCAGCTTCTGAAGCATCTAAAGGAAAAGCTAAAATTGGTTCTACATTAAAAGGTATTGGTCCAACTTATATGGATAAAACTGGTAGAAACGGTATGCGTGTTGGAGATTTAGAATTAGATTCTTGGAAAGAGAAATACCGTCATTTAGCAGATAAACATGAAACTATGATTAGTTTCTACAATGTAGATGTACAGTACGATTTAGAAGAGATGGAAGTTGAATTTTTTGATGCTGTTGAACGCTTAAAAGAATTAACTTTTATAGATAGTGAAGAATATTTAAACCAAGCCATAAAAGCTGGTAAAACAATACTAGCAGAAGGCGCACAAGGTTCTTTATTAGATATTGATTTTGGAACATACCCTTTTGTAACTTCTTCTAACACAACTGCAGCTGGTGCTTGTACTGGTTTAGGTATTGCTCCTAACAAGGTTAAGGAAGTTTACGGTATTTTTAAAGCTTACACTACACGTGTTGGTTCTGGCCCATTCCCTACAGAATTGTTTGATGAAGTTGGTGCCAATATGGCTAAAGTAGGCCATGAATTTGGCGCAGTAACTGGTAGGCCTCGCCGTTGTGGCTGGTTAGACCTTGTTGCTCTAAAATATGCTTGCCAAGTTAACGGTGTAACACAATTAAATATGATGAAGGGCGATGTACTTTCTGGTTTTGACAGCCTACAAGTATGTACTGCTTATGAGTACAAAGGAGAAAAAATTTCTCATTTACCTTATAACATAGAACCAGAAAATGTAAAACCTATTTACACAGAGTTCCCTTGTTGGAAAGAGGATTTAACAAAAATGACAGATCCTTCTCAATTCCCTAAAGAATTAAATGAGTACATAGATTTTCTAGAAAAAGAATTAGAAATTCCTATTAAAATTATTTCTGTTGGTCCAGATAGAAAACAGACAATTAATAGATAAACATAAAAAGCCACATTTTAAAAATGTGGCTTTTTTTTTATGCTACAATAGACTAAAAAGAGCATAATCTTAAATCTATGCCAATCTGTTATCAGAACAATCAAAAAAAACCTATTTTTGACCAAAATTTTAAGACTTGCTTAAATACAAATTAGTTATTGGCTTAATCTTATTTGTTTTTAGTGTTAACGCACAAGATAAATCAACAGAAAAAAAACAAATAAAAATAGTACACGGTGCTAACTTCACTAAAGATGAAGTTAAGCTACCTGGTGCATCTATATTTAGTAGAGATAGTGAAAGACAAGTAGAGTTTGAACACCAAGGAGCAACCCTTTGGTGTGATGTTGCTGTGTTTTACCCAAAAGAGAACAGACTTCTTGCGATAGACAATGTACGTATGCAGCAAGGAGACTCTATACAAATGGATAGTGGCAAACTTGAATATTTTGGAGATATTAAACTTGCAAAGGCATCTAAAAATGTAGTTTTACAAAGTCCAGATGCTACACTTACCACAGATACTTTATATTTTGATAGAGAAAAACAAGAATCTTACTACAGACATTTTGGAACTATAGTAGACACCGCTAATACAATAAAAAGTAGAATTGGTAGGTTTTTTATGGAAACCAACAAATACCAGTTGTTGGATAGTGTTACTGTAGAAAATCCTAAATACCACTTATTGTCTGAGCAAATGGATTATTACACAGATTCAGAACACGTTTATATGTATGGTCCGTCTACAATTACAGGAAAAGACTATGTAATGTATTGCGAACGCGGATATTACGATTCTAAAGTAGAAACGGGTTATGGTATAAAAAATACACGCATAGATTACAGCAATAAAATTATTGAGGGAGACAGCGTTTACTTTAACAAAAGAAAACAATTTGCATCTGCAACTAATAACATAGTAGTTACCGACACCGTAAACGATGGTGTTATTAGAGCGCATTACGCAGAAGTATACAAAGAAAAAGATTCTGTTTTTGCTACCAAAAGAGCTGTTGCTATTAATGTAATGGAGAAAGACTCTTTATATATGCATGGAGACACTTTAATGGTAACTGGCAAACCAGACAATAGAATTATACGTGCGTTTAGAGATGCAAAGTTTTTTAAAACAGATATAAGTGGTAAATGTGATTCTATACATTTTGATCAAAAAACTGGAATAACGCAACTTATTACAAACCCTATTATTTGGAATATAGACAACCAAATGACAGGAGATAGCATACATTTAATAAGCGATTTAGAGACGGATAAATTAGACTCTTTAAAGGTAATTAATAATGCTTTTATAATATCTTTAGATACAATTAGTAAAACCGGTTACAACCAAGCTAAAGGCAAAAACCTATTTGGCAAGTTTATTAATAACGAACTTAATTTTATAGATCTAGTACAAAATGTAGAGGTTATTTATTACTCTTATAATGATCAAAATGAGTTTATTGGTATAGATAAATCGCTCTGTGGTAAAGTTACTATGGAGATGAAAGAAAACGCAATAGACGTAATAACGTACTATATTAATCCAAGTGGCGACACTTTTCCTGAGGGCCAAGAACCAGAAACAGGTGTTAAATTAAAAGGTTTTGTGTGGTACGGAGACCAGCGTATTTATACCAAAGATGATATTTTTGGAGAAGATGATAACAACATTGTTCTACCCGTAATTAGAGGAATTAGCAACCCTATAGATATAGATGCTGAGGAACAAGAAAGACATAAAAACCAAGGAGATCCCATAAATAATCCGCCAAACACTAAGGCTACAAGAAAAAAAGGAACTCCAAAACCCACATTATCCAAGCCACAGTCTAAACTTAGGCAACAAAAATAAATTACAGGTGAAAAAGGACTTTTTACACTACCAAGCACAAACTAGTCCGCATCCTTTAACTTTACAAGTTTCTAGAGCTAGCGGCAGTTATATTTATGATGAAAACAACAATGCACATTTAGATTTTGTTGCAGGTGTTTCTGCTTGCACTTTAGGTCATTGTCACCCAAAAGTGGTAGATGCAATTACCAAACAAGCATCAGAATATATGCACGTTATGGTTTATGGAGAATATGTACAAGAACCAGCTGTAACCTATGCAAAGTTTTTAGCTTCCCTACTACCCCCTAATTTAGAAACTACCTATTTGGTTAATTCTGGAACGGAAGCTATAGAAGGAGCCTTAAAATTAGCCAAAAGAACCACAAAAAGACATAAAATTATTGCAGCTCGTAATTCTTACCACGGTAATACTATGGGCAGTATGAGTGTTTCGGGTGCAGAATCGCAAAAAAGCGCTTACAGGCCGCTAGTGCCTGGCACAACTTTTATAGAGTTTAACTCTGATAAAGATCTACATAAAATTACTACAGATACAGCTGCTGTAATTTTAGAAACAATACAAGGTGGTGCTGGTTTTATAGTACCAACAAACAACTATTTACAAAAAGTAAGAACACGCTGTACAGCTGTTGGTGCCTTATTAATTTTAGACGAAATACAACCAGGGTTTGGTAGAACAGGTAAGCTATTTGCTTTTGAGCACTACAACTGTATACCAGACATTTTAGTTATTGGTAAAGGTATGGCCTCTGGTATGCCTGTGGGTGCTTTTGTGGCATCAAACCAAATAATGAAAAACCTACAAACCAATCCTAAACTAGGACATATTACAACTTTTGGTGGAAATCCTGTTATTGCTGCCGCAAGTTTAGCTACTTTGCAGGAGTTAACTACAAGTTCGCTTATTAATGATACTCTAGAAAAAGAAAAATTGTTTAAAAAGCTCCTAAAACACAAATACATTTCAGAAATACGGGGCAAAGGTTTAATGCTAGCTGTTATGTTAATAAATGCAGATATTACAAACCATGTTGTAATGCATTGCGCTAAAAACAGACTAATATTATTTTGGTTATTATTTGAGCCCAAAGCACTACGTATTTCTCCTCCACTAACTATTTCTAATGAAGAAATTAGTAAAGGATGCAAGCTTATTTTAGAGGCTTTAGACTCCTACAAAAAGTAATTTGTTAACTATTTTGTTAATAATATACACTGTAGTATTCAAAAAAAAGTAACCTAAAACCTTACTTTTATTTTAATCTTATCAAGCAAGAAAGAATTTATATGGCATTTGAAGCTGAAGAAAGACCTGATAGACCAATAGCAAAATTTGAGTCAATGCTAAAGACAGATGACGTCTACTTCTTTGACGCGGAAGATTTTGAAGACATTATTCACCATTATTTAAACAATGGAAAAATGTCATTGGCAAAAAAAGCCATTAAAATTGGCTTAACACAACACCCAAGTACCATAGAGTTAAAACTTTTAGAAGTAGAGGTACATGTTTTTGAAAATAACCTTGAACTTGCAGAAAGTATGCTAGATAGTTTACAAACTATTGATAGCAATAATGAAGAAATATACATACAAAGAGCAAATATATTTTCTAAAAAAGACGACCATAGCAAAGCTATACAATTGTTAGAAAAGGCCTTAACTTTATCTGAAGATTCTATAGACATACATTCCTTATTAGGTATGGAACACCTTTTTATGGATAATTTTGAAGAAGCTAAAAAACATTTTATACAATGCGTTTTGTTTGATGAACATGATTATGCATCTCTATATAACATTATTTATTGTTTTGACTTTTTAGAAGATTTTGATGGTGCAATTGTATTTTTAAATGATTACCTAGAAAAAAACCCATACTGTGAGGTAGCTTGGCACCAACTAGGTAAACAGTATATAGAAAAAGGAATGTACAAAGAAGCTATTGCTGCTTTTGACTTTGCTATTATTTCTGATGACAGTTTTGTTGGCGCTTATTTTGAGAAAGGAAAAATTCTTGAAAAATTAAAACGCTACAATGAAGCTATAGAAAATTATGAAATTACCATAGAAATAGAAGATCCTTCTGCTTTTGCATACTTACGTATTGGAAAATGTCACGAAAAAATAGGCAACACAGAACTAGCTAAATTATTTTATTACAAAACTGTTCACGAAGACCCTTTATTAGATAAAGGATGGCTAGCAATTACAAGCTTTTACATTAAACAAGAAAATTATATAAAGGCTAAAGAATACATTACTAAAGCCATTAATATAGAGGAAGAAAACTTATTTTATTGGGAAAAAAGTGCATTAATACATGAAGCCTTAGGTATAATTGATGATGCAGAAATAGCCTATCAAAAAATGGTAGACCTAGGAGATTGTGAACTTAAAACCTGGTTAAACTGGAGTAGTTTAGTAATAAAAAAAGGAGATTTACACTCTGCAATTCAAATATTACAACAAGCGCTAGAGTTTTACCCAAATAATGCTGAAATTTTATACAAAATTGCTGGCTCTCATATGGTTTTAAACCAGACTATTAAAACAAAAGAGTATTTAGTAAAAGCATTACAAGTTAACGCTAAAAAAGTAGTGGTATTTAAGGCAGATTTTCCTCAGTTTAAAAATAATGAGTGGATCAACAACATTATTGTAGAATATAGTAACTCTTAAAAATAAATCTATATTTTTACGTTTTTTATTACAATTATGAAAGAACGTAACTTACTACAGTATTTAATTATTACACTAAAAGGTTTAGCAATGGGTGCAGCAGATGCTGTACCAGGAGTTTCTGGAGGTACTATTGCTTTTATTTCGGGTATTTATGAAGAGTTAATAAACACTATTAGTAATGTTAACTTATCATTATTTAAAACCTTAAAAAAAGATGGTATTAAAGCCTTCTGGAAACAAGCAAACGGTAATTTTATATTGGCCCTATTAACAGGAATAATAATTAGCTTTATTTCTTTTATGCGTTTGGCAAAATACTTAATAGAATATCACCCTATTTTAATATGGTCTTTCTTTTTTGGTTTAATTGTAGTGAGCATTTATTTTGTTGGTAAACAAATTACAAAATGGAGCGCCATAACAGTTATTGCTTTAATTATTGGTGCGGGCTTAGCTTATTATATAACTAGCTTACCTGCTTTAGCGGCAAATACAAACCCTTACTACTTACTTTTTGCCGGCGCCGTTGCCATTTGCGCAATGATTTTACCGGGTATTTCAGGGTCATTTATTTTAGTAATAATGGGCGCTTATAAGACATTAAGTGATGCATTTCATGATTTTGATTTTAAAAAAATAGCTCTATTTGCTACGGGAGCGTTAATTGGGCTACTTAGTTTTAGTAGAATTTTAAAATGGTTATTTAAAAATTACCACAATACAACCCTGGCACTTTTAACAGGTTTTATACTAGGTTCATTAAATAAAGTGTGGCCATGGAAAAAAACAATAACCGTAATGATTGATGAAACAGGAGAAATTGTTCCTTTTAGTAGTGTTTCGGATCTTGGTACACTTGCTGTACACCAAAAAAATATCAATAATTTTGAATCTTTAAAAACAGTTACCGAGCAAAGTATTATACCAATAAAATACTCAGAATTAAACCATTATATAGACCCACAAACTATGGTGGCAATTGCATTAATGGTAACAGGTTTTTTAACTATTTTTATACTAGAAAAAATAGCTACAAAAAACAAATAACTATAATGGCACATACTAGAACATCTTTAGACAAGTTTCTCCTTGTTGTAAAAGGACTATGTATGGGTGCTGCCAATAAAGTACCAGGCGTATCTGGCGGTATAGTGGCGTTTGTTGCTGGATTTTATGAAGAGTTTATATACTCTCTTCAAAAATTTAATTTTAAAGCTTTAAAACTGCTTTTAAATGGCAGACTTAAAAGTTTTTTTACTTACATAAATGGCAACTTTATTAGCTTGCTAATTTTTGGTATGTTGGTAAGTTATTTTAGTGTATCAAAAATTTTAGATTATTTTTTAGAACACAATGAGCTTAACGTTTGGTCCTGCTTTTTTGGTCTAATTATAGGCTCTATTTACTACATTGCTAAGGACTTTGACTATTGGAATAAGAAAACCATTTTTGCTGCAATAATTGGGTTACTAATAGGTGTGTCTATAAGTTTTTTAAATCCTGCTAAAGAAAATGACAATCTTTTGTTTATTTTCTTTTGTGGTATTATTAGTGTTTCTGGTATGACACTTCCAGGTTTATCTGGTTCTTTTATTTTAATATTACTAGGAAACTACGTATTACTCTTAGTGGATTCTGTTAACGCATTATACGACACTTTTGCGGAAATAATTAAAGGCGATTTTAGTTTTACAAAAAATACAGAGCGATTAAACACTTTAACCATACTTGGTGTTTTTACTACTGGTTCTGCTGTTGGTTTAGTAACACTATCTCATATCATAAGTTACGTTTTAAAACACTTTAAACATATAACTACAGCTGTTATTTTGGGCTTTATAACTGGTTCTCTTGGTGTTGTTTGGCCTTGGAAAAAAACCGTGTATAAAGTAGATGAGTTTGGGAATATATTAATAGACTCCAACGGAAACCAAATTATTCAGAATTATTCTCGCTATTTTCCAGATTTTGTGATATCTGAAACTTGGTGGGCAGTTTTTTTTGTAGTTATAGGAATAAGTATTTTATTAGGCCTAGATTGGTATGGAAAAAACAGAAAAACAAAAGTATAAATATGGTTTAATAGGAAAGGATATTGAATATTCTTTCTCCAGAAACTACTTTACCCAAAAGTTTAAAAAACTTGGGTTAAGCAACTGTGTATATGTAAATTTTGATTATCAAAATATTAATGAATTTAAAACTACCTTAAAAAACAATACCAACATTAAAGGTTGCAATGTTACCATACCTTATAAACAAAGTATTATACCGTTTTTAACTAGTTTAGACGCAAAAGCAAAAGCTATAGGAGCTGTAAACACTATTAAATTTACAGAAAACGGATTAATTGGTTACAATACAGATGCATACGGATTTAAAAAATCTATAGAACCTCATTTAAAAAAACATCACAAAAGAGCTTTAATTTTAGGTACTGGTGGAGCATCTAAGGCAGTAAAATATGTATTAGAAGAATTAGATATTATATGTACATATGTTTCCAGATCACCTAAAGAAAATCAATTTACATATGCAGAATTAAGCAGTAGCATTTTAAAAAACCATACCGTAATAGTTAACTGTACTCCTTTAGGAACACACCCTAACATTACAGATAAACCGGCTATTCCCTACCAATATTTAACAAAAGAACATTTGCTTTTTGATTTAATTTACAACCCAGACAAAACAGCATTTTTAAGCGCAGGAGAAAAACAAGGGGCTGCCATTAGTAACGGACAACATATGTTAGAATACCAAGCAGAAGAGTCTTGGAGAATTTGGAACAGCTAAAAAAAATTAAATTTAGAATACCTTAAATAATGAATTACTACTCGTTAAACAAAAAAGCACCCAATACTACATTTAAAAATGCAGTAATTAAGGGTTTGGCACCAGATAAAGGATTATACTTTCCTGAAAGTATTACCCCCTTACCCGAGGATTTCTTTAAAAACATAGATAATTTATCTAATATAGAAATTGCTTTTGCTGCCATTAAGCAATTTGTTTCTCCAGAAATTCCAGAGGATGTTTTAAAAACTATTGTAGAAGAAACGCTGTCTTTTGATTTTCCTGTTATTCAGCTAAATGAAAACGTATCTACATTAGAACTTTTTCACGGACCAACAATGGCATTTAAAGATGTTGGGGCTCGTTTTATGGCTCGTTGTCTTGGCTATTTTAATAAAGATAACACCAATGAGGTAACTGTTTTGGTAGCAACATCTGGAGATACCGGTGGTGCCGTGGCAAATGGATTTTTAGGTGTAAAAGGTGTTAATGTAGTTATTTTATATCCTAGCGGAAAAGTAAGTGACATACAAGAAAAGCAATTAACAACTTTAGGGCAAAACATAACTGCTTTAGAGGTAGATGGCGTTTTTGATGACTGCCAAGATATGGTAAAACGTGCATTTTTAGATGAAGAACTAACAAGTAAAATGCAACTAACCTCTGCAAACTCAATTAACGTAGCTCGTTGGTTACCTCAACTTTTCTACTTTATGTTTGCATACAAACAACTACACAATTCTCATAAAAACATTGTATTTTCTGTACCAAGCGGTAATTTTGGTAATATATGTGCTGGTATGATGGCGCAGCAGTTAGGTCTGCCAATTCGTAAGTTTATAGCTTCAAACAATAAAAATAATGTTGTTACTAATTATTTAAAAACTGAAGAGTATACTCCAAAACCATCTATACAAACCATAAGTAATGCTATGGATGTTGGTAACCCTAGCAACTTTATTCGCATACAGGAAATATATAAAAATAACTTTGCAGACCTAAAAGATAATTTGTCTTCTTTTAGCTTTTCTGATGAAGAAACAAAAGAAGCTCTTGCACATATTTACAAAACTTATAACTATGTTGCAGATCCACACGGAGCTGTTGGTTACTTAGGCTGCAAAGAATATCTAAAAAAGAACAAAGATGTACATTGTGTGTTTTTAGAAACAGCACACTCAACAAAATTTTTAGATGTGGTTGAAGAAGTTATTAAAGAAAAACAGCCGTTACCAGAGCAAATACAAGAGGTTATGTATAAAACAAAAGTAGCTACCAAAATTGGCAGCTACAATGAGTTAAAATCTTATTTATTAAATAATTAAGCTTTTACAGTAGAAAATTTGTCTAAAGCCTCACCTATTAAAGTATCTCCTTTAATAATTTCAAAAGTGACTTTGTTTGCTACATCATCATTTAATGTTCTTACTAATGTTTGGGCAACATCATTTCTACTAATTTCACCTCTTTTATGTAACTTTTCTTGGAGCTCTATTTGGTTATGGGGCTCCTTATTAGTTAATGATCCAGGGCGCACAATACTATAATTTAATCCACTTGTTTTTAAGTATTCATCTGCGTTATGCTTTGCCTTTAAGTATTCTTGCAGCTCCTCTGCCTCCTCCGGCTTATCTGCTCCCATAGAACTTAACATTACAAACTTTTTAATGTTGTTTTGTTTAGATGCATCAATTAATCTTTTTGCTCCTTCTTGGTCTACCTCTACTACTTTTTTTCCTCCAGACCCGGCAGCAAAAAGCACCTTATCTACATTTTCTATTTTATTAAATACTTTATCTACATCGCCCTCTAAGTCTCCAAGAACAGTATCTATTTGTTTTGCTTTAAAATATTCTTTTTGCTCTTCTTTTCTAACCATTGCTATAGGGTTAAAATATTGAGATTCTTTTAAAAGGTTTACTATTTGTTTTCCTGTAGTACCATTGGCACCGGCTACTAATATATTTTCCATATTCTTAGTATAACATCTAACAAGGCCAATTCCTAAAATTTTAACTTGTTTAACGTAAGCTTAATAGAAATTAACATAGTCTATACACACTAATTTTTGCTTATTTTTTTAGCGTAATGAGAAGTCAAAAAACTAGAGAACAACCTATTTTAATACCTATGCAAATTTATAAAACAAACAATTTTCGATACCTTTGACAAAAAACTAACAATAGTCTAATTATATAAATTGTTTTAATGAAAAATACTGCATTAACATCTACTCACGAGGCACTTGGCGCTAAAATGGTTCCTTTTGCTGGTTACAATATGCCTGTTTCTTATGCTGGTGTAAATATAGAACACGAAACTGTACGTAACGGTGTTGGTGTTTTTGATGTGTCGCATATGGGTGAATTTTTAATTGAAGGTCCTAATGCATTAGATTTAATACAAAAAGTAACATCTAATGACGCATCTAAATTAGTAGTTGGTAAAGCTCAGTACAGCTGTTTACCTAATGAAACTGGTGGTATTGTAGATGATCTTATTGTTTACAAATTAAAAGATGAGCAGTATTTACTAGTTGTTAATGCTTCTAATATTGATAAAGATTGGAACCACATAACTAAATACAATGAAACTATAAATGCAGAAATGCGTAACATATCTGAAGGATACTCTTTATTAGCTATACAAGGTCCTAAGGCTATTGAAGCTATGCAGTCTGTTACATCTGTAGATTTAGCTACTATTAAATTTTATACTTTTGAAGTTGCAGATTTTGCTGGGATAGAAAATGTTATTATTTCTGCTACGGGTTATACTGGTTCTGGAGGATTTGAAATTTATTGTAAAAACGAAGAAGTAAAACAAATTTGGGATGCTGTTTTTAAAGCAGGTGCAGATTTTGGTATTGCACCTATTGGATTGGCTGCTAGAGATACACTACGTTTAGAAATGGGTTATTGTTTGTATGGGAATGATATAAATGATACAACTTCTCCTTTTGAAGCTGGTTTAGGATGGATTACCAAATTCACTAAAGATTTTGTTAATAGTGATGCTTTAGCTGTACAAAAAGCAAACGGACCAGAACGTAAACTAATTGCTTTTGAACTTACAGAAAGAGGTATTCCTAGACACGATTATGATATAGTAGATGCAGATGGTGCTAAAATTGGTGTAGTTACCTCTGGTACTATGTCACCATCCCTTAACAAAGGTATTGGCTTAGGCTATGTACCAACGGATTTATCTAGTGCAGGTACAGAAATTTTTATACAGATTAGAAAAAAGGCAGTTGCTGCAACTGTTGTAAAATTACCTTTTTATAAGGCATAATTTTTATATGATAGATTTTCAAGGTATTATCAACAACATTCATAACAACTTAAGTAAAGAAGAGGTTAAGGGTGTTGTTGCATCTTACATTCCAGAATTATTTAAACAAACCACCAATAGTTTTGGTATTTACCTGCATTGTATTAATGGAGAAAGTTATGCTGTTGGTGATGCATACACACCTTTTTCTATACAAAGTATATCAAAAGTTTTAGCACTATCTAAAGCAATAGCGTTTGAGGATAATAATATATGGCAACGTGTAGATGTTGAGCCCTCTGGAAACCCTTTTAACCATTTATCGTTGCTAGAATTAGAAAACGGTATACCAAGAAACCCTTTAATAAATTCTGGGGCATTAGTAATTGCAGATATATTGGTTACACATTTAAAAAATCCTAAAAAAGACTTTTTAAACTATGTAAGAACCATTGCTAATGACCAAACAATAAATTACAATACGGATGTAGCTGCATCTGAAAAAAGAACTGGTTATACAAATTATGCAGCAGCCAACCTTTTAAAGTCTTTTAACAACCTAAATAATAATGTAGAGGATGTTTTAGATTTTTATTTTCACCAGTGTTCTATAGATATGAGCTGTGCGCAATTAGCCAATGCTTTTTATTTATTTGCCAATAGTGGTAAGTGTATAAACCATATACAGCACATACCTATTAGCCAGGCAAAACGTATTAACGCAATTATGCTTACTTGTGGTTTTTATGATGAAGCAGGAGAATTTGCCTTTAGAGTAGGTTTACCAGGCAAGAGTGGTGTTGGTGGCGGAATTGTAGCGCTATTACCAAATAACTTTATTATTTCTACTTGGGCTCCAGGCTTAAACCCTAAAGGAAATTCATTATTAGGAATGCAAGCATTGGAGCAATTTACGACTGAGACTAAAATCTCTATTTTTTAAGAACTAAAGTGCGTAATGAAGGAGAAGAAATCTAAAGATAGAATTTTAATTCTAGGAGCAAGTGGCTTTATAGGTAATGCATTTTACAAAGAGCTGTATGCGTATTATGACACCTATGGCACCTATTGCTTTAACAACAAAAAATTTGAAGATAATGGACAGTTTTTTTATTACAATGTTGAAGAAACAGACATTTATGAACTGTTAGAAATTGTAAAGCCTAATTATATTATATCTGCTATTCGTGGTAATTTTGCCGCACAAGTATTGGCTCACCAACATATAGTAGAATATGTTACTAAGCACAATACCAAATTAATCTTTTTATCTTCGGCCAATGTTTTTGATGCTTACAGCAAATACCCTTCTTATGAGTTAGACAAAACATTGTCTTTAAGTATTTATGGGCGTTTAAAAATTAAGATTGAAAATATGTTACTTAGATTACCTAAAAATAAAGCTATAATTGTACGCTTACCTATGGTGTTTGGTAATAACACACCAAGAATTAGGGAAATAAAAAATTTGCTTCAACTTAAAGAACCTATTGAGGTTTTTCCTAATTTAATTTTTAATGTTACCTATATAGACAAACTTACCCAACAATTACATTACATCATTAACCATAAAAAAACTGGTGTTTTTCATTTAGGAAGTACAGATTTGGTACATCATGAAGACTTTATTAAAGAAATAGTATCTAAAATAGGATTATATAACCCTGTGTATAAAAGAGTTTTTACTTCTAACGATGATAGGTATTTAGCCGTGCTTCCAAAAAACAATAAACTACCTAAACATTTACAAATTACTTACCAAGATACTATAGATCATCATCTTTTTTCCTAATAAATAGATTATTACATAACTACTTCTTGTAACTTTGCAATACACTAAATTTTATACCGATGCAAAAATATACAACTGAAGAAATAACAAGTAAATTAAACAACTTAGATGGTTGGAATTATACTGATGGCGCTTTAGAAACTACGTTTGAGTTTAAAAATTTTAAAGAAACTTTTTGCGTTATGACGCGTATTGCTTTTGAATGTGAATTACAAGATCACCACCCAGATTGGACTAACGTTTATAATACACTTACCATACGCCTTAATACTCACGATGCAGGAGGAGTTACAGAAAAAGATTTTGCACTGGCTAAAACTATTGAAGAGATTATAGACAGTGAATAAATATATAACCTAGCCATTATACGCTAGGTTTTTTTATATCTTTCTTTTTGCCAATTTACTTGCAATTACACTAATTATTAAAATTTGGGTTGCGTGAAAAAGCATTATGGGCAACAATACAATTCCTATTACTGCCATATTACCAAATATTATTTTAGAAAAAACTGTACCATGTACTAATGATTTTTTTGTGCCGCAAAACTGAGCCGTAATTTTATCTTCTATATTAAAATTAAGCTTTGCAGCTATAAAACCTGTACTAAAATAAGTAATAGTAAAAAGAACTAGCACACCAACTAAAAGAAATAACAAGTCTAATACAGAAATAGCACTAAAAACATTGTCTGTAAATGAAGATGAAAAACTTTTGTAAATTATTAATAATATAATAGACTTGTCAAACAAGGTAATTTTATTACTATGTTTTTGTGCAAATGTACCCCAGTAACGTTGTAATAGTAAGCCAAGTACAACTGGCATTATTATTTGTACAATTAGTTTTATGTAAATGTCTATAAAGTTAAAACTGGCTTGGTCATTGGTTACAAATAACCCCATCCAAAGTGGGGTAACCAAAACACCTATTATACCCGATATACTTGCATTAAAAATTGCAGCCGGCATATTTCCTTTGGCTATAGACACCATTACAACAGATGAAGATACTGTAGATGGTAATGCTGCTAAAAAAAAGAATGCAAGCCAAATAGTTTCTTGTTCTTGGTTTTGTAAAAGTGGTTTAACTAACAAAACCAAAACAGGAAACAATACAAAAGTAGCTGCTTGTACTAAAATATGTAGTTTCCAATTTTTTAAACCAGCTTTTAGTTTAGACGGACTTAATTTTAATCCATAAAAAAAGAAAATTAAAGAAATACCAATACCGCTAATGGTATTTATAAAATTCATAGCTCCCCACTGCGGAAAAAAATAAGCAAAAACAATGGCAACTATTATAAACAATACAAATTTATCAATCTTCATAATCAATTTTTATAAAATACAATATTAAGCACTTGTTGCTTTACTTTTAAAATATTCTACTTTAAAATACATTTATTTTTAAGGTTAAACCAATTCAATTTTTTAATTTCATCCTAGAAATACACTATTCTATTTTAAACCATAAAATAAAGACTAATGCACATAGTATCTTGGAACGTAAATGGCATACGTGCTGTTGTAAAAAAAGAGTTTTTTGAATCTGTAAAATATATGAATCCAGATATACTTTGTATTCAAGAAACTAAAGCACAAGACAATGAGGTTGCTAAAGCACTTTCTCCATTAAAAAACTTTGACTTAACCTCTAATTCTGCAGATAAAAAGGGATATTCTGGAACTGCAACATTAAGTAGTACTGAGCCTATAAGCGTTAAAGAAGATATTGGTATAGAAACACACGAAACCGAAGGCAGAGTACTTTGTACTGAATACGAAAATTTTTACTTAGTAAATGTTTACGTACCTAATTCTGGCCAAAAGTTAGACAGGCTGGACTATAGAAAACAATGGGATAAAGATTTTTTAACCTATTTAAAGAATTTAGAAAAGAAAAAACCTGTTATTGCTTGTGGAGATTTTAATGTGGCACACAAAGCAATAGACCTAAAAAATGATAAAAGCAACTACAATAAAACTGCTGGCTACACACAAACCGAAATTGATGGTATGGATAATTTTATTGCAGAAGGTTTTGTAGATTCTTTTAGACTACTGCATCCTGATGAAGTTGCCTATACATTTTGGAGTTACCGTTTTAAATCTAGAGAACGTAATACGGGTTGGCGTATAGATTATTTTTTGGTGAGTAAATCTATTGAAGATAAAATAAAGGAAGTTACTATTTTTAGTGACATTATGGGATCTGACCACTGCCCTATTGGACTTAAAATTGATTTTTAACGAAAGCTATTAAATACATAAAACGCCTATAGAATAAAAATTTCTATAGGCGTTTTTTAGTGTTATTAATTCTTATAATTTATTCAAGTTATTAAATATTTATAAATGCATATTTATATTTTAGTCACTACCTTAAATTATAACATTGTATCTATATGACGTAAATTACAAAAGTTATAAAACAACATTTTATAACTCTACAGAAATATTCTGTCACAGAGTTAAAATTCTTCATTTCAGGTATTCTATAAATTACTAGTGTACAATTCTCTTGCACGCCAGTATTAACAATGCATTAATAAAAAAATAACACCTTATTAACCCGTTACTAACTACGTATTTTTTTGTTTATTTTTTTACACTATTAATAATTTAACAGCCAATAAATTACATTTTTAATTTATAATATCTATATTTGGTAAACCAATCTGGTTAACCAATTTTATATTTTATGCAAAAACATATATTTTACCTAGCATTTGTAGTACTTATAAGCATTACTTCATGTACTAAAAAAAAGAACACTGTAACTACTTTAAATGAATTTAACACTGCTGTTAAAAATGCAAAGCCTGGAGATGTAATTACACTAGCAAATGGTGTATGGAATAATACTGAGCTACTTTTTGCAGCCAAAGGAACTGCAGAAAAGCCTATTACATTAACTGTAGAAGAAAAAGGAAAAGTTACTTTAGAAGGCCAATCTAATTTACGTATTTCAGGAGAGCACTTAGTAATAAATGGTTTAATTTTTAAAAATGGTTATACACCTACCAATGAGGTCATCTCTTTTAAACAAGATGCTAAAACACTTGCTAATAATACCAGATTAACAGAATGTGTAATAGATAATTTTAGTAACCCAGAACGTCATGAACCAGATACTTGGGTTGCCATATACGGTAAAAATAACCGAATTGACCACAACCATTTAACTGGTAAAAAAAATAGAGGTGTAACTATGACGGTTAGGTTAAACTCAAAAGAAAGTCAAGACAACAATCATAAAATAGATCATAACTATTTTGGACCTAGGCAAAATTTGGGTTCTAACGGTGGCGAAACTTTGCGTATTGGAACAAGTCATTTCTCAAGAACAAACTCTAACACTATAGTAGAAAATAATTTTTTTGACAGATGCAACGGAGAACATGAAATAATCTCTAACAAATCTTGCCAAAACACATATAAAAATAACGTTTTTTACGAATGTACAGGTACATTAACTATGCGCCATGGTAACAGAACTTTAGTAGATGGCAATGTATTTATAGGCAACAACAAACCTAGCACTGGTGGTATTAGAATTATTAACGGTGAACAAACTGTAGTAAATAATTATGGCATTGGTTTAACAGGATACCGTTTTAGAGGTGCCTTTGTTATAATGAACGGTATTTACAACTCACCAATTAATAGGTACGACCAAGTTAAAGATGCTGTTGTAAAAAATAACACATTTGTTAATAGCAACCACATTCAATTATGCGCTGGTAGTGATGAGGAACGTAGCGCTCCTCCTGTTAATTCTATTATGGAAGACAACATATTTTACAATGAAAGTAAAGATTCTATTTTTACGGTTTATGATGACATAAGTGGTATAGCATTTAAAAATAACATTATTAGTAAAAATATAAAACCTATTACAGAAACAGGTTTTGTTAGTAAAGATCTAAAATGGAAAAAAAACACAGACGGATTGTTAGTTCCTACAGAAGCTAACATAACAGCAGGCGCTAAGTTACCTAACGCAATTCTTAAAAAAGAAGATACTGGTGTTAACTGGTACTCTAAAGAAGATACTGCTATAGCATTTGGATCTGGAAAAAAAATTACAGTAGAACCTGGTTTAAATACATTGTTTAATGCTGTAAATAATTCTTCTGCCGGAGATATATTAGAACTTACTGCTGGTGAAACATATACGTTATCAAAAACAATTGCTATTAATCACCCTATAAGTGTAATATCAAACTCAAATAAAAAACCAACCATATTGTTTGAAAAGAAAACCCTATTTGAAATTAATAATGGTGGTAGCTTAAAACTAAATGGAATTAATTTTGATGGTGAAAACGCTCCAGACAGAACAGGAAATTCCGTGATTACAACTAGTAAGTATTCTATGAATAAGAACTACAAATTATTTATAGATAATTGTGACTTTGTAAACTTAGATGTCAATCATTCTTTTGATGCTGTAATGGTTTACAAAAACACATTTGCAGATACAATTAGTATTAAAAACTCAAAATTTAATACCATTAGCGGTAACGTATTGGCTTTAGATAAAGAAACAGAAGATATTGGCATTTACAATGCAGAATATGTGATTATAAAAAACAACAGCTTTAGCAATGTAAATGGAGCCGTATTAAGTTTATATAGGGGTGGAAAAGATGAAAGTACTTTTGGGCCATTTTTAGAACTAGATCATAACACTTTTAATGAAATTGGGTATGGCAAAAGAAACAAATACAACGCTGCCATTAATTTGTATGGCGTACAAGTTAATGCTATAACCAACAACTTGTTTAACAACACAAAATCGCTAAAAATGCATTTAGTAGTTGGCGAGCCAATAGTAGATATTTTAAACAATAATTTTTATAAGTCTGATGGTCTAGTAGTTACGGGCGACCAAAAATACAATGTAAAAAACCTATGGAATATAGCTCCTAATTTTAATAAAGGTAGCTATACACTGTCTAGTAATAATACAGGCCTTTTAAACAATGGTACCGACGGTAAAAATTTAGGTGTAATAAGTAATAATTAAATAATGATTGTAAAAAAATACATTTACATTGTTCTTTTATGCTGTCTTTGTGCTTGCAAAAAAGATAAGGTAGTTGCTACTAAAGCAAAAGAACAAAAAGTAACTAACCATCCAAATTTAATACTTACCGCACAAGGTGTAAAAAATATTAAAGCTCAACTTGGCACAATACCTTTGTTTGATAAAACTTTAGAAGATGTTAAACAAGAAGTAAATGCGGAGATTAGTAAAGGTATTGCTGTTCCTATCCCTAAAGATTTTTCTGGAGGCTATACACATGAACAGCACAAAAAGAACTTTTTAATATTACAAAAAGCTGGTGTTCTTTATCAAATTTTAGATGATGAAAAATATGCCGTATATGTAAGAGATATGTTTCTAGAGTATGCAAAATTGTACCCTACACTTCCTTTACACCCACAAGAAAGATCTTATGCAAGAGGAAAACTTTTTTGGCAGTGCTTAAATGACTCTAATTGGTTGGTATATGCTAGCCAAGCATACGATTGTATTTATAATTGGTTATCTAAAGAAGAAAGAGATCATTTAGAAAAAGATTTATTTATTCCGTTTGCTAATTTTATATCAGAAGAAAATCCACAGTTTTTTAATAGAGTACACAACCATAGTACCTGGGGTAATGTTGCTGTTGGTATGATTGCATTAGTAATGGATAATGATGAGTTATTGCAAAAAGCACTTTACGGATTAAAAACAGATTCTATTGCTGCTAATTTAAAAGATGATGATGGTGGCTTTATAAAAAATAAAAATCAAAAGGTAGGTTTTTTAGCCAATTTAGATGAACCTTTTTCTCCTGACGGCTATTATACTGAAGGTCCTTATTACCAAAGGTATGCTATGTACCCATTTTTAATTTTTGCACAAGCACTAGAAAATAAAAAACCTGAACTTAAAATTTTTGAGCATAAAAATGCAGTACTAACAAAAGCTGTAGAAGCATTAATTAACCTAACTGATAAAGACGGAGAGTTCTACACAATTAATGATGCGCAAAAAGGAATGTCTTATTTCTCTAGAGAATTGGTAACTGCTGTAGATATTGCTTACCATTACGGAGGCAATAAACCAGAACTATTAAGCATTGCTAAAAAACAAAACAAAGTTAATTTAGACGATACAGGCTTAGCCGTAGCCTTAGGTTTAAAAAATAAATTAGAAAAACCTTTTATAAAAAAATCAGTTACGTTAACAGATGGGCCAAACGGCAAACAAGGAGGAATTACTGTTTTACGCAATAAAAATTTAGAAGTGATTTTTAAGTACACTGCCCAAGGATTAAGCCACGGTCATTACGACAAATTATCATTTTTTATGTTTAATAATGGCTCAGAGGTTATACAAGATTATGGCTTGGCAAGGTTTGTTAATATAGAACAAAAAGGTGGTGGTAATTACTTAAAAGAAAATACTACTTGGGCAAAACAAACCATAGCTCACAATACAATAGTGCAAAACCAAACTTCTCATTTTAATGGCGAATACAGTGTAGGTAGCAAAAATCATTCTAACCAATACTTATTTAATATTTCTGAAAAAATAAAAGTGGTTAGCGCTAAAGAAAATAACGCCTACTCTGGCACGGAATTACACAGAACTTTAGCCTTAATTTCAGATACAACTTTTATACAAGAGCCATTTGTTTTAGATATTTTCAATGTTTCTGGTACATCTCCAAACAAATACGATTTGCCTTTTTATTACCAAGGTCAAATAATGCAAACCAACTTAAATTATAATCAACAAAATACATTAAAAACACTTGGAACCAAAAATGGCTACCAACATTTATTTGTAGAGGCTTTAGCTGATGCTCCTAAGGATAATTTAAAATTTAATTGGATGCACAATAATGTATTTTACACTTTAACTTCTGCTACACAAGCAACAGACAAAATTATTTTTGCAAGAATTGGTGCTAACGATCCAGAATACAATTTAAGAAGAGATCCTACTTTAATCATCAGAAAAAATAATACAAAAAACGCACTATACGTAAATGCAATAGAAGCACACGGTAGTTATAGTCCGGTGTCCGAGTTCTCTATAAATGCCTACAGTAGTATAGCTAAAATAGAAACAGTGTTAAATAGTAAAAACTATAGTGCCATACGTATTACAAATAACAATAAACAGTCTAAGCTTTTTATTATTTGTAATACAAACTCAGATAAGAACGCTACACATACTATTAGTGTAAATAATAAAGAATTTAACTGGGTAGGTCAATACATATTTAACTAACTTAATTTATTAGCATATGACAAAATTAAAAGCCCGTTACTACCTATAACAGAGAGTTTTACTTAAAAAACTCATTTATATGTATTAAATTTTTTTTTAACAAAATTTTTGCATATATTCGAAAAGTATAAATTGGTTAACCAGTTTGGTTAACCAAATTTAAATAGAGCACAAAAAAAGGATAGGTGCACGCCTATCCTTTTATAAATACTTCTTTGGAGGGAAGTAATAAATATGTAGTATAAAAACATATTCTTTACAAAAGTAATGATTATTTGCTTTTAGCCTAGAGAATTGGTTTTTAGTTACTGCAGAACACTATTAACTCAATTAAACTAAACAATTAATTATGAACTTAAAAACAAAGCTAATTTTGGTTGTAACGCTATTTTGTAGCGCTATTACCCTAGCACAAGAAAGCCTTACAGTAAAAGGTACTGTTGTTTCTTCTGCAGACAACTTGCCTATTCTAGGTGTAAACATTATTATTCAAAATACTGCTACCGGCACTACTACAGATTTTGATGGTAACTATGAGATTAAAGCTAAAAAGGGCGATGTAATTCAATTTTCTTTTATCGGCTTTATAACTAAAAATATTACCGTAGCAGACCAAACTACAATTAATGTAACTTTGGATGAAGATGCTAGTAAATTAGATGAAGTAGTAGTCGTAGGTTATGGTACACGCAAAAAATCACATCTTACCGGTGCAATTTCTAGCATTGGCGGAGAAGATGTTGCTGCAGTACAAGCAACTCGTGTAGATGAAGCATTATCTGGTAAACTACCAGGTGTTTTAATTCAAAACCAAGATGGATCTCCAGGTGCCGATCCAAAAATTCAAATTAGAGCGGCATCTTCTATATCTGGTGAATCTAACCCTTTAATTGTTGTAGATGGTTTCCCTATATCTGGCAACCTTGCAACAGTAAATCCTAACGATATTGAAAGTTTAGAGGTTCTTAAAGATGCTGCATCTGCAGCTATTTATGGTTCTAGAGGTGCAAATGGTGTAATTTTAATTACAACAAAAAAAGGTAAAACTGGTGCAGCTAAATTTAGCTACAATACATACACTAGCACGTCTAGCAAATACAGAGGTAACATATTAAAATCCGGACAAGAGTGGGCAGCACTATCTAGATCAGAAATTGCTGCCGGAAATTGGGAAGGAACTGTAGATACAGTAGACCCAGATTTTCTTGAATACAGGTTAAATGCTTACGAGAACTCTCCAGGAGCTATTAGTCCAGAAGATTGGTTATTTAGAACTGGTAATTCTATAAGTCACGATTTTAGTATGAGTGGTGGCACAGATGATGTAAATTACTTTGGTTCTATTGGCTATCAAAAGGTTGATGGTGTTATAATTACAGAAGGTTTTGAAAGATTAAACGCAAGAGTTAATATAGATGCTAAATTAGGAAAGAAATTTAAAACAGGAATTAGCTTTAACGGCTTCACGTCAGACAGAGATATACTAGGTCATGATATGAGAGATTTATTAAGAGCAACTCCTGTAACACCTATTTATCATACAGCTGAATCTATAGCTTTTGTTCAACAATTAGATGCACAAGCGCAAAATCTTGGTCTTGCTGGATTTGATAATGGTTATAGAGGGTCTGGTTATGAAGCTAACAGTATATATGAGTTAGTACCAGGTATGGCTGCACAAGATTGGCACTACGGTAGAGCCAATAACGGAATTGGCGGATCTGGTGATGCTGGTCCTGCCGCTAAACTAGACAACACAGAACGTTGGGAAAAAACATTTTTTGGAAACGTAAGTAGTTATTTACAATATAGTATTGTAGATGGTTTAAATATTAAAACTGTATTAGGTGGCGATCTTAGAGATACTAAGTATTATGAGCACAGATTAATTGGATATGATTCTAGAGCTAGATCTTCTCAAACTTATATGGATCAGACAGACTTAAAAGTATCTTCTGTTTTAAGTGAAACTACACTAAATTTTGCTAAACAATATGACAAGCATGACATATCTGCTGTAGCTGGTGTAGAATTTCAAAACACACAGTTAATTGGAACAAAATTGGATGGTGCAAATGTACCAGATGGAGATATTTTAAATTACAACTTATTTGATCCAGCAGATATTACAGTAACAGAAAGAGATGAAAGAAGAGTAAGAGAAAGCGTTTTTGGTAGAATAAATTATGCATATGATAACAGATATTTAGTTTCGGCCTCGGTAAGAAGAGATGGTGACTCTAGATTTGGCGCAAATAAACAATATGCTACGTTCCCTGCTTTTTCTTTAGGTTGGAATGTACATAATGAAGAATTCTTAACTAGCAATGATGTAGTAAGTCAATTAAAATTAAGAATGAGTTATGGTTCACTAGGTACAACTTCATTTTTAGGATCTTATGATGCACTAAGTCTTTTAGATCCATCTGCAACAGTTTTTGGAACCGGTTATTTAATTCCAGAAAATGTAGCTAATTTAGATTTAACTTGGCAGACAAATACAGAAACAAACTACGGTATAGATTTTGGATTTTTAAACAATCGCTTTACTCTTGGTGTTGATTATTATACGTCTGATATAGAAGACATTTTAATTAATCAAAGTGTATCAGAAGTATTAGGAACAAGCTCAATTGTACTTAACTCTGGTGATGTAAGAAGTTCTGGATGGGAATTTCAATTATCAGGAAGGATCATTTCTAATGATAATTTTTCTTGGAGCCTAGCTGGTAACCTATCTACTGTTGAAACAGAAATTACAGACTTAGGAGGATTGTCAGAATTACCTCAATCTGTATACGGCGTAAGCGGTAGAGGTCCTGTTTTTAGAAACTACGTAGGTGGTGGAATTGGAGAAATGTGGGGACTTGAAACTACTGGAGAAGTAGAAATGAAATATTTAGCAGATGGTACAAGAAGTCCTAATAACAGATCTGGTGAATCTTACGTAGTAGACCAAAATAATGATGGTGTTATAGACAACACAAGAACCGTTGAAGATGGAGGTGACTTGGTTAAAATAGGACAAAACACTCCAGATTTTTACTGGGGTATGTCTCACAATTTATCATATAAAAACTTTGATATGTCTTTACAATTTCAAGGTTCACATGGTGCTGAAGTATACAACATAGACCCACTTTATTACGGCTCTCAATGGGGAGGTAGATTAGTAGATAATTTTGATGCAAATGATGATGGAATAGCAGATCACAACGGAGAGTTTTATGCTCCTAACAGGAACCAAACCGATGCTACAATACAAGATGCTTCATTTATAGCACTAAAAAATATAACTATTGGTTATACTTTAAACCAAGACCTAACAGATAAGGTTGGCTTAAGTTCTGTAAGAGCTTACGTTGCTGCTACTAACTTATTATACTTATGGGCAGACGATTATACGTCATACAACCCAGAAGGTGTTAGTACATCTGGTGGTGCTTATTTAGGCCCTACTACTTATGGTGCTCAATTTGGAGCAAGTCCAATTGTAAGAAGTTTTACAGTAGGTTTAAACATTAATTTTTAAAAAATACACAATGAAAAAAATATCTATAATTTTAGGGTTATTGGTTTTCATAACAGCATGTTCATCAGACTTAGACCAATCTCCGTCTAACATAGCTAGCTCAAACTCTCTAACAGATTTTGAGGGCGTTTTAAATGCTGCATATTACTACCAATTGGGTACCGTAACACCAATGGCAATAATGGGCGAATTTAGATCTGATAATGCTGTAATGGATGAAGCTCCATATACAGAATTTGATGAGTATGATAATGGTTTAACAGCAATGGAAGATCAATTTTTTGGTCCATTTTATACAGCTGCTTACAAATCAATATTAAGTGCTAATAATGTAATTGCAAATTCTGCAGATGCTACACAGGTTGCAGAGGCTAAGTTTTTAAGAGCATTATCATATTACAAATTAGTACAAGTCTTTGGAAGTACTACAATAAACTTATTAGCAGAACCTAGTTTAACTGATACTTCAGTTTTAGTTAGAAAACCAGCTAGTGAAGTTTACAACACTGTTATAATCCCAGATCTAACTGACGCTATTAATGTATTAGATGATACCAGTAGTGATGGACGAGCTTCTAAATTTGCAGCTCAAAGTTTATTAGGTAAAGCTTATGCAGCTATGGGTGACTATGTTAACGCAGAGCCTCATTTAGCAGCTGTTGTTAACGGAGCTGCTTCTGCGGGTATTAGTTTAAAAACAAACTTTGGTGACATTTTTGGAGTAGAAAATGAAGTAGAAAATTCTGAGATAATATTTTCTACTCAAATAGTAAGTTCTGTTACAGATGAATACTCACCTGCTTCCGACTTTTGGAACTGGTTTGTAGGAGATGACTCTAAATCAGATTTCCCAGTAGATCCAGATCTTGTAGCTGCCTTTGATGCTAGTGATGCAAACGGAGGTGGAACCGATTTAAGAAGAGCCGTAACACTTAGTGAAGATGGTTTAACTGCTATTAAATTCCCTAAAGAAGGTGGACAAGGTGCAGAACATGATTGGATTGAAATTAGATTAGCAGATATCATTTTATTATACGCAGAAACATTAAACGAAAATGGAACTCCAGCATCAACTGTACTTCCATTGCTAGATCCTATTAGGTCAAGAGCAGGTTTAAATAGTTTAACCGGAACAGTTACTTCACAATCTGACGTTAGAAAAGCTATTGCAGATGAAAGAAGACTTGAATTAGCTTTTGAGGGTCACAGATGGTTTGATTTAGTTAGAACAAACTCGGTTGATGCTGAAATGGGATTAACAATAGACAGTAATTACTATTTGTTTCCTGTACCAGTATCAGAAATATTAGCTACAGATGGTGTAATTACGCAAAATGCAGGTTACTAATATTTATAGTAAAGTGTTTTAGCCTTAAACCGTGGTGAACAAATTAAGTAAATAATTAAAATTTAAAAGTCAATTTATAATATTAGTTAAGTTACGTGTAATACGTAGAGTTAGTTCTAGTTTTTGTTATCACCAGTATTTTTATAGTACTGGTGTTAACATCAACTTAAAAATAAAAAGTAACTAATAAAACTTATCTATTTTTGATCATTAAAACATTTAATAGTTAATGTAGGTTTATGACCATTTTGAAGTAAATAATTTTAATATGAAATTAGAAGCACAAGCAACAAACGATAGCAAACAAATACAAAACTCTATAATTAGCAATATTAGAGATCTCATTAATCTAAAAAATTTAGAACCAGGAGATAAATTACCTTCTGAACGTATGCTGTCTGATAAATTTGAGGTTAGCAGAAGTAACGTTAGAGATGCTATCCAAAAATTAGAATTTTATGGGCTTCTAAAATCAATTCCCCAGAGCGGAACTTTCGTTGCCAATATTGGTATTATCGCTTTAAATGGAATGATAGATGACATTTTAAGATTAGAAAATCAAGACTTTAAATCCCTAGTAGAAACTAGAATTTTATTAGAACTAAAAACAGTTCGTTTAGCTGCTTTAAGGAGAACAGAAGAAGATCTAATAAATATTAAGGCTGCTTTAGATGCTTATGAAACTAAAGCTGTAAGCGGTGAAGATGCAGTACAAGAAGATCTATTATTTCATTTAGCAATAGCAAAAGCGTGTGGTAATAGTACTATAAATACTTTTATGTTAACAATAACTCCACAAATAATTATCAATTTTGAAAAATATCACGTCTGTGATAAAGATCAAACAGTTAAAGGAATTAAAGAACATACAGAAATTTATGAAGCAATAAAAAAACAGGACTCAATGCTAGGTAAACAAAAAATGAAAGAACATTTTAATTCTTTATATCAATATTGCTATAATATAAAATAACAAATTGACACTATTAAACTGGTACATATTGCACGTAGTACCATTTTAATAATATACAACACTTAAGGAGGGAAGTAAATTTTATAGGTAAATTATGCAAAACTGCAAGCATTATCTTTTAAAATAAACTATTTATCTCCTTTTATACATTAAAAATATGAAAGTAAGAGGTTTAAGATGGTGGGTAGTAGGACTTGTTGCATTAGCAGCGGTTATAAACTATATAGACAGACAAGCTTTTGGAGCATTGTGGCCAAAAATTGCTCAGGATTTATTCCCTGAAATGGATCAAGATGGTCATAAAGTAATATTTGGAACTATATCTACAGTATTTATCGTATCATATGCCAGTGGGCAAGCCCTTTTTGGTAAAATTTTTGATTGGGTAGGAACAAGAATAGGTTTTGCACTCTCTATTGGAGTTTGGTCTTTTGCAACCATATTACATGCATTAGCACAAGGTATGCTTAGCTTTAGTGTTTTTAGATCTATATTAGGAATAGCAGAAGCAGGTAACTGGCCTGGCGCAGCAAAGGCAAATGCTGAATGGTTTCCTACAAAAGAAAGGGCTCTTGCACAAGGAATCTTTAATTCTGGAGCTGCCATTGGCGGTATCGTTGCTTACCCAATAATAGGAATCTTAGCTGCTTACTTAGATTGGAAATCTATATTTATTGTTGTAGGCTTCCTAGGTTTATTATGGTTATTACCTTGGCTATTTATAGTAAAGTCAGGACCTAAAACGCATCGTTGGTTATCAGAAGATGAAAAAAAATATATCCTTTCTGGTCAAAAAAATCAAGATCTAGATGAAGATGGTAATTATGATGATGGATATGTCCCTGATACCGGGAAATTACTGAAACATAAAGAAAGTTGGGGAGTAATAATTGCCTCAGCAGCACTTGATCCTATTTGGTGGCTGTTTATTGTTTGGATTCCTATTTACCTATCGGAGGTATTTGGTATGAATGTGAAAGAAATTGCATTTTCTGCTTGGGTACCTTATGTAGGTGCTATGATTGGTGCATGGTATGGAGGTATTCTTGCTAAAAAGAAACTTAATTCGGCTTGGACTGTAGACAAGACTCGTAAGTATGTTATTACATTGGGATGTATCATAATGATTCCATGTTTTATTCTATTAAAATACCCAGGTGCACCTCAAATTTTAGGAGTTTTTGGAGTTGAGAAATCTGCAGCTTTAACAATGGCAGATCCTCAAGTAAAAAAAATAATGGATAATGATGCATTTAAGGATCTAAAAGCGGATAAAGATTTTATCAAAAGTATTGCAGGAAAGAGCATTAATGAAATTAAATCTAATCCAACATTTAATAAAGCATATCAATCTGCTGTTTGGAAAACACCAAAAGCAGAAACAACTAAAGAAGAACGTTTATTACCAAAATATGGCCCACCTACAGACTCCGGGATTGCAGCACTAGCCACTTTATCTGAAATTAATACTGCTAGAAATACTGCAGCATTAATTGCAGTAGTAATTATGGCCATATTACTATTTGGATTTCAAATTGCAATTGGAAATATACAAACATTACCAAGTGACCTATTTAGCGGTAAAATAGTTGGTACTCTTTCTGGCTTTTCTGGTATGGCCGCAAAACTGGGTGCCGCTGGGCTTACATTATTAGTTACTTTTATAACTAAAGGTGGTAATTATACACCTGCATTTTTAATAGGTGGGGCATTAGCAATAATAGCATTATTAGCTATTTGGATATTATGCCCTAAAATACAACCATTAAAACCTAAAAATTAATATCAATTAAAAACAAATTAAATAAAAATTAAACACATAGAAATGAGCAAGAACAAAGGAAAAATAGCAATAGTAACAGGTGCCACAGGAGGTATTGGTTTTGAAGTAGCTAAAAGATTAGGAACAGATGGTTACACTGTTATTTTAAACGGTATAGACGACGAAGCTGGGGCTAAAAGAGTAAAAGAACTTACTGATGATGGCATTACCGCTGAATACATTGGTTTTGATGTTACTAAAGAAGAATTAGTAACTGAAAATATTGTAAAAATTGGTGAAAAGTACGGAAGAATAGACGTGCTTGTAAATAACGCAGGTGGCCTTGGAGGTAGATCTAGATTTGAGGAGATGACAACAGAATTTTACAGATTTGTTATGGCATTAAATTTAGATTCTGTATTCTTTGCTTCTAGAGCGGCCATTCCATATTTAAAAAAAGGAGAACACCCATCTATAATTAATTATACATCTAACGCTGGTTGGACAGCTGGTGGACCAGGAGCAGGAATTTACGGAACTTCTAAAGCAGGTGTACACGCAATAACAAGAGCTTTAGCAAAAGATTTAGCTGAATATGGAATAAGAGTTAATGCGGTATCTCCTGGTACTATAGACACTCCTTTTCACGCTCAAATTAAATCAACCAAACCAGAGGTTTTTGCTTCATGGGCAAACAATATTATGTTAGGGAGATTAGGCCAGCCTGAAGACGTTGCTGGTGTAATATCTTTCTTAGCTAGTAAAGATGCTTCATTTATAACTGCAGAGACAATACAAATTGGTGGTGGTCAAGCATTAGGTATTTAACCAATATACAAAACCGTAGGGAATATTAGATTAACAACAATATTCTTATATTCTAAAGGAGAGTAGTGTTTCACTACTCTTCTTTTTTTGTACTTATTTTAATATAAAAGTAGTATCCGTAATACCCAAAACAAACAACACTGCGCTTACATAACTATATTATAAGTAATAACTTAGATACAAATCCTTGAATTCATCTATAACACCAAAAGCCCTAGAATATAATTTCTAGGGCTTTTTTGTATCTTATAGTCATTAGCTTTTAAATAGTTTTAAATAGCTTAATTTTAAGCTAAAAGCAAGTATCCATATTAACTATACTTAAGTATAAAACAAAAAAAAAAAACAAAACAAATAAAAAAGA
>NZ_MDDP01000010.1 GCF_001999725.1 Cellulophaga omnivescoria
TTTTTTTTTTTTTTTTTTTTTTTTTTTCCCTTTTCTTTTCCCTTTCTTTATTTTTTATTTTCATTTGATTTGGTATTTCTCCAAATTTCATTTCAATGCTCTTTTTCGGCAGTATGTATGTTATAAATTGGTTAATTGCCATTCGGTTTCTCAAATTGGTTACAACTAGTTAGTAAACGCAGTTTATTGCGTTTATTTCTCTTTCAAATATAATATTATTTAGGTAACATTTCTAAAGGACTTGTAATATTTATAAGATTAGTAGTACTTACATGCGTGTAAATTTCTGTAGTTTTAGAGCTGTTGTGGCCTAGTAATTGTTGTATAAACCTTAAATTAGTGCCCGCATCTAGTAAATGTGTTGCAAAAGAATGTCTTAAGGTATGTACTGTTGCAGGTATATTTATATTTGCTTTTCTTTTAGATCTATTAAAAACTTGCCTAATGCTAGATGCACTGTATTGTTTGCCTTCTACACCCTCAAATAACCACTCTTTAGGTTTATATAACTTGTAATACGCCCTTAATTGTATAAGCATAGTGGGCGATAATAGTGTAATTCTATCTTTATTACCCTTTGCATTTCTTATCCATACCCGCATATTTTTAGAATCTATGTCTTCAATTTTTAAATTTAAACATTCAGATATACGTAAGCCACAACTATATATAGTCATAAAAATAGTTTTATGTTTTATATTGTATGTGCACTTAAGTAAACTATCAACTTCATTTAACGATAATACTTTAGGTAGTTTTTTAGCTTTTCTTGGTCTGCAAAAATCATACTGTACTTTTGGTAAGTTTAATACTTTTTCTATGTAAAACTTAAGTGCATTAATACTTTGGTTTTGGTATGATGTAGATATGTTTTGCTTGGTAATTAACTCTTGGTGGTAAAATGTTATATGTGCAGTAGTTACCTGGTGCAAAGGCATTGGATATATGTACTTTAAAAACTGTTTAAACATATGTAAATATGTTTTTGTAGTGTTTTTACTATAATTTTTTAATATTAACTTTTGTTGCATGAGTGACACAGCCAACACATAATCTGGTTTTGTAGATGCTGTATTTGGTAAGTTGTGTTTTGTTATAATAGATTTCATACCGTAAAAATGATTATAATACCACTAAAATGCTTATTTTTAAGCGATTATATTCGTTTATAAACGTATAATAATACTATTATGTATGAAAATTAAATTTTGTTTGCAGTGTAATAAAGAGTTAATTGGTAGGTCTGATAAAAAATTTTGTGATACCGACTGTAGAAGTTCTTACCACAATACCAACAGACCAATGCATGAAATAACTATTAAGCAAATTAATAGCGCTCTTAGAAAAAATAGAAGTTTGCTTGCTCACTTTTGTCCAAGTGGAAAAAGTACAGTTAAAAAAGAGGTTTTAGTGCAACTTGGTTATAGGGTAGATTTGTTTACTCATATTTTTCCGTTTAAAAACGGAGTTTATTTCTTTTGTTATGAATTTGGTTATTTGCCCATTGTAGATAATGGTGTACACAAAATGCTAATTGTACATAAGCAAGAGTATATGAATACCTTGACCTTTAATCCTTGGAAAATAAAACTTGCAAAGTAATTTGTTACTTATATTTACTAGGGTTAAAGTTGGTAAATCCACTCTTCAGGATTTAACTTGCTAACGTTTTTGTATAAATAAAACTTTAATAATGTTTGTCCGCTAAACTTATTGGTAGCAACTTCTCCTATTTCCTGCTTTGCAGTAACTTTATCTCCTTTTTCTACGTAAGTTGTAGCGAGGTTATAGTATGTAGTTATGTAGTTACCGTGTTTTATTTGCACGCCTTTATTACCACCAGGTACAGCAAGTACCGCTATTACCTCCCCTTCAAAAATAGAGCGTGCCTTAGAGCCCTTGTCTGTAGCTATAATTACACCATTATTTTGGTGTTTAATACCCGGGTATACAGCATCTTTGTATACGCCAAATCCCTTACTTTTAAATCCTTTTGCAACAGGCCAAATAAGCTTGCCTTTATTTGCAGTAAAATTGTTAGCAACAATTTTAGCTTCTGGAGTTAATACAAATTTAGTGCTACTGGTTTTTGTTGTGGTTTTACCGGTAGTTTTTTTGTTGGTAGCTACAATTGCAGAACGTATTAATTTTTCAATTTGCTGATCTATTTTACGTGCTTCAGATTTTTTCTTATTAATACTAGCAGTGTACTTACTTTCATTCTTTTTAATAGTGCTTAAAAGTGCATCTTTAGCTTTCTTCTCTTGTTCTAATTCTTTTTTTGTAGCTAAATTTTCTTTAAGCAACTGTTCCTTTAATTTACGCTGGTCTATTAAAGCCTGGTTTTTAAGTTTTAAAGTGTCCGTTTTGGCAAGTATGGCTTTACCTTGCTCTTGTCTGTAATTTGTATACTGTTTTATGTATTGCAGTCGTTTGTATGCTTGTAAAAAGTTTTCCGAAGAAAGTAAAAATAACAGTCTACTTTGTTGAGATTTGTTTTGATACGATTTTTGTATCATTTGGGCATAATCTTCCTTTAAGCTCAGTAAATTCTTTTTTAAGGTGCCTATGTTACGCACGTTAGCATTTATTTGCCTATTTAACAAGTTGCTTTGTTGGTTGGTAATACGCACTAATTGTTGCTGTGCATTAATTTTTTGCTCTAAACTTTCTACTTGTTCTAAAACATTGCCTTTTTCTTTAGTTTCAGCATATAAAAGTCGGTTTATAGCTCTTATGTCTTTTTGCAATTGCGCACGTTTTTTCTCTAATGCTATTTGCTGGTTGGTTTGTGCAGCCAAAAAACTTCCGCATAGCAGAAAAATAAGTAATGTAAAAAACGTAATTTGGCGCATAAATAGTATGGTTATTTTAAAACAATTTCTTTAAAACCATTTGGTATTTTGTAAGGAAAACCAAATTTTTTGTTTAACTCTATGTTCTTAAAAGTTAGGGCAATAGAGTCCGTTTTGTTTTTGTCTGTAACATAAATGTCTATAATATTTGGCACTAGTTTTTTATCTACTAATTGGTAGTTTTTATATTGTACATCTAATAACCTATTTTTATCTGGCTGTGCTAATTGCATACCAGCAATTTTGTAATTGTTAGGCTCTATTTGTAACAGTGTTTTAAAAAGCTCATTTACTTTTTTAGGTGCCAATTGGTATTGGTTGTTTAGTTCAACGGTGGTATATTTTTCCTTTCGCAAGTCAAACAATGCTTGTCCTAAAAGTAAGTTTTGTAATTTATTATAATCTAATTCTGTACCTAGTAAATTGCTTAAATATGTAAAATCTCCATCAAAATACTCATTTTGTAACCTATTGTAAAAACTAACTCTTGTTGGTGTTATGTAGGCTTTAACTACACCTAACGTGGCGCTAATCCAAATAGCTTTATCTTTTTCCATTCTAAAACTAACTGTATAGCCTTGTGCATCTGTGCCATCGGTATAATCAATCTTTAATCTTCCGCGTAATGTTTTAAAATCTAAGGCGTTTGCATAATGGTTTTTAACAACAGTTTTTGTGTTAAGTTTTTTTAAGGTTGATGTATTACTTGCGATAACCTTTTTAGATTTACATGATACAAAAAACACCGCAATAATAAGTGCAAGTACTAGTTTTGGTGCTATTTGAAGATTTTTTGTCATTTGTTATTTTTTAAATTTTACTTTAGATAAGTACATATTTGCTTTTGCAGGATTGCCCATTGCTGTATATGCGGCAGCAATTTCTCTATAAAAATCATCTGCAAGGCGTATGTCATCTAACACATAGTCCAATCCTGTTTTTAAAGTTTCTAGAGCTTGCCTGTGCTTTCTTTTACCATTATATGCAGCTCCTAACGCATAGTAAAAGTAAGGCTGAGATGGGTATGCCTCTAGAGCCTCTTTAGCAGTGGTCTCTAAAAAAATATAATTTTTCTGTTTTAGTGTAAACTTTAATCTGTTTTTGTAGTTAAAGGCAGAATTACTACTGTTGTTAACACTTTTAGTAGTTGTTGTATTTTTATTTTTAGTAGTGGTTGTGCTAGTACTTGTAAAGGTGTAAGTGCTAGTATTGGCTTTTTTGTGTGCTATGGCAGCCTGTAATTTTGCATTTAAATCTTCTTTAAACGCATCATCTTTTAGTTCAGCAAGTATATTTTTTGCTTCGTTATAATTTTGTTTTAAGTACAACAAGTGCGCTAAGTTTTGCTTTAGGTTGTAGTTATTATAGGGTACTATTTCTTTTAAATTACTAACGTTTTTGTATTGTTTTACTAAGGATATGTATAAACTCTCTAAATACCACAAATTATCTGGTTTTTTACTAAGCGCAATTTCTGCTTGTTCTTGTGCCAAACTATACTGTTTGTTTTTTATATAAGCTTTGGCAAGTTCATTAGCTACTGCTGCATTATCTGGTTGTAGTTTTTGGCAAACCAAAAAGCTATTTATTGCACGGTCATAATTTTCTATACCTTTTTGCTTTAGTCCTTCAAAAAAGGCTTCTTGAAAATTATCTGAATATTCTTCTAAAAAAACATCTGCGCTATTCTCTATCTCTTGCGCATAGCCAAAACTCACTACTATAAACATTAGTAGAGCAGTAATTTTTAAAAAATAGGAGTATATAGTGTTCATACGTTGGTAAAATTATTAAAAAAACAAATGGTATGGTAACCAGAGCTCTATCAATATTTAATAATAGTCAAAAATTATACCGTAGTATTTTTGTTGTACGTTAAATTTCCAATAATTAAAGCAACTGCAGCTGGCAAAACCCAGCCAAGACTAAATTTACTTAATGGTAGGTATTCTGCCGTAAAATTAGAAACACTTGTTATACCTATGCTGTTTAAAAAATCTGGAACACTAAATAAAATGGTAGTGTAAACAACCGCTCTAAAAACTTTTGGTTTTGTGTACCTATCTGACAATACATTAAGCACTATTAAAATAATAGTAATTGGGTAAATAAACATTAAAGCTGGTATGGCCACAATAATAATGTAATCTACATTAAACTGTCCCATAACTATGCCTAAAATACAGCTTATAACTGCAGTAATGGTATATGCTTTGTTAGAGTTGTTGTACCTGCCTTTAATAAAATCTGCAGTACCTGTAACAATACCAATTGCCGTTGTAAAACAGGCTAAACTTACCAAAATACTTAAAAATTTGTTTCCTTCATGACCTAAAAGTGTTCTGCTAATACCGTTTAACAAATCTGTACGGTTTATGCCACTATCAAAACTAGTATGCATTAAAGCGCCTGTTAATATTAAGCCTCCGTATACAAATAGTAAACCTAGGCCTGCAAAAATACCGGCGTTTTTAATGAGTGCTTTCCGGTCTGTGTAAGATATATCTTTGTTTTTTAGATTAATAGATATAATTAGTACGCCACCCACTACAACGGCTGCAATGGCATCAAAAGTTTGGTAACCCTCTAAAATACCGTCTGTAAATGGGTTTTTTATGGTAGATGTGCCAAAGGAAAAATCAAAACTAAAAACGCAAATTCCAATAATTGCTAGTAATATTATAAGTATTGCCGGAGTTAATAACTTACCTAGTAGGTTTAAAATTTTAGATCTGTTTAGAGCAAATACAAGTACCAGGCTAAAATATACAATGCTTGTGTATATAGAAGGTGTATCAAAAAAAGGAGCAATACCAATTTCATGTGTTACTGATGCCGTTCTGGGTGAAGGCAATGCAACAGCTATAATATAAATACAAAATGAAAATACCAAACTAAAGGTGTTAGATACTTTTTTACCAAAGTCAAAAATGGTTCCTTGTAATTTTGCATGGGCAAAAATACCCAATATAGGTATTAGTATAGCAGAGAGGCAAAAGCCTATAGCCATTACCCACCACATTTCTCCAGAGTTAAAGCCTATAAAAGGAGGAAGAATTAGGTTTCCTGCACCAAAAAAGAGCGAAAACAATGCAAAAGCAGATACTAGTGTTTCTTTGGTATTATTCATTGGGTGTGTATTGTATTAAAAGGGAAAGATAGTGTATTCTAAATTATCGACAAACGACTACTTGTTCATAAAATTTTGTGTATTTCATCGAAAAAAATGTTTTTTGTTAAAAAAAATTAACATTAGCTCAATATTTTTAACAATGAAACGTTATTTTAAAAATGATGATAATTAATGGTTATCAATCATCAAAAAAAATATTATTAATATCAGTGCCTGGTCCCCACCAAACATTGTTTAAATCCTACAAGCTATGAAAAAATTTTTAGCCACTTCTAGTTCAGTTTTTAACGCGTTATGTTGTGGAATTTTTGGTCATTATTACGCAGTAACAAAAAAAGTAACGTCCCATATAAACGAGTACGAGTGCATACACTGTAAAAAACAAGTTACTACAGATGTAACAGGAAATTTGTCTGCACTAACACCAGAGTTAGAGGATATTAACAATACTTTGCAAAAGGTTTATAAGAAAAAACGCCAACACACTCCGCAACATGCGGTATAGTGTTATGGTTCTTCAGATAAAGAGTTCCAGCCCTGCGCGGTAATCGGAATTTTAGTATTATTCCTGGAAATTAAGTGAACACCTTCATTCTTATCTGTCATATGCCCTACGACAGTTAGGTTAGGATTCCCTTTTATTTTCGGGAATTCTTTTTGGTCTATAGTAAAAAGCAGTTCATAATCTTCACCACCGCCTAAGGCAACAGTTGTACTGTTTACTTTAAACTCTTCACAAGAACTAATAACAGTTGGGTCTAGTGGTATTTTTTCTTCATACAAATTACAACCAACATTACTTTGTTCGCATAAATGTAAAATTTCTGAAGACAAACCATCACTTACATCAATCATAGAGGTTGGTTTAACTCCCAAAGCATCTAATAAAGGCACAATGTCTTTACGTGCTTCTGGTTTTAATTGTCTTTCTACAATGTATGTGTACATAGATAGGTCTGGGTTGTTATTAGGGTTAACTTTAAAAACCTCTTTTTCGCGCTCTAAAACTTGTAGTCCCATATAAGCAGCACCTAGGTCTCCTGTAACAACAAGTAAATCGTTTGGTTTGGCACCATTTCTGTAAACTAAATCTTCCTCTTTTGCTTGGCCAATAGCAGTAATACTAATTAGCATACCTTTTGTAGATGATGTAGTGTCTCCACCAACTAAATCTACATTATATGTTTTTGCAGCAAGTGCAATACCACTATACAATTCTTCTAAAGCCTCTAACGGAAACCTGTTAGAAACCGCTATAGAAACAGTAATTTGTGTTGCTGTAGCATTCATAGCATAAATGTCAGACAAGTTTACCATTACGGCCTTGTATCCTAAATGCTTAAGAGGTACATAGCTAAGGTCAAAATGCACACCCTCTATAAGTAAATCTGTAGAAACTACTGTTTTTTTGTCTTTAAAATCTAAAACAGCAGCATCATCACCAATACCTTTAATACTAGATTTGTGCTGTAAAGTAAAATCTTTAGTAAGGTGGTTTATTAAACCAAATTCGCCTAATTGTTCAAGAGATGTTCTCTTTGGATTTTTATCGTCTAACATGCTGCAAAAATAATAAGGATATTGTATTAATTGTGATTTTTACACATAAAAGAATCTTAATATAGATTAACTTTTTTGGTAAATAGAGAAATCTTATGTTATCATTCGTTATAATAATGTTAGGATGTATGGTAAAACCCTACTTATACACTATATTTGTAAATTGTTTAGAACTAAACCAAATTAAATTTGTGTTTAACTCTAATTTAAATAAAGATTAGTATGATAAAAGTCTCAGATACAGCAAAGAAGAGAGTCATAGATTTAATGACAGAAAGTGGTTTTGATGCTGAAAAAGATTTTGTGCGTGTTGGTGTTAAAAGCGGCGGATGTAGTGGTTTATCTTACGAGTTAGATTTTGATAAAACTACAACAGATACAGACAAAGTTTTTGAAGATAATGCGGTGCGAATTGTAGTAGATAAAAAAAGTTTTTTATATCTAGTAGGAACTACTTTGGAGTATTCTGGAGGATTAAACGGAAAAGGTTTTGTGTTTAATAACCCAAATGCACAAAGAACTTGTGGTTGTGGCGAGAGTTTTTCGTTATAAACAATGATTAAAATTATAAAAGCAAAGATTTAAAAATTAGCTAGTAAAATAGTGTTTTTAGTAGCAAATTAAGATGATATGGCATATACAGAAGAAGAGTTAAAGAAAGAGCTAGAAACCAAAGAATATGAGTACGGTTTTTATACAGACATAGAATCTGATACTTTTCCTATAGGATTAAGTGAAGAAATTGTAGTAGCTATTTCTAAAAAGAAAAATGAGCCTAAGTGGATGACAGACTGGCGTGTTGAAGCATACCGTGTTTGGGAAAAAATGGAAGAACCAGACTGGGCAAACGTAAATTATGAAAAACCAGATTTTCAGGCAATAAGTTACTATTCTGCCCCAAAAAAAGCAGATCCTAACAAAACTTTAGACGATGTAGATCCAGAGTTGTTAGAAATGTATAAAAAGCTAGGTATTTCTATAGACGAACAAAAGAAATTGCAAAATGTTGCTGTAGATATTGTTGTAGATTCTGTTTCTGTTGCCACTACTTTTCAAAAAACATTAGCAGAAAAGGGTATTATTTTTATGCCAATTTCTGAAGCTATACAAAAACATCCAGATTTAGTACGTAAGTATTTAGGAACTGTAGTACCAACTACAGATAACTTTTACGCAGCATTAAACTCGGCTGTTTTTACAGATGGGTCTTTCTGTTACATACCTAAAGGCGTACGTTGCCCTATGGAGCTTTCTACTTATTTTAGAATTAACCAAGCAGGTACGGGTCAGTTTGAGCGTACTTTGGTGGTAGCAGATCAAGAGAGTTATGTAAGTTATTTAGAAGGTTGTACTGCGCCATCTAGAGATGAAAATCAATTACACGCAGCCGTTGTAGAATTAATTGCAATGGATGACGCAGAAATTAAATACTCTACCGTACAAAACTGGTTCCCAGGAAACAAAGAGGGTAAAGGTGGTGTTTATAATTTTGTTACAAAAAGAGCTTTGTGCGAGAAAAACGCAAAAGTATCATGGACACAAGTAGAAACCGGTTCTGCGGTTACTTGGAAATATCCTTCTTGTATTTTAAAAGGAGATAACTCTATTGGAGAGTTTTATTCTATTGCAGTAACAAACAATTACCAACAAGCAGATACTGGTACAAAAATGGTTCACCTTGGTAAAAATACCAGAAGTACAATTATTTCTAAAGGTATATCTGCGGGTAAATCTCAAAATAGCTATAGAGGTTTGGTACAAGTAAGTAGTCGTGCAGAAAATGCACGTAACTTTTCTCAGTGCGACTCTCTTTTAATGGGTAATGAGTGTGGTGCACATACATTTCCATACATAGAGGCTAAAAACAAAACTGCTATGATAGAGCATGAGGCAACAACAAGTAAAATTGGTGAAGACCAAATTTTTTATTGTAACCAACGTGGTATAGATACAGAAAAAGCAATTGCATTAATAGTAAACGGTTTTAGTAAAGAGGTATTAAATAAGTTGCCAATGGAATTTGCTGTGGAAGCACAAAAACTATTAGAAATTAGTTTAGAAGGCTCTGTAGGATAAGCTTGTTTCTTTAACAAAGAAACGCTTGGTGGTGTTTTTAGATAAATGAAAAAAACGCCCAAAAAAACAAAAGAATAATAAAGAACATTAAAGTAGCGATAAAATGCTTAAAATTAAAGATTTACACGCTAGTGTAGAAGGCAAAGGAATTTTAAAAGGGATTAACTTAGAAGTTGGTGCTGGTGAAGTACATGCTATTATGGGGCCAAACGGATCTGGTAAAAGTACATTGGCATCTGTTATAGCTGGTAATGAAACTTACGAAGTTACTGCAGGAGGCATCTTTTTAGATGAAGAAAACATTGAAGACCTTTCTCCAGAAGAAAGAGCTCACAACGGTGTATTTTTATCTTTTCAATACCCTGTAGAAATTCCTGGTGTATCTGTAACTAACTTTATGAAAACTGCTATAAACGAGTCTCGTAAAGCTAAAGGTTTAGAAGATATGCCTGCTAAAGACATGCTAAAGCTTATTCGTGATAAGTCTGAGTTGTTAGAAATAGACCGTAAGTTTTTATCTCGTTCATTAAACGAAGGTTTTTCTGGTGGCGAAAAAAAACGTAATGAAATTTTCCAAATGGCAATGCTAGAGCCTAAACTTGCTATTTTAGATGAAACAGATTCTGGTTTAGATATTGATGCATTACGTATTGTCGCTAACGGTGTAAATAAGTTAAAAAATAAAGACAATGCTATTGTTGTAATTACACACTACCAACGTTTGTTAGAGTACATTGTGCCAGATTATGTACACGTACTTTATAATGGTAAAATTGTAAAGTCTGGAACTAAAGAACTTGCCTTAGAGTTAGAAGAAAAAGGATACGATTGGATTAAGCAAGAAGCGGCAGTTTAAAAAAGTACTGAGTTATATGTTTAATGTATATATCAAATACATTAAATTTTCACTTACTACTCAACATTAAATAATATGGATTTAAAAGATAAATTAGTTTCTTCATTTTTAGCGTTCGAGAATAACGTAGACGTACACAACCCTGTGCACGATGTACGTACAGAGGCTATTAAAAATTTTGAGACTAAAGGTTTTCCTTCTAAAAAAGAGGAAGCCTGGAAATACACCTCGTTAAACAGCTTACAAAAAATAGATTTTAGCATCTTTCCTAAAAAAGAAAGTTCTTTAGAATACAAGGATGTTAAAAAATACTTTATTCATCAAATAGATACTTATAAAATAGTGTTTGTAGATGGTGTGTATAGCTCTAACTTGTCTGAAACTACACATGATGGTGTAGATATTTGTTTAATGAGCGCAGCATTAACTAAACCAATGTATAAGGCTGTTATAGATGTTTATTTTAATAAAGTAGCTTCTAAAGACGAGTCTTTAACAACACTAAATACAGCCTTTAGTAGAGAGGGAGCATACATTTATATACCAAAAAATAAAGTGCCAAAAAAACCAATAGAGATTATACATTTCTCTACTGGTAATGATGCTGCTTTAATGTTGCAGCCGCGTAACTTAATTATTGCCGAAGAAAACTCAGAGATGCAAATTATAGAGCGTCACCAAAGTTTAACTAGCAATGCGGTATTAACAAACTGCGTTACAGAAATTTTTGCTGCAAAAAATGCAATTGTAGACTATTATAAGGTGCAAAACGATGTAGATTCTGCATCTCTTATAGATAACACTTACGTAGATCAAAAAGATGGTAGTCACGTAAAAGTGCACACTTTTTCTTTTGGAGGTAAATTAATGCGTAACAACCTAAATTTTTACCAAAATGGAGAACGTATAGATTCTACCATGAAGGGTATAACTATTATTGGAGACAAGCAGCACGTAGATCACCATACACTTGTACACCATATACAACCAAATTGTGAGAGTCACCAAGATTATAAAGGTATTTATGCAGACAGCGCTACAGGTGTTTTTAATGGTAAAATTATAGTAGATAAAATTGCTCAGAAAACAAATGCTTTTCAGCAAAACAATAATATATTAATTAGTGATAAAGCAACAATTAACACAAAGCCACAATTAGAGATTTTTGCAGATGATGTAAAATGTTCTCACGGTTGTACTATTGGTCAGTTAGATGAAGAAGCTTTATTTTACTTACAGTCTAGAGGTATACCTAAAAAAGAAGCAAGAGCATTACTAATGTATGCCTTTGCAAATAACGTATTAGAAAGCGTACGTATACCAGAATTAAAAGTTAGAATTAATAAATTAATAGCTAATAAACTAGGTGTTAATTTAGGTTTTGACTTGTAAAAAATACAATCTGATAGCTTAAAAAATTATGCAGAAAACAACCCTAGATATCCAAACAATACGCAAAGATTTTCCTATTTTAAGTAGAACTGTAAATGGGCAGCCTTTAGTGTATTTAGATAATGCAGCAACATCGCAAACGCCTAAACAGGTATTAGATGTTATTGTGGACTATTACAGTGGTTACAATGCAAATATACATAGAGGTGTGCACACACTTTCTCAAGAAGCTACAGATAAGTATGAGCAGGCTAGAGCAACAATACAACATCATTTTAATGCCAAACATGCACATGAAATAATTTTTACTGCTGGTACAACACACGGTATTAACCTTGTTGCAAGTGGTTTTTCATCACTATTAAAAAAAGGAGATGAAATTATTGTTTCAGCATTAGAACACCACTCTAATATTGTGCCTTGGCAAATGTTATGTGAGCGTACTGGTGCTATTTTAAAAGTTATTCCAATGAACCAAAATGGTGAATTGGATATAGAGGCGTATTATAAATTACTATGTAGCAATACTAAACTTGTTTTTTGTAACCACGTTTCTAATGCTTTAGGGACAGTTAATCCTATAAAAGAAATTATAAACGCTGCACACAAGGTTGGTGCAGCTGTTTTAATAGATGGCGCACAGGCTGCACCACATATAAAAGCAAACGTGCAAGCTTTAGATGTAGATTTTTATGTTGTATCTGCACATAAAATGTGCGGACCAACAGGGGCTGGTATGTTATACGGTAAAGAAGAGTGGTTAACTAAACTACCTCCTTACCAAGGTGGTGGAGAAATGATTGCTGAGGTTACTTTTGATAAAACAACCTATGCAGATTTGCCACATAAGTTTGAGGCTGGTACACCTAACATTTGCGGTGGTATAGCTTTTGGTGCTGCTTTAGATTATATGAATGCTATTGGTTTTAGTGCTATTGCAGATTATGAGCATGAACTGTTAGAGTATGCAACGGCACAATTATTAACTGTAGACGGACTTAAAATTTACGGTACGGCAGAACAAAAAACATCTGTAATATCTTTTAATGTAGGCAGCATTCACCCATACGATATTGGTTCTATTTTAGATAAATTAGGAATTGCTGTACGTACAGGTCACCATTGTGCTCAACCTATAATGGATTTTTACAAAATACCAGGTACTGTAAGGGCTAGCTTTAGCTTTTATAATACAAAAGAAGAAGTAGATATTTTAGTTGCTGGTGTAAAAAGAGCAGTAGCAATGCTACAATAAAAAGTTAATTACTACACGCTAATTTGATAAGCACTTTTGTTATCGTATTTTTGTTTTAAATATAAACGCTTCGGCTTTTTGTAAAATTAAAAAGGAACTATGACAATTAAAGAAATACAAGAAGAAATAGTAGACGAGTTTTCTATGTTTGATGACTGGATGCAACGCTATGAATATATGATAGATCTTGGAAAGTCATTGCCTTTAATAGATGAGCAATACAAAACCGATGATAATATTATTAAAGGATGCCAAAGCAAAGTTTGGGTTCATGCAGATTTAGAAGGAGATAAACTTTCTTTTACCGCAGATAGTGATGCTATTATTACCAAAGGAATTATAGCCATTTTAATACGTGCTTTTAGTGGGCAACACCCTAAAGATATTATTGATGCAGATACCAGTTTTATTGATGAAATTGGATTAAAAGAGCATTTGTCTCCTACAAGAGCAAATGGTTTGGTAAGTATGATTAAGCAAATAAAAATGTACGCCATTGCATACCAAACGCAATTAAAATAACAACAAGTAACAAGTATATAAGTTATGAGTGAAGCAGTAGATACACACCAATTAGGAGAAGATATTGTAAAAGTTTTAAAAACCATTTACGATCCAGAAATTCCTGTAGATATATATGAACTAGGTTTAATTTACGATGTTTTTGTAAATGAAGATAATGATGTTAAAATACTAATGACATTAACATCTCCTAACTGCCCAGTTGCAGAATCTTTACCTGTAGAAATAGAAGAAAAAGTAAAATCCTTAGACCTTGTAAAGGGTGCCGAGGTAGAAATTACTTTTGATCCGCCTTGGACACAAGAATTAATGAGTGAAGAGGCTAAATTAGAGCTTGGACTTTTGTAATTAGTAGTTAAATTTTCTGGTATTTAAATCTTACTATATGGCACAGTCTAATGAAATTATAAATAGAGTGGCAAGTTCTAAACTTGTTACTTTTGATTTGGAAGATTACTTTCCAAAGGAAGAAAAAGTGCTTTTAGATATAAAAGATTGGCTTTTTGAAGGCTTTATTTTAAAAGAAAAAGATTTTAGAAAACATATTGCAAATCACAACTGGGAGCAGTATACTAATGCCTATGTAGCTTTACATTGTTCTACAGATGCCATTGTGCCTGGTTGGGCATATATGTTAATTACTACGCAGCTACAACCACATGCAAAATATATAGTGCAAGGAAACCTAGAGGAATTGTACTCTTCTGTTTACCAGTCTATTATAGCTAACTTAGATTTTTCTGTTTATAAAGACAAACCCGTTATTATTAAGGGTTGTAGCAACAAGCCAGTGCCGCCAAATGCATACTTATGGGCTACAGCAAAAATGCAGTCTTACGCTAAAAGTATTATGTATGGTGAGGCCTGTTCTTCTGTGCCTCTATACAAGAGAAAATAAAAATTGGTTTTTATTTTAAAGAACTATACTTACATTTGCGGTTCATTAAACCATTAAAAAAAACTATAAAATGAAGAAAATTGTTTTAACAGCAGCATTATTATTTGTTGCAACTGTATCTTTTGCACAAACAGAAGAAGAATTAAAAGCAGAGCAAGCAGTTAAAAAAGATTCTGTTGCTGCAATACAAGCAAGAATTGGAGCTATACAAGCTAAGTTAGACGCTATGCCAGGTTGGAAAATGGGTGCTTTTGGTACTATTGGTGGTACTATCTCTAGTTTTGATAACTGGTACGCTCAGGGTTCTCCAAACAATAACTCTGGTAACATTGGTTTTACAGTTAATGCATATGCCAATTTAAAAGAAGATAAATTTTTCTGGAGAAACTCTGCTAACGTTAACCTTGCTTGGGTAAAGTTAGATGATAAAGATAATCCTAACGATAGTGATAAGTTTGAAGGTACTACAGATGTTTTTACATTAACATCTTTATATGGGCGTAAGTTGTCTGAGAAATTTGCTATATCTGGTTTAGCAGAATACAGAACTACTATATTAAATAACTTTAATGATCCTGGTTACTTAGATTTAGGTGTTGGTGCTACGTGGACTCCAATACAAGATTTAGTAGTGGTAATACACCCATTAAACTATAACTTTGTTTTTGCAGATAACGACGCTGTTTTTGAGTCTTCTTTAGGTGCTAAAATAGTTGCAGATTACACTAAAAAAATTGGTGCAGTAAACTTTAAGTCTAACTTGTCAATGTTTCAAAGCTACAAAAGCTCAGACTTGTCTAACGTAACTTGGACAAACTCTTTTGGGTATACACTTTGGAAAATGATTGGTGTTGGTTTTGATTTTGGTTTAAGAAGCAACAAACAAGAAGCTTTAAACTATGCTTTAGGTCAGTTTGATGCTACTGCGGTTCCTGCACAAGCAGTTCCAGATTTTGAAAACGTAGATAATAAATTACAATCTTTTTGGATGCTAGGTTTAAACTATGCATTTTAATACACTGTAATTACAATATAAAAAAAGACCGCAATTGCGGTCTTTTTTGTTTTATGTATGTACTTTACTTGTTAAGCAGTTTTAAGTAGCTTGTGCTGTTCATCCAAAAAATTTAAGGACTTTAATAAGCTGGCATAAAAAGCAATGCTTCTGTCATCCCTTTCTATACAAGATCGTAAAAAGTCTTGTAAATCTAAATAATAAAAGTTTGCTTTAAAAGTAGGTAGGTATGTGTTTATAGTATTAGGATTGTAAAACGTATCGTCTATTACTAAATCCATATCTAACCTTTTTCTAAAGTAATCTATAGTTACCTCTGTGGCGTTATAGTGTTTTTTAATAATTGCAGTATGTAACGCTCTAGATTTATCATCTATTCTTTGTGAACATGTAGAAGAAATTAAACTATAGATGTTGTTTTCTATCCTTGATTTAATATCTGTATTTTTCATTCTATTTTTTGATTAATTGATACCTCTAATTTACCAAATAATCTGCAAAAGCCTGTTAATCAGCGTTTATAATTAACACTTGGTCTATGCCTTTGTTGTGAAACATTAAAAAAGTGTTGTGAAAGTATGTTAAACTGATGTCACAAAATTGTAAAATTTAACAAAAATTAAATTGTAAGAAATAACTTTCTTGCCAGAATTGCTCTCATCACTTGTAAACACTGGAGGTTTAAGTCCTTTGTTATGAGCTATTTGGGTATAGTATTCTTCTTTGCTCGGGTAATTAGGGTACACAGCATTAAAAATCTCGTTCCAATAGTTTTTTTCTATTATTAGCTCTATAATTGAAATACAGTCTGTAATATCTATCAAATTAATAGGATAGTTTCCATTAGTTACTTCATTTTTTTTAACTAAATGATTAATTGGATGTCTACCATGACCAATTAAGCCTCCAAAACGTATTATAGTAGCTTTTAAGCTACTATCATTTAAAAATAACTGTTCTATTGCTACTAATTGTTTTGCGGCGCTTGTTTGGGGCTTAGGTGTGGTTTTTTCGGTTATGTCCCCATTTAAATTACCATAAACAGATGTGCTGCTAACAAAAATTACTTTTTTTACGTTTGTAATTTTACATTGTTTATGTACAATTTTCATTTTAGCAAGGTAACTACTTGCGTCTCCAGTTTTCATTCTTGGCGGAATATTGATAATGAGTATATCTACATTGCTTAAAAAAGCATCTAATTGTGTAGTAAAGTCATTATCATTTAAATCAACTAAAAAAGGCATTATAGAAAGCTCTTTTAGGAGACTCAATTTATCTTTAGTAGTAGTACTGCCATTAATTTTATATCCTAGCTTTTGCAATGAAGTGGCTAAAGGTAAACCCAGCCATCCGCAGCCAAATACGGCTATTTTGTTATTCAAAATTTTACTGTTTTTGTAATTAGTATTGCATCGTTTAAAACAAAAGGCATAGGTATTTCATTTACAGGTCTTGCGGGTATACTAAAATGTTGGTTGGTTAGCAAATCATTAGAGGCCTCGTAAAAAGTAAGTTCTAAAGGTGCATTTGGCTCCAAAATTAAACTAATTTCTGTGTAATTGTTATTGCTAATGTAATGTGTTATAAACTTATTTGTTGTATCTAATAAAGAGTAGTCAGGCAATGATACTCCGTTTGCTGTGGCTTTTGCTAAAGCTACATTATTTTTATAAATATCTAAACGGTTTACATTACGCTGCGGCGTAATACAAATTTTTAAATGTCTTTGGTTATTTATAAGTGTATCAACTGTTTTTTCAATTTTAGGTACAAGTATATTTTTTATTGGAGCATTAGTAACATATGTAAAGTTAGAGTTGTATTTACTGCTAATTGTATTGCTAGCCAATTGCTGTGGTTTTGTTTTGTATTGTTTACATATTGTGCCGTCCACTCTGTTAAATAACTGTCATAAGTAGCCCATTTAGCAGTATTGCTGTTAACGTCTAATACATAAAGTAAACTACTAGGTTTGGCATTATTTTTTGTAAAGTTAGACTTTAAATGTGCCTTTGCAAAACCACCTAAACTTAACAATAGACAAAGTAATGCAAGTCTGTTTTTATGTTTGTAAAAGCCAAATATTGGCGTAATAGCAATAAATAAAAGTGTTGTTAAAACAGTACTTGCAACCAACATTTTTAAACCAAGACCAACTGGAAACATTTTTACAAAAGGAGCAAATATGGCTAATAGCGGTAAGGTTAAAAAGAATAGTAAAAAAGGATTTGGATTTTTTTGGTTGCTAACAATCATAAAAGACACTAATAGGGCAAATACAGGTACTATTGTGTAACTGGCGCCTTTTAAAAATGCTGCAGCCATACCAGAAATTACAAGCCATATAAATATTGGCGCAACTACTAAATTTGGTGTTTTTAGTTTTTTAAATTTATGGTAAACGTAAAAGCATACAGCCAAAGTCAAAAGAGTAAATGTTGCTATGTAGGTGTAGCCGTTGTAGGTAAAGCCGTGTAGAATATCTTTGTATTGTGGGTAAATAATTTTTAAAACGGTATAACTAAAATAGCCAACTACGCCCGTAATAAGTAAGGATATAAGTAGCGGAGCAAAGCCAACTATAATTTCTTTGGCATCTAGTTTCTTATTTTTAAAACCTAATATAAGTAGTGTTATAAATAGTAGAACAGCAATAGCAAACATTGGCCAAATCCAGCTAAAAGGGTAGGACACTGTTTTAAATACAGGAACGGTAAAGTAAATAGCGTCTTCATTGGTTTTTAAGGTTGATAAGTTTGCATCTGCAAAATGTTGTAACAACGGCATTAAGTAGCTTCCTTGGTGTGCCAAAGTATTTTTGTCTAAACGCTCATAATTATCTTTCTCTGTATGATAGTCAAAATGATCATCTATAAAAGCAAAATTAAAACCTTGTATATCTGCATCTTCTCTAAAAACAGTTAAATCGGTATCATTAGGAAGCATTTTATAAATACTATAAGCCAAAGAATTTGCAACAGGATATTCTGGGTTGGCAGCGGTAAATTCTTCAATTAATCTGCTATTCCCTTGGTTGGTTTCAATAAGCATATAACTAGGGCCGCCACTACCACGAGCTTCAAAATTTAAAACCAAACCAACATCTTTTGCCCACGGATGTTTATTTACAAAAAGTTCAGCTCCATTTAAGCCAAGTTCTTCACCATCAGAAAATAAAATTACAATATCGTTTTTTGGGGTTTTATTTTCTTCTAAGTAGGCACGTACGCTTTCTAAAATAGCAGCTACGCCGCTACCTGCGTCACTAGCGCCTAATGAGGAATGTGGATTGCTATCATAATGCGAAAGCAGCAACAAAGCATTGTTGCTATTTTCTCCTTTAATTTTTGCTAAAATATTGCTAGCATATGATAAATTTCCCCAATCACCAGCAGTGTAACCTTCTTGTAGTGTAGTTTTTAAACCAAGTTTGTTTAATTCATTAATTATATAATTTTTTACCTCGGTATGCCCTTTAAAACCTATTGCGTGTGGTTTTTTGCTAATTTCTGCAACGTGTTTTAATGCCCTGTCTGTAGAGAAAGATGTTTTAGTAGCGCTACTATCTTCCTTATATGTTGGCATTATAGTGCTAAAACTTAGGTAAGTGGCTAGTACTAAAAGTAATAAGATTAAAACTCTTGCTATTTTGCTCATTTTATTGCGTATTTCCAAATTGATACCTTAAAATTATACAAATTTGGTGCTTTTAATGCAATTTATTTAGATAATTCATTAAAAATCACTAAGTTTAAGATTAACCTAAAACCAAATATTATGGGAATAAAAAGCTTTCAAGGAGTGCGGAAGACCATTAAAAAGGAATTTGAAGCACCAATTTTAGTAGAGGATTATATGACTAAAAAACTTATTACGTTTAAACCAGACCAGTCTATTTTAGAAGTTATGGAGCTGTTTACCAAGCACAATATTTCTGGTGGGCCGGTTTTGGATAATAACGGATTTTTGGTAGGTATTATTTCTGAGGCAGATTGTATGAAACAAATCTCGGAGAGTCGCTATTTTAATCAGCCAATATTAAACAAAAGTGTAGAAAATTTTATGACCAGAGATGTAGAGTTTATTTCTCCAGACATAAGTATTTTTGACGCTGCAGGTATTTTTGTAAAGCACAATAGGCGTAGACTACCTGTGCTTAAAAATGATATTTTAGTAGGGCAAATTAGTAGAAAAGATGTAGTTGTTGCAGCATTAAAGTTAAATGGGCAAAATTATAAATAGCGTACCTTATGATTTCTATTTTTATATGAATGGTTTCTGTCCCCAGAAACCATTTTTTTGTTATTTATTCTTTACGTAAACCTCATTTTTAACATAATATTATAAAATACACCTCTTCATTTTAATAATTGTGTTGATATTCTTTCATTTTGTTGTCATTTTATTAGTTTTTTAGAAAAAATTAACAAAATTAAAAAATGGCACTATGTTTTATTGTCTATTTTGGCATGCAAATTTGTAATTAGGTTTAATTAATATATCTCTTGAGATTCTTTAAAAAACATATTGCTATATTCTTCTGCTTGCTATTTTTTGTAAGTCAGGTAAGCTATGTTTTTCATACTTATTTAGAACCTCACAATCACAATCATTACACCACATTAGAATCTAAGAGTGTAGATCATAATTCTTTACTGCTAGAGAATACTGAATTTACTACAGCTATATATGACTGTTTGCTTTATCATCAGTTTAAGTTATCTAAAATTGTTGTAGCTTATGAAAATAAGCTTCAAATTAAAAAGGAAACATCAACGCATTATTTAAAAACAGCATATGTAGAGCCATATACATTTTTCTATTTTTTAAGTAACAGTCCGCTCAGGGCACCACCTTCTACAAGCTTAATAGCGTAATTTTTCACAAAAAATAATACAGTGTTGTAAACAAATAATACCAATTTAATTTGTTGGTATGTTGTTTTGTATAAGTATGTTATGTGTTGTTGTATACAAACACACTATAGCATATTAACGGCTATTATTTATTGTATGTTTTTATAAAAACAGTATTAAAATATATAAAATCACAACAAGATAAAAAATGATAAAAACAACTAATTTAACCAAGAAATATGGCGATTTTACCGCTTTAGATAATTTAAATGTTGAAATTAAAGAAGGAGAAATATTATGCTTACTTGGTGCTAACGGAGCAGGAAAATCTACCACTATTAATTTGCTGCTAAATTTTATAGCGCCTACATCTGGTAACGCCTATATTAATGGTTTAGACGTGGTAAAAAACCCAAAAAAAACGAAGCCATACTTAACGTATATTCCAGAAAATTTAATGCTTTATCCTACTTTAACAGCTATAGAAAATTTAGATTATTTTTTGGGTATAGGTGGTAAAAGTTTTTCAAAAGCAGAGCTAAAAACCTTTTTAGAGGAAGCAGGTTTGCAACAAGAAGCTTTTAATAAGCGTGTACAGTTTTTCTCTAAAGGAATGAGGCAAAAAGTAGGCATTGCATTAGCAATTGCAAAAGGAGCCAAAGTATTGTTGTTAGATGAACCAACCTCTGGTTTAGATCCTAAATCTAGTAACGAGTTTGGAGAATTATTAAAGCGTATGAAAAACGCCAAAGTAGCCATACTTATGGCTACACATGATATTTTTAGAGCCAAGGAAATAGGTACGCATATTGGTATTATGAAACAAGGCGTTTTAAAGCATTATTTTAGGAATGATGAAATTACACTGCAAAATTTAGAAAAAGTGTATTTAGAGACTATGACCTTAAATAACACTGCTGTATGATACGCTACATTGTAAAAAAAGAAATAAAAGAAATTTTTAGAGACGGACGCTTTAAAATTTCTGCTCTAATAGTATTTGTATTGGCCGTTGTAGCCTTTTTTGTGACATTTAAACAGTATAAAAATACGGCAGCACAGTATAATGAAGCTAAGGCTAATGAACGTAAAGTTTGGGAGTCTCAAGGAGCCAAAAATCCGCATTCTGCTGCACACTACGGAAATTATGTTTTTAAGCCTAAATCTCCATTGTCTTTAATAGATCAAGGTGTAGATAAATATACAGGTATTTCTGTTTTTTTAGAAGCTCATAATAGAAATGAAGCTGCTTTTAGTGATGCTGCAGACCAAACAGCACTGTCTAGGTTTGGAGCTTTAACACCAGATTTTATTTTGCTATACATTATCCCTTTAATTATCATTTTAATTGGGTATAATATTTTTTCAAAAGAGATTGAAGGAAGTACCTTTTTTATACTAAAAAGTCAAGGTGTTGTTGGTTGGAAATTGTTTATTGGTAAATGGCTTGCTGCCTTAATACCTACATTGGTAATTGCAACGGTATTATTTGTTGTAGCAGCTGTAGCACTAACAAGTTTAAATGACTTTGGTTTATTTGAGTGGAAAGAGATTTTGGCCTTGTATTTTGTATATGTGTTGTACTACTTAATATTTACAAACGTGGTATTGTTTATATCATCTAAAGTAAAAAAATCTGGTATTGCACTTGTAATTAATTTGGTGTTTTGGGTTTTAGCTTGTTTTGTGGCACCTAAAGTAGCTAGTAATTTGGCAGATGCTAAATATCCTTATCCATCTCATCAAGAGTTTAATGAGCAAATTGCTAACGAGAGCAAGCAAGGTTTAGACGGACATAACCCTTGGAATGAAGAATCTCAAAAACTGCGAGAGCAAACTTTAAAAGAATATAAAGTAGATAGTGTACATAAATTGCCTTTTAACTTTAATGCGTTTTTAATGCAGAAGAGCGAAGAGTACCAAGCTCAAGTATATGCTAAACATTATGGTCTTTTAAAGGAAAAAGCTAAAAAGCAAGGTGGAGTGTACAAGTCATTATCTACAATTTCTCCATTTTTACCAACTCGTTTTTTATCTATGGCAATTGCCAATACAGATTATGAGTCTCACTGGGCTTTTACAGAAGCAGCAGAAGAATATAGAGTAGGTGTACAGCGATTTTTAAATGGCACTACAGAGAAAAATGCTAAATATAACGAACGTTACGTAGCACCAGCAGACACATGGAGTAAGTTAGAAGAGTTTAATTATGAGAGTCCAACTTTTTCTGAAGTTTACAGACAAAATACAAGCGTGTTTTCTGTGCTTATAATTTGGTTTGTATTTACTGCTGCACTATTGTTTTTCACCAATAAAAAATATTAAAATGTTTAGATATAATTTTAAATATGAATTAAAGTCGTTGCTACGTAGCAGATGGCTTTTACTGTTATCATTACTACTTTTAATTGTAGTTTTATTTGCAGGTTACAATGGAAAAGAAAAAGTTAAAGAGCGCACACAGGAACTAAAAAATGTTGTGCTAGAGTCAAATACTAACGACGCTGCAATGGCATTGGTGTTAGACTCTATAGAAAGTGGTCTGCAGGTAAGTGTTAACCCAAGGAGAATGCCTAATGCTCCAATGAATGTAGCTTATAACTATCCTAGGGTTGCAGCAATTCCTGTAGCACCCTTAACATTTATTTCTACAGGGCAGAGCGATCTTTTTACGCATTTTATTAAACCTAGTGCGTATGGAGATAGTTTTAGTTTAGATTACTCTGAGCTTGCAAATCCAATACAATTACTTTTTGGTTCTTTTGATTTGTCTTTTGTAATTATTTATATATTGCCGTTAATAATTATTGCGTTTAGTTATAATATATTATCTGAAGAAAAAGAATATGGCTCTTTAAAATTATTGGCATCTCAGCCAATATCTATTTACCAATGGATAGTACAAAAAACAGCGCTTAGATTTTTTTGGTTAACCTTAATAACTCTTGCTGTTATTACAATTACGTTATTGTTTTTTGGGTTTGACTTTAAAACTAATTTCTCAGCATTTTTACAGCTAATAAGTTTAGTGTGTGCTTATATACTTTTTTGGTTTACTATTGTTTTATTAGTTAATCTAGTGGTTAATAATTCGGCTAAAAATGCAGTAAGTTTATTAGCAATTTGGGTTTTTGTAATTTTAATTATTCCGGCGGTAGTTGGGCAATTGGCAAACTCTTTTTACCCAATACCATCTAGAACTAAAATGATTACTGAGGTTAGAGAGTTAAAAGAAGAATTATCTAGCAAACAAGATAAAATATTGGATAATTTTTTAAGAGATCATCCTGAGTATGCATCTAAAGACGGGAATAGTAATTATTCTTTTTGGCATAAATATATAGCATCTCAAGAGTTGGTAGAAGAGGAGTTAAAGCCTTTAATTAGCTCTTATGAAGATCAGCTAACAAAACAGCAAAATTGGGTAAGATTGTGGCAATATAGTTCCCCTGCCATACTTATGCAGCAAAGCTTTAATAATTTGGCGCATACCTCTACAACTCATTACCAGAGTTATAGAAATCAGGTTGCTTTGTTTTCTAAAGAATGGCGTAACTTTTTTAAGCCTATGTTGTATGGTAATAAGAATTTTACAACTAACGATTATAAAAAACTTCCTAGTTTTACATACGAGCCACCAATAAATAGTTCGGTTTTATTAAAAGTAGTTGTATTACTTATTTTTTCAGTGATATTTATTTTTATAGGTAAGCAAGTGTTTGTTAAAAAGATTAAAAAAGGAACTATAATTTCTTAACAACTTAAACGTAAGTTTTAGTACTATAAATAGGTGTGTGTTTTGTAACGCACGCCTATTTTTTTACTTTAATATTATAACTTGTTGGTAACTAAATAACACAGGTCTTTTGGTGTAGGTGTAAAAAGAAAGAAATAAGTTAAAATTATATTTTTGTTAAGTTTGCATCTTACAACACTAAAGAAGCGTTTTACCTTACAGAGAATGAAAAATAACAAACAGTTTTACAAACAATTATTCATTGCCTTTTTATTTAACTTAATTATTGTTTTTATAATTGCAGGAACATATTTAAAATATGTAGAAATTGCAGATTATTTTGTTTCAAAAGTATATGTTGTACTATCTACTGTTAGTCATTTTATTCTATTAACAACTCCTGTGTTTTTGTTAAGTGCATTGGTCTTTTTTATTACAAAGAAAAAGATACTAACCAAATGTTTTTTTGTGCTGTTGTCTACTTTATTCTTATTAGGTTTAAAGTTAGATAGTATTGTTTTTAGTCAGTTTAGATATCATTTATCTCCCTTTGTTTTTAGGTTGGTTTTTGGAAAAAAAGCTACAGATATATTTGAGTTTTCACACACCACTTTTTTTAGTGTTATTCTAGCTGTATTGGCCTTAATAGGGATTCAGTTTTTATTTTTGTTTTTAGGAAAGCTAATTGTGAATAAAGAATTTAATTTAAGGATTAAGCTTATGTGCGTGGTGTTTTTTACATCACTTGTTTGTACACATTTGGTGTATATGTGGGCAGATGCTAGTTACTATAGGCCGGTAACTCAAATTGCTAGTGTGTACCCTCTTTTTCACCCTTTAACTGCAAAACGTTTTTTAGCAAAAATTAATGTGGTAGATCCAAAAAAGGCTATTAAAAACAGAGATTTATATAATATTACAACAAGCAATTCTATTGTATATCCTTTACATAAAATAGAATCTGTTGCTCCTGGAGTTAAAAAGAATATACTTTTTATAACCTTAGACTCTTGGCGTTTTGACTGTATGGATAGTATTGTTAGTCCAAATATGTACAATTTATCTAAAAAGTCGCAGGTATTTCAAAAGCACTTTAGTGGGTCTAATGGTACAGATGGTGGTATTTTTTCTCTGTTTTATGGCTTTACAGGCTTGTATTGGGAACAATTTACCAAGTTAGAGCGCTCTCCTGTTTTTATAGATGAGTTTTTAAAGCAAGGTTATGATATTGGAATTTACGGTAGTGCCAACGTGCAAAACCCTCCTTTTGATAAAAATGTTTTTAGTGCTGTTCCTAATTTAAGATTGTCTTCTAACGGTGACTCACCATCTGCAAGAGATGCCGAAATAACTGAAGAATGGATTGCTAATTTGGATAAAAAAGATGGAGAAACTCCTTTCTTTGATTTTCTGTTTTATGATGCTGCTCACGGGTATGATTACCCTAAAGATTATGATATTAAATTTAAGCCATCATCTAAAGAAGTAAACTATTTAGGCTTAGACTCTAATGATACAGAAAAATATACAATGTTTTTTAATAGGTATAAAAACGCAGTGTATTATATAGATGATTTGGTGGGTGATGTACTAAAAGCATTAGAAGAAAAAAACTTGTTGGAGTCTACTATTATAGTGGTTACAGGTGATCACGGACAAGAATTAGATGATAACAAAAAAGGATACTGGTCTCACGGAGGTAACTTTACCAAATATCAAATACAAGTGCCTACGTTTATTTTTGATGCTTCTAAAGCAGCAAAAGAATACAAAACAACTTCGTTACATTATGACATTGTACCTACATTAATGAAAAATTATATGGGTGTAAAAAATCCTATTGGTGATTATAGTATGGGTCAAGATTTGTATAATTTAAGCCAGAGAGATTGGTTTGTAAGTGGCTACAATAATAATTACGCTATTATTGAAAAAGACAGAATTACAAAAGTGTATTCTACAGGTTTGTTTGATATTACAGATCTAAAACTAAACAAACTTATGGATGCAGAATTGCATTATGATGTTATAAAAGAAGCGCTAGAACAAATTAATATGTTTTATGAGAAAAAGGAATAAAACTACTCGCGTTTAACAATCATATAAAAATCATTATCTAAGGGTAAATAACCAAGATCATACACAAAAAAATAGGTAGTTCCTTTTTTGGTGGTATAGGTGTTGGTAATAAACTCAAAGTCAAAACCTTTGTCTATAAGCCTTGTACGTGTAGTTTTAGTTTTGCCTTCTGTAAGTGTAAAACTATCTAAAATACGGTAGTTTTTACGCAGCCTATTGTTTATGTTTCTAATTAGGTTTTTACTGTCTTTATTTATTTTGTTGTTGTAAGCATTACGGCAATAGTCTTCACAGAATTTTTTATCTGCTCTACCAACAAGTTTTTTTCCGCATTCTAAGCAATTAGTCTCCAAATTTATAAGTAACTTTTTAATGGTTTTATGTTTAACAAGTTACAAATAAAACTGTTATGTGAAATTTAGCTAACACTAATTTTATATTTTGTGAGTAAGCCAAACAAACTATCTTTAGAAAATTTAGCTCCTTTTATGGCATTATTTTCTGGGTCTATAACAAAGTTATAAGCCGTTGTAAAGTCTGTTTTATGTAAAACAGTAGTATTAAAAGCTGTATTTTTTAAATTACAATTGCTAAAAATGGCCTCATTTAATGTTGCTTTAGAAAAATCTGCCTGTTCTAAATTACAGTTATTAAAAAGTGTTTTTTTTATTATTAACTTGTAAAACGATGCCAGCTGTAAATTACAATCATTAAAAGTAAAAGACAATAAAAACGGATTACAGCTAGTAAACTGTACACCTAGCAACTTGCAATTGTTAAATGTAGCGTTGTTAAAAGAAGTGTTTTTAGTTTTTGCGTTGGTAAAGTTACACTCTATAAATGTGCATTCTATAAAATTATTATCAGACAAGTATGCTTCTGTAAAATTACACTCTACAAAAGTACAGTTATCATACTCTGCAAGAGCCAACCTGTTTGTTTTATAGTCTTCTTTGGTAAACGTTTTGTCTAAAACAAGGGCATTCATATGTTCTGGTTGTAATTAAGTATAGCTTCAATTCTACTTTTAAAAAACTCTTTGTCTTTAGCAGATATTCTATTTAAAGAGGAGTTTATTTTTCCTTTAAGCATATTGTATTTATCTAGAGTAAAATTTAACTTTATAATGGTTTTAAAAAGTACTTTTTTGGTTTCTACACTTTTAATATCAGAGAGTGGAATTTTTGTATTGGCAAGAATGGTTGTTGGTTTTCTTATCCAGGTGGCGTAGTCAGAAACGTAAATATTGTTATTGTTAATTGTACATATTACTTTATTTTGTTTAAACTGATTGTAAATCATTAGCAGTAAATAAATTGAAATTACTACAGGAGAAAGCAATATAATAGACATAAATATTAAGAAAAATATAGATTTTTTATCAGTTATAGTTTTGCCATCAAAAAAACTCAGAAACATAGTTATTGTAAGTACAGATAGCACTATAAAAACTAGAAGAAGAACAGTTAACACAAGCAATAGTGTAGCTTTTTCTTTTTTAGATTGATAAAAAACAGATGTGTTTTCTGATTTCATATATTGTTACTCACATTTTAAAACTTTTTTGCATTGCAATACACTAAAATCAAAAACTTTTAGGAATACTTTTGCTCTTGTTGCTTTAGTCTTTTTTATATTTTTTATGCGCTATTTTCTTTTTTTCTAAAATTGCATAAAATTTTCGGGGAGATATTTTCAGGTCTTTTGTAATTTCACTTACTTTTTTCTTTCGTTTTTTATAGAGTTTTAAATTATCGTTTACTTTTTTATTAAAGTAATGTTTTTCTAATTTTTCAACTATTTGTAATTCAGTTAAATTAGAATTTTTTGCGTAGTTATCAATTTCTAATTTAATTTTGTTAAGTTTTTCACTCATATTTATGTGTGCTAATGTGTTTATATAGTTAAAGCACTAAAGTTAACAAATAAATAATATGCAGAAAATCCGCAAGCCCCTACGCTTCGGGATTCTAAAGGAGGGGAGCACTAGAAATAAATTACATACGGTATTAGCAAACGTTATTCGCTAAATGTTCCATCTCCATTCCATTTTAAAATTTTTGTAGGTGTATCAAAGAATGGTCCAGAATCACTTTCTGATTTTTGATTTTCATATTTGATTTCTATATTTTTCCCTTTTCTGGGTAATGAAAAAGTAAGTGAAGGATGGAGAGATTCGTATTCTAAAATTTGTTTACGAGTCATTTTAGAATAAAAATCAGTAATTATTAACCTTTTTGTTACCTCTAAATTTGGATAATACTCTTTGAATATAGGTTTGTCTGAAATTTTTAGGTCATTATCATAGATAAAAAATTTAAAATCACTTTGACCATAACTATATGTTCTTGTATTTCCACCATAAGTAGAGATAGCAATCAGTTTTTTATTTTCAAAATTCCAGTAACACATTTCAAATCTAATTTCTGTATTAATATTGGAATCGAAAGAAGTCTTTATTGATAAATAACCATTTTTTTTATCAATAAAGATATTTTGATTCATCTCACCATCCGATATTTTTTTATTTTTCACTAAAGATTTTCGTTCTTGTTTACCTAAAATTGTATATTCTTCAGGTAACATATAAAATAGGTCTACTATATTTTGGCTATACGAACAAAAGCTACATAATAGAAATAATGTAAGTATGTTTAATCTTCTTTTTTTCATTTTTTTAATATTTGCTAACCTATTCGTATATGGTTAGTAAAGAGGTTAAGCGCCTAATTTAGGACACAAATACAATGGAATATTTTAAAAAGGATTAGAGCTTTCCTTAGATACGTTTTGGTGAAGTTCTTTTAGTAAATTATAAACTAGTGTTTGATTCTTTTCTTTATACCTTCTTATCCAAAATGAATAAACAAAAAACACTCTGTTGCTTAATTTACTGCCTTGGTCTTTTTTAGAAGAGTAATTTTCATCAGACAAAATATCTTTAACTTCTTCGCTGGCAAAATTATTAATTGTATTCTCAATTTCTTCATATACATCCCAATAGTTATCTGCGTCTGGGTCTTGAGAATACATTTTGTTGGTTAAGTCGTTTTCATACCTTATAGATTCATTATTTTCTATTTCAGTATAAGCAGTTAATAAGGCTTTTACTATTGACGACGCACCTGAGTCTTTGTATAAATTGTTGTTTTTAAATAATAAATAAAGTACTTGTTTTTCTTTAGGCGTTATAAGTTTCTCTAAGTTCTCTGGACTCCTATCTATACTACTCCAGATATGATTTACAACAGAAAACTGATCTAGGGAGGGGTTTACTTTTCCAAGAATTTTTCTATTTACCAACGCTTGACTGCTCCATATACTTGTCATAATATTTATATGATCAAGATCATGAGATTTAAAAGCAAATTTTATAAAGTTTTTGGTATTTATAATTGGAGTATAATCACCCGTAAAACTAATTAGAGTTTCTGCGTTAATTTGGTTTTCTAAAGTTAAAATTTCAGCGCTACTATTTTCAATTTTATGGTTCGATTTGTCTAAATCCTCAGATATAACATTAATAATAGAGTCTTTAGCTGTTAATTGTCTTTGTAAATTATTAATTTGAAGTTGTTGTTCTTCAGTTTTATTATTGCAAGAGTATAAAGCAAATAAAAGAACTATTAAACATAGTTTTGATTTGTGTTTTTTAAAATTCATATTTTTAGCTTTTAAATTGTTCTAACTTAAATTAACTTTTTAGGGTCTTGTGTATAAAATATAGTGTATAAATATGCATTACTTTTTACTTAACTTTCTTAATTCAATAACATCATTTTTTGCATACTTTATATGGCAAGACCTGTCTCCGCAATAAATATATGGATAAGATTGGTGTAAAAATCTTTCTTCTCTTTCTGTTACTTTTTTTGCATAAATAAGGTACTCTTTATCCAGCATTAATAATGGAGATATACTACTATAAATTCTTGCAAATATTTTAATTTGGTCTTTCTTTTTTCCTTTAAATAATTCCGTTACCTCAAAAACATACCAGTAATTTTGGATAGGACGAAAGTCAGTAGGTCCGTTTTCATCTAAGTCTGATGGTTGAAGTGTTTCTTTTCGTATAATTTCTATAACTTTTCCTGTAAATACGTATTCAGACCTTTTAAATTCATCCAAAATTTTTGGTATATAAGTAATTCCAGGATATTCTACACACAATCTTTTTAAGTGAATACTGTCAATTACTTTTCTTTTTCTTTGACCAAAGCCAAGAAATGAAATTAGTAATATAAAAAGTGTAATTTTTTTCATATGATGTATGGCAAGGGCTTTGGCTATTTAAAGTAGCTAATAGAAAATGATAACTATTTAATTTTGCACTTAGTCTAAACGTCTTATTTTTAAAAACACAAATCTAAAAATAGACAGATCTTTATACTTAAGCCTTAATATATTAGCAATAACTTTTATTAATTACTGTGTTTTAATTAGGATTGTCGTCTGTTAAATAACCATTAAAAACATAACCTTCAGTAGCATATGTATTGTTTGTATTTAATTTTATACACACCCAGTTTCCAGTAATGTATCCATTTATATCCTCATTATAAATTGTTAATTTTTTATTTGTTCTTCGGATAACGTTAACAGCTTCTCCGTAACTTAATGTATGAATTACTTTTCCTTTTTTTCCAGGTTGATCTCTGCAATAAAGACCTTTTTTTGCTGATACGTATTTCCAATGGTTTGTTCTTGTAAAGTTGAACTTGATATCGTTGGTTGATATATAATCAAGTTTTAATGAATTTTTAAGATAAATAACTATTCCTCTACTGCTAATAGTATCTGATAGTTTTCCGTAAGCATCAGAAGAGTATTTTTCAATTATAATACCATCACCTCTATTAGAGTAAAAGGTTTTGCTTTGTGAAGGTATTATGTATTTGCTTGTAGAAGTTAAAGAATCTGTAGCTATTAGTTCTTTTCCATTATTTCTTAAGAATAAAATTTTTGATTTATAAAATGAATTGTCTGAGTTATTTTTAAACCCCCAGAACACTAGTGCATCTAAAAAATTATCATCACCAAAATCAAATGTAACTATATGCTTACTCATAATAGATACTCCTTTTGAAGATATTATGTCTAAATCTACAGTGTTTTTTGTTGCTGTTTTGGCAGCACTAATTATAGAAGCTTCATCGTTTGCTAATATTTTTTTTTCATTACTAGTTTGGTCCTTTTGTGGGCTAATGGCTTTTTTACAAGAAAAACAAACAAATAAGAACACTATGCTTAATATGTGAGTACTCTTAATCATAACTGTAATCTTTTCAAATTTTTAACAGTCTAAATATTAAGATTATTTAATACTAAAGTAACCACCAATGTATATTCGTGGTTTTTCAATTTATATTCGGTGTTAAAAAATTAACAGATAGGAGAGTGAGGGAGTAAGGCCTGAGATTAGTATTGTTTGTAGGCTTTGTAATTTTGCGAATGGTTTTGTGTATGGTTATTAGCATAGTTAAAGCACTAAAGTTAACAAATAAATCACTCATAGGAAGTGTGCGGGTCTCAATGCCTTCCGGATTTAGAAGTAGGCAGAAACAAGCAACAAACTATTTGTTAACCTTAGTTACTTATTCTATTAAAAATTTACTATTTATTTCAAAAATTGACTTTTATCTTACAAACGTTCTTATTAAGAAACACATTTAATATCTATTTATCCGTTAATGTTTTATTTATCTTTAATAGTTTAACAAGAGATTTTACATTTGGTTATTATGCGGATATAAGCACTCCTTTAAAACAATATTATGCTGCTCTAAGTTTTTTATACCGTGTTACTTTTTGGTTTTATTGGCACCTTATTTTAAGATAGTCTCATAAATTTTATTCCACAATTCTTGTCTCATTTTGGAGTTTTGTTGATTAATTAGAATAATTACCCCCCAGTTGTTCTTTCTATTGTAACAGATAATAGAAGATTGCCCCATAGTATCTCCTGTTTTTCGGAAAAAAGTGTTGTTTTCGTCACTATAAATATTAATTCCTAAACCTATTTTTCTGGGTCCTTTTTTTGCTTTGTAAAATATTTTTTCTGTCAATATACTTGCCTTGGCTATATTAGAGTTTTCATTTAATATTTCTTTTAAATACTTAACCATATCTGTGGCAGAAGATTTAAGTAAACCTGCAGCAGCACTTGAATTCCAAGACATTAGATTTTGCTTAACTCCATTATTATTATAACCCGTTGCTATATTTTTAATATCAAACTCATTTGTTAAAGTGTTTTTCATTTTTATTGGGTTTATTAACTTCTCACGTACAATTTCATCATAACTCTTTTTGTATGTGTTTTCTAATATTTCACCCAATAATATAAAGCCAATAGTATGGTAACGATATGTGCCATAATCAGGCAAGGCACTACAATTATTAAAAATATCAATAAAAGTTGCTCTGGTTACATCTTTTAGTGGATTTTGAGGGTTTTTACTGAATAACTCTTTCCAATCAATATCATCTAATCCTGATTGATGAGAAGCTAAATCTGATACCGTTATTTTGCGTCTCAGTTGTTTTTGCAAAACAAAATCTTTTGGGAGATAATTTTCTATATAGTCGTTTAGTTTAATTTTTCCTTCATTTGCTGCTTGAGCTATTAAATTTCCTGTTATGGCTTTTGTTACAGACGCAATCTCAAATACCGTGTTTTTGTCAACATCTATAGAATTTTCTTTGCTTATTTTTCCATAACTTATATAATCTTCATGGCCGTTATAGATATAACCTACGCTAATACTTACCTCAGAGTGTTTTTGGTAATTATCTTTTATTATTGAATCGATTTTTTTGGTTAAGTTTTGCCCAAAAGAAAACGTACTAATTAATACTACTGCTAAAATGTTTAAATGTTTATTCATATCTCTTAATTTTAAATTATGAGACAAATTTGACAAAGCAATTAAACCTATGCGACCGATTAAAAAGATTCGAACGCATTTTTTACTTTATTTTGGTTCGAATCTTTTTTTAAAAACGACCGATTATCTACAATTAGCTTATTGTAAACATTTTACGATAAGATGTTGGTGTTGTTCCAGTTTCTTTTTTGAATGCAGTATTGAAGGATGATTTGGAATTAAAACCAGAATCGTATAAAATTTCTAGAACTGTACGCTTTTTTTGCGTGGCGTCACTCAATAAATTCTTAGCATAATTTATCCTGTAAGAATTTACAAAATCATAAAAATGTTGGTTTAGTTTATGATTTATTAAAATAGAAAGCTCTTTAACAGGAATTCCTATATCATCTGAAACATTTTGAATGGTTAAAGAAGGATTAAGAAATGGTCTGTGGTTTTTCATATGGTTTTTTAGTTTCTCAATATTCTCTTGTTCATACTGCGGAATTTCATTATTCAATCCCTCTGGCAGAATACTTTCTTTTATAGGCTTTAAAGTAGAATTTATTTGTTTAAAAAGCTCTGGATTATTTAAAGCCTTATATAAATACCAACAAATTAAAAGAAATAAGATGAGGTGTATTCCTATTTTAAAATGGCTTGAGATGGCAGAAAATTGAGAAAATTTAATAATGTTTTTTAATAATGCTATGGTGTATAAAAAAGATAATGTGGCTATAAATTGAAATAACCAATCGTATGTTTTAACACTAACTCCAGAGTAGTTTTCTAAGTAGATTTTTTTAATTTTTCTTAGCAACATAAAAATTCCAATAATGTAGCATACAAACTGCATATGAAAAATTATATGATTGAGTTGTATTTCAAACATATATTTATGCTGTTTTAAAAAACTTATTTTATCTGCAGTTTCAACTAGGTAAAATCTGGGCATATATAGTAAGTTTCCAATTGCAAAAGGAATACAGTGTACTAAATGTTTTGGTTTTAACTTAAAATCAGAATAGCAAACAGATTTTATATATAAGTATAAAGTAGGTATTTGTAAAAAAGAAAATGTACTTCTAAAAATAATAAGGTTATATGGCTTTGATGCTAGCTTGTCAAATATAATTCCGCTGGTATCTATAGCAGTCAGAATTAAAAATATTGAAAAAAGATAATTACTAACTTTAATCTTAGTTTTAACCGTGAATAAGTAGAACGCTAAAAATAATGAGATAAATATTGTTATAGAAGAAATTGTGTACATCAAAATAATATCAATTTTGCTTGCAGATATAAGTCTTGTATAGGGTTTTAAGCGTGCAAATTAGCAATTAATTTTTGGTTTAGCATAAACGTTAGCAAATCTGAGTAGATTCCTATGTAGTTGAAACCGCCGTAACTGCGGTTATATAATGTTGCCCACAGTTATTTTTGTTTTTTTAAATCGGTTATAATTTCAGTCAGCATTTTTTCATTAAAATTTTCATTCGACACGCTCGCATATCCATTATCCATTCTTCTGAATGCCGAAGCTGTTGTGATAAATTTATCATTGTAAATAAACACTACTTTTTCATTAGTTTTTGACATTCTTTCAGTTGCATTTGCCCATTTTTCTTTTGCAATTCCGTCATAAACCAATTCAATTATGGTCATTTCTTTTCCGCCCCAATTCGGCCTAGCTATTCCTATTTTCGAATATTCAGAAGCTTTTATTATTGGGTTGGGTTCCACTGTTATAAAATCTACTCCAAAATTATTTCTTACAATTTTAGATTCCGATTTTGATTCCGTAACAAAGTACCAACCGTTTTCAAATTCCAATTGCGTTTTGGATGATTTTTTCACACCGCAAGAAATTGCTAATAATCCTACTAATAATATTGAAAGTACGTTTTTCATAATTGTGGGCAACGGTAGGTATAACCGTCCATTATGGTTTAAAAGTTATTGTTTTTCGGCTTAGCACAGACGTTAGCAATTCCGAGTGGATTCCTACGTAGTCGAATCCGCGTAATTGCTGCTATATATTGTTGGTAAATCGTTTTTATTTTTATTCGTTATCAAATTCATTCTGTTTTGGTGGCGGTGGTGGTGGAATATTTGTAATGTCAAATCCCTCAAAAAGAATGTTATATTTAAAATAGTCAGAACCGTTTTGTGAATTAATTTCTTTAAACTGTCTAACAATTTCTTTTAGAGCTCTTTTTGTTGTTTCAATTGGATATTTATCTTCAACGTAAAAATAAATTAAAGCTGGTTTTAGTTTGTTTTCGTTATACTGAAAGTTATACTTTTTAGATATTATCTTATTCAGTTCCGTTTTTAGGAATTCTATTGGTTTTGTTTTTTTGTTTTTTCCATATTTAATTACCAAAGAATCATTTCTAACAAACAATAAATTCCGCCTGAAGTAACATCCAATTTCTCCAGAAGTTGGGCAGTCAGCAAATCCAGTTAAATGATAAATAGTATCATTTGATTTAAATCTTAAACCTGACGATTTTCCCTCACAGGTCAATTTGCCCATTTTTTGTCTTAATTCCGCAAAATTTGAAACTGAATCTAAATCTATAATTCCAATCTTGTCATCAATTTCGAAACTTTTAAAATCCTCTGAAAATAATTCAGCCAAAGGTTTTTTTTCTTTCAAATTTGAGCAGGAACTTAAAATCAAAAGAAAGATAAATATGTAGATTGATTTTGTCATAATTGTGTACAACGGTCTCGTATAACCGTCAGTTACGGGTTAATATGCGTTAATATTCGGTTTAGCACTGGCGTTAGCAATTCCGAGTGGATTCGGACGTAGTCGAATCCGCCGTAATTGCGGTTACACATTGTTGTAAGTAGTTATTTTCTTTTATTCAATTCAGATGTCATTATTTCATATAATTCCTCAAATTTAATTTTCAATCCATTTGTTGATATTTGAATAGGTGAACCAAACTTTTTAAAATTAGTCTCAACGTTTTTCCTTGTTAGGACATTTTTTTGTCTGTCGATAAAATCATTCGGGTTATTTACAATAACTCGTATAAAATTTTGATTTATGACTTTGCTTTTTTCAATACTTTCAATATTCTCCCATTTTATAAGTCCAGAGTTTATGGAAGTTGAGTTGTCATATATTCCCTCATCATTAATTTTTATTCCGTATTTATTTTCAAAGAGTTTTTTTGCAATTAATATTCCCATTCCTCCAAAGAAGATTATGGAAAGAAATCCAATTGATTTTCGAAAAATATTATTATTTAGTATCTCAAGATTAACAATTGGCGCATAATATGCAATCCATATTCCTAAAAACACGAAGATTAGAGATAGTCCAATTAATCCAATTATTTTAAATTTACTTATTTCTATTATTTTTTCTTCCATTTTCTTTTTTTGGTTTAATTACTTACAACGGTCTTGTGTCTGAAACGAAGCGTGTAAAAAGACACTAACTTTTCGGGTTAACACAGAGCCGAATTTTTATATTTTTGTTTTTAATTTTCTCTTTTTATAAGCCAAATCCATAAGATTTAGCGACATTATAAATATACACGGACCTTTCGGTTTTGCCATAAAGCCCGCATTACGTTTAGGGTTTGTTGTACCACGTTATTTTTTGTTTCTGTATAAATCCTCTATTTCGTCGATTAGATAAAAGTTTTTCAATTTAGATTTAACTCCATCAAAGTCCTTTTTTAAGAATAAACCAATTAGTTCCTTAGGAATTTGTTCGTTTTCAGTTTCCGTCATATAAAGTTTAATCTTTCTATAAGGATTATTTGGGTCATCCCTTTCGAAATGAGTACCAAATCCAACAACAAATTGAAACGAATCTTCGGTATTAGGAGCCGTACTAATGGACAAATACCTTTGTTCATATCTGTTGAGAACTTCTAAGTCTGTCATATTAAAAGTTCCAGATTTAAACTCTTTCCAATAGTTGCTTTTCCAATCAATATTTTCAAAATCCGTATTATGTTTTTCTAAAGAAGTCTTGCCTAGAATTTGGTATAAGTCACTTTCCATACTAGAGGTATGAATCCGTGAAATAAACTCATCGACTATTTCTAAACTATCTATTTTAGCGTCTTTTTTTTCTTTACAAGAAGAAAACAATGTTACTAAAATAATTAGGATTGATATTTTTTTCATAATTGTGTACAACGGTGTTGTGGTGCGTATTTTTTAGTTAATTTTAATTTATTTTTTGAATGTTGGTGGTGGTATCAAAAACTCTTTATCAGTTAACCATATTTTAATATCCGTATTATTTGTTATTCCATAATATTTTTCGGTTAATTTATCTAAATTTTCAAGCAGTTTGTTAAATTCATTTTTCTTGTCATAAGAAATAAAAATCACTAGTTTTTTTGAATTTTCACTCAACATAGGATTTATTCCATTATTGTTAATATCCATTTTTAAAACACTTTCTAAACTATCTAAAGGAAAACTTCCTTTTTTATGTTTAAAAATTGTGTCATTATGAATTTCAATAACATTTTTTGATTTGACAATTTTATAGGAATCACCTTTCCAACAAGGATTATGAAAATAGATGGTTCTAATTTCATTATTTGTATTTAACGTTATTTTTGGAATACTGTCATTACAAACAATCTTTCCAGCTCGTTCAACTAAATCATTCCAATTATTGAACTTTTCAGTATTCAGTTCAACACCAAGACTATCATTTTTTGTTTTCCATTTTCCAAATTCGCTTTGAACTATGGCAGTTTCTTTTTTAATTGACTCTTGTTCTTTTTTTTCAACTTTCCCACACCCATTAATTAATAGAGTTAGGGTTATTACGAAGGACAATTTAAGTGTATTTTTCATTTTTTCATTTTTTTGGCATATGCACTAGAACGGTCTCGGCTATGAGTAGTTGCGTGGTTTAGCACGTAATTTAGTAAATCAAAACCGAATAGAATATTCCGCAGGAATATTCGTAAGTAGGCTAGAACTAGCAATGAATTATATACCTTGTTTTAACACGTTTTTTTTATTTTTTCTCCTAAAATTCCTCCAGATATAAATGTTGGAATAAACCCAAAAAATAAAATCCAAAAGAATGGTTTATAATAATAATCAATAATAGAATCATAAAGATTATTTCCTCTCATTAGTCCTTCTTCTATAAATCCAACAGTTGAACCTCCAAAAACTCCGCAAATCAAAATAACCATTAGTCCGAACATTCCAATAAGAATTGAATTCCATTTTTTTTCACAAATCAGTTTCTCCATTTTTTTACCAACGTAATAACTTGAAATGAATAATGCTGTTATTGCTAGAGCAAAATTTAAAGGAAAATCTAAAATAAAGTCGATTAAATCTTTTATTGGGTTTTTAGTTCCTGCTAAAAGCCAAAGAAAAATCAGAATTGCAATTAGGAGATTTATTCCAACAGTTATATAAGTAAACTTTACTGATTTATTCATTCAGTTCAATTGTTTATAAATTGTATTCTGTGTTTGGTAAAGCAATGTCAACACTAAAGTTAATTCGTGAGATTGTCTTATTTTCCTCTGTACCTTTTGTTTTTGCTCCTAAACCAATTCCATAAACAGATATTCCAGCGTTAATTCCGTTTTCCTCTTTTTCGGTAACAGTTACTGCGACGTCAAAATCGACTTTGGAAACTTTAATTGCACCTTCTTCTTTATTGTAGAAAATATAATTTTCGTTAGAGTCGTTTTGTGGTCTAAATCTCGGATTAATTCTCGCGTTATGTTCGATAGCAAACTCTTTGCAATCATCTAATCCTTTTATAACAGATTTGATTGTTTCGCATATAAATTCGTCTAATTTCATAATTGTCTGTTGGTTTGGTCAAATGTGTTACAACTAGTTAATAAACGCAATTTATTGCGTTTGTTCGGCCATATTGGTGGTATAAACGCACGTTTTTGCATTTTTGGTTACTATTTTTCTTACAATATAAAAACATTTTTTGTACTACAATTACAGAAATACGTAATTTATATTTTTTTAATTAAATAATTACATAACACAAAAAAAGCCTCTAAAAGAGGCTTGTATAAATTATAATTTAGTTTTCTATTCTCCAAGGTGGGTTTAGTCTGTTTTCACCAGCATAAAATAATATCAGTTGGTTTCCATCTACATCTTTTAGCCTGGCTTCTCTCCACATCCAACTTTGGTCTGTTGGTAGTAGGTCAAAATTAATTCCGTTTTGTTGTATAGCGTTCACTTGCTCGTCAAGGTTTTTGCATTCAAAATAAACATAAATACCTTCTCCTTTTGGCAATTCTTTTGTCTGGTGAACAGAAAAAGTTGAGTTGCCATCTGGACACACAAACCTTGCGTAATGCGGTAATGCTTTTACAATTAGTTTTAGCCCTAATTTTTCATAAAACGGTATAGACTTTGTTAAATCTAAAGAGGGTACAGTTACCTGGTTTAGGTTCATTGTTTTTTGGTTTAAATAAGGCTTGTTTTTAAATAAGGTTTAATACGTAAAAATACTATTCTTGCTCAAACCTTTTTGTAGTTTTAGAATACTTAAGTTTGTGTATGTCCCATTTGCTATGGCCTGCATTACGCTCTAGTTTTTGGGCAATTATCATACGCTCACCATCTGTTCTAAGGTTAATCATTCCGTATTTGGTTAAAAACGAGTTTATTTCTTTATTAATTTTTTTTATACTTTTTAAAAACTTCTTTTTTTGCGCTTCTTCGGTTTCTTCTTTATAGTTCTTTTTTATGATTTTTAAATCTTTAAACATTTTAGAAATACCTTGTAGTTTAATATACGTTATTTCTTTTGTAGACCTAGCCAATTCGGTAGAGAAAATAAGTGGTTTTTCTCCATAACCACATTTGCCTAACGCACCAATAGTATCTGGCCTTGGATGAGCATAACTTTCATCATCACCAGAAGATATTACTGTGGCACTAGAATTTATTGCTTGTATAAAGCCATAATGAAAATGATTGCTGCCATGGTGGCAAGCCTTGGCTACATCTACTTGTAATTCATGTAACTGAGCATTATTTTTGTAATAATCTTGTAGTATTTGGCCAAACTCTGTGTTAACATCTCCTCCTAAAAGAATTTTAGACTTACCAAACTCGTACTTTAAAATAACAGAGTGTCCGTTTTTATCTTTTCCTAAATTGTTAATACTTTTTAGTGCATCTTTACCCTCAATTTTTTTAGTAATTGGCCCTAATATTTTTATGGAGTTTTTAGTATTATTTACAGTGCTTTCTTTACTATAATTGGGCAAATAATTAGCGCTAATGTCTAACGCTTTAAAACTAACATTAGGGTTATGTTTTAATACTTTGTACAGTGTTTTACAATAGGTAGACCCTGCACCTTTTCTGTTTTTAGCGTCTGTAATTAAGTGCAGCATTTGCGCCGTAGTTGTTATTACATTTGTATAATAGCCATCTTTTTTAGAGCCTAATCTGTTAGCACCAGGGCGTTCTACTAAACCATTATGGTAAATGGTGTCTATTTTTATTTTATCATTGTCAAAAACATACCCAAAACCTTGGTAGTGGTCAGCATCAGAATGACTAATAATTGTTGTGAACGGAAAAGATAAGGGAGATTTACGGTCATACAAATTAAAACGCCATGATAGATACCGGTTCATATTATCGGTTTTTCCGGCATCTATAAGTATGTGTTTATCGTTTGGAGTAACAATATGGCAACCGTCTCCTTGGCCAATATCTACAAAGTTAACCTCTAATAACCTTTCTTTTCTAAGTTCATCTACTTTTACCCAACCATTGGTATTTCTGCTTCTGGCAAATACCCTATTATTTACAATTTTGGTATCTAAAATTTTTATATAATCACCAAATAAAAGATGATTGCCCCAAGACCTACCATCAGAAGATTTGTAAATTTTTACAGAAGGGTATTCTGCAAACGCATATTTTCTTTTATAGGATCCTATGTTGTACGCGTCTTCTGATAGATGTGTCATTAGAACATTATTTTGGGTTACATATGCCTACTCTTCAACAAACAAATAATTTAATTTTAAGTTGTTAAAGGCAGTATTAAAAGCGGTTATTTCATCATCTAACACCTTATTAAAAGCAGTTAGTTGTGTATTAATTTTTGCTGTTAGTTCATTTTTAACAGCAATATCTTGGTCTGTTGGCGCAAAATCATCCAAGCCAATTAAACTATTTATATGCGCTAATTTGTTGGTGAGTTTTATAGGAAAGTTAAGCGGATCTTGGTTACTTCTGTTTTTAGTTTGATACAGCTCTTTTTCTATATCCTCTAACTTTTCTCGCATTGCCTTGGCTTTTTTTACCAGTTCTTTTGTTGCTTCAGTATCTTTATATTGTTTTTCAAAAGCAGAAAGTTGTGCTGTAATTTTTCGCATTTTTTTAATAGAAGTATGTGCTTTGTTTACCGTAGCATTTACTTCAGTTATAAAATTGTACTGCTTTTGCATATCTGCAATGTTAGCTTCTGCTCTTGGGTCTGGCACAATAGTAAAATCTTTGCTTTGTGTAGCGCCATTAACCACTAATTGTACCTTATACTCTCCAGGTACTGCTTTTGGACCACTAAAACTAGCCCACCAAAATATCATACCTTTAAGTTTCTCGGCTCCCTTTCCGCGCGTGTCCCACACAAAAGTGTTGCCTCCTGTTTTAACTTTTAATTTCTTGTTTTTTTCTTTGGCCTTATTGCTAAACGTAGCTAAAGTATCCCCTTTTTTATTAAAATAGATTAGTTTTACGTTATCGTTTTCTTTTAGTTTGTTAATATAAAAATGCGTAATTACACCGTTTGGGTGGTTGCTTCCTGCTAATTTAGATGGTCTGCTACTGCTACCACCTTTTGTTCTATAAGTGTCTTTTGGTTTGTATAATATTGATGTTGCATTTTTTGCATTTTCATCTAACTGATGCAATACAGACAAATCATCTAAAATCCATAAACTTCTACCTTGCGTAGCAACAATTAAATTGTTGTTTTTAATTGTTAAATCTGTTATGGGTACAATTGGTAGGTTTAACTGAAAAGGTTTCCAGCTTGCACCATCATTAAAAGAAATATACATTCCTGTTTCTGTGCCAGCGTATAACAACCCTTTTTGTTTAGGATCTTCGCGCACTACACGTGTAAAGTGCTCATTGCTTATACCATTGGTAATTTTTGTCCACGTTTGTCCGTAATCTGTAGTTTTGTATAGGTATGGTGCAAAGTCTCCCAACTTGTATTTTGTAGCAGCTACATAGCACGTACCTTCATTAAAAGCAGAAGGTTCTACGCTGTTTATCATAGACCATTCTGGCATATTTTTAGGTGTAACATTCTCCCAAGTTTCACCTCCGTTTTTAGATACGTGTATTAAGCCATCATCACTACCAACCCAAAGCAAACCTTCTTTAAGCGGACTCTCATTTGCGGCAAAAATGGTACAGTAGTATTCTACACTGGTATTGTCTTGTGTAATTGGTCCGCCACTAGAAACTAGTTTGCTAGGATCATTACGAGTTAAATCATCACTTAATAATTTCCAGGACTGACCTTCATTTTCTGTAACGTGTACGTGGTTAGAAAATGTGTATAGTTTTTTAGGGTTGTGTTTGCTAAATAATATAGGAAAGTTCCATTGGAAACGATATTTCATCCCATCTGCACCATAACCCATTGGGTTGTCTGGCCATACGTTTATAGCTCTTGTTGTACCTGTTTTATGGTTTTTTCTAGTTAAAAATCCGCCATAACTACCACCATAAACAATATCGTTATTGGTTGGGTCTACCGCAATATGTGCCGACTCGCCGCCTGCGGTTTCTTCCCAATCATTATCACTAATAGAACGCCCGTCACTTCTGTGGTTTATACGTATGGTAGAATTGTCTTGCTGTGCTGCGTAAATTCTGTACGGAAAAGCATTGTCTGTTGTAACTCTGTAAAACTGTGCCGTAGGTTGGTTGTTGTATGTGCTCCAAGTAGCGCCACCATCATAGGTAATTTGCGCGCCACCATCATCACCAATTATCATTCTTTTTGGGTTTTCTGGAGCTATCCATAAATCATGATGGTCTCCGTGTGGTGCGTTAAAAGTGCTAAATGTTTTACCGCCATTTGTAGATTTGTGGTATTGTACATTTAGTACATAAACAGTGTTTACATCTTCTGTGTCTGCATACAAGCGTGTATAGTACCAAGCACGTTGGCGTAATTTACGTTCAGCATTTACTTGCGTCCATTTTTTACCACCATCATCACTACGGTACAAGCCACCTTTTTCTTTGTTTTCTACAATTGCCCATACACGTTCCGAGTTTTTAGGAGAAACAGTAACTCCAATAATACCCAAGGTGTCTTTTGGGAAACCATCATTTTTAGAGATTTCTGTCCAAGTTTCTCCACTATCTGTACTTTTCCATAAAGCAGAACCATCTCCGCCACTGCTTAAACTATAAGGTGTTCTTTTTGCACGCCAGGTAGATGCATATAAAACACGTGGGTTATTTGGGTCTAACGTTAAATCTACAGCGCCTGCACTGCTATTAACAAATAGGGTTTTGCGCCACGTTTTACCGCCATCTGTACTTTTGTAAACACCACGTTCTTCTGTAGGTTTGTATATGTTGCCTAAAACTGCTGCATAAATAATGTTAGGTTTTTTAGGGTGAATTTTTATACGCGGTATGTGTCTGCTTTTGCTTAAGCCAGCAGAAGTCCAAGTTTTACCACCATCTTCAGTTTTCCATATGCCATAACCTGAAGAAACATTGCCACGTAAAGTTTTTTCGCCACCACCTACGTATATAATATTAGGATCACTTTGTGCAACTTCTATAGCGCCAATACTACCGCCAAAAAAGCCATCAGAAATATTGCCCCAGCTTCTGCCACCATCTTCGGTTTTCCAAACACCACCACCTGTGGCACCAAAATAAAACAAGTTTGGTTTATTTGGTACACCAGTTACTGCCGCAGATCTACCGCCTCTAAATGGGCCAATTAAGCGGTATTGCATACTGCTATATAAAGCTTCTGGATATTGTTCTGTTGTAGATTTTTGTTTTCTTTTTTGGGCAAAAGAAATCTGAGAAATGCATAAAAGCAGCAACAAAAATGTGCTGTTTTTTAAGTGATTGAGTTTCATAATGTTCTTGGTTGTAATTAGTCTCTCTAAAAATAGGGAAAAACTATAAACCAAGGAAATTAAAAAGTAGAGAGATTTAGGCGTTTGGATTTTTACTTCTAATGCTCTTATATAGTTTAATACCTAGCATTAAAAGTAGAGCCAAGGTAAAAATACCAAGCACACCGTAAACCCAGTTAATAGCGTTTCTTACTATTACTAAAAATACCACAGAAAATAAAATGAGCGTAGAAGCCTCGTTCCAAATACGCATAAATTTAGAGCTGTACTTTATTTGGTTTTTTTGTAATTGGTTAACTATTTGATGATTTTTTAAGTGGTATAAAATCAATAAAAATACAAACCCAAGTTTTACGTGCATCCAAGGCAGTTGTAAAAACGAAGGGTTAATTATAAGTAGTAATACAGCAAATAACACAGCTAAAATTGCAGATGGCCAGGTAATAATATACCACAACCGCTTAGTCATTAATTTAAACTGTGTTGTTAATATTTCTTTGTCTGGTGAAGGTTTAAAACTGGCTTCAATATGATAAATAAATAACCTTGGTATATAAAATAAACCAGCAAACCACGTAATTACAAAAATTAAGTGAAGCGATTTTATATACAGGTAATATTCTTCCATTAGTATATTATTATTGGTTTTTAGCTTGGTAAACTACCATCTTTTTCCCAATTATTTAACCAGTCTGCCATTACAGATACCCAGTTTTCATCTGTATTTAAACAAGGTATGTGTTTGTACTCTACACCGCCAGCTTCTGTAAATTGCTCTTTACCTTCCATAGCAATCTCTTCTAAAGTCTCTAAACAGTCTGCCACAAATGCAGGTGTAATTACTGCTAAATTCTTTTTGCCTTCCTTAGGAAAACGCTCAAACTCAAAATCTGTATACGGTTTTAACCAAGGGTCGTTTGGTAAACGAGATTGGAATGATACACTAATTTTATCTTCTGGTATGCCTAATAGAGCAGTAACTCTTTTTGTAGTTTCATAACATTGGTGACGGTAACACGTATTGTGGGCTACAGAGTTAGTAGCACAACAAGAACCATCTATTTTACAATGAAACTTAGTTGGATCTGATTTTTTTATATGACGTTCTGGAATACCGTGGTAAGAGAACAATATATGATCATAATTAAAACCTTCTAAGCTTTTTGCTATACTGTTAGATAGTACTTTTAAATAATCTTCATTTTTATAAAAAGCTTGTAGTGTAGTAATTTTCATTTCAGGAAAATGCTGCTCTTTTTCTTCCATTGTTTTAACCACAACGGTTTCAAAAGAAGACATTGCGTACTGTGGGTATAGAGGAACTAATAAAACTTCATCTACGCCCTTATCTTTTAGCTCTTGCAATCCGTTTTTAATGGTCATACTACCGTAACGCATACCCAAAGCAACAGGCATTTTTGTTTGCTCTTTTACTTTAGATGTAAAACGTTCTGAAATTACAACAAGCGGAGAACCTTCTTCCCACCATATTTTTTTGTATGCTTCAGCAGATTTTTTAGGTCTGGTACGTAAAATAATACCACGTACAATAATATTACGTAACCAATTAGGTACATCTATAACCCTTTCATCCATTAAAAACTCATCTAAATATGGCTTAACATCTTTAGGGGTTGGACTATCTGGTGATCCTAAATTTACTAATAAAACTCCTTTCACAACTGTATCTTTTTATAAATGCAAAAATAAGGCTTGTTGCTCAACTTTAACACTTTTGGTTATAATTTATACTTATTCTTTAATAGCTACAATCATTTTTAAAAGTTTACTATCTTCATAATGTAACGTTAATTAGTGTCTAATTTTTTTAGGATAACTATATTTAATGCAACTTACAATTAAATTTTACGTTGTTATTTCATAAAAATACTGTTTATGCGCATTCTTATTAGTTCTGTTTTACTGTTTTTTTTGTGTTTTGGTACTGCCCAAGAAAAAAATAGTTTGCTTTGGGAGATATCTGGTAACGGATTAAAACAAACTTCTTATTTATACGGAACAATGCACGTGAGTAAAAAGGTGGCTTTTAGGTTAGATGATGTTTTTTACGAATCGTTATTGAAAAGTGATGTTGTAGCATTGGAGTCGGACCCAGCTACCTGGTTAGAAGAAGATATTACAGAAACGGCAGTACGTTACAATTATGTGCCCAAGGGTTTTTATGCGAGTTCTTTTATAATGAATAACCCAGAAACGGAAGAAGTAGGGTCTTATTTGGCTTTTGAAGACCGTATTTTAAATGGCTTGTTGTACAGAACCAATTCTTTTGCTCAAGATTTTGAAGAGGAAACATATTTAGATATGTTTATATACCAAGCCGGACAAAAGTTTAATAAACAAATTGTTGCTTTAGAAGATTTGCAAGAGTCTACAATTTTGGTAGGCAGGGCTAATTTAAATGCAATGAAAGACAAACCAGACGATTGGTTGCTAAAAAAAATGCAACAAAAGGGTATGGATTTTTTATTGCAAGATGCATATAGAGAGCGAAATATAAATTTAATAGATTCTTTAGATTCTGGTATATACACCAATCATTATTTAAAAAATATGCTGTATATACGTAACCAAAATATGGTTAATAAATTAGATACATTATTAAAGACTAATAAGGTTTTTACGGGTATTGGTGCGGCTCATTTGCCAGGAGATAAAGGAGTAATCTCTTTATTACGTAGTAAAGGTTATACCGTAAAACCGTTAACCTCTAAATCTGGCTTTAAAGGCAAGCAGCTAAAAGAAAAAATAGTAAAAAGGTTTAGGGAAAATAATTACCAAGAGCAGGCTCCAGATGATGATGCTTTTACGGTTATGCTACCTAATAAAATGTACCCGGTTACAGATAGTAATGTTACAAGCTATATTGTGCCAGACCTTGCAAATGGAAGCTATGTAATGATAACCCGTATACCTACTTTCTCCTATTTAAAAGATGATAGAACGTTTGATTTTAATAAAATTGATGAATTACTTTTTGAGAATATACCGGGTAAAATTTTAGAGAAAAATAAGTTAGAGAAAAACGGTGTTCCGTTTTTTGAAATTAAAAACTTACTTAAAAATGGTGATCACCAACGCTACCAAATTTACATTACACCTTTAGAAATAATTATTTTTAAAATGGGTGGTGAGGGTACTTATGTGCAACAATACTCAGATACTATTTTTAATACCATTAAGTTAAAAAAAGATGTTTTAAAAAAGGTAAAAGTTACATCCGGATTTAATGATTTTTCTGTAGAAATGCCATCTAATTACATTTTTCCTAATAAATATAGGTTTGGAGACCGCTTGGTACAAGGTGTAGATGATGCTACAGAAGACTACTTTTTTCTTAAAAAAGTTACACAAAACGATTTACGCTTTATTGAAGAAGATACGTTTGAGCTTAAACAAATACAAAAACGCTTTTATCAACAATTAAAAATAAAGGCTAACTACAAAGCTCCTAAAAACAGAGCACTAGTTTCTAGCGCAGTTTTGGATTCTGTTTCTGGTAAAAAATTATTTTTAAAATCTGTTGTAAACGGCATAAACTATTATTTGCTAGGTGCAGTTAGTAAAGATTCTGCCGTTGCAAACACCTATTTTAATTCTTTAGAGTTAAAGAGTCCAACGTACAATAAAGATTTTACTTTTGTTAAAGACACTGCTTTATATTTTACCACAAAATCTACAGTTAAACCACCTAATTTTTCTGTTAATAATTATAGTTTTAACAATGGTAGAAAAAAACCAAAAGAGTACAACCCGTATACCAAAACAAATATTTACCAAAATAACAACGGTGAAATAATTAGTGTTGCTGTAAATAAAGCACATGACTTTTTAATGTTGCCAAGTGTAGACTCTCTTTGGACATTAAGAAAAAAAATGTATCAAAAAAAGAGTTTTGTAATACACAAAGAGCAACAATCTAAAACTCCAGAAGGGTATGAGCAGTTAAATTTAGTTTTAACTGATACAGCTAGTACAAGAGGTATTTTTGTTAGAAATATAGCTAAAGATGGTTTGTTGTATGAGATAAAATCGGTTATAGATACTACTCAAAAATCTAGTGCTTACATTACTACTTTTATAAATAATTTTACGCCAGTAGATACCGTTATTGGTAAATCTTTTTTAGAAGATAAAACACCTTTATTTTTTAAAGCGCTGCGTGAAAATGATAGTATTGCACTTAATGGGTATCGGTTTATAAATTTTGAACCTAAACATTTAGATTCTTTAGAGTATTACGTAACTGAGTTTGATTTTAATGACAGTCAAAAGAAAATACAATCGCATTTAATACAACAAATGGGAAAACTTAAAAGCAATAGAGTAATACCATTTTTTACTTCTTTTTATGAAGATTCCTATAACAACTCTAATGCACAAACCAAAATTTTACAAGCTGTAGCCGCTAAAAATAGTGAGGCATCTGTAAAAACATTGTTAGATTTAATGTCTAAAGATTTACCATTGGTGAGTAATAGTTATGAAATTAACACCATATTTAAACCATATTTAGATAGTCTTCCTTTGGCAAAACAACTGTTTCCTAAAATTTTAGAGTATAGTGCCATTGAGGAGTACAAGGCACCAATATTTTCAATTTTGGCACGTTTGCAACTACATTCGCACATAAAAATTTCTACTTATAAAAAATATAAAAAGCAAATTTTAAATGATGCTAAAATTCAGCTTAAAAGGCATTTAGGTAAAGATAATACTAATGGTGTTGCTAGAGTATTTGGTTCTAGAAATACTTCTTACAACACATTAGAAGATTATACAATATTGCTTTTCCCTTTTAGAAAAGAAAAAGAAGTGCAATGGTTTTATACCAAACTTTTACTAAGTAATGATGCGGCTGTTAAAACAACGTATACAGCTTTACTAGCTAGGTCTAACTCTCCTATACCAAATGGTATTTTAGATTCTTTGGCTGCTAATCCAGAGAGCAGAAAATTATTATTTGATAAACTTAAAGTGGCTAAAAAATTGCAGGTATTTCCTAAGGATTATTACAGTCAACAAAGTTTAGGGGAAAGTCTAATTTACCAGCGCAATAAGTATAATAGAAATAAGTTTACTGTAGAATTTATCTCTAAAAAAGATATAAGCTACAAAGGAAATACATACGTTGGTTATTACTATAAGTTTTCTCAGAAAACAAGTTATGATAAAACTGAAAAAATATACTTATTAGTATATCCTAAAACTAATAAAATTGGTGTGCATCCTTTTTATCAAAATAACGGAAAAAATATAGAAGATGTATTTAGTGAGCAAGAGGTTATAGATATGGTTACAGAAGAGTTTATTTTAAAAGATAGAAAGCGTGCTGCTGTTTATAGACCTAATGCGTATAACAGAAATTTTGGGTATTATAATTACTAAACTTTAGTTACATTTACTTTATATGAAAAAACAATTGTTTTTAATGTTTCTATTTTTTTGTTGTGCAATTTCTTTTGCGCAGCAAATTACTTGCAGTCCCAAAGATAGCGTTGCATTTAAAACTAAAATTAAGCAGGTTAAATTAATAAGTAATGCCAGTAACTTTGGAGATTCTTTAGTGGCTATAGGTAAAACCTTTTTAAAAACACCTTATGTTGCTAAAACATTAGAAATAGGAGAAAAAGAGTCTTTGGTGGTTAACTTGCACGGTTTAGATTGTACCACTTTTGTAGAAAACGTGCTTGCTTTTGGGTTAATTTCTAGAACAGATAGTCTAAATTTTACTGCGTTTACAAACACCTTACAAAAAATTAGGTATAGAGATGGTAATTTAGATGGTTATGGCTCTAGGTTGCATTATTTTACCGAGTGGATTTTTAATAATGAAACCAAAGGTTTGGTAAAAAATATTACCAACCAAATTGGTGGTAAAATTGTTAAAAAGGAAATTAACTTTATGGGTACGCACAGAGATTTGTATCCTTTTTTAAAAAATGACGGTAATTACAATACCATACTAAAAACCGAAGAAGCTTTAAACCAAAATGAATTTTGTGTATTAGCACAAGAAGATATTGCTGCTAATGAACACCTAATAAAAACGGGTGATATTATTGCGCTAGCAACCTCTATTAATGGTTTAGATGTAACGCATACAGGTATTGCTATACGTGCAGAAGATGGGCGTATACATATGTTGCACGCCTCTACAGTGTCTATGCAGGTTGAGGTTACTAAGTTACCACTAGTAGATTATCTTAAAAAGATAAAAAGTAATATTGGTATTATGGTTGCAAGACCCATTTAAATTAGCCGTTAGTTAAAGACATTAAATACTTTTTAGGTGTTGTACCATATTTCTTTTTAAAAGCTGCTATAAAATGGCTGGCAGTACTGTAACCTACTTTTAATCCCACTTCGTTAACATTATGTTGGCCAGTTTCTAACATTTTACGTGCGTAATCCATTTTGTGCTCAAACAAAAAACTGTATACAGAGTCGCCATAAATTTGTTTAAAACCTTCTTTTAACTTTTTTAAAGACAAACCAATTTCATCAGATAGTTCTGCTAGTGTAGGTGGTTCTGCCATTCTAGCAATTATAATTTCTTTGGCCTTACGTATACGTTTAACGTTATCTTCATCTACCAAAAAAGGGCATTGCTCAATATCTGCATCTTCACTTTTGTTAAAATAAAGAGCAATAAGTTCATAAACTTTACCTTTTATGTACAAACTTTTTATAGAAGAGTGCAGGTTGTAGTTCATAATCTGACTTAGAACTATGGCTGTAGCCGGACTCACATTTTCTTGAGAGTAGTATTTTTTATCCTGAAAATCTGAACTTAAAAACGGAATGTAATCTGCTTCTTTAGAAAATAGTGAATGAAATTTACGAATTGTCATTACCACAGATACCATCCAAGAATTTGGACTTAGCTCTAGGTTTAGCGGCAAATCTTTTTGTGTGTTGTAAAGTAAAAGCGAATTTTCTTCAGAAACCTCTAAGGCATAGCTGCTCTCATTAAAAATAAACTTTCCATTGCCTTTTAAACAATAATGAAACTGTATGAAAGAACTGTCTATTTCACGTTCAACTTTTTGATTTTCAATACTATCGTTTTGTATTTTAAGTACGTAAAAACCATCTTCAATTAGTACTTCTTCAAATGAACCTTGAGCGGTATTTTTTACTTCCATTTTAAATTTTGTTACAGTTTCATTCTATTTAGAAACTTTCTAAATAGAAAAGAGCTATTCATTCTTATAGTAACAAATATAAGTATTTAGCTCCTTTTTTGTGTAAATAAGAGGTTAAAAAGCGGTAATCGATACTTATTGTTCTTCTAGCGTTATTTTTATTCTAATGCTAGATTTATTTTTGTAACCGATTTGAAAAATTCCCAATGAAGAATTATCATATTTCTAAACATAGTTCCTTTTACACCATAGGTCTTAATTATGAAAAGGCAGATGCAGTAGTAAGAGGCAAATTTAGTTTAGATGAAAAAGCAATGAATGCATTGCTAGTAGAGGCAGCAGAAGAAGGTATAGATGGTTTGTTGGTAACCTCTACATGTAACAGAACAGAATTACACGGTTTTGCAAAGCACCCATTTCAATTAATAAAATTGTTGTGTGACAATGCAATGGGTACTGTAGAAGAGTTTCAGGAGGTAGCATATGTATACAAAAACAACGACGCTATTAGTCATTTGTTTAAAGTTGGTACTGGTTTAGATAGTCAAATTCTAGGCGATTTTGAAATTATAAGTCAGCTTAAACAAAGTTTTGTTCGTTCTAAAAAGCATAATTTAGCAAACCCTTTTATAGAGCGTTTGTGCAATGCAGTTATACAAGCTAGCAAACGTATAAAAAACGAAACAGAAATATCTAGCGGAGCAACATCTGTAGCTTTTGCATCTGTACAATACATTATTAAAAACGTACCTAACATTTCAGAAAAGAATATTTTACTTTTTGGAACCGGTAAAATAGGGCGTAATACATGTGAAAACTTAATAAAGCACACACAAAACTCACACATTACTTTAATTAATAGAACCAAAGACAAGGCAGAGAAAGTTGCTGGTAAGTTTAATTTGGTGGTTAAAGATTATGGAGATTTACAGGCAGAAATTAGAAATACAGATGTATTAATAGTTGCCACTGGTGCTGCACAACCAACCATTTCTAAAGAGTTAATTTATACAAAAAAGCCGCTTTTAATTTTAGATCTTTCTATACCTAAAAATGTGGCAGATAACGTAGAGGAATTAGACAATGTTTCTTTAATTCATTTAGATCATTTATCTCAAATGACAGATGAAACTTTAGAAAAAAGAAAACAATTTATACCACAGGCAGAAGCAATTAACGATGAAATAAAAACCGAGTTTATTAAGTGGTTAGAGACCCGAAAGTTTGCTCCGGTAATTAAGGCGTTAAAGCAAAAGCTAAATACTATTAAAGAAGAAGAGCTAGATTTTCATAGCAAAAAGGCTGCTAACTTTAACTTAGAAGAGGCAGATATTATAACAGACCGTATTATACAGAAAATTACAAAGCAGTTTGCCAATCACTTAAAAGATGAAAATACAGACGCTAACAATAGTTTAGACTTAATACAGAAAGTTTTTCAATTAGAAGTGAATACAACAAAATGAGCAAAATAATACGCATTGGTACCAGAGATAGTGAACTTGCATTGTACCAAGCAAACAGAGTAAAATCTGAATTAGAAACCCTAGGATTTAAAACCAAAATAGTAGCTGTTAAATCTACTGGAGATTTACAGTTAGATAAGCCTTTGTATGAGCTAGGTATAACTGGTATTTTTACTAGAACCTTAGACGTAGCTATGCTTAAAGGAGAAATAGATATTGCTGTACACTCTTTAAAAGATGTGCCAACTGTTTTGCCTAAAGGTATTGTACAAGCAGCTGTTTTAGAACGTGGTAATGTTAAAGACACTTTGGTTTATAAAAATAACGAAGAGTTTTTAGGCGCTCGTGATGGTATTATTGCTACAAGTAGTTTACGCCGTAAAGCACAGTGGTTAAACCGTTACCCTACACATAAGATTGAGGATATACGTGGTAATGTAAATTCACGTTTGCAAAAGTTAGAGGATTCTGATACGTGGAACGGAGTTATATTTGCTGCTGCTGGTATTGGTCGTTTAAATTTAAGACCAGAAGAGGCAGTAAATTTAGATTGGATGATTCCTGCGCCAGGACAAGGTGCAATAATGGTTACAGCAAAAGAAGATGAGGAAGAAATTTTAGCCATTTGTGATGAAATAAACCATAGAGAAACTGAAATTTGTACAACAATAGAACGTACTTTTTTAAATAGGTTAGAAGGTGGTTGTACTGCTCCAATTGGTGCTTTGGCATACATAAAAAGCGAACAAGTAATTTTTAGAGCTGTATTACTAAGTCCAGATGGAACTAAGAAAATAGAGGTAGACAGACTTGTAAAGTTAGGCGATCATAATAACTTGGCTGTAGAAGCTGCAGAACACGTTTTAGAACGTGGTGGTAAGTATATTATGGAAGGTTTACACAGCGCTAATAAAGAAACCACTGTTTTTTCTACCAAATTGTTAACTAATGACCAAAAAGATAGGTTAGCAAATGGTATTGCTGTAGAAAGTAGTGACTTTATAAAAATTAGTTCTAACAGAATACCACCAAGAGTATTTAAAAAAGAGATTGAAAATGTAGTTTTTACTAGTAAAAATGCAGTAGAATCTGTGCTTACAAATTACGCTGGTTCAGAACTAAAATTTAATAATATTTACTGTGTAGGTCGTAAAACCAGACGTTTTATAAAAAACAATATTGGTCCAGTTGCGCATTTTGAAAAAAGTGCAAAAGAACTAGCAGAATATTTAGTAGCTAACTTAGCGGTAAAAGAAATAACCTATTTTTCTGGTAATTTAAGGTTAGATGATATGCCTTCTATTTTAGAGAAAAACAATATTAAAATTAATGAAGTTGAGGCTTACCAAACAAAGTTTGATGCCAAAAAGGTGCCAAGTAGCGTAGAGGCTGTATTGTTTTATAGTCCGTCTGGTATAGAAAGCTTTTTAAAAGAAAATAAAGCCAATGCAATTGCTTTTTGTATTGGAGACACAACAGCAGCAGAGGCAAAAAAACATTTTTCAGATGTTAGAGTAGCAAAATTACCAACTGTAGAAAGTGTTATAGATTTAGTAAATGAGCATTATAGCTAACTTTTAACCTAGGCTGTTGGTTATTGGTTTTTAGCTTTTGTTTGTTATAAAGTTGAGTTTAAGTTAAACAAATTCCTTCTCTATTGGGAGAGGGTTAGGGATAGGATATGATAAAAAACGATTTATTTTTAAGAGCCTTAAAAGGAGAAACTGTAAACAGACCACCGGTTTGGATGATGCGTCAGGCTGGTAGATACTTGCCAGAGTTTATGGAAATCAAAAAAAAATACGATTTCTTTACACGCTGCCAAACACCAGAATTGGCATCAGAAATAACAGTACAACCTATACGCAGATATGGTATGGATGCTGCTATTTTATTTTCTGATATTTTAGTTATTCCGCAGGCAATGAATATTGAGGTAGAAATGAAGCCAAATTTTGGTCCGTATTTACCAAACCCTATTCGTACTTCTAAAGATTTAGACTCTGTTATTGTGCCAGACATAAACAGCACGCTTGGTTATGTTATGGATGCTATTAAAATGACAAAAGAGAAGTTAAATGATGATATTCCTTTAATAGGTTTTGCTGGTTCTCCTTGGACAATTTTATGTTACTGCGTACAAGGGCAAGGTAGTAAAACGTTTGATAAGGCAAAGGAATTTTGTTTTACAAACCCGGTTGCAGCGCACCAATTATTACAAAAGATAACAGACACTACCATTGCTTACTTAAAAGAGAAAGTTAAGGCAGGAGTTAATGCAGTTCAGGTGTTTGACTCTTGGGGAGGTATGTTGTCACCAACAGATTATAAAGAGTTTTCTTGGCAGTATATACAGCAAATTATAGATGCTTTAAAAGATGAAGCTCCTGTTATTGCCTTTGGTAAGGGATGTTGGTTTGCATTGGGAGATATGGCTAAGTCTGGTGCATCTGCTTTAGGTGTAGACTGGACTTGCTCTGCACGTAATGCACGTTATTTAACAGGAGGTAATATTACACTACAAGGTAATTTTGATCCATCTAGGCTGTTGTCTCCACCAGAAGATATTAAAAAAATGGTGCACCAAATGATTAATGAATTTGGTAAAGATAAGTACATAGTAAACCTTGGTCACGGTATTTTACCAAACATACCGCTAGAAAATGCAAAAGCATTTATAGATGCTGTAAAAGAGTATAAAGCTAACTAGTGAAAATCTGGAACAGAATAAAAAGTTTAAGTATAAGACAGTTTTTTAAACTGTCTTTACTGTTTTTAAGGCATCCATTATTATTGGTTCCTAGTATAAAGGCAACAAAACAAACATTTGCTTTTTGCAATACGTACTATCCAGATGGCCACGGTAAAAGCAATAAAGGCAATGCATTTAGACACGCAGTGTGGAATGCTCTATTGTGTACTTACACGCTAAAACGCACAAAAAGTAAGCAAAAAAGTGTGTTTTGGGCTCAAAAAGTAACCGATTTGTATGAAAAAGTCACCAATAACAATGAGTTAGATGAATTAATGGACTTGCAAAATAATGCGGTAGGCAGACTTTATTTTTTTAATTATGCAGACAAAAAGGAATCGGAATTAATAAACTTTATTTTAGAAAAAAGTAAGGTAGCCGAAAAAATTGCAAATGCAAAAGACATAAAACTATATCCTGCTAATATGGTTTATATTGTATCTTAGTTTTTAAGAATTTTAAAATATAACAAATGCTCAAAAATATCTTGAAAGGAATAAAAGCCTATGCTGGTACTTTTGCTTTAATTTCTAAGCTTAAACTTTGGAAATATTTTCTTGTTCCTGTACTAATTAGCGTGTTAACGGCGGCAATAATTGTTTTGTTGGCTATTTGGTTGTCTGGTAGTATTGGTGGTTTTATAGCACAAATTTGGATTTGGGATTGGGGCAAAGAGACTTTTACAACAGTTTCTAACTTTATAGGTGCAACAGTTATTGTTGTAATAGGGTTATTGTTATACAAACACATTGTAATGGCATTGTCTGCACCGTTTATGAGTCCGGTATCAGAAAAAATAGAGGCACATTTAACAGGTGTACCGGCACATAGCCATACAAACACATCTTTTAGTGAGCAACTATGGAGAGGTATACGCATAAACGTGAGAAATTTGGCAAAAGAAATTTTATTTACCATACCAATTCTATTACTTGGTTTTATACCAGTTATTGGTGTAGCTTCAACCATATTGTTGTTTTTAATGCAAGCCTATTATGCTGGTTTTGGTAATATAGATTATACCCTAGAACGCCATTTTAATTATAAAGAAAGTATAGCTTTTGTTAAAAATAATAGAGGTTTAGCTATAGGTAACGGTATTGTTTTTATGCTGTTTTTATTTGTGCCATTAGTAGGTATAATTCTTGTTTTACCACTGTCGGTAACAGCAGCAACAGTAAAAACAGTAGAAATTTTAAAGAACGAAACCTTAGTTGTTAAAAAATAATTTATATGCCACACTTTGTTATAGATTGTTCTAGTGATGTTTTAAAATTGCAAAATCCAACGGAGGTTTTACAATCAGTACACGCAGTAGCTGTAGCGACTAATTTGTTTGATGAGGCAGATATAAAAGTACGTTTAAATCCTTTTGCAGAGCATTATTTGGTGGGAGGTAAACAAGAACCTTTTATTCACGTTTTTGCTAATATTATGGAAGGCAGAACTAAAGAGCAAAAAGCAAATTTATCAGAACAAATAACACGTAAATTAAGTCGGTTTTTCCCAGAAATCTCTTTTATAGCTATTAACATAAGGGATTTTGAAAAGGAAACATATTGCAATAAATCAATGATTTAAAATGAAGGACAAGTTTTATAACTATATACAAGAATTACAGGATACTATAACCGCTAAGTTAGAAGCTGTAGATGGTGTTGCTAAATTTAAGCAAGACATTTGGAAACGTCCAGAAGGTGGTGGTGGCAGAACCAGAGTTATAGAAAACGGTGCTGTTTTTGAAAAAGGCGGAGTTAATATATCTGGAGTACACGGAAAGTTACCAGAAAGTATGCAAAAGTATTTTGGTGTAGAAGATGCTAACTTTTTTGCCTGTGGTTTAAGTTTGGTGTTGCATCCTAAAAATCCAATGGTGCCTACTGTACACGCTAATTGGCGCTATTTTGAAATGTATGATACAGACGGTAATATTGTGGATCAATGGTTTGGTGGCGGACAAGATTTAACGCCTTATTACTTGTTTAATGAAGATGCTACTCATTTTCATAACGTATGTAAAACCGCTTGCGATAAACACAACCCAGAGTTTTACGCTAAATACAAAGCACGTTGTGATGAGTATTTTTGGAACGCTCATAGAGATGAAGCGCGTGGTATTGGTGGTTTGTTTTTTGACTATTGTAAAGCTACAGAAAGTATGTCTATGCAAGATTGGTACAATTATGTAACAGAGGTTGGTAATAGCTTTTTAACGTGTTATGTGCCTATTGTAGAAAAAAGAAAAGAGTTGGCTTACACTAAGGAGCAAAGAGATTGGCAAGAGATTAGACGTGGCCGTTATGTAGAATTTAATTTGGTGCACGATAAGGGAACGTTGTTTGGATTAAAAACTAACGGCCGTATAGAGAGTATTTTAATGAGTTTGCCTCCCCACGTACAATGGGTTTATGACCATACCCCAGAGGAAGGTAGTGAGGAAGAAAAATTGCTTCAGGTTTTAAAAACACCTAAAGAGTGGGTGTAGTGTAAAGCTTTATAAGCGTATTAAAATAAAAAAGGTGTCTAAAATTATATTAGACACCTTTTTACATTTGGGGAACAATCAATCAAACTAATAAAAAACTATTTCATTGGTAAAACAACCGTATCTACTACGTGTATAACGCCGTTAGACTGGTTTACATCTGCAATTGTAACTGTAGAAACATTACCAGCTACATCTTTTAATTGTACTTTTCCTTTAGTAACCATTGCTGTTAGTTTTTCACCAGCAACAGTAGTAAATTCTGCTTTTCCTTTACCCATTTTTATTGCTTTCATTATATCTGCAGCAGAATGTTTACCAGCAACTACGTGGTAAGTAAGTACCTTTTGTAATGTTGCTTTGTTTTCTGGCATTAATAGCGTTTCTACAGTTCCTTTTGGCAATTTTTCAAAAGCCATATTTGTTGGTGCAAATACTGTAAAAGGACCTTCTCCTTGTAACGTTTCTACTAAATCTGCAGCTTTTACGGCAGCAACAAGTGTGGTGTGGTCTTTAGAGTTTACAGCGTTAGATACAATATCTTTTGATGGGTACATTTCTGCGCCACCAACCATTTTTGTTTCAGCTTTCATCATTTTATCTTGTGCAAATGTGTTTGCTCCAATTAAAAGAATAATAGCTAGTGAAGTCGATTTTAATAATTTAGATAATTTCATTTTTGTGTGTTTTAATATGTGATTACGACCTTACCTACGGCAAAAACTAAAAGAGGGTTTTAAAAAAGTTGTCTTTTTTTATATTGATGTATTTTTTATTCTAAAAAACAAAAAAACGCCCCAAAAGGAGCGTTTTGTTTATATAAGTATTTGGTTGTAGTTTATTCTAAAACCTCTTTTAAGTTATCGTCAGACTTACGATCTATTAATTTGTTATAAGGATCTATTCCCGCTTTTTCAGGTTTTTTATCTGTAACAATTGTGAATGTATTGTCTCCTGGTGCCAACCATTTCAATTCAAAATAATAAGGATCTTTTAGAGTTACATTCTCTTCATTTTTAATATCAGGTCCAAAAAGGCCAACATCTACTAAGTTCTTTTTAGTATCAGTTTCTCTTTCTTTTCCTTTATCATCATAATAAATTTTAGAAGAGTTTACAGTAAAAGTAGTTTCCCATTTTCCGTTATCTAGCTTTTTAGTTTTAGCTTCTGTTACTTTGTTTTCATACAAAACAATTTCTTTAAAGCCATCTGTAACTTTGTATTTTAAAGAGTCTGGAGCAACAGCATACAATGCATCATATAAATTATCGGATGTAGGGTACACGCCTTTATTAAAATACTTGTATTCATTTAAAAATTGCTTTAAAGCGCCATTAATTTTGTTTTCACCAATAACATCTTGTAATTCATACATTACCATAGAGCCTTTGCGGTACCAAATATGCTGACCAGTTTCTACATTGATTAATGAGCGTTCCGGTTTAAAACTAAACTGGCGTGCACTTAAATAAGAATCTAAAGAGTTTTTTAAGAACGATTTTATTCCGTTTTCTCCATATTCGTTTTTCATTGTCATTAAAGACACGTACTCTGCAAGAGTTTCAGAAATAATATTAGATCCAGATGTTTTACTAGGACTAACAATATGTCCCCACCATTGGTGTGCAACCTCATGAGATGTTACCCTAAACGCATAGTTAAAATCTTCAGCTTTTGAAAAATCGGCAACAAAACCAAAATCTTCAGAGTAGGGTATTGTTGTGGCAAAAGATTGCGCAAAAGTTGAGTATGCAGGAAACTCCACAATTCTAATAACCGAGTACGGATACTCATAAAAGTTTTTAGAGTTATAGTCTAATGATACTTTTATACCGTTTATAAAGTGTTTTAAATTTCTTTTGTGTTTTGGAGAATGATAAATTTCTATAGCAACTTTTTTACCACTTGGTGCTGTCCAGTAATCTTTTTCAACATCATAAGCAGCAGATGCAAAGTTGAAAAAGTAATCTGTTTTTTCATCTAATTTATAAGTAAAGTAGCTTCTATTGTCTTTATCCCACTTTTTAATAAGATTACCGGGAGCAATAGCAGTTTGCCCTTTAGAGGTGCTCACAGTAGCTTCAAAATTCATGTAGTTTGCATCTTCATTAAACAAACTCTTTTTTAGAGCAGTACTATCGGTTCTAGGAGGAAATAAGTAGTCCATTTCTTCTAAGTCGTACTTTTTACGAGTACCATTATCATTTAAAGCAATTTCATAATGAAAAGAAGGAAAAATATCATCTCTAAAAAATGTACCGTTATTTAATACATTTGTCTCTAATCCGTTGGCAAAACCTTTTGTTATTGCCCTAGTATTAATAATTAAAGAAGCAGTGTCTTTTGGTTGTAAAGGCTTTGGTAACTTGTATATAAATAGTCTGTAAACACTATCTTTTAAAAAGGGTTGTAGTTCTTTTCCGTTATAAACAACTTTAGTTATTTTAGTATCTGCAACACCAAATTTTACTTCCATTAAGAGTGTATCTATTGGGGTGTCAAAATTATTTACTGCAGTAAAATTACCTTCTGCATAAACGTCTCTTTCTTCTGGATAAATATCTATTTTAGCCTTAAGGTCTACAACTTGTATATGCGGTTTGTTTAGGTATTTTGCGTAATTTTTTTCAGCATCTGCTGCAATTTTATTGCTATGATCTGCACTTCCTATAGTATTTAGTACTTGTAAGTTGTAGTAGCTATATGCACCAACAGCAATAAAACCAATAATAAATGCTACAAAAGCAATTATGGTTTTTCCTTTAAAACGACTAGCAGCTAAACGTAGTCTTTCTTTAAAATTGGAGTAAAATCCTCTATTCCAGAAGGCATAACCAACTACAGCTAAAATACAGCTAAATAAAATCCAGTATAGATTTAACCAGAACCCACCAATTAAATAATGGCCAAATCCATTTAAATCACTTAAAAAACTACTAGGTAAACCGCCATATATAAATAATGGGTTATTTACTTTAAAAACTAATGTAATTAGAATGGGTAAACCCAAAGAAATCACAATAACTAAAAAGTGCCCTAAAAATTTATTGTTTGCTAATATATGTATAAAAAATGCCAGTAGAACGGTTGTAATATATGCAGGAAATATGTTAGCAAAATTAAAGACTAAATACAAACCTACTTCATAGTTAAAATATCCGTTATAGGTTTGGTATAGCATACCAACTATTATTGTAACTATGGTAAGTACAACAGCAACGCCTACTAATGCTATAATTTTAGAAATATAAAGTGTAGTGTTGGTAACAGGCAAAGCATCATAAAATTCAAATGTTTTATTGTTTCTTGTCCTGTGCACTGCCTCACCAGCATAAATAACTAATATAATAATAGAAAAAACCAACAATCCGGAGCTTAACTCTTGCACCATAAAACGAGTTATTGGTAATGATGGTGTGCCGTATGTTTGAGTAGATTGTGTAGCTATAAATACAGAGAAAATAATACCAATTAAAATAAGAATTCTAAACGCATTCTCTTTAACAATTGATAAAAATTCAATTTTACTTAAAGACCATAAATTTCCCCAATTTGCTTTTTTAGTAAATACTTGTTTTATGTTTTCTATTGCCACAGAACTCTGTGGAGCTGTAGTGTCTTCTTTTAATTTTTTAGCTTTCTTAGGAATTAAAAAGCTAGGGTATGAGAATTTAAATACTGTAAAAGCAAAAATTCCAATACTAATAACAAACCACATAAGGCGGTTTAGTAAAAACTCGCCGTACAAAGGTAAGTATAGGGTGTTAACTTCGTTAATAGACCAATATTTTTTTATAAATCTATACGCTTGTGCTCCAAATGGGTCTAAGTAAATGCTTAGCCATTGGCTGTCTAAATTTGCCAATAAAGTGCCGGCTACATTAGTTAAAATAAAGATTACAATTCCGCCTAAATATAAAATAGACATTCTTTTAAAAAATGTCATTAAGCTAAAAAATAATGCGCCAATAAAAAGCGAATTAAGTGTTAGGAAAAATATAAACGGAAGAAAATAAGCTGTAAAATCAAAACTAGTATATGTTCCATAATCTGGTCTGTTTAATAACGCTCCAATAGTAAAGCCAATCATAGCACCAAGTACAGCACCAATGTTCATAACAGTAACAATGGTAAAACTACCTAAAAAGCGGCCTATAATGTAATTTTTTTCTGTTATTGGAAACGAAAAATATGTTTGTGCCGTCTTATGCTCTTCATCTCTGTATACTGGTACACCCATAATTGCTGCATAGAAAAACAAGCCAAGAATGCTTAGACTACCTAAAACACCAGCAATTGCGTTAGGGCTATTTGTAAATTGTGCTGTTCCAGAATCCTCAAAAACGGAAATTAATAGCGGAATTATAAACAGTAGAAAAATGTAAATGTAAGTTACTGGTCTGCGTAACCTGTACTTTAGTTCAAATAAAAATATCTCTTTCATAATTACACAGTTTGTTTAGCCTTTTGGTTAATACTGTAAAAGTAAAAGTCCTCTAAAGTGTTACTTATAACCTCAAAACCTTCTCCAGGGTTACTGTCTGCATATACATTTATGTTTAGATTTCCACCACGTAAATAAGACGATAAAACAGTGTAGTTTTCTTCGTAAGTAGCAATTTCTTCTTTCTTAATACTTTTTCTAAACACCTTGCCATTTAAAGAGTTTGTAAGCTCCATAGGATGACCTTGTACAAGTACTTGCCCTTCATTAAAAACAGCCATATTTGTACAAAGGTTAATAACATCATCTACAATATGTGTAGATAAAATAACAACAGCCTCTTCTCCTAACTCACTTAATAGGTTATGAAAACGATTACGCTCTAGCGGATCTAAGCCAGCAGTAGGCTCATCTACAATTATTAATTTTGGATTGCCAATAAGTGCCTGTGCAATACCAAATCGTTGGCGCATACCACCAGAGTAATCTCCTAAATTTCTTTTTCTAAACTTGTATAAGTTTACTTTGTTTAGCAAATCTGCTACGTATGCTTTACGCTCACCACTATTTTGTATACCTTTTATTTTTGCAATATGGTTTAGCATCATCTCTGCAGAAACTTTTGGGTAAACCCCAAAATCTTGAGGTAAGTAACCCAAAACTTTACGTAATTCTTCGGGCTTATTAAAAACATCAATACCATTAAATTCTATACTGCCGCTATCTGCTAATTGTAAGGTAGCTATGGTTCTCATTAAACTAGATTTACCAGCGCCATTTGGTCCTAAAAGGCCAAACATACCTTTGCTAATTTCTAAATTTACATTGTTTAACGCTTTTGTTCCATTAGGATACGTTTTGTTTAGGTCTTTAATAGATAGCATATGTAATTTTTTATTTTTAGTGATGTTGCTAGGTTAGTAACTATATTTGTTAACTTGTTACACTTTTATATAGTTATTTTAAGAAATGTCTTACTGTTTTAACAATTATCTCCAAGTAATTGCTTTTTTAGATGCATCTTTAAACTGATAAACAATATGTGCTAGCCTTGCTTTAATTAGCTGTTGCCTACCGTACTTTGTTCTGGTGTAAATTAAAGAAGATTTACCAACAAATTCTTCCCAATAAAAATGAAATCTTTTAGCTTCTGCTTTACGTTTACAAAAAATGGTAGGCACAACGTAATAGGTACGTAAATTCCACTTTCTTTTTAACCAAGAGCTATTGTCTATTAAATACTTGGGGTTGTCTACAGGAGCAATAATTTCTTCTAGAGCAGTAATAAATAAAGAGCTCTCATTAGTGGTTACGCCTGATATGTAAAATGCAAAAACACCATTGCTATACCGGTCGGTTTCTAGTTTAATTTTGTTTATTGGTGTTGTTATTTTTTGTAATGCTAGTAAAGAATGTAATACAGCTTCGGCTATTTTTTTTGTTTTACGTTCTGTATTACCAAATAAAAAGTACAGTTTTAGTGCTTTGTAAAACCTGGGTATAAAACCTAAAAATATGGCGCCAAAAAATAAAGATATAAACTGTGTTATTCCTTTGCTTAGTAGTATACCAACGTTTTTTAATATAAACTCTGGTATTAAGGCAAAAGTACCAACTAGTACTTCTAAAAAAAGAAATTTACTGGCGTTTACACTGCGTAATTTTTTTTGTTTGGTATATGGTTCTTTGTAAGGGTATAAAATGTTTAGTTCTCTAATAAAAACCTCTCCTTTACCTATGGCTTTTTGCCATCTTTTAGAAATTAAATCTCTTTGGGTTGCAATAGCAAAAGTCTCTTTGTTTAATTTTTTAATATCTAATTCTGGTGTGTATTGCAAAGGCAAACCTAACCTATCTAAGCCATTAACAATGTAGGGCTCTCCTTTTAGAGCAACACCCATAAATGCATTAAATCTTCGGGTTAGTTTTTCTAAATCTTTACCACCTTCGGGATCTGTAGGGTCTAAACAAGCCAAATGCCAAATATTGCTAGTTTTATTTTTGTTGCCAGCTTGTGTTCTAATGGCTCTGCCACGCATTTGGTTAGACGATACAAAGGACCCTACATAAGAAGCTAACACTAAGGTGTTAATTGCAGGAGCATCCCAACCCTCTCCAAGTAAAGCTTTTGTACCAATTAGTATTTTTACGGTTCCGTTTTCAAAAAGTGCTGTAACTGCAGATACTATAGTGTTTTTACCCTTGGCAAACGATGTTATAATCACAAAATCCTCATCAACCTCTAATGGTTTTATGGTAAACTCTGTGTTACCTACTATTTCTTTTAAATTGATAAGGGCATTTTTATGTAAAATAACAATAGAGCCAGTTAAAATACCCAGTTGCTCTTTATGTTTGCTTTGCGTGCGTAAGTATTGAAAAATAGAAACAACACCTAATTTATTTAACTCATCAAGTTTAGAGCCATCAAAATACAAAAATTCTTTTCGTATAAAATCTGTTAAAATAACAGCTCTTAAATCGTTTTTTAAATTATCACTTTCGGCAGCAATAATAGCATTTATACTTTTTAATTTACTGGGACTATTGGCTAATGTTCTGTACAAATCTTCAACACCAACAAAATCTACTCGCATTTTACTAAAAGCACTAATTTTACGTAAATCTCTTTCAATGGCGTGCAATTTTTCTTCAAAAGGTAAAAGCAACTCTCTTTCTGTAACAAGTATTTCTTGTAATAATACTTGTAGCCAGTTGTAGTTTAAGTTTGGAAACTCAATTTTATCATCTTTAAAGCCCAAAACAGTTGTTTTTTCTAATGGAATTAGAATTTTAGCGGCATTTAAAAAAATTAAAATAGATGAGTAATACAGTGGTTTATTATAAATATTTTCTAACTCTTCTTCGGTGTTTTTGTAAAACGGATGTTGTTGTAATATGTTGGTAAACTCAGTATCATCTACAAGGGTATTTATAAAGTTTAATATGTTTTCACGGTAGGTAACAATGTGTTTTATTTGTTCTTTGTCTGGTTTAGAAAAATGTACATAATCCTGGTGCGGACATAAATCTCCGTTTTTAACCAAATCTGGAACCACAATTTCATCATCTATTGGTCCGCATAAATCAAAATATTTTTTCACCTCTTTAGCTTCGCTATCGTAAGGTGGTGTTGCGGTTAATGATATTACAGTAATATCATCTGCCTTTTTTATTTCAAACAAGCATTTCCACCATTCATTTTTTAAATGGTGAGCCTCATCTAAAACAATAGTTTTTATGTTGTTTGTCTTTATAAAGTTAACCAGAGTTTTAGAATTATCTAGCTTGTTAAAATCTTTATGTAAAGCGTGCAAAGCTTGGTAGGTAGTAAAGGTAATTTGCTTTGGTTTTTTTATGTTTAAAGAGTAGTTTGTATAACTTTTATCTTCTAAAAAAAAGGTGAGCATCCTGTCTCTCCACTGGTTTCTAATGGTTAAAGAAGGAGATAATACCAAAGTAGTTTGGTTAACTCTTTTAAGCATTTCTATGCCTAAAATTGTTTTTCCAGATCCAGGTGGTGCTACAACGTGTAGGTGCTTGTCGTTAATATGCGTATCAAAATTGTCTAAGAATTTTTGCTGATAGGTACGCCAAGTAAACTTAAATTGTAAAATGTTGTTAATAGTACTCAAATGAAGGCTCTTGGTTTCTGTATTTTTGGTTGATATTAAGTAACTTTGACACCACTAAAGTAAACAATAATTATGTATCCAATTATTAGAAACAGAAGATTGCGTAGTAACGAGGCAATCCGTTCTTTGGTTCGTGAAACCATTATTTCTCCAGACGATTTTTTAGTACCACTTTTTGTGGTAGAAGGTAAAGGTGTTAAGCAAGAAATACCGTCTATGCCAAATTATTTTAGGTATAGTTTAGATTTGTTAGAGAATGAGGTAAAGGAGTTATGGAAAATGGGCTTAAAGTCGGTTTTACTTTTTGCTAAAGTGCCCGATAATTTAAAAGATAATAAAGGTACAGAAGCCGTAAATCCAGACGGATTAATGCAACGCGCTGTTAAAACAGTAAAAAACGTTTGTCCAGATATGTTGGTTATGACAGATGTTGCTTTAGACCCTTATTCTTCTTACGGCCATGATGGTATTATAGAAAATGGGTTGGTTTTAAATGATGAGTCTGTTGAGGTACTTACAGAAATGAGCGTGTCTCATGCAGAAGCAGGAGCAGATTTTGTTGCACCAAGTGATATGATGGATGGCCGTATTTTAAGCATACGCGAAGCTTTAGAAGATGATGGTTTTTACAACACAGGTATTATGAGCTACAGTGCAAAGTATGCCTCTGCTTTTTACGGACCATTTAGAGATGCTTTAGACTCTGCACCTGTAGATATGCAAAATGTTCCTAAGGATAAAAAAACATACCAAATGGATTATGCCAATCGTTTTGAAGCTATACGAGAAACGGAAATGGATATTGATGAAGGGGCAGACATTGTAATGGTAAAACCAGGACTTTGCTATTTAGATATAGTACGCGAAATTAAAAACGAGGTAGATGTGCCAGTGGCAGTTTACCAAGTAAGTGGCGAGTATGCTATGGTTAAAGCAGCAGCAGAAAAAGGCTGGTTAAACCATGACGCTGTTGTTATGGAGCAACTAACAGCAATTAAAAGAGCAGGTGCAAATATTATTGCCAGTTACTTTGCTAAAGATGCAATTCGTATTTTAGGGTAATTTTATAAATACAAATTTTAAAAGCTTACTAAAAATTACAATACACTTTTTAGTAGGCTTTTTTTGTAATACATTAAAATATTTAATTTACTATTACGAATAAAGGTTAAAACCTTTCGGAAATAGGTACACATTATAATAGTCCTACAAAAATATATAGTTTAGTCCTGTTTAATACTCTTATTTAATGTACTAATACAATATATATATGATACAGTTTTTGAGAAATATTTTAGGACTTGGCCCTGCAGAACCCAAAAATTTACGTAAAAAGCCCACAGCTAATACACAAGCCACGACCGTTGTAAAAGAAGTTATTACTGATAAATTAGAAATGGATTATAGCATGGTTTATCCGTATTTGGTTTCTAAAAAAACAAAAGAACTAGACTTAGCAAATGAGTTAGTTTCGGTTTTTTATGAATCGGAAGATATTTATGCTCCTACGGTGCAGACTTTTGTGATGATGGATAAAGACAAAGAGGGGGCAAACGGAGAAATAGATGTTTTTCATATAAAAACAAGTAACAAAACAGAAGAAGATTATAAAAAGCTTGATAAACATAGTTTAGCCAATTTAGATAATTTAGAATTGCCTTTTATGTATTGGGATTTTACTGATGAAAAAAGCGATTACGAAATTTTATCAACCAGAATTACCCCGTTTTCGAGTGAAAAAATATTGAGTAGAAAACATATGTTAGAGGCACACAAAATGCTAAACTCTAATGAACTCTTGGTTTCTATTCCAAGAAAAGGGCTTATTTATGTATGTTCTTATTTATTGGATACCCAACATATCAATCAATTTATGGACATTCATGCATATATGATATTAACAAACAAGCAGAATTGTGAGCTGTTATGTGAAGATTTATTTGTGGTTAAAAACGGAGAAATAAGTAATGTGTTAGGTTTAAGTCAGCTGTCTGATAAATTAAAAGAAGGTAATCTTTAATAACCCTGTAAATAGGGTGTAATTAGAGTAACTCTTGTTTTAATTTTACACCTTACTGTATCAACCTTAAAATTGATTTATGAAAAAAATATTACTACTATTAATTGTAATACTGTTTAATAGTTGTTTTGGTGGAGATAAAACAGATGAAGAACTGTTAGCTATAGACAAACAAACACTAGTTAAAAGTATAGATTCTGATAAAGTTTTGACCTATAAATTTGCTAAAATTTTAATTAGGGCTTCAGCAGCAGAAAGTAATATTAGTCCTGAGTACTCCAAATTTAAGTCCGACTTAGATAGAATTTTTAATAAGGTTTCTAATTATGACGCTAAAGATTCTGAAAGTCTAAGTGTTTTAGATTATATATCTATTTATAGAGATTATAAAAAGATGGAGAAATTTATAATGGAAACGGATGAAGATGAGTTTCCTACTTTGTTAGAGGTTTTTAGTAGAGCAAACGCAGCTCCAGAAACACCAAAACAAAATTTGTTGGCAGGAGAGCAAAAAAATTATGTTCAGAATATAGAACACTCTGTTTTAAGTGCAATTGTAGTTTTAAGTAGAGACATTGGTAAAGAGGTGTCTTTATACGAGTGTTCTAAAACCAACCCAGAATTATTGCCAGATTCTGAAATTAAAGCTCTTTTGCAATACTACCGAGGCTTTTTGTTTTTTGAAAAAGGACTGTACTATTTGTCGGAGGATGAAATATCATCAAACATAAATTGGCTTAATGCTAATAAAGACGTAAACCTACCTCTTACAAGAGCAATGTTTCAGTGGGGAAACTTAAATAACGAACAAACTCATATTGGTTTTCATTCTTTAAATCATTTATTTAGAGGTTTTGATAGGTTAATGATGGATCGTGATATAGATGAAGAACGTGCGCTTGAAGATTTTGAAATGTTTTTAAATGACTCAAAAAAAATAGGATTAGATAATGAGGTAATTTGGTCTATAGAGTCTTACTTATATCTAAAAAAAGAAAAAAATGACAAAGCAATAGCAGCTTTAAAGAGGTTGCAGGCTAGTAAATTACTTTCTGCAGATGAAAAAGAGCGTTTAGCAGAATCTATAATATATGTACAAAATAGGGAGCCCGGAAAAGTATTAAACGGTTTTTATGATAAGTATTTTTTAAGTAAAATTGCCACAAAATACATGTTATCTATTTTAGCCAAAGTAGATTGGCAAAGGCTTATGGAAGAACAAAATGTGCCACATACTAAAGAAATTTTTGAAACTTTAGAAAAATTTAAAAGCTTTACAGAAGAATACAATAAGTATACAAGCTCCGAAAATTTGGAAAAAACAAAAGACGAGCTTTTAAAGCAGGGAGAAAGTCTTTGGGACCAAACAAAAGGTTTGTTAGACTAAGTAATTTGTTTAGTAGAATAATGCGCAATACCGGTTTTAGAACCTGTGTTGCGCATTACTATTTCATGAAAGTATTAATATTTCGCATAATTTACTAATTGTTTAAATCTTAAAGTTTTTACATTCGTTGTTGACTAATAATTGAAGTTATTGCTGTTTAAAATATTGAAACAATGAAATTTACATTTATAAAGTACATTGCTTTAACTGCATTTATGTTTACTTTTTATAAAGTATTTTTACCAGCATCATCTACTTCAACTACTTTTAACACTAAAAATACAACACACACTACAGAGTCTAATACAATAGATTTTAATCCAAATTTTCATATTTACATATGTTTTGGACAGTCTAATATGGAAGGTTCTGCAACTATAGAAGATCAAGATTTATTGGAGAACAGCCGTTTTAAAGTATTACAGTCTTTAGATTGTGATAATCTTAAAAGAAAAAAAGGGGAATGGTATACGGCTGTAGCTCCTTTAAGTCAGTGTTACGCAGGTTTGTCTCCTGCAGATTATTTTGGAAAAACAATGGCTAATAATTTACCAGACAGTATTACTGTTGGAGTTGTAAATGTAGCCGTTGGCGGATCTGATATTAGATTGTTTGATAAAGACATTTACAGTAATTATCTTAATACATATAAGGAAGATTGGTTTACAGATAAAATTAACGCCTACAGTGGTAATCCTTATAACCATTTAATACAATTGGCAAAGCAGGCACAAAAACAAGGTGTTATAAAAGGCATTCTTTTACACCAGGGTGAAAGCAATACTGGGGATAAAAAATGGCCAACATATGTGCGTACAGTTTACAACAATATGCTGGCAGATTTGTCTTTAAAAGAAGAAGAAGTACCTTTGCTTGCTGGTGAAATGGTACATGAGCAACAAGGTGGTAAGTGTGAAAGTATGAACCCTATAGTTAATACATTGCCAAGTGTAGTGCCAACAGCTCATATTATTTCTTCTAAAGGTTGTGAAGTCCGCACAGATAGCGTACATTTTAATTCTGAAGGAGTTAGAGAATTAGGAAAAAGATACGCTCTAAAAATACTAGAGCTTAAGTATAAGTAAAAAGCAAACACATTATATTACAACGTTAGTTACGCTTTAATACTAACATAAAATACCATACTTTTGGTTTTTAAGTTGTAAATAGATGTCTACATCATCAGAAATTCAAAAACATGGTTTTAAAGAAGGATTGCCCCAAGAGTTTGAGTTGGTAAATCTTGCAGACTTGTACAACAATTTTTTTGATGATTTAATAGTTCCTCACAGAGCAGATTTTTATCAAATTATATGGTTTAAAAAAGGAAATCCCAGACATATGGTAGATTTTAATCCTATAGATATTAAACCAAACTCAATTTTATTTGTAGATAAAAATAGTGTACAATGTTTTGATGAAAATGTTGCTGTAGAAGGAGAGGTTTTGCTGTTTACAGATAACTTTTTTTGTAAAACAGATGAAGATACCAAGTTTTTAAGAGGCAATATGCTTTTTAATGATTTATATTCCATATCTACCATACAAGTAAAACAGCATACGCATATTTACAATAGTATTTTTCAATTTATAGAACAAGAATTAAACACGGTTAAAGACAATTACCAATCTGATATACTTAGGAATTATCTTCAAAATATATTACTATTATCAGAAAGAGAGCGACAAAATCAAAATATTGCTTTTATAAATAAGGGACCAGATTTAGATTGTGTTATTAAATTTAGAGACTTGCTGGATAAAAATTTTATGAGGCAAAAATCTGTAGCTAAATACACAGAGCAGTTAAATGTTACGCAAAAGCGCTTAAGTGCAGCAACTTTAAAAGTAATGGACATTACACCCAAGCAAATGATAGATGCTAGGGTAATATTAGAAGCTAAGCGTTTATTAGTACATACTTTAGATAGCGTAAAAGAAATTGGTTATACACTTGGTTTTGAAGAACCTACAAATTTTGTAAAATATTTTAAAAAACATCAAGGCTTTACCCCAACTGAATTTAGAAAAAAAATACTACTGGCGTAAAATTACCATTTTTAGCCGTATTTGTATCATAATACCTAACGCCTGTTAGCGCAAATTTGCTTCATAATTTAACCCCAATAAATGAAACAAATTAGTAAAAATGAAATTGTTAATTGATGTATTAGGTTGGTCAGGTTCTGGCTTTTTAATCCTTGCTTATGGGATTACACTTATAGAAAATAATAAGTACGTTAACTATGCAAAGTACTTAAACCTTTTTGGAGCAGTATTAATAGCAATAAACTGTTATTATTATAATGCTATACCATCATTTGTTTCTAATTTAATTTGGAGTGTTATGGCCACATTAACCATATATAAAACAAAAAAAAGAGAGCGCTATTTTGTTAAGCCTAAGCTTAAGGTTTAAATTATTCTTTAATTTTTTTAGTATTTGTTATAATGCAAGGTGGTAATATCTGGTAGTAGTTTTTATTTATACAGAACTGCTAACTTTTTGCTATTTTCGTAATCTAATCATATACTATGGGTCTTTTATTATTTTACGCGTTTATTTCGGTATTCTTTTCATTTCTCTGCTCTATACTAGAGGCAGTGTTACTTAGTGTAACTCCTACTTTTATTAATGTAAAAAAGAAAGAAGGAAAAAGTTATGCAGAAGGTTTAGAAAACTTAAAAAAGGATGTAGACAAGCCTTTAATTGCAATTTTAACCTTAAACACTATAGCGCATACAGTTGGTGCAATTTTAGTGGGTGTACAGGCAAAAGTTGCTTATGCAGAAATGTATGGTACAGCTACAACCAGTATTTTTGGTGTAACTTTTACAGAAGATTTAATGGTAGGAGTAGTATCAACCATTATGACTATTTTAATATTAGTTGCCTCAGAAATTATACCTAAAACTATTGGTGCTACATACTGGAAACAGCTATCTAACTTTACAACAAAAGCTTTAAATATTATGGTTCTAATTTTAAAATGGACCGGGCTTTTATGGTTACTACAAGTATTTACTAAGCTAGTAGGCAGTAAAGAACATCATGGTAGCGTTTTAAGTAGAGAAGATTTTACAACTATGGCAGACATTGCTCATGAAGAAGGCGTTTTTCAGGAGTCTGAGTCTAAAATTATACGTAATTTATTAGAGTTTGATGAAATTTTAGCGAAGCATATTATGACGCCACGTACGGTTTTAAAATCTGCAGCAGAAACAGCAACTATAGGCGAGTTTTATAAGGCTAACCCAAAAATGCGTTTCTCTAGAATTCCTGTGTATAGCGGGTCTTTAGATAATATAACTGGTTTTGTTTTAAAAGATAACATATTAGAAGAAGTTATTAATAAAAACGGAGATTCTCCTCTGTCTAGCATAAAAAGAGAAATTTTAGCAACAGAACGTAATACACCAATTCCGCAACTATTTGAAACCTTTATAAAGAAAAGGGAACACGTAGCTTTGGTTGTAGATGAATACGGATCTGTTAGTGGTTTGGTAACTATGGAAGATGTTATAGAAACCTTACTAGGAATGGAAATTATGGATGAGAGCGACCATATTGCAGATTTACAATCTTTAGCCCGTAAAAACTGGGAGAATAGAGCAAAAAAGTTAGGGTTAATTGTAGAAGAAGATGGTAAAATAGATACTTCTGAAACAAAAACAGATACTCCGGAAGATATTAAATGATAGAAACAGCTTACATAAAGACTCCGTTAGGCATTGCTAAATTACAAGGTGATATAAACGGACTTTCTGTAATTTCTGTATTTGATAATGGCAAAATAACGGAAGTAATTCCTGAAGTGCTGGAAGATGCTGTTTATCAACTACAAGAGTATTTTAGAGGAGAACGTACAACATTTAGTGTTGAGTTAAATCCGGAAGGCACAGATTTTCAAAAAAAAGTTTGGAACGCCTTATTACAAATACCGTTTGGTAAAACTTGCTCTTATTTACAGTTGTCTAAAGTGTTAGGAGACCCAAAGGCCATAAGGGCTGTAGCTGCAGCAAACGGTAAAAATCCGCTATGGATTATGGTACCTTGCCACAGAGTAATTGGTAGTGATGGCTCTTTAACAGGCTATGCAGGAGGCTTACATCGTAAAAAATGGTTGCTAGAGCATGAAAGTCCGGTTACACAAACAACTTTGTTTTAAAGTATAAAAAAATCCGATTTAATTATAAATCGGATTTTTGTTTTTTAAGTAATAAAAACGATTTAGTTTTTACAAGTAATTTCACTTAATTCTGTTTCATCTGCAATTGCATCAGCTTGTTTTACACTGTCATCAAATAAAACAAATTTATCTATAGCGTGTCCAGAAGACCTAGCAGATATTTCCATAGTGTAAGTGCCAGCTTTATCAAATTTTACAAATACAGGATGACTATCGTTGTCTGATGTATTTGCTTGCCATTTAAAATCTAAATCATTACCACTTCTGTATATTTTAAACCAACCATCCTTAGAAGATCCTTTTGGGTTAGGTGTTTTTCCTGTGTCATTAGGGTAAATTATACTACCTTCTTTTTCACCAAAAAAATCGCTAGCATCTGCAAAGCGCAACCAAGTGTCGTTATGCTCAGATCCAGAGTTACCTTTTTTAACAGCAGACTTCCATAAAAATTTATACGTACCTGGTTTATTAATTTTAATGCTATACGTAGCCAAACCTTCTCCTGGTTTTCCAAAGTATTGGTCTCCTTCCCAAACCATATATCCTTTGCCAGAAATATTATTACCGTCATTTTTTTGGATCCAATTCTCCGTAAACACAGCATTCTCAAACTCTACGCTTATAAGTCCATCTTTTTCTACAAAAACATAATTTTTAACTTCATTACAGTTAGTGTTTTGTTCTTCAGAGGTTTCTGCATCATCTACATTGTTGGTGTCATCACTATCGTCACTACTAGAACAAGAAAAAAGTGTAATTGCAATTAAGGCTAATGGTAATAATTTTAATTTCATAAGTATATATATTGTTTAGGTACTTAACTGTATTTGTAAGATTCTATTGGCTAGGTATGCTGTATTTCGTTAAATGGTAATTTATACTTATATTCAGTTTTCTTTTAAACTCTAAACCATTAATATGCTTCATAAAATTAGTTTGGAACATGTGCTTTTCTTAGATATAGAAACTGTGCCTGAGTATGAGAACTATAGCCAAATGACCGATGAAAAAAAAGAACTTTGGGCACAAAAAACAGCCTATAAAAGACAAGATGAATTTACGCCTGAAGAATTTTATGATAAGGCAGGTATTTGGGCAGAATTTGGGAAAATAGTTTGTATTTCTGTAGGATATTTTAACACTAAAGGAGATGTACGTAATTTTAGAGTAACAACCTTTTTTGGAGTAGAAGAAGTACTGCTTAAAGAATTTAAAAACCTATTAACTACACATTTTGCATCACCTAAATACGTGCTTTGCGCTCATAACGGTAAGGAGTTTGATTTTCCGTACATTGCTCGCCGTATGGTTATTAACCGTATAGACCTGCCACCAAAACTAAATTTATTTGGCAAAAAACCTTGGGAAGTACCACATATAGATACTATGGAGCTTTGGAAGTTTGGCGATTTTAAACACTATACATCCTTAAAATTAATGACTAATGTACTTGGAGTTCCATCTCCTAAAGAAGATATAGATGGTAGTATGGTTAGAGATGTTTTTTATGTTGATAATGATATAGACCGTATTATAAAATATTGCGAGTTAGATGTTATTGCTATAGCTCAAGTTTTTCTTAGGCTACGCAATGAGGAGTTACTGGTAGAAAATGAAATTAAACGAGTGTAAACCGGTGGTTACTTATTGTACTTAAGCTGTATAAAAACAGGAAAATGATCACTGTAACCACCAACGTATTTACGGCCAACATATGTTCTAAACGGTGTGCCTTTAAACTTGCCATCAAACTCAGTTAAAAAGTGCTCATCAAAAATATTAGCCTCTAAAAAGCTATGTGTACCTTTTTCATAATTTAAAAAACTATGGGAAATAATAATCTGGTCAAATAAGCTCCATTTTCTCTTGTAGCTGGCACTTCCTTTCTCAAAAGTTAATAAATGTTCACTAGGGTTGTAAAACTTATTTGTATCCATTAAAGTTTTTATACTATCAGACTTAGGACTATCATTAAAATCGCCCATAATAATATAGTTAGGGTTAGGATATTTTTCTTCAATTTTAGCCATGTAGCTAATTAATACCTTGGCAGCTTCAATTCTTTTGTAATCTGTAGAAATTTTTCCTTCTCTTTTAGAGGGCCAATGATTTACAAAAACGTGTACTTCTTCGTCATTTAATATGCCGTGTACATAAAGTATGTCTCTAGTATTATCTACCTCGCCATTGGTATTAATAATATGTACATGTATAGGCTCAGAATATAATACCGTAAAATAATCTTTGTTATAAATAAGTGCAGTGTCTATGCCGCGTTCATCAGGAGAATCATAATGCACATACTCATAATTTATATTTTCTAAATTACTATTACCTACAAGATCTTTAACTACATTTTCATTTTCTACCTCTGCAATTCCAACAAGTACAGGAGGCTCATCTGTATTGTGAGTTCCTATTTCAGAAATGGTTTTAGTGAGTTTAAAAACCTTTTTTTTGTACCTATTATTTGTCCACCTTTTTTCTCCTTTAGGAGTAAAGTCATCATCTAAAGTTGTGGGGTCATCAATAGTATCAAACAGATTTTCTAAATTGTAAAAGGCAATTGTTACCAAATTAATCTTATTTTATTATTTTAAAGTAGTAAAAAAAGTGTTTACTTTTTAATATTAGATGCTAAAATACAAAAATAGCTTAGCAAGTATTGATTAGATTTGCATTATAAATTAAACATATGCTAGAGAAGAAAGTCGTAGAATATGAAAGAGCGGTACTTATAGGAGTTATAAGTAGCACACAAACAGAGCAAAAGGTAAAAGAATATTTAGATGAACTAGAGTTTTTAACCTACACTGCCGGAGGAGAAGTTTATAAGCGTTTTGTACAAAAAATAGATAAGCCCAACCCTAAAACATATATAGGTAGTGGTAAAATGGATGAGGTTGCACAGTACGTAGAGGAGCATAAAATAGGTTCTGTTATTTTTGATGATGAGCTAACACCTGGCCAGCAGCGTAATATAGAGCGCCATTTAAAATGTAAAATAGTAGATAGAACAACACTTATCTTAGATATTTTTGCGCAACGTGCCCAAACTAGTTATTCTAGAACTCAGGTAGAGTTAGCACAGTATGAGTATCTTTTACCAAGATTAACAGGTTTGTGGACACACTTAGAGCGTCAAAAAGGTGGTATTGGTATGCGCGGTCCTGGTGAAACAGAAATAGAAACAGATAGGCGTATTGTACGTGACCGTATTACGTTACTTAAAAAGAAACTTTCTAAAATAGATAGGCAAATGGAAACCCAACGTGGTAACCGTGGTGCTTTAGTTAGGGTTGCCCTGGTTGGGTATACAAACGTGGGCAAGTCTACCTTAATGAACGTGGTAAGTAAAAGTGAAGTTTTTGCAGAAGACAAATTATTTGCAACTTTAGATACTACTGTGCGTAAGGTTGTATTAGGAAATTTACCTTTTTTATTAAGTGATACTGTTGGGTTTATTAGAAAATTACCAACGCAACTTGTAGAAAGTTTTAAAAGTACTTTGGATGAAGTTAGAGAGGCAGATTTGTTATTGCATATTGTAGATATATCTCACCCTAATTTTGAGGACCACATTGCATCGGTACATAAAATATTAGAGGAAATTAAGGCTGATGATAAAAAAACTATTATTGTTTTTAATAAAATAGATCAGTTTACGCATGAGACTATAGATGATGATGATTTGGTAACCGAAAAAACCAAAATACATTTTACATTAGAAGAGTGGAAAAAAACGTGGATGCAGAAAGTAGGCGATAGGGCTTTGTTTATATCTGCATTAAATAATGAAAATTTAGATACGTTTAGAAAAAGGGTTTATGATGAGGTTAGAGACATACATGTAACGCGTTTTCCTTACAACAACTTTTTATACCCAGAGCATTTAGACGAGTACTAAATGTTAGCGTAAATAAATTACTATTTATCTAGAAAAGCGCACTTTATCGAAGAAAATGAACCGCTTATTTTTTATACAACAGAATAGAGCAAGTTCACAACATAAATTGCCAGACTTTTAAGGTTCGCCATATCTTTACACTGTAATTAAGAAATAAGGATTGTAAAAAATCTAAAATTTAAAAATTACACAAACGATATAAAACGCCTTTTTTCCCAAATCTGGCCTTTTTCATAAAAATGATATAAAAAGATCCCAAATCTTATTATCAAATTTAACCTATAAGCCCTCTTTAGAGGGCTTTTTTTGTATTATAACCTTCCTTGTATGTTTTTTTAGTGTTTACTTGAATAATTTTTATAGTTTTGACGCACTAAAAATATGAGAATGAAACAGATAATTATTGCAGTTGTGTTGCTTTTTACGGTAAGTATGGGGGCACAAAATAAGAGCGACTTACTAACGCACTACAAAGCGTTTTACAAACAAATGAAGTCTCAAGGAGATACGCAAGGTATAATTAACGCTATTACGCACCTAAATGTTTTGGAGCCTAGTGAGGCACGTAAAGATACTTTGGCATTTTTATACGTAAACAGTAACCAAAATATGCAAGCATTGCGCGTAATTGGTGTAGATACAAAAGACAGTGACTCTAACCTTGCTGTACAAGTAAGAGCTTTAGCCTTAAAAGCGTTAGGAGATGTAAAAAGAGCTATAGCCCAGTTTGAAATTTTAAACAAAAGAACACCTAATACTTTTTTAGCGTATGAGTTAGCAGATTTAAAAATACAAACAGGAGACAAGGCAGGTGCTTTAGTTAATATTGAGTATGGTTTGGCTAACGCTAAAGATGATATGAAATATGCTTTTTATGAAAGACAACAACCTTATGAAGTACCTATTAAAGCAGCTTTTTTACATTTAAAAGCATTAATTGAGTATAACAATGACCAGTCTAAGCCAGATGTTGCTTTGGCATTAATTAATCAAGCATTAGCAATTGCGCCTAACTTTAACTTGGCTAGTTTAAGCAAGCAAGCTATTGAGGCAAGAAAGGCAGATGTAGAGGCGCCTAAAAAATAATAGTACCATTATAGAATAAAAAAGGAGTGCTAACAGCACTCCTTTTTTATTGTCTTATATTTTTATAGCTTTTATTTTTGTTTTAATTGCTTTTTTAGCTCTAGGTCTTTATCTTTTTTAAGTTCAACCACCTTACTAACATTATCATTTGGTATAGCAATAGATAAAACATAATGCGCTATTTTCCATTTTCCTTTTACTTTTTTAAGAACACCAGAACCACGGCAAATTTCCATTTGGGTATCTAGTAACTCATCAAACCAAGCAATTTTTTTAGATGTATCTATGTATATATTGCGTTCTAGAGCCGTAAAACTCCACGCCTTTCCTTTGTCAAAATACGGTTTAGCAAAAGCTCTAAAATCTTTGTTTTGCCAATTTTCAGTTGCGTCTGTTCCAATAAAAATGCCGTCTTTTGTCATTAAGCCAAAGTAAGTATCAAAATTAGCATCTGCGGCAGCCTTATGCCAAGCATCTACAACAGTATTAATTTCTGCTTTTTGTGCAGTTACTTGCAATGATGCAACTAACAGGCATAGTAAAAGAAAAATCTTATTCATTTTCTAAAATTAAATTAGTGTCTAATGTATTGTTTGCAATAATATTAAACTGGTTTCTAAAACTATTATATGCATTAATTAGCTCAGATGCTGGCTCTAATACATTTAAACTATATTCTATTGCAGCCTTAGTTTTTAAGGTGTAGGTTTTAACTACAGTTTGTCTGCTTTTAATATGTGGTTTGTTAAATTCTTCAGGATAAACAGATTTTTCTAACTTTTTTTGAGCCTCTATAATTTGGTCTAAGGTTAAACGTAAATCTTCATCATTCTCTGCTTTGTACAAACCATCTATAGCTGTATTAAAATCTTTATACTCTTGCCAATTTTCTAAAACCGGAACTACTTTTGAATCTAGTTTTATCTTTTTTGGCAGTTTTTTAGCGTTAAAAGTAATTTCATCTATAATTTGCTCTTCTTTTATGACTTCTTTCTTGGTATTTGTGCAAGAAACTAGACTAAAAATTACAATTAAAAAAAGGAAAAATCTCTTCATAAGACGAAAGTATAAAAAAAGAATAAGATAAGAAGTTTGTTCACTTTCAATTCATTTATAAATTTAGTTAAATAAGTAGTAAATATGTAATTACCACTAAAGTTAATTTAATAAATATATCTTTGTAGCCTAACTTTAGAACACCAATTATTGTGCAAAAATCTATCTTAATTATAGGTGCCTGTGGGCAAATAGGTACAGAGCTTACTTTAGCTTTAAGAGAAAAACATGGTAAAGATAATGTAGTTGCTAGTGATATTAGAGAAGGCGGTGAGGATCTTATGTCTAGTGGGCCTTTTGAGCTTTTAGATGCAACCGATTATAAAGCTATAGAAAATGTTGTGATGCATTATGAGATAGAGGAAGTATATTTAATGGCTGCAATGCTAAGTGCTACTGCAGAAAAATTTCCTATGCGTGCTTGGGATTTAAATATGGGATCTCTTTTTAACGTATTAAATTTAGCAAAAGACAAAAAAATAAATAAAATATTTTGGCCATCTAGCATTGCTGTTTTTGGACCAAATACTCCTAAGGAAAACACACCACAAAATACTATAATGGAACCAAGTACGGTTTACGGTATTAGTAAACAATCTGGTGAGCGTTGGTGTAGTTATTATTTTAATAAATATGGGGTAGATGTACGCAGTTTACGTTACCCAGGTTTAATTAGTTGGAAAACCCAGCCAGGTGGTGGTACTACAGATTATGCCGTAGAAATTTACCATAAAGCACTGGAGAGCAAGGCTTATACTTGCTTTTTGTCTGAAAATACAAAATTACCAATGATGTTTATGGATGATGCTATTAGAGCTACTGTATCTATTATGGAAACTGAAGCAGAAAATATAAAAGAGCGCTCATCATATAACTTAGCGGCAATGAGTTTTACACCAACAGAAATTGCAGCTAGTATACAAAAACAAATACCAGAATTTAAAATTGATTATAATGTAGATTTTAGACAAGAAATTGCAGATTCTTGGCCACAAAGTATTGATGCTTCTACAGCAGAAAAAGATTGGGGTTGGAAAGCAGAATTTGACTTAGAGAAAACCACAGAAACAATGTTGAAGAATTTAGCAAATTAAACTATTCTTCGTCATCAGCTTTTAAAGTTATGTCTGGGATGGCTGTGGGGTCATCATCATTAAAATCCTCATAGTCGTCCTCGTCATAATTTTCCATAGTATGCTCTAACTTGGCACTAATTTTCACAAGGTATTTAGTATCGTTAGTTAATACTTCTACAGCTTCAATGGTTTCGTTTTTTGCGTTTTTAAAAACAATAATATCATTATCGCCATATCCTGCCGGATAACGCTCTACCAATAATTTTAAGACTTCGGGAGTAAGTTTTTTAAAATCTACAATTACCCGTTTAAGATTATTCATAACTAATATATTTAGAGAATTGTAATACACGCAGTATGCGAGTTACTAAAATTAGTCTATTATATTAAAAATGCAAAACCTATAAAGTTAATTACATGTAAATTGTAGTAGGTAATAATTTACGCGTTAGTAATATCAGATTTGCCCCCAGTTTTCTTTAAAAGCCTTATGTGGTGTATTTCTATACTCTTGTCTATAGGTTTTAGCATATCATACATATTTAATGCAACAATACTTGCCCCGTGCATAGCTTCTACTTCTACACCAGTTTTATAGTTTGTTTTTACAGTAATTATAATGGTAATTTCTAAACCATTAATTTGGTAGCTAATGTCTGTATATTCTATTGGTAAAGGGTGGCAATCTGGTAATAAATCTGGTGTTTTTTTAACACCAAGTAAACCCGCAGCTTTGCTCATCGCAAATACATCTCCTTTAGGAACAGTTTTGTTGTTAATAGCATCTATGGTAGCCTGTTTACTTACTTTAACAACAGCTTGTGCAATTGCAGTTCTTAACGTAATTGCTTTTTGTGTAATATCTACCATTGTTATTTATTTACTTTCCATTGATAAGAGCTGTCTTCAAAAATTTCTTTTCCAAAAACAGGTACTTGTGCTTTAATTTCTTCTACCACATAATTAAGTGCATCAAAAACAACTTGCCTGTGCGGAGCAGATACAAACACAAACAAACATATTTCGCCAATGTTTACAATACCTTTACTGTGGTAAATGTGCATACAAGTAATATCAAACTTAGAAAAAGTAGTTTCTTTTATTTCGTGAAATTTAAGATTAGCCATTTCTTCATAAGCAGTGTATTCTATTGCTTTTACAGTATTGTCATCAATCTTATCTTGCCTTACTTGGCCTAAAAATATATTATGTGCGCCAATTTGTGTTTTACTTTGGTGTTTGGCAATAGCTTCAGCTATAAAAGCACTAGATATTGCACCATCTTTAAACACATTTTTTATATTTTCATTCTTCATAAGCCTAATACCGTTTCTTCAGTAAACAGTAAAAATACTGTTTTTTAGGGATAATTAATACTTGTTTAGTGCTATGTATTGCTAAAAATATTTCCAATTTTTTTATTTAACCTTAATGTTTGGGTTGTAAAAATGTAATTAACATATCAAACACAACTTTATTTTATCTTTTTGCTATTTTTGTGTAGATGCAAACTTGGTTAGCATTTAAAGACTAATTAACTCTTAAAAACAAAAAAATGAAAATTACTAACAAATCACTACTAATGGTAGGTTTGGTTGGTGCTTTAGCGGTCACTTCTTGTAAAGATGGTAAAAAAGAAACTGCAGCAACAGAAACTGAAACTAAAGAAGTAGTAAAAATTCCTGGTATTGTACTAGAGAATATGGATACCAATGTGGATCCTAAACAAGATTTTTACAACTACGTTAATGGTAGTTGGATGAAAAATACAGAAATTCCGGATGACAGATCTAGTTGGGGTGGTTTTTCTGTACTACGCCAGTCTACAGATGCAGATGTTTTAGAAATAATTGCAGAAGCAAAAGAAAGTGGTAAGTACGGTGCAGACACAGACCAAGCAAAAGCATTAGCTATTTTTGAAACTAAATTAGATACGGTTGCTAGAAATAAGGCAGGATTAACTCCTATAGAACCAGCTCTAAAAGCTATTGAAGAAGTTAAAAACTTAGCAGATTTACAAACAGTTTTAGCCAAAAATCCAGCGGTTTCTTCTCCGTTTATTGGGTTTAGTGTACGTGCAGATTTAAACAACTCTGCAATGAATGCTGTTTATATGGGTGGTGCTGGCCTTGGTTTACCAGACCGAGACTATTATTTAGAACAAGATAGTAAGTCTAAAGAAATAAGAGAACAGTATAAAAAGTACGTTTCTAAAATGTTGCAAATGTTAGGAGATTCTAAAGAAGATGCAGACAAAGCGGCTGTAACTATTTTAGCTTTAGAAACTAAATTAGCAGAGCCACGTTTAGATAAAGTAGAAAGTCGTGATGCAAGAAACTTTAATAATCCTAGAACAGTAGCAGAGGCAGATGCGATGCTATCTTCTTTAGATGTTAAAAAAATGATTGCAGATTTGGGAATGACTAAAGAGTTTGATACAATTTTGGTAACACAACTAAAGTATACAGCTGCATTAGATAAATTATTAAAAAACACGCCTATTGAAGATTTAAAAACTCTTGTAAAATGGGATACTTTTAACGGTGCTGCTGGTAGGTTAACTACGGCTACAGAAACTGCTAGTTGGGAGTTTTACAGTAAGTATTTAAGAGGTGCTAAAAAACAACGTCCAGCAGACGAGCGTGCTTTAGCAACTGTAAACGGTACAGTGGGTGAGGCTTTAGGTAAATTATATGTAGATGCTAAATTTCCGCCAGAAGCTAAAGTCAAGGCAGAAAAAATGATTACTAATGTAATTACCGCTTATAAAAACCGAATTAAGAAATTGGATTGGATGAGCGAGGATACTAAGGTTAAAGCAATTGAAAAATTAGACAAGTTTACCGTAAAAATTGCATACCCAGATAAATGGGAAGATTATTCTGCTATGGAAGTAGCCGCAGATAAGTCTTATTTTGATAATATGACAGCTGTAGGTAAATGGGGTAGAGATAAGAATTTTGCAGAAATTGGTGAGCCAGTAGATAAGAGCGAGTGGGGAATGTCTCCGCAAACGGTTAATGCTTACTTTAATCCAATGAACAACGAGATTGTTTTTCCTGCTGCAATTTTACAACCTCCTTTTTACAACTATACTGCAGATGATGCTGTTAACTATGGTGGTATTGGTGCTGTAATTGGTCATGAAATATCTCATGCTTTTGATGATAGTGGAGCGCGTTTTGACGCAGAGGGTAATCTTAAAAACTGGTGGACAGATGAAGATTTAGCTGCTTTTACAGAAAGAGGCAATGCTTTAGCTGCACAGTATAGCAATTTAGAGGTATTAGACAGTGTTTATGTAAACGGTAAATTTACTTTGGGTGAAAATATTGGTGATTTAGGTGGTGTTTTAGGTGCTTATGATGGTTTACAATTGTTATTTGAAGAAACTGGAAGACCAGAAGATATTGATGGTTTTACAGCAGAACAACGTTTCTTTATGTCTTGGGCTACTGTTTGGAGAACTAAGTCTAGAGATGAGGCATTACGTAACCAAGTAAAAACAGATCCGCATTCTCCTGGTATGATTAGAGCGGTACAACCTTTATTAAATATTGATGCGTTTTATGAAGCTTTTGATATTAAAGAAGGTGATAAAATGTATGTAACTCCAGAAGAAAGAGTCCGTATTTGGTAGTTTTATACTAGCAATAGTATTAGTTTATAAAGTAAAGGCTACTCCTAATAAGAGTAGCCTTTATTCGTTTTTAAGTGTTTAAAACTGTTTTTTTAGTTTGTTAACTATAAAAATAGTTGCATAACTAAAATTTTAGGTTTAAGTTTGATGTGTGATAAAATTAGTTGTAATAGATACAATATGAAAAAGTTAACAAATAAAGAGGAAGAAGTACTTAAAATTTTGTGGAAGCTAGAAAAAGCTTTTGTTAAAGATGTCTTGGCAGAATTTAAGGAAGATAAACCACATTACAATACGCTATCTACTATAATTAGAAATTTGGAGGAAAAAGGATATGTTAGTCATACTGCATACGGCAATACTCATCAATATTACCCAATAGTAGAGAAAGAGGTGTACAGAAAAGGATTTATGAGTAGGGCAATTACAGACTTTTATAGCAACTCTTACAAAAATCTGGTATCCAACTTTGTTAATGAAGATAAAATTAGCGTAGATGAACTAAAAGAGATTATTAACCATATAGAAAACAATAAATAATGGAGTATTTAATTTTTATTGCTAAAAGTAGTTTGGTTATAGCCTTGTTTTCTATTTGTTTTCAGGTGTTTTTACGTAACGAAACATTTTTTAAAGCGAATAGATGGTTTTTGCTAGCGGGTATATTTGTAGCAATGGCATTTCCTTTTTTAATTATAACCAAGGTAGTTTTTGTAAATACTCCTGTTGTAGATTTTAATAAATTAACCAATATAGTTGTCAATCAGTCATCAGTAGAAAATATAAATTGGTGGTTGGTAATTTTAATTGCCTATGCTGCGGGTTGCTTATTTTTCTTAGGTAGATTTTTAATGCAACTAGCATCTTTATTTAGTTTAATTAATAAAGGAACAAGCACAAGAGTAGGTAAATATAAAATGGTTGAGGTTACTGCGGATACCAGCGCATTTTCATTTTTTAATTACATAGTTTACAATCCAAGTTTACACACGGCAAATGAGCTTAAAACAATTATTAAGCACGAAGAGTTACACGCTAAGCAAAAACACTCTCTAGATATGTTACTTACACATTTGTTATGTGTATTGCAATGGGCAAACCCGTTTGCATGGTGGTACAAAAAAATGGTTTCTGTAAACTTAGAGTACCTTGTAGATGATGCAATTGTATCTCATCAAAATAAAAAAGAATACCAGTATTTGTTATTGCAACAGTCTGTACATAGTATGGCATCTTTAACGGTTACCAATACATTTTTTAATTCATTAGTTAAAAAACGCATTGTAATGCTTAACAAAAGCAAGTCTAGAAAAGAAAGCATACTAAAAATGGGATTGGTAATACCAATGTTGTTTTGTGCCGTTGTTGTTTTTAATACAGAAACTATTGCACAATCTAAACCTGTTTCTAATGACTTAGTTAATGAGGTTCCTAAAATAACAGTTACAGAAAATAGTGAAACTGTAAGTGTAAAAGATTCTGTTAAAACTGTAGTAACCAAGCCTAAAAAACAAGCTAAAACTGTTATTGCGCAACCCAAAGAAAAGCAATCAAAAGAACAACAGGCTAAAGTGTCTAACACATTTAATTTTCAAATAGAAGATAATGTACAAACTTCTATTACTCCTGTTTCTATGACTACGCCAATACGTGAAGCCAAAACACCTGAAAATTCTTATTTAACAAGTAAAAAACCATTAATAATTGTAAATGGCGAGGTAATGCCAAGTTCTTTTGATATGAATCTGTTAATTCCTGAAAATATTGAGCATATAAATATCTTTAAGAATCAATCTGCTATAGATAGGTTTGGTAAAAAAGGAGAAAATGGTGTGGTAGAAATTACAACAAAAAAATAAAAATCAATCTTTAATCAATTAAAAACGAACAGTTATGTTACAACAAATGAAATCAGTAAAAATTGTGATGACTACATCTATTTTAACAGCAGTATTTTGCCTGTTAAGCTTAAGTATAAATGCGCAATCTAATAGCTTTACATTTTCTAAAAAAGAGGGTAATGAAAGTTTTAAACTTTTAAAAATAGACATAAACTCTAAAACAACAGAAAATGATTTAGCTAGCTATATTGCTGACGCAAAAAAAGAAAAAGTAGATTTGTCTTTTACTAGAATAAAGCGAGATGCTAAGGGTAATTTAACAAGTATATCTGCAGTTTATAAAACAAAAGATAATAAAACGGAAACATACACTGAGGTTGATAAAATTGCCATTGATCCTTTTTATTTTTATGTAACTACTTCAGAAAAATCAAAAGTCATAGAGAAAATTGGTTTTAGAATAAATAATAACGCAACAATGGATAACGTACTTTTTGTTGTAAACGGACAAGAAGTTCCTAAACCTTTTGATGTTGGTATGATTGATCCTGAAGATATAGAGGTAATAAATGTTTTGAAAAATGAAAGTGCAACAGCTAAATACGGTTCTAAGGGTAGAGATGGTGTTATTGAAATAACTTTAAAGTAAAAAATGAAGAAAATATGTAATATAGTACAGAAATACACTTGTGTTTCTGTACTTTTTTTATGTCTTGGAAGTACATTTAATACTATTGCACAAGATAAAAAAATAGCAAAGCCAAAGATGATTTTTATTGTCGAAGGCAAAGAAGTAACAGAAGAATATCTTATGGTTTTGCAAAAAGAAAATAAGATAAAAGCAATGCATAACGGTGTTTCTAAAAAAGAGAAAAAAGCCATTGTAAAACGTTTTAAAGAACGATTGGATAACAACTTTGTAATGAAAATAGAAACCTTTTCTGATGAAGAAATGTTAGCCAATAAAGAAAAACAGCTAGTTAATAATAAGTCTAAAAGTAAAGAAGTAAAAGTTGCAAAAAAAGAAGCGGTATCTGCTTCTAAAATTAAAGTTGGTGATACTATTGCTGCTTTTGCCCTAGAAGATATAAATGGAGATGTTTTAAAAAGTAAAGACTTAAAGGGCAAAGTAGTATTGTTAAATTTTTGGGCAACTTGGTGCGTACCTTGTTTACGAGAGTTTTATGAAATACCAGAAGTTATTTTGGAACCAAATACAGATAAAAACTTTGTTTTTATACCAGTATCTGTTGGAGAAAACCGCACTACTGTAGTTAAAAAAATGACAGAATTAAAAGATAGAGGAGTAGACTTTAATGTATATTTAGATCCTAAAAATGAGTTTTACAGTGCTTATAGAAAGCAAGGAATACCGCTAAACTATGTGTTAGATAAAAATGGAGTGGTTGTATATATTTCTATGGGATACAATGAAAAAAACCTTAATAAATTAGCTGCTAAAATTAAGCGATTAGTAAACTAATATTTTAATGTAAAAAAAGCTTCAAACTATTTGTAAACCCATTAGTTTGAAGCTTTTTTTGTCTTGTAAGTTATATTATTTAATGTAAACTGTCTTTTTGTTTACAAACTCTAACATACCTTCTTTAGACAATTCTCTGCCGTAACCAGAGGCTTTTGTGCCGCCAAAAGGTAATCTTGGATCAGATTTTATCATTTCGTTTACAAAAAAAGCACCATCTTCTATTTGGTCTATTGCTTGTCTGGCTGCGTCTATATCCTCTGTAAATAACATAGCTCCTAATCCAAATCTAGAGTTGCTTGCAAGCTCTAAACTGTGTTCTTTATTATTTGCCTTTATAATTGCAGCTACTGGTCCAAATGTTTCTTCCTTAAAAACAGGCATATCCTCTGTAACATTTGTGAGTATGGTTGGTACATAATTAGCGTCATTAAGCGTATTGCCTAAAATTACTTTTGCTCCTTTTTGTACCGACTCATCAACTTGTTTTTTTAATTCTTCAGCCAAATCTTTGCGCGCCATAGATGCCATAAAAGTTTCATCCTCTTCAGGGTTTCCAACTTTTAAAGATTCAACTTCTTTTTTAAATCTATCTAAAAACTCATCATATATTCCCTCTTCAACAATAAAACGCTTAGCAGCAATACAGCTTTGCCCTGTGTTTTGAAACCTAGCTTTTACCATAGTTGGTATGTACGTATCTAAATCTGCATTATCCCATACGATACACGCGTTGTTACCACCCAATTCTAGTACAGATTTTTTTAGGTTTTTACCAGCAATACTAGCTATAGATTTACCAGCTTTTTCGCTGCCAGTTACACTAACAGCTTGTATAAAACTGCTTTCTATAACAGTTTCTGTTGCTTTATGGTCTGCTATAATTGTTTGAAAACAACCCTGTGGATACCCAGCATCTGTAAATAAATCTTGTATGGCCAATGCACAACCAGTTACATTTGCAGCGTGTTTTAAAACGCCCACATTACCAGCTGTTAGTGTTGGTACGGCAAACCTAAATACTTGCCAAAAAGGGTAGTTCCAAGGCATTACAGCTAACACGCCGCCAATAGGATCATAACTAATAAAACTTTCTTGAGCTTCTGTATCTATAATGGCATCACTTAAAAAGTTATCTGCGTTTTTAGCATAAAAATCGCATAACCAAACGCATTTATCTATTTCTGCTCTACTCTGTGCTATGGGTTTTCCCATTTCTGCAGTCATTAAAGCAGATAAATCTTCGCGTTTTTTCTCTAACTGTTTAGCTAATTTTTTTAATAGAGAAGTACGTTCTTTAATACTTGTTTTTTTCCAATCTTTAAAAGTTTTTTCTCCTGTAGATAAAATAGAATCAATTTCATCTTTAGTATGTAAACTATATGTTTTTATATCTTTTCCGGTAAACGGATTTATTGTTGTTATAGTGTTGCTCATTGTTGTGATAATTAAAAAATTAATAAGTCTTGTTCAACAAAATTAAGTAAGATAAAAGTGCTTTTTTAACGCAAAACATTAAATTATTGCTAGTATAAAGTTACTTCTTTTTCTTTTTTTCTTTGTTTTTATCTGCACCCTTTTCAGCATCTTTAAATGCAACATTATTATCTACTTTACCTTTAAAAGCAGATATCCAAGCATTTTTAAAAATATTGGTTACCGTAGGAAAAATTTTTGTTTTTACGTTGTTCAAGTCACCCTCAATGGGTATCTTGGTAGCTAATGTATTCTGTTTTTGGTTTTTTAAAATAAACTTAAAAAAGCCCACAAAGCCTTCCCATAGGGTTTCAAAAAATCCATCTTCCTTACTAATAAGTTTAGCATCTTTTAAAATGGGCTTAAAATACCCAGTTAAAAAACCATCGGCAATGGCAATTTCACTATAAACATTAAAATTACCTTCTTTAAAATCTATACCGCTGTAGTGATTTGTAAAATCGTTTAAAGCGGTTGCATCTGCATTTTGTAGTGATAAGGACATATCCATATCAGGAATTTGTTTTACCAAATCCATTTTGCCATCTAATTTTAATTTTCCGTTACCAATAGATATTGCCGAAGCTGTAATAGTAGAGGGTAGGTTACGTTGTTTTTGTACAACGTTCCTAAGGTTGTTTGCTTGTAAATTTATGTCTCTTAAATGTAAATCTATACTAGGGCTGGTATTAATTTCTACAAAAGCAGCTTTTCCGTTGGTAATAGTTAAGTGGTTAATGTCTATAGGTACAATGTCTGTTAAAGCCTTAGACCAATCTTCTATATCTGTACTATCTGTAGTTTTATGGTCTTCAAAAACATAAATTATACTAGGCTTAGTTAAGTACAACTCACTAACAATTTTACCATTTAATAGTGCTTTCCATTGTATAGATATATCAGTTTTATCTACAGCAATAAAAGGCACCTGAGACTTAGCTTCTTTTTTATTTAAATACAACCCATTAATTACGTAAGCACCTCTAATTAATGATATGTCTATATCTTTAACTTGGCCATAATAGCCAGGTATTTCTGCCAAAACATTGTTTACATAATTTTTTACAAGCGTAGGTAAAAGTAGGCGTGCCACTATAACAATAGTTACTATTGTTAGTGGAACTATGTACCTTTTCTTTTTATATGTTTTACGCTTTTTCATTATATTACTGGTTGCTATTGTTTGATTTAATTTTGATGTGCTTTTCTACGTCTGACGGTGTTTTAATTACATAAAATTTATCTGCATTAATTAAAATAGCGTAGGCTAGTGTTTCTGGGCTATTTTGAAGCACTTTAATACAATCATCAGTAGTAATATCTACTTTTTCTTCACCGTAAACTTCTACAAAATTTGGATGTTCTTGGTCTATTAAATCACAAATGTTAATTTTTAGTTTGTCTGCTATTTCTGCCCATTGTGTACCTGTAACTTTAGTTTTAGAATTGTCTATAGTAAGTACCTCTTTCTCTGCAGATTTTACATAGCCAATTGTTTGTTTGCCTATTCTATTTTCTGAGTTATAAATTAGTGTTATTTTATTATTATCTGTTGCAATTACTCCCATTTTGTTTATTTTTTAATGTTATACTTTGTTTTATGTGGTGTTTATTCTTCTTTTACTCCTTTACCAGTTAAAGCATCTAGTAGTCCGTTTTCTACATTTATCCATAAATAGTTAAAAAACGATTTTGAAGGGTTGCGTTCAACCTCTATTTCTCCGTACCTAAAATTACTAGGGTTTTGCTTGGAGTCTTTTTTAATTAATAGGTTACCCAATTTGGTTAACAGCTTATTTACTCCTAATCTGTCCTTTTTTAAAACTTTGAATTTAAAGTTGTTATACTTAATTTTTAAATCTCCTGCAGATTTTTGTTTTGTTCCGCTAACCGTAAAATACATTTGTTGCATATCTCCTTCTGCTGTTGCTCTTAAATTGGTGTTTAAAAACGGATTTATACTTGGTATATCTAAATTTTTAAAGTTTCCCCAGGCCTTAAAAAAATCTGTTTTTATTAAGGTATTAAAGCTCCAGTTTAATTCTAAAGGTGTTTTGCCCATAAGTAAAGAGTTTGTGTGTACAACAGTAGATTTGTCTTCGTAATTTTGCAAATTAGCTATTGTTGCGTTTAAGTCTTTAAAGGTTAGTTTTTCTGGTTTTATGTGTTGCTCTATTTTTTCTTGATATGTAATTTTGCCTTTATTAATAGCTATGTTTTTTATATTCAAATAAAAGGGCATACCTCTAAGCATTTTGCTATACATTGGCTTGTAGCTAAAATCATCTGCAATTAATTTATCTCTATATACCTCTAGGTTTGGTTTATGAATAGTGATGTTTTCTACGGCAAACGTAAACTGTTTATTTTTAAACGCATAGTTGTAATTTTTTATGTTTACATTAGGTATGTTAAGATGTAAATAGTCGCGTTCTGTGCGTATTTTTTTTGATAATTCTTCTTTAGAATATTTGGTTTTAAGTTGAAGATTTTTAATGTTTAAAGTATAGTTATTAACATCTAATTTATTAATCTTAAGGGTTTCAAAATCCCCTAAATTAGCTTTTAACTGCTGGGCAGAAACTGTGCTATTTTTGTACGTAATAGGTAGTGAATTTGTGCTGCTCTTAGTTTTTATAATAACATCTTTTAAATTAACAAAAATATGCTCTGCACTAGCAACGGTATCTTTTTTATTAGTAATAAAAGCTATTTCTCCGTTTGTTGTCTTAAATTCTGATATACTAATTGGCTTGGCAAATACTCCTTTTTTTGGAGTGGTATTGCGCGCTGTAATAGTATCTAAAAAGGTGTTTTGCGTTAATTGTGGACTATTAATAGTAAGCTTATCTGCACTAAATTGGTTATGTAGTAGCAAGTTGGTATAACCAATGTCTTTTAAGGCAATTTGTTTAGCCTTTGCAAATGTTTTAGTTTTATTACTGCCTTTAACAAGCTGTATAAATACAATGTCATGTAGGGTAATATTACCCAATAATATATTAATGTTAATACCGCTGTAGCTTACTTTTAAATGTTTAGGTAAGTTGTATTGTAAATGTTGATTTATTTTATGTTTGGCATACAAATAAGTACCCAAAAGAGTAAGTAAACACAGGGCAATAGCAGCTATGCTAATTTTTATGATGGTACTCTGTTTTGTTGTCATAGTTTGTGGTGAAATTGGCGTAAATAATACCACTACTAAATTCAGAATAATTTAAAAAAGAGAGTAACGCAAGCAATTAAATCTTTAACTGATTTAGAAAAAGAGTATAAAAAAAGCTCTTTAATAAAATAAAGAGCTAGTGTATGTTTATGTTGTAATTTTTACATTTTTATAGTAAAACCGTTTGCGTGTTCTATTGTGTAGTATGTATGGTCCGGATCATCTCTGTTTAACTTTAAAGTTCCTTTTACAGAAATTAAATCGTCCATAAAAAAATTAGGTCTTTGGTCAAAATACAACTCTATAATAGTTTCTGGTCCGCCATTACCACAAAAAAAGCAAGATGCCATGGGGTTATTAGACAGCATAAAAGAATCTTTTTGTCCTTCTAAAATTAAAAAATAACCGGTAATAGAAATTTCTTGTCCTTCTAAGGCTAGCATTTTTTTGCTGTAAGTTGGCTTTAAAAATTCACCTAATTCTGCACCACCTTCTGGTGTTGTGTAGCTAACACCTTGTATCATATCTTCCCAGTCTAATAAGGCTTGTGCAGAAGTTACTTGAGTAGCGACTATAAAAAGTAATAAAATGCTTAACTTTTTTATCATAGTTGTAATTTTTTATCAAAGATAGTAATCCAATAATTGTTCCAAATGCACTTTTATTTTTCTGAGGATAAAATTTTAGAAACGTTTAGCTTAAAAATAGATAGTGAAGCTAGTACAGATGCTATTATTGTAATACTTAATGTGGCTAGCAATAGTAATGCTTCTGCCGTTGTTGGTGTGGCTAGGCTAAACGTATATCCGTAACTGTTTTGTGCGTAGTTAGCTATTGTCCATAAACCAATCCTACCAATTATCCATCCTAAAACATAACCAATTAACCCTAAAAATAAGCCTTCTAAAAGAACCAGCCATAATAATTGCGCACTTGTAGCACCGTAAGTACGCAGCACAGCAAGTTCTTGTCTACGCTCTCTAATAGCTTTTAGTAGACTAATAAAAATACTAAGGCCAGATACTAATAAAATAGCAATTGCAATAAGCTGTATTGTTTGCACTCCAACTCCTAATAATTTTACCAAACGGTTAATTTCTAAAGATGGTAAAGCAGCTTGCATATTGGTTTTGTCATTAATGTACCTTGGTAACTGCATCATTGCCATTGGGTTGCTAAATTGTATTAACAGAGATGTTACCTCTAAATCTTCTTCATAATGGTGGTGTTCATCATCACTATGCTTATCAGCGTGGCTATGTACATCCCAAATACTTTCTAAATTTGTAATTATTAAATTGTCTACCACACTGCCAGTTGATTTTAAAATGCCAACCACAGTAAACGGATGTCCGTGGTGTTCTTCTAAATTTTGGTCTGCTAAACCGTGTGAACTTAAAAAAGTATCACCTAATTTTAATTGTAATTTTTTTGCTGTTGAATTGCCTAAAACTACTTGCTGTGATTTAGTAAACAACTCACCCGTTGCTAACTCAGCATTATATAATTTTAGGTAACTAGTTTCTGTTCCTAAAATACGTACGCCTTTATAATTGTCTCCATAAGAAACAGGAATAGCTGTTTTTACAAGTCTACTTTTTCTTAGTTTTTCGGCATCTTTTAATTTAATATTTCCTGTAGGAGCATCAATATGTAATACTGATGAAAGCACTAGCTGTAATGGACTTCCTTTTGCACCCACAACTAGGTCTACCGGTTTTATATTTTTATCTAAATTGCCTTTTACTTGTGCACTTAATTGCAACATAAAGGTAACCAAGGCTATACTTAATACTAAAAGCAGTAAGCTTAGTAAAGCATTAAGTGGCTTAGAAATTAAATTTTTAAAACTGAGCTTTACAAGATTCATAAATACAAATGGTTTTTGAACATTGTTTTTACTCTTTGGTCATGGGTAATTATTAGCAAATTTGCATTGCTATTACTAGCTTCTTCCTTTAGTAAAGTAACCACCTTTTCACAGTTTTCATCATCTAAACTAGCAGTAGGTTCATCTGCAAAAATTATGTTTGGCTTATTTACTAATGCAAGAGCAATAGACAAGCGTTGGCGTTGGCCTTCACTTAATGCAGTAACTTTTTTGTGTAATAAATTGCTTATTCCTAGTCTTTCTGCTAATTCTTTTACTCTAGTGGTATCTTTCTTTTTGTCCGGAAAATAAAGACGTAATTTTAGGTTTTCACTAACAGAAAGTGCATTTATAAAATAGTCGTTCTGAAAAATAATGCCCATTTCTCTACCTCTAAAAGCATCTAGTTTTTTTCTTGATAACTTTTGGAGTTCTGTGCTGCCAATAGTAATACTACCAGAACTTGAAGGTAGTAAACCCGCTAATAAATGCAAAAGGGTAGTTTTACCAACACCAGATGAACCCAATATAAGCAGGTGTTCTCCTTGCGGCAATGAAATATCTGGAAAACTAAAGCTGTTTTCTGATGAATATGAAAATTGAAGTTTACTTGTCTTTATCATAAGTATAAATACAAATATAGCAAGTACACAGATACTCTTTTTGTATTTATGAATTTATTATGAAATCTGTACTAATTATTAAAAAAGAAAAAGACCTCTTATTTAAAAGAAGCCTTTTTCATCACCACAAACCAAACAAATAAACGTTGAATAATAAGCTACTCAACAACAATAAGCTTGTTTGTATTTTGTGTTTTATTTTATGAACCTTTTTCAGGTGAATTTATATTTAGTTTATTATTAAATTCTAATGTTCTAATAGGGAATGGTATGTTAATGTCATTGGCGTCAAACTTAGATTTTATGGCTTTTATAGCTACACTTTTGGCATCTAGTTTATTTTTAGCATTCTGTGCATCTACCCAAAATCTACAAATAAAATTAATAGAGCTATCTCCAAATTCTGTAAAGTAAAATTCTATTTCAGAGTCGTCGTCATCCTTATATAAACCAGCAACAGCTTCTTTAGTTAACTTTTGTACTTGTTCTAAATTAGACTCGTAGCCAACACCGCAAGAAACTACAATTCTCATACGTGTGGTAAGTGAATAGTTTTTAAACGGATTTTCTATTATGGTTTTATTAGGTATAACTACCAAATTGTTATCAAACTCTTTAAGTACTAAACTGTTTAAGTTAATATCCATTACCTCACCAGAATAACCATTTGTTTCTATCCAGTTTCCTATTTCTATCTTTTTTCTAAACGATAAAACCACACCAGATAAGAGGTTAGATAAAGTTCCTTGTAAGGCTAAACCAATAACTAAACCAGAAATACCGGCACCAGCAAGTAGTGTATTTAATGTTTTGCTTAGGTCCATTGCGCCTAGAGCTAAAAATAAACCAAGCAATACTACTGCAGTTGCGCTAATACGCCCAATAAGGTTAGATATGCTGTCTTGTGGTATACGTTTAGAAGCTAGTTTAACTACCCATTTGTTTACAAAACGTGCAGCATAATAGGAAATTACCATTACAATAATGGCTACTATTATGTTAGGCAAATTTTCTATTAATGTAGTTACCCAACCTTCAATTTTATCATATATATCTATAAAAGAAGCTTGTATTTTGTCGTTCATGTGGTGTAATTTATAAGGTTAATAGTTGTGGTTAAACAATTTGCCTTATGAGGTAAGCTCTTTGGCTCTAATTTTTAATTGGTCTTCTGTGTTTTTGCGCCAAGCGTCTAACATCCAACTAGATTTCTCTAAATCTGCAATGTAAGAACCCATCATATCAATAGTACCTTCATCTCCGGCTTCTTCTGCAGCTTCAATAGTAATTTTCATCTGCTTTAATATTTTTTGATGATCGCTTAAAATTTCGGCAACCATTTCTTTATCAGTAATTAAAGGAGTAACTTCTTTTACAGAAGAGATTTTTAAATACTTGCTAAAGTTGCTTACTGGGTGGTACCTTAATGTTAAAACTCTTTCTGCTATTTCATCAATTTTTACTCTGGCATCTGTGTATAATTCTTCAAATTTTTCATGTAAATCAAAAAAGTTTTGACCTAAAACATTCCAATGAAAACTTCTTAATTTTTGGTAGTACACACTATAGTCTGCTAATAACATATTTAATTCGCCTACTACAGGCACTAATTTGTTGTCGCTAATGTTTAAATAATTCATAAGGTTTGTGGGGTTTAGTTTAACTGTTAAAAAATAGAATATCTACTCTTTATGTTTAATTGTTCTACACAAAACTACCTATAACAACCAAGTTAGCTTTGCTCTTTTAAATAGATTATTAACTCATATGCTAATAATAAAATAGTATACCTATTATATATATAATTGCATTTATTTGCTTGTTTTTAAATGAGTTAAGAATTGCATTGATTGTGTTAACAAGATCTCTAAACAAGCTTCATCTTTGTAGTGTAGAATTTAAGTATTCGCAAAAAAATAGTATTAACCTTTAAATTAAAAATATTATGTTAAGATGGACAATTACCTTTGTGGTTCTAGCTTTAATAGCTGGAGTTTTAGGATTTGGAGGTATTGCAGCAGGTGCTGCCAGTATCGCTAAAATTTTATTCTTTTTATTTCTGATACTTTTTGTAGTGTCATTAATTACTGGAAGAAAAAGAAACGTTTAGCACACCTAAACTCACACAAATAAACGAGAATATTAATTTTTAAAAAGCAACAACAATGAAAAAGATAGCATATTTTGCAGTATTTGCATTTGCACTAGGTACAATATTAACTAGTTGTAGAGACACTAAAACTACAGGAGAAAAAATTGAAGATGGCGTAGAAGAAGTTGGAGACGGAATTGAAGAAGGAGTAGAGGAAGTTGGAGACGAGATAGATGATGCTGTAGACGACAACGAATAACTAAAATTAACATAATTTTAGTACAAAAAGACAACGTTAGCGTTGTCTTTTTTTGGTGGTAACACCGTATATTTAATAATTAAAACATAAAACAATGAAAAAGATATTAAGTTTATTTTCAATTTTAGCTCTTACTGTATGTAGTTTACAAGCGCAATCTATTGCAGACAACGCTATAGGATTACGTATTGGTGATAATGATGGTTTTGGTGGAGAAATATCATACCAACGTCATTTAGGAGAAAATAACAGATTAGAATTTGATTTAGGATGGAGAGATTCTAATGATGTAGATGCTTTTAAACTAGTAGGTTTGTACCAATGGGTAATGCCTTTAGATGGTAATTTTAACTGGTTTGTTGGTGCTGGTGCAGGTATAGGATCTTTTGATGCAGGTGACAATGATGGTACTTTTGCCTTAGTTGCTGGAGATATAGGTATAGAGTATAATTTTGATTTTCCTTTAATTTTATCTCTAGATATGAGACCAGAATTAGGATTTAATGATGACTATTCTGATGATTTAGATTTAGATATAGCGTTAGGTATTAGATACCAGTTCTAAACATAAACTAATTATTTTAAATAAAAAAGGAGGCAATTAAATATTGCCTCCTTTTTTATTTAAAATAAATGCTTTACTCTTTCTACTAATTTTAGCGGTAAATTATACGGCGGATACCTCAAAGGAGCCTCTAACCAATTGGCTCTTTTTATAATTGCTTTTTGGTGCGTAAAAGTATCAAAAGAAGTTTTACCATGATAGGCGCCAATACCACTAGAACCTACGCCACCAAACGGTAGTTTTTTATTGGTTATATGTATAACAGTGTCGTTAATTGCACCGCCTCCAAAACTGTATTTGTTTATTATTTTTTGCTGAAATTTTCTATTAGTAGAGAATACATATGTTGCCAATGGCTTGCCATATCGCATTATGTACCTTTCTATATCTTTTTCTGTAGTATATGCAATAATTGGTAAAATAGGACCAAAAATTTCTTCTTGCATTAATTTACTATCTTCACTAGGCTCATTAACAAGCGTAGGAGCAATGTAATTATCGTTGGCATTTGTTTGTCCGCCAAAAATAATTTCTTGTCCTTCTAACAATTCAGTAAGATTATTAAAATGATTTTTACTAACCGTTCGGGCATAGTCTTTAGATTCTTCTATGTTTTTTCCGTAAGAGTCTAAAATGCTTTGCTGCAAAGCAGCTACTAACTTATCTTTTACATCTTTATGCACTAAAATGTAGTCTGTAGCAATACAGGTTTGTCCGGCATTTAAAAATTTACCCCAAACAATACGTTTAGCGGCTAGTTTTATGTTTGCGGTAGTATCTACAATAGCAGGGTTTTTTCCGCCCAGTTCTAAAGTAATTGGAGTTAAATGTTTTGCGGCATTTTGGTAAAATATTTTTCCGACTTTAGTACTTCCTGTAAAAAAAATATAATCCCATTTTTGGTCTAACAAATTTTTGGAAACCTCTACGCCTCCTTCTACAACGGCAACATATTCGTCTTTAAAAACAGCATCAATTATTTCTGCTATTATTTTTGATGTATTGGGTGTTATTTCTGATGGTTTTATTACCGCAGTGTTACCAGCTGCTATAGCGCCAATTAATGGTGCAATTGCTAGTTGAAAAGGATAGTTCCAAGGAGCAACAATAAGTACAGTGCCGTAAGGCTCTTTATACAACCAGTCTGATGATGGAAAATTTAATAATGCACCAGATACTTTTTTTGGTCTAGCCCATTTTTTAATATTTTTAATGGTATAGTTAAGCTCTGCTAAAACAAATTGCGTTTCTGCTGCCATAGACTCAAACTTAGGCTTTTTAAAGTCGGCATAAATAGCATTACAAATATCTGCTTCTTTTTTAGTAATTTCTTGCTTAAGTTTTTTTAAAGCGTTTATACGGTAGGTAATGTCTTTAGTTTGTTGCAACTTAAAGAACTTTTGCTGCTTTTGTAGTATCTCCATCATAGTATGCAATATACCAAAAAAGAGCTTTGTGTGGGCTAAATACTAGTTGTCTATTTCTTCTTGATTTGGTAAATCTTTATCTTCAAAACTCTCATTAGCTAGCTCCAGTACTTTTTGTAGCATTGGGTCAGATTTACTTTTTATTTTAGCATACGCATTTGCATCAAAAAGCTGGTCTGCCAAAGCGGCTTTTAAATATCTTTTTAAGCTAACCTCGTACTTATAAAAATCTAAAGAAATATTATTTTTTTTGGCATAGGTAATAAACTCTACAAACAGGTTTTCATCAACCTTAAAATCTCTAATAAATTCATCACGGGTAAACATATCATATTTAGACCTGTCTTTGTCTAAGTGCTCAAAAGTAAAGTAGGATAAAAAGCCATAACTATCTAGATCTATTATAGCTTCTTGTTCATTGTTTCCAATTGGTACAAATTCATCTGGAATAATACCTCCACCACCATATACGGTTTTACCTTTAGGTGTAGTATATTTTAATGAGTCTGCCACTTTAATACTGTCTGCTTCACGCATTTCTCCGTTTGCATAACGTTTCATTAACTCTTGGTAATAATCAGCATTACCTTTTTTATAATCGCGTTGTATAGATCTTCCAGTGGGAGTATAGTATCTAGATATGGTTAAACGCACAGCAGAACCATCTCCCAAATCCATTTCTCTTTGCACCAAACCTTTACCAAAAGAGCGTCTGCCAACTATGGTTCCTATATCGTTATCTTGTAATGCGCCGGCAACAATTTCGCTTGCAGATGCAGAGCGCTCATTTATTAAAACAAAAACGGGTTTGTCTTCAAAACTACCTTTTTCCGTGGCGTATGCATTTTCTATTTTTCCTTTTTTGTTTTTGGTAAATAAAATAAGCTTTCCGTCTTTTAAAAACTCATCTGCCATTTGCTCTGCAATACCCAAGTAACCACCAGGATTGTCTCTTAAATCTAAGGTAAGTTTTGTGGCGCCTTGTTTTTGTAAAGCTTTTAGGGCAGATTTAAATTCTTTGTAGGTAGACTCGGCAAACCTGTTTACTTTAATGTAACCAATATCTTTGGTAAGCATGTAATAGCTGTCTACACTTTTTAATGGTATTGTATTTCTTTTTACAGTTACAGTAAATGTGCGGTCTTCTTTTTTGCGGTAAACTTCTAAATCTATTGTAGAGCCCCTTTTACCTTTTAACTGTTCTACAACACTACCACTAGGTAAATTTTTGCCAAACAATTCTTTGCCATCTGCTTTTAAAATACGGTCTCCGCCTTTTATTCCTTTGTTGTAACTTGGACCATTTTCTACGGTTTTTATTACGGAAATAGTGTCTTGGTACATATAAAAATTAATACCTATACCAACAAAGTCACCTTTCATACTTTCAGACACTTCTGCCATTTCTTTTTTAGGAATATAAACAGAGTGTGGGTCTAATTTGCCTAAAATATTATTTACGGTAACATCTACAATACTATCTGTATTTACGTCGTCTACATACTCATAATCTATGTAGTCTATAAGCCTGTTGAGTTTGTCTTTTTTAGAGTTTGTTGTAAAAAGACGCTCTGGCGAGTCGTTAAAATTTAACTTGCCACCAAGTAAAATGCCTAGTGCTAAAGCAGCTGCAATTAAAACAGGCCATATGTAATACATTTTATTTTTCATTGCAACTTTTACAAGGGTAAATGAGTTAATTTTATACCCGCTTTTTCTAAAAATTTTAAACCAGAATCATCTTTATATGCATTTTGGTATACCACACGTACTATGCCAGACTGGTGAATTAGTTTGCTACACTCTTTACAAGGAGATAGCGTAATATATAAAGTTGCTCCTGTACATGATTGGGTAGAGGATGCTACTTTAGATATTGCATTTGCTTCTGCATGTAACACATACCATTTGGTATAGCCTTCTTCATCTTCGCAAATGTTTTCAAAACCAGTTGGAGTACCATTGTATCCGTCAGAAATTATCATTCTATCTTTAACAATAATAGCACCTACTTGCTTGCGTTTACAGTAGGATAGTTTGCCCCACTCTTGAGCCATACGCAAGTATGCTTCATCGTATTTTCTTTGTTTACTGTCTTTCATTTTTGTTGTAATGGCCACAAGATACAGGCTTTAGCTAACGCACACAATCAATAAAGGATAATTTTAACACTAAAACCTTTTAGTAAGGAAACGTATCTATTAACATTGGTATTGTAATAGCCAGTACAATTACTGATGCAACTATGGCATACAACCATTGCTTAATTTGAAATAAACTAACCACTATATAAGTTAATAATAAAGCTAAAATTAGTATTAATATTTGAGACATTTCTATACCAGTAGCGAAACCAAGTAAAGGTGTAAACTTATTGTCTTCTTCTGCCATTAGCATTTTAAAATAATTAGAAAATCCAAAACCGTGAACTAATCCAAAAAATGCCGTAGCTATAACGTGTAATTTTACAGATGCTAAGGTTTGCTTGTTTTTTGCAGCGTAGATATTAAATAATGCAGTAATAAATATAGTTACAGGAATTAAGAACTCTATTAAACTTACATCTGGTGTTACATAACCATAGCTAGATAAACCCAAAGAAAAACAATGTGTAACAGTAAACACAGTAGCTAAAAGCAATACATTTTTCCAGTCTTTAAATGTAAAAGGAATAGCTAAGGCAGTTAAAAACAAAATATGATCATATGCGCTAAGATCCAATACGTGCTCTAGTCCTAAACCAATGTAAAATAAAAACTGTTCCATAATTTATGTGTAAATAATAATTAAAATTGCTAGTTAATGCCTCGTTCTTTCTGTATTGTCTCATAGGCTTTTTGTACCTCTTTAAACTTTTCTTCTGCTCCTTTTTTTATGGCCTCATTTTGAGTAACAACCTTATCTGGGTGGTATTTTTTAGCCATGGCTCTGTATGCTTTTTTTACCTCGTCATCTGTAGCACTTTTATCAATCTCTAGTATTTTGTAAGCCGTATCTGCAGACGCCACAAACATTGCCTTAACACTTTCGTAATCTCTTTTACCAAGTTTAAAGTACGCAGCAATATCTCTAATAACTTCTACCTCTGCAGCGGTTACAGAACCATCTGCCTGCGCAATGCCAAATAAAAAATGTACTAACTGCAACCTAACTTCATAACGTACACGTTGGTTTAAATAATAGCAAATACGTTTTGCAGAAATTTCGTGTTTTTTGTTAACCTCATTAAAGGTTCTAAAAATAGCATTGGCTTTTTCTTTTCCGTAAGTCTGTACAAAATATTGGCGTACGTAATCTAACTCGGTTTTACTTACTTTACCATCTGCTTTAATAACTATAGAGCATAGCGATATTAATTGCATTTCAAAATCTGCAGGAGACACACTTTGGCGTGTTATATCATTAAAAACAGAACTACCACTTTTATTAGCCTTGCTACCTACAAGATTGTCTAAAAGGCTACCAATAAAAAAACCAGCAATACCACCAGGAATTTTATAAAATACACTGCCTAGTATTGCAAATAACCATTTTAACATACTTTTTTCTAAAAATTTTTTCAAAGATAAACGTTAAGATTAAATGAAAAGTTAAGGTTTGTAGAAAAATGCGACAAATTGGTTACTTTTGTAGAACGCTTATTAACATAAAAAATTAAAATATATGTACCCAGCAGAATTAGTAAAACCAATGAGAGAGGATTTAACCTCTGTAGGTTTTGAAGAATTATTCACAGCAGAAGCTGTAGAAAAAGCAATAAATGCAGAAGGTACTACTTTGGTAGTGGTTAACTCTGTTTGTGGTTGTGCTGCTGCTAATGCAAGACCAGGCGCAAAAATGAGCTTATTAAATGATAAAAAACCAAGTAATACGGTTACCGTTTTTGCAGGTGTAGACACAGAAGCAGTTAACGCAGCAAGAGGACTAATGGTTCCTTTTCCTCCATCATCGCCAAGTATGGCTTTGTTTAAAAACGGAGAATTAGTTCATATGATAGAACGTCACCACATTGAAGGTAGACCTGCTGAAATGATTGCTGAAAACTTAAAAGAAGCATACAACGAATTCTGTTAATTAATAGAATTTAAATTATCTTAAAAAACCGCTCTGTACAAAGAGCGGTTTTTTTATTTTTGTAGCATGCAAAAACTTTTATCATATCCGTTAACGGCATTGTATTTTTTATTTTTTGGACTATCATTAGTTGTTTTTCATCCTATACAATGGGTCTGTTACAATGTATTTGGCTATACGGCACACAAAAAAAGTGTTAGTATTTTAAACTGGTTTTTAATGCGTAGCACGCACTTTTTAGGTACGCATTATTCTTTTAGAAAAAAGTCTAAAATACCTACTAATAGACCAATTATTTTTGTAGCAAACCACCAAAGTATGAACGATATTCCTCCACTTATTTGGTTCTTTAGAAAAAATCATCCAAAGTTTGTGAGCAAAAAAGAGTTGGGTAAAGGTATACCAAGTGTATCTTATAATTTAAGGCACGGAGGTTCTGTTTTAATAGACCGTAAAGATGCCAGGCAAGCACTTACAGAAATTGCAAAACTTGGTAAATACATAGAAAAACACAATCGTAGTGCTGTAATTTTCCCAGAAGGAACAAGAAGTAGAACAGGCCACCCTAAACGTTTTCAGCCAATGGGACTTAAAATACTTATGAAAAATGCACCATCAGCCTTAATAGTGCCTATAAGTATTAATAACTCTTGGAAACTTTTAAAATACGGTAAATATCCATATGGTTTAGGCAGCCATTTTACAATAGACGTGCACACACCTGTAGAAATAAAAGGTAATGCAGATGATATAATTGCAGAAGTAGAACAAACAGTAACCGCAGGTGTAACCTCTTTTAAATGATAAATTCTGATATAATTGCACAAACTAAAGCCTTTGTAAAAAAAACTTTAGAAGGAGCAGAAGGTGGCCATGATTGGTTTCATATAGAGCGTGTGTATAATAACACAATGCTTTTAGCTAAAAATGAAGTTGTAGACCAATTAGTAGTTGCACTTGGTGCTTTATTACATGATATAGCCGATGCTAAATTTTATAATGGCGATGAAACTGTTGGGCCTAAAATGGCAACAAATTTTTTAAGATCTATACAGGTTGATGACAAAATTATAGATCACGTTGTAAAAATTATAGAAAACATTTCTTTTAAAAGCAGTTTAAAGGTTGATGATGAAAACACAGTAAAACCTTTTACATCTTTAGAGCTACAAGTGGTGCAAGATGCAGATAGGTTAGATGCTATAGGTGCTATTGGTATTGCACGTGCTTTTAATTATGGCGGATTTAAAAACAGGGAAATGTACAACCCCAATGTTGCTCCTAATTTAAATATGACTAAAGAGGAATATAAAAAATCTACAGCGCCAACAATTAATCATTTCTATGAAAAATTACTGCTTTTAAAAGATAAAATGAATACCAAAAGCGGAACAAAGCTTGCAGAGCAAAGACATATGTATATGGTTGCCTTTTTAGACCAGTTTTATAACGAATGGAACGGTAAAGAATAATAGTATTTAATTTAAGGTTGTAATTACTCTTTTAACATTTTTTGAAAAAGTGTTGCTGCCATTTTTTATGTATCTTCAGCCAATAAACTACAAGCAACCTTATTATGGAAAGAAGAAAATTTATAAAAAATGTAGCTACGTCTTCTGCTGCTTTTTCTATTGTTCCAAGTTTTGTACTTGGTAAAAACCACGTGCCACCTAGTGATACACTTTACATAGGAGCATTTGGAGTAGGAGGTAGAGGAGCTTCTGTTATTAAAGAACTTACAGATACTGGTAAAGTAAAATTTGTTACCCTTTGTGATGTAGACCAAAGAGGTGTTGCTGATAGTTATAAATTACACCCAAAAGCAAAAAGATATAAAGATTTTAGGGATGTGTATGATAAGCATTTAAATGAAATGGATGCTATTATGGTGGCAACACCAGACCATACACACGCAACTATTGCATTGCCTTTTATGCGTGCAAAAAAACACGCGTATGTAGAAAAACCTTTGGCGCACAATATACAAGAGGTAAGGTTAATGACCAAAGTGGCTAAAGAAAACGGAATTATTACCCAAATGGGGAACCAAGGAGCATCTAGTCCTGGTAGTAGAACAGCTAAAGAGTGGATAGATGCAGGAGTAATTGGAGATGTTACTAAAGTAGATTGTTGGACTAACAGACCTGTTTGGCCACAAGGTGTAAAAACACCAGTAGGCGGACACCCAATTCCTAAAGAGCTAGATTGGGATTTGTGGTTAGGACCAGCAGCAATGAGAGATTATAACCCTGCTTATTTGCCATTTAAATGGCGAGGTTGGTGGGATTTTGGAACGGGTGCTTTAGGCGATATGGGTTGCCATATTATGGAAACTCCGTATAGTGTTTTAGGTTTAGGATCACCAACAGAAGCCGAGGCTAGTTGTACAACTACTTGGGTTGGAGATTTTGTAGAGGCAGATTACTCTAGCTCTTGTCCGCCTTCGTCTGTAGTGCGTTTAAAAGTAGATGCGCACAATCAAGGAAGTATAGATTTAAATTGGTATGATGGCGGAATTATGCCAGATATACCAAGTGAATTAGCTGATGGTGAAAAATTAGGAAACGGAGATGGTGGCGTAGTTTTTCACGGTACAAAAGGGATTATTTTAACAGATGTGTATTCTGCTAACCCTAGATTGTTGCCAGCAGATGTTAATAGTATGTTTAATAAGCCAAAAGAAACATTACCAAGAATAAAGGGTGGTGCTGAAGGGCACCAGAATAACTGGGTAGAGGGTTGCTTAAATGGTACAATAGCATCATCAGATTTTGTAACTAAAGCCGGACCATTAACTGAAGGTGTTCTTATGGGTAATTTAGCTATTAAAGCATACCAGTACAAAACATTAAAAGCGGGTAAAAAAGTAGGAGATTGGGATCCTTATAACTACCCTGGTAGACGTACCATAAAATGGGACGCCGCAAATATGAAAGTTACAAATTTTGATATGGCTAACGAGTGGGTTTCTCGTGACTACAGAAAAGGATGGGAACTAAAGTAAAAGTATTTTAAAGTACAAAAGGCGCTATTAACAATTGCTAATAGCGCCTTTTTACTTGTTTGCAATTAAAAATTAACAACAATTGCCATTTACATCACAAGATTCTCCGCCTGTTGTTGGTAAAACAGTAAGCGACTCTTTTTGGTGTTTTTCCCAAGCTTGTTGTAAAGCCTCAGTAAAGGCCTCTACTGGTTGTGCGCCAGAAACTCCGTACTTGTTATTTAAAACAAAAAAAGGTACACCGCTAATGCCAAGGTTTCTGGCTTCCATTTCATCTTGTCTAACCTCGTAGGTAAAAGCATCTGTTTTGTATATTTCTTCAACAGTAGTTTTGTCCATACCAACTGCAACAGCTGTATCTACTAAAAACGCTATATCATCTATATTTTTACCATCTTCTAAATGTGCTTTTAACAATGCTTCTTTGGTAGCATCTGCAAAACCTACTGTTTTTGCATATTGCAATAAACGGTGGGCATTTAAAGAATTTGCAGTAACAATGTCTTCAATTTTAAAATTAAGACCAACACCACTAGCCATTTCTGTAACTCTGTTAAACATACCTTTAGCATTAACCTCGTCTACACCTTTGCTTAGCATAAAGTGGTCTATAGCATTAATGTCTGTTTGCGTTTTTAAGTTAGGGTCTAACTCAAAGCTTTTCCATTCTACCGTAATTTTATCTTTGTGCGGAAATTTATCTAATGCAGCTGTAAAGTTACGTTTTCCAATGTAACAAAACGGGCATCTAATATCTGACCATATATGTATTTGCATAACTATTTTATCTTTTAGTATTAATGTATTGTTAGACGAAAATAAGGTAGGAAACTTTCAGGAAGGAATTAGATGTTAGTGAAATGTATATTTACTATTTTTTAGAGGTACTAATCCCTCTTTATTTTTGCTAATTATATTATGATTAATTAATAGTTTAGAAAACTCTTTCGATATTATAATTTTTTTATGTCCTCCAAGAAAATCTTCTAGGCTATAACAAATATGAAAATTAAAATCTGTTTCAAATTCAGGAAAAAAATCTAAAGTTTGCGTTGTATATTGCTTAAATCCTCCTGTTTGTTCTTTTGGATAAATATCAAAAGCTGAATTTTTAAGTAATAATTTACTTTTAGCATTAGGTATAATTAGTTGAACAGTATCATCTAGTATTTTATTAGTTTTGTAGTCTATAACTTCCATAGCTTCTAAGCCTAGTGGAGCAAGAGCTTCTGTATAGAATTCTTTTTTAAAAAGTATATATTCATATTCTAAACCTAAATTAAAACAAACTTCTGTTTTTTTCCACTTTGGTGGCATAATTTTAAAAGGAGAAATTTGTTTTTTATTAGCCATACTTATAATTTGGCCATTTTTATATTTATCAAAAATAAATATTTGCTCTTGGTATTCTTGTTTTTTGTTTGGTTGAGGCCATCTATTGGTAGACGTTTCACTACCCAATAGTTCTATAGCATAATATTTAGAATTATTTAATTCTTCTTTAGTAAAAAGGCAACTTGCTTGTTTTATTTCAAAATCTTTTGGTTTAGTTTTTGAAAATAGACCATCTTTTTTTGAGTAATGATTTACGATTTTATCTAAATCCTCCCCTTCTTTTAAAGAAAAAGAACAAGGTCCAATATCTATTTTTTTACTAATATCTAAACTATTGATGAAATCAACGTCATTTTTTCTCCAATTAGCATATATGTAATATAATTTTTTCATATTCCTAGAGCTTTTAAAATTTCAGGCTAATCTTTATAGATTTCTTTGGCTGTTTTCATAAGTTAATCCATTTCCCATCATCTCCCATTATTTTTTCAGGTTGCCAATGGTCTATGAATAATTCCTTTAATTTTTCCTTGTTCTCCTTTATTAGATAATGCTCATAAATTTCTCCCTCATAAGGAAAGGATAGAGAACAGTTGTTGTTTCCGAAATTTGTTTCCTCACGCCCTAAGGAAGCCCTAATTCTAAAAGCTTCTGAATCTTTTTTTGCGCCATTCCATAAGGCTATCCGGAATGAATGCTCAGGGTATTCATCATCTTTACATGTTTTACATATTTCATTTTTAATGGCATCATATTCCAGAGGGATTTTTTGTTCTAAAGCTTCTTTTTTACTCCATCCTTTTTTATACCATATGTCAAAACGTGAATCTAATAGCTTAAGCCTCTCCATAAAAATGATGAATGATTCTGTACATTCTTTTAATGTTTCCCTTCTATTATACCAGCTTACCCCTATGTCTTCTATTAATATCATTAATTTCTTGGTGTGTGTTTTAGAGTTAAGTTAAAAAAATGTCTAACTTTTTTATATTTCTAAATAGGCCAATTGTTAACTGTCATTATCTTTTTTTAATTCTTCGCTAAAACGCTCTATCCAACCATTTTCGCCGTGAATTTCTGCTTTGAGCATTTCACTAATCTCTACAAGGTTAACCTGTTTGCCTTCTTCTTCATAAACAATTTTAAATTGTTCGTTTTCTTCAAAAAATTTCAGGAAGTCAAATAGAGTTCCTTCATTAATTTCATAGACTAAATTTTCAAGTTCCTTTTTTTGAATTAGACTCATTCCTTGAAATAAATTTTTATATTCTTCTGTGTTTGCAAACTCGTTAACGCTTTGTTTTATAAATTTACTATTAGGGTCAAAGATTGTTCGAATTAGTATTTTTCCAAAAAAATTTAGTATTTCTTGATTGTTTTTCATTTAGTATTTAATTTTTACCATTCCACGGAATATTTGTTATTGTTTTTACGCCTTGGACTTTTAAGTCTTGTAATGCTTTTATAACCCAACCTTGTGCAATATTTTTTGGTATGTTTAAGAGTTAAATTATTTTATTCTTTTCTAAAAAAACTTATATCATCGTGGTCAATAAAGTAAATATTATTTGTTCTAAAAACAGCAGGGTACTCATATGGGTTATCATTTGTATAACTCTTAGGGGAGTTATGCAGAAACTTTAGATTGGTAAACTTTATTTCACAATCTTCTTTATAAAAAATCCAAGTTCCATTGTTCTTTTTTATCTTGTTGTCTTTTGCTAAAACTTGTTCAAAACTGCCATCGGCTTTTATAATTAAAATATTTTTGGCTTCTTTATCATAATCACTATAGTAGGTGCCTTCAACAGGGTAGGTGTTATTACAACTATTTCCTTTAATATATTTGCAATTGATTAAAAGTGGTAAAAAAGTAAGAGTTAAAATTATTTTTTTCATAATACTAAAAAGTTAAATTATCTTCTTTCCATTATTAATAGTCATTTCAACATTAAAGGAATTTGGTTCTCCTTTGGCGATATATTCTAAAACTTTTAATGATTCTTTTTTATAGAGCTTTAACAGGTATCTGGCAGACCACAACCTTATTTTAAGGTTTTTATATGATATTAATTCTCTCATTTCTTTAAATCCTTATTCATTTTTTATATACTCATGGGCTTTTTAAAATACTTTTATATGCCAAGTTTGCAATTTTGGAATCTGGAGATTGATTTGTTGCTATACTGTGTATTTTGGAATACCTAATAAACCCATTAATTGCATCTTCTACTCTTAAATATTTCGTATCAAAATTTATTAAAGTGGCAAACCTTTCCACTCTTTAATAATAGTTTCAGCTACATCCCATTTATGTGGTATTTTTTTTTGAATAATATCATTTAAATTATTGATTGCTATTTCTTCGTAATACGGTAGCAGTCGTCTCGAGACTATTAGGCTTAAATCAACATCTTTATTTTTTAAAAAGGGAATGAGGAGTTTTGTTAGATTATTTTTTTCTATGTACAAAAATGCTGGCATCATTTCTTGTGATATTATTTTATTATTGGTTCTAAAGTCACCAACTTTCATTGCTTCTTTACTTTTTTTATGACCTTCTTCTATTACTATTAGAGCTTCTTGGGGGCTAGTAAAATTCATGTTTTATTCAATTTTTATGACTTCAATTTGTTGTCAACTACTGTGATTAAGTTTTTTTTGATAAATTATATCTAATAAGCCCAGATATTCCATTACCATAAAAACTTTTTCAGCCTTTCACCACCATATTCATATTAAAATGAAAAAAATAAAGTAGCTGGTTAATGTAGTAATCTATATGTTACTTCGCTTGAATTATTATTGTATCTAAAAAAGAACTTTATTTCATAATCTTCTTTTGTCCAAACTATAAATAATGGGTTTTCATCAAATTTACATTCCCTTAATTGTATTTTGTTTTTCCTTAGCTTTTGATTAAATGACTTACCTTCCAAAAATCCTTCGCTTGTGGTTTCTGAAGCTTCAATTACAAGAATATTATTTGGCTTATTATAATCTTCAATAAAAGATTCATAAAAATATTTATTTATGGTTTTATCAAAATGAATACTTATTGAGTTAATGTTATCTTTTTCATCAGTTAAAACAGTTACTGAATTATATTGCATTCCATATAAATTCTTTTTTATTGGTTCATTTTTTATGTAATAAAAACTACTATCAAATAGTTCGTTTTCAAACTCCTCACCAATAATCTTACTCAATTTTGAAATATTTTCCCAAGTAAATTCTCTAATTGTTGGCTCTTCATATGGTACGAATGGTTAAATGTTATAGAACGCTAAAAATTTAAAAATAGTAATTAAAAGCAGGAAAATACACTATAAAAACCTTTAAAAAAGTGAGGTTTTGGTTTTAAATGTATACACAAAATAAAAAAAATCCTCTTACTTTTTAGCAAGAGGATTGTAATTTATAAGTTTTGTTTTTTTAAAAAGTAACTTCCACCAACTGTTTTTTTGTGCCACGTTTAGCGTAAAACAAAATATTATTTTTATTAGTTAATGGTTTAGAAACCATTAAAGGTAACCTTGCCGTTTTACTATCTATAATTTTTTCATAGGTCATAAAGCCTTTAGCATCTAACTTAATTAAAAATATGTTTCTGTTTCTACTTAAACCTTGCCTAAAAACCAAACGCTCATTATTTATTAATTGCGGATTTTCTGCCGCCGTACTAATAAAAAAGTAAGTATTGTCTCCTTTTGTAAATGTACTGTATGATGCGTATGCACCATCACCTTGTGTAACCTCAGACTTGTTAATGTTACGTACCCAAATAAGGTCGCCATCATCACTAAGTTTAGCACCAACCATATCATTATAATGGTACCTGCTAATTTTAACTCTAGATCCGCCACCAGGGTTGCTTTGGTAACCAGAGGTTACAAAGTATTCTTCTGCGTTAAAAAGTATAGAGCCATCACTAGCAATTTCTGCATTTTTAAATACTAAGTTTTTTACCTCTTTACTATCTTCTTCTTTGCCAAATTTGTCTGCCATAAATTGCGCAGAAAACGGAATAAATTTTTTGTCTTTTACATCTAAAGAACCTTCATCTAACTTAAAGTAACTTAATCCGTTGTATCGGTTATCTTTTCTATTAGCATAAAAGCCTACACACACAAATTTTTCATCGGTAAGTATGGGTTTTAATGCTTCTAAAAACTTACCCGGTTCATCAAAAGTTTTCATAACTCGTTCTTCTTCAGAAACCTTTAAAAGTTCATACTGAAATTTACGCTCTAGGGCAGAAAAACGCCTCTTTTTAAAATAAGCTTTGGCAACTAAAAATACCTCTTTTTTATTTTTTGTTATTTCTACGCTTTCAAACGCATAGTTTTTAGTTTCTACTTCTGCAGAAAAATCGTGTGTAATAAGTAAATCTAAGTTATTGTTAAAAACATATATAAAATGCTGATTGTCTTTTGCTTTTTTAAAGTGAGCACTAATAACAAAAGCATCTTTACGTTTATTAAACAATACAGAAGTTGTAAAGCCAGACGCAAAATTACGGTTGTAATAGTTTTTATCTAAAGGATTATCTACTTGTTTTGATGGTACAGATAAAATTGTTTTTTGTGTAAAAGCAAAATTATTTAGCGGACTTTGGTGTGCTATATAATCATAAGTCTCTTTGCTTGGGTTGTATTCTAAAAATATAAGATACAATTGCCCGTTACTTATAAAACCGTTAACAAAATCTTTATCTTTAAGTTTGTAGTTGTACTCACTTACCAAATCTAAATTTTTATTGTAATGCTCTATATAATACCCTTTTGGTTTTAATATTAAACCGGTGTAGTAAGAGCGCACAAGTATGGTGCCGTCTGCACCATCATTATCAATGGTAAGTAAATTAGAATATTTGTATCTGTCAGCATATTTTTCACTAAACTTATAGTTTACCTGCATTTTTTGTGCAGTGGCGGTAAAACCAAAGCATAACATAAGTAGTAATGCAATTTTCTTCATCATTTGTTTTCTTAAGATTACGTTATACTAACGCTTAGTATTATTAATTGTTACGTGCTTTTAAAAAAAAGTATTTCTAAAATAGCAATACTTTGCTAATTACATTAAAGTTTAAGTTGAACTACATCGTTTTCGGTTAAATTTATTTCAAAGAAGTATAAATGATGTCTTTGTAATTTTTTATACACAAATTAAACCAATATATTTATGAGCTTAAACCAAACTTATTTAGCACTATGTTATTAACATTACTGTCCTTTGTGGGCTTTACAGTTTTGGTGGCCGTTATATCTTATTTGGCTACCAGAAAAACTAATGAAAACTCTTCTGATGGGTATTTTTTAGGAGGAAGAAGTTTAACTGCAGGTGTTATTGCAGGTTCATTATTACTTACAAACCTTTCTACAGAGCAATTAGTAGGTTTAAATTCTGATGCATACACAGATGGTTTGTCTGTTATGGCTTGGGAAACGTTAGCAGCAATAGCAATAGTTATTACTGCTATTTTTTTATTGCCAAGGTATTTAAAAGGTGGATTAACAACTGTACCACAATTTTTAGCAGAACGTTTTGATGTTACAACAAAAACAATAACATCTGGTTTGTTTTTAACAGGTTACGTAGTTGTGTTATTGCCTGTAATTTTATATTCTGGTTCTGTGGCAATAAGCGGAATGTTTAATGTGCCAGAAAACTTAGGAATTAGTCACACAGCATCTATATGGTTGTGTGTTTGGGGTATTGGTATTATTGGCGGTATTTATGCAGTTTTTGGCGGTTTAAAAGCTGTTGTGGTATCAGATTCTATAAATGCAATAGGTTTGCTAATAGGTGGTATTTTAATTCCTATTTTTGGATTAATGTATATTGGAGATGGTAGTATTTTAGATGGTTTGTCTATTTTAACAACACAAAATCCTGAAAAATTTAATTCTATGGGAACTAAAACAGACTCAGTTCCTTTTTCTACAATTTTTACGGGGATGATGTTGGTTAACCTTTTTTATTGGGGAACAAACCAACAAATTATACAAAGAGCCTTAGGTGCTAAAAACTTAGCAGAAGGACAAAAAGGACTGTTACTAGCTTCTTTTATAAAAATATTAGGTCCATTAATTTTAGTTTTACCAGGTATTATAGCGTTTCATATTTTTGAAGGTAAAATAGATTCTTCTAGCGCATACCCTTTACTAGTAGGTAAAGTATTGCCAGATTATTTAGTTGGCTTTTTTGCAGCAGTATTGTTTGGTGCAATTTTAAGTTCATTTAATAGTGTTTTAAACAGTTCTGTAACCTTATTTGGCTTAGACATCTACAAACAACATATAAACCCAGAAGCTAGTGAAACTAAAGTTGTTAAAAACGGTAAAATATTTGGTATTGTATTGGCTTTAGCGGCAATGTTTATTGCGCCTTTTATAGCAAATGCAGGTAGTTTATTTGGTTATTTACAAGAAGTAAATGGTATTTATAGTATTCCAATTTTTTCTGTTATAATAATTGGGTTTTTAACTAAAAGAGTACCGGCTATTGCGGCAAAGGTTGGTATTATATCTGGCTCATTATTATATATTATTAGTCAGTTTATAATGAAACCTTATTTTGTAGATTCAGCTTTACGTAAAGCAGAAGCTGCAGGTATTTCTGGCGCAGATGCTTTGGCCGTTGTAGAAGCAGACGCATATCCGCATTTTTTACACGTAATGGCTATATTGTGTGTAGTAAACTCATTAATAATGTTGGCTATTGGTAAAATAAAACCAAGAGAAACTGCTTTTGAGCAAAAATATACAGAGCAGGTAGAAATTAAGCCTTACAAATACGTAAACCAAATAGGTATTGTTATTTGTTTAATAGTAGTAGCAATATACGTGTACTTTGCTAATTAAGTAATTGTATTTTAAAATATAAAGAGGCTAGTTTTGCTATACTAGCCTCTTTTTTTATTACAAGTTTTTTGCTTGTATGTTATGGAAAGCATCAGTTTGTTGTTTTAACAACTTTTCTGCTTGTTGTTTTTTATAATTGTAAATTTCATTTTCCTTTTCAATATCTTCATATACTTTTTTATTTATTGCAGCATCTGTTTGCATTAAAGTGTTGCGCTGTTCTACTTTTTGTGTAACCCAAGTTTTAATAACACTTTCTTCTTCCTCTAACTTAAAATCGTACATCCCTTTAGGAGCTAATAATTTTGCAATTATAGGAGATGTTTCTATAGCTAAAAACAATAAAAATATAAAGAAAGATGGTAACCAAGGTAACTTGTCTAAAGCCGTTATACGCGCCATTAAACCATCAAAACCATCAATAATGGGTTGTGAGTCTTTAACAGAGGTAGCATATGCTGTATCTAATGCCACTGCTTGTTCTTCTAGCGTAGTAATTTTTGCATCATTGTTTTCTTTTAGCTTTTGTAATTCTTGCAGGGCAGCATCATGCTTTTGTCTTTTTTCTTCATAAACAGGCCCTTTACCCAGAAGTTTAGTGCCTTCTCTGCCTTCTGCCTCGGCAATGTAAGTGTTGTAAAGCGCATTTGTTTCTGCTTCTTTAGCTGTAATTTCTTGTTTTAATTTTTCTATAGATTGATGAATGCTTTCTTTTTTAGGACTGTATTGTAATGCAATTTGCTCCTTGTTTGCAAGCGTTAAATCGTTCTTTTGTTCTAGTAAAACCTGATTTATTTCTTTTTTAAAAATCTTCATTTCTAAAGGTTTAGAAATAACAATAGCTATTATAATAGCTAAAACAATACGTGGTGTGGCCTGTAACAATTCACTTTTAAAATTGTCTCTTTTTTTAATGGTAGAAACAATAAAACGGTCTAAATTAAAAATAAGTAAGCCCCAGATAAGTCCAAAAAATACAGCGTAGTAAACATTATCAAAAACAGTATACAATGCATATGCACTGGCTATAAAAGCCATAACAGCAGTAAAAAAAACAGTTGCGCCAATACCAGCGTATTTGTTTTGCTCACCGTTAGAGCAAGTTTCTAGTATAGCAGTATCTGCTCCGGAGCAGAGTATAAAAAAACGTTTAATCATAATGTGTTCTTTTTTTGATGATTGATGTACCTATAAGAACGCATTTTGCAATGATTTGTTACAAAAAAAGCCTCTAAATGAGGCTTTTTATTACTTTTTAAGACATTATTATGAAAATTAATTCTTTATTGGTGGAGCAGGAGGTGGCGGTGGTGGTAACGGAGCAACTCCTTTTTCTTTTTTAATTAAAGCGCTACATTTCTCATAGCTTTGCATTGTTTTTTTGTGTAATTTATTTAATTCTTCCCTAGTCCCTTTTCCTTGTTTTCTGTATTTACTAACGGCAGTACCATATGCATTAGCATCTTTTTTAAAAGCAGCTCTGGCTTTTGCAAGTTCTTTAGAGTCTTGTTTGTTATTTGATGGAGGTAATGGTGGTGGCGGCGGAGGTGGTGGCAATAATTTTTTATCTTCTGCCGTTAACTCGCTGCTTTTTTTGTATTCTGTTTTGCCATTTCTAATTAGTATTACGTATGGTAATATAGGTGCTTTTGCTCTTTTTACTTTAGCTCTATCTTCTTTGCTTAAGCTAAAGTATAGGCTACCTAAAAGCGTAAAAAGATCATCCATTTTCTTTTTCTCAGCTTCTGATCTATGTATATAATGTGGTTCTTGTTTAGTTAAGGTTATATATGTGTTGTACTCTTTTTTATAGGTTTCTAAAGGGTCTTTTTTGTCAGTATAATTAATTTTTAATTTATCTGTTCCTTCTTTAGTATTTTGTTCAGTTTTTGACGTGCTAGTTTCAATTTTAAAAATCTTTACTTCTGGTGTTTTGTTTGTCCAAGGATGAGTTTCTACTATTATATTTTTATTTGTTTTTATAATTTCTAAGCCTTTAGCGCTACTAATTTTATTATTGTTGTAATAAAATTGAGCTCCTTTTTTAGCTAGTTCTTTTGAGTAAGATAATTTAGTAATCTCTTGCTGAATTATTACTTCTTCTGTTTTTTGGTTGCTAAAACTGTAAAAAAGCAATGCTGCTAAAGGAATAAGTAGCAAGCTTCTTAATACAACCGACCGTTTTGAGGTTCTTTTTTTCATAACTGTAAATCGTTTTTTGATTGATGAATAATTAATTGAATTTGCCATTTGTGGCTCTATAGCATTTGATGAAAATGCAAGTAAAATTTTTCTGTAATTATTAGTGTCTGCACCTTGGTTTAACACAGCTTGGTCTGCTAAAAATTCGTGATTTAATTTAATAGCGTGCCGTATAAAATATATAAGCGGATTAAACCAGAATACAATTTGTAAAACCTCTATAAGTAATACATCTATAGAGTGTTTTTGCTTTGCATGTGTAATTTCATGCAGCAACACCTCTTTTGGTATTTGTTTATGTTGATAGGCTTTTTTATTTAAAAATATATAACTTAAAAAAGTATGGGGTGTAGTTTTCTCAGTTAACAGTACATTGGTATGGTTCTCTAGTCTTTGCTTAGGATTTTGCTTTATTTTTAAAAATAGGTTAGTGCTATTTTTAATAAATTTTATGCTAAAAATTAAAACACCCAAGCCGTAAATACTCCAAATTAAGTAGGGCCAATAATTGGTAGGTTCTACAATAGTTTCTGTAGTGTTTATATTGCCATACTCCAATGGTGTTTCATAAATTGCTATTGGTACTTGTATGTACGTTGTAAACGTTATTAGTGGTATGCCAAAACTTAAAGCTAAAGCAGCTAGTAAGTAAAAACGTTTAAACTTGTGCATATTTTGCCCTTCTAAAAACACTTTGTAGAAGACAAATAAAATGGCTAAGCAAGCTGTAGATTTTAATAGGTATATAAGCATAACTATTTATTTTTTAGTTCTTGGTCTATTAACTCTCTTAAATGCGCCAACTCTTCTTTTGTTAAGTTGGTTTCTTTAGTAAAGAACGATGCAAATTGTGATGCGCTATCGTTAAAAAAGTTTTTTATTAAGCCATTTACATGTTTAGAGAAATAGGCTTTCTTTTTTACTAACGGATAATATTCTCTGGATTTACCATAAAGATTGTAGGCTATAAAATTCTTGTCTGCCATACGTTTTAACATTGTAGCCACTGTGGTAGTTGCAGGTTTAGGATCTGGATATTGGTCTAGCAAATCTTTTAAAAATGCTTTTTCTAATTTCCAGAGGTGGTTCATTAGTTCTTCTTCAGATTTTGATAACTGCATAACTCTACAATGTTAGAATGTTCTCTACAAACGTAGAATAAAAAAATGAATTCTACAAATGTAGAGTTAATTATTTTTATATAAAGATTGTTGTTATGGCTTTAAAACGTGTCTCTTAGCTTGGTTTTTACAACTTTTTGTACGTATAAAAAAAGTCCGTTTCTTTAATAGAAACAGACTTTTAAATATGATAAACAGTTATTTTATGTTGTTTCTTTTTCGTCTTCGTCTTTGCCAAAGTAGCTAGAATATATTCCGTAAAGAGCAACTAAGCCTATTAAGCCTAAAATTATTTTTCCGCCTAAACGGTCAAAAAACGATGCAGATGCAGTTTCTGGAATTTCTATTTTTGCAATTTCTGCTATTTCTTTTAAGTTTTCTGCAGATAACTCTACATAGGTGTCATCATCTACATAGCCAGTTATTATAGGCTCTGTATTACTGTACGGTAACCAAACAATATGACTTATAGTATACATTTTACCAATATCAAAATAGGAGCCGTCTTCTAACTGAAAATCTTCTGTGTCTGGAAGGTCTACTATTTTTACTATTTTTTGCTCTTCTCCGTAGGGTATTGGAATTCTTGCTCTACCTACTATATTACTTATTCCAAATATTGAAATAGCAAGAAGCGATAATATTTTTAATTTCATATCTAAATTTTAAAGGTTGGTTTTGTAAATGTACTATTTTATTTGAAAGTAATTACGCTAGTATTTTGCGTTAAGGATAGTAGTGAAAAGCCCACAGCGTAGCGAGGACTTGTAGCGCATAGCCTGCCCGTAGGAACGCTCTAATAAAAATATTTACACAAAAAAAATCCGTCTCTATGGGTAAGAAACGGACTTTTTAATGTTGTTATATTTGTGTTTAAGAATTCATATCTGTAAAATTCTTGTAGAAATAAGGTATTGTTTCTATACCTTTTAAATAGTTCCAAATGCCAAAATGCTCATTAGGTGAGTGTATGGCATCACTATCTAAACCAAAGCCCATTAGTATGGTTTTGCTTTGTAGTTCTTTCTCGAACAAGGCAACTATTGGTATACTACCACCGCTACGTTGTGGTATTGGTGTTTTGCCAAATGTTGTCTCGTACGCTTTAGATGCTGCTTTGTACCCAATGCTGTCTATAGGTGTTACGTAACCTTGTCCGCCATGATGTGGGTTTACTTTTACTGTTACGCCTTCTGGAGCTATGCTTGTAAAGTGTTTAGCGAACAATTCTGTTATGTTTTCCCAGTCTTGGTTTGGTACCAAACGCATAGATATTTTTGCGTAAGCTTTGCTTGCTATTACGGTTTTTGCACCTTCGCCAGTGTAACCACCCCAAATACCGTTTACGTCTAGAGTAGGACGTATAGAGTTACGCTCGTTTGTAGTGTATCCTTTTTCTCCATAAACAGCATTTATATCTAATGCTTTTTTATAGTTTTCTAAACTAAAAGGAGCTTTTGCCATTTCTGCACGTTCTTCTGCAGATAATTCTTCTACATTGTCATAAAAACCAGGAATGGTAATATGGTTGTTTTCGTCATGTAAAGACGAAATCATTTTTGTTAGTATGTTTATAGGGTTGGCAACAGCGCCACCGTATAAACCAGAGTGTAAATCTCTGTTAGGTCCTGTAACTTCTACTTCTACATAGCTTAAACCTCTTAAGCCTGTTGTTATAGATGGTACGTCTTTGGCAATCATACCAGTGTCACTAATTAAAATAACATCATTCTTAAGTTTTTCTCTGTTTTCTTTTACAAACGTAGATAGGCTAACGCTACCAACTTCTTCTTCGCCTTCTATCATGAACTTTACGTTACAAGGTAGTTGGTTGGTGCTTACCATAAATTCTAATGCTTTTACGTGCATGTACATTTGCCCTTTGTCATCACAAGCACCACGAGCAAAAATTGCACCTTCTGGGTGTAATTCTGTTTTTTTAATTACAGGCTCGTATGGCGGAGAGTCCCATAGGTTAATTGGGTCTGCTGGTTGCACGTCATAATGACCATAAACTAATACCGTTGGTAAATTTTTATTTATTATTTTTTCTCCGTAAACAATAGGAAAACCTTGCGTTTCACAAATTTCTACTGCATCACAACCTGCTTTAACTAAAGCATCTTTAACAGCATCTGCAGTTGTAAGTACATCATGCGCATAGGCAGGGTCTGCACTAACAGATGGTATTTTTAGAAGTTCTATAAGTTCATTTAATAATCTGTCTTTATTACTATCTATAAAGCTTTTTACGTCTTGCATAATATGTTTTTGATAAAGTATAAATGTACAAAAAAAAGAAGTTTTTATAATTAAGTATTTCAAAATTGATTTTTTGCATTATATTTGCAACCCAATTGGCAAAATTGCTAGTTGAAAATGCAGGCGTGGTGGAATTGGTAGACACGCTAGACTTAGGATCTAGTGCCGCGAGGTGTGAGAGTTCGAGTCTCTCCGCCTGTACAAACAAAAAGCCTTTCAGGAAACTGAAGGGCTTTTTTTATTTTACAATAGTCCTAAACGTTAAGTTTATTCTGGGTGTACTTACTTTTTTTGTTGGTGGTAGTCTGTGTAACCAGTTTTTTTGAGTTGCACCTGTCATTACCAATAAACTTCCTCTGTCTAAATTAATATCTATTTTTTGCTTGCTCTCTTTATGTTTAAAACTAAACTTACGTTCTGCACCAAAACTTAATGACCCTATTGCCCCGTTTTCTTTTAAATCTTTTTCACCGTCACTATGCCAAGCCATACCTTCTTCTCCGGAGTGGTATAAGTTTAACAAGCAAGAGTTAAATGTTTCTCCGGTTTTCTCTTCAACCAATTTTTTTAGTTCTAGTAGCTCTTTTGTCCACGGTAGGGCTGTTTTGGTAATTTTAGAGTAGGTGTAACTAAATGGGTTGGTTGCATACCAAGCTACTTTGCGTTTAGTAGTTATGGTTTTTCCAAAAATAACAGCTTTGTCATTCTCCCATTGTATATTGTTAAATAAATAATTGTAGTATTCCTGAGCCTTACTTATAGAAAGTATTGGTCCGTAATAATACACTTCACCATCAAAAGGAAGTATATTTTTTTGTAAGTCTGTGTTAAATAAATCCATTTATAATCATAAAAATAATCAATCAATTTTAATTGGTTGTAATGTGCTTATTTAAAAATAAATAAACCTTTAACGTTTATTAACAGTAAAATTTTGTCCAGTAAATATCTGTCGCATTATTTTGCATTCTGTATGACAGTATCACTAAAAAATAAGACTGCTCTTTTATTAGCATTGTGTTTTACAATGTTGGGTAGCTTATACGCTAATGTTTCATTAGAAAATAGTGGTACTTTACAGCAAACAACCAATACAGATTCTGTTACTAAGCAAATAGAAAATGTAGGTTTGCCTGTTATAGAGCAACACAAGAATTTTGCTACAGAATTAACAGAGGCAGATGAAGAAGAAGTAACAGAAAATGTTACGCCTAAAAAATTAAGTAATAACAATGGCAATTTTAAAGTTGCCTTTTTTTCTGCTCAAATTTTAGGTTTACCATCTACACCACTTACTAAAACGCATTATTTATTACACACCAATTTAGGGAGTGTTTTAAAAATTTATATAAAGTACCAAGTACTACTTATATAGAAAACCAATAAAGCAGTAGCCACTTACTAATACTGCTTGCACACCACACCATTATTTATTTTGTCTAAGGACATAGCGGTAATATACGTATAGTTTTCTGTGCGTTTTTGCCACACGTATTAACAATCAATTATTTTAAAAAATCAATCGTATTATGAGGAGAACTTCTACACTCATAGGCCTATTGCTTGTGCTTTGTTTTGCCAGCTGTGAGTCTAAAAAAGAAGAAAAAAAAGAGGAATCTAAATTTCTTGTTACCAATCCTGTTAAAAAAGACACCATTATTAAAAAAGACTACGTATGCCAAATACACTCTATTAGGCATATAGAAATACGTGCTTTAGAAAAAGGATATTTAAAACAAATTTCTATAGATGAGGGGCAGTTTGTAAAAAAAGGTCAAAAGCTTTTTAATATAATGCCAAACGTATATCAGGCAGATTTACAAAAAGCAAAAGCTGAAGCAGAAGTAGCAGAAATAGAATACAAAAACACAAAACTACTAGCAGATAGTAATGTGGTTTCTGCAAATGAATTAGCAATGTCTAAAGCAGAATATGATAAAGCTAAAGCAGAGGTGTTTTTAACACAAACCCATTTAAGTTTTACAGATATTAGAGCTCCTTTTGATGGTATTGTAGATCATTTAGAAGCTAGAGAAGGTAGCCTTTTAGATGAAGGAGAAAAATTAACCACATTGTCAGACAACAGTAAAATGTGGGTATACTTTAATGTACCAGAGGCAGAGTATTTAGACTATATAACAAATACGGGTAAAGCAAGAGCTAAACAAGTAGAGTTGGTTATGGCAAACAATAAAATGTTTAACCAAACAGGTGTTGTAGAAACTATAGAGGGTGAGTTTAATAACCAAACTGGTAACATTGCGTTTAGAGCAACCTTTCCCAATCCAGATAAAATATTAAGACACGGAGAAACTGGTAGTGTACTTATGTCTGTTCCTTATAGTAATGCTTTACTAATACCACAAAAAGCAACTTTTGAAATTTTAGATAAAACTTACGTGTATGTTATAGATGCCAATAGTGAGGTTAAGCAAAGAGAAATAGCAATAGAGGCTAGTTTACCTAACTTATTTATTGTTAGCAAAGGACTTTCTACTAAAGACAAAATACTGCTAGAAGGCTTGCGTATGGTAAAAAATAACGAAAAAATACAAACAGAGTTTTTAGAACCAAATACGGTACTAAAAGAACTAGACCTGTATGCAGAATAATTACAAAATAGAACTATAAAAATATGTTTAGTAAATTTATAAAAAGGCCTGTGTTGGCTATTGTAATTTCTGTAATTATTATTTTTACAGGACTGTTAGCAATAAACCAATTGCCTATATCCCAGTTTCCGCAAATAGCGCCAACAACAGTAAATATTTTTATTGCGTATCCTGGTGCTAGTGCAGATGTGTTGGTAAAGTCTACATTAATACCACTAGAAACTTCTATAAACGGTGTGCAGGGTATGCGTTACATAGCATCAGATGCTACAAGTGCGGGTGAAGGAACTTTACGTGTAATTTTTGAGCCTGGTACGGACCCAAGTGAGGCTGTGGTTAAGATAAAAACGCGTGTAGACCAAGTAATGCCTTTGTTGCCAGAATTGGTACAGCGTGAAGGTGTAATTATAACACCTGTACAGCCAAGTATGCTTATGTATGTTAACTTATACAGTAATGAAAAGCATACTGACGAAAAGTTCCTATATAATTATGCTTACACCAAAATGGTACCCGAAATACAGCGTATAGATGGTATTGCAAGTGCTAAAATTTTGGGTAGCCGTAAGTATGCTATGCGTGTTTGGTTAAAACCAGATCGTATGCGTGCTTATAATATCTCTGCAGAAGAAGTTTTAAAAGCAATGGAAGACCAAAGTATTTTAGCCAGACCCGGTAGAATTGGTAGAAGCTCTGGTAAAAAATCACAAGCATTAGAATATACGTTGGTTTACCAGGATAGGTATAGTGAGCCAGAGCAATACAAAGACATTATTATAAAAGCCAATGAAGAAGGAGAAATTTTAACGCTAAAGGATATTGCTGATGTAGAACTAGGAAGCGAGTTTTTTGATATCTATTCTAATTTAGATGGTAAGCCATCTGCTTCCATTGTGCTTAAACAAACCTTTGGTAGTAATGGTAGTGATGTTATAGATAACGTAAAAGAAAAACTTAAAGAGTTAAAAGAAGATTTACCTCCTGGTATTGAGTATAAAATAAGTTATGATGTTTCTAATTTTTTAGATGCATCTATTGAGCAAGTAATTCACACGCTTAGAGATGCATTTATTCTTGTAGCTATTGTAGTATTCTTGTTCTTGGGAGATTGGAGATCAACGTTAATTCCTATTATAGCAGTGCCAGTATCACTTATAGGTGCATTTTTTGTTATGCAATTATTTGGATTGTCTATAAATTTAATAACGCTTTTTGCATTAGTCTTAGCTATTGGTATTGTGGTAGATGATGCTATTGTAGTTGTAGAAGCTGTGCACGCTAAAATGGAAGAAGAACACGTATCGCCTTATAAAGCTGTAAAAAGTGTGGTGGGCGAAATTGGTGGTGCCATTATAGCAATTACGTTGGTAATGGTTTCGGTTTTTGTGCCTATTTCTTTTATGACAGGTCCAGTAGGTGTGTTTTACCGTCAGTTTTCTATAACAATGGCTGGTTCAATAGTAATTTCTGCATTAGTTGCTTTAACATTAACGCCGGTTTTATGTGCAATGTTGTTAAAGCATAATAATGGAAAAAGAAAAAAATCTCCAGTAGATAAGTTTATAGATTGGTTTAACAAAGGCTTTGAACGACTTACTGGTAGTTATGTAAAAATCTTAAATAAAATTGTTGCGCGTAGGGTATTAACCTTTGGTGTGTTAGCAATATTTTGCGCAGGTATTTTCTTGGCTAATAAAGTATTACCAGCAGGTTTTATTCCTAATGAAGATCAAGGGATGATTTATGCCATTATACAAACACCTCCAGGATCTACTTTAGAACGTACAAACGAGGTTGCCAGAAAACTACAAGCCATATGTGAAGAAACAGAAGGTGTAGCATCGGTTTCTTCTTTGGCAGGTTATGAGATTATGACAGAAGGACGTGGTTCTAATGCAGGAACATGTTTAATTAATTTAAAACCTTGGTCAGAGCGCCATCATTCTGTTCATGAAATAATGGAAGAATTAGAGGAAGAAACCAAAAATTTAGGTGCCGTTATAGAGTATTTTGAGCCGCCTGCAGTTCCTGGTTTCGGATCTTCTGGTGGTTTTTCTATGCGTTTGTTAGATAAAACTAATGGTACAGACTATCATGAGTTCGAGAAAATAAACAACAACTTTATGGAAGCGTTAGGAAAGCGTAAGGAGTTAAGTGGTTTGTTTACTTTTTACGCAGCTAACTATCCGCAGTATAAACTTAAAATAGATAATAAAGCTGCAATGCAAAAAGGGGTATCTATTGGTGCTGCTATGGAAAACCTAAATATTTTAATTGGTAGTACTTATGAGCAAGGATTTATACGTTTTGGTAGATTTTTTAAAGTATATACCCAAGCAGCACCAGAGTACAGAAGTTTACCATCAGACCTAGAAAAACTTTTTGTAAAGAGTGAAGAAGGTAAAATGGTACCGTATTCTGCTTTTATGAAGATTGAAAAAGCACTTGGCCCTAATGAAATTACTAGGTACAATTTGTACAATTCTGCTGCAATTAGGGGGCTGCCGGCTTCTGGTTATACTAGTGGCGATGCTATAAAAGCAATACAAGAAGTAGCTAAAGAATCTTTACCACATGGGTATGACGTTGCTTGGGAGGGATTGTCTTATGATGAGGCACGCAGAGGTAACGAGTCTATCTACATTTTTGCTATTGTATTAGTGTTTGTTTACTTGGTTTTGGCAGCACAGTATGAAAGCTTTTTACTGCCTTTGGCCGTAATACTATCATTACCCGTGGGTATTTTTGGGTCGTTCTTTTTATTAAAAATGATGGGACTTTCTAATGATGTTTACGCACAAATTGGTATGATTATGTTAGTTGGTTTGTTAGGTAAAAACGGAGTGTTAATTGTGGAGTTTGCGGTTCAAAAAAGGAATCAAGGTTCTACAATATTTGACGCAGCAATAGAAGGTGCAAAAGCTCGTTTTAGACCTATTTTAATGACTTCCTTTGCATTTATTGCAGGTTTAATACCACTAATTATTGCTACAGGAGCAGGTGCAATAGGAAATAAAACTATAGGCGGTTCTTCTTTAGGAGGAATGCTTTTAGGTACTTTATTTGGTGTACTTATTATACCTGGACTTTATTACATTTTTGCAAAAATGGCAGATGGGCGTAGTCTTATTAAAGATGAAGATACAATGCCGGTTTCTGAAGAGTTTATGAGAGCTAGTGAACGTAAAAGCGGAATAAAGGCTCGTATGGAGAAAATAAATCAACTTTTGAAAAAATTAATAGCTAAAAATGAAGATAATTAATAAATATAAAACTGTACTTAGGCTTAAAAAAGCTTATCTAGTTTGTGTTATTTGTGTGTTTGCTTTTTATTCTTGTGTACCAGTAAGAGAAATAAAAAATGAAAACACAACTGTGCCAACTGTATACAATAATACAACTACAGACACTGTAAATTCTGCTGTTATGAAATGGGATCAGTATTTTTCTGATCCCAATTTAAAAGCAATTATAGATACTGCCTTAGTTAATAACCAAGAGCTAAATATTATGCTACAAGAAGTACAGGTGGCTAAAAATGAAATTATGGTTAGAAAAGGTGAGTATTTACCATTTGTAAACATACAAGCAGGTGCAGAGGTAGAAAAAGTAGGTCGTTATACAAGTCAAGGCGCCAACGATGCTAACACAGATATTAAAGACGGAAAAGAATTTCCAGAACCATTACCTAATTATCAAGTAGCTGCAGTTGCGTCATGGGAGTTAGATGTTTGGAAAAAACTAAGGAATTCTAAAAAAGCTGCTGTTTTAGAGTATTTGGCAAGTGAAGAAGGCAAAAACTTTATGATTACCAATTTGGTTTCAGAAATTGCTTCTTCATACTATGAGCTTTTAGCTCTAGACAATCAGCTTAAAATAATAGACCAGAATATAGCTATTCAAAAAAACGTGCTAGAAATAGTCAAGCTGCAAAAACAAGCAGCAAGAGCAACAGAATTAGGTGTTAAACGTTTTGAAGCAGAGGTTTTAAAAAACCAAAGTTCTAGATACCAAATACAGCAACAGATTACAGAGGCAGAAAATAAAATTTGTTTTCTAATGGGATCTTATCCTAAGCATATTACAAGAACCACAACAGATTTTGTAGAAATTACTACTACTCCAGTGTATGCAGGTGTACCAAGTCAGTTACTACAAAACAGACCAGATATTAAGCGTGCGGAGTATGAGTTAGCGGCCCATAAATTAAATATTAAAGTAGCCAAAGCCAATTTTTATCCATCAATAGGTATTAAAGCAGGTGTGGGGTTAGAGGCTTTTAAGCCTAAGTTTTTAACAAAAACGCCAGAGTCTGTGCTTTATAATATTGTTGGTGATGTTGTTGCACCACTAATAAACCGTAATGCTATTAAGGCAGCATATAAAAATGCAAATAAAAGACAAATAAAAGCGGTATACGAGTATGAGAAGGCTATTTTAAACGGTTACATAGAAACCACAAACCAATTGTCTAACATAAAAAATCTAAAAAAAAGTTTTGAGGCAAAACAGCAAGAAGTAAATGCGTTAACAGAGTCTATAGAAATTTCTAATAAGTTATTTAAATCTGCAAGAGCAGATTATATGGAGGTATTACTAACACAGCGTGATGCTTTAGAGGCAAAAATAGAACTAGTAGAAACCAAAAAAGCACAAATGCTAGCGCACGTAAATATATACCACGCTTTAGGTGGCGGATGGAATTAGTTTTTTAATTGTTATGTTTTTTAAGTTAGTTGTTAAAGTTTTTTAGTTCTCTACTTTTTCAACGAAAAAGCCCTTCATTTTAGAAGGGCTTTTTTTATTATAATTTATAGCGTTTTAAAGCTAAATTCAAAAACAAGACGTGGGAAAAGTGCTTTTGTCTTTTTTACAAGACACCTACGGCAGCCAAAATTAAGCATCCTACAACGGCAATTAATATTGCAACAAGTACAACAACCATTGCGCCTAGGAAACTGTTTAAGACTTTTGTGCCAACAGTTAATTCTTTCATATCTCAATAGTTTCTAGTAAGGTACAAATTAAAATTCATTTTAGCAACTGTAAATCAGCAGGTTGCGTTTATTTTTTGGTGGTTTTGTATGTTATTTTACAAGTAGCTGGTGTATGTATGTGGCAATTTTGTTTGTGGCTCCAATATTTTGGGCAACATATGTTTTGTTTATTTCTGCAGTGGTATTGTAGTGTTCTTTATTGGTAAGTAACTGGTTTAAATTACTTGTAAATTGGTTTTGGTTAGCTGTGGTTAAAATACCTTTAAGCTCTACCAAATCTTCAGCTTCTTTAAAGCCTTTGTAAATAGGACCAATGATAATAGGAACTCCAAAAACAGCAGGTTCTAAAGTATTGTGTAAACCACCTTTTGTAAAACCGCCACCTACGTAAGCAATGTTTGCATAACTATATATTTTGGTTAAAATGCCAATCGTATCAATTATTAAAACATCAAAACCAGAAATGTCTCTGCCATTAATTTCAGAAAATAAAACTACTTTTTTTTGTATACTATTTTTTAATTCTTGTATTTGAGAGTGTATAATATTGTGTGGGGCAATTACAAACTTTACGTTTTCTACAGTTGTATTATTTATATAGGTTGATAAAAATAACTGCCCATTTGGCCAAGTACTACCGGCTACTACACAGGTTTTGTTTTGTACAAAACTGCTCATAAAATCCAATGTATTATCTTGTTCTAATATTTTAGAAACACGGTCAAACCTTGTATCACCACTAACAGTGCAATTGTTATAACCAATACTTTTAAGTAACTTTTTTGAGTTAGAGTCTTGCACAAAAAAGTGTGTAAAAGCAGTTAGACTTTTACGCATAAACCCACCATACCATTTAAAAAACGATTGTTCTTTTTTAAAGTAAGCAGAAACTAAAAGTGTTGGTATTTGCTTTTCTTTTAAAACTTTAAGGTGGTTTGGCCAAATCTCATATTTCACAAAAATGGCAATTTTAGGGTTTACAGCATTTATAAACTTTTTGGCATTTGTTAATGTGTCTAACGGTAAGTAAACAATGGCGTCTGCAATTTTATCATTTTTTTTAACCTCATAACCAGAGGGAGAAAAAAAAGTAACTACAATTTTATAAGTAGGGTATTCTTCTTTTGTTTTTTCAATAATAGGTAGGCCTTGTTCGTATTCACCTAAAGAGGCGGTGTGCACCCAAATAACCTTATCTGTGGTATTTATGTTATTATTTAGGGTGTTGTAAGTGTCTTTACGGCCCTTTACAAAGAGTTTTATTTTAGGATTAAAATTAGCAATAATTTTAACTAAAATAGCGGCAATATGTACTACAAAGTTATATAAAAGATGCACCTAGAGTTTATTTGTCGTAAAAATACGTTTCTTTCATTAATTTCATTGTTGCCCATTGGTATTTTTGTAAATTTACCTTTCAAATTAAGGCAATGAAAAAAATTCAGATGGTAGACCTTAACGGTCAATACCAAGATATAAAAGAGCAGATAAATTCTTCTATCTCTCAAATATTAGAAACATCATCATATATTAACGGTCCAGAAGTACATGCTTTGCAAAAAGAAATGGAAGACTATTTGGGTGTTAAACATATGATTCCTTGTGCAAATGGTACAGATGCTTTGCAAATTGCAATGATGGGACTTGGGCTGCAACCAGGAGATGAGGTTATTACTGCAGATTTTACTTTTGCTGCCACAGTAGAAGTTATAGCGTTGCTACAATTAACACCTGTTTTGGTAGATGTTGAACCAGATACGTTTAACATAAACCCTGCTGCTATAGAAAAAGCTATTACGCCAAAAACTAAAGCTATTGTACCTGTACATTTATTTGGACAATGTGCAAATATGGATGCTATTTTAGAAATTGCAGAAAAGCATAATTTATATGTTATTGAAGATAACGCACAGGCTATAGGTGCAAGTTATATTTCTAAAGACGGAAGCAAGAAAAAAGCGGGCACAATGGGTCACGTTTCTGCAACCTCGTTTTTTCCTTCAAAAAATTTAGGAGCTTACGGAGATGGTGGAGCTATTTTTACAAATAATGATGAGCTAGCCCATACATTAAGAGGTATAGTAAACCACGGAATGTACGAGCGTTACCACCATGATGTTGTTGGTGTAAACTCTAGGTTAGACTCTATACAAGCGGCAGTTTTAAGGGCCAAGTTGCCTAATTTAGATGCCTACAACCAAAAACGTAGAGCTGCAGCATTAAAATACTCTATGGCTTTAGCAAACCATAAAGATATTGTTACGCCTAAAATGACTGTATGTTGTTCTTCTGACACTTGTGTTTGTGATTGTCACGTATTTCATCAATATACATTACAGATAAAAAATAATGATAGAGATGCACTTGTAAAACATTTGCAATCTAAAGATATTCCTTGTGGTGTGTATTACCCAATTCCACTACACTTGCAAAAAGCATATAAAGATAGTAGGTATAATGAAGCAGATTTTCCTGTAACAAACCAATTGGTTAAAGAGGTAATTTCTTTACCAATGCATACCGAGTTAGATGATGAGCAAATTGCTTATATAACCAATGCTGTTTTAGAGTTTTTAAATAACTAACCATAATATAGAAATAGATGAAAATATTAGTAACTGGCGGATTAGGCTTTATTGGTTCGCACACTGTGGTAGAATTACAAAACAAGGGTTTTGAAGTCGTAATTATTGATGATTTATCTAATTCTTCAGAAAAAGTATTAGATGGTATTGTGGCCATAACAGGTACAAAGCCAACTTTTGAAAAGTTCGATTTAAAAGAAAAATCTAAGGTTCAAGATTTTTTTAAACGTCATTCTAATATTGCTGGTGTTATACATTTTGCAGCTTCTAAGGCTGTAGGAGAAAGTGTAGAAAAACCATTATTATATTATGAAAACAATATAGGAACATTGGTGTATTTGTTACAAGAATTATCTGCAATGCAAAAAGCTAATTTTATTTTTAGTTCTTCTTGTACTGTATATGGTCAAGCAGACATTATGCCAATTACAGAAAATGCACCAGTAAAAGAAGCAGAGTCTCCTTATGGCAATACCAAGCAAATGGGCGAAGAAATTATAAGAGACACCTGTAAAGTTGTGCCTGCTTTAAACGCAATTGCTTTGCGTTACTTTAATCCAATGGGTGCACACCCAAGTGCAGAAATTGGAGAGTTGCCAATAGGAGTGCCACAAAATTTAGTACCTTTTATAACACAAGCAGGTGTTGGTTTAAGAGAGCAATTGTCTGTTTTTGGAGGAGATTATCCTACGCCAGATGGCACTTGTATTAGAGATTATATACACGTTGTAGACTTAGCAAAGGCACACGTTGTAGCTTTAGAACGTTTAATTGGCGGTAATAATAGTGCAAACTATGAAGTTTTTAACGTAGGTACAGGTACTGGAAGTTCTGTTTTAGAAGCAATAAAAAGCTTTGAGCGTGTGTCTGGTAAAAAATTAAATTATAAAATTGTAGATCGTAGACCAGGAGATATTACAACTGCCTATGCAGATACTACAAAAGCAAATACTGTTTTGGGTTGGAAAGCAGAATCTACCCTAGATGAAGCAATGAAATCTGCCTGGGATTGGGAGCAAAAAATTAGAAATTAAATACAAGCTAATGTTAAAAGTAATAAAGTATGGTTTTACTGTAAACCATACTTTATTTTTTTGCGTACATAAAAGAAATGACATTTAATTATCCAAATACCAAAACTCTTTTAAGCTCTGTAACGAGTGAAAACCTATATGGTAATTTGGTAACTCAATTACAAAAAGACTTTGGTTTAGCTAACATAGACTTTAATCTGCTTAAAGAAAATAAAACAGTTTCTCCAGAAGAGCTTGCCGCTGGCCTACGCGAAAAAATTTATCAATTGCTTTTAGAACGTTTTACAGAGTACCTTAATCTCTTGTATATTATTGATATTCCAGAACAAACACTTAAAAAAATTGAAGTTACAGATGCAGTTGAGGTAGCAGATCAAGTGGCATTTTTAATCTTAAAAAGAGAATGGCAAAAGGTGTGGTACAAAAGTCAATATTCTAGCTAATTAATAGTGGTTTCTGAGCAATTAATTTTGGCGTAATAATTGCTATATTTGAAGGTAAATAATAAACTCTTGTTTAAAAAATTATCACTTAGGTCGCGTATTTTTATTACCATGATGTTTTTGGTGCTTATGGCATCAATATTAATAGCTGGTGTAACAATTTACCAATATAGGGAACAATCCAAAGAATATAACCAAGACCGTTTAGAACGTAAAGAGGCACAGATAAAAGAAAGTGTAAATCTTACCATTAGAAAAACCTCTTTTGAACGTATTACAGAAAAGCTTCATTTAATTTTTAAAGAAGAGATTTTTGAAATTGCAGAAATTCAAAATGTAAATTTTAGTATTTATGATTTAGAGGGAGAATTAATTATAGATTCTCATCCTTTGCTTAATAAAACATCTGTTTCAAGTTGTTTAGATGCTGTTGTTCTTCAAAAATTAAAAACTAGTGATAACCAACGTTATGTAGAAGAAGTTAGTCATATTGAAAAAATATCTAATGAAGAAAAAATTTTTAGATCCTCTTACACTTTTATAAAAGATTTAAAATTTAGAGATATAGGTATTTTAAAGCTAGAGTATGTAGAAGATACCTCTTTTGAAGATAAAGAGCTGCCAGAGTTTTTGTTACGTTTAGGCCTAGTTTATATAGTCATGTTTATAATTGCTATAGTATTGGCTTATTTTACATCTAAATACATAACAAGATCTTTACAAACAATTTCAGATAAGCTTAATAAAACTGATTTAAGCATTAGAAATCCAAAAATATTAATAGATAACCCTAGCGAAGAAATAGGACGCTTAGTAGATGCTTATAACGGAATGATTGATGAGTTGGAGCAAAGTGCAGCCAAACTAGCTAAGAGTGAAAGGGAGCAAGCTTGGCGCGAAATGGCAAAGCAAGTAGCTCATGAAATAAAAAATCCGCTTACTCCTATGCGTTTAAGTGTGCAGAGTTTTGAGCGTAAGTTTAATCCAGAAGATCCAGATGTTAAAGAGAAACTTGCAGAGTATTCAAAAACATTAATTCAGCAAATAGATACTATGAGTAGTATTGCATCTGCTTTTTCTAATTTTGCGCAAATGCCAGCGCAGCAAAATGAAACCTTAAACGTAGTTAAAATTGTTAAATTGGCTGTAGATATCTTTAATGAAAGTTATATTCACTTTATAGCAGAAGAAGAGACTATTGTTGCAAAATTAGACCGAACACAATTGGTGCGTGTGGTTACTAATTTGGTAAAAAATGCAATGCAAGCCGTACCAGAGGTAGAAAATCCTAAAGTATTGGTAACAGTAGCATCAGAAGGAGATTATGTAAAAATATCTGTAGCAGACAACGGAGTTGGTATAGCAGACGATTATAAAGATAAAGTTTTTGAACCTAAATTTACTACTAAAACTAGCGGTATGGGATTAGGATTAGGAATGGTAAAAAATATTGTAGAAACCTATAAAGGGAACATTACATTTACTTCTCAGCCACAAAAAGGGACAGTTTTTGTAGTGCGTTTTCCCAAAGAAAATAATTAAAACTAACAAATATGAATTTTGAAACTATTTTAGTAGAACAGCAAAATAGCACTGCAATTGTAACTGTAGACAGACCAAAAAAGCTAAATGCTTTAAACAAGGCTACTATTTTAGAATTGCATAAGGCTTTTACAAATTTAGAAGCAGATAAAAGTGTTAAAGCAATTGTATTAACGGGTAGTGGTGATAAGGCTTTTGTTGCTGGTGCAGATATCTCTGAGTTTGCTAATTTTTCTGAAGAAGAAGGGGCAAGATTGGCACGTAAAGGACAAGAAGAACTTTTTAATTTAGTAGAAAACTTGAGTACACCAGTTATTGCTGCTGTTAATGGTTTTGCACTAGGTGGTGGACTAGAACTTTCTATGGCTTGCCATTTTAGAGTAGCTAGCGATAATGCAAAAATGGGCTTACCAGAAGTTTCTTTAGGTGTTATACCTGGTTACGGTGGTACACAGCGTTTACCACAATTAGTTGGTAAGGGTAGAGCTATGGAATTAATAATGACAGCAGGAATGATTTCTGCAGATAAAGCGTTAAACTACGGGTTGGTAAATTATGTGGTATCACAAGAAGAATTATTGCCACTTTGCCATAAATTAATAGGTAAAATTACAAACAATTCTTCTGTAGCAATTTCTGCTGCTATAAAAGCAGTTAATGCAGGTTTTGTTAAAGATGGTTATGATGTAGAAATTGAAGCCTTTGGTGCTTGCTTTGGAACAGAAGATTTTAAAGAGGGTACTACTGCATTTTTAGAGAAAAGAAAAGCAAATTTTCCAGGAGCATAGTTTATGAAAAAATATGTAGGACTAAGTTGTTTGCTACTTTTAGTTGGATGTAGTAATTATGGGCAATTAAAAGTAGTAGCCAACATACCAGAAGAGTTTAAAGAGGTGTCTGGTTTAGTGTCTACAGGGCAAAATAGCTTGTGGCTTGTTGAAGACAAAGGTAATAAAGATGAGCTTTATAATGTAGATGAAAAAGGTAATTGGCAAAAAACACTAAAAGTTAAAAATGGTAAAAACCATGATTGGGAAGATTTAACTAAAGACGATAACGGCAACGTTTATATTGGGGACTTTGGTAATAATGCTAGTGATAGAGATAACCTAGAAATACTAAAAGTACCTAATCCTGATAATGAAAAGGGAGATGATATTGAAGCAGAAAAAATAGAATTTAGTTACCCAGAACAGACAGATTTTTCTCCTAAGAAAAAAGAGTTATTGTATGACGCAGAATCACTTTTTTACTGGAATAATAGTCTTTTTATTATAACCAAAAATAGAGCTACACCTTTTAATGGAGAGGCGTTTATTTACAAAATACCTGCAACTAAGGGCAAGTATAAGGCAGAGCTTGTAGGTAGCTTTATGGCGGGTACAGATGAACGTACTAGCAGAATAACATCTGCAGCAATATCACCAGATAAAAAAACTATAGTGCTAATTAGTAATGGTATGCTTTGGAGTTTTACAAATTTTACTACAGATAACTTTACTAAAGGAACTGTTAAGGCTGTAGATTTAGGTGTTAGGACTCAATTAGAGTCTGTTTGCTTTATTACAAATAATACCTTGTATTTGGCAGATGAATACCATAAAAAAACAGGAGGTAACTTATATGTTTATACATTAAACTAGGGTTTAAAAACCAAACCCTAGTCCAAATGTAAATCTTGGCCCTTCATCAGCATAAAACAATGCTACCCTAGCAGAAATAACATCTGCACCGTTTAAAAAGATACCACCACCATAAGACGTTTTCCACTCGTCAGAATCCTCTGTTGGCAACCATATACGTCCATAATCAAAACCAGAGTAAACACCCAATGAAAGTGGTATAATATTGGTTTTCATTTTTCTTAAGCTATAACGTATATCTGTATTTTGGTAATAGGCTTTTTTGCCAGTAAAACGTTGGTTTCTGTAACCTCTTAGTCCGTCTATACCGCCAATACTTGCTCCTTGGTAAAACTCATAATCGTCTCCTATGTTAAAATGAGCTTTCCATTTTGTAGCTAAAACTAATCTTCCGTTTGGTACTAACTTATAATCAAAAGCAAGACTAGGAATTATGTAGGCGTAATTTTGACTATCATTAACTAAAGATTGCTTGTAGCCTACTTTTACCATTGTAGACATACCCATTGTTGGAAAAGCATTGTTGTCTTTATTTTCATAAGTATAGGTGGCATCTGCACCTAAAAAAGTGTTACGCACATCTTCGTTGTTAGCTACATAAAAAGTATTTACAAACCTGTCTTGTGTTTCTTCTACTTCTATGGTTTCTAGTGCTAGTCCGGCTTTAAATTTTCCGCCTAGTTGTCCATTAAATACAATAGATGGTGCAACTTTAATTTGCTCTAACTTAACACGGTTATAATCCATACCAAGGTCATCATCATTATTTATTGTATTATTTCCGTAGCCAAAAAAGTTAACACTAAAATTAGGACTCGTAAACCTGGTAGCTACTTCAAAATTCCAGTTGCCAAAAATATTTGCAAACTCACCTGTGTAGCCTACATCAAATCCTTGAGTAGCAAAGTAAAAAGAGGCATTTAATGTATGTTTTTCTGTAAACGGATTTAGTCTAAAACCGTTATAAGTATAGGTGTTGGTAAAGCCTATTTTAACACCGTCATCTGGATTAAAACCAACTGTTGGTATAATTTGGTTTACACTATTGCGTATTGCTAAAGGGTTGTACACATTAGTGTTGTAATCATTTGTAAGTCTAATTTTAGTGTTATTGTTAGCCTTAAACGTATTTTTTTTAGACTTGTAATCATAAACAATAGTATTTTTTCCGTTGGTTAGGTTGTAAATATCATTGTTTTGGCCGCCAATAATTCTAATTTTAATTTGACTTTGGTTAGCTCCATAGTCTTCAAAGTAATCATCATCATCTAAGCCATAAACCCAAATTTCTTTAGTAACATCACTACTAAAAGTTTTGTCAAAAAATAGTTTTTCTTTTTCTCCTTTAATGTTGCGGTAGGCCTTTATTTGCACCTCTTTTTTATTTAGGTGATTAATCTCAAACCAATCGTCTTTATCTGTGCCTGTAACTACTGCAAATTTGTTTAGTATTCTATGGTACTCCTTAGCGTACTCTTTAATATGAGATATACGAGATAGTAATATTTTTTTAAGTTTAGGTAAAGACTCATCTTGTATCTCTACAGGAAAATCTTTAAAAGATTGGTCTATAATCTCTGCAGTTAAATTTTGTTGTATGTATGTAGCCTCTGCAATCCAATCTTCCAGTTTAGTTTCGCTTAATAAGGCAATGTCTAATACATAAGTTTTTGGAGAAGAGTTAAATCCGCGTACGCTTCTTATTTCGTCATTAAAACCTTCCATTAAGCGTAAAGAGGGTACAATTCTGGTTGCTAAGCTCATTAGTGGGCCATCTCCCATATTAGAAAAAACTTGGTCTCTATCTCTAGGGACTGGTTTGTATATTACCTTGTTTTTTTCTTTGTTTTCTGCCCATCTCCACTGGTCTGTATGTCTGTCCCAATCTCCAATAACCATATCAAAAAGTCGAGCTCTAAGGTACATTTTGTCATCTACGGCATATTTTTCATCATCACGCAAATCTTCAAGCATACTATCTGTGCTTTTAAGCTCATTGGCGTAACCAAAGCTTTTAAGGTTGCCGTGATTATCACCAGCGTGTTCCTCAAACATGTACAATTCATCTCCGTAATTTACGTTAAAATCTCCTAGTGCTTTTTGTTTAGGAATATAGTATAACTTAGGATTGGTGTGGTAAATATTTATAGCATCAGATAGTTTAGATACAACGTATGGAGCGTAAGGATGAGATCCAGTGTAAAAATCCATAAGTAATTTTTCTATGGCAGTATCTTCAAACTCACCAACTACGTATTGGTCTTTAAAAGCCATAGATTGCAGGTATAGTTCTGCACTTTTACGCATAGATCGCATAACATATTCTTTGCCGTCTTTATCTGCTAAACGTAAAGATTTAGACTGGTGTCCGCCACCAGCTCTTACAGGTGTTAGTCCACCATATATAGTATCTAAGCTTAGGGTTGGTACAGTTACAGGAGTGCCGTAGTATTTGCGGTAACGATCTCCCCAAACAAAATTGTGAAAACCTGTTTTGGTAATTTCTTCTTGGGTGTATATGGATGCTGTTGTTGTTGCCGGAAAATTACTAGGTAGCTCCTTTTTAAATAGTTGTTTGTCTTCTGGTAAAACCTGTGAAGTAAACAGAAACTTCTCGTTATTATTTTGGTCTAAACCATAAAAACGCACTCTAGATGAGCCATCTTTATAAATCTCTAATGTAGCATATCCTTTTTCTCCAGTAGAAAATTTGCTGCCATTAATAAGTCTAGTTTCACCACTTTTTGCACCAGCCCCACTAACAATTTGCGGAGTGTTTTCTTCTACAATGTATTGTAAAGAGTGTTCATGTCCCGAAACAAATATTACTTTGTTAGAGTATTGTGCAAGTGTAACAACGCGGTTGCGTAATTCTCTATATCTTTTGCCTTGTAAATCTTCTGAAGATGGGCCGGCAGTTTTTCTAAGCAAATTTAAAAATGTACCAACAATAGGTAAAGGTCCTACTCCAGATTTTGGATAAAAATGTTTTTTAAAAGAATATTGCCCCCCATGAGAGCCATAACTAAACATTGGGTGGTGCATTGCAATAACTGTAGTTTTTTGCTTGTTTTTAGAGATTAAACTTTCTAGCTCTATTAAAAATTTTTCTCTGCTTTTTATATCGCATTTATCATTTATATCTGGTCTTTTATTCCAGTTTGTTAAATACCATTCTGTATCTATGGCAATTATTATTAAATTATCATTAACTTCTATAGTTTCTAAAGGGCAGCCATCTTCAGGAAAAAAAACATCTTTGCTGTCTAGGGCTTCTTGTATATAATCTTGCTCTCTTTCTAAACCAACTAAGCCCTCTGTATACCAATCGTGGTTACCAGGAATAAACAATGGTTTTCCTTTGTAATTTTTTAAGGTATTTAATTGGGCGTCTAAATGACTTTTTGCAATTAAATAAGCCTGTGTAGAATCTTTAGGGTCTGGCATTCCTGCCGGATAAATATTATCGCCTAAAAATAACACAGAACTATTTTTTGTAGCTTTTTCAATTCTTTTTTTAAATGATTTTAATACAGGGTTCATTCCGTTTATAGGAGATTTACCTGCGTCACCAATTAAATAAAACGTATGTTCTATATCTTTATTAGTAGTAGTATCTTTGGCTTGTTCTGTATTTGTATATTTTGCCTTTTGTGTAGCGCAATTAGTAAGGATTAAAATACATAACGACCAACAATATTTTCTAATGGAAGTATTCATAAAGATTAAATTTTGTAATTTGTGATGCACCTTATTTATTAAAAACGATGGCAAATATTATTCAGGAAACCGAAGATTATGTAATTAGTTTGTTAACCAATGAGTTAAGTTCTAGTTTTTTATATCACAATATTAGGCATACCCAACGTGTTGTCAAAAGTACGCAAGAATTGTTAGATTTTTACAAGTTAGACGTAAAAGAGCACGAGGACTTACTTTTAGCGGCATGGTTTCATGATACAGGTTATACCAGAAGTGCCAAAGAACATGAGGAAAGAAGTTGCGATATTGCCAAGGAGTTTTTAAAACAAAAATCTTTTGATGAAAAACGAATAGAAAATATTTGCAATTTAATTTTAGCAACAAAAAAAGGCTATGAGCCAACAAACTTACACGAAGAAATAATTAGAGATGCAGATGGGTCTCACTTAGGGCAAGAAAGTTATTTAGAAACAACTGAAATGCTCAGAGAAGAATTATCATTATTAGGGCTTATAGATTACTCGCCTGCAGAGTGGAGAGATACTAATATTAGAATGTTTCAGACAAAGCATAGGTTTTATACCGATTATGCTATTAAAAATTGGCAAGAAACCAAAGATGATAACCTAGCCAAACTAATTAAAGCTAGGAAAAAAATGAAAAAGCTGGTTAAAAAAGAAAAAGTTAAGGCGCAATATAAGTCTGAGTTTAAAGATAAGAGCCCAGAACGAGGTGTGCAAACAATGTACAGGGTTACAATGCGTAACCATTTAAAACTTAGTGATATTGCAGATACTAAAGCCAATATTTTACTGTCTGTAAATGCTATTATAATTTCTTTAGTGTTGGCAGATTTAATGCCTAAGTTAGATAGTCCGTCTAACAAATATTTAATATTGCCAACTGCGTTATTTATGTTTTTTAGTGTAATTTCTATGGTGTTGTCCATTATTGCTACAAGGCCAAATATCACAAGCGGACAATTTACTAAGGAAGATGTAGATAATAAAAAAGTAAACTTATTGTTTTTTGGTAATTTTCATAAAATGAAATTAGAAGATTATGAGTGGGCTATGAAAGAGTTAATAAAAGACCAGTCTTATGTATACTCTTCCTTAACTAAAGATTTATACTTTTTAGGACTTGTATTAGATAGAAAATATAAGCTATTGCGTTGGACCTACGCTATATTTATGTTTGGAATGATAGTTTCTGTATTGTCTTTCTTTTTAGCATTGCATTTTTACGGCCCAAGAGAGGCTGTAATATTATAACAGCTATATATAAAATATATAAAAGGCGAATATTACAAATAATATTCGCCTTTTTTTAATGTTTTGGTGGTATTAACGTTTTAGTTCGTGCATTAAATCGTCATACGTGTATGTTTCTTTAGACTGTTTGTCTTTTTTGTATAAAATTTCAACTCGTATTGCTTTTAAACCAGCAACACCTTGTAAGCCCTCTAGCTCTACAACCTCTATGTTTTTAGAAAAATAACCTTTAGAGCGTAAAAAACGTATGTAACGTAAGTACTCTAACTCATCTTTTTTCTGAGAGTAAACAATAGAAAGCTTTCCTTTTTGTGTTAACCTCTCATTGGTACCTTTAATAAAAGATTTGTCAATACGTTTTTTTATAACCTCATATCTGGCATTGTAAGTACCGTCTACATCAAAACGTTTTTCATCCATTCTAAACCTAATAGATAGTGATGCGTTGTATACTAAGAGTAAAGATGCTACATCTAAGTCTATAGGTAATTTAGGTTTAAGATTGTAGTACTCATTTTCCATATCGTACATAACCTGTAATTGCCACAACCTTAAATTTTTTAAATAAAAAGGATTGTACTCTTTTGTTTCTGATATAGATGCGCCAATATACATATTATGCTCAACACCATCAGTTTTATAGCGCTCAAAGTAATGCGGAAACATTTCTTGTGCTTCAATCTGTTTTTTGTCTAAAACCTGAGCAAGTTTTTCGTTAATTTTCATAACACTTTCATCATAGTTTTTTCTATGATCATAGTAAGAGCCAGTATTGTTGTCTATGCCAGCTTCATATGCCGTAATTAAAGTAGCAATTTTAGGTTCTGTATTTTTTAAATGCTTAAAAACAGGTGTAATCTCTTTTTTTACAAACTCCAAAATAGTTTGCTCACTATTGGTATTTAGTATTTCTTTTACTTCATCTATATAGCTATTGCTTCTAAATAATAGTTCTTCATAAATATGTAACTTATTTAGTTCCCAAGCCTTGGTAAGTATTTTATTTATTTCAGATAATTGTATAAGTAAATCCTTTTGTATGGAGCTGTTTCTAAAAGTAGATGAGTCTTTTATATCAATTTGGCCATAAAGTGGATGCACATCTTTAAAAACAATTTCTTTAAAAGTAGGCTCTAATCCTTCTGCATTTGCTCTAATAAATCGTATGGCTTCATTTTCAAACTTCCATAATACAGATGGGTGCACTGTTGTGCATTCTTGTTGTATTACAGCTTCTATTAAATTTTCTTCTTCAGCTTTAGAGCGCAATACTGCGGTAACAATGTAAGGCATTACATCTTGCAGCTTTTGAGCATTTACATTATTTAAATTGTATCTTTTTGTAGAGGCAAGTTCTAAAACCCCTAGTAATTCTTTTCCGTTAGAAATAGGTGCAATTATGGCACTTTTAATGTTTTGCTTTGCTAAAGTAGCATACAAACTATTTTCTGGTGCTTTTTTATAGTAATTTTCTAGATCAGAAATTACATAGTAATTATGGTCCTTTAAAATGGTTTTGTAGGAGTCATTACAAAGGGCAGTTTTACAATTTACATTAGCACTTTTGTTAAGTATAAAACTGTCAATGCCAATACCAGGGACTTTTTCAAAAGTATCTTCTTTGCTATTGTGAATAGAAAAACCAACTTTTAAATTAGGAAGTCCAAATAAAGACTTAAAGGTATTTTGAAAATCTTCCATAAAAAACTCAGAGCCTCTTTTGTCGCTAGAAATAAGACTAGATTTTATTTCTGAAATAGAGTGCTCCGCAGTAACATCAAACATATTAGAAATTACAAAACCTTTAGAGGTAAAACTGTTAGGCGGAATTTTTTGTTTCCAAAGTTCTAAATCATCAAAGTTTTCTAATAGTTCATCTACATCTGCTTGTGTAAGTTTTTTTGCATTTTCATTAGGTGTAATGTCTATAAAATCTGCATTGTATAATATTCTGTAGTGTCTCATAACTCCGTTTTTATCCGGAATTTCATAAAACATAGGTCTTCTAAAGTCTAAATTAAAACCATAATGAAAGTTTAATATTACGGTGCCAGCCATAATGTAATTTAGCCTATCCTCTACGTTTTTTATTTCTAGCACAAATCCTTCACCTGCATCTTCTATAATTTTTTTAAATCTTTCAGAAGAGTTAAAAATTACGTTAGCGTAAGGTAATGTTGCTGCTTTAATTTCATTCTTAGTTAATACTTCAGAAAAAGTATCTTGTAGAATAACATTAATAACATCTTTATATTTTTCTAGTAAATTTAAATCTGTAAAACCTTCACGTAATTCTGGGTAAGGTTTTTGGTAGTTTAGGATAAATCTAGCTTTTTGGGCAAGGAACACGTCATTACCTACAGCCATTTTATCGTACTGTTTAAGTAACTTGTCAAAACTTACAAGACTTTTTAGTGGTAACTCTATTTCGTTTTCAACTTTCATCTTCCCTACTTAGTCTAAGAATAGCATACAAAATTACAAAATAATTATTACTTTTTATTAGGTTTGTTATAATCCTAATTAATCCCTTTTTTAGATATTTATACAAAAATTAAAATATGTCCTCTTTTACTAGGTTAACCAGAGCGTATAAAAAGTCTAAAATTGTGCCTTTTGATGATAGTTCTAAGTTAATACTTTTTAGTGACTGCCACAGAGGTGATAATAGTTTTGCAGACGATTTTGCCAATAACAGGAATATTTATTACCACGCATTACAACATTACTTTAATGAGGGTTTTAGTTATTTTGAGTTGGGCGATGGTGATGAACTTTGGGAGAACACCTCATTTGAGTCTATTTTTACGGCTCACAAAAACATATACGAATTGTTACGGCAGTACCACCTGCAAAATCGTTTATTTATGATTTGGGGAAATCATGATATGGTGTATAAAGACCCTGATTACGTAAAAAAATATTTATCTAGTTATTTTGAGCCTATAGATGGTAAAGACAAAGATTTATTTGTTGGTATTACCTATCATGAAGGTATAGTTTTAAAACACAAACAAACAGCTCAAGAACTTTTTTTAACTCACGGCCACCAAGCAGATTGGTGGAACTATAATTTTTGGCGCGTTGGTAGGTTTTTAGTACGTGTGTTATGGAAACCTTTGCAGGTATGGGGAATTGCAGACCCTACTAGTCCAGCTAAAAATCATAAAGAATTAATAAAGGTTGAAAAGCGAATTAAACGTTGGATATTACAAAACAATGAAAAAATTACTATTGTTGGCCATACACATAGGCCGCGTTTTCCGGAGCCAGGAGATATCCCGTTTTTTAATGATGGTAGTTGCGTGCATCCAAGAAGTATAACAGGAATTGAAATAGAAAACGGTAAAATATCCCTAATAAAATGGCAAATTGCAACCACAGAAGATGGTACATTGCGTGTGGTAAGAGTACTGTTAGAAGGACCACAAAAATTAGCAGATTACCAAAGGGCAAAACAGTAATGGTTTAATTTTTCTATTTTTACACCACCATTAACTTAATTATTATATGAAAAAGAGTATTGCTTTGTTGGTAGTTGTACTAACATTATCATCTTGTTGGAAAAATAAAAGTCCAGAAGATTTAATTAGATTAAAAGAGAAGTTTAAGTCACAAGTTGCTTCTTTTGAAAGGAAAAAAATTACCGCAAATAAAAATGTAACCAAAGGTTTAACGTCTTTAAGTGCTTTAAAAGGAGCCTTAGAAGACGCTAAAAATGAAGATAAAGAGTTTGCTAAGGTTTATGGCGACTGGGAAAAGGTAAACAAGCGTGTAGAAAACCTAAATAAAGAATATGAGGATTTAAAAACTAAAGCCTCTAATTTATTTACAGCTATGGAGACCCAAACTAATAGCTTAAGTGATGAGCAGAGTAAAAAAACACTTTTAAAAGCTATTAATAAAGCTAAAACAAAATACAATGGCACCTTAGCTAATACCTCTAAAGCAATTGCTAAGTTGCGTTTATTACACGGTGATGCTGTAGAAGTTGTTAAAGCATTAGAAGTTGCTGCTGCGTTAAACTCTTTTGACAATATAAATAGCCAAATGGAAAGTATTGAAAGTAGGGTAGAAGGCATTATGCAAGAGCTAAATGTGGCAGTTATAGAAAGTAAAAATTTATACGAAAAGAAAATTACAGAACTAGGAGAGTAATTAATGTATGGCGGTAAAAGAGGAGTTTTTACGAATTGAAGACATTGCATTACAATTAGGTGTTTCTCAAAAAATAATTAGGAAACACATACATTCTGGCGCACTAAAATCTACCAAAACGCTTGGTGTACATTATATAAAACCTAAAGATATTGTTTTATTTAGAAATAGTGGAATTTTAGATGCTAAGCCAATAAAACAATTGGTTAAAAAAGGAACTAAGTCTATAAAGACCGATGATGTTAATTGGGTAGATATTTCTGCCAGTTGGGAGAATCCCTCACAAACTAAGCTTACATCTGCAGATTTGTTTTGTGGCGCTGGTGGTATGGCAAAAGGGTTTGAAATGGCTGGCTTTACCCAAGTAGGAGGTTTAGATTGGTTTAAGGAAGCTGGTATGACCTACAGAGAAAATTTTGAACACCCACACATATTAGGTGATATTACAGAAAGGAGTGTTAAGAATGAGTTTATTAACACTGTTAAAAGTGCACTTAATGGAGAGCAATTAACTGTTTTGTCTGGCGGATTTCCTTGTCAGGGTTTTAGTATGTCTGGTAGCCGTATTGTAGAAGATGAACGTAACTCTCTTTACAAAGATATGTTGCAGATTATAGACGAGTTGAAACCACAATTTATTGTTGCAGAAAACGTAAAAGGTTTACGTTCTATGCTAAAGGGTAAGGTAGAAGATAAAATAAAGGAAGATATAGCTAATTTAGGGTATCAAGTAAATGTTACTGTGCTAAATGCAGCTAACTATTATGTACCGCAAAAAAGAGAGCGTATAATTTTTATAGCAAACAGAATTGGTAAAAAAAATTTGCATCCTAAGCCAATGCTTACTCCAGATAAGTACATTACCACAAAGCAAGCTATAGAAGATTTGGTTACGTTAAAAGATAATGCTGCTTTTAACCACGTTAGAACCAAGCATAGTGATGCTATGAAAAAGCGCTTGGCTAAAGTTCCAGAAGGCAAAAGTTTATATGATAATTATTCCGACTCATGGAAAAAATGTCCTTGGAACGAAGCTAGTTGTACAATAAAGGAAAACCACGGTGGTGTAAATATACACCCAATAGAATCTAGGGTTATTACGGTACGTGAAATGGCAAGATTGCAGTCTTTTCCGGACGATTTTATTTTTAAAGGAGCAAAAGGAAAACAAATGGTGCAAATAGGAAACGCTGTGCCGCCTTTATTAGCTAAAGCAATTGCTTTAGCGGTTAGAGAAACCTTAGCAGTATAAGTTTAGTTTGTGTAACCAAATTTTAGTATTGCGTTTTCATCTTAAAAGATATTATAATGAACGCATTAGAATTTGATGAGCTTAGCAAACAGTTGCAAAAACTTGCTCCAGAAATACCTTTGCATTGGGGAAAAATACAAAACAATACTACCGATAAAAAAGTGTCTCTATTTAAGTGTAAAACATTAGCTAGTTTAGAGCTTGCAATTTCTAAGTTGCCAGAAGATGATAAAAATTATTTTAAAAGGAGGTGGTTTTTATGGCAATGTGCTAGGTGCGATGAGTATCTTTTTTACGCACAAAATGGTGTTAATAGAAATCCAAACAGTAGGTCTCAGGAATATGATATAGAATTTTTTGAAGATAAAAATTTACGTTTTGATGTAAAAGGAACCTTAGTTCCTAAAGAGTTAAGGAGTAACTTTAGTTTTGAGTTTCCTGAGAAAATAGTTAATTTTTATTACAGCAAACAAAGTGTTGGTAAACGTAGTTGTTTGCAGAACCGGTTATTTATAGTGCATCATTCTTTTATAGATCATAAAAGAGCATTAGAATTACGATGTTCTTGGGATTATAAATCTGAAGTTTATAAAAGTTTCATTCATCAATTAAAATCAACCAAAAATTTTATAAAATATTTAAATGTAAAGGCATCTGTAATATTTATAATAGAAAAAAAGGACGGGAGTTTAAGTTATAGATTTGCGTAAATTATTTTAAAATTTGATAAGCTATAAGAGCAACTATGTAAGCAAACCCACTCATAAAAACTAATTGAGCTGCAGGCCATTTCCAGCTGTTGGTTTCTCTTTTTACTACGGCTAGGGTGCTCATACACTGCATTGCAAAAGCGTAAAATAGTAGTAATGACACGCCAGAAGCTAAGTTAAATAGTGGTTTGTTATTCCACGGATTAATCTCGGCAGCCATACGGTTTTTAATAGTTTCTTCTTCATCATTACCAACGCTGTAAATTGTAGCTAGTGTGCCAACGAACACCTCACGAGCTGCAAATGATGTAATTACTGCAATACCAATTTTCCAATCATAACCCAAAGGTTTTACAATTGGCTCTATAGTTTTGCCAGCATAGCCAATAAAAGAGTGTTCTAATTTAAAACTAGCTATTTCTTCGTTTTCGGCTTTTAATTTTAAAGCGTTAGAGCGCATTGTAATAGAATCTTTAATAACTGCACCGCTTACTGTTGGGTAGTTTGTATACAATTCACCCGTATAAATTGCTATTTCATTTTTAATATGTTCCTGGTTAAACTCAGAGTAACCAACAGTTTTAATTCTGTTTTTAACAATTTCTTCTGCGTTTTTAAAATTGTCTGATATGCCATAAGAGCCTAATACCCACAAAATAATAGATATAGCTAAAATAATTTTACCAGCACCATATACAAAGCTTTTAGTTTTTTCCCAAACAGTATAGGCTACATTTTTAAATAGCGGTAGCTTGTAATTTGGCATTTCAATAACAAAAAATGTTCTGCTTTTTATTTGTAAAATTTTATGTAAAACCATTGCAGAAAAAATAGACATTCCAAACCCTAGTAAATATAGCAGCATAAGTGTTAGCGCTTGGTAGCTAAGTCCTAAAAATTTCCCTTCTGGTATAACAAGTGCAATTATAATTAAGTATACAGGTAAACGGGCAGAGCAAGTTGTAAATGGAGTAACTAATATAGTTATTAGGCGTTCTTTCCAGTTTTCTATTGTTCTGGTTGCCATAACAGCTGGTATGGCACAGGCAGTACCAGAAATTAGTGGTACAACACTTTTGCCACTCAACCCAAATGGGCGCATAAGTTTATCCATTAAAAATACCACCCTACTCATATACCCACTTTCTTCTAGTAAGGATATAAACAAGAATAAAAATGCAATTTGTGGTATAAAAATTACTACGCCTCCAATACCTGCAATTATACCCTCGGCAAGTAAGTTTGTAAATGCACCTGGCGGCAAGCTAGCTTTTGTCCATTCGCTCATTTGCGCAAAAGACTCATCTATAAAATCCATTGGGTAGCTACTCCATTCGTAAATAGCTTGGAAAATGACTAATAATATTAAAAAGAATATTACGTAACCCCAGACTTTGTGTGTTAAAATTTTATCTAAAGTTGCTCTAAATCCTTTAGCAACAGTAAGGTCTACAGTATAAGTTTCTTTTAAAATATTATTTATAAATTGATATCTTAAAACAGTTTCTTTATGCTGTAGTTTTTTTAATTCTGTGTTAGATTTTATAGAAAAAGTAGCATCCTTTATGCGTTTTTTTTCTATTGGCATAAAGTTTACATCTTGGGTTATAACTAACCAAAGTTTATAAACATCTTCTTTAGGAAAAGCAGATCTAAGTTTGTTAAAGTAATCTGGAGCAATAGATGTAGTGTCTATATTTGGTTTAATAGATAGGTTTTTGTAATCTGCAATAAGCTCTTTTAAAGTGTTTATCCCAACACCTTTTCTTGTGCTTACAAGAGCAATTTTAGTGTTTAGTTTTTCTTCTAATAAAGGTATGTTTAGTGTAATGCCTTTTCTGGTCATACGGTCTGCCATATTAATTACTAAAATGGCAGGTATTTTAAGGTCTTTTATTTGTGTAAATAAAAGTAAATTACGCTTCAGGTTTTCTACATCTGTTACAACAACAGCAACATCAGGAAAATCTTTATCGTTTTTATTTAAAAGTAATTCTACAACAACACTCTCATCTAAAGATGTTGTGTTTAAGCTGTATGTTCCTGGTAAATCTATTATATGCGCCTTAACACCTCTAGGTAGTTTGCAAATACCTTCTTTTTTTTCTACAGTTATGCCTGGGTAATTACCCACTTTTTGTTTTAATCCTGTAAGCTGATTAAAGACTGATGTTTTTCCGGTGTTTGGATTTCCAATTAAGGCTACATTAATATTTTTGCTCATACTCAATTACATTCATTCAATTAAATCTACTTCAATTAAGTTGGCTGTAGATTTTCTTATCGCTATATGTGAGCCATTTACATTAATGTAAATTGGGTCTTTTAAAGGAGCAATCTGTATAAGTTCTACAACGTTACCGGGTAAACATCCCATTTCTAAGAGTTTTATGGGTAGGGTGTCTTCAGAGAAATCTTTAATAATTCCTCTTTGCCCTTTTTTTAGTTGTGCTACAGTAATGCTCAATTTTTATTTAGATTGATTTTAAGTAAGAGCAAAAATAAGGGAAAAAAGCAAAACAACAGACTTATACATTGCTTTTTTTATATTCTTTAATGTCAAAATTACTCTTTATATGATGCTTTTAAAATTCTAATATCCTCTAATAACTCTTTAATTTCCTTAGCATTTGTACCATCATAAGTGCCACGTATACGTTTTTCTTTATCAACTAAAACAAAATTTTCTGTATGCACCATACTGTATGGGTTGTTAAGGTCTGTTTTTGCGGCCATATAAGACTTGCGCGCAAGATCATAAATTTCTTTTCGGTCTCCAGTTACTAAATTCCATTTGCTGTCTATAACTCCTTTATTAACAGCGTATTTTTTTAGTTGAGCAACAGAATCTATCTCTGGAGTAACAGAATGTGATAATAGCATTACATCTTCATCGTCTTTAATTACCTCTTGTATTTTTGCCATATTTTTTGTCATAGTAGGGCATATGGTTTGGCAGGTGGTAAAAAAGAAATCTGCTACATAAATTTTATTGGCATAATTGTCTTGGGTAATAGTTTCTCCGTTTTGGTTTGTAAGTTTAAAATTGGCAACTGTATGGTACTTCTTTTTGTGTAAAAGTGTAGAGTCTACCAATTCTGTGTTAAAATCTGCTGGCTGGTAAATAGGAAGCTTAACTTCTGGTTTTAAAGCATTGTAAAAGAGGGTGATTATTACGGCAGATATTATTAAAAGTACAATTCCAAAAATTTTAAATTTACTAAAAAATGCGCCCATATTTTTTTATGCAAATTTACAATAGGTGTAAGTAATAATCAATACAATAGCATATTAAATAATTCATAAAAATACTGTCATTGCAAGTATATCTTTTTGTAAGAACCCGTAAAAGTGTACTTTTGTTCGTTCTTAAAAACTAAAAGAGATTTAATGGAATTATTTATTCAGATAGTACAGTTCATATTAATTATATCAGTGCTTGTTATTTTGCATGAACTGGGGCATTTTATTCCTGCCAAATATTTTAAAACTAAAGTAGAGAAGTTTTACTTATTTTTTGATGTGAAATTTTCACTTTTTAAAAAGAAGATAGGTGATACTGTTTATGGTATTGGGTGGTTACCTTTAGGTGGTTATGTTAAAATTGCTGGTATGATAGACGAAAGTATGGATACCGAGCAAATGAAGAGTGAACCACAACCTTGGGAATTTAGAAGTAAACCAGCTTGGCAACGTTTAATAATTATGTTGGGTGGGGTAACTGTAAACTTCTTTTTAGCGTGGTTTATTTATACAATGTTATTGTTTAATAATGGAGATACGTATATACCTGCAGATAATTTAAAGCACGGAATTTTAATAGATTCTATAGGAGAGCAATTAGGACTAAAAACTGGAGATAAAATTTTAGCTATAGATGGCAAAAAAAGTAAAAAGTTTACAGATGCTGTTTTGGACATTATTTTAGGTGATGAGGTTACTGTTAAAAGAGATGGTAAAGAAATTACAGTGCCATTAAGTGCAGAAGGCAAAGAGGCAGTTTTTAGTACACAAGGCAGAAACTTTTTAGGTTACAGACAAAAAGCTATGATAGATAGTGTGGTATCTGGTATGGTTGCAGAAAAAGCGGGAGTGCTTAAGGGAGATGAAATTGTGGCTGTTAACGGACAAAAAACCACGTATTGGAACGAGTTTGTAAGCATTATTAAAAAGTCGCCAAATAAAGAGATAGAATTGGAAGTATTGCGAAAAGGACAAACAGAAAAATTACATATGGTTGTACCTGAAGAAGCGGCAATAGGAGTTGTGTTAAACAGAGAAGACTTATTTGTTACAGATACCTATAGTTTTGGTGCGGCAATACCAGAAGGCTTTAACAAAACAATTGAGGTGCTAACTAAACAAATTAGACAATTTAAAGTTATTTTTAACACTAAAACAGGAGCTTACAAACAAGTAAAAGGACCTATTGGTATTGTAGAAATGATGCCTAAGCAATGGAACTGGACATTTATTTGGTCTTTTATGGCAATGTTCTCTGTATGGTTGGCTTTTTTAAACATATTACCTATCCCTGCTTTAGATGGTGGACACGTTATGTTTTTATTATATGAAATTATTTCTGGTCGCCCACCAAGTGAAAAAGTATTAGAAAAGGGGCAAATTATTGGTTTTGTAATACTTATGGGACTAATGGCAATTGTGTTTGGAAACGACATCTGGAATATTATAAAGAAATTTATATAAATTTTTATTTTTTGTTTTGTAGATATTAAAAAAGCTTTTATATTTGCACCCGCTTACAGGCTTTACGTCTGCTAACATTCCTCCTTAGCTCAGTTGGTTAGAGCATCTGACTGTTAATCAGAGGGTCCTTGGTTCGAGCCCAAGAGGGGGAGCAAAACAAACCTCAACTAGAAATAGTTGAGGTTTTTTGCTTTTATATAGTTTCTTCAGCTGCGCCTATTTTTTATTATTGTAAATTTAGATTTGTTTTACAGGAAATATAATTTAATATATTTGAGTAAATACAATCATATGGATTTAATTGAAGAATGGAGATTGCATAAACCTACATTAGAGTTGAAAAAACATTCTGGAGAGCATTTTTTTTCAATTCCTTGTGAAGTCATTTCTGTAAGTGACTCTCCAATTTTGGGTGATAGTAAGTTCATAGGGAGTCATTTAGTCGAAATTAAATTCTTAAATTTTGATTCTGGTGAATTTGAATTTACTCAAGGGTTTATGTATGAAAGTACTTATCATAGAATGAATCAGTTGAATCTTAAGCTTCCTGATCTTACATATTGTGATGTTATGATAAGAGACAAATCAATTGTGTTTATTGTATACAAGCTTGGTACATACTTCCAAGGGAAATTTGACTTAATTAAGCCAAAATATTTATTAGAGAATGATTTAGAGTTTCATCATTTAACAGAAGACTGTTTATTAGAGTTTGAATATAATTATAAAGAAATAAAACAATGGATCAATGATATGTAAACTTTCTAGTTTTCCTGTATCTTTTCAGTCTTAAAATTACAAATCTATGTTTTCTATAATAGGTTGGCTCGGGGCCATATTATTTGTAGTGTCTTACTTGTTGCTAAGCATAGGTAAACTATCATCTAAATCTAAAGTGTACCATATTTTAAATATATTAGGCGCTGTTTGCCTAATTATTAATGGCTTTGCTTTAAACGACTTCCCAAATGTTGTAGTTAACGCTGTATGGGCTTGTATTGGGCTCTATGCTATTGTTAGGTTTGTTAAGTAATCGTTTACTCGTTTTTAAATTCTAAAATATTTAACGCATACTTAATGTAAATAGCCTCTTTTTGCTTGTAATCTTCTGTTTTTTCATTAAAAAGTCCCAAATAATAGTAAGCACCATCTATTAAGGCAAAAATAACTTCTGTTATTTCATCAATGTTTGTATTGGTAATAATTTGGTGCTCTTTTGCTTCTGTTAATTTTTTGTGTAAAACCGTGTGTAGCGCTTGTAAGTAGCTTTTAAAGCTATCGTTAAAATCTTTTTTCCTGTAAATTAAAGCGTAGCAACTATAAAAAACACCATCATCAAAATATTTGTTCCAGTTTCTAGAAAAAAGTGATGTTATTAGATTGTGAAGTTTTTGTTTGGAGTTTATTTCTCCATTTTCATCATTTTGTACAATGTTTAAATGCTGTTCTAATATAAACTCATTTAAGCCAATTAATAGCTCATCTTTGGTTTTAAAATAGTGCATTATTAAGCCATTACTTATGCTTAAATGTTCTGCAACCTTAGCAATAGAGGTGTTTTCTAGGCCTATGTCTTTTGCAACTTTGTAAAATGCTTTTATAATTTCTTTTCGTCTTTGTACAGATACACTTTTTCTTCCCATGTAAGATTTTTATTTAGGCAAATGTAACATTTTAAGATAATTACAAGCCTTGCTTTACCGGTGCAAGTTAACATTTATTTAAAGTTTTATTAATTGAACATTCATTCAATTTATAATTTATAAAAATACTTTTGACCCAGATTTTAATGTAACCAATCAATCTAAAAATGGGGAATAAAATTAAATATGTAGTATTTGTTATGTGCTTAGTTGTGCAAGTAAGTTTTAGTCAACAAACTAGCAAGTCTTTAAATAATAAAAAAGTAGTGTTTGTTATAGTAGATGGTATTTCTACAGATATGCTGCAAAAAGCCCCAACTCCTTTTTTAGATAGTATAGCTAATACAGGCAGTTATACTAAAGCATATGTGGGTGGTAAAAAAGGAGGTTACTCACAAACACCAACCATTTCTGCAGTAGGTTACAATAGTTTACTTACTGGTACTTGGGTTAATAAGCATAATGTTTATGGTAATAGTATAAAAAAACCAAACTACAATTATCCTACAATTTTTAAGGTCTTTAAAGATCAATATCCAACTAAAAAAACAGCTATTTTTTCTACTTGGCTAGATAACAGAACAAAACTTATTGAGGGCGAATCTGAAACAAAAAATGTAGAGCTAGATTATGCTTTTGATGGTTTAGAGATTGATACCATTAATTATCCGCACGATGCTTACAAGCAATACATTAAAAAAATTGATAATGACGTGGCTGATGAGGCCGCTAGGTATATAAAAACTAATGCACCAGACTTGTCTTGGGTGTATTTAGAGTATACAGATGATGTTGGCCACGGTTTAGGTGATAGTCCGCAACTAGATGATGCAATTACATATGAAGATGCTTTGGTGGGCAAAATATGGAATGCTATTAAAATACGTGAAGCTAATTTTAATGAAGATTGGTTGTTGGTGGTTACTACAGACCACGGTCGTAGTCCAAAAGATGGGCGCCATCATGGAGGACAAACAGATAGGGAGCGTGCTACTTGGATTGTAACTAATGAGAAAAACACTAACAGTTATTTTAAAAATGAAACCTTGGCAATTACAGACATTTACCCAACTATGCTTCGTTTTTTAAATATTGATGTTTCAAAAGATATTGCTTATGAAATAGATGGTACTTCTTTTATAGGCAAGGTAGATGCTTATGGTTTATCAGCTGTTAAGGAAGGAGACAAAATTGTCATCCGTTGGAAAAATAATTCAGATAAAAATGTAAAAGGAACAATTTATACTTCTACTACAAATCTATTTAAAGAAGGAAAAAAAGATACTTACACAAAGGAGGTAACAGTGAGTTTGACTAATGAAGAGACTACGCTATCGCTTAAAAAGCATATGGGCAAGATGTTAAAAATAGTATTAGAAACTCCAAATAATGTACTTAATACATGGTACATAAACAATAACTAAAAACCAATTTAACTTAACATTAAAGAAAATGAATTTTAGACTTACGTTTATTGTAATGTTGTTTGCATGCTGTTTTAGCTACGGACAACAAACTATTACGGGTAGTGTTGTAGATGAGGGCAATACACCACTAATGGGTGTTAGCATTGTAGTTGCTAATACTACAAATGGCACAACAACAGATTTTGATGGTAATTATACCATTAATGCTGCAAAGGGAGATGTGCTTACATTTTCATCTATGGGATTTAAAACAAAACAAATTACAGTGTTAAATGCTACTGTAATTAATGTTACCCTTTTGGAGGATGCCGCTGCATTAGAAGAGGTAGTGGTAACGGCTTTGGGCATTAAAAGAGAAAAGAAAGCATTGGGTTATGCAGTACAAGAAGTAAAAGGAGCTTCTTTAGAAAAAGCGAAAGAGCCTAACTTGGTAAATTCTTTAACGGGTAAAGTAGCTGGTTTAAATATTAAAAACTCTACCGACTTATTTCAGAATCCAGAAATTAGTTTAAGAGGCGCAACACCATTAGTTGTTATAGATGGTATACCAGATAGGTCTGCAGATATCTGGAAAATTAATTCTGATGATGTAGAGAGTATTAGTGTGCTTAAAGGTGCAACTGCATCTGCTCTTTATGGTTCTGCTGGTAGAAACGGTGCTATAATGATTACAAGTAAAAAAGGAGAAAAAGGAAGGTTAACTGTAACAGTTAATAGTTCAGTGCTTTTTCAACCTTCTTTTATAAAAGTACCAGATGTACAAACAGTTTATGGCAATGGTAACCAAGGGCAATACGCGTATATTAACGGTTTAGGTAGTGGCTCTGAAGGTGGTGGCTGGATTTGGGGACCTAAAGTAGATCAGTTAGACCCAAGCACGGCAAGTGGTTTTTTTGAAACTACACAATACAATAGTCCTACAGATGCTGCTGGTAATTTAATTCCAATTCCCTTTACTTCTAGAGGTAAAGATAATATCAAAGATTTTTTTCAAACAGGATCTATACAAACCAATAATATTAGTGTTAATTGGGGTAATGATAAAGCTAGTTATAGAATGTCTTTATCTAATGTATACCAAAAAGGAATTGTGCCAAATACAGATTTGGGCAACACTTCTTTTACAATTGGTGGTACTTTAAATCCGTCTGATAATTTTAAAGTAAGCTCTAATTTAACTTACAATAAGCAATACACAGATAATTTTCCTGAGGTTGGTTACGGACCAACAAATTATTTGTACAATTTGGTTTTGTGGACAGGTGTAGATGTAGATGTTAAAGATTTGCGTAACTACTGGAGAGAAGGACAAGAAGGTTACCAGCAAAGGCATTTTAACGTTTCTTATTATAACAATCCTTATTTTCAAGCCTATGAGTATGAGCGTGGTTATGATAAAGATAATGTGTATGGTAACGTTGCCTTTGAGTATAATGTTACGCCAGAACTTAGCGTAAAAAGCACAAGTGGTATTAATGTTTACAGCTTAAACAGAACGTATAAAGAGCCTAAAAGTTATGTGGGTTATGGCAATAAATCTCTTGGTAATTTTACCAATGCAGATAGTAGATATTTTGATATTATTACAGATTTTGGACTAAAATTTGAAAAGAGTTTTTCTGATGATTTTACACTAAAAAGTGAAGTTGCTTACTCTAACTACTATCGCAAATCTACAGCGGCTAGTACACAAACAGATGGTTTGAATATTCCTGGTTTTTACAATTTGGCCAATAATGCAGGGGCAAGTTATATTGCATCTAACTTAGAGCAAGAAGAAGCTATAAAGAGTATTTATGGTTTTGTAGACATGTCTTTTTACAATGCATTTTACTTATCTATTACTGGTAGAAACGATAAAGTATCTACTTTACCAAAAGAAAACAATTCTTTCTTTTACCCATCTGTATCTGGATCTTTAGTTTTATCTAGCCTTTTTGATATGCCACAGGCTATTAGTTTTGCAAAATTAAGAGGTTCTTGGTCTAGAGTGTCAGAAGGTAAAATAGGAAACGATCCTTATAGTTATATACAAGCTTATGATAAGGGAACAACGTGGAACGGTAATACGTCAGCATCTTTTGGATCTAGCTTACTTTCTCCTGGTTTAGAGCCAGAAACATCAGACACTTGGGAGGTTGGTGCAAATGTTAGATTCTTTAATAATCGTTTAGGTTTAGATGTTGCTTATTTTGAGGCCAGAGACTATAACAATTTAATTTATAGTCCAATTTCGGAAGGATCTGGTTATGAAAGTATTTTGCTTAACGGTGATGAATACAAGCGTAAAGGTTTAGAATTTGTTTTTGATGCTAAACCTATACAAACAGCTAATTTTAGTTGGGATATGCTTGTAAACTTTAGTAGGTTTAGAAGATTTCAAGAAGAAATTTATGGAGATAGAGAGCAGACAGTGGGCTTTGTAAAAGTTGGTGAACGTACAGATCAAATTTATGCTAACGTATACCAAACTAATGATAACGGTGAGGTTATTTATGAAAATGGTTTTCCTGTAAACGATCCATACCAAAGATATATTGGTGATGATGATCCAGACTGGACTTATGGTATTACCAATACGTTAAAATATAAAAATCTTAATTTATCGTTCTTATTTGATGGTAGAATAGGAGGTTTAATTTACTCTACTACTAATCAAAAAATGTGGTGGGGAGGTAAACATAAAGGCACAGTAAACCAGTTTAGAGATGATGCAAATAACGGAGTTAGTTCTTATGTAGCTCCAGGAGTAAAGGTTGTAAGCGGCACAGCAACGTATGATGTTAATGGTAATATTACTAGTGATACGCGTACGTATGCTCCTAATGATGTTGCTGTTAACTACATTAACTTTATGCAGACAACTAGTAACGGTCAAAATAAAAATTACCACTATTACAAAGAGTCTTTTGTAAAGCTTAGAGAGGTTACACTAACATATAACTTTCCAAAAAAAGCATTAGCAAACACACCTATATATGAGTTTAGTTTGTCCTTAATTGGACGTAACCTTTGGTTAAATTCTGATGTGCCAAATGTAGATCCAGATTCTGGTGTAGATGCATTACAGGCACCGTCAACTAGGAATATTGGACTTAACTTAAATGTGAAATTTTAAATAAAAGCATAATGAAAAAATTTAGTATATATATTTTATGTGCAATATTCTTTACAGCAAGTTGTACAGATATAGAAGAGTTGCAAGATGATCCTAACAGAGCAACAGCAGTTAGTCCAGACTTACTATTAACTAATATAGAAACCTTAGCGTTTAATAATGTGAGCTTAAATAGTGCTTTAGCAAGTAGATATTTAGCATTTACAGACGGTGTTAATGAAAACCAATACTACAATTGGCAACAAGCTTCTTTTGCTAATTATGACAATATAAAGCAAGTTCATAAAATGATTGAAGAGAGCCAGAATTCGGAGGCTGAGGTTTACGCTATTCTGGGTAAATTTTTTAACTCCTATTTTATAACAGAGCTTACATTAGTTTTTGGTGATGTTCCTTACAGTGAGGCAATTGCAGTGGAAGATCAAAATTATACTCCTGCTTACGATACCCAAGAAGAAATCTTTTTACAGGTATTAACAGATTTAAAATCGGCTTCTAACGAGCTTGCTGCTAATGATGAACTTATTTTGGGTGATGTAATTTACAATGGTGATAAACTACAATGGCAAAAGTTAATTAACTCTTACTATTTAAGAGTCTTGTTAATGTTATCTAATAAAGCAGATGTTGCGTCTTTAAACGTTGTGGGTAGGTTTAAAGAGGTTGTAGATAACCCAAGTAAATATCCTTTGTTTAGTTCTAATAATGACAACGGAGCATTAACTTTTGTAAACATACAAAACAACCGTTACCCATTATTTAATAACAACAATTTGCAAACTGCATATTATTTAGAAGAGTCTTTTGTAAATACGTTGAAAAATTTAGAAGACCCAAGGTTATTTGTTTTTGCAGAAAAAATGCCAAGTGCCTCTGCGTTAGATGAAACAGATTTTAATGCCTATGGAGGCTTATATGGTAGTGCTGTTTTTAGTGATAATGCAGCAAAGGCAGTTGCTGGTAATGCATCTAGAATTGCTCCAAGGTATTACAATGACCCTGTTAATGAACCAAGTTTATTAATAGGTTATGCAGAACTTCAATTTATTTTAGCAGAAGCTGTTGCCAAAGGATGGATTTCTGGTGATGTCTCTACGTATTATACGCAAGGTATTAAAGCGTCAATGGAGTATTATGGTATTACAGATGTAGATAGTTATTTAGCAAATTCTGCTGTACAACTTAATGCTACAAACCCTATAGAGAGTATTGCAACTCAAAAGCATATAGCGTTGTTTTTAAATACTGGGTGGCAAATGTTTTATGACCAACGTAGAACTGGTTATCCGGAGTTTAATGTAGATGGAGGTGGTGCATTAAACGAAGCTAGAATACCAAAAAGATGGTTGTATCCAACAAGTGAGTCTACTAATAACCCTAAAAATTTAGAGGAAGCTATTAATAGACAGTTTGCTACTGGTGATAATATTAATTCACAAATGTGGATTTTAAAGTAAGGTATTTACATACATTTTTAAATATCGTTTTTTAGTTTGTTTAACTAGCATCTGCTTTTTGGTGCTAGTTTTTCAGTTTAAAAAAACTAAGTAATTGTAAATTAAGTTGTTGCTATAACGTTGTAGTGTATCTTTTTAATCGTTATAACAAAATATTAACACTTTTATCTTGCATTTGGCCTGTATAAATGTATGTTGTAGGGAAACAATTTCAATTATGAAGATTATACAAGTCAAAAGAAAAAGCAAAGTAGAAAAGCGATACACCAAAAGGATGGGGCAACTTGCGGCTAAAGTAACCTACGTAAAGAAATACGTTTTAGGAGTTCCTGTAAAAACCTTGTACAAGTATAGACAAACGTATTATGGGGAAATTAAAGACTGTAAAGATTGCCATTTATTTGTTTAATAAGTAAACAAAAAATAAAAAACCCAGAGAATTTATATTCTCTGGGTTTTTTAATGGGTTTTATTTAAGCAGTAATTAGTTTACTACTAATGTTCCCTCGTTATTCCATTTTGTAACATTGGCAATTTTACTGTTTTTGTAATCTACCTCGTTTAATTCTGTTTTATTCCAAAAAAACCATTTTCCGGTTTTTTTACCTTCAGTATAATTACCCGTTGCTATTTTTTTACCTTCTTCATTAAACATAGTCCACTCACCGTGTAATTTACCATTTAAAAAGTGTCCAACTTGTGCAACCTCTCCGTTAGAGTGAAAATAAGTTGCTTTTACTTTGTTATCTGCTTTTTCAAAAACTGGTTTTGTACTTTGTGCGTTAACTATTGCTATTGAGAATATAAATGCGAATACTAGTGCTATTTTTTTCATGATATGTAGGTTTTAATTTTTAATTTCTTAACATTAACGATATAAAGATACATTTTATTTTACAATAAATACGCTTTAAGTTAACATTAAATTTACATTAAAAACATAAAATATTGTAAATCAATTATTTAATTATTTTTAACACTTAACATACAACGATAAAAAAAGCGGCTCATAGGCCGCTTTTAAATTGAAAGTTTAAATTTTATTAAAAACTATAGTTCATTCCTAAGCTAAAGTTAGTACCAAATTGTCCACCTTGTTGCACTTCTGAAGAGTATAAGAATCTGCTGCCAGCTTGTGCTGTTTGTGTGCTAGCCAAAGTTACATCTGGGTATACATCAAATAGGTTGTTAATTGTACCTGTAAAGCTAAGTTTGTCTGTTACTTTGTAGCTTAAATTTAAATCGGTAACCAACATAGAAGCTAAATCTTGGTCTATTCCTCCTGTCTCTGGAGCAGTAACAGTTACCTTACCAAAAAGAGTATTATTTAAACCAATGTTAAATTTATCAGTGTCATAATCCATACCTAAAATAAATTTAGATTTTGGTCTAGAATTTGTAATTAAACCTTTTTCTTCTCTTGTAAAAATATTGTATCCATTGTCAGCTAAAACTTGTGGAGTTTCAATTGCATCAATTGTTGTTTCATTAATATTTGCAGCCAAACTCACATTAAATTTACCTTGTCCCATATCTATACCTCTGTAGTTAAGTACAAAATCTGCTCCTGTAGTTTTTGTATCGCCAGCATTTATAAAAAATTGTACTGCTACTACATTGTTGTCTTCCAGTATCTGTTCTACAGGATTTGTGTTAGTATCATCTCCGTCAAATCCAATTTGCGAAGAAAATAGAACTCTATCATCTACGTGTATTTGGTAAAAATCTATAGATGCAGAAAATTTAGGATTTATTTTATATGTAAAACCTGCAGAAATATTTCTAGACGTTTCAGCAAATAAACTAGGTACTCCTAAGGCTTGTACAGCAGAGTTATCATTAGCTAAAGTACCTTGTAATAATGGCTCTGATGAACCAGATACAATGATGTATTGACTGTTTGTTAAGTAGCGTTGGTGTAATGTTGGCGCTCTAAATCCAGTACTGTACGACCCTCTAATAGCACCTTTGTCTCCTAATTTGTAACGGCCAAAAACTTTCCAAGAAAAGTTGTCTCCAAAATCAGAGAAGTCTTCATATCTACCAGCTAACCCTAATAAAAGATCTTCTGTAATATCATAATCTAACCCTGCATAAAAAGCGATATTATTTCTGTTCCACTTTCCAGCTTCGTCTGGCTTTATACCAGCAAAAGAGTCAGATCCACCTTTGTAATAAGACAAAGGGTCGCCTTCAATTGCTTCATAGTATTCCTTTTTATATTCTACACCAAAAGAAGATGTCAATTGCTCTGTAAAAGCATTTGCAAAATCTAGGTTCATTACAACATTACTCAATGTATATCCGCCTGGTTTAAAAGACCTTGGAGAAGTGCCATTATCTACTAGGTAATCTCTATTTAAAGAATTGTTTACAGTATAATCTACACTATTAGATCCATACGTAACACTCGCATCTGCATTAAAAGTGTCTGTAATGTCAAATTTTAAACCTAAAGCATTAATATGGTCATCTATTGCCGCTTCAAAGGTTGGTTGGTATCCTACAAAATCTTCAGACCTGGTTAAAAATTCTGAGTCCGCCACATCTCTTCTCCAATAAGGGGCTCTGTAATATGCAAAACTACGTCCTTTTCTGGTAGAGTAACCGTGAAAAGAGTACAGTTCTGCATTTTCACCTAGTGGGTGCCCTAGGTTAATAAATAAATCTCCTTTTTCTAAATCTGGTTGTCCAACCTTCATTCCTAATTCAGGATTTTCAGTAGCCCATTGTATTTCATTTGGTCTAGCATCTGCAGGTAAATCTGCAATACCAGGAGAACCAGCTCTGTTTGTTAGTTGTTGGTTGTAGTAACCTAATGTTAGGTTTATAAATCCTCCGTCACCAAAATTAAAAGCAGTGTTAGCGTCTGCAGCAAAGTTAAAGCCATCTCCTTGAGACGTTATACCTGTTCTTGCAGATACTGTTGTGTATTTAGCGTTTTTCTTTAATACCATATTAATTACGCCGGCAATGGCATCAGAACCATATTGTGCAGAAGCACCATCTCTTAAAACTTCTACTCTTTCTATAGCAGCAGTAGGTATACTTTTTAAATCTACCCCAACCTCACCTTTACCTGGTGTTCTGTTTAAGTAAACCTGTGCACTTTGGTTTTTACGTTTTCCGTTAACAAGAACTAAAGTTCTACTAGGACCTAAACCACGTAAATCTGCTGGGTCATAATGCGCTGTTGCATCAGAAATTGCTTGTGTTTGTGCATTAAATGAAGGTACTTTAAAAGTAAGCATCCTGTCTACCGTAGGTTTACCGCTACTTGTAAGTTCTGCTACGCCTATATTATCTATTGGCACAGGAGAATCTAAAATAGTCCTAGGTTTAGATCTGTTACCTGTTAATACTACTTCATCTAAAGCCAAACCCTCTTGTAAAGTCATATTAACTTTACCTGCGGCGTTAACAACAATTTCTTTGGTATTAAAGCCTATAGAAGAAAAAATTAATGTTGCAGGAAAACTCTCTGCAGTAATACTGTAATTACCATCAAAATCTGTGGTTGTTCCGGTTGTTGTTCCTTTAATAATGATGTTTACTCCTGGTAAAAGTTCATTGTTTTGGTCTGTTACTGTTCCACTTATCTCACCCTGCGCCATAGCAAATAAAGGAGAAACAAGGAAAACCAAACCAAGTAGTTTTCTTGATAAATAATTTTTCATTTAATTAAGTGTTTTATTAGTTATATCACAAGATAATGACATTTTTTCCATATAAACAAATAATAAATTAACAAATGTTAGTTTTTAACACATATAATTTAAGTTTTTATTTATAGTTTTTTTCTTACTATATACTATTTTTTTAAATCTCATATAGTTTTTAAGTTAATGAGATACTTTTATACCTTTGCTACTTTCAACTTTAGCTATTAAAAATGTATAGAAGTCACAATTGTGGAGAATTAAACGCAACTCATATAAATACAGAGGTTACACTTTCTGGTTGGGTGCAAAAGTCAAGAGATAAAGGTTTTATTGTATGGGTAGATTTACGTGATCGTTACGGTGTTACTCAGTTGGTTTTTGATGAAGAGCGTACAAGTAAAGAAATGATGGAGCGTGCCCAAAAATTAGGGCGTGAGTTTGTAATACAAGTTAAAGGTAAGGTAATAGAAAGGGCTTCTAAAAACCCTAATATGCCTACTGGAGAAATAGAAATTTTAGTATCTGAATTAACTATTTTAAACAAGGCTATTGTGCCACCATTTACAATTGAAGATGAAACTGATGGTGGTGAAGATTTACGTATGAAATATCGTTACCTAGATATTCGTAGAAATCCTGTAAAAAACAATCTTATTTTTAGGAGTAAGGTTTCTATGGAAGTGCGTAATTTTTTGTCAAATAATGGATTTATAGAGGTAGAAACACCTTATCTAATAAAATCTACACCAGAAGGTGCTAGAGATTTTGTGGTTCCTAGTCGTATGAACGAAGGTGAGTTTTATGCTTTGCCGCAATCGCCACAAACCTTTAAGCAGTTGCTTATGGTAGGTGGTATGGATAAATATTTTCAGATTGTAAAATGTTTTAGAGATGAAGATTTGCGAGCAGATCGCCAGCCAGAGTTTACGCAAATTGACTGTGAAATGGCTTTTGTTGAGCAAGAAGATATTTTAAACATTTTTGAGAACTTAACACGCCACCTTTTAAAAGAAATTAATGGTGTAGAAGTAGATAAGTTTCCTAGAATGTTGTTTGATGATGCTATGCGTTTGTATGGTAATGATAAACCAGACATTAGATTTGGAATGGAATTTGGCGAGCTAAATGATATAGCACAACATAAAGATTTTGGTGTTTTTAATAATGCAGAGTTAGTTGTTGGTATTGCTGTGCCAGGTGGTAACGCGTACACTAGAAAAGAAATAGATAAATTAATAGATTGGGTAAAGCGTCCGCAAGTTGGTGCTTTAGGTATGGTTTATTCTCGTTGTAATGACGATGGTTCTTTTAAATCTTCTGTAGATAAATTTTACGACCAAGAAGATCTTGCTAAATGGGCAGAACGAACAGGTGCTAAACCAGGAGACTTGGTTTGTGTGCTTTCTGGGCCAACAAATAAAGTAAGAGCGCAACTAAGTGCTTTACGTATGGAGCTTGCAGAACGCTTGGGCTTACGTAAGCCAAATGAGTTTGCACCATTATGGGTTATAGACTTTCCTTTATTAGAGTTAGATGAAGAAACAGGTCATTACCATGCAATGCATCACCCATTTACATCTCCTAAGCCAGGTCAATTAGAACTTTTAGATACAGATCCAGGTGCTGTAAAAGCAAATGCATACGATTTGGTTTTAAATGGAAATGAAATTGGAGGAGGATCTATACGTATACACGATAAAGAAACGCAAGCTACAATGTTTAAACATTTGGGCTTTACACCAGAAGAGGCTAAAGAGCAATTTGGCTTTTTAATGGACGCTTTTCAATATGGAGCACCACCACACGGAGGCTTAGCTTTTGGTTTGGATAGGTTAGTATCTATTTTAGGAGGACAAGAAACAATTAGAGACTTTATTGCTTTCCCTAAAAACAATAGTGGTAGAGATGTTATGATAGATGCTCCTGCACCTATTGATGACGAACAACTAAAAGAGCTAAGTTTACAAGTTAATATAAATAACTAAGAATTAAAAAGCCACGTAATGTCTAACAAAAAATTGCTTAAACGTATTTTAGTATGGAGAGCAAGATACATTACTAACAGGCAGTTTATTTATATTCTTAGTGTAATTGTAGGTATAACATCTGGTATTGGTGCAGTGTTGCTAAAAAATGCAACCCATTTTATACAACACGCGTTAGAGGGTAAATTGGTGGCTAATTACCACCATGCTTTTTACTTTTTGTCGCCAATACTAGGTTTTTTTTTAGTGTACTTATGTGTTAAATATATTATTAGAAACAAGGTTAGTCACGGTATACCTTCAACATTGTACGCAATTGCTAAGCGTAAAGGGTTTATGAAAAGGTATCAAATGTTTGGTTCTTTAATTACAGCTCCAATAACAGTTGGTTTTGGTGGGTCTGTAGGTTTAGAAGGCCCTACGGTAGCTACAGGTGCTGCTATAAGTTCTAATTTATCTCGTTTTTTTCATCTAGACCAAACAACGCGTAATTTACTAATTAGTTGTGCTGCAGCTGGTGCTTTGTCTTCAATATTTAAAGCACCCATAGCGGCAATTGTTTTTGCTATAGAAGTATTTAGTTTAGATTTAACTATTGCGTCTATGTTACCTTTATTACTGGCATCGTTGTCAGCAATAATAACATCTTACTTTTTTTTTGGAGACGATGTTTTGCTTCCGTTTACATTAGAAGACAAATTTGTTATTTCTGATGTTCCTTTTTATATGGCATTAGGTGTAGTCTCTGCATTAATCTCTATGTACTATACAGAGGTTTATGATCGTATTCAGCAATTGTTTGATAAAATAGAATCGCCCTTAAAAAAATTAATAATTGGTGGACTTTCTATTGGGGTTTTAGTTTATTTTATTCCGCCACTATACGGAGAGGGTTTTGATGTTATTAACCATCTTATGGCAGGGCATCCAGAAAAAGCTCTGGCAAATAATTCGTTACACTTAGATTTGGATAATGTATGGGTAATTATAGCTTTGTTGGGTGGTTTGGTGTTTTTTAAAGTAATAGCAGGTTCTTTAACTTTTGGAGCAGGTGGTGTAGGGGGTATTTTTGCTCCTACACTGTTTATGGGAAGCATAATGGGCAATTGCTTTGCTAAAATTATAAATGCCACAGGCTTGGTTAGCTCACCAGTGTCTGAAAGTAATTTTACTTTAATTGGTATGGCCGGCTTAATGGCAGGAGTTTTACATGCGCCATTAACAGCTATATTTTTAATTGCAGAAGTTACTGGTGGTTATGAGCTTTTTGTACCTTTAATGATTACAGCTACGTTGTCTTTTGGTATTACAAAGTATTTTTATCCTCATTCAGTCTACACTATGGAACTTGGTCGTAAGGGTGAGCTTTTAACCCATGATAAAGACCATGCTGTTTTAACATTAATGGATATAGATACGGTTATAGAAACGAACTTTATACCGTTAAAACAAAAAATGACGTTGGGGGAAGTAGTACATAAGGCAATTGTAAAATCTAACCGAAATATTTTTCCTGTTTTAGATAAAAAGGGTAAGGCTTTAAAAGGTATCTTACTTTTAGATGATATTAGAGATGTAATGTTTAAACAAGAGCTGTATAAAACGTTAAAAGTAGAAAATTTTATGCAGTCTGTGCCAGAGGTAATAGTTTACGAAGAAGATAATATGCAAGCAGTAATGGATAAATTTCAACTTTCGGGTGCGTGGAACTTACCAATTGTTAAAGAAGGGAAGTATATAGGCTTTGTGTCTAAATCTAAACTATTAACAGCTTACAGAAAAAAATTAATAGACTTTACAAAATAATAATGTATGATGAAATATAGTAGTGGTATAGTAGCTTTAGTAGCAATAGGCTTAATAGTGTATGGTTTTATTATTTTAGAAGGGAATGAAACCATAGCACATAAGTTTATTGGCTTTGGAACTGTAGGAATATTTTTTATAGCAATGCCTCTTTTTTTAATACGTGTTAGTAAGGGTAAGAATGTTAAAAATTACATGTTAAATGAAGAAAATATCAGAAAAATGCAAGGAAAAAACTTGGAAAAGACTGATAATCAATAAATTTAAACAATTTTATGTTCTGTTTACATAGCTCTAATTAAAATATGTTATATTTGAGTATTAACATTTTTTATAATTTATTTTAATGACTGGAACAGTAAAATTTTATAATGACTCTAAAGGATATGGATTCATTACAAACGACGAAACAGGAAAAGACATCTTTGTGCATGCAACATCGCTAAACGGAGTAGAGCTAAACGAAGGAGACAAAGTAGAATACGTAGAAGAAGAAGGAAGAAAAGGAGTGGTTGCTGCACAAGTGCAAGTAATCTAATAAAGTATATTTATTTTGATTAAAACAAAAGCCTTGCAATGCAAGGCTTTTTATTTTTAATTCAAGTTCCGTTTTTCAATAAAAAACCGTTTTAAAAGTTCAGAGGCTTCTTTTTCTAATAAACCACCAGATATTTTTGTTTTAGGGTGTAAGGTTGTACCCATTGCAGTAAAACCTCTTTTTACATCTTTAGCTGCGTAAACAATTTTAGAAATTTGACTCCAATACAAGGCTCCTGCGCACATTTGACAAGGTTCTAAGGTTACATAAAGTGTGCAGTTTTCTAAATATTTTCCGCCCAAAAAATTTGCAGCAGAAGTTATAGCTTGCATTTCTGCGTGTGCTGTAACATCATTTAATTGTTCTGTTAGGTTATGGGCACGTGCTATAATACGATCTTTAATTACTATTACAGCGCCAACAGGTACTTCGCCTTTATCAAAAGCTGCATTTGCTTCCTCTAAAGCTTTTTTCATAAAGTACGTGTCGTCAAAAGGATTTATCATAAAGTAAAAATATAAAATTAGCCGCAGCTATTTATAGTGTAAGGAGCTGTTTTTTATCAGTCTAAAAATAAAAATACCAAGTTTTTGTAACACAATTGGTTGTAAAGGTATAACTCTTTACTTATTTCTTTATAAACTCATAAATACCGTTTAAATTTGTTGTTTAAATGGCATATTTAAAGAACATAACAAATCCGCATGATTTGCGACAAATACAAGTGCAAAATTTGCCAATTGTAGCGCAAGAGCTTAGAGATTTTATTATTGATATTGTTTCTGCAAAGGAAGGGCACTTGGGCGCTAGTTTGGGCGTAGTAGAACTTACTATAGCGTTGCATTACGTATTTAATACTCCTGTAGATAAATTAATATGGGATGTTGGCCACCAAGCATATGGCCACAAAATTTTGACTGGCCGAAAAAATGTGTTTGAAACCAATAGAAGGTTAAATGGCATTAGTGGTTTTCCTAAAAGAGATGAAAGTGTTTATGATGATTTTGGTACAGGTCATAGTTCTACTTCTATCTCAGCTATTTTAGGTATGGCCATTGCTTCTAACTTAAAAGGAGAAACTTCAAAACAACATATTGCGGTAATTGGTGACGCATCTATTGCTAGTGGTATGGCCTTTGAAGGTTTAAACCACGCAGGTGTTACCGATGCTAATGTGTTAATTATTTTAAACGATAATGCTATAGGTATAGACCCAAGCGTTGGTGCATTAAAACAATATCTTACCAATGTTAAAAAGGGTAACGCTAAGCAAGACAATGTTTTTGAAGCGTTAAATTTTAATTATTCTGGTCCTATAGATGGCCATAATTTACCTTTACTTATAGCAGAGTTAAATAGATTAAAGACTGTTAAAGGTCCCAAGTTTTTACACGTAATAACTACAAAGGGAAAAGGGCTAAAAAAAGCAGAAGAAAACCAAGTTGTGTATCATGCTCCAGGTAAGTTTAATAAAATTACTGGTGATTTATTGCCAAAAATAAATGACGGAGGTGTTCCAAAATATCAAGATGTTTTTGGGTTAACTATTGTAGAGTTAGCTAAAGAAAACAAAAAAATAGTAGGTATTACACCAGCAATGCCTACCGGTAGTTCTTTAAAAATTATGATGGAAGAAATTCCTGACAGGGCTTTTGATGTTGGTATTGCAGAACAGCATGCCGTAACTTTGGCTGCTGGTATGGTTGCAGAGGGTTTAATTCCTTTTTGTAATATATATTCTACTTTTTTACAGCGTGCTTATGACCAGGTTATTCATGATGTAGCGCTACAAAATTTACCTGTAATTTTTTGTCTGGACAGAGCAGGTTTGGTTGGTGAAGATGGTGCAACTCATCATGGAGTTTATGATATTGCCTACTTACGTTGTATTCCTAATTTGTTAATTTTTGCTCCTATGAACGAGGAGGACTTAAGAAACATTATGTATACTGCACAGCTAGGTTTACAACATCCAATAGCTATAAGATATCCTAGGGGAAGAGGGGTAACTAAGAACTGGAAACAACCATTTAAAAAAATAGAAATAGGAAAATCTATAGAACTAAAAAAGGGCACAGAAATTGTGGTTTTATCTTTAGGACATATTGGTAATATGGTTGCCACGGTTTTAAATAATATGGAGTCAAGTAAAATAGGCCACATAAATATGCGATTTGTTAAACCTTTAGACACTAAAAAATTAATGTCTATTTTTAACAAATACTCAACAATAGTTACTATTGAGGATGGTTGTAAAATAGGAGGATTTGGAACTTCAATTTTAGAATTTGCAAATACTAATAATTTTACTAATAGCATTCATATTTTAGGCATAGATGATGTTTTTGTGCAACATGGTAGTGTGTTACAATTACATGAATTAAATAATATAGGAGCAAATAGTTTTAAGACTTTAATAGAGTCTTTACAAACAAAGGAATAGGATTATGTTAAAGAGAACAGTTGTAATTTTGATTTTAACTTTTTGTGTGGCGAACTTAAACGCTCAAATTTCTAATCCAGTAGAGGTAGACACCGTTAAGGTAGACACTACCATAGTAGGTACAATTGTTGTACGTAAAAATCAAGAAAAAATAAAAAACATACCTAGAGGTGTAAAGTTGGCTAACCCAAGAATTAGGTATGAAGCTAATCCGCGTAAAGAAAATTTTGGCTGGTTTAAAGTTCCCTCTTTTTGGGATAAAACAAACCATTTTGGAATTGCTATTAACGAGGTTGCTTTTGTAAACTGGAAAGCTGGTGGAAATAACTCTGTGTCTGCCATTGGTGATGTAAAATTTGTTCGTAATTACAAGTTTAGATACGTGCAATGGAACAATAGTTTGGATTTAAGATTTGGACTTAGTGCTATAGAAGGAGAGAAGTTAAGAAAGGCAGATGATGCAATTCGTTTTAGCTCTACTTTTGCCTATAGGAGAGATACAATTAGTAATTGGTATTATTCTGTTAAGGCAAATTTTAACTCGCAATTTGCAGATGGTTATAAATACCCTAATACAGAAAATATAATTTCTACATTTATGGCACCAGGTTATGTATTTATAGGTGCTGGTACGTCCTATATTCCAGAGGGTAAAAAGTTTAATTTATACATATCTCCTATTACCCAAAAAGCAACATTTGTATTAGATCAAGATTTAGCAAATGCTGGTGCTTTTGGTGTGCAAAAGGCAGAGCGAGATGCAGACGGTAATATTACTAAAAAGGGTGAGCGTACTTTAATGGAGTTTGGTTTTTTGGTAACCAATACTTGGAAAACAAATGTGGCTAAAAATATGACTTTAGCCCATGATTTAACACTTTATACAGATTACCTAAATAGTTTTGGTAATGTAGACGTAGATTGGGAATTACGTTTAGATATGAAAGTAAACCAGTACGTAAAAGCCAATATTGGTACCAATCTTTTATATGATGATGATGTGGTTTTTGATGAGGTAGTAACAGATGGTGTAGTTACCACACCTGGTAGACCTAAAATACAATTTAAGCAGCTACTTGGTGTGGGGTTATCTTATGATTTTTAAAGTTGTTTGCCCATAATTTTGTTGTGTATATGTACAGCCCCGCTGTCTGATAAACTTGCAACATAGCAACAAGTATTTAAAAGTAAACTGTATAATGGTGCATCTGTATTTTGGTAATGTTCTGGTAATGTTTGTAAAACAATACTATCATAATTAGAAGCAGTACCTTCTGCTGTTTTTACTAAAGCATTTGTGTATACATCTAAAATATCTGATATAATTTTATAGCCAGCTATTTCTTTTTCAATTACCTCTTGTGATTTGTAAACCTTAGATACACTTAAAGATATTATGTCTTTTATTTGGGCAATGTAATTGCTTTTGTCTAACAAAGACACGTCAAAGGAGCCTTCTAAAATTGCTTCTTCATTTTCCAAAAATATTGTAGCGGCATCTGTAATTAAAGTGTTTATAGCTAAAGCTCTTAGGTAACTAAGGCGGTCTTGCATAAACACCATTTGGTTATATTTTTTTGTATTAATCTTGTCTTTAACTAGCTTAATTAAATATTCTAAAGCGTAATCTTCAGATATTAAACCAAGGTTTATTCCGTCTTCAAAATCTATAATTGTGTAGCAAATATCATCTGCTGCTTCAACCAAATAAGTTAACGGGTGTCTAGAGAAAGAAATGTCTTTACCATCTCTGGTTTGCAATAAGCCAAGTTCTTTTGCTACCTCGCTAAAAAAATCCTTTTCTGTCTGAAAAAAACCAAATTTTTTATCGGCAATATGCTTTGTTGGTTTTTTAGGTAAAGATTCTTTAGGGTATTTCATAAAGGTACCTAAGGTAGCATAGCTTAATCTTAAACCGCCTTCTACACCTGTTCTAGATTCTGTTAGTAATTTAAAACCGTTAGCATTACCCTCAAAATCTATAATATCTTGGTATTCTTTAGGCGTAAGTTTGTCTTTATACTTTTGTCCGTTTCCTGTTTTAAAATATTCGCCAATTGCTTTTTCTCCACTATGACCAAAAGGTGGGTTTCCTATGTCATGCGCTAAGGATGCCACAGCTACAATAGCGCCAAAATCGTTATAATGGTAGCCATGCACTTCTTTTAGGTGTGGGTGTTTTTCTAATATTTTTTTTCCCACAATGCGTCCTAAACTACGGCCAACTACAGACACTTCTAAACTGTGCGTAAGCCTAGTGTGTATAAAGTCTGTTTTAGAAAGTGGTATAACTTGGGTTTTATCTTGTAAACTTCTAAATGCAGACGAAAATATTACACGGTCATAGTCAACTTCAAAACCTAATCTGGTTTCATCTTGTTCTTTACGTAGTCTTTTATTAGTGTCTCCAAAGCGCTTTAAAGATAGTAATTGCTCCCAATTCATAGTACATAATTTAAAAGTTGCAAGATACTTAAATAGCTTTTTAAATAAAGTAGAATAAACTTAAAAAGTATATTTCTGCGCTTCACAAATTATGGTTGTATGGGTTATCTGTAATAACACCTTTGTCTTTAAGTTAGTTTACCTAAATTTGCATCTAGTTAATATTTTAGATACAATTAATTAACATTTGTAAAAGGATCATTGCAGGTGGAAAATAGCATTTATGTGTTTTAGAATTTTTACAGTATTGTTTTTTGTGGTAGGTATAAATACGCTTGAAGCTCAAGAAATTAACGTGCCCCAATTTGGTAAAGGTATACTAAACCTTGTAGGCCAGGATAGTACTTGGACTATGAAGGCATCTGCTCGTATGCAATTTTTAGGAATTGGACAATGGGGCGAAAATGAACAAGGAAACTTGGCTTCTGTAGGGTCTAACTTTTTAGTGCGTAGGGCCAGATTAAAGTTTAATGGTTTTGCGTATTCTCCAAAATTCAAATACAAAGTAGAGCTTGGTCTGTCTAACAGAGACATATCTGGTGGATCTGAGTTTACTCATGATACTCCCCGTTATATTTTAGATGCGTTTATAATGTGGAATTTTTATAAGGATTTTGAATTATGGATAGGGCAAACCAAACTACCAGGAAATATAGAACGTATAGTTTCTTCTGGAAATATGCAAATGGTAGATAGGTCTTTGTTAAACAGCAGATTTACTCTAGATAGAGATATGGGTATTCAATTAAGACATAAATTTAATATTTCAGAAGATTTTATTGTAAAGGAAGCTTTAGCAATTTCTCAAGGAGAAGGTAGAAATGTAACTAAAGGTAATTTAGGAGGATATCAATATACAGCAAGAGTAGATTTTTTACCCTTTGGAAATTTTACAGGCAACACTCAGTTTACAGGTGGTGATTTAAAAAGAGAAAGGCACCCTAAGTTAATGATTGGCGCAGCTTATGATTATAACAATAATGCTGTAAAAACAAGAAGTAACCAAGGGGATTATATGTTTACTGATACTGGATTTTACACTACAGATATAAAAACGTTTTTTGTAAGTACAATGTTCAAGTATAATGGTTTTTCATTTATGGGGGAATATGCAGACAGAAATGCAGCAGATGCTATTGCAAAAAATGATGATGGTACGCTAACTGGTGATATAGTGCAAGTAGGTAACGGACTAAACTTAATGTTAGGTTACTTATTTAAAAATAATTGGGAATTATCTGGTAGGTATACCGCTGTAAATTTAGATAAAGAAATAACAGGCAGAAACAAGGAGTTGCAATACACTTTAGGAGTATCTAAATATATTGTTGGACATAAATTAAAGGTGCAAGCAGATGCTACTTATTTAAACGAAGTTAATGGTCCTGAGGGGCTTATAAGTAGACTGCAATTAGAGGTGCATTTTTAACTAAAAAAAAATAACCTTAACATAACGTTAGACAGTTTAAAACAAAGCATATTTGCAAATTGAATTTTTATAAATTATGGAGAGTAATATTTATTTAATAATGATTATAGCTTTAGCGGTTTTAGCTATTGCAGATCTTGTAGTTGGCGTGAGTAATGATGCTGTCAACTTTTTAAATTCGGCTATAGGATCTAAGGCTATTTCTTTTAAAACTATAATGATTGTTGCCAGTGTAGGTATTGCCTGCGGAGCTATATTTTCTAGTGGAATGATGGAGGTTGCTAGAAAAGGAATTTTTAATCCTAATGAGTTCTATTTTAATGAGATTATGTTCATTTTTATGGCTGTTATGATTACAGATATTCTGTTGTTAGACTTTTTTAATACCTTGGGTATGCCTACGTCTACAACGGTTTCTATAGTTTTTGAGCTTTTAGGTGCTGCTGTAGCAATGGCCTTAATTAAAATATTGCAAGCTGGTGGTAGTGCATCAGACGTGGTTAATTACATTAACACCTCTAAGGCAACAGAAATTATTATAGGTATTCTCCTCTCCGTTGTTATTGCTTTCTCAATTGGTGCAATTGTACAGTGGTTTTCTCGTTTGCTTTTATCTTATGATTTTGATAAAAAAGCAAAATGGGTAGGAGCTGTTTTTGGAGGTATTGGTTTATCTGCCATTACGTACTTCATTTTTATGAAAGGTATTAAAGGTACTGCATTTGCTAGCGAAAGTTTTGAACTTATTGGAAATATGACTATTAAAGACTTTTTAGAAGTTAAATGGTTTCCTATAGTATTAGCAAACTTTGTAGTATGGTTTATTTTATCATACATATTAACTGCTTTTGCTAAGCTTAATATTTATAAAATAATTATTGGTGTTGGTACCTTTGCTCTGGCATTGGCGTTTGCTGGTAATGATTTGGTTAACTTTATAGGTGTACCAATTGCAGCATACCAATCTTACACAGAGTGGTCTGCATCTGGTGTAGATGCTTCTGCTTTTAGTATGTCAATTTTATCAGAAAAAGTACCAACTCCTACATTGTTGTTATTTATTTCTGGTATGATTATGGTTGCAACTCTTTGGTTTTCTAAAAAAGCACGCTATGTTGCAGAAACAGAAATTAACTTGTCTAGAGAAGGTGAAGGTAAAGAGCGTTTTGAGCCAAACTTTTTATCTAGGGGTATTGTTAGAATAGGAATGGCAATATCTACATATACGTCAGCAGTAATGCCAAAATCTATTTCAGATAAGGTGGAGGCCAGATTTGTTAAACCAAAAATAGCTTTAGCTAAAGATAAGACGTATGAAATGCCTGCTTTTGATATGGTAAGGGCAGCTGTTAACTTGGTGGTAGCGGGTATTTTAATATCGGTAGCTACATCGTTTAAATTGCCATTGTCTACAACCTATGTTACATTTATGGTGGCAATGGGTACTTCTTTAGCAGATAGAGCTTGGGGCGCAGAAAGTGCAGTATATAGAGTTGCTGGTGTGCTAAATGTAATTGGTGGTTGGTTTGGTACTGCAATTATAGCATTTACGGCTGCTGGTATTATCCTTACGCTTATTAATTTTGGTACTGGTGCTGCTATAGCAATTTTACTGTTTGTTGCTATTTTACTTTTGGCTAGAAACTATATTTCTTACAATAAAAAATCTAAAGAAATTAAAGCAGAAGATAGTCTTAGAAGAGCAGAAAGTAGCTCTATACAAGGTGTTATTGTGGAAAGTGCAAAAAACACTGCTAATGTTGTAAAAAGAACAAATAAAATTTACACTAATGCAATTGATGGCTTAGCTAAACAAAACTTAGATATATTAAAAAAGAATAAAAAAGGTGTTGTTAAATTAGGTGATGAGGTTGATGATTTAAGAGATCATATCTTTTATTTTATTAAAAACTTAGATGATGCTAGTGTGGGTGCAAGTAATTTTTATATCAATATTTTAGGATCATTACAAGATATGACACAGTCATTAGAGTATATTACTAAAATATCGTATAAGCATATAAACAACAATCATAAAAAATTAAAATACAACCAAATAAAGGAACTTAAAGAAATAGATTACAAGCTAGAGCATATATTAAATGAAACTCAAGTTGTATTTGAAACACGTTCTTTTGATAGGATTGCGCAAATTTTAGAAGAAAAAGAAGAATTATTTACTTTGTTGTCTCAGAAAATTCAAAAACAAGTAGAGCGTACTAGAACTGAGGAGTCTAGTCCTAAAAATACAACGTTGTATTTCTCATTGTTGTTAGAAACTAAGGATTTGATGACGGCTACAATGACAATGCTAGAGCTATATTACAATGAACATGATAGCAGTGTGCCACCTGCAACAATATCATAAGTAATAAGTGTATAAAACAAAAAAGCCCAACAAATTATTGTTGGGCTTTTTTGTTTTTCAGTACTTCTAATTTATATTTCTATAATCTAATAATTTTTAGGCTATAATTGTAAGTAGTGTCTATTTTAATGTTTCTGGCGTTAAACCTCCCCTTAGGTTTGTGTATGGGCATTGTAGATGTAAATGTTTCTTTTTGCTTAAAAGGGACGGTATTCTTAAAATCAATTTGTTTGTATTTTAACAAATTGTTCTCCTTAAATTTAGAGAAAGTGTCAGAGTTGTTTTTCCTGTAAAGACTAATAAAACTTTTGTTTATAGATTTGCTGTTTAGTGTGGAATCTATTTTAAATCTATTTTTCTGCTGTGCTACTGTGCTAGTTGTAATTATGCCTAAAACAGCTATAAGAAGTGAGATTTTTTTCATTGAGTATTTTTCTTACAAATTATGCATTTTTAATTAAACTTAAAATACTTTTTATACTTTAGAGGCTCTGTTACTGTAAAAAAACACTTTTATGAATATCAAATTATTAATTTATACCTTCTGTATACTGTCATTAGCAAATTTAAAAGCTCAAGAAACTGATGCTTTGGAGTTTTTAGATGAGGTTATTGCACATCATGATCCCAATAATAATTGGGCTACTTTTAATGGAGATTTGATTGTTACTATGAGTACGCCAAATAAAAAAGATAGGATAACGGATATTCATATAAATATTCCTAAGAGCACTTTCGTATTGTCTAATGTTGTAGAAGGTAAAAAACACACCACTAAAATTGTAAATGATAGTGTTCATTTTTTTGTTGATGACAGACAAATTGTAAATAATGTAGAGCAAAAAAAGTTTAAGTTTACCACTAAACGAGCGCTTTTTATGAGGAACTATTATACTTATTTATACGGTTTGCCAATGAAACTTAAAGATAAAGGTACCATAGTAGACCCTAAGCTTTATTCTAAAAAAATTAATAAAAAGTGGTATAAGGTTATTAAGGTAACTTATGATAAAGAAGTGGGTAAAGATACGTGGTATTTTTATTTTAATCCTAAGTCTTTAGATATGGAGATGTATCAGTTTTTTCATGACGAGTCTAAAAATGATGGAGAATACATTTTATTGTCTAATATAGAAATTATAAATGGTGTGCGTATGCCAGCAGTTAGAGCTTGGTATACCAATAAAGATAATAAACTTCTAGGTACGGATGTGCTAACTAAAAAGTAGCATTTAAGAATATAAATATAAAAGGGTAATCTTTACAGATTACCCTTTTATATTTATGATATTTTTATTGACTATTTTGGTTCTAAAGCTTGCTCTATTTTAGCAATAGCGTCTTCATAATGGTAGCGTGTAACAGTATTAATGCTTCCGTTTTTTGCTACTTTTAATTTAGAGCGTAAGGTTTTTAATTCCCCTCTAACTAATGCGCTTATATCAGATGTGGTTATATTAAAATCAGATCTGCTGCTATTTTGCGCATTTAATAAAGTTTCCATACGTTCTAAATACGTGCGCTGTAAATTTCTACGATAAATATCTGCGCTTTTACCTACGTAGGCTTCTTTCCATATGCCTTTACGTAAGTCAGACAACATTTCTAAAGCACTGTAAAATGTTTTGTTGGTGGTTTCTGCATCTAAAAGTCTACCTATGCGGTCTGCGCTTAAAACACTATTTAAATGTCTTGCTTGTACCTTTCGCAGGTTTTCTGGGTATCCGGCATAATCTATGTTTTGTAATATCGCGTTATCTACTAGCCATGACTGTGTGCTAAACACATTGTCTTGCAGTCATTTCATAGATTCTTTTTGTTTTGTTTTGCTTAAAGCTGTATAAACAGTTCCGTTTTGTTTTGGTGTTTTTAAGTTTTCAAAAACACCACCAATGTTTGTAACTACGTGCCCTACGTATCTGCTATACACGCCTAATAATTCTCCGTATAATTCCTCTAAATCATCGTAATTATTTGTTTGGTCAGATGTCCAATTGCTAAGGTTTTTTGCTACATATTTAAGATTTTTTATTCCGTATGTGCTTGCTTTAACCGGATCGTCTCCTAATCCTTCAGTTTGTGATTGCGGATCAAAACGGCTAGACTGTCTTCCAAATTTATAAATAGGGTTGTCTGCTTTTTCTAAAATCCATTTGTTTAATGTAGTTACTTCTGCCTCAGGAGAATCGGCTTCTAAATATCGGTAGCCCCAGTTAGTTACATAATGGTCATACGGCCCCATTTGTCTTATAAATCTAATGTTTTTATCACCAGGTTGAGCTATGTAGTTGTAGCGGGCGTAGTCCATAATACTAGCTGCAATACCATTTTTTTGAGTAAATTCTCCGTTGCGTAAAGAGTCTACAGGATATGCGTAACTAGCAGCCATATTGTGAGGGTAACCTAATGCGTGACCAACCTCATGTGCTATTACCATACGCATCATATCACCAATTTCTTTTGGGTTTGTGTTTAGTGTTCTTGCATTAGGGTTAGCAGCACCAGTTTCTAATAAATATCTATTTCGGTAGCTACGTAAATGGTTGTGGTACCAAATAATATCACTCTCAATAATTTCACCGCTTCTTGGGTCAGATACACTTGGGCCAACTGCATTTCTTGTTGTACTAGCAACATAGCGTATCATAGAGTATCTAATGTCTTCTGGACTAAACTCAGGGTCTTCTTCTGGTGTTGGAGCATCACGTGCAATTATTGCATTTTTAAAACCAGCAGTTTCAAATGGTTTCTTCCAATCCTCAATACCTTGTTTAATGTATTCTTTTAAATTTTCTGGTGTGCCAGGATCTAAATAGTAAACTATTGGTTTTACCGGCTCTACTAGTTCTCCTCTTGCATATGCTTCTGGGTCTTTAGGTTCTAACCTCCAGCGTCTAATATAAGTTTTTTCATCAGCCTTTAATTCATCACTGCCAAAGTCATATTGGCTAACAGTAAAAAAGCCAACTCTGGGATCAAAAATACGTGGTTGCATTGGTTCCTCTGGTAACAAAATCATAGACTGATTTATCTGTAAGCTAATAGATTCTGTTGCTCTAAGTGTAGATGGTTCTGAGGCGTTAAATGTAAAGTCTTGTTTTACTTCTATGTTTTCAGGAAAACTTTTAACACTGTTTATAAAGCTACGTTGCGGGTCTAGTCTTTTTACTTTGTAGGTTTTTCTTAATCTACTAGATAACCCACTTATTGCAGGTACATCTGTGCTAAATAACGATGTAACATCTATTACCACACTTGTAGAGTCTGTACTAAAAGCTTCAATATCAAAAGCAAATAATGTAGGCTCATAGTTGTTAACTTTAACAGATGCGCTAATAGCTTTGCTACTATCTGCTACGTTGTCATAAGATTTACCTTTAAGCAAAACTTTATCCTGAAAACGTACCCAGTGTACTAATTGCTCATTGGTTTTAGACCCGGCGTTCATATAACCTCCACCCAGTCCTGTAGGTATTTTAGATATTCTAGTAACCCACAGCATATCTTTGCCAAGCTTGCTAAAAGGTATTTCATACAAATACTTTTTATCAACTTTGTGTACCTTAAATAGTCCATTGTCTGTAATGGCATCGTTGGTTACAACTTGGTTGTAATTTTTAATGTCTCCTTTTTTTGATTTTTGAGTAGGAGCTGTTTGTTCGGTTTTGCCTTTTTTAGATTTTTTCTTTTTTTGGGCAGTTGTGTTAGTAGCACAAAATAATGATGCTGCTAAGCAAAATAAGAGTATTTTTTTCATTAGTGGTTTGTTAGGTTCACAATATAATAAATGTATAAAAGTATGTTTGTTAGCAAAAAGTTAATATAATAATAGATTGTTCATAACAATTATAAATAATCACGGTATGCCGTGATAGTTAACATAATAACTTTGTTTATTTTTGCACCACATTAAAAATAAGAAATGAAAAACTACCTTGTACATACCTGTTTAATTGCTTTTGTATTTGTAAGCTGCAAAAACGTAAAGCAAGAAAAGGATGACAAGGATGATAGTGATAAGCAAACTGTTACTAGTTCATTAGAGCCTTTTTCTTCAGAAGAACAAAAACTTGTAGTTACTACTATAGAAGATTCTTATAATTCTACCGAGTTTGTTATAAAGTATAACAATTACATAGAATTTTTTAATACCTATGATGATAAAGTTCGTAAGTCTTATGCTAACTATTTAAGTTGGGTAAACCAAAAAGAAATTAACGGAACAACAAACTTAAAAAGTAAAATTGGTTTGCCTTTAGAAGAATTAAACATTTTAAAGTCTACCATTGTTCACAGGCCTGCCATTAAAAAAGTAGATGCTAACATGCTTTTAGTGTATAAAACAGCAGAAATTTTATACAATACAATAGTAGAGGTAGATGCTTATTATAAAAAGGGAATTGTGGTGCCTGTTAATGAAAATAAGACTAAAAAATTACATATTAAATTACTAGAGGCTTACCGTAACTACTTTTCTACTTTTGATGATATGTCTATAGTTTTTTATAGATTACAAGATGATGTAGAAAAATACAAAAAAGAAAAGTACAAGGAGCAAGAACTTGTTGTACAATACAATTTGTTTAGTGCTATAAACGCAGCAGAAGCTATTTTAAATGAAATAGGTGGTAGAGATGTAGATGGACTTTTAACTTTAGATTTTACGGTAATTAATCAAAAAATAAAAGAGCTTAGAGCCGCATATGTGGCTTTAGAGGGGTTAAAGGAGAATCAAGATTTAATAGTAAAAGAGTTTGGTAAGCCTATGCCAGTTGTTACTAATTTTACCAACCATTTAGGTAATATTTTAATGGGTTTAACTAGCTTAAAATTACGAATAGCTAATAATGATTTTGATTACGGTAAAGATCATCCAAACATTGCTGCAGATGGCTCTCCTTTAAAATTAGAACTAGAATTTATTGCTATGGTAAATGAATACAGAAGTATAAATTAAAAACTTACCTATAAAAATTCATTTCATCCATATATTTAAATACCGCAGCAGGAAGTAATGGTGTAATGTTTTTTCCTAATTTATGATTTTTTCTAATAAAGGTAGATGAGATTTCCATTATAGGAGCATCGGTTACCATTTTTATTTTAGGGTTGTTTTTAAATTGATGATCTACTATACCTGTGGAAACCCTTGGATACACATAAATATCGTGGTTTTCTAAAATTACTTCATAGTTTTTCCATTTATGAAGACTCTTTAAATTGTCTTCTCCCATAATTAATGAAAAATTATACCCACTAGGGTACTTCTCTAATAAATGAACTAAAGTGTGTACCGTGTAATTTGGTTGTGGTAAATTAAACTCTATGTTAGATGGTTTTAGTTTAGGGTACTCTTCAGTAGCCTCTAAAACCATTTGGTATCTATGATGGTTGCTTAATAAAGATTGTTTTGTTTTAAATGGGCTTTGAGGTGTAATTACAAACCAAACTTCATCTAAATCTGTAAATTCTACCAAGTGGTTTGCAATAACTAAATGTCCTAAGTGTATGGGGTTAAAAGTTCCAAAATACAACCCTACTTTTTTCATACTATTCTTTTTTTTCGGGAGTTGGTTTACTAATAAAATCTTCAACCAGTTTTTCTGCTTCAGCTAAAGCAGTATCTAAATCATAATTTTTTATAACCGTGTCAAATTGTGGGGCTGTAGCTAGCTCTACAGAGGCTTTTGCAATACGCATATTAATTTTGTCGTCACTCTCTGTACTGCGTTTTTTTAATCTAATTTTTAGTTCATCAATACTAGGTGGTTTAACAAATACAGCAAGCGTTTGTTCTGGAAACTTCTTTTTTATACGTAAGCCTCCAACTACATCAATGTCAAAAATAACGTTTTTACCTTCGGCCCATAAACGCTCTACTTCTGTTTTTAAAGTTCCGTAAAAGTTATCTCGGTATACTTCTTCCCACTCTAAAAAATCATCGTTTTTTATATGATTTTTAAATTCAGATAAAGATAAAAAATAGTAGTGTTCTCCATTTTTTTCTTTTCCTCTTTTTGGTCTAGATGTAGCAGAAACAGAAAAAGCTAGGTTTAAATGTTCTTTGGCCAATAAATGCCTAACTATAGTTGTTTTGCCACTACCAGATGGTGCTGAAAATATGATAAGTTTGCCGCCTTTCATTATAAAACATTTAGCATTTGTTCTTTAATTTTTTCAAGCTCATCTTTCATCTGCACAACTAATTGTTGCATAGGAGCGTAATTAGCTTTAGAGCCTATGGTGTTAATTTCTCTCCCAATTTCTTGAGAAATAAACCCAAGTTTTTTTCCGTTAGAATCTGAAGAGTTAATGGTTGTAGTAAAGTATGTTAAGTGGTTTGCTAAACGAACTTTTTCTTCTGTAATATCATATTTCTCTAAATAGTAAATAAGTTCTTGTTCAAACCTGTTTTTGTCTACTTCGGTTTTTAGATCAGACACAGCTTTTGCTAAACGCTCACGCAGCGCAGTTTGCCTATCTGGGTCTATAGCAATTACTTGTTGTAGCAAGTTTTCTAAAGAAGAAATTCGGTCTTTAAAATCTTGCTCTAAAACAGCACCTTCTTCAGTTCTAAACACGTTAATTTCTTTTAAAGCTTCTGCTAATGTATTTTGTATTGCTTTATATTCATCAGCGTCAATTTCTTCACGCTCTGTTTTCATAGCATCTGGCAAACGTAAAGCCATTTCTAAAAGCTTAACATCATCTCCTTCTGCTATGCTTTTTAATTGTTGCATATATTGTTTAACCACCACTTCATTTATTTGCGAAGATGTGTCTGCACCTGTGCTTTCAATATAAAGATTAAAGTCTATTTTACCCCTTTGTAAACCGTTAGCAATAGTTTTGCGTAACTCCAATTCTTTTTCTCTGTATGCAGATGGCATACGTGCATTTAGGTCTAAACTTTTGCTGTTTAAAGACTTAATTTCAATGGTAATTTTTTTTGATGGAAGTTGCACTACGTGTTTTCCAAATCCGGTCATGGACTGAATCATATATTGTAAATTTTATGCAAATATAAATAAACTATACTAGTTGAGACTAAGAGCTTATCTTATTAACTCTATTTCACTATTTTAAAAAAAACATAAAAAAAATCTGCTTATTTAGAATAAACAGATTTTTATATTAAGTGTAGGGTACTTACAGTTCTCTTACCCAAATATTTCTATAGCTAACTCTACTATTGTCCCCGTGATCTTGCAATCTTAAAGGGGCTTTGCCGTGAGCTTCGTTTTTAGGCCATCCAATATAAGGTGTTGTACCTTTAATTTCTACGTGGTCTAAAACTAGAATTCCATTATGTAAAAGTGTTAGTGTTCCAGATTTTATTTTTTTACCAGCTTTATTAAATTCTGGTGCGTGGTACACAGCGTCATAAGTGTTCCATTCTCCTGTTGGTACAGAGGCTTTAGCAAGTGGGATATGTTGTTTGTATACAGAGCCTACTTGTCCGTTTACATAAGTATCATTGTTATTATTATCTAATATTTGAATCTCATATCTGTCTTGAAAAAAAACACCACTGTTTCCTCGGTTTTGGCCGTCTCTTAAAATTTCTTTTGGAGACATCCATTCTAGGTGCAATTGTATACTTCCAAATTCTTTTTTGGTTTTAATATCTCCAGATTTATCTTTAACGGTAAAAAAACCATCTTCTTGGTTTATATCCCACGGGGCTGTTTTACCATCTATGCTTAACCATTGGTCTAAGTTATTACCGTTAAATAATACAATAGCATCACTAGGAGCGGCATTATTTTTTGCAGGTGTAACTGTTGGCGGTACTGGTTTGTATAATTCTGTTTCTTCAGGTTTTGTAGGTTCTGTGCCACTGTATTCCTCATAGATTATGTAATTTACTTCAGATTTGGTTTCAGGGGTTTCTACTGTTGCTTTCTCTTGGCAGCTAATAATTAGAAGCCCTAAAATAGACCAGATAATTTTTTTCATGCTTAATTTAATTCTTTAATTTTTATGTTTCTGTATGATACTATATCTCCGTGGTCTTGTAGGCCTATTTTGCCTCTTTTGTATTTTGCAAATCCGTCCCAACCGTTAAATTTTGAGTTTTTAAGCATATTATTCCATTCCTCTCCGCTTAAAGAGAATTCTGCTACGGTAACACCGTTTAGCATAGAACTACCTTTGTTGGTTTTATGATTTATTGTAATAACAGTTGTGTTCCATTCTCCTACTGGCTTTGTTGCGTCTTTGCTAGGGGAAACTAAATCATACAAAGCACCCGCTTGTCGGTCTGTGCCATTTTTAGCATCTGGGTGCTTATTGTTGTCTAATACTTGTACCTCTAAGCCTGTTTCATAAGGTTGTGAATAAGTTCCATCATCCTTAATTCCCCAAAAAATACCACTATTTCCTCCTTCAGATATTTTCCAATCTACAGTCAAAACAAAATTTGTGTACTCCTGTTTTGTTACAATGTTATAGTGTGTGTCCTTTGGTCTGTCTGTTGGAGGGTAAAACACTAAAGCATCACCTTCTATTTTCCAGTTTTCTATAGTATTGTCATTACCGTATAGTTTAAAATTGTCTAGATTACTACCATCAAATAAAACCTTCCATTTATTTTCTTTAGGTTCATCTTTTTTAATGGTGTTTTCTGCAGTAATTTCCTTTTTAGTATTTTGGGAAGCTTTTTCTTTGCAACTAAGGGCTAAAGCAGATAGGCAAATTATTAGTAATGTATTTTTCATAAGTAGTAATTGTTGTTTGTTGTATTTTTTAAATACCAAGCATTTTTTTAAGCATTTCTTTGTCTGTTTCTGCTCCGGCAAAATCATCAAATTTCTTATCAGTAACTTCAATTATATGATCTTTTATAAATTTAGCACCTTCTATTGCACCTTGTTCTGGACTTTTAATACAACATTCCCATTCCATAGTAGCCCAAACATCGCATCCGTATTGCGTTAGTTTAGAGAAAATAGTTTTAAAATCTATTTGTCCGTCTCCTAAAGATCTGTATCTACCTGCTCTGTCTATCCAATCATTATAGCCGCCAAAAGCTCCTTTTTTTCCGGTTGGGTTAAATTCAGAATCTTTTACATGAAAAGATTTTATATATGGGTGATAATGATCTATAAAGGCTATATAATCTAACTGTTGTAGTACAAAATGACTTGGGTCATATAAAATATTAACGCGCTTGTGATTTCCTGTGGCCTCTAAAAAACGCTCAAAAGTATCACCATCATGCAGGTCTTCGCCTGGGTGTAATTCGTAGCATATGTCTACATCTTCTTTGTCAAAATGATCTAATATTGGTAACCATCTTTCTGCAAGTTCTTCAAAACCAAGTTCTACTAACCCAGGAGGTCTCTGTGGCCATGGATGCATTGTGTGCCATAGTAGTGCACCGGAAAAAGTAGCATGTGATTTAATGCCAAGTCTCCTACTGGCAGTACCAGCTTTTTTAACTGTTTCTATAGCCCACTCTGTTCTTGCTTTAGGATTTCCGCGCAAATGTTCTGGAGCAAAACCATCAAACATAACGTCATAAGCTGGGTGTACAGCAACTAATTGTCCTTGTAAATGAGTAGATAGCTCCGCAATTTCTAAACCGTAAGAGTTTACTTTTGCTTTTAGTTGGTCACAATATTCTTGACTTTCTGCTGCTTTATCTAAGTCAATTAAAAAAGTTTCCCAAGTAGGTATTTGTATGCCTTTGTAACCAAGGTTGGCCGCCCATTTACATAAGCCATCTAAGGAGTTAAAAGGAGCTTTACTGTCTACAAATTGTGCTAAAAATACCGATGGGCCTTTTATTGTCTTCATTTTATGTGTTTATATTATGTAATTTAATGCTATATTTAACGTTTAATTTATAAGGTTATAAAGAGGAATAACCCAAGTTATAAATATAATAATTTGTAACCGAATAGGTGGTCTTTTTTATATGAATTGAGAGGTTTTGTGTAACGAACAACATAAAACCTGTATTGAAATAAAAATATAAATCTATATCTGTGGAAAACAATAGATCGGCTAAAAATTTATGGGGAGATTATTTAGATAAGCATTTAGAAGATGCTTTTGTAAAAGACCCTAAAGTGGAACATTTCTGCGATAATGAAAAAGATGCTAATGAGTGTGCTACACTTGTTGAAAAAGGGGTTAAAAAAGCAACTACACATTCTTTATTGGGTTTGCAATTACGTAAAGAGCCTTTACCTAAAATTGGCGATTTTAGAATTGTTACTGATTGGAGCGGACAAGCAAAATGTATTGTACGCACTACAGCTGTTAAATTAAAACCTTTATTTAGTATAGATGAAGCATATGCGCAAAAAGAAGGTGAGGGAGATAAAAGCTTAAAATATTGGAAAACAACACATGTGGACTACTACAAAAGAGAGTTGGCAGAATTTAAGCGTGTACCCACAGATAGTATGATTGTAGTTTGTGAGGAATTTGAAAAAGTTTTTTAAAAAAATCAAAAAAAATACGTACAAAAAACCACACTTAAAAGTGTGGTTTTTGTTTTGTATAAGCTTGGTAAATTAATCTAAATCTACCCAAATATTTCCTTTTTGGTGAGACGTTACACTACTTTGTATAAAGTTTAGTCCGCGCACACCGTCTAACATTGTAGGAAATTCACCGTCATTATATTCTTCTCCTCTTACGGCTCTGGCTACACCTAAATAGATATTTGCCATAGCATCAAAAATACCTTCTGGGTGTCCTGGAGGTAACTTTGTTCCGTCTAAAGATAAATCAGAGTTATAAGCGTGACCAGGTTTGTAAACCTGTAAAGGCTTGTCGTCACTCATAACATATAAGTAATTTGGATTTTCTTGCTCCCACTTTAATCCACCTTTGTTACCATAAATTTTAATGGTAAGTCCGTTTTCTTCACCAGTGGCTATTTGGCTAGCTCTTATTATGCCCTTTGCATTACTGTTAAAGCGTACAAGTGCTGTACCATCAATATCCATTTTATTATCTTCGTACAAATAGTTTAAATCTGATAATAAAGATTTTATTTGCATACCAGTTGTGTACTCTATCATGTTAAACGCATGTACTCCAATATCTCCCATACAACAACTAATTCCAGATTTTTCTGGGTCTAATCGCCAAGTGCTTGTTCTTTTATCTTTTTCATGTATTATAGGGTTTATCCAACCTTGGTAGTATTGTGCATCTACCTTTTGGATGTTTCCTATGGCCCCAGCTTTTATCATTTCACGCATTTGGCGCACCATAGGGTAGCCTGTATAGGTATGTGTAACTGCAAAAATAGTACCTGCTTTTTCTAGTGTAGCCTGTAAAATTTTAGCTTCTTCATAAGTGGTTGTCATTGGTTTTTCACAAATAACATGAAATCCATTCTCTAATAGCTTTTTTGCCATAGGAAAATGTAAAAAGTTAGGTGTAAGTATAGAGCAAACCTGTATTCTTTCTTCGGTTGGTAATTTTAACTCTTCTTCAATTAAGGTGTCAAAGTCTTTATATATTCTGTTTGTAGGAATATCTATTTGCTTTGCAAAGTTTAAACTATCCTGTAAATTAGGGTTAAAAACAGCGCCCGTAATTTGGTAATTATCATTAATAAATGAAGCTACCCTGTGTAAAACACCAATTAAAGAATCTCCGCCGCCGCCTAGTATTCCTAGTCTTATTTTTTTACTCATACAAGTGTTTTTTTAATTTTTTATTTTAAGTTTTTTGCAGCATTAACTAATAAATCTCTTGTTGCAATAATACCTTCTTCTTCACCTTTTTCATCACCTTCATACTCAACACCAATAAACCCTGTGTAACCTGCATCTTTTACTATTTGTAGCATTTTCGCATAGTCAATTTTAGTTTCGTTACCTTCAGCATCAAAATTATAAGACTTTGCGCTAACAGCTTTTGCATAAGGCATTAACTCAGTAACACCTTTGTAGTTGTCATACATTTCTTCACAGCCTTCTTCTGATTTTTTTATGCAAAAGTTTCCAAAATCTGGTAGTGTGCCTACGTTATCCATATTAACTTGGCTCATAACTTCTGATAGTAGTTTGCCATTAGAAGATAAACCACCGTGGTTTTCTACAATAACATTAATGTTATGTTCTTTGGCAAAAGTACCAAGTTGTTTTAATCCGTCTATAGAACTAGTAACCCATTCTTGTTCATTAGTAGAGCCCGATAAATTTACGCGTATGGCGTGACAGCCCATTTCTGCTGCTGCTTTAACCCATTTGTAATGATTTTCTACTGCTTTTTTGCGTTCGGTTTTATCTGCCAATGCAAGGTCTCCTTGACCATCAATCATGATCAATACATTTGTCATTCCGTGTTTTTTTGCAGCTTCGTTAGATTTTGCAATAAATTGCGCCATAGCTTCATCAGAATAGTTTGCTTCTTTAACATCATTATACAGGGCGCTAACATATTCTAAGCCAGTAAAACCAAGGCTTTTAGCTTTTTCTGCAAAATCATAAGGATTGCCACCATCAAAAACTTGTTTGTGTAAAGACCATTGCGCTAATGATAATTTAAAAAATGGTTTTTGCTCTTCGGTGTTGGTTACTGCAACTTCTTCTTTTGCTTCTTCATTTTTTTTAGGAGCATCCTTACAAGATGCAAAACAAAAAACAAGTAAAATTAATGGGTATTTAACACTCTGTTTAACTAGTTTTTTAACTTTCATTTTTTAGATATTTAATTTTTAGGAATTTACATCAACTATAACGTTATAGTACGTTACCCTCAATATTTATAGGGTTTAAATGTAGAAAATTTATTTTATATTTGAGAAAATTATGAAATAAACAATACAAAGAATGGGCAAATTTTATTATAACGAAGAACAAGAGTCTTATGATGCTATAGTTGTAGGAACTGGCATAAGTGGAGGATGGGCCGCTAAAGAATTGTGTGAGGCTGGTTTAAAGACTTTAATTTTGGAAAGAGGTAGAATGGTAAAACATAGGGATGATTACCCAACCGCTTTTAAAGAGTCTTGGGATTTGCCAAATAACGGAGCCATTTCTCCTGAAGAAAAAGCAAAACAAGAAAAACAGTCTAGAACTGGATATACTACAAATGCAGATACAAAGCATTGGTTTGTAAATGATTTAGAACACCCTTACAATGAAACTAAACGTTTTGATTGGATGCGTGGTTACCATGTTGGAGGAAGATCTATAATGTGGGGTAGGCACAGTTACCGCTGGAGTGATATAGATTTTGAAGCCAATAAAAAAGATGGTCACGGTGTAGATTGGCCTGTTCGTTATAAGGATATAGAGCCGTGGTATGAAAAGGTAGAAACTTTTATTGGTGTGTCTGGAGAAAGCTTAGGCTTGCCGCAATTACCAGATAGTAAGTTTGAGCCTGTAATGCCGCTTAATTGTGTTGAAGAAAAGTTAAAAGAAAGTGTAGCTGAAAATTTTAATGGCCGCGTTGTAACAGCTGGTAGAGTTGCCCACATTACTAGTGATAAAAAGTTTGCAGGAGACGGTAGGTCTAAATGTCAGTTTCGTAATCGTTGTAGTAGAGGTTGTCCTTTTGGTGCGTATTTTAGTAGTAACTCTTCTACGTTACCAGCTGCAGAGGCTACAGGTAATTTAACACTTAGGCCAGACTCTATTGTTTATGAGGTTATTTATGATGAAGAAACTAAAAAAGCAACTGGAGTTAAAGTTATTGATAGAATAACAAAAGAAAAAATAGAATTTAAAGCAAAGGTAATTTTCTTATGTGCTTCTGCTATTGCTTCTACAGCTATATTAATGCAGTCTAAGTCTGATACTTTCCCTAACGGAATGGGTAATGAGTCAGACCAGCTAGGAAGAAATATTATGGATCACCATTTAGGTTGTGGTGCAAATGGTAAGTTTGATGGCTTTGAAGATAAATATTATAAAGGCAGAAAGGCAAACGGTATATATATTCCTAGATTTAGAAATTTAGGAGGTGATACAGATCGTAAAGAATTTATAAGAGGTTACGGTTACCAAGGTGGTGCAAGCAGAGGTAACTGGCAAGAGGTTGTTGCAGAAACAGGTTATGGCAAAGATTTAAAAGATGCTATTTTAAAGCCAGGCGGATGGACTATGGGTATTATGGGATTTGGTGAAGTATTGCCTTATGAAGATAATAGGTTTACTCTAGATTATAATAAATTGGATGATTGGGGATTGCCAACTGTTACTTTTGATGCAGAATTTAAGGAGAATGAACTTAAAATGCGTGAAGATATTAAAGAGCAGGCCGCAGCTATGTTAAAATCTGCAGGATTAAGAGATGTTAATGTCTTTGATAATATTGGGGCTTTAGGTCTTGGTATTCATGAAATGGGTACGGCTCGTATGGGTCATGATCCTAAAACATCTGTGCTTAATAAATACAATCAGGTGCACTCTGTACCAAATGTATATGTAACAGATGGGTCTTTCATGACATCATCTTCATGTGTTAACCCATCGTTAACATATATGGCTTTTACTGCAAGAGCGGCAAACCATGCTGCAGAACAATTTAAAAAAGGATTATTATAATGAATAGAAGATTAGCACTTAAGAACCTAGGTTTGTCATTAGGCTATGTTGTAGCTACGCCAACCTTAATTAGTATTGTACAAAGTTGTAAAAATGATAAAGGTGTTGCTTTTACTCCAGAGTTTTTTTCTCAAGAAGAAGGTGATGTTGTAGTAACCCTAATGGATATTATTTTACCTAAAACAGATTCTCCTTCAGCATCTGAAGCAAATGTTCATATGTTTGTAGACCAATATATTAATGTGTCTAACACAGCGGAAGAAAAGGCTTTGTTTAAAGCTAAAATGGCTAGTTTTTTATCTTTAGCAAAAAGTAATTCAAAAAAAGAAGCTGTTTCTGATATTACTGCTGAAGAGCTTGAAAATACATTAGCAAGTTGTTTAAAATTGTCTGAAGAGCAAATAAAACAACAAGATATTACTATGCGTAATTATAATAATGCTATTGCCAATGGAGAAGTAGGAGAGTTAGATGTAAACTCTGGGGCAATTGCTTTTGCGCAAGAGCTTAGAGGTTGGACAATTAGAGGTTATAAAGCAACCGAAGAAATAGCTAAAAACTTTTTAGCTTTTGACCCTATTCCAGGAAAGTATGTTCCTTGTGGTACTATTGACGAATTTACAGGAGGTAAAGCTTGGGCTTTGTAATTAACTAATTTTATGAAGAGAAGGAGTTTTATACAAAAATCGGCATTAACTACAGGGGCTATAACCTTAGGTGTTGCTTATGGTGCTGCTTCTAATAATATTGAGAAAGCTAAGCATACATTTAATTTAAAGTATGCGCCACATTTTGGTATGTTTTCTAATTATGCTAAAAGTTTAGAAGATCAACTGCATTTTATGGCAAGTGAGGGCTTTACAGCGTTAGAAGATAATACTATGCTTAATCGTGATGTTGCTACTCAAAATAAACTTGCAAAAACAATGCAAAATTTGGGGATGCAAATGGGGGTTTTTGTTGCTCATGAAATATTATGGAAAAAGCCTAGTTTGGCTTCTGGCGATTTGGCTTTAAGAGAAAAGTTCTTGTCCGAAATTAAAAGATCTGTTGAGGTCGCTAAGCGTGTTAATGCTAAATGGGTTACTGTTGTGCCAGGTCATGTAGATTTAAAACAGTCTATGGGGTACCAAACGGCACATGTAATAGAGTCTTTAAAGCAAGCAGCTTCTATTTTAGAGCCTCACGGCATAGTTATGGTGTTAGAGCCGTTAAACTTTAGAGATCACCCTGGTTTGTTTTTAACAGATTCTCCACAAGCTTATGAAATTTGTAAGGCTGTAGATTCTCCATCTTGTAAAATTTTATTTGATATTTATCATCAGCAAATTCAAGAGGGTAATTTAATACCAAATATGGAAGCATGTTGGGATGAAATAGCTTATATACAAATTGGAGATAACCCAGGAAGAAAGGAACCTACAACTGGGGAGATAAATTATAAAAACGTTTTTAAATTTATTTATAATAAAAATTTTACTGGCATTTTAGGTATGGAGCACGGAAACTCTATGCAAAATAAAGCAGGGGAACGTGCTGTTATTAATGCTTATAAAGAAGTGGATAATTTTATTTAAATATGTTGTTTAACGTACTAAAAAGCTGTGCTTATGCACGGCTTTTTTGTATTTTATATGCTTGTGTTATGTTGGAAATTGTAATTTTAAGTTAAATTCTATAAATTTTTATCGATTAACTGCACTTTTATTTGGTTGTATGTAAAGTTTTTGTATTTTCATAACGTATAAATAACAAAAGGGTAATATTTCTCTTTTTGTAAATACGAACTACTATGGAGAATTATTTTATTTTATTAATTGTGTATACTTCTGCACTAGTGTATTCTACAATTATTAGACCTAGACTTAGAAAAGAATAGTTAAGACTATTTCTTGGCTTTATAAATTAAAAGCATCATTAAATCTACTATTATGGTAGTGTTTAATGATGCTTTTTTGTTTGGTGTAGTTGGTAAAATAATAATGTTAAATAAAAAACCTCAAGCTATGCCAAATTAGGGGAGGGCATAGTTGAGGTATTTTTTTTCTCGTCCATAACGAGAGGTGTTCATAAAGCTTTATGCTGTTATGAGCCGCACATTAAACAATCGTCATCTGCTTGGCCAGCTTTAGCTTGTTCTATAAGTGCTTTCATTTCTGCTGCACTCATAGGTTCTACATCTGTATCTACAGGTGTAGGGTTAACTTTTAACTCCGTTGCCGCAGCTTTAGGAGCAGTACTAACTGCAGCTAACTTTGGTTCAGGAATTTCAACTTTTGGAGTTTCTTTTTTCTTGCTATTGTCTACTGTAAACTTAATTGCATCTGCCGCAGCTTTTGTTCTTAAGTAGTACATACCCGTTTTAAGTCCGCTTTTCCATGCGTAAAAGTGCATAGATGTTAACTTAGAGTAGTTAGCGTTTTCCATAAATAAGTTTAAAGACTGACTTTGGTCTATAAAATACCCACGGTGTCTAGACATGTCAATAATGTCTTTCATACTTAACTCCCAAACAGTTTTATATAATTCTTTTATTTCTTGAGGAATAATATCTATGTGTTGTATAGATCCGTTAGCACGCATAAGCTCTTGTTTAAGGCTTTCATTCCAAAGTCCTAATTGTACTAGATCTTCTAATAAATGCTTGTTAACTACAATAAACTCACCAGATAAAACTCTACGTGTATAAATATTGGATGTGTAAGGTTCAAAACACTCATTATTACCTAAAATTTGAGAGGTAGAAGCCGTTGGCATTGGGGCAACTAATAGAGAGTTTCTAACTCCATTTTTTAGTACGCTTTTGCGTAATTTTTCCCAATCCCATCTGCCTGATAGTTCATCATCTTTAATGCCCCATAAGTTATGCTGAAAATCTCCTTTAGATATTGGAGATCCTTCGTAGCTAGAGTAAGGACCTTCTTCCTTAGCCATTTCCATAGAAGCTGTTACGGCAGCATAGTATAATGTTTCAAAAATCTCCTGATTTAGTTTTTTTGCTTCATCACTAGTAAAAGGCATACGCATCATAATAAACGCATCTGCTAAGCCTTGTACTCCTAAACCAATTGGTCTGTGACGCATATTAGAGTTTTTAGCTTCTATTACAGGATAGTAGTTGCGGTCTATTACAGTGTTTAAGTTTCTGGTAACGCGTTTAGTTACACGAAAAAGCTCTTTATGGTCAAACTCTCCATTTTTTACAAACATTGGTAAAGCAATAGAGGCAAGGTTACACACAGCTACTTCATCAGGAGCAGTGTATTCCATAATTTCTGTACATAGGTTAGAAGAGCGTATAGTACCTAAGTTCTTTTGGTTACTTTTACGGTTTGCGGCATCTTTGTAAAGCATATAAGGTGTGCCAGTCTCTATCTGAGATTCTAGTATTTTTTCCCAAAGGTCACGAGCCTTTATTGTTTTTCTTCCTTTGCCTTGAGCTTCAAATGCAAGGTATGCTTCTTCAAATTCTTTATCGTGTTTTTTGTATAAATCTGGGCATTCATTAGGGCACATTAGTGTCCAGTCTTCATTAGCTTCAACTCTTTGCATAAATAAATCTGGAATCCACATTGCGTAAAAAAGGTCACGCGCACGCATTTCTTCTTTACCGTGGTTCTTTTTTAGATCTAGGAACTCAAAAATATCTGCATGCCATGGTTCTACATAAACAGCAAAGCTACCTTTACGTTTTCCTCCTCCTTGATCTACATAACGAGCCGTGTCATTATAAACGCGCAGCATTGGTACTACACCATTAGACGTACCGTTTGTACCTGCAATATAAGAACCTGTAGCTCTTACATTGTGTATAGATAAACCAATACCACCGGCAGACTGAGATATTTTAGCAGTTTGCTTTAAAGTGTCATAAATACCATCAATACTATCATCTTGCATAGCAAGTAAAAAGCATGAAGACATTTGTGGTTTTGGCGTGCCAGAGTTAAACAATGTTGGTGTAGCGTGTGTAAAGTATTTTTTAGACATAAGTTCATATGTCTCTATAGCAGCATCTAAATCGTTTAAATGTATACCTATAGATACACGCATTAACATGTGTTGTGGTCGTTCTGCTATTTTACCATTAAGTTTTAATAGGTAAGAGCGCTCTAAGGTTTTAAATCCAAAATAATCGTAGCCAAAATCTCGGTTGTATATAATAGTAGAGTCTAGTTTTTCTGAGTTGTCTTGTATCACTTTAAAGACTTCATCAGATAAAAGAGGTGCTTTTTTACCTGTTCTTGGGTTTACATATTCATATAAATCTTTCATTACTTCAGAGAAAGATTTTTTCGTGTTTTTATGTAAGTTAGATACAGATATACGTGCTGCTAGTTTTGCATAATCTGGGTGAGTAGTTGTCATTGTAGCGGCAATTTCTGCTGCTAAATTATCTAACTCAGATGTTGTTACACCATCATACAAACCTTCTATAACACGCATAGCCACTTTTAAAGGGTCTACTAATGCGTTTAAGCCATAACAAAGTTTACGAACTCTTGCCGTAATCTTGTCAAACATTATTAATTCTTTTCTGCCGTCTCTTTTTACTACATACATGCTACAATTGTTTTTAGTGATACGTTGGTTAGGTCAAGTCTTGTGAGACTCAACAAATTGGTTATTTATAGTGCTTTTTTTAGAAGTGTATTCTAAAAAATAAAAGGGTTAAATTTTAAAAATCTGCGTCAAAGCTAATTTTCTGTGCGTCGTCACCATCATTATTGTTGGCAACTCCAGATTTTTGGTACTCGGCTACTCTTTTTTCAAAGAAATTTGTTTTTCCTTGAAGAGAAATCATATCCATAAAGTCAAACGGATTGGTAGAGTTGTACACTTTGTCACAGTTTAATTCTACTAATAAGCGGTCTGTTACAAATTCTAAATATTGTGTCATTAATTTAGAGTTCATACCAATTAAGCTTACAGGTAAAGATTCTGTAATAAATTCTCTTTCTATATCTAATGCGTCTACAAGTATTTCTGTAATACGCTCTTTAGGTACTTTGTTTATTAAGTGGTGGTTGTGTAAGTGTACTGCGTAATCACAGTGCATACCTTCATCTCTAGATATTAATTCGTTAGAAAAGGTTAAACCAGGCATTAGGCCTCTTTTTTTAAGCCAAAATATAGAACAGAAAGAACCAGAAAAGAAAATGCCTTCTACTGCTGCAAAAGCAATTAAGCGCTCTGCAAAACTTGGAGATTCAATCCATTTTAAAGCCCAATCTGCCTTTTTTCTAATAGCAGGGAAGTTCTCTAATGCATGAAATAAAATATCTTTTTCTTTTTCATCTTTAACATAAGTGTCAATTAATAACGAATATGTTTCAGAGTGTATGTTTTCCATCATTATTTGAAAACCATAAAAGAATTTTGCTTCTGCATATTGTACTTCACTAACAAAGTTTTCTGCTAGGTTTTCATTTACAATACCATCAGATGCAGCAAAAAACGCTAATATGTGTTTAATAAAATAACGTTCGTCGTCGTTTAATTTGTTTTTCCAGTCATCTAGATCAGCGTGTAAATCTATTTCTTCAGCTGTCCAGAAACTAGCTTCACATTTCTTGTACCAATCCCATAAATCATTATGTTTAATAGGAAAAATTACAAATCTGTCTTCGTTTTTTTCTAAAATAGGTTCTATTGCTGCTGACATAATTTAAATCTGGATTATAACTGTTTTTAAAATTTTAAGGAGAATTGTTCCTTAAACCTTGGGGGACTACAAAGATTGTAAAATGTAGGCACATGGTAAAGGGGTTTTGCTGCTTTTAGCTTATAAGTTTTTAACAGCAATTGTTGACATGTGTGCTCGCTAGTGATGTTTATTGCCTTTGAAGAATTTATATGTTTTTTTAGTTTTTAAAACATAAAAATGTTCTAAAAAAATAAACCAAAAAGTATATTGTTTATAAGTGTTGTGAGCTAGTGAAGTAGCAATTTATGACGCACCAAACTTTACGATTCTGGCTTTAGTTTTTACAAAAATGAAATATTATATGATTCAGGTAGTTCCCCCCGAAACCTTTAAATCATTTGCAATAAAAATCATTTAACGTTTAACTAAAGCTAGGCTGCTTAACGCAGTTGTGTATTCTGTTTTTTAATACACGTCCTTTAGAATCGTAAACTCTTAGTTTGGTGGTATCATAAAATTATTTATCTTTTTTATTTATTGTTGTTGGTATTAAAGGTTTTGTACTGTTGTTCATATTTGCTAATACAGGTTCTTCTTTATTTAGCGTTGTTGTTTTGTTATTTTCCATTAGTGCAGCAACAGCTATTGTAATTACTAACAGACTAAACATAAAAATGCATTTTTTCATAATACTATAATTGCTTTTAAGTTTGCTTTATAATTGTTGTATTGCGCACATCTAATACAGTGCTAATTTATAATCATTTAGTAATCTTTTGGTTAACAATGTATAAATGGCAAAAAAAACTGTGTAGTTTGTATGATTTATACCTTTTTTGAGCAATTAACACGCAATTTTATGCCAACTACACAAAAAAAATATTGTTTTAAACAATGTATTGTACATTTACTATTCTAAATCTTTATTATGATAGAAGCAGTTGTAATTGACGATGAAATAAAAGCCATACAGAGCTTAACTTGGGAGTTAACCAACTTTAGTGATGAAATTAGAGTGGTAGCTTCTTTTACAGATCCTTACGAGGCTCTTAACTATTTGGAAGGAAACATACCAGATTGTGTATTTTTAGATATAGAAATGCCTATAATGGATGGTTTTCAGTTTATGCAAAAAGTAAAAGATAGGGAATACCCTATTATAATTACTACTGCGTACAACCAGTACGCTATAAAAGCCTTAAAAAATGAGGCTATAGATTATTTGTTAAAGCCTATAGATACAGATGATTTAAATGACACTATTATTAAAATTAAAAAGTACAATCAGAAAAACGATACTATAGAGCGCTTAGAACGTTTGCTTATTGGTTTTAATTCTAATATGGTAAATAAAAGAATAACCATAAATACAGATGGTAAGTTAATTTTTTTAAATAGTGACGAAATTATGTATGCGGAGTCTGACGGAAATTATAGTACACTGTATTTAGATGATGGTAACAAAGTTGTACTTACAAAAAAACTTAAAGAGGTAGATGATATGCTTACCTTAGAAAACTTTTTTAGAGTGCATAATTCGTACATAGTCAATGTAAATAAAGTAAAAGAGTTTATAAAAACTGATGGGTATTTGGTGCTACAGTCTAATGACAGAATTCCCGTTTCTAGGCAAAAAAAGTCTAATTTTTTAGACTTGCTATAACAGTGTCATGACGTTTAAATTAAAAAACAACATACTTATTATAAAGCCAATATTGCATATTATACTGCTGTGTGTCTTGTTCTTATTTTGTATTGGAGCCAAGGGGCAAGCTACTTTAAGTAATGCATATAAAAAAAAGATAGATAGCTTAATACTAGCAAAACCGCAAACGTATAAAGAGATAAATACTGTTATTAAATACAGTAAAAAGGATACTCTATTATTAAGGTATTTGGCTGTAAATTCAGAAAAGCATCGTTATTATATTGGAGTTTCCTATGCATACAATCAATTAGGAACCGTGTATAGAAACCTTTCAAGGTACAAAAAAGCAATACAACTACATAAACTAGGATTACAAGCCTCTACCAATGCAGATAATTTGGAGTTTAAGGTTTACAGTTTAAATATGCTTGGGGTAGATTATAGAAGAATAGATGCTATACGTACTGCTTTAGATTACAACCAACAAGCACTAGAGTTGGCAGAAAGCGTAAAAAATCCTAACGAAGAATTAAAAAGAAGTATAAATGTATCTTTAAATAGTATTGGTAATTTATACCATAGTTTAGAGCAATATAATTTAGCTATTAACAGGTACCATGCGTCTTTAAAAATAGAGGAAGAATTAGGGAATAAACTTGGGTTAGCTATAAATTACCAAAATATAGGAGAGGCTTTAGAGGAGCAAGGGAAATTACAAGAGGCACTAGATAAGTACAGAACTTCTTTAGCTTATAATGAAGAAATAAACTCAAACAAAGGAAAAGTTATATGCAACAATAGCATAGCACAAGTATACTTAAAACAAAACAAACCAAAAGAAGCAATTGTACTTTTAGACACTGCTTTAATAGGAGCCAAACAATTAGGGGACAAATTTATTACTGCTTTTGTAGAGGCAAATATGGGTTGGGCTTTTATGCAGTTAAATAATATAGTAAAGGCAGAAAAACATATAACAAATAGTATAGAAATTGGTAAAGAACAAGGTATACCAAGAATAATTGCTTTGGGCACCAAAAGATTGTCTGAGTTAGAGCATTTAAAAGGAAATTATGACAAAGCCCTAACGTATTATAAAAGAGCAATAGAATTAGAAAAACAAATTAGTAGCACAAGAAACATACGTTACGCTAACGATGTTATTTTAAGGTACGAGAATGAAAAAATTAACAATGAAATAGAAAACCTTAGGAAAGATAATGAAATTGTAAAGCTAAAACTAAAAAAAAATAGAGCTACTTTATTAATAATTGGTATTTCTTTACTGCTGTTGGCAGTGGTTTTATTTGTGTTTTATAAACAAAATCAATTAACTAGTGATAAAAAAATGTTGACATTGGAGCAAACAATGTTACGTAGCCAAATGAATCCACATTTTTTATTTAATTCTTTAAATTCTATTAAATTATATATAATTAATAACGAAAAAAAGAATGCTGTACACTATCTAAATAAGTTTTCTAAATTGGTCCGTAAAATACTAGAAGCTTCATCTTTAAAAGAGATTTCATTAGAAGATGAATTAGAAACCGTTAGCTTGTATATGCATATAGAAAACATTCGTTTTTCTAACAAAATAGATTTTACTGTTCATGTTGGTAGAGATGTAGATATTAACCAGGTAAAAATACCGTCATTAATTTTACAGCCATTTTTAGAAAACGCATTATGGCATGGTTTGTCCTCTAAAAAAGGTGCTAAAAAAATAGATCTTCAGATTTCTAAACCAGATGAAGAGTTTATAATAATTAGTATAACAGATAATGGTATAGGTAGAGCAGCATCAGAAAAAATTAAAGAAGCTAAAGTGCTTAAAAGAAAATCTTTAGGTATAGATATTACTAAAGAGCGCCTTAAAAACTTTTCTAAAGATTATTTAAATTCTTTTAAAGTAGAGTTTGTAGATCTAAAAGATGAAGATGGCACTGCGCTAGGGACAGAAGTAACTTTAACTATTCCCATTATTTAACTTGGTATACTCTTTAGCAACTAGGTCCAACTCGTTATACCAATCTTCTCCAAATTTTCTAATTAAAGCCTCTTTTACAAACTTGTAAATGGGCACTTTTAACTCTTGCCCAAGTGAGCAGGCAGTGTCGCATATTTCCCATTTATGATAATTTACACCAGTAAATTCTGAATATTCTCGTGTTCTAACAGGGTATAAATGGCATGATACAGGCTTTTTCCAGCTGGTAACACCTTCGTTATAGGCATCTTCTAGTCCGCATTTTGCGGTTCCATTTTCAGAGAAAACTACATATGCACATTCACTACCGTTTACTAAAGGTGTTTCCCATTCACCGTCTTCTCCCTTAACAAATGCACCTTGTTCTTCTATGGCAGCAATACCTTCTGGTCTTAAAAAAGGTTTAACATCTTGGTAAATGTCAACTAAAATTTCGGTTTCCTTATCTTCTAAAGGAGCTCCAGCGTCTCCATCTATACAACAAGCACCTTTACAAGCCGTTAAATTGCAAACAAAATCGTTGTCAATAATTTCTTCAGATACTATGGTTTTTCCTATTTGAAACATATGCGTAATATAAGTGTGCAAAGATACTTTTTTAACGTTAATAAGCTGTTATTTTTAATTTTAGTAATTTAAAACCGTTTTATAAAGTGTAAGTTTGCACCGATTTTTAAAAAAAGTAAAATTATGCCTTCTAGTTTTTTTGATTTTAAGGAGATTGTTACTGCAAGTATGATTTTGTTTGCTGTAATAGATATTATTGGTAGTATACCTATAATTATAAGTTTAAGAGCAAAAGTAGGACACATACAGTCTGAAAAAGCATCATTGGTAGCTACTTTAATTATGGTAGCATTTTTGTTTGTTGGAGAAGAAATACTTAACCTTATTGGTATAGATGTAAATTCTTTTGCTGTAGCGGGTTCTTTTATTATCTTTTTTATGGCTATAGAAATGATATTAGGTATTACGCTTTACAAAGATGATGTTCCTGAAACGGCATCTATAGTGCCAATTGCTTTTCCGTTAATAGCAGGAGCAGGTACAATGACTTCTTTATTATCTTTACGTGCAGAGTATCACGTTCAAAATATAATTGTAGCCATTTTAGTAAACATACTTTTTGTGTATATAGTGTTAAAGTCTTCTAAAAAAATAGAAAGAGTACTAGGAAAAAGCGGATTAAGTGTAATTAGAAAAGTTTTTGGTGTAATTTTGCTGGCAATAGCGGTAAAATTATTTGCTGCAAATATTAATGAACTCTTTTAAAAAGTAGTTAAAATGAATAAAGTAGTATTTATAATCTTGTTTTTAATAGCAGGGTTGTTAATTGGGTACAATGTAACTCAAATTAATTTTGAAGATCCACTTAGTGGCCCAAGTACTATTGCACTTATCTGTATTGTTGCGGCTTTGTGTGCTATAGTATTGTTGGTAATATTTATGATTTCTAAAAAAATACAAGAAAAAATAAAAGAATAACTTTTTTAAATAAAGTTTTAAAAAACAAAAAGGCGCTATTATTAGCGCCTTTTTTTTATGGTATGTTGCAGTGTTTACGCTGCACTTACTTTAGCTTTTTTTATAAAACCTTATTTTTAGTCTGTATGTTATATCAAACAATGCAGGTACAATTATTAGGGTTAAAAATGTAGCTACCATAAGTCCAAAAATAACTGTCCAGGCTAAAGGTCCCCAAAAAATAACATTGTCACCACCAATATATATATGTGGGTTAAACTCAGAGAATAGGGCAAAGAAATCTATATTTAAGCCTATTGCAAGAGGTATTAAACCAAGTACAGTTGTAACCGCAGTTAAAATTACGGGTCTTAGTCTTGCTTTACCACCTGTTACAATTGCTTCTGTAGCTTCTTCTCTAGACAGTACATCTTTTTCATCTAAACCAAGTTTTACTTTTTTACGATCTATAAGTATTTGGGTATAATCTAACAAAACAACACCATTATTTACTACAATACCCGCTAAGGATATAATACCCATCATAGTCATCATAATAACAAAAGACCAGCCAGTAATCATTAATCCTCCAAATACTCCTATAAAGCTTAAGAAGATAGCAATCATAATAATTACGGGTTTAGAAATACCACCAAACTGAAAAATTAAGATAAGCATAATTAAACCTAAACCAGAAAAGAACGCACTTACAAGAAATTTCATTTGTTTGTTTTGCTCTTCAATTTGACCTGTATAGTCAATTTTTACGGTATCAGGTTTACCTTTATAATCTTCCATTTCTTTTTGTATTTCATCTACAATTGCAGCTGCATCTGTATAACCAGGCTCTAAACCAGAATAAATAGTTACCACGCGCTCATTGTCTCTATGCTTAATAGCACTAAAACCAGATGTATTTTTAACGCTGGCAACAGCAGAAACCGGAATTTCTTTTATTTGTCCGTTAGATGGATCTCTAAAAATTATATTCTGATTAAATAACGCATTTGTATTGTAGCGTAAATCTTCATTAAAGCGCACGTTAATATCATAATCATCACCATCTTCTTTATAAATTCCTGCTTTTTCGCCAAATAAGGCTCTACGCAATTGGTTGCCAACCTGTGCAACAGAAACGCCTAATTCTCCTGCTTTTTCACGATCTACAACTACTTCCATAGATGGTTTACTCTTGTTAACATCAATCTTTATTTCTTCTATACCAGCTATGTTTTTGGTATTAATAAAGTTTTTAACGCTTTCTGCAGTAGAAATTAGTTCATTGTAATCTTTACCCTCTAACTCAATGTTAATTGGGTAGCCAGCAGGTGGACCATTTACGTCTTTTTCTACAGATATATTTACACCTGGGTAAATACCACTTAATGCTTTTTGCACTTTTGCACGTATTTCCTCGGTATTAATTCCTCTCCTAAATTTAAACTCGCTAAAGTTTACTGTTATTTTACCTTTATGAGGCATTTCTGCAGCAGAACCACCATCGGTTTGTGGGTTACCAGCACCTTCACCTACTTGTGATACAGCAGAATCTACAATAAAGTTTTCCCCATCGTGTTTGTATATGTCATCATCTAAAATCTCATAAACTCTTTTTTCTATAACCTTAGTTATAGCATTTGTTTTCTCTATAGATGTACCTTCTGGATATTCTACATATACAGATATTTCATTTGGTATATTGTCTGGGAAAAATTCTATTTTGGTTCTTTTGCTGCCAACAGACATACCAAAAAGCATAAATACAACAATTAAAAGAACAAAGGTTATAGATACATACCAGTAAACGTTACCACCTCTTAAGGCGTGTTTTAATCTGCGTTCATACCAGTTTTCAAACTTAACCATTGTGTTTTTTTGAAAACGAATTGCCCATTTTTTAATGAAATATTTGTACGCCCAGAACATTACAGCAGTAATAAGCATAACAGTACCTAAACCTCTCATTACGCCGCCAAAAACTAGTATCAATATACCAAAACCACCAAGAATAATACTTAAACGTATAAGTTGTTTAACGGTAAGTTCTTTTTCGCCTAGTTCCATAAATCTAGAAACTAGCATAGAGTTCATTAAAATTGCTACCAATAATGAAGAACCTAAAACAACGGATAATGTTATTGGGAAAAACTTCATAAACTGCCCCATTACACCTGGCCATAAACCAAGAGGTACAAAGGCCGCAACTGTGGTAAGTGTAGATACTATAATTGGGAAAGCAATTTCACCAACACCTTTTTTTGCAGCTTCAACTTTAGATAAGCCTTCATCCATTAAACGGTACACGTTTTCTACAACAACAATACCGTTATCTACAAGCATACCAAGTCCCATAATCATTCCAAAAAGAATCATTGTATTTAGGGTGTAACCTAGCCAAGATAATATCATAAAAGACATAAACATAGACATAGGAATGGCAAAACCAACAAATAGGGCGTTTCTAAATCCTAAAAAGAACATTAATACAGTTACAACCAGTATAATACCAAAAATAATATTGTTTACTAGGTCATCAACTTGGTTTAAGGTTTTAGTAGAAGAATCATTAGCAATAGAAATTTTTAAGTCTGGCGGATAATACTCCTTTTGTGCTTTTTTTACTATTTTTTTAATTTGGTCTGATGCAGAAATTGAGTTTTGACCGGCTCTTTTTTTAACATCTAACATAACTACACTTTCACCAAACTCTCTGGCATAGGTGGTTTTGTCTTCTTCCGAAAACGTAATTTTTGCAATGTCTCTAAGATATGTAGCGCCATTTTCTGACTTAACAACAAAGTTGTTTAGTAGTTGAGGGTCTTTTACTTCTCCTAAAATACGGATGGTTCTTCTTTGCTCTTCTGTTTTTAAGTTACCAGCAGACATAGTAACGTTACCACCTCTAATGGTGTTTAAAACATCATCAAAACTAATTTTAGCAGCCATCATTTTATAAATGTCTACCGCAATTTCTACCTCTTTTTCTTGAGCACCGCGTATATCTGCCTTTTTAATTTCTTGTAAGTCTTCAACTTCATCTTGTAAATACTCAGCAAAATCTTTTAACTTTTCTACAGGGTAATCTCCTGTAAAGTTAATGTTCATTATTGGCATTTCTTCAGATAAGTTAAGGTCAAAAACATTAGGCTCTACTTTAGCGCCGTTAAATGTTGGCCAGTCTTCACTAGCTTTTTCGGCATCTACTTCGTCCTTAATTTTTTGCTTAGCTTCCTCTACACTTATACCTTCATCAAATTCTACTATAATCATAGCATAATCTTCTTGAGAGGTAGATGTAAATTCTACAACGTTACTAACGTTCTTAATTTTATCTTCTAAGGGATCTGTAATTAAACGTTCTATATCCTCAGCAGTGTTACCAGGATATGGTGTGCTAATGTATATTTTGGTCTCTATTACCTCTGGAAAATCTTCTCTGGGCATAGCTAAGTATGCAGAGAGTCCTATCCATAAAAATAGCCCAATAAGTACGTAAATAACCGAAGGGTTATCTATAGCCCATGAGGATATTTTAAATTCCTTGTCGGCGTTTTTTTGTATTTTGCTCATGGAATTATTGATTTAAAATTTCAACTTTTTGTCCGTCTTTAACTGTTCTTGCACCTTCTTTAATTACGTGTTCATTAGCTGTTAATCCAGAAATAACCTCTATTAACGGACCTTGACTTTTACCTGTAGTAATTATTTTCTTTTTTGCAGTTGCGTAATTTTCTTCAGTTTTTTCTGCTACATAAACATATTGCTCCCCGTTAGCATTTTCTGATATTACGCTTTGCGGTATTAAAATAGCCTCGTTGTTAGTGTAGTCATTAAGTCTAACTTTAGCTGTTAAATTTGGTTTTATGTTACCGTTTTTATTAGGAACAGAAACCTCTACAGAAAAGGATCTGTTACTAGGGTTAATAAAGTTGCCTGTTTGTCTAATTTTAGTTGTAACACTATCGTTTAAAATTGGAAAATAAACAACAGCTTCTTTACCGTTTTTAATGCTTTTAATGTAAGTTTCTGGCACTTCTACATCTAAATACATATTAGAAAGGTTTACAATTCTAAAAACTTCAGATCCCATACCAGGAGCAACAACAGTACCTTGTTCCTTAATAACATTGTCTATAATACCTGTAAAAGGGGCTCTTATGGTAGATTTTCCTAATTGGCTTTCTGCTTGTTTAATAGCATTTACCTGAGCCTCATAATTTGTTTTAGCTTGTAAATACTGTATTTCTGAGCCTATTTTTTGTTCCCATAGCCTTTGCTGTCTTTCATACGTAGTTTTAGCTAATTCTGCTTGTGTTTTTAACTGTGCAAGTTGGCTGCTCATACCACCATCATCTATAGTTGCAAGTACTTGTCCTTTGTTTACTTTTTGCCCCTCTTTAACGTATACTCTTTTTAGCGTACCAGCCATTTCTGGGTAAATTAAAACATTTTGTTTTGTTTGTACATTACCTTGCAACTCTAAAAAGTGATTAAAAACTTGTGTTTTGGTAGTTAGGGTGCTTATTAAAGGAAGGTTTTTGTTTCCTTGTATAACAGCAATAGCAGAATCTAATAATATCATTTGTTTTTCTAAGGTTTTGTGTTCCTCAGAAACGGTTGCTTTTTTTGCTCTTATTTTATCTATATTTTTTGTAGCAATAATACTTTCTATGGAGTCGTTTTTGCCTCCGCAGGCAGTAACAACTGCTGTAAGTGTTACTATGTAGAATATTTTTTTCATGTTGTTTGTATTACAAATTGTTGTGATGGGGTTAGTTATTTAGAATTAATTCTAAAGCTGTTTTTTTATTAATTACGTCTACCATAGACTGTAAATACTCTTGTTGTACTGCGTATAGTTGCGTTTGCGCTTGTCTAAGTTCAAAACTTGTAGCTAAACCTTCAAAATACTTTACTTGGTTTTTTTTCTCTATACGTTCTGCTAATCCTAAATTATCTTTGTTTGTTTGGTACTGCTCAATAGCTAAAATGTATTCGCTTTTTGCATTTTCCCAGTTTAAACGTAAAGACTCTTCTGCTTCTGTTTTTTGTGTTTTTGCTTTTTCTAATGCAATTCTAGCACGTTGTGTAGATGCGCTTCTGCGTAATGAACTAAAAATAGGAATATTAAGATCAAACCCTAAAATAGAAGAGTTAAACCAGTCTGTCTCTTTCTTTAAAAAATCAAATTCCTGACTGTAGGCTGTATATCCAAAATTTACAAAGGCATTAAGTGTAGGTAAGGCTTTACTTTTTTCTAACTTAAGCTCTAAAGCACGTTGTTCATTAAGGTTAAGTGCCATTTTATAGTCTACATTATTTTCTAAATTAAAGCTACTTTCTATTAAGTTAAAATCTATTTGTTTTTCTGTTAATATATCTAAGTCTTCAGTTAATTTAGTTGGGTTATCTAACTCTAACCCCATTACTAAGTTTAACATTTGTACTGTAATTTTTTTTAGCCTTATGGCATTTTTTAATTGGTTGGTTACAGATGCTAATGTAATTTGTAATTGCTCTGCATTTTCTTCCTCTGTTAAACCGTTTTCAAAAATCTTTTGTGTTTCATTAAGATTTTTTTCTAGTGCTGCCTTGTTTTTTTCTAGTATAGCAGTGCTTTCTTCAGCTAAAAGTACATTTCCATAGGCCTCTACCACAGCTTTGCGAACATCTAAGGCATTTTTTTCTTTGCTGTTGGCACTGTAGTCTATAAAGGTTTTTGTTGCTTGTACACCTACAATATAAGAGCCATCAAAAATTTGCTGACTTAATGTTGCTGTTGCACTGGTAGATTGTTTTTGCCCAAAAACCACAGGAATAAATGATCCTGGTGCACCACCGGCTAATTCTCCTGGTATTAAAGATACAGGTTGTTTTAGTTGGTTTTGGTAACTTATTGCACCGTTTACTTGTGGTAAACCGCTAGCAATAGTTTCCCATTTTTGCTTTTGCGCATCTTCTATGTCTCGGTCTGCATTTATAGCACTGTAGTTGTGCTCTAGTGCGTAATTAATTGCCTCTTGCAGCGAAAAACTAGTGGGCTTGTCTTGTGAAAAACCCATTTGTATGCCCAAAAGCAATAGTACTAATGTTAAACTCCTTTTCATTTATGATTGATTTGATTTGATAATATCTGTTAATACTTTTTTTCCTTTTGTTGTTACTATTCCTCGTAAGTGGTACTCTAAATAATTGTCCATTAATTTAATTTTAGAAAATTGCTCTGGCGGAAAAAAGTCATCATCCTTAATTGCTGTCATTCCAGAAAAATATATTCTAGATATAAACTCTATATCTAAGTTTTTTCTAAATAAGCCTTCTTCTATCCCTTCTTTTAAGTTCTCAATTACACATTTTTGCATAAATGTAAATTGCTCTTTTTTTAAAAATTTATGAATTTTAGGGTAATACTTTTGCAACTGGTAAATAGGAGAAGAACTCTCATCCTTTAAATTTGAAATTATAAATTTTCTAATCTCAAACATTTCTACAATAGGGTTGTGTTTTAAAGAGCATATGTTATTTATACCATTAGTAATATTACTAAATAAATAGGAAGTACTTTCTTCTACTAATCTAGTTTTATTGTCAAAATAGGTGTAAATAGTTTTTTTAGACATTCCTAACTCATTAGCAAGGTCATCCATAGTAACACTCTTAAATCCTAATTTTAAGAATAAATCTGTAGCTTTTTCTAAAATTTTATCTTTCATAATGCGCGGCAAAGATAATTCAGGAAACTTAGAATACAAAAAAAGTTTCCAAAGTTTTATTATATCTTAACTATAGTTTAAAATGAATGTTACATTTATAATTGCTTAAAAAGTATTTCATGTATTTTTGGTAAAAAAATACAGATGCATACCATAGACCAGTATAGAGAGTCTTTTTTAGAAGAATTAAACAAAATTACAACAGAAAAGGAGCCTAAAAACTTATACCAGCCAATTAATTATATATTGAATTTGGGAGGTAAGCGTTTACGACCTATACTGGCGTTAATGAGTGCAGATATTTTTGGTGCAGATTTTAAAAATGCTATACCAGCTGCAATGGCTGTAGAGGTTTTTCATAATTTTTCTTTAGTACATGATGATATTATGGATGATGCGCCTTTAAGAAGAGGAAAAGCAACTGTGCATGAAAAATGGGATATTAATACGGGTATTTTGTCTGGTGACGCTATGCTAATTGAAGCATATAGGCTTTTAGAACAGTATAATGGTAACCAATATAAAAAATTAAATGCGCTTTTTAGTACTACTGCTTTACAAGTTTGTGAAGGCCAACAATATGATGTTGATTTTGAAACCAGAGATGATGTAACCATACCAGAATACTTAAAAATGATTGAGTATAAAACAGCGGTATTGGTTGCTGCTGCTATGAAAATGGGAGCTATAATAGCAGAAACTACAGTAGAAAATGAAGACTTAATTTATGAGTTTGGTAAAAATTTAGGTATCGCTTTTCAGTTACAAGATGATTATTTAGATGCTTTTGGTGACCCAAAGACATTTGGTAAACAAGTTGGAGGTGATATTATAGAAAACAAAAAAACATATTTGTACTTAAAAGCGTTAGAACTCTCCTCTAAGGCAGAGCAAAACTCATTAGATCAGTTGTTTTCTATACAACCAGCAAATAACAACGATAAAATAGCTACGGTAAAAGCTATTTTTGAAGAGTTTAAAGCAGATGTTGCTACAAAGCAAGCTATAGAAGATTATACGCAAAAAGCCTTTAATGTTTTAGATAAGCTAGAAATACCTGCTACAAACAAAGAAGCATTAGAGCAATTTGGGTTATGGCTAATGACCAGAAAAGTGTAACTTTTTAGTCTACCAAATACGGAACCTTCTTTAATGTAATTATTGGCTTACTTAGCATTTGCTGTATGGTTTGCTGTTGTTCTACAATGCAAATAACCTCTATGCCAATGTGTATGCCGTAAATATTATCTGGATTATTAAGTCCTAGATAAAATGTGCCTTTGGTAGTATCTGTTACATTTACAATACCAGACTTGTAGTTTTCTCTAGAGCCAAATAAGTAGGGAACATAGTCTTCTTTTTGTTTAAAGAGTAATGCATTTTCTTCGTTTAGTAAATAAATGTCGCAAATATTAGCTCCAGGTGGCGGACTCAAATTTTCTACTGCGCCCGAAAAAGAATTTTCCGTATCTATATAATTAGACAATGTAGAGGCTAAACCAAAACTTTTTATTGTGTTTTTTATGTCTTGTTCTTCTCTAGAGGCACTAAAAACGTAATACCAAGAAACTGTATTTTGTGGTAATGCAATTGGTACTAGAACTCTGCTTTTTCCTCCTTTTAATAAGTCGTTAGACCTACTGTTAAGGTAAAAATTATCTTGCTGTAAAGAGATTGTTTTTAGTTTAGTAACCTCTGTGTCTGTTTTTATTGGTGTAGCATATGTTGTGTCTGCAACTTCTTTGTAGGCAATAATAGGCGCTTGTTTGTTAAAAGAATCTACTTTAAAATTTAAGCTTATTTTTGAATCCTTAATATTGCTGCTTTTTATAATTAATTGGTATAGGTCTGTGTCTGGAGCTTCTAGCCAATAATTTGCTTTTTTGTCTAAAGTTTTAAAAATTGCGGTATTTATATCTTTATACTTACTTATGGTATAAACTATATCTCCTTTTCCTTTAGCTTTTAAACTTATATGTATGTTATCCTTTTTATTAGCAGAAAACAGTAATCTGTAATCATTACCTGTATTAACCGTAAAAGTAGTGTCTTGTTCTTGTTGTGCGCTAATTGTGATAACGCAAAACAGTAGGGTAAAAAAACAGACAAGGTTTTTCATAGCTTTTTTTTGTAAATGTAACCAAAGTTATTTTTTTTCAAACGATAAACATTGTTATTGTATTGTTTTTAAAAGTTGTTTTGAGTTTAAAAACTGAAAATATCTGGCTGTTGCAATAAAATTTTCATCTAGAATAACGGTTGCGGGTAAAGAAAACGGCTTGTTTTTGCGGCTAGCCATTAAGAGAGGTATTTGATGAATAGAATTTACCTTTTTAGCATTCTTATTTTCATAAGTGTTACCTCCAAATGTAATTTTTTCTGTAGATTCTACATTCATTTTTACGGCGTAATACTCCTTGTTAAGTTTGTTAATTACAGTAGAATCTTTATATGTTTTACGTTCCATTTTGTTGCATAATACACACCAGTCTGCATAAAAATGGATAAAAACTTTTTTTGGCTTTACTGCTAGGGAGTCTTCAAGCTGATTAAAACTTAGCCAGTTTACCTCATTATTTTGCGCAGTTACTTGTGTACAGGTGATGTAGTTTATTAGCAATAAAATTAGTGCTTTTTTGTAGTAAGATTTCATTTTAATTACAAGCTTTTTATTCTTAAACCTATAAAAATTGTTCTTGGTAGAGATGGGCCATAAACATAATTGCTATCTCTATTTTTACCAGTGTCAAAATCGTTTTGGTAAGCATTAGTTATATTTTTTATACCTCCAAAAAACTCAATTCCTGTATTTAATTTAACACTGTTAAATGTGTAGCCTAGTCTTAAACTTGTTTCTAAAAAAGATGGTGTCTCTTTGTACTCATCTCTAACTTGGCCCGTGTTTTCACCTCCAAAATGAGCAATGTCCATATTACCAGTATATATTAAATTAGCAGAAACGCTAAGCTTTTTTTTGGGAGTGTAAGTAAAGTTAGCGTAGCCGTATGTGTTAGGTGTTCTTAAAAATTCTTTTTTGGTTGGCAAACCTTCAATATTTTCTACTGCCTCTGTAAATTTACTAGATTGTATTGTAAAACCAGCATCTACCTGAAAAACGTAATTAAAATTTGCTCTAGTTTCTAGGGTAATACCCTTTACAACTGCGCCGTCGCCATTTCTTTTTTCAAATAATTCGCCAAAACTATCTTCGCCTAGAGGAAAAAGATAAAAGGCATTATTTAGTTTGGTGTAAAAACCTTCTATTGTTACACCAGTAATTAAATGCTCTGTAGCTTTGTCATAATTAAAAGAAGCCGTGTAGCTGTTAGATCGTTCTTCAAATAAATTATCAGATAAAGAAATTCTAGAAATTCCTCCTCCTGCAAAAGCAATGTGTAAATCGGTATCAAAAGCTTGTGGAGCTCTAAAACCTGTTCCCCAGCCCAATCTAAACTGTGATTCTTTATTAAGTTTGTATAAAAACGATAGTCTAGGGCTAGCAATTACGTTATCTAGCAAGTTGTGTTTGTCTATTCTTAGTCCTGATAAGAGGTTAATTTTAGGAGTAACATCCCAATCGTTTTGTAAAAATGCACCCCAATTTCTGGTAGTTTGGTCTATGTTATAGTTATAAGCTTCAATTACATCTAAAACATCATCATACACATACTCCGTACCAAAAGTAAAAATTGCTTCTCCTCCTAAAAATGAATCTACTTTATGGTTTAACTGCAAGCCTGCTTGGTGGGTTTCTACTTTGGAAGTACCGTAAGGAGGGTTTGCTAAAAAAATATTTAACTCATCTTCATCATCAGGCTGTATACCTGTGTAGTGATCTCTATCTGTAATTTGTCCGCCATAGTAGGCAATAAAACTATTTTTATCTTCATTAAAATTTATTTGATAATCTAAACTTCCCATTACAACATTATGAGTTCGTTCTTCAGATTGTTTTGCTAAATGTGCTGCTTTATCTACTTGTTCGCCCCCATATCTGTATTCATAAATGCTACTAATGCTAGCTTCTATTTTTTCGTTTTCAGATGGTAAATAAAATAAATTAGCACCAAAAGAATTGTTTTTTAAACTGGGTAATTCAGAGTAATTATCTCCGTTATCATCATACGTATTTCTGTCCCTTTTATTAATAAAAAACGTAGCGCCAGCAGTTCTATCATCATTAACTACAGTAGCATTACCTAACAAAATATTGTCTGATGCATTGTTGTTTATACTCTGGTAGGTATAAGTTAAGTTGTATTCGTTTTTAATAGGTATTTTGGTAATTACATTAACTGTACCGCCAATAGCACTAGAACCATAAAGTGCAGACACGCCACCTCTAACTACTTCTATACGTTCTATCATATTTACCGGTATTTGCTCCATACCATATAAACCTGTTAAAGGGCTAAAAATAGGCCTGCCATTAATGAGTATTTGAGAATAGCCTCCCTGCAAGCCATTTATACGTAATTGTGTGTAGTTGCAGGTTTGGCAGTCTGTTTCTACCCTTAATCCTGGCTGAAATCTTAAACCTTCAGATAAATTGGTAGCAACAACATTGTCTAACGTTTTGCTATTTATAAGGTTTACAATAACAGGAGAATCTGTTCTTCTTTTTTCTGTTTTTGTGCCTGTAACCACAACTTGGTCTAAACCCAAAACATCTTCTTTAAGATTAAAATTAATAGTTTGGTTATGGGTAACCGTAATTTGTTTTTCTACAGTTGCAAAACCCACACTTTGGCAAATTAAAGTATAAGTACCTTTAGCAAGTTTTAAACTGTAAAATCCGTCTTTATTAGTAGTAGTCCCAATAGATTTTTCTTTAAGGTATATAGTTGCATACGCTAAAGGATTTGTATTGTTGCTTACTTTTCCTTTAATGTTAATGTCTTGAGAAAAAATAGAATAGGGAAGTATAAAGAATAATAAAATTACTTTTTTCATTAATTTAAAATTAAATTTAGACAAAGCTAAAAATTTGTTTTTAGAAATAAAAATGTATTTTTGGTAAAAATTAAATTTGATGACGCATTCTGAGGAAAATTATTTAAAAGCAATTTTTCACATAGGTAAGGGAGGAGTAAATGATATTTCTACTAATGCTATTGCAGAGCAAATGGAAACCAAGCCATCTTCTGTAACAGATATGATTAAAAAATTATCAGAAAAAAACTTGGTAAACTATAAAAAGTATAAAGGTGTTTCTTTAACAGATGCAGGTAAATCTACTGCTTTGTCTATTATTAGAAAACATAGGTTGTGGGAGGTTTTTTTGGTAGAAAAATTAGATTTTTCTTGGGATGAAGTGCATGAAGTTGCAGAACAATTAGAGCACATTAAAAGTGAAAAGTTAATTGATAAATTAGATAAACTTTTAGATTTTCCTAAATATGATCCTCACGGAGATCCAATACCAGATAAGAATGGTAATTTCAAAGTTATAGATAAAAAGCTTTTGAGTGAACTTTCTGTAAATGATAAAGGTATTTGTGTGGGAGTAAAGGACTCTTCTAGTCAGTTTTTAAAGTTTTTAGATAAAAATAAAATTGCATTAGGAGATGTAATAGAAGTGACCGATAAGGAGGATTTTGATGGTTCTTTTCAGTTAAAAATAAATGCCAATAGTTTTAACGTATCTAACCAAATTGCTTCTAATTTATTTGTGCAAATAACAGAATAAGTAATAAAATGAAAAAAATTAAATATATAATAATAAGTGCTCTAATGCTACAATTGTTTGGTTGTAAAACCGATACAAAGAATGCAGATAACGGACAACTTAATGTAGTTACAACAACTACAATGATAACAGATTTGCTACAAAATATAGGTGGTAATGCTATTAATGTTGTTGGCTTAATGGGTAGTGGTGTAGATCCGCATTTGTACAAGGCTAGTGAAGGAGATGTAAGTAAACTGGTAAACGCAGATGTAGTTTTTTATGGTGGTTTACATTTAGAGGGTAAACTTGTTGAGGTATTTGAGAAAATGGAAAAAACAGGTAAAAAAGCCATAGCTGTTTCAAATGCTTTAGACAAAAAAGAACTTATAGGTTCTGAGTATTTTGCATCTAATTATGATCCTCATATTTGGTTTAATGTTACATTTTGGAAACAGATAACTACATATGTTACAAATGAATTAAAAAAGGCAGATCCCCAAAATGCATCTGTTTTTGAGAAAAATAGTAACAAATATTTAGAAGACTTAACAAAGCTTGATGCGGAAGTTAGGGCTAAAATTAATGAGTTGCCAAAAGATAAAAGAATACTGGTTACAGCCCATGACGCATTTAACTATTTTGGTAATACTTACGGCTTTAATGTGGTTGGGTTACAAGGTATTTCTACTGCAACAGAGGCAGGAGTACAGGATGTACAAGAATTGTCTAAATTTATAATAGACAACAAAGTGAAAGCTATTTTTGTAGAGAGTTCTGTACCTAAACGTACAATAGAGGCTCTGCAGGCGTCAGTTAAATCTAAACATCATGATGTTGCCATAGGTGGCACATTGTATTCTGATGCTTTGGGAGATAAAGGTTCTGTAGAAGGCACTTACATAGGAATGTTTAAGTACAATGTAACCACAATTGTAAATGCATTAAAATAAATGCTTATGGAAACTAAATACGCTATAACAGTAGACGATTTAACGGTTGCCTATAATTACAAGCCCGTGTTGTGGGATATAGACTTGGCAATACCAGAAGGCGTACTAATGGCTATTGTTGGTCCAAACGGAGCAGGTAAATCTACCTTAATAAAATCTATTTTAGGTATAATAAAACCAATAGCAGGTAGTGTTAAAATATTTGGTAAACCCTATAAAAAACAGTTTAAAGAAGTTGCTTATGTGCCACAAAAGGGTAGTGTAGATTGGGATTTTCCTACTACTGCATTAGATGTGGTTATGATGGGTACTTACGGTAGTTTGGGGTGGGTTAAAAGACCTGGGCAAAAAGAAAAGAAAGCAGCATTAGAAGCCTTAGAAAAAGTGGGTATGCTCTCTTTTAAATCACGACAAATTAGTCAGCTTAGTGGCGGACAACAACAACGTATTTTTTTAGCAAGAGCCTTAGTGCAAAATGCAAGTATTTATTTAATGGATGAACCTTTCCAAGGCGTAGATGCTACTACTGAAAAAGCCATTATTAATATTTTAAAAGAGCTACGTAAAGCCGGAAAAACTTTAATTGTTGTACACCATGATTTGCAAACAGTACCAGAGTATTTTGATTGGGTTACGTTTTTAAATGTAAAAAAAATTGCAACTGGGCCAGTTAAAGATATTTTTAACGATGGTAACCTAACTAAAACTTATGGTATAAATTATAAGGTTAGTGTACAAGAGTAAAATTATACTAAAAAATTAAATAGTGACCGTAACCGAATATTTTAACCTATTGTTTACAGATTATACACTGCAAACCATAACCTTAGGCACTGCAATTTTAGGTGCTTTGTGTGGTATGCTTGGCAGTTTTGCGGTGTTGCGTAAACAAAGTTTGCTAGGAGATGCAATATCACATGCAGCATTACCTGGTATTGCTTTGGCTTTTTTAATTACAGGAGCTAAAGACAGCAATACTTTATTAATTGGTGCTTTGGTAAGCGGTTTGGTTGGTACTTTTTGGATTAGAGGCATTGTAAAAAAAACACATTTAAAAACAGATACGGCTTTAGGGCTTATATTATCACTATTCTTTGGTTTTGGGATGTTGTTGTTAACCTTTATACAAAAAATGCCTAATGCAAACCAAGCTGGGTTAGATAAATACTTATTTGGGCAAGCGGCAACTTTAGTGGCCAGTGATGTTTGGACAATGTGTATTATAGCGGGTTTAAGTTTACTTATTTTATTGGTGTTTTGGAAAGAGTTTAAGCTTTTGCTTTTTGATGTAGACTACACTAAATCTTTAGGATTTAATGTAAAATTTTTAGATGTTTTAATTACCTTTTTTATAGTAATATCTATTGTTGTGGGGCTACAAACAGTTGGTGTGGTTTTAATGAGTGCTATGCTATTAGCGCCAGCAGCAGCAGCTAGGCAATGGACAAATAGTTTAAGTGTAATGGTAGTTTTAGCTGCTATTTTTGGTGCTTGTTCAGGAGTGTTTGGTACTGCAATTAGTGCCAGCTCTAACAATTTATCTACAGGACCAGTAATTGTTTTAATAGCTGCCGTTTTTGTATTGTTTTCGTTTATTTTTTCACCTAAAAGAGGATTGTTATTTAGGGAAATTAGGTACCGCAGCAACCGTAAAGATTTGGAGTTAAACAAAACGTTGGCTTTTATGTATCAAATTGTAGAATCACATGATAATATAAATCACCCACACGCTATAAAAATATTAAATAATTTTCACGGGTTTACGCGTAAATCCCTTCAGAAATTAGAAGACAGAGAACTAATTACGGTAACTAAAACAATGTGGTCTTTAACAGAAAAAGGATTTAGTACGGCTGCAAATTTATATAATCAATTAGAAGAAAATGAGTAGCGCACAATTAGAGATACAACTTATTGCTTGTTTAGTGGCTATAGCTTGTGCTATACCTGGTACATTTTTAGTACTACGTAAAATGGCAATGATTAGTGATGCTATTAGTCACTCTATTTTGCCAGGTTTAGTAATAGGCTTTTTTTTAACAGAAGATTTAAACTCGCCTTGGCTTATTTTATTGGCTGCTGTTGCTGGTGTAATTACAGTTGTTTTAGTAGAGTATATTCAAAAAACCGGACTTGTAAAAGAAGATACAGCTATAGGCTTTGTTTTTCCTGCATTGTTTAGTATTGGTGTAATTTTAATTGCAAAAAACGCTAATGATGTACATTTAGATGTAGATGCCGTTTTATTAGGCGAGCTAGCTTTTGCTCCATTTGACAGGTTGTTGGTTAATGGTGTAGATTTAGGAGCAAAATCGTTATGGGTAATTGGTAGTATTGTAGTTGTTACATTAATTTTATTGGTTACTTTTTTTAAAGAACTTAAAGTAAGTACTTTTGATAAGCAATTGGCGGCTACATTAGGTTTTTCTCCTTTGGTAATACACTACGGTTTAATGTCTATTGCATCTGTTACAACAGTTGGTGCTTTTGATGCTGTAGGTGCCATACTCGTTGTGGCGCTTATGATTGCCCCAGCTGCAATGGCATATTTGCTTACAAATAACCTTAAAAAAATGTTAGTTATTGCTGTTTTTGCGGGTGTGGCTTCTGCAATAATTGGTTATTGGGTAGCACATTATTTAGATGCTTCTATAGCGGGTTCTATGACCACAGTTTTAGGTGTTCTATTTTTACTGGTTTATTTATTTGCGCCAAGTAAAGGTCTAATTTCTGTGTTATTTAGGCAAAAAAGGCAACAGGTAGAAGTGTATCTACTTACATTTATGTTGCATTTGCAAAACCATAGTGAAGAGTCAGAACGACACATAAACCATTTAAGTGAGCATATTAATTGGGGAAAAATGCAATCTAAAACTGTACTAGATTTGGCATTAAAAAATAATATGATAGTGATAAATAATAACATTATATCACTTACAGAAAAAGGACAGGGGTTTACAAATAAGGCAATAGACTATATTACAACTAATAGTGCGGTAGCAATAGAAAAAATGAAAGAAGATTTCTTTTTGTTTAGAGGATAATATATAAATAATCAAAAATTATGTCGATTAAAAAAATAACTAGCTTGTTACTTTTTATTGTAATGTTTAGTTGTGGTAGCTCTGCTGTTAATTATGATAACTTAGACGAAAAAGTTGCTGCTAAGGACTCTATAAATTATAGGCAAGAAATGCGCAATTTTGTTGTAGGTTTAAGTGCCTATGCAAAAAATATAAACCCTAATTTTTTAGTAATACCACAAAACGGTATAGAATTAATTACTAGTGATGGCGAGATTTCATCAGAAATTAATACTACATATTTAGACGCAATAGATGGCCACGGGCAAGAAGATCTTTTTTATGGGTATACAAAAGATAATGGTGCAACGCCTAAAAAAGTAACAGCTTATATAACGCAATTGTTGCAGTTGTCTAAAAATAGAGGAAAAACAATTTTGGTTACAGACTATTGTTCTTCAGAATATAAAATAAAAAATTCACAAGCAAGTAACAATAATCTGGGTTTTGTTTCTTTTGCAGCTACAGAAAGAGACTTAAATGTAATACCAAATGTGCCAGTTTACAATGCATCAAATAAAAACATTACAACATTAAATGAGGCTGGTAATTTTTTGTATTTGCTTAATCCTGAAAACTATGAGCTTAAAGATAAGTTTATAAGTGATGTTGCTAACACAAATTATGATGTGCTAATAATTGATTTGTTTTTTAATGGAGATGTAGCTTTTACAGTTTCTGAAATTGAAAAACTTAAGATTAAAGAAAACGGAGGTAAGAGATTGGTAATATGCTATATGTCTATAGGAGAAGCCGAAGATTACAGGTATTATTGGAAGCCACAATGGAAATCTACTACTCCAGCTTGGTTAGACAAAGAAAATAGAAATTGGCCAGGAAACTACAAAGTTAAGTATTGGAATAAGGATTGGAAAAATTTAATTTTTGGTAATGAAGGTGCCTATTTAGACAAAATTTTAGATAGAAAATTTGATGGAGTTTATTTGGATATTATTGACGCTTTCAACTTTTTTGAGGAAAACTAGTCAATTTTTTTAACATATTTTAACTTGTAGTCCAATGGTGTATTTTATCTATTTTATAGAGTAAATAGGCAACTTAACTATATTCTTATTTAAAAAATATTTTTTGGTAGTTGTTTTGTGTTCTGGCACAAACCCAATATTAAACTTGACTACAAAAAGTAAAATTAATGTATTAATGATAACCGAAGGTACTTATCCGTTTAACCACGGAGGAGTATCTACATGGGCACATAACTTGTGTAATGAAATTACAAATGTAGACTATACACTTTATGCCATTAATGCAATGGTAGAACCTAAACCAAAATACAAATTAAGCAATAATGTAAAAAAGGTAATACAGGTGCCAATGTGGTCTGCCGAGGAGCCTTTTGACTGTGTTTATTATGATGTTAAATACTCTGATGTTATTTATAAAAGAGAACGTACATCTACAGATGCTATTTCTCAAAAATTTGTACCATACTTTATAACCTTTATCAAAGAAATTTATTCTAAAGAGCAGTCGGTTACTGTTCTAGATGATTGTTTTTATAATATGTGGCTTTTTTTTAATGATTATGATTATAAAGTAGCAATGACCAGTAAACCTGTTTGGGATGCATTTACAGAAGTATTAAAAAGTACCTTGCCACAAAATGAACTCGTTAAACTTAGTTTAGAAGATGTAACCATTGCTATGCGATGGATATATAGGTTTTTAATACCAATAGCCATAGATGTTCCTAAAGCAGATGTGTCGCATATAACAATTTCTGGAATAGCAGTGTTGCCTGCCTTAAGTTTAAAGTATAAATACAATACACCTATTTTGGTTACAGAACATGGTGTTTTTATAAGAGAACGTTTAATTGCAATTAGTGCAGCAGATTACTCGTATTTTTTAAAGAAAATGCTTATTCATTTCTCTGAGTGCATTACTAAATTAGTTTATTACCATGCAGCTAAAATTACTTCTGTAAGCAAATTTAACATTGCTTGGCAAAAGCATTATGGAGCAGATGTTAATAAAACAAAAGTTATATATAATGGTGTAGACCCTAATGTTTTTGTCCCAAGAAGTAAGCCTAAGCATTTAGAAAATACACCAACTGTGGTTGCCGCTGCAAGAATTTTTGACCTAAAAGATATTCTTACAATGATAAGAACTTGTAATGAGGTTAGAAAAACAATACCAAATGTACAGTTTTTGGTTTATGGTAATAAAGATGCTGTGCCAGAGTACACTAAAGAATGTCAAAATTTAATTGAAGAGTTAAACCTGAGCAAAAATTTTAAATTGGCAGGTTTTCATTCTACACCAGAGGCAATCTACTCCGAAGGAGATATATCCATATTAACATCAATTTCAGAAGGTTTTCCTTTTACAGTAATAGAGTCTATGAGCTGTGGAGTTCCTGTAGTTGCTACAGATGTTGGTGGAGTATCTGAAGCTATTGATGATAGTTGCGGTTTTATATGCAAACCTAAAAATTATACTGAAATTGCAGAAAAAGTAACATTGCTGTTAAATGACGTTTCATTACGCAATTGGATGGCAGAAAATGGTAGAAAAAAAATACAAGAAAACTTTACCATTAAAAATTTTATTCATGAGTTTGAAGAAACTTATGAGTTGTTAAATACAAAAAATGAAATCTCAAAATTAGCAAGTTTCCCCCAAGATGAGCCAAGTTTTACCAACTATAGATGATTTAACCGCACAGGTTGTCTCTAAAATTGGCAATCCAGTAAGTGTAATGGTAGTAAAAGCAACGTTAGAGTCTTTTGGCTTGCGCGAAAAAGATATGCTTAAAGACTACGGTTATAACTCGTTAGATAGTTTATCTTCTTTCATTTATAATAAATTAAAAGCAACAGATGAAGAAAAACTATTTAATGTAAAAGAGTTAGAGAAAAAAGAAACATTAGATAAAAATATTCCGGTGTCTGGTTACTTATGGGTAAAAGCAAAATTACTTTTTAAGTTTTATCCAATAGGTCTTTTTCATTTGTTTCCTGTGTTATTGCAAATTGTTACTATAGTATTTTTTGGGTACTCCTTATGGACTTTTACAGAGTTTAATGTAATGCAGTCTACAGCCGTAGTTGTTGGTGTTATGTTAGGCCTAATTATATCTGGAGGTTATGTACAGGTTTTAGGAAAACAAGCGTCATTTTACTGGAATCATAAAGAATATTACAAATCAAAAATTGTAATAAAAAAGCTTATAAAGTCTGGAGTTTATGGTATTTGCGCTGTTTTTGTAGGTTTGGCTGTAGTTAATTTTTTGTTTTCTCTTTTTCCGTTTACTTTTTGGTTTGTAACCTTTATGTACTCCTTGTTAATAGGTACTTTGTTACTTTATACAGCACCTTTTCATACCATAAAGCAGCGTTGGGTAATATCTGTAGTGGTACTTATAGCAACAGTTTTAGCCTTGTTTCTTAAGTTACATACATCTATACACATATATATAACACATTGGTTGGGTATTAGTACAGCAATAGGCTTAAGTAAATTGTTTTTAGCTTACTTTTTAAAACCTTATGTTGTTAGTACGGAAGGTGAAATTAGACCAAAAAGGTTAATTGTATTGTACCGTAATTACTTTTATTTTTTTTACGGAGCTTTAATTTATGTTTTTATTTTTTTAGATAGAATTTTAGCTTGGTCTGCCGATGTAACTCAGACAAAAAAATTTCTTTTTTTATATGAAAAAGATTATGAAATAGGGATGGATTTGGCCATACTTGTTTTCTTTTTACTTGCAGGGGTTATGGAGTATGCTATAGCTGCATTTAGCAAGTTTTTAGATATTAACCAGAAAAAAATACAGTTTTTACAAACTAAACAATTTAATTCCCAATTTTATAAAATGTACTGGGGCCATATTGCTCTCCTATTTGTATCTGCAATGGTAGCAGTTGTAATACTTTACTATATAATTACAGAACCTTGGGGGTATTTTAGTGCTTTTGGTGAGCAGTTAGGTGCTTTAAGTATAAAGGTGTGTGTACTTGGTGGTGTTGGATATTTCTTTTTAACATGGGCTATGCTAAACACATTGTATCTTTTTACATTAAATAAGCCACATAAAGCACTAAGGGCGTTGCTAATTTCTGTTGTTGTAAACTTTATTGTTGGTTTTATTTTAAGTAGAACAATTAGTTATGAGTATAGTGTTGTAGGAATGCTTGTAGGCTCAATTGTTTTTTTAGTCTTAACACTTAGAGATAACTATATTTTTTTTAAAAAATTAGATTACTATTATTATGCGGCTTATTAATTTTTTATATCTAATTGTGCCGTTTGTTTCTAATATAAATGTGGCGCAAAAAACTGTAGCTAATCAAAGCTTTTTTATATGTTATGGCAAAGTAGAACCTAGTTTAATTAAGGGTTATAAGCTTGTAATATTAGAAAGCGCACATTATAACCAATATGAAATTTGCCTTTTTAAAAAAAATAATGATAAAGTTGTAGCTTATTTAAGCACAACAGAAGCCAATGAATACGCAAGTATTTTTAAAAACGTAAAGGGTACTACACTTGGTAAAAATAGCAACTGGAATAGTTTTTATTTAGATTTAGCTGCTAAGCAAACAATAGAAGCTTTGCATCTAGAAATTAATAACATAAAAGGCAAAGGTTTTAACGGAGTGTTTTTAGATAATTTAGATAATACATCTAAATGGGGAGTTCTTAAGGATTATAAAAAACCGCTTATAGATTTTATAAAGAGTATTAAAGTTAAACACAAAAACTTTTATGTGGTACAAAATGCGGGTTTATTTATAGCCAAAGAGCTAAAACAGAGTACAGATGCAATACTTATGGAGTCTGTTTATACCAATTATAATTTTAAAACCAAAGAATATAGTTTTAGAGAAGTAAAGGATACCAAAACGCTTTTAAATAATATTAAAAAAGTAAGTAATAGCGTAACCAAACCAATATTGTTGTTAGAGTATACCAACACTTATAAGATGAAAAATGATTTGCATAAAAGGCTTAAAACGTTAAAATTTCCTTTTTTTATAGCAAATATAGAGCTGCAAAGTATTCCTAATTTTTTTAAACCACAGGATAAGTAATGCCAGTTTTAGACATCACATTAATTGGGCCTTTGCGTGTACTTCTGCTTATTATAATGCTATTTGTAATACACCAAATGATAACTAAACAACCACTAAGTACATATAGTTTAAACTATGTTTTAAAGCGCTTATTTTTTTACGGTAGTTTAGTTTTTGTAGTGGTTTTTGTGTTAGTGCAAGTAAATATGTACGACACGTTTACGGTACTGTCATTATTTTTTGTAATGCTTGTTCTTCAGTATTTTAATTTTGGCAAATTAGCTACTCTGAGATCTAATTTTAAACAAAAAAGGTATTCTTTTTTATTGTCTTTTTTTAGATTCTTAGAGCACAACCCCAAACAGTCTTTACAAACAAGGTGGAACTCACTAAAAATAGTGAAAATTAACTATGTTTTTGTTTCTGCTTTTGTTACTGCTTTAGCGGTCTTTATATCTAGATATGCTTTTTTAAAAAATGATTTATATACACTGTCAAACCTATGGGTTAAAAATTTATCAATTGTAAAAAAAATAAATTTAAACAAATGGTTTACTAGTGGTTTGGAATTAAAAGGAGAGCTAGTTTTTGTAAATTTTTATAGCAAAATAACAGGAATTAGTGAGGAAATTGCTATGCATTCCTTTGGCTTAATAGAGAATTTTATTTTAGGTATAGTTATATATTGGGTTGTTAGCAAAATGGCTAAATCAATTTATGTAGCGCCTATAGTAAGTGTGTTATTTTTTGCCTTTTATTATGACTTTATGCCTATTAATATAAATATATTATTAGAGCATAACCCGTTGTATTTTGCATTGTGTTTCTTATTGCCTGCAATGCTATTTACACTAAAGCCTACTATGTTAGTAGTAAGTAAAAATAGGTACACTTTAATTGTATTTTTACTATACGTAGTTGTTTGTTTTGTTAATCTTTTTGTGGCCGTATTTATAGTGCCAGTTTTTTTGGTTATTGCGGTTTTATGCGTTAATAAAATTAATAAAAAATACGTTTTTAAAAGTATATTAGCATTTGTTGCAGCACTTGGTTTTATGCTTAGTGTTTATGGTACAGCGTCATACTTTGTAAATAAATCTTTTGCAGATTTTTTATATCGAAGTTTGCTTCTGGTAGACGTATACACCTATTTTCCACATTTAGCAATAACACTAAATAACTTATTGTTTGCCTATAAAGCCATAGCTATAATTACATTTTTAGTACTGTTGCCTAAACTATTTTTTAATAAAGAAAAATGGTTGCCTGCACTTATTTTTGTAATGTTTTTTATTGTAATTACTTTTTTGGTTAATCTAAATTTTAAATGGTTAGATGTAGATTTATATTATCAATCTTTATCTGTTTTTATTGTTGTTGTAATAGGTATTTTAGTGGGTGTATTAACGGCCTATATTAAAGACACTTTTTTGTTAGACGTACGTAAATACAAACCTATAATAGTACTATTTCTTTTTGTAATTATAGCGTTAACAGCTTATAAGTTTAATCCTGTTTACACTAATTATGTTGTAGCTAATAAGCAGGAGTTAAAAACAAGTGTTTTAAACGTTTACCATAATTTATCTACTAATAACTTGCCGTATTCTTATGGGGTTGTAAATTCTAGTTACGGTCATTTTTTATCAGAATCTGAACACACCTTTATTAATTACAAAGATTTTTTAGCCAACTACACGCATAGAGATTCTATTTATCATTTAAATAAAAATAATAAACCATTTTTAAAAGCTAATCCTGAGTATGTTTTACCAAATAGTGTGTTTGTTTTTGTGTCTAAAACAACAGAAAAAGAAAATGAAGGTCATTTGGTAACCAATACAGCAATAGTACAGAAAATTGAAACCGTTTTACATACATTAACAAGCAAAAACAGAACAGTAAAAGTTTACTATAAAACACCAAATTTAACTGTTTACAAAATTGTAAACATCCCAAATTCTACAAACCTAAACAATCTTATTATTAAACTATGAGGCTTACCAAATCACTTATAGTTATATTGTTACTGGCTAGCTTGCTTATAAGTTGCCAAAAAGAACTATATAATTTTTCACACAAATACACAAAACCTAAAGTTAGTAGTGAGCCATCTTTGGTTCAATTTGTTGTAGATGGTACAGACGCCAATAATATTAATCAAGCTAATCATCTTAAAAAAACACTAGAGTATACAAAAATACCTTACCAGAGTATAGGAGTAGATGCTTTTAATACAAATAAAAATATAGCCAAAAGTACAAGGGTTTTGTGTGTCTATAATTCTGAGCTTTTAGAAAATACCACTTTAGATAGTATACAAAGTTTTGTAGCAAAAGGCGGTACTTTATTTTTACTAAAGGCGACAAAAGATAAAAGGTTAAGTTTTTTATTAGGGCTTAATCCTGTAGCTAATTTTAATACAAATAACCGGGCATCGGGATATTATTTTAAACAGCCGCTTTTTCCAGATTTAAAAGGGTTTTCCTTAAAATTAAAAAGTATACACAATGGTTTAGCAAAAGAAAATTTCACAAATAAGGTAAACGTTTTAGTTACAGCTACTAATACACAATATCCTGTAATTTTAGAACATCAAATAGGTAAAGGAAAAGTACTTTTATACAATTCCAATGTAGAGTTTGATAAATGGTCTAGAGGTATTTTGTTTTCTACAACATTAAATGGTCTAGAAGGAGTTCCATACCCAATAGCTAATACTTCAACAATATTTTTAGATGATTTTCCCTCTCCACTTTATGATATTTATAAAACTCCAATTAAGGAAGAGTTAAATCTTTCTATAGCAGATTATGTAAAAGATGTATGGTGGCCAGATATGAAAAAATTGGCAGAAAAACAGAATTTAACTTATACGGCATATGCTGTTTTTGATTATAATGAGCAAGTACAACCTCCTTTTATTTTTAAAGAATGGGATAGAAATGTATTTGTAAACGATAACAAAATTTTAGAAAAAAGTGTATGGATTGGTCAAGATATTATTGCTAGCGGCCATGAAATGGCTTTACACGGTTATAATCATGTATCTTTACTAACCACAGATTGGAAACAGCCAGACTATATGGCTACTGCATTAGCAACAGCAGCAAAAAAATGGAAAACGGTAGGTTTTGGAGCTTTGCCTGTATCATATGTTCCTCCTTCTAATTATATAGACAGTATTGGCTTAGCACAATTAAAAAAGGCTATGCCTAGCATAAAATATGTGCAAAGTACTTATTTAGGAGATATAGAAGATGGTGGAGACAGAGATTTTGATCCGGATCCTTACCACAATGGTTTTTTCGGATATCCAAGAATTACAAGTGGTTTTGATTTAGACAGTGATAATTTGTTTGCATTGGAGTCTATGAATATTTATACGGGTATTTGGACCCATTTTGTACATCCAGATGATGTTTTTCAAATTCCAGATGCCTCTAATAAGGTTACAAGCAGTCATTATCCATTCAGAAATCAAAACGAGCTAAACTGGTATACGTCTAATGGTAAAAAAGGAATGTTAGATAAGTTTACGTCTACCATTATACAATTTAAAAAAAGACACCCTTTTAGCAGGTTTTTAAACGCAACAGAGTCTTCAAAAATAGTTCAGGACTGGAGGTATGCCTATTACACCCATTTGCAACAGGCAGATAGGTATGTGGTAGATACAGATTATTATTTTGGTGGTAATACCAATTATTGGTTGGTGTATTCAGCTGCAAATAATACAAAAATTTTAGAGGAAGATTTAAATAAAAATAAACACAAGTTTAAAAAAACAGCCCTTTTAAATGGTTATTTATTTACGGTTAGTACAGACGAAACTACTCTTTCATTGCCAAACTTAAAATACAAAAATGAGTTTGCTAGTATACCTAATGCCATAATGGTTCAGGAGGTTAACAACAAAAAAAATGAATACCTAAATAGGCAAACTATTTTACAACCATTAAACAAACAAATTAATGCATACGTAGAGCAAGGAGATTTAAACAGCGCAACAAATTTGTTCCAAACTAACATTCTTAAAGGAGTTAATATAACAAGGTCTCAGTGGTTAGATTATGCCACTTATATGGTATGGCAAAAAAAAGAAAATAATTTATGGCAAGTTGTAGAACAATTTTATCAGAATAGTAACCATAAAAATAAGGTAGTTAAATTGTCTAGATCAATTTCTAAAATTGCAGATTATTCTACTTTAAAAATTAGAGAAACTTGGCTTACTAGGCACATAGAAGATAATACAGAAGATATTAGTATACTTAAAGAATATGTAGATTATTTTTCTGTTGACCTTAATAAAACAAAAATTAAAGATGTTTTAAATAAAATAGCAATTGTAGAACCAAATGAAAACAACAAAAAAAAATACATAGAGCACTTATTAGCCTTTAAGTTTGATGATCTTTTTACAGAGCTAAATAAGATTGATGCCTGTGAAGAAGGATACATGAGTTCTGCAACTGCAATAGCGTGGATTTATGCAGATAATTTTATGTTTGATAAGGCTTTAGATTGGTCTAAATGTAGCTTGGATATTGATGAAGAGACAAAGCAAAATTGGTGGGCTTACAGTTCTAATTTTGATTCGCTAAAAACATTAAATTTTCCTTTATACATAAAAATACTGCTTCAAAAAAACACTAAAAAAGCCCTTAAAGAATTGCAAAATAAAGAGGCTTGCACAGATAGTAGTTTAGTGCCTTTGGCAAAGGATATTGCTTATGCTTATGAAGGTTTTAAGTTGTATAGAGAAGCTTTAAGTTGGGGTAAATGTGCAAAAGATTTGCCCGTTACATCTGTATTATCATGGTATCATCAGTTAAAAGAATACGAGTTGTTGTCTAACACCTATAGTAACTACATAGCCCTTAATCCTGAGGATCACAATGCCAAACTTCATATGAGCTTATTGTTGTTGTATAGTGGTAAGGTTAATGGCTCTGTAGCAATTGCTAAAACAATACCAAAAGGTATTGGAAAAACCAGGTTAAAAGCTAAAATTAATGCGGAATTAAAAAATTTAAATATAAGAGACCAGCGTAAAGTAATAGCTTCTGATGATGGTATTTTGTATAAAAATGTTAGTACAGATATTAGTAACGCTATACGTTTGCAAGAGGGTAATTCTGTTAGTGGTAATACAGAGGCAATTTATGATGCAACTTCACCAATAAGCTTAGCAAATGTATTAAGCTATAATTTGTACGATAAAAAATTTAATGTACATAGCTTGTCTGTTACACAAAGTGTAATGAGCCCTATTAGAACTGGTAGGCCCAGAAATAATAACAATAGCTATTCTTTATTTGGTTTTATGTATGGATATAAAAATACTAGTAAAGAGGAACTGCAGTATTGGGCAAATGGAGGATTAGAAAAAGATGTGGAGTCTCAAGATTTATTTTATAAAATAGGAGCGGGCTTAATTAGTAATAAGGAAAGGAACTTTACTTCTTTTGAAGCTAATTTTTTTCCTGTAAAATCTGGCGCAGGTTACAGTGCAAATATTTATAGACTTATGCTAGATAATTATAACGAGTTTTTGCTATCTAAAACCTTTAGACAAGTTTTTGCGTTACAAGGTAACTACTATACAGATTCTCAGGTAGAAGTAATATTAACCAGTAGATCTGAGTTTAGAGTTTTAAATGGTATAAACCATAAGCTATTTCCTTATGCAGAAGTTTCTTATGTTCAAGGAAGTGTAGAACGCAGAGGTGGTTTTCCTTATTGGATGGCAGAAAATAGGGCATACGCAGGGCCAGGAGTTTTACTGCAATTAGGAACAGAGAAAAGTAAGTTTAATGGTACATTAGATGCGGGTATATTTGCAGAAACCAATGAACCAACCTTTCAACGCTATATAGGGAATTTAAGCTATAGGTTATTTAATTTTACTAAACTGCAATTAGGAGTTGAGGTCTATACAATAGATAATTATTTTTCTAATACCTATCAACTGGGTTTTGTACATAATTTTAAGTAATATTTTTCTACAAATCTATTCTGTTGTACATTCGTAATTGTGATGAAAAATAGAAAAATACACTGGCTATGGAATGTGGTAATTGTACTAACACTAATGGTTATAGTTGCTGCTTTTATGGCACACTACAAAAACTGGATTAACGTAGAGAGCAATCAGTTTAAAATATTATCTGGTATATACTATAAAAAGATAAATTTTACCGATGTTAATATGGTAGAAATGGTTGATAAAATACCGTCTCTAGAGCGTATTAATGGGTTTTCTGTGAGTGAAACAGAAAAAGGCATTTTTAAAGACTCTATTTATAATACAGACGTATACATTTTTGTAGATAAATTATCTACACAAAAAATTAAAGTGACTTATAAAGATACGCTCCAGCTCTTTTTTAATGTTTCAGACTCTTTGGAAACAGAAAAAATGTATACATTGTTTTCTAGTAAATTAGACAGCTTATCTAGCTTAAAATAAATTCTACTTAATTAAGGTTTATGATTATCACAATTAAATTTTTTGCAGCGTTGTACGGTATGTTAGCTGTAGTTTTTGGCGCATTTGGAGCACACGCTTTAAAAAAAATATTCACAGATGACCAACTCAAAAATTTTGAAACTGGTGTAAAGTATCAAATGTATCATGCTATTGTATTGTTAGTTTTAGGTTTTAATTATAGTTTTTCTACAACTATTGAGGTTGTAATGGGTTATGCCTTTATTATAGGTGTATTTTTATTCTCATTTAGCATTTATGGTTTGTGTATTTCTGCTGCCAAAGGAAAAAAAGTAAAAATACTTGGTCCAATAACGCCCCTAGGAGGTTTGGGATTAGTCCTAGGTTGGGCGCTTTTACTAATTACCGTTTTGTAAGTGTAATTATATTTATTATTCTACTGCCGTAAACTCTCTTATGGCTTGGTTAGGTTCAATAATGTTATAACCTTTCCAAAATTCCGGATCGTATTTACGTAAGTGTTTAGGTTTAATGTCTTTATTCTCTTCAAAATTAGTAAAGGTGGATTTTGTTATAGGTTCTGCATCAAAAACAACAATTTCATATTTTACTACATTAGTAAATGCCATATCTAACTTAACATATAGCTCATTTTGTCGGTTTTTTCCTTTTACAATTTTGTTTTTTTCAATTATTTTTAAAGGTCTGTTAATGCCAGATTTGCTTCCCGTTTCTCTCTCTAAATATTGTAAGTCATAGGTGTTATTTTCATTTTTAGCAAAAATCATTTTTCCATTTGCTAAATGCTCTTGGTAAGATATGCCAAACAATTTTATGCTTTTTAGCATTTTAACGTTCTGATAATCAATTCGTATAACTGCAAAATCATCTGCATTTACATACATTGTACCCTTGTAATCTTCACCTCTTTTTGGTTCAAAATTTAATATGTATACTGGTGCATTTCCCCAATATGTGTAGTCTTTAATAGTAAAATTGTAGCGGCCAGATTTTGATATTACATTTAATTTTGCATCCTCCATATAAAACAAGTTTTCAAACTGCCTACCAATAGTGTGTTTTCTATGATTTGCAAAGTTTTCATTTCTTATTCGTTCTTCTTCTTTCCTTTTTTCAAGTTGCTTTTTTAATTCTGTGCTGTCTTTTTTTATAGTTGCAACACCCATTTCTTCAGCATCTACCTTTGTGCTAAATATGCCCGATTTTATTTTAAAATAAGAATCTGGTCTTACATTATCTTTTATAATTTCATTAAACTTTTCCTCAAGGTTGTTTATATCTAATTCCGATTTTTCATCATATAATTTGCACGCTTTTATACCGTCAATCTTCATATTTTCTCTATTGTAGTTTCCGTACAAATCACATAAGATTTCAGAATAACTATTGTCTCTTTTTGGAACTGCATTTAAAATACTATCAATAAAAGGTTTATTTAGTTCCTTAATTGTAGACTTCATAAATGTGTAATTTGTTTTATCAAAACCTTGGTAGTATGATTCTCTAAAAAACATTTTTTTTCTTGTAAACTCCTCATTGTAGTTTTTGTCTAAACTATCTTTTACAATGTCTATAATCTCTTCTCCGGTGTAGTTTTTGTTAGAAACCAATACTTCTCTAAGCTCTATTGTTTTGGGAGACATATAAATTATACTATCTGTAAAAGTAGATACTGGTTGCGCAATGGTATTGTAGCCAATACAAGAAATAAAAATAGAATCTACAGCAGTTGTATTTGTTGTGCTTAATGAAAATTTACCTTCACCATTTGTAATAACACCTTTTTTGTTAGATAAAACAACTGAAACATATGGTATTGGTTCTTTGCTGTTAGCATCTTTAATGCTAGCGTTTAGTTCTTGAGATTTAGCAATGTTGCTTGTTATAATAGTAATGATTAATAAAGCAAGTTGAGTAGTTTTACGCATTTTTGATTCTTTAGTTTTGTTTCTTGTTAGTATAGACAACAACAATGTGGTTTGTGTTGCCCAATAAAGCTAAAACAACTTAAAAAATAACCTAATACTATGGTTTTTAGTAGTTTGTATAGTCCTTTTTTTGTTGCCTTTTTTAGCCGTGGGCTAATTAAAGTAATATAAGGACTACAAAAAAGCGTTTTTTGATAATTTTAATATAGAATTCTTATTTCTTTAACGAAATTATGAATGTTTTAAGAAAAATACTGACTATTTGTTGGTTTGTTTAGCTGCATCCGCAACTATCAGAACCGCAAGATTTTTTGTTTTTGTTACTTGTGAAAAGAGATTTAGGAAGAAAGAATTTTTTAACGATATACCCAAAAGCAATCGCTGCAGTTATAAAAACTAAGATATGTTGTAGTGTTTCCATAATCTATAATTTTAAGGGTTGTTATGTCTAAAACAACCCTTATTTAGACTGTGTAAAGATAAGGAATTATTTTTTACTTAAAGGCATTAAGCCCTGTTATGTCCATACCAGTTATAAGTAAGTGAATATCGTGTGTACCTTCATACGTAATAACACTTTCTAAATTCATCATATGTCTCATAATGCTATATTCTCCAGTAATACCCATTGCTCCAAGTATTTGTCTGGCCTCTCTGGCAATAGTTAAAGCCATATCTACATTGTTACGTTTAGCCATAGATATTTGTGCAGTAGTTGCTTTACCTTGGTTTTTAAGCTGTCCTAAACGCAATGCTAGTAACTGTGCTTTGGTAATCTCAGTAATCATTTCTGCTAACTTTTTTTGCTGTAATTGGTAGGCACCAATTGGTTTGCCAAATTGTATACGTTCTTTTGCATAACGTAAGGCAGTATCATAGCAGTCCATAGCAGCGCCAATTGCACCCCAAGCAATACCATATCTAGCAGAATCCAAACAACCCAATGGAGCACCTAATCCGTTTTTATTTGGTAGTAAATTTTCTTTTGGCACTTTTACGTTGTCAAAAATAAGCTCACCTGTGGCAGATGCTCTTAAGGACCATTTGTTGTGCGTTTCTGGAGTAGAAAAGCCTTCCATACCACGTTCTACAATTAGTCCGTGAATTCTACCTTCTTCATTTTTTGCCCACACAACGGCTACATCGCAAAAAGGAGAATTAGAAATCCACAATTTGGCACCATTTAAAAGATAATGGTCGCCCATATCTTTATACTTGGTTTCCATACCACCAGGGTTAGAGCCGTGGTTAGGTTCTGTTAAACCAAAACTACCCATAAACTCGCCGCTAGCAAGTTTAGGTAAGTATTTTTTACGTTGTTCTTCTGTACCGTAAGTATATATTGGGTACATTACCAAAGAAGATTGTACAGATGCCGTAGAGCGTACGCCACTATCACCACGTTCTATCTCTTGCATAATTAAACCATAACTTATTTGGTCTAATCCTGCACCGCCATATTCTTCTGGTATATATGGACCAAAAGCTCCTATTTCTGCTAATCCGCTAATTATTTGTTTTGGAAATTCTGCTTTTTGTGCATAATCTTCAATTATAGGAGATACATCTCTTTTTACCCATTGGCGGGCTGCATCTCTCACCAATTTATGTTCTTCAGACATTAAATCGTCTATATTGTAATAATCTGGTGCTTCAAATAAATCTGGTTTCATAGCTATGTATTAGGATATGTAACCAAAGATAGTTAAAGAAATATAACAATACAAAGAGTAATTGTTACATTTTTAAATAAAAATCTTTTGTTAGGTCGATGTAATCTTGAGTGTAAATATGTCTATCTTCCTCAATAACAAGTTGTTTAATTTCTAAATTGGTAGAAGGTGTTTTTTGAAACTCTAACAGACTACGTTTTACCTCTGCTTTTGCATTGCCTTTAACTCTGGTAACTTTTAGTGGGTATAGTTTAAAATTTTCTGCTAGTTTGATGAATTTTTCTTCTTCTTTATATGGTATTATGGTAGCAAACCTTCCGTTTGCGGTTAATAATTTGGCTACGCCGCTTACCAACTCATTAAAAGGTAAAGATGTATTTTGGCGTGCATTGTCTCTTGCTTCATTACCACTAGTAACTTCTTCTGCGTAAAAAGGAGGGTTAGATACAATTAAATCATACAACTCATCTTCTTCTGTTTCGTCTGTAGCATATTCATCTACAAACTCGTCAAAACCAGCGTGAAAGCAAAATAACCTGTCAGCCCAATCAGATGCTTCAAAATTGTCTGTACATTGCTCATAGGCATCAGCATCTAATTCTATAGCTTCTATATTGTCTGCAGCACTGCGCTGTGCTAACATCAACGCTATTATTCCTGTGCCAGCACCAATATCTAAAATTGAATACGGATTGTGGTCTACAGATGCCCAGGCGCCAAGTAAAACTCCGTCTGTACCAATTTTCATAGCACAACGGTCTTGATTAATTGTAAACTGTTTAAAAATAAAGGGTTTGCTCATTATAAAGTTTTTTAAAACAGTAGAGGCAAGCTTGTAAAAAAGCTTGCCTCTTACGGTTGCAAAATTAAGAAGTTTATCTTACTCTGTTTCTAATATCTTGTAAAGAATCATTAACAAGTAATTTACCGTCTTTAAATACCTCTTTTAATTCTCCTGTTTTTTCTTGCTCCCAATTTACTTGGTCTACAAGTTTATAAGTTCCGTTTTCTTTTGCAATTTTAAGTAAACCCTTGGCAGACTTTTTAGTTCCGTCATCTGTAATAGGATCTTTAAAAATTTCTCTTCCCTCACCGTTTACTTCACCATAGGTAGCTTTCATTGCAAAACCAAAAGTATCTCTAGTATTGTATTGGTATGTAAACGAACCAATACCCAAAACTACGTTTGTAGAGGCAAACCCTTTTTGTTTTAATCGTTCACAAATGTCTGTAGCGCGTGCTGTAGTAATACTATCGCCATAAATTGCACCAATGTGTGGGTCTAATTCTTTATAGCCTTTACTATTAGTTTGTCCGCCAAATATCTCCCATAACAATTCTATAACTCCCTTTTTCTCTTCTTCAGTTTTTCCGTTAGGATTACCACAAATAATATCTGCAGGGTCGCCGCTATCTGGTCTAATAACTACTTTGCCATCTCTTGCCAACACATCTTCTTTTAAGTTAGGTAAGTATTCGGTAAGTACTTTCCATAAATCCCAAGTGTCAGAAACAATAGAAACAATTCCGTTAGGGTAAACTTCTGTAATTAATCTTTTAAAAGTTTCTTGTTCTCCAGTATTTGTTCCCATACACATTACAGAGTGTTCTGTGGCTGCTACAGAGCCACCAACTAGTTCATTATCAGAATTAGCATTGTAGTATTCCTCTAAAAAGTCTATTGCAGGAATTGTATCTGTACCAGAAAAGCTAAGTAAATGGCCAGATGCACTCATAACAGCAGCTTCCATACCTGCAATACCTCGCATAGAAAAATCGTGACCTTGCCAATCTACAAATTCAAGTGCTGTAGATGTCTCTTTTGCATATTTATCTAATATTTTTCTGTACTGTTTAGCAATAGTTGCAGAGGTACAAGGCATCCAAATAGTAGTGCTTAATATAGTTTCAAAATAATTAGTTAGCCAAAAGAATTCTGGTAATGTGTTATACATTGTCATCATAGGAACGCGAATAGGAACGCTAGAACCTTCTGGCAATGCTTTTATTACCATTGGTAAATAACCAAGATCGTGTAAATCTTCAATGTGTTTAATACCAACAGCATTTGGCCCTAAATAATTATTAATTCTTCTGCTGTACTTTTCTGCAATTTCCTTTTTGGGTTTGTTAAAAAAGTTGGTATTAAACTCTTCTATAATGTACTTTTTAATAAAGTATTGTAGCCCAAAAAACACTACTTCTTCTATAGCGTCTATTCTACTCTTTCTTGGTGTCCAGTTAGAGTATACTAAGGTTGTACCCTCTGGATATTGTCTTCTGTGGTCTACTTTGTAACCATCTGTATATAATAGTGGATTCATAATATCTATAATTTGTTTCTAATGTCTTATTCTAATATGGTTGCAATTGGTATTTGTGTAACCTTTGGTTGTTCTGTAATTGTGTTAAAAGCATCTGTAGTAAAAATACCATTGTAATAATTACTTAAGCTCTCTAAACCTTTGCTAAATATACCGTGACTTACAGCTAGGTATAAATTGCCTGCATTTTTATTTTTTAGTTCTTGTGCTAAACCATTAAAAGTTCCACCACCATCGCAAATATCATCTACAACCAAACAATCTTTACCCTGTAAATCATCTGCATATACTTTAAAACCAGAAAGTTTTCCCGTTTTTACATCTCTAGTTTTGGAGCACTCTATTACTTCTTTTCCCCCTAAATATTCAGATACTTTATAAATTTTTTTAAGCGCACCACCATCAGGAGAAATTAGTACAACATTGCTGTTTAAGGTTGACAATACCTTTTGTATAAAAGTGTAATTTGTAATTGTAGTGCAATTGTGTAATAGAGCAGGTGTAACCTCAGAATGTGGGTCATAAACAATAACTTCATTTAATTGAAGATTATTTATTAATTCTGCATACACTTTTACAGATAATGATTCTCCTGAAACCATTAGCCTATCTTGCCTAGCAGCCGGAAAATATGGTATAAAAGCATTAATTGTTTTTACGCCCATACGTTTTAAAGCATCTACGGTAATTAATAACAAGCCAACATCATTAAAAGACTGTAGTCTGTGTGTTACTGTTATTGTATCTGAGGTATTAAAATTGTCTTCTATTTTAATGTGAGGTTCACCACCAGAAAATAAAAACGATTTAAATTCGATGCTTTTCTGATTTGGGAACGGGTTAAACTGTGGATCTAAATTTAATATCATTTGCGTTATTTTTACACAAAGTTAAATAAGTAAGTGGATAAGTAAAAATATTTTGTGTTAAAATTACGCAAACTTAATTTCAAAATGAATTCCATTTTCTTCTAAAGCCTTGTATTTGTTTGGTTCAAACGTGTATAGTTGTGCTGGTCTTCCGCTGCCATTTTTTTGCTTTTCATCACATTTTTTAATAAATCCAAAGCTCAGAATTTTTTTTCTAAAGTTTCTCCTGTCTATGTCTTGTTCTAAAATAGTTGCATACAAATGCTCTAAATCCGAAAAAGGAAACTTTTTAGGAAGCAAATCAAAGCCAATAGGTTGGTAGTGTAGTTTTGCTTTAATTCTTTTAAAAGCAGTATCTATTATTAAATTATGATCAAAAGGCAGTGAAGGTATGTTGTTAATGTTTTGCCACTTTACGTCCTGTGCATCTGTTGCTGCCGCTAGTTGTAAAAGGCCGGGGTTTACTAATGCAAAATAAGATACAGATATTACTTGGTTTCTTTTATCGCGTTCTACATCATCACCAAAAGTATAAAGCTGTTCTAGGTAATTAACCTTTATTCCAGCTTCTTCATGTAATTCTCTGTGTACAGCTTTGGTTAGTGTTTCTCCGTTTTGTACTAAACCACCAGGTAATACCCATTGGTTTTTATAAAAGCCATATTTTTGTTGTACTAACAATACATAAAGAGCATTGTTATGGTAGCCAAAAACCACGGCATCTACAGCTACTTTTATATTCTGATTGTTTTGCATAATATGTGTACTATATACGCAAAAATACAGGTTTTATTATGTAAGAGGTAAATTTAACTTAAGTATAAATCTACTAAGCCTTCAGGAGTAGTTACAAAAATGGTTTTATTTTCACGATCTACTTTGGTAATAATTTCGTCGTTAATAGGGATTAGCAGTTGTTTGTCTCCTTTTTCCACTTCAAAAAGTGCTTGTGATGTGGTGTCGTTAACACTGGTAATTTGTCCAATATCTCCGTGTACATCATCTTGTAAAGTAAAACCTATAACTTCGTGAAAGTAAAATTTGTTACCAGTTAATTTAGGTAACATTGTAAGTGGTAGGTAAAGTTTAGAGCCCATAATGCGGTCTGCATCAGACTCATTTAAAACTTCTTCAAATTTTATACGTAGTAAGCTAGATTTATGTAGCCTACATTTATCAATAAAAAATGGAACCAGGTTATTTCCTAAAGAAATAAACACTGATTCCATATTTTCGTATAAATCGGGTTCATCTGCATCAACCTTAATTAACACTTCACCCTTAAAACTATATTTTGAAACGATTTTACCTAAGTAGAAACAATCTTCCTTTTGCATATCGTTTATATATAAATTTATTCTTCTTCAGAAGCTGCTGCTACATCTTCAGAGTCAGCTGCTGCTTCTTCTGCTACAGGAGCTGCCGCTGCTGCTGCTTCAGCTGCACGTTTTTCATTAATTGCTTTTTCTGCTTCTAATTTCTTAGCAGCCTCATCAGCTTTAGCTTTATCTAAACCTTCAACTTTACCAGCTACAGATTTTTCTTTTTCAGCTACCCAAGCATTAAATTTTTCTTCAGCTTGCTCTTCAGTTAATGCACCTTTACGTACACCACCTTGTAAATGGTGCTTTAATAAAACACCTTTGTAAGATAAAATTCTTTTAGCTGTATCAGATGGTTGTGCACCATTTGATAACCATTTTACAGAACTATCTACATCTAAGTTAATTGTTGCAGGGTTAGTATTTGGATTGTAAGTTCCTAATTTTTCTAAGAATTTACCATCTCTTTTAGAGCGAGAATCCGCTGCTACTACCCAATAGAAAGGTTTTCCTTTTTTTCCGTGTCTTTGTAATCTAATTCTAACTGGCATATCACATTAAATTTGTAGGGTGCCCGACCCCTGTTATTAATTCTTTTTAATTGCTTTTGGCTTAAAAGCGGGTGCAAATATACAATTTATGTTTAATCTGCAATGTTTTGAATGGCAAAAATAACAGTTTTTGCTTAACATTTATTAAGACTTGGCGTTAAACTTAGGCTAAACCGCAGTATTTTCTTGTTATTGGGTGTTTCGGTTTGTAATTTAGAGGAACAAGATTGTTGATAGTCAGCAATGTAAATTAATTTAAATGATAAGAGATATTATGAAGTATACAGAAGAAATTACAAACAGATTAAACAATTTATTAGAGAAAACTTATGACGCCGAAAAAGGATATAAACTTGGCGCCGAAAAAGTTGAAAATCCATCCATAAAAAGATTTTTGGAAAGTAAAGTAGAACAGCGTTATAATTTTGGGCATCAATTAAAGTCTGAGATTTTGGCATACGGACACTTGCCAGAAAAGAGCGGAACAATTAAGGGTGACTTGCACAGAACTTGGATGAACCTAACGGCAACTTTGTCTTCTAATGAAGAAGAACGCATTTTAGACGAGGTAGAACGCGGAGAACAATCTTTTATAGAAGAGTATGATGATATATTAAATGACAAAGATATGGTGTTGCCACCATCTACAGAAAACCTGCTAATAGCGCAGCGCAATAGTGTGCAATCTGCGTTAAACACTGCAAAGGTGTATCAGGAAATGGTTTCATAATTATCTTGTATGTTTGGTTAATTGTTGAGGGAGCAGGGCATAAGTCCTGCTCTTTTTTGTAACGTTAATAACTCTTGCTGCTATAGCTTTATAAAACGGAGGATTTTTGGTATTTTTATCCACTGCTTTTTTACCACTACAAACAATACACTATGTACTTAATTTTTGATACTGAAACTACCGGATTACCTAAGCGTTGGGATGCGCCTTATACAGATACAGACAACTGGCCTAGGTGTATTCAAATTGCTTGGCAATTGCATGATGGTATGGGTAATGTTGTAGAACATCAAGATTATTTAGTGAAACCAGACGGATTTAATATTCCGTATGATGCAGAAAAAATACACGGTATTTCTACTGCTTTAGCAGAACAAGATGGTGTGCCTTTAGCAGAGGTTTTAGAAAAATTTAATGCTGCATTAGAAAAAACCAAATTTGTTGTTGGACAAAATGTTGGGTTTGACCTTAACATTATGGGGGCAGAGTTTCATCGTCTTCAGGTAGAAAACCAACTACAAGAGTTACCTGTTTTAGATACGTGTACAGAACACACTGCTAGCTTGTGCCAAATTCCTGGTGGGCGTGGAGGTAAATTTAAATTGCCAACACTAACAGAATTGCATCAATTTTTATTTGGTGAACCTTTTGGAGAAGCGCACAACGCAACTGCTGATGTAGAGGCAACTACGCGTTGTTTTCTAGAGCTTATTCGTAAGCAGCAATATACCGCAGAACAGTTAGATGTTCAGCCAGATTATTTTAAAAACTTTTCAGAAGCTAATCCTAAGCCAATAGAGCTTATAGGGTTAAAACACATTAACCTAAAAAAGGCATCTAAAAAAATAGCAGATGCACTGTGGGCTAAAGATACTGGTGGTGTTAGTAAAGAAGAAATTAAAGAAAATTTAGCAACTTTAGAGTCGGCCGAGTTTTCTCACTTACATAACCACACACAGTTTTCTATATTACAGTCTACTATTAGTATTCCAGATCTTATAAAAGCTACTGCTAAAAATAATATGCCTGCCGTAGCAATGACAGATCATGCTAATATGATGGGTGCATTTCATTTTGTAAATGGTGTTCTTAACCACAACAAAGGTGTAAAATCTAGAAATGATGCTAATGAAATACGGTATGAAGCTACGCAAGAGGGGCGTTTAGAAGAGGGAGAAGAACCGTTACATGAGTTTGTGCCAGAAAAGGAAATTACACCAATAATTGGGTGCGAGTTTCAGGTATGTGAGGATCACACTAACAAATCTCAAAAAGACAATGGGTACCAAGTAGTATTTTTAGCAAAAAATAAAAATGGCTATCACAACTTAGCAAAAATGTCTTCTATTGCCTTTGTAGATGGTAAATACTATGTGCCTAGAATAGATAAAAAAATTATAGAACAGTACAAAGAAGATTTAATTGTACTTACAGGTAACCTTTACGGAGAGGTACCTAGTTTGGTTTTAAATGTGGGCGAAAACCAAGCAGAAGAGGCATTACTTTGGTGGAAAGAGCAGTTTGGAGACGACCTGTATATGGAAATTATGCGTCACGGCCAAGAAGACGAAGACCGTGTAAACCAGGTTTTAATAAAATTTGCTAAAAAACACAATGTAAAACTTGTGGCTACAAATAATACCTATTATGTAGATAAAGAAAATGCACATGCACATGATATTTTATTGTGTGTAAAAGATGGAGAAAAACAAAGCACACCAATAGGTCGTGGTCGTGGCTATCGCTATGGTTTGCCTAACCAAGAATACTACTTTAAGTCTTCTGATGAAATGAAGGAGCTTTTTAAAGATATACCTGAGGCAATAACCAATATACAAGAAGTTGTAGACAAAGTAGAAACATTTACACTAGCACGTGACGTATTATTGCCTGCTTTTGATATTCCAGAAGAGTTTGTTTTTGAAGAAGATAAGCTAGATGGTGGTAAACGTGGAGAAAATAAGTTTTTAAGACACTTAACTTACGAAGGTGCAAAAATAAGATATGGAGAAATTACACCAGAGATTGATGAACGTTTAGATTTTGAACTTAAAGTAATTGAAAAAACAGGATATCCAGGATATTTCTTAATTGTAGAAGATTTTATTAGAGCGGCTCGTAAAATGGACGTGTCTGTAGGTCCTGGTCGTGGTTCTGCAGCAGGTTCTGCTGTTGCCTATTGTTTATGGATTACCAATTTAGATCCTATTAAGTACGATTTACTTTTTGAGCGTTTTCTTAATCCAGATCGTGTATCTATGCCAGATATTGATATAGATTTTGATGATGAAGGACGTGGACGCGTAATGGATTATGTAATTGATAAGTACGGCTCTAACCAAGTAGCGCAAATTATTACCTACGGTACAATGGCAGCCAAATCATCTATTAGAGATACTGCCCGTGCGCTAGACTTACCCTTGGGTGATGCAGACCGTATGGCTAAGCTTATACCTAACATGTCTAAGCTTAAAAAAATTATTGGTGTAGATGAAAAAACATTAAAAAGTAAGTTTAATAGTGAGGAACTAGCAAAAATAAACGAGCTTTTAGAAATTTCTGAAGGAGATGATTTAGAATCTGAAACTTTAAACCAAGCTTATATTTTAGAAGGTTCTGTGCGTAATACTGGTATACACGCTTGTGGTGTAATTATTACTCCAGATGATATTACAAAGTTTGTACCTGTAGCATTAGCAAAGGACTCAGACATGTATTGTACACAGTTTGATAACTCTGTTGTGGAAAGTGCCGGCTTGCTAAAAATGGATTTCTTGGGGTTAAAAACACTAACCCTAATTAAGGATACCGTTAAAATTGTAAAAGCAAAGCACGGTGTAGAGCTAGATCCAGAGAATTTTCCGTTAGATGATCAAAAAACATATGAGCTTTTTCAGAGAGGTGAAACAGTTGGGGTTTTCCAATATGAATCTCCCGGAATGCAAAAACACATGCGATCACTAAAACCTACCGTGTTTGCAGATTTAATTGCCATGAACGCATTGTACCGTCCAGGGCCAATGGAATACATACCAAGTTTTATTGCTCGTAAACACGGTACAGAAGAAATTATTTATGATTTAGATGCTTGTGAGGAGTACTTAGCAGAAACCTATGGTATTACGGTTTACCAGGAGCAAGTTATGCTTTTGTCTCAGAAATTAGCAGATTTTACCAAGGGTGAAGCCGATGTATTGCGTAAGGCAATGGGTAAAAAGCAAAAGCACGTTCTAGATAAAATGAAGCCAAAGTTTATACAACAGGCTTCTGCAAAAGGACATGCGGTAGATAAATTAGAAAAAATTTGGAAAGATTGGGAAGCTTTTGCGGCATATGCATTTAATAAATCTCACTCTACCTGTTACGCATGGATTGCTTACCAAACAGCATATTGTAAGGCACACTACCCAGCAGAATATATGGCTGCGGTACTGTCTAATAATATGAATGATATTAAAACAGTTACCTTTTTTATGGAAGAGTGTAAACGTATGGGCTTAGAGGTTTTGGGGCCAGATGTAAACGAATCTTACTATAAATTTGCTGTAAACGACGCTGGTGCAGTTCGTTTTGGTATGGGAGCTGTTAAAGGTGTTGGTCGTGGTGCTGTTGAAACTATTGTAGAAAATAGAAAAAAAGACGGTCCGTATAAATCTGTTTTTGATTTGGCAAAACGTATAGATTTACGTGCGGCAAATAAAAGAGCTTTTGAAAACTTAACTCTAGCTGGTGGTTTTGACTCTTTTGGAGATACCCATAGAGCACAATATTTACACGATGAAGGAGACGGAATTACGTTTTTAGAAAAAGTAATGAAATATGGCTCTAAGTTTCAAGAAAGCCAAAACTCGTCTCAAGTAAGTTTGTTTGGCGAGGCTAGTGATGTACAAATTCCAGAACCTGTAGTACCACCTTGTGAAGAGTGGGGGACTATGGAAAAACTACGTAAGGAAAAGGAAGTTGTAGGTATTTATATTTCTGGTCATCCGCTAGATGATTTTAAATCAGAAATAAAATCGTTTTGTAATTCTGGTATTGCAGCCGTACATAATATGGAGCAATATGTAAATAAAGAACTTTCTATTGCAGGTGTAATTACAGATGTGCAACATAGAGTTTCTAAAAACGGAAAAGGTTGGGCTATGTTTTCTATGGAAGATTATACAGATTCATACGATTTTAGAATTTTTGGAGAAGAGTATTTAAAATTTCGTCATTTTTTAATGATTAGCTCTTTTGTGTATGTAAAACTATTTATTAGAGAAGGATGGACTAATAAAGATACAGGTAAAAAAGGAGATCCGAGATTGCAATTTAATAGTTTTATGTTGTTGCAAGATGTAATGGAGCAATATGCTAAAAAACTTACTATAAAACTAAATATAGATACACTTAAGGAAGAAGATGTTTTTAATTTAAAAAAGACGTTGAACTCTGACGAGCAAGAAGGAAAACATCCTCTAAAGTTTGAGGTTTATGAAATGCAAGAGCAAATAAAAGTAGACTTATCTAGCAGAAAACAAAAAATAAATATAACCACACAATTGTTAGCGGAATTAGAGGAGCAGGACATTATTTTTAAACTAAATTAAAAGCATTAAGAAATATTTAACAGTAGGGAATTTTTAATTAAAGTTGTTTAAAGGTTGATCTAGAAATTAACCTAACATAATTTTAAATGAAACAATTACTTTTAAGCTTACTTTTAACTTTAGTACTAACTTCTTGCCAGACTGAAGAAGAGTTTGAAACTCCTAAACAACAAGCAGAAGTACCTTTGGCAGAAACAGCTGAAAATATCGAAGCTGATACTAAAAATGAGGATGATAAAACTAATGGAGAAGAAGGTAGTAATGAAGACCCTAATAACCAAAGCAATCAAGAAAATCAAAATAATGAAGAAAAGGGTATTACCGTTGTATTATTAACAGATATTCTTTTAAAAAATACGTGGACAGTAGACAACTTAACTCAGAAAAAAGGATTAACTGCTTATATAGATAGGACTTCTAAGTTATCTGGTTTTACCTTTGTTTTTAAAGACTCTGGTAAAGTTATAGCAGAGGCAGATAATACTGTTGTAGATGGTAGCTGGACAATTACTGGTAATGAAAAAGAAGGTTTAATTTTAATGTTAGATTTTGACACCAAATTAGCAGATTTTGTAGTGTTAAATAACAATTGGCCAATAGTATCATTATCTAATACAAGTATGGGATATGTACACGGTAACTTAAATGTTGCAGCTAATGCAGATAATAGAGTGTTTTTAAGTTTTGATAAAGCTAAATAAACTTAATTATAGAAGTATAAAAGCGCAACAAATACCAAATTTTTGTTGTGGCTTTTAACTGTGCTGCTATTTTAACTTAAATATTTTTCCTTAAAAACTTTGGTGGTCTTAAACTCTTCTAAATCTATGCTATAGACTTCTTTAGATACCTTTATTTGATAATTAAAATTTTTAGAACCACCAAGTATATACAACTTGCCATTAAAATAATGCATATTGGCATACTTTAAAGGAATATCTATTTTATATTCTTTTAAAACATTTGTTTTAGTGTTGTAAGTAAGTATTTTTTTTGAGTTAAAAATATAAATAATGTTGTTATCGTAAGCTAAAGCAGGTCTTTCAATCCCATTAAATAGCGTTCCTTGTAACTCCCATTTAGCGGTTTCTAAATCGTAAGATTCAATATTTTTTAGTGGTCCGTTATGAAAACCTCCAACTAAAAAGACTTTATCATTAGCTACTATACCGTTAGCTTCTTTACCTTTTAACATTTTTGTTAATTGGTACCAATAACCGGTTGTGGTATTATATAAATAAGAATTGTTACGATACAATTTTTTACCGTTGTCTAATAATTTTGTAGATCCTCCCATTATAATTATGTTATTTTGGTAGGCTACAGCAGTAAAGTTTACGGCTTGGTGCGGGTAGGCATCATCAATAACAATTTCATTTGTGGCAGTATTTAATATTTCAATTTTATTATTTAAATATTCTCTTTTTTTGTTTGCAGATATTGTTTTACCTCCTAAAACATATAATTTGTTGGCAACAGCAACTGTTTTATGAAATGCCTTCTTATCTAGTTTTTCCTTAGTAACTTTCCATGAGTTATTTTTAAAATCATAAATCTGTATCTTGTTACTATAACTCTCCCAGGAGCCATTTAATTTTAAGTTTGAAACTAACTCAGACATAGTTTCTGAATTATCTATAGCTCTTTTTTCATTTTCTTCAATAAAAGATAAATCACCAGCAGTAACGTAAAGTTTATCATCAACAATTGTAGATCCAAAGTTAGCTACACCATGTGGCATTTCTGCTAGTTTTTTATAGCCAATATTTTTTTTTAATTTTTTGTTAGATGAAACAACAACTTCCTTTAATTTTTCTGCATTAGACTCTAAATAAACAATGTAATTGGCATTTTTAATAGACTGTATGGTAATTACTGAAGTTTTATATCCTATACTAGAAAACTGTAATTTGGTTTGTGGCGCTAAATTAATACTTGTTTTTAATTTAAAGACTCCTTTAGCATTGGTTACTGTACCAGTGCTATTGTTTACTATAGTAATATTTACATTTTGTATTGGTGAGTTTGTTTCCTTACTTAAAACAGTACCTTTAATGGTTTGTGCAGTGCTTGCTACGGTTATAAAAAAAATAAGTAGAGCTAAACTTAAGTTGTTACTTAATTTGGCTCTTGAAGTTTTAGTGTTTTTTCTATGCATTTTAGTTTCTTCTTGTTAGCACTTGGGTGTAAATATCTATTGTGCCATCCTCATCGTAATCTATTTCTAATTCCCATTCCATTACTGTTTGGTTTAACTTGGTAATGGTTACAGTATAAACTACGTCATTAATAGTAAGAAGTAGGTTGTTGTTTTCATCTATATCCCAACTTCCAGCCGTAGGAGTAACTTCTTCACATCCGTTACCGCTATGGTTTTCAAACTCGGTTTGTTTGTAAGAACCGTTTTCTTCATAAATTTGATACTCAAACTCTTTATGGCATTCATCTGGATATTCTTCATCTACACCATTTACGGCTTGTGATTTAAAATTCCATTCCCCAACAATCATCTCACTATAATCAAGTTTAATATCATCTTTTTCATCTTCTGCATTATCATCAGAGGAACAAGAAAAAAAAGCTAATGCTAAAAATAAAGTAGCTAATGTGTTAAGTTTTTTCATTTATGTAAATTTTTTAATTAAAATTGTAATATAGCAATTTATAAGAATCTACGCACGTAATTATAACTACTTTAGTTTTTGTTTTACTACTTAAATAGTATTTTTTTACTAATAGCATCTTTTCCTAATTTTCCTTTAAGAATATAAATTCCTTTTAATCCGTTTGAGTTCCAGTGCAATTCCTTTTCTCCTTTAACTGTTTTATGAGTTATACTTTTAATATGTTGTCCGCTTAAATCATACAAATCTAGTATAAGAGTTTTAGGGTTTTGTGTATTGTAGTTAAATATTAAGGTCCCGTTTGCTGACGGATTTGGGTATACAGCTAAAGGATCTAATGTGGTGTTTTGTACAAAAGCTCTTGAGGCACTTTTTTGATTGGCAGTTATGTTTATGGTAAATGTTTTACTTTGTGTGCCATCATAATCTCCAATTTTAATAAATTTTGGAGAAAAATTATAGTTAGGATGTTCAAAAAATAGTGCTCTATTGTCATTAGGTCTTGCAGGAAAAGAGTAAAATAAATTCCATTTAGCTCTATCTCCTTTGTATTCTATATTTTTAATTTTTTTCCATTGTCCGTTTACATATTCTGCCAGATAAGTAGTTACATTTTTTATGTGAGAATTTGGGTTTCTAGAGTCAATAAACTTTCCTCTAACCTCATTAAAAGTGTTTACCTCATTAATCTGAGATATGGTAGATTTTCCGTTAGATAAATGATAGTAATCTAAAGCAATAGAAGGTCTGTGCCCAAACTGAAACCAAGCAGTTACTAGTTTTTTACTTACATCTTTATTTGCATCTTTAGACTTGTTAACGTCACCATTATATGTTGGAGCATCACCAGCAAAATGGTTTACTGTAAGTATAGTTTTATGGTCTATACCCCTGTCTACCTTAAACTTATTATTATCCCAAAGATGACTTACTTGCCCTGCTCTATACGGGTTTTGTACTGTATGTGTAAACTCATACCTGTAAATATTACTATTATAGTTAGTTTCACTAAATATTACTAGTCTTTTATTGGAGTTAATCATTTCCTGAATTGTTGGGTATGTGTCTGAACCGGAGTATGCAGGTCTGCTAGTACTAACAAAGGTACTGTGGTTGTATATGTAATTAGACATATTTTTATAACCACTTCTTCTTCCGTAAAAAATATCGTCCATACCAGAAATCCCTAGGTTAGGACCACTTTGCACATGTAATGTGATAATGTCTAGTGGATGATTTTTTAGCCAATCATAAATTATAATATTAAAATCTTTGGCATCCATCATACACATATTGGGAGTTCCGTGTTTTAGCCTTAACTCGCCATTAACACGGTGTATGTCTACCATAAATTTTCTAACGCCATCCTGTAATTGGGCTTTAATACCTTTTCCTTGATTTCTACCGCCTAAACAGCCAAAAAAACCTTGTGGACCATCTGTATTATTATTGTTTGCATTGTGGGTTATAAGCCATGAGATTTCATCATATCTTCTTTGCTTATTCATGTGGTTAGCGTCTTGTGCTAAAACAAATTGCAAGTTGCCTAAAACAATAATTAATGTTATTGTTTTTAGTGTAAGTAGGTTTTTCATTTTAAAATTTGGTTTAAGTTAATACGAACAAAAACCAAAGTTAGTGGGCAAAAATGATAAGCAGATTAATTAATGGTTATTAGAAAATTAACAATTTTATTCTTTCTTTTCAGCTGTTTTTATCAAGTGATTTTAGCTCTTTGTGGTAAGTTTCAATTCGGGCATAGGCAGTGCCATCTACTAATAAAATTACAATTAACATAGCAATAGTAGTTATGCTAATAGCTCTCCATGTTGAGGTTTGAGTAAAAAGAATTAGTAATGCAGCTATAACGATTAAAATAGGAATAACTTTAAATACAACAGTGTATTCTTTTAAAGTACTTTCCGTACGTTCAATTTCAGAATTATAAAAAGCAGATGCGTTAGTTGTAAATGCTTTTTTAAACTGATTAACTCTAGATTTATTTGTGTAAAATAATCCCAGACCTATAGTCATAAGCAATACACCGGTTACCAAAGTAGGAATAACATATGCCTTTGCTAAATCGGTTTTGCCCAATTGCCAAAAACCGGCACTGGCAATTAAAAATAAAGTGGCAAATAAAATAAAGAAGCGGGTTGAGAAAACCTCGGCTTTTGCCCATTCTGTAGCTAATTTTAGTAATTCCATATTTTAATTAAGTTTATATTTTTCTCTGTATTGTGTTGGACTTATACCTTCTTTCTTTTTAAATAACCTAGAAAAGTAAGGAGGATATTCAAAGCCTAACTCATAAGCAACCTCAGAAATACTTTTATTGGGTTGCAATAGTATATTTTTTGCTTCATCTATTAAATGCAAGTGCAAATGTTCTGTAGTGGTTTTGCCTGTTTCTTTTTTAAGTGTATCACTTAAATAGCGCTGAGATACCAACATTTTCTTTGCTATTTGTTCTATGCTAGGTATGCCATTTTCTTGTAATTGTCCAGATTCTAAATAGGTAGATATTTGCCTGTTAAATTGTTCTAATAAAGAGGTAGATAACTCTTTTCTGTTTAAAAACTGTCTGTCATAAAACCTGTTAGCATACTTTAAAAGGGTACTTAGTTGCGATATAATAATTTCTTTACTAAAAGCATCTTGGTTGTTTTGGTATTCTATTTCAATGTTTTCTACTAGCAGTTCTAGCTGCTTTTCTTCTTTTGGTGATAGGTGCAAAGCTTCGTTTACAGCATACGAAAAGAATCCGTAATTTTTTATTTGTTGTGCTAACTCTGTTCCTTTAATAAAATCTTCATGAAAGTTTATTGAAAAACCTTTGTGCTCAAAAACCATACTGCTATCCCATTGTAACACCTGTCTTGGTGCAATACAAATTAGTGCACCATTTGTAAAATCATACTTAGTACGTCCGTAATTTAACTCGCCTACAACAAATTTTTTAAAGCTAATGGAGTAGCAGTCATTAGTAATTGGCGGAGAGCTATCTCTAGGGCAAGGTAAATTACCATTGCCTTTAGAATTAAAAACGCTAAGCATTGGGTGCTCTGGTCTTGGCAGTTCTAAATAATTTAAATAAGCAGATAGTGTTTTAAAATGTTGCATACTACAAATTTATATATTCCATTTTACACCTGTTTCTTTTTCAGACAGTTGCCATAATTTTTCTGCTACAACTTTATCTTTTGCGTGTGGTTCTAATTTATGAACGCCAACAGGACCAGTCCAAAAGTTTCTGCCTGTAGGACCATAAAAACCACTTTGGTCTAAATTTGGCTCTGTTGCACACATTAATTGCGGATAAGCACCTTTTTTTGCAGATTGAGTTAATGGAGATAGTTTCATCAAATTAAAGATAAATTTCATTATAAAACTACCACTGGTATTAATTAGGTTGGTTCTAGAAGAACCAGGATGGCAAGCAAATGCTTTAACATCTGTTTTGCCATTTATAGCTAATTTATTTTGTAGCTCATAAATAGTCATAATTTGCGCAAGTTTACTTTGGCTAAAGGCATTGTTTGAAGTGTAATCTTTATGCCAGTTTAAATCATTAAAGTTTATGGTTTTAATTCCCATATTATACCCCATACTACCAACGGTAACTATACGTCCTTTAGATTTTTGAATAAGAGGAAATAGCAAGGCTTGTAACGTCCAGTTTCCAAAATAGTTTGTACCCATTTGACTCTCCCAACCATCTACAGTAAGCGTTAATTTTGGTACTTGTGCAATTGCCGCATTACAAATTAGCGCATCAATTTTAGTAACGCTGTTAAGCACCTTTTGGGCAGCTTTTTTTACAGAGGATTGTATAGATAGGTCTAAAGTTATATTTATAACATTGCTATGGCTACCAACTTCTTGCTTTAAAGTTTGTATAGTATCATCAGCCTTTTTGGGGTTTCTGTTAAGCATTACCACTTTAGCATTTTTAGACAGCAATATTTTAGCTGCTTCAAACCCGGTTCCGCTTGTAGTGCCTGTTATAACAAATGTTTTACCGCTTAAATCATCAATTCTTTCTGGTGTCCAACCATTTTTGCCAAATTTATTTGCTTTCATTGCTGTCTGTTTTTTTATAGATTAAAATAACATTGCAAAGATGAGGTAGTAATAGGCTTAACCGCTTATACAACTTTTCAGATGTTGTATACTTTTTGGTTGTGTTAGGTTATTTAAATAGTTAAGCACCTAGTTTAGCAAATTAAAATTTTCAACACTACAAGTAATTGTAAGTAGGCTAAAACAAGCAATAAATTATTTGCGGTGTTGGTAAATCGTTTTTATTCATATTCAAACCAAACTGTTTTCGAATTTCGTTCAATCGCATAGTCAATAAATCTTTTGAAATTCCTTAAGTCTTGTCCAAAATTATTTCCAATATAGCCATCTCCTTTGTCTTTAGTGAAGTCCGAAAAATAGTATTTAGAGTTCATAGAGTCAAAATCAGTTTTTATTAATCTCTCGTATAGATTATCAATTTTTTCTAGTCTATTAATTAACTTCTCTACAAGAATTTCTATATGATTTATATTTCCATTTAAGTCTTGTTTTCTCTTTTCGAAATCAGACTTTAAACGTTCCTTTTCTTCTTCATTTTCCGCAAATTCAATCATATCTATTTCTTCCTCTTCGCTTGGGTATTCGGTCATTTTGTATAAATGAGATATATCGATATTTGTTATTTTTCCTATTTGGTCAAATTCAGGTTTGTGTTTAACTATGCCTGGTCTAGACATTAGATTGCAAAATTCTCTGCTTAAAGAATAGAGATTACTATTCTCAAAGTATTCAGCCGTGATTATTTCACTGTAATTATTTACTCTTAAATTAATGTCTAAACCCATTTTTTTAAATTATGCACAACGGACTTGTGTATGAAACGTAGCGTGTAAAAAAACACTAACTTTTCAGGTAAAAACAGAGCCGAATTTTTATGTTTTGTTTTAATTATAGCCTATTTTAGCTGTAGTGTTTTTTTAATCCCATATTTTTGGTCTATCAATTTTCATTGCTCTTAAATATGACAAAAATTGTCCTGCGTGAACTGATTCGTGATATCCAATCCGCAATAAATATTTTCCAAGTATTTTCTTTTCTCCGTTCCCTGGATGAATGATTTCAGTTTTGTTTAATTCCGTATCCGAAAATTGCCATACACTTTCTATAATTTTTTTTCTATAAGGTTCGGCAAATTCAAGTTCATCAGTAACGTTAATGAATGGTCGGTTTTCCCAAGGTGTTTTATAATTTGTCATATCTCCATGATTAATAATAATATTCCATCCATAATCAGCTTCCAAAACGTGTCTTATCATTTCCGACGCACTCATAGCTTTTTCGTCAGGTTTCCAATTATAATATTTCTCAGGTAGTCCATTCCAAAGTTTTATGCTTCTTCTTCTTATTTCTATTAAATTTAAAATTATAAGTTCAGATTGGGTCATTTTCTTTGTTTTCGGGAATGTCGTTTTACATTACAGCCAACGGACTTGTATATGAAACGTAGTGTGTAAAAAGACACTAACTTTTCGGTTTAACCACAAGCCAAATCTTTTGTATTTTGTTTTTAATTTATCATTTTTAAAAGCCAAATTAAAAATTTGGCGGTCTTTCTAAATATACACAAACCTTTCGGTTAAGCATTTATTAGCTATGTTTTATACACCGTGTTGGCAGTAGTTATTTTTTTAATATCATATGTAGCGTTGGATAAGGTTTTCCGGAAGAATCCAATTCAGAGCGTTTAATAGTTTCAAATCCGCAATGTTTGTAAAATCCGACTGCTTGTTCATTTTGTTCGTTTACATCAACTTTTGTTACATTTAAGTGGTCAATTGAATAGTCTAATAGTGCTTTTCCGATTCTTTTCCCTCTATATTCAGGGTGAATAAATAACATTTCCAAGTTTTGGTCGGCTACTCCAAGAAAACCAACTATTTTTTTGTCATTATTCCTTATGCATCTTAATTCGACTGCATCTAAATAAGTGTTTAAAATTAGTGGTCTAAAATATTCAATATCTTCTTCTTTTAAGAAGTGATGCGTTGCTCGAACTGAAGACTCCCAAACAGCTACGACTTCTTGGTATTCAGTTTTATTAATTGGTTCTATTTTTACTTTCATTTTTTTTCTTTCAATCTGTTTTTTGATAAAAAGACCAGACATCCAACAGTTAACCCAACAAGTATAAAACCAGTTGACATTAACCAAGGAATTTGGACTTTATTATCTGCGGATTGTAGCGTTAATTCTGGTAAAGCAATTAAGAATATTCCCTTAAGTAGAAACATACAACCTAATACAGATACTAAAATTTGAAGCATATTTTTCCACAAGAAATGATTAACAAGAATTGCCACTCCAATGAAAAAATGAACCATACCTGATAAATTAATTAAAACAGGGTCTGTTCCTTTGTGAGATATCATTTGTGAAAAAAACTCACTTGAAACAGAAAATCCAATACCAGTAATAACCAAATAAACAGATAGTATTTTTCCTATTTTAGATGTCATTTCCATATTATTTACTTTCATTTTAATTAGTAGTAATAGTGAAGTATCTGAAAAGTGTCTTATTACAATGTTTTACCATTTTACGGTTTTCATAGACTATAAATTTATATATAGATTTATAGTATTACAACTTAATCACTACTTTTATATGTGCTATAATAGATGAATAGCTTTTTGCATTATGAAATATTGAGATATCAAATTATGAGTTTTTTCATTAAATTCAATTTCTGGTTCAATTTTCTCAATTCTTTCGATAATTTTAAAATTAGTTTGTTCAATTAAAGACTCAAAATCCTCATTTCTATACTCCTTAAATCCGTATTGGGTAAAATCGAGTGTTTGCCCACTTATAAAAGGTCTAAATGAAACTATCAATATTCCCTTTTTCTTTAAGACTCTATAAACTTCTTCTAATGCCTTTATTGGATTTTTCCAAAAGTAAATGGTGTTAACTGTACATATTTTATCAAATGTTTCATCCCACACAGGTATTTTCTCAATGTCTGCAACAAATATATCTACGTATCCTGTTTCAAATAGAGAACTATTAATCCTCTTTGCTTCAGTTATCATAGTTTCAGAAATATCAATTCCAGTATAGGATACACGAGAAGTATTGTCTAGAATATCCTTAATGAATTTACCGTTTCCAATTCCAATTTCTAGAACAGCATTATTATCGTTTATTTTTAACAATTCATAAGTTGTTTTACTTATAAATTCATTCATTGTATTCATACCTAATGCAATATCAATTCCAAATTGTCCTGATGGATTGGCTAACTGTTTTGAAACTTTTTCAAAATTCATTTAGCAATTTATTTTGGCGTTTCGGAAAAAGTTAAAATAAAACCATTCAAGTCCATTATTGCGAACTCATTGGTGTCGTAAAAAGTTCTGTTCATAGGTTTTACGATATTAACTTCTTTAGGTAGTTGATTGAAATATTTATTTATGTCTTTTACTCTAATGTAAAAAGTTAATGCACCTCCAATTTTTAAAGATTCCATTTCTTTATACTCGGCTTTTAATGATTTTTCCTCTTGGAACATCATTCCTACATTATCTAACATAACATAACACCATTCATATTCACCTGATTCGGGATTAGTATCTATTAATGTAAAACCTAACTTTGTTACGTAATAATCTAAAGTTGCATTTACGTCTTTAACCATTATGTTTGGTGTAAGAGATTCTAATTTTGCCATATTATTATTTTTAGTTTGAGAATAAGATTTAGTAGACCAACTAATGAGAACTACTATTAAAAAATATTTCATGATTGTTTTAAGGCAAATGTAAAAGTTAAGAAGGTGCCATGTTTTGTAAAAAAACGACAAGATTATAATTCTGAAGGATTTACTCCCGACATTTTTTTTATTTCTTTGAAGAGGTGAGAATGGTCAAAGTAACCGTTATCAAATGCTGTGTTTAATAAACTTAAGTTTGGATTTTTTGTAATACAATCTTTGACTTGATTAAAACGTATTATCGAATGATATTCTTTCATGGTAACTCCGATTGTTGTTTTAAAACGCCTTTCTAATTGTCTTAAGCTTATACAATGATTTTTAGCTATTTTGTTCAAGTCTAACTCTCTATAGTTTAGTTGGATTGATTGACAAACGGAGTGTTCCAATTTGTTTGGTGTTAAATCTGACCAATTTATTTCAGCTAATAAAAATTTATTGATTATTTGGACTTTTTCCCAATGATGCTTTTTTTCAACTAATTCATCTAAAAACGAATTGTTAAGTTTAAAGAAAAAGTTTGATGCATTAATGGTAGTGTTTTTTATTTCTGAAAGAGGTATATTCGAGATAGCATTAAATTGTCCTGTTTTAAATCTTATACCTAGTGTTTCTGAATTTTTTCTTGATATTACTTTTTTAAACTTTGTCATCATTCCTGAAATTCTAATTTCATTTTCTGAGTTCAAATGCTTTTGCTTGTTAAGGTCAAAAACAATATCTACATATCCATCAGGCAAGATTCTAGACTCTATTTCTTTTCCATTGTTTGTTGCTATCCAAATGGTATCAACAATTGAATTCAAATTTTCAGATGGTATGTATTTTTTATAGTTCATTCTAATTACTGCCAACGGTCTTGTGTATGGTTAGTTACGTTGTTTAAGCACCTAATTTAGCAAATAAAACATAGTTAGAAAATCCGCGATGATTTTCGTAAGTAGGCTTGCACTAGCAATTAATTTTATACGGTGTTGGCAACTGGCTTTTTATTCAGTCTGTTTATTATTTCTTCGTCTTGGAATGTTTTAATTCCGTTTTTATAATTGTTCAGAAAATACTCGTCATAACCAGTTTCATTTATTCTTTCAGCTATAATTTTTTCGTTTAACAAAGATTTCGGATTGGGAACAGTCAATGTCGCTATCAGAAAATCAAATTCGTTCATTTCATCAGTCCACTCTATTTTTAAAAATCCGTTTTTGTCAATTATTTCAGGTTCTTTTTCAATAATGTAATCGGATGGATTGAAATTATAATCTGCATATATTTTTGTCCAACGTTCTTTTATAATTTCAAGATTTCTGGTTTTCTCAATCTTTGGATTTATTAAAAGTCCAACAGTTCCCCAATTTTTATTCAAAGATGGTCCTGATTCTTTCCATAGACCTTCAGCTCCAGCCATAGCAAAAGCTTGACTTTCTATATTCCGTGCGTTTTTCAGCACTTCCTTAAATCTCAAAATATACGCATTTCCAAATTCCGTTTTTGGGTGATTTGACAAAATCATTGTATGTGTATTTCTCCGAGAACTTGATTCTCTTCCGTAACGAATTCGAGCTTTTATTGGAATTAGATTTTCTATAGATTCCAGATTGAGTTTTCTCCATTTAATTCGTTTAGGTTCGTTGTCCCAAAGTAATGAACCTATGATTATTGCTCCTCCTTTAAATTCCATCTATTTCGTTTTTCAGCTTGTTGCCAACGTCTCGGCTATGATTAGTACGGGAATAAATAAGTGATTAATTTCCGATTAAGCACTTAGCCAAAACTTTTTATTTTGTTTTATCTTTTCATTTTAAAAGCCAAATCAAAAGATTTGGTGAACTTTATAAAAGTACACTAAACTTTGGGTTAAACACCAAAACCCGTATTAATTATAGCCATTGTTGTAAGGCGTTTTCTGAATAATTATCATTTATTTTATCAATTTCCCACAATTCATAGATTCTTTTTATTTCCTCTTGACTAATTAAATTCAAACCACTTATTTTCTCTGTGACTAATAACTTTTCTAAAATTATTTTTCTTCCTTCTAATGTTATAGGTCCTAAACCTTTAACTCCATTTCTTCTGAAAGAACATCTGTATTTTACATTATCTCTAAATTCTGAAATCCAATTCCTGAAGTCATATAATTCTTTTAATTCTGAGTATCCATTTTCTATCATATTACCCATAGACTTATCTTTTCGAACTACCGTACAAGTCCAACAGCCAAACCTTGAGTTTCCACAAGAAGAGCCTTTAGATTCTCTATAAGTAGGACATTCAGATTCAGCATCTTGATATATTGAACGAATCTTTTTAAAGTCAATACTTTTAGGCAATTCGTTATACCGTAAAGTCAACCACACATCTTCTAATGCGTGATTAATAATTGGACTAAAAATTATATTCTTTGATGAACCACTTTGTTTTAAATAATATTGATTGTTTGTTTTATGTTTAGATATTGTTCTATCTCTTTGTTCACTTTCAGAGCTTCTTACTCCTAATAAAATAACTGCTTTTTTATCTTTATCTATAAGCTGTTTAACAGGATTAATTCTTAATTTATCTGTACACCAACGAAAAATATTAGTAGGTGTAGGGTAACCTCTTCCAATTACCTTTACAAAAAACCTATCTTCCAATTTTGGTTTTACAATCTTCAAAATCAATGGTATCTTTAATTCTTCACATTCTTTTTTAAGTTTATCAAAAGTATCATAAACATAAGTTGTTACAATAGGGTTTTCTACACCGGTGTCACAATACAATACTGTGACGGGTTTATGATAAAAATCTATTTGTTTTAAAGCATTAAAAACTAATTTTAACATTGAAGAAGAATCTTTTCCCCCACTGTAGCCAATATACCAAGGTATATAGTTTTTAACATATTCTTTTTTGATGACTTTAATAACTTGTTGGTCAATTTTACTATTCATCAAGTTTAGTTAAAGTTTCAGTTATTTTGGTGTTTACTAAATTTATATGATGAGTTTCTATAAATTCAATTTGTTCATTTGATAATTTAATGTGTTTTAGAAAAGCGAGTGCGTGCAAACCAAGGCTAATTAAACCGACCATAATAGTTGTTAAGCCAAACATTAATAAGTTGTTTTTGATGCTTCCCTCAAACATTGTCATAGAAATAAGAATTAATACAGATATAAATATTGAAATTATAGAAAGGTCAGCAGTTGAAGTCCATATGATTCCATTAAAATAAATATTTTTACTTTTTTGCTTAAGAGATTCATCATTATCTACCACGTGATAAAAGATACTTTTTAATCTGTTTTTTTTAAAAAGAAATTGTCGTTGTATATCAGTTAGAGGTTGAGTGAACAGTCTACAAATATGATTCTTTATATTCAAGTCAATTTTTTTATGAGAATAATTTGTGACAAGATATCTGACTTCAAACATTTCATATAAAACACCAATAATAACAGCTATTACAGTAGGAATTGTATATTCTTTAAATTCAAAACCTGAGAATTCTTTTTTTGTAATTATTGAGATGTAAATTAAGCCATAAATTACTATTATAATTCCTGGGATTAAGAGTCTTAATTTTTTTAATGTTTCTAAGTTCATTTATTTTTTGTCTTAATGCCTTACAACTACACATAAACGCAATACATTGCGTTTATTCCACCCATATGGCTGTGTAAACGCACATTTTGCATTTTTGGTTGTTATTTTTCTCACAATTTATAATTATTTTCTGTATTATAATTACGCAAATGTGTAATTAGCCCAATTTTATGTGTAAAATGCACTAAAATAAACCCTTTTTGTATTTTTAGTTTAAGGTTGTTTTTACCGTTTTTAAACGACTACAAATAGTTACAACCGAAAGTAAGCACTTTGTAACCGCATATAGTTTGGTTGACGTTTTAGGTTTGCAGTGCCATTGCAATGGTGCTTTGGTAGTAATAACTGTTAAACATTAAAACACACAAATTATGAACGCACTTAAAAACAGAGTACAGTTAATTGGGAACTTAGGTAACGATCCAGAAATTATAAACTTAGATGGCGGTAAAAAGCTGGCACGCTTTTCTATAGCTACTAATGAGACGTACAAAAACGCTGCTGGCGAAAAAATAACAGATACCCAATGGCACAATGTTGTTGCTTGGGGTAAAACTGCAGAAATTGTAGAGAACTTTTTAACCAAAGGAAAAGAAATTGCTTTAGAGGGCAAATTGGTTAACAGGTCTTACGAGACCAAAGAAGGAGAAAAAAGATATAGTACAGAGGTTAATTGTAACGAGATTTTAATGCTTGGTAAAGGATAAAAATACACCAAACACTAACCAAAATTAAAAAGGCTTTCTATACTGGTTTAGAAAGCCTTTTTTGTATTACATTTTTTTATGTAGTGCCAGTTGTATGCGCTTACGGGCAACGTCTACCTCTAATACTTTTACTACAATTTGTTGGTGTAGGCTTACGTGCTCATTTACGTCTTTTACAAAAGTGTCTGCCAGGTTAGATATGTGTATTAAACCACTTTCTTTAATACCAACATCTACAAAACAGCCAAAATTGGTAATATTGTTTACAATGCCGGGTAATAACTGCCCAGCAACAAGATCTGTAATAGACCGTATGTTTTGGTTAAAAGAAAATACTTTGGCTTTTTCTCTAATATCTAAACCTGGTTTTTCTAGCTCCTTAACAATGTCTTGCAATGTTGGTAAACCAACAGTGTCTGTACAGTATTTTTGTAGGTCTATTTTTTGTAAAACCTCCTTATTACCAATTAACTCCTCAATAGGTACTTTGGTATCTTTAGTTATCTGTTGTACTATGCTGTAACTTTCTGGGTGTACAGCAGAATCGTCTAAGGGGTTTTTTGCATTTTTTATGCGTAAAAAAGCAGCACCTTGCTCAAATGCTTTTCCGCCCAAACGCGGTACTTTTTTTATAGCTGTTCTGCTTGTAAAAGCACCATTTTCATTACGGTAATTTACTATGTTTTCTGCTAATTTTGGCCCAATACCAGATACATAACTTAGTAAAGATGTACTTGCGGTGTTTATATTTACACCAACCGCATTTACACAACTCTCTACAACGGTGTCTAAAGATTGTTTTAGTTTGCTTTGGTCTACATCATGTTGGTATTGCCCAACACCAATAGATTTTGCATCTATTTTTACCAATTCTGCTAACGGGTCTGCCAATCTACGCCCAATAGAAACTGCACCACGTACGGTAACATCATAATTAGGAAACTCGTCCCTAGCAATTTTTGATGCCGAGTATATAGATGCTCCCGCTTCACTAACCACAAAAACCTCTACAGGGTTTTTAAAATGTATTTGTTTTACCAAATGCTCTGTTTCTCTAGATGCTGTACCGTTGCCAATAGCAATGGCTTCAATTTTATAAGCATCTGTTAACGAGCTAATTTTTTTAATAGCCTCTGTGCTTTTATTTTGTGGTGCATGCGGATAAATGGTTTCATTATGCAACAAATCTCCTTGCGCATCTAAACACACCAATTTGCAACCGGTTCTAAAACCAGGATCTAAGGCTAAAATTCTTTTTTCGCCTAACGGAGAACCTAAAAGTAACTGTTTTAAATTTTTAGAGAATACAGCTATTGCATCTGCATCTGCTTTTTCTTTAGCACTTTTTAATAGCTCGTTAGACAAAGAAGGTAGTAGCAGTCTTTTGTAAGCATCTTGTATAGCAAGTTCTATTTGAGTGCTACAGGAATTGTTACTTTTAATAATTCTACTTTCAATTTTATCTAAAGCTCTATCATTGTCTATTTCTATTTTAACCCGAATAAAACCTTCTTTTTCGGCTCTTAAAATAGCAAGTAACCTGTGTGATGGGCATCGTTTTAAAGCCTCGCTCCAATCAAAATAATCTCTAAACTTCTGGGCTTTTTCGTCTTCTTTTTTAGTGCCAACCACTTTGGTTGTTATAAGTGCATAATTTTCTAACTGGTGGCGTATACCGTTTCTAATATCAGTACGCTCATTAATCCATTCAGCAATAATATGTCTGGCTCCTTCTAACGCCAAATCTTCATTAACAATAACATCATTTAGGTATCTAGAGGCTGTATATTCAATTTCATCATTACGCTGTGCCATTATTATTTTAGCCAAAGGCTCTAAACCGTTTTTAATAGCGGTTTCAGCTTTTGTCTTGCGCTTCTTCTTATAAGGCAAGTAAATATCCTCTAACGTTGTAATGTTGTCTGTGGTAGCAATTTTAGCTTGTAGTTCTGTAGTTAAAACGTCTTGCTCTTGTAAGGCTTTAAGTATTGCTGTTTTTCTTTTTTCTAAGGCTTCAAACTGTGTTTTGTAGGTTACAATGGCACCAATTTGTACCTCGTCTAAATTACCTGTTTTTTCTTTACGGTATCTAGATATAAAAGGTATGGTACAGTCTTCATTTAAAAGCTCTATAGTATTTTTTACACTTAGTTCTGGTAACTGTGTGTGTTTAAGTATATATTTTATCATTAAAAAAGACCTTATAAATTTAGTTTTATAAGGTCTCTAATATATTTAACTCAATTGATTTAATCGAATTTATGTGCTATAAATTTTCTAGTTTTCGCCAGATTCCATTTTAGCATCATTTATCATTTTCTCATTAGGTAAAATTGCAACGTTAACTCTTCTGTTTTTTGCTCTACCTTCTGGAGTACTATTATCATGTGTTGGTTTTTCTTCTCCAAACCACTCTGTAGTAAATCTGCTTGCAGCAATTCCTTTTGCTGTTAGGTATGATGTTACAGCGTTTGCTCTGTTTTTAGATAATGTCATATTATAATCTGCAGCACCAGAACTATCTGTATGGCCTACAACCAAAATATTAGTGTCTGGATACTCTATAAATACATTAGCTAATTTGTTTAAAGATGTTTTAGAAGCACCGTTAATGTTGTATTTAGCTGTGTCAAAAAATACACCACTGTTTTCATCAAAAGTTACAACAATACCATTGTCTACACGCTCTACTTGTGCACCCGGAATTTCTTCTTCAATTTTTTGTGCTTGCTTATCCATTCTGTTACCAATAAGCACACCAGCACCACCACCAACAACACCGCCAATAACAGCACCTAGCTCGCCATTGCCTCCTTTGCCTACATTATTGCCAATTATAGCGCCTAAAATTGCACCACCAGCAGCACCAATTGCACCACCTTTTTGTTTGTTGTTTGCGTTTTGTACAGCATCACAACTTGTAAAATTTGCCATTAATAGTAATGCAAATGCTGCTGTAGCTATCTTTTTTATTATTGTTTTCATAAGGTTATTTTAAATTATTAAATAATTAATGGATTGTGTTTATTACAAAGTTGCTTTGGTAAAATTCATTGTAATTGTAAATGGTTTTCCATCTACAGATAAAGTTTGTGTCCAGGTCATATTAGACTCTGTTAACAAGGCGAGTGATAACCTAAAACCAACGTTGTTTTGACTTTTACCTCTTGCGTCTGTAGGCTTAATTAAAAAGTCGTACAAACCTGTAGTTTCATCAATTTCCTGAATAGTAAAAATAAAATTACGTTCTCCAGTAGCACAATTTGCATTGTTTATGCTATACTTACCAGTATTGTTGTTAGGTATAAAAGACCAAGAACTGCCTTGGAAACACTCTTTAGAGACATCGTTTAAAAGGGTAACGTTATATTCACCAGCTTCACTATAAGATATGTTGCTAAGTGTCCATTCTCCTTTAATTACTTTTTTTGATGTTCTAACGGTTTTTGATGCTCCGCAAGAAACTAAACTTACTGCAAGTAGTAGTACTATTAACTGTTTCATAATATTTGTTTGTTTTTGTATATACGAAATAACTGTTTTTTTAGACCACATAGTAACTCATTTGCATAAAATGATAATGCAATAAATTTGTAGTCTAAATACTATGTAAAGATACTAGATGTTGTATTAACTAGATGTGAAAAAAACTGTAAATTAGATGAAGTGCGTAGTCTTATGCTACTTTTTTAAGCAAATCAAAACAAGGACATTTTTTACAACGTTTGCTTTCAGATTTCTTGTATTTTTTACAGCATTTACTTTTTACCTTATCAGCAACTTTTGGAGTTGTTGCCTTTAGTAATTTTTTTAATGCTTTTTTTTCCTTTTTCTTATCCTTTTTTTTGCCCATAACTACTTATGCCTAAAAATAGTAAGGCAAAAGTAGTTATTTTAAATTAATCTAAATAAAATTATTTTGTTAAACTTATTGCGGATTTTCTGTAGAGGCTGTAGATACTGTTATTTGCTGTATATCTCTGTCAAACAAATACAAGCCACCTTTATCATCTCCAATAAGGTTTATTTTGTCTAAAATAGTACGTGCCATAGCTTCTTCCTCTATTTGTTCTGATACGTACCATTGTAAAAAGTTATGTGTGGCATAATCTTTTTCTTGTAAAGTAATGTGTACTAACTCATTAATACTGTTAGATACAAATACTTCGTGTTCAAAAAGTTTTTCAAACATTTCTTTAAAAGAATTAAAGGTAACATTTGGTGCCGCAAGCTGAGAAATTTGTGCGTGTCCGCCACGCTCATTAACAAATTTAACCAGTTTTAGCATATGGTCTCGCTCTTCGTTAGACTGGTCGTACATAAAGCCAGCAACACCTTCTAGCCCTTTAACTTCTGCCCAACAAGCCATTGCTAAATAAATTTGAGAAGATTCTGCTTCTATTTTTATCTGATTGTTAAGTGCTTTTTCTATATTTTTTGATAACATAATTTTCTTCTTTTTATAAAATTACAAAATTAATTTATTGTTTCACCACTATTTACACCATCTTCATCTGGGTTCACAAAAACTAATTTGCCATCTGCATTCTCTGTCATTAAAATCATTCCCTCACTCTCTACACCGCGTAAAGCTCTTGGAGCTAGGTTTACTAAAACGGTAACTTTTTTACCAACAATTTCTTCCGGAGTAAAGCTTTCTGCAATACCAGATACTATAGTGCGGGTATCTAAACCAGTATCTACCTTTAAAACCAATAGTTTTTTGGCTTTTGGCATTTTTTCAGCTTCTATAATGGTACCCACACGCATGTCTAACTTTGTAAAATCGTCAAAAGTAATGGTGTCTTTTTGCGCAGCTACTTCTTTATTCATTTGTAAGTTTGCTTTTTTTGTAGCTTCTAATTTTGCTAATTGAGCTTCAATTTCTTTGTCTTCTACTTTTCTAAACAATAACTCTGCTTTGTTAATTGTATGTCCGGCTGGTAATAACACATCTAAGGTAGAAACGGTGTTCCATTCTACAGTTGTGTCTGTAGCAGCTATATTTAAAATGTTTTTAAGTTTAGCAGATGTAAAAGGTAAAAATGGCTCACTTAGTACAGCCAATGCAGATGCTATTTGTAAAGCAACGAACATTATGGTTTTTACACGTTCTTCATCTTGCTTAATAACTTTCCAAGGTTCTTCATCTGCTAAGTACTTGTTACCAAGTCTGGCAAGGTTCATTAATTCTTGTCCGGCTTCTCTAAATCTATAGCGCTCTAAAGAACTAGAAATTATTTCTGGGTATTTTTTAACCTCTTCTAAAGTAGCTGTATCTATTTCAGAAAATGTTGCAGGAGTAGGTAAAACACCGTTATAGTATTTGTTTGTTAATACCACAACTCTGTTTATAAAGTTACCAAAAATGGCTACCAACTCGTTATTATTACGTGCCTGAAAATCTTTCCAAGTAAAATCGTTATCCTTAGTTTCTGGTGCATTTGCAGTTAATGTATAACGTAACACATCTTGCATATCTGGGAAATCTTCTAAATACTCATGCAACCAAACAGCCCAGTTTTTAGAGGTTGATAACTTATTGCCTTCTAAATTTAAAAACTCATTTGCTGGTACGTTTTCCGGTAGAATAAAATCTCCGTGTGCTTTTAGCATACTAGGAAAAATAATACAGTGAAACACTATATTGTCTTTACCTATAAAATGAAGCATTTTTGTGTTTTCATCTTTCCAATACGGTTCCCAGTCTTTACCCTCACGAGCAGCCCATTCTTTTGTAGATGAAATGTAACCAATAGGAGCATCAAACCAAACATACAGTACTTTGCCTTCGCCACCAGGAACAGGTACTGGAATTCCCCAGTCTAAATCTCTGGTTACTGCACGTGGTTTTAAACCATCATCTATCCAAGATTTGCATTGTCCGTAAACATTGGGTTTCCAATCATTTTTATGGCCTTCTAAAATCCATTCTTTTAAAAAGTCCTCGTACCTATCTAAAGGTAAAAACCAGTGTTTTGTTTCTTTTAATGTTGGTACAGCACCAGATATTGTAGATTTTGGATTTATTAGCTCGGTAGCATTTAAGGTAGACCCGCAATTTTCGCACTGGTCACCATAAGCTTCTTCATGACCACATTTAGGGCAGGTGCCAATTACAAATCTGTCTGCTAAAAACTGTTTAGCTTCTGCGTCATACAATTGTTCTGTGGTTTCTTCTATAAAATCACCTTTGTCATACAAATTCTTAAAAAACTCAGAAGCTGTATCATGGTGTACTTGTGCAGATGTGCGCGAGTAATTATCAAACGTAATTCCAAAATCTAAAAACGATTGTTTAATTATTGCGTGGTATTTATCTATAACTTCTTTAGGTGTAATACCTTCTTTTTTGGCTTTCATAGAAATAGCTACACCGTGCTCATCACTACCGCAAACAAAGGCAACGTCTTTATTTGTTCCTCTTAAATAACGTGCATAAATATCGGCAGGAACATATACACCTGCCAAATGCCCAATATGTATTGGTCCGTTTGTGTAGGGTAATGCTGCTGTAATTGTATATCTGTTTGGTGTTTTTGTTTGCTGTGCCATTAAAATTGAATTAAAGCACAAAAATACATTTTTGCCAGCAGTACTAAAGAAAAAGATAGAAATAAATACGTGATACAGGCGCTTGTTGCTTTTAAAAACTGTGGCATTACAACGATTATTTAAAATATATGCTGTATTTTTTAGTTGTAATAGTATAAAAAAGATAAAGTTATGAGTGGCAAACCAGTACGTAAAGATATTTTAAAGTCTGTAGATCTAGATGCTATAAAAGACACAACTAAAGCTAAAGATGATATTACACGTGTGTACAAAAACAAAAACTCTAGAGTTAAAAAGGAGCTAGATTTTAAAACCAAAAAAAACAATACCAAATTGGCATAAAAAAGCACCTAAAACGTAAGTTGAAGGTGCATTAAAGTAACATTAATTGTAACGTAAACTATTTAGGATACCATTACAGATTTGCTCATTTTTTGGTCTTTAACACTTATTCTGTATATATATTTGCCGGTAGCAAGGTTTACAGGTAAGCGTTCTCTAATGTTAATTTCTTGGGCTCCTTCAGTAGTCATAGCATTGTATACCGTGCCTATGTTTTGCCCTAAAATGTTATAAATTTGGATATCTACATGTGCCGTAAAAGGCATTTCTAAATGTATTGTTGGGTTTCCTTTTGTAGGATAATATGGTTTGTGTACTACCATATTTTCTATTACAGGGTCTGGTTCTGTAGGATCCGTGCCACCGTCACCAGGACCTGGTAAAACAGGCGTTTCATCATCAATTGCAATATCCGGAAAATCTTCTCCACTACAACTAAAACCTAAATCTACTGGCACATAAGTGCGCCCTAATAAATGCCTTTCTACAGCTTCTCTAGGTACACATAACCATTCTGCTAAAACAGTACCGTACAAATCTCTAAAATCCATTGTGTACTCTAGGTTTCCTCTTTCGTTGGGGTCATCTAACGATGGATGATCACCAACAAAGGCACTACCATTTAAAGCAGAACCAAAAAATAGGGTAGGACTGGCTTTACCATGATCAGTACCGTTAGATCCGTTTTCGTAAATTCTACGTCCAAACTCAGAGAAAGTCATACTTAAAACCTTGTCGTCTTGATCTGTACAGGCTAAATCCTGATAGAAATCACTTACTGCAACAGATAAATTTGTCATTAAACGCTCATGCGCTAATGGCTGATTTCCGTGTGTATCAAAACCACCCATAGAAATCATATATACTTTTGTGCCTAAACCTCCTTTAATAAGTTTAGCTAACACAGCTAATTGTCTAGCAAAACTATTGTCTTGGTATTCTATACCACAACCCAATGCCTCACCACGTTCATAAGCTTCATGTATTTTGCCAGAGTACTCATAAGTTGTGTTTGCAACACCTCTTAAAAATTTAATTTGGTCACCATACATACAGTCACCAAAAATGGTTTCGTCTGCTATTTCATACTGGTTACCTGTTTCTGCAATACGTTCTAGTTGGTTAATATTACTAGTAACAAAGGCATAATTAGTTTCTTCTCCCTGAAATACTAAGCTACCGTATTGTCCTATTTGAATGGCAGCAGGAGCTTCTGGAGGATTTATTAAATAATCTTGATATAATTCTTCAAAATGTCTACCCATCCAACCTGTATTTTCTCCAGAAAAACCTGTGGTTGTTAAGTCGGTATTGGCAAAAATATCTGATCCTGTAAAGTGAGATAAACTCTGACCTTCATATCCAACACCGTGCACAGCTTTAAATTGGCCTTCTCCCCACATACGTTCTAGAGATGTCATATATGACGGCACACCAAAATTATCGGTTAATTTTAGAACCTTACTTTCTGGTATGTAAATATTTGGTCTTGCATTTGCGTACGTATCATATTGCTCTATTGGTATAACAGTACTTAAACCGTCATTACCACCTGCAAGTCTTATTAAAACTAAAACTTTACCGTCTGACTCTGCATCTGCAATTGCAGTAGATAAGGGAGATTTGGCCGAAGCGTTTAAAACATTACTGCCTAATAGCATAGAACCAGAGCCAACCATACCCATTGCTTGTAAAAATGAACGTCTGTTCCATTTTTTATGCTCTAAGTCATGAGCCTCTTTGTCTGCATGTTGTACTTTAGAATTTGTATTGCACATAATAAATGGTTATTTTAATTGGAATTCTGGTTGTCTAATAATATGCATCATAAGCTGAAAAACTAATACTTCTGCGCCTGGGTAATATAAGTTCCAGGTGCCGTCTCCTTCAGGCGGAGCGTAATATTGTACAAGTGCATCATCTCTAAATACATCATACGCATTTTGTAACTCATCTGCAGCAATACCTTTTGGTAATAATTTACCTAAAATGGCATCTGTAACTCTATCTGGACTGCTTTCTGTAGATGCATTGGGTGTAACAGAAATGGCAAATTCTCTAAATTGCTCAGAGTTTGCATTGTATGCAGTTTGTAAGTATAGTTCTGCAGACAACCAACGTCCAATCATAAAATTGGTGTTTATCCAGTACCTATCTCTGTACCATCCTTCTACTCCAGGAGGGTTAAAAATTTCCTGTCCTAATAGTCTACACGTGTTTTCTACGCTTGCAATTGTATCCTCATCAAACGCAAAGTTTGTTTCGTTTATTAAATTAACATAAATATCAAACGGACTTTTTATAATTACACCTACAGCTTCCTCATCATAAAAATGTTCACTTTTAAAAAGTACTCTTAATACTTCTGCTATTTCAAAACCACTGTTTCTAAAAACAACGGCTAACTCACTAACAATTTGCTTTGCATTCCCATTATTTTCTTCATCATCAGAATCAGGGTGAATAAAAAATTCATAAAGTTTTTTACAAATAAACCAGCTAATTTTTTCTTCTCTTTGGTCAAATAAATTGTCTATAACCCCATCATAATCAAAAGTATCTGTTTGACCAAAAATTATTTTAGTTCCAGCATCGTGCTTTGTAGGGTCAAAAGTAATAGGAGTGTATCTTTCTTCACCGCGTTCTACCCAACCCGTTAATGCTCTAGAAGTTTCTATAATATCTTCTTCTGTATAACCATTACCCTCGCCTAAAGTAAATAACTCATACAACTCACGAGCATAGTTTTCGTTAGGGTTGTTTCCATTATTAAATACGCCATCTAAATAAAAAAGCATTGCATCGTTAAGGCCTATTTCTCTTACAAAATCTTTAAAGTTGCCTATTGCATTGCGTTGCAAACAATCTACATACCTGTATAATAGTGGCGGAGCCATATAGTTTCTGTATTCGGTAACAAAGTGGTTGCTCCAAAAGAAACTTAATCTGTCTTTTAAATTATTTGTAACTAAACCATTAATATATAGGTTTATGAACTCGCGTTTTTGTTGTGTAGTAATTTGACTTTTTGCATCATTATCCTCTGGATAATCTGCTCCGGTCCAGTTTGCCCAAGTTGGGGTTGCAATCCCTGGCATACTAATAGCCTCAGCTATTAAATTGTCTACATAAGCAGAAACATTCTGCCCTACTGCGTTAGTAATAGTGTCTACAGAGGCACTAAAACCTAATCTCCTGTATAGATGTTCAGCTTTTTGTTTGTCTAGTGAGCCAGCTATGGGGTTTAGCGATGCAGAGTTGCAATTCACAAAATATTCCATAATAATTATTGCATTAGTATTGATCGGTTATTGGGTTGTGTGTTTATTTTTAACGTTAAAATATACATAACAGTATATCTATGGTTAAAAAATTTAACAACATAACGCTATTAGCTACGTAAATTAAGTAGTTTTAGATGATGAAAGGCTTTTTTTTTCGATGAAATACTGTAATTTGTGTGTTAAATTTTATTTATGAGTAATCACAATGAGTTTGGTAAGGAAGGCGAAAAGCTTGCAGTACAATTTTTAAAAGACAATGGTTACACTATAAAGCGCCTTAATTATCGCTATTTAAAAGCTGAGGTAGATATTATTGCTCAACAACAACATACACTTGCAATTATAGAGGTTAAGTCTAGAAGTAGTGAGGCATTGCAGAACATTGCTGATACGGTAACCGCAAAAAAAATAAAGCTTTTAGTAATGGCGGCAGATCACTATGTTGCTGATAATGATTTAGATGTAGAGGTTAGATTTGATATTATTACAATTCTTAAAAATGCAGATAATTTAAAAATTGAGCATTTAAAGGATGCTTTTTATCATTTTTAAAATTCACCCTACTTATTTTTATCATATTACAATTGTTACATTTAAAACAATTTGTTATTTTTGAATCATCAAAATGTATTTTTTTCTTTTTTATTGAAGATTTTTTTGATAGCACATACAAACTAACAACCAAAAATTAACTTAAACTTGTAACAAGATGAAAACAATATCATCAGTAGTAGAGGAGTACATTAAAAAGAAACCTTTTTTACAAAGCGCTTTAGCACAGAGTATTATTAACTTAACTTCATTATCTAGAATAATTAAGCCGGAAATTGAATCTGAATTAGGAAAAGATATTAGAAATGGAGCTATTGTTATGGCTTTAAAAAGATTGTCTGACGATTTAGAATTTAGAGCAACACACAAAATTGTTAAGGTTTTAAAAAATATTGGCGAAATTACCGTAAGGTCTTCTTTAACAGATTTTACTTTTTTACTGTCTGATTCTATCTTAGATAACCAAACTAAATTAATTAGAGAAGTAAATAAAAATAAAGACGTTTTTTACACATCTTCTAGAGGTGTAAATGAGCTAAATATTGTGGTAAACAACACCCTAGATAATACGGTGGAAGAACTGTTTAAACACGAAAGATGCACACAAAAGGCCGAAAATTTATCGTCTATAACAGTAAAGCTACCAGCAGAAAATGTATCTGTACCTGGTATTTATTACTTTATTTTTCAGCGTTTGGCTTGGGAAGGTATTGTGCTTTTTGAGGTGATTTCTACAACCAATGAGTTTACTATTTTAGTAAATGATGAGCAGGTAGACGTAGCCTTTAAAACTATAAAAGATCTAAAGGCTTTATAAGTCTATTTGTACTATTTTTTATTTAAATATTCTAGAACTTCTTTGTAGGTTTCTGGCTTGTTTACAATTTTTTTATCCCTGTCTAAAATAAAGTAAGTAGGTGTTGCAGAAATGTTGTACAATTCTGCATATTTGCTATCCCATTTTCCAAGGGCTATTGCATGAGTAAAGCTTTTTAGTTTAGCAGACTCGGTGTCCCAATAATTGTATTCATCTTCTAGGCCTACAGCAAGTACTTTTACGTTGTTATATAGTTGTATTGCTTTGTTAAGTTCTGGCAATTCTTTTAAACAGTGAGAGCAGGTACTACTCCAAAACACAACTACGTAATTGTCTGCAGCAGCTAACTTGCTTAGACTGTTTTTTCCATCATTCCAAGTAATTTCTGGAGCTTTTGCACCAATTCTTAATCTTGTATGTGCCTCTATACCTTTTATTAATTCTTGATTATTAGTAACTGAGCCTAATTTTTTTAGGAAATTACTGTAGATAAAATCTGATGTTTTATCATACTTTGCACTGGCAGCATAAATCCACATATCATAAAACAAGCTAAACTTAAAAGTATCAGTAACACCATCTAGTTTACTAGCTACAGTTTGTACATTTTGCTGTAATATTGTTTCTGTAGCATCTTTTGTAATTTTATTTAACGGCAAAGATGTAAATACATAGTTTAGTGTTTTATCTGTTAAAAAAGAAGAGGCTTGTAGCTGCTTGTTTTTAAAATCTATTGCTGTAAAATAGTTTTGCTTTTTATGTTCTACAAACTCATATATAGACTCAAAATTACTTGCTATATATGGCTTATTTGCCTTAATAAAATTGAGAGCTATTAAATCTTTAGCATCAGCTTCATACTTAGCCTGTGTGCTATTTATTTTATCATAAAGCTTTGCTAGTTCTTTTTTGTTAGTGCTGTTAGAGGTGTAAAAATCAATAACCTGCTTTTGTAGTGCATTAATTTCTAAAAAGTAACTATTAAGCATTTTATTTTCTTTAGATGTGGTGTAGGTAGCCCCATCTTGAGCATTAAAATTAAGTACAATGTCTTCTTTACCGTTGTACAAAACATCAAAATTAAACTCTTCTTGCGGGACCGCGTATACTAACCTATAAGTTCCGGCTGCTGCACTTGCTGGTAATTCTAATTTAAATTTACCATCTTCTATTTTAGTATCTGCAACATAAACTTGTGTGCCAGGTTTAAGTTGGTATGCAATAAGCCAAGTATACTCTTTAGCAGGTGAAAATGTGCCAGAAATAGTGTGTTGTGCTGCTAATGATACAGCTATAAATGCAAATAATAAAGTTAATGTTTTTTTCATAGTATGCTTTTTAGCAATGGTTATTGCTTAGTTACTTAGCTTATTTTCAAAAATCGAACCAAACTAAGTATTTGTGTTCATTTTTAATGTGTGTTAAACGGAGCTAAGCTCTTTAATGCTTTTTCTACAGTAGTAATTTTATCAAAAACTAAAAGTAAACGTAAGCCAGCTCTAGTTTGTTTTTCTTTCATTTTGCAAATTGCGGTGTTGGCTTGTACAAATTGTAAAACTTTAGTGAATTTAGCACTTTGGTAAAATCCTGACTGTTGGTCTGCTATAAAATACCCAATCATTTTACCTTTTTTAAGTACAATTTTTTCTAAACCTAAACTGTTTGCAATCCATTTTATACGAACGGAGTTTAGTAAGTCTTCAACAGGACTAGGTATTTCTCCAAAGCGGTCTACCAATTCTTTTTCATACTTTGCTAAACCTTCTTCTGTGGTAATTTGGTTTAATTGGGTGTAAAGGTTTAATCGTTCTGTAACATTATTTACATAATCATCAGGAAATAAAAGTTCAAAATCTGAGTCTATTTGGGTTTCTTTTACATACACTTTGTCTTTGCCTTCTACTTCTTCGTATAAATCTTTAAACTCGTTTTCTTTTAATTCTTCTACCGTTTCTGCTAATATTTTTTGGTAGGCATCAAAACCAATTTCATTAATAAATCCGCTTTGCTCACCACCTAAAATATCACCTGCACCACGTATTTCTAAATCTTTCATAGCAATATTAAACCCGCTACCCAACTCTGTAAATTGTTCTAGAGCTTGTATACGTTTACGGGCATCTGTACTCATGGAGTCATAAGGTGGTGTAATAAAGTAACAGAAAGCCTTTTTATTGCTACGCCCAACACGGCCACGCATTTGGTGCAAATCACTTAAACCAAAATTGTTGGCATTGTTTATAAAAATAGTATTGGCGTTAGGCACGTCTAAACCACTTTCTATAATGGTTGTAGACACTAAAACATCAAACTCGCCATTCATAAAAGCAAGCATTAAAGTCTCTAGTTTTTTACCGTCCATTTGCCCGTGACCAATGCCAATTTTAGCATCAGGAACCAAACGTTGTAACATACCAGCAACCTCTTTAATATTTTCTATACGGTTGTGTATAAAAAATACTTGTCCGCCTCTTTGTATTTCATAAGAAACAGCATCTCTTATAGTATCTTCTGTAAAGCGTACAACGTGACTTTCTATTGGGTATCTGTTTGGAGGTGCTGTATTTATTGTAGATAAATCTCTGGCTGCCATTAAACTAAATTGTAATGTTCTTGGGATTGGCGTAGCAGTTAACGTAAGTACATCTACATTTTCTTTAATAGACTTTAATTTATCTTTTACAGCAACTCCAAATTTTTGCTCTTCATCTACAATTAGCAAGCCTAAGTCTTTAAAAACTACGTTTTTATTAACTAATTGGTGTGTACCTATAATAATATCTACTTTACCCTCTGCTAGGCGTTGTAGTGTTTCTTTTTTCTCTTTTGCAGTTCTAAAACGGTTTACATAGTCTACCGTTACAGGCATGTCTTTTAAACGCTCTGCAAATGTTTTATGATGCTGAAAAGCCAATATAGTTGTTGGTACTAAAACAGCTACTTGTTTGCCATTATCTACCGCTTTAAAGGCGGCACGTATAGCAACCTCTGTTTTACCAAAACCAACATCGCCACAAATAAGACGATCCATTGGCCTGTCACTTTCCATATCTTTTTTAAGATCTTCGGTGGCCTTACTTTGGTCTGGCGTATCTTCATAAATAAAAGAAGCCTCTAACTCGTGCTGTAAATAGCTATCTGGTGCGTATTTAAACCCTTTTTTAAGTCTACGATTGGCGTACACTTTAATAAGGTCAAACGCAATTTGTTTAACTCTGGTTTTGGTTTTCTGCTTCAGTTTTTTCCAAGCACCAGAACCTAGTTTAAATATTTTAGGAGGCTTACCGTCTTTACCAGCAAACTTAGATATTTTGTGTAGTGAGTGTATGCTTACGTAAAGCACATCTCGCTCGCTATACATTAATTTTATAGCCTCTTGTTTTTTTCCTTCTACATCTATTTTTTGTAAACCACCAAATTTACCAACGCCATGGTCTATGTGTGTTACATAATCTCCAATATCTAATTTGGTAAGTTCCTTAAGTGTTATAGCTTGCTTTTTAGCATAGCCATTTTTAAGGTTGAATTTATGGTAACGCTCAAAAACTTGATGATCTGTGTAGCAGGCAACTTTTATATCATCTAAAATAAAACCCTGAAAAAGAGGTAAAACTACAGTTTGGTAATGTACATCTTGCTCTACTTCATCAAAAATATCATGAAAACGTTTTGCTTGTTGCTCTGTAGCACAAAAAATATAATTGGTATGGTTATTAGCGTGATTTTGATCTAGGTTTTCAATAAGCAAGTCGAACTTTTTATTAAAAGACGGCTGTGGTTTAGAATGAAAAACAATAGACTTGTCTGCATTTGTTGCTGTTTGATGAATGCGTATAACATTAAACGCATCAAACTCTTTTTTTAACTGATTAGAATCTACAAACAACTCACTTGGTTGAGCGTGTTTTAGCTCGCCTGTAAGTTTTGTAAAGGCTTCTTCTGCTTTTGCGTAAAGCGAGTCTAGTCTGTCGTGTAAAAGCTCTGTGTTTTTAGAAAAAATGACAGTTTTAGAAGCAATATATTTTAAAAAGCTTTCTCTAGTTTCGTCTAAAAATTTATTTTCTACATTGGGTACAATGGTAATTTTAGTGACTTTGTCTGTAGATAATTGTGTTTCTACATCAAAAGTTCTAATACTATCTACCTCGTCACCAAAAAATTCTATTCTGTAAGGTACATCGTTAGAAAACGAAAAAACATCTACAATACCACCACGAACCGAAAATTCTCCAGGTTCTGTAACAAAGTCTACACGTTTAAACTTATACTCAAACAACACTTCATTTAAAAAGTCTAGGGTAATGGTGTCATCAACCTTAATTTTTAAAGTGTTTTTATCTAGTTCTTTACGGGTTACCACTTTCTCAAACAACGCATCTGGATACGTAACTAGTAATGCTGGTTTTTTACGCGAATTAATTCGGTTTAAAACCTCTGCACGTAGCAGTACATTGGCATTATCTACCTCGTCTATTTGGTAAGGCCTACGGTAACTGCCAGGATAAAACAGCACATCTTTTTCGCCTACCAATTGCTCCAAGTCATTTAAATGGTAAGCAGCCTCTTCTTTGTCGCTAAAAACAACCAAAAAAGGAGTGTCTGCTTCTTTAAAAGTTTCAGCTAAAACAAAGGATAGGGCAGAGCCTATTAAACCTGTAAGTGTTGTGTTTTTTTCATTTTTGGCAATAGTAGTTTGCAGTTTCTGCATTTGCGGAAGCTGTGCCAACGATTTTAAAATGAGAGATTTTCCCAAAAGTCAATACATTTTTTGCAAATATAAAGCTACAATTTTAAACAATTATAGTTTGTAGCTAATTTTAAAAAGTACAATGCGTGGTAAAATAAAGGTTAATTGTAATTACGTTTTATAATTTTACTGCGTTAGTGATAGCAGTGAATAACCCGCAGCTTTTTGCGAGGATTAGTAACGTATAGCACGGCGTTAAAAACAGTGGTTTTAACGAACGTCCAAAATAATTTTAAAATTTTGAAGTTCTATTATTGCAAAAAATTATATTTGCAATCTAAATTAAATTATAAATTATGTCTTTTAAAGATTTATACGGTAATAGCGAACATAGAAAAAATGTTGCACACTTTGCATCTATTGCTTCTTTAGCAAGTGTAGATGGTGAGGTTAACGATGCAGAAAAAGTTGTTTTAGACCGTTTTGCACGTAAATTAGATATTACTGAAACTGAGTACAAAGAGGTAATGAAAAACCCTGGGGCTTACCCAATTGATCCGCCAACAAGTTTAGACAGACGTTTAGAGCGTATGTATGATTTGTTTAAAATTATTTTTGCAGATCATGATATTGATGATGATGAAAGAGTACTTATAAAAAAATATGCTATTGGTTTAGGATATTCTAATGAGTCTGCAGATAAAGTTATCTCTAGATCTATTGTAATTTTTGGAGGTAAATTAGATTTTGATGATTATGCTATGCTGGTAAGAAAATAAGCAAATAGTGTTTTAGAGTATAAAAAAAACGAGGCATTTGCCTCGTTTTTTATTTTTATTTATTAGCCTTTGCAATAAATTCTTCTGCCTTTTCTACCATTTTGGTGCTACCACAAAAGAAAGGTACACGTTGGTGTAACTCTGTTGGTTTTAAAGCCATAATACGCCCTTTACCATCACTTGCTTTACCATTAGCTTGTTCTGCTAAAAATGCCATTGGGTTACACTCGTATAACAAGCGTAGTTTGCCTTCATGAGCCTTGCTGCTTTTTGGGTACATGTAAATGCCACCTTTTATCATATTTCTATGAAAGTCCGATACCAATGAGCCAATATACCTAGAGGTGTAAGGTCTGTCTCCTTCTTCTTGCTGGCAATATTTTATGTAATCTTTTACGCCTTGCGGAAAGTGTATGTAGTTACCTTCGTTTACAGAGTATATTTTGCCAGTTTCTGGAAATTGCATATTTGGGTGCGATAGGTAAAATGTACCAATTGCTGGATTTAATGTAAAACCATTTACACCGTCACCTGTTGTATATACTAACATTGTAGATGTACCGTAAACAATGTAGCCTGCTGCTACTTGGTTATCTCCTGGTTGCAAAAAGTCATCAATTGTAACCGGTGTGCCAACAGGAGTTACTCTGCGATAAATAGAAAAAATAGTACCTACAGACACGTTTACGTCTATATTAGAAGAGCCATCTAATGGGTCTATTAGTACAATATATTTGTTTTGGTGTTGTTCATCTTGGCTATTAATGCTAATAAAATCATCTTCTTCTTCAGATGCTATACCACAAACAATTTCTCTGTTTTTTAACGTTTGTATAAACTTTTCATTAGCTAAAACATCTAGTTTTTGTTGGTCTTCACCTTGTATGTTAGTGTCGCCAGCGGCTCCTAAAATGTCTATTAATCCTGCTTTGTTTACCTCATGGTTAACCACTTTTGCGGCTAAACGTATGGCGTTAATCAGTTTAGAAAGTTCTCCAGAAGAATATTGAAATGAGGATTGGTTTTCAATAATGAATTCTCCTAAAGTCTTGTTTTTTTTGTCCATTAATAGCTGTGTTTTATTTAACTACAAATATCGATAATTTTGTGATACTACAACGATTTCGCTATTTAAAGTCGCTTAAACGTGTTACTTTGCAGTTTATTAGAGATTAATTATGGAGTTTATTACTAGAGATGCAACCAAGGAAGATATGCCGCAAGTGCTTAATTTAATTAAGGAATTGGCGCTTTTTGAAAAAGAACCAGAAGCGGTAGAGGTTACTGTAGACGATTTAATTTTAGATGGTTTTGGAGATCATAAATTGTTTCACTGTTTTGTTGCAGAAGCAAATAATAAAGTTGTTGGTTTGGCTTTGGTTTACAACAGATACTCTACTTGGAAGGGACCTGTTTTGCATTTAGAAGATTTAATTGTTACCCAAAAAATGCGAGGTTCTGGTGTGGGAACGTTGTTGTTAAATGAGGTTATAAAGTACGGCCATAGTCAAGGTGTTAAACGTATATGTTGGGAAGTTTTAGATTGGAACGAGCCGGCAATTAAATTTTACCAAAGTAAAGGTGCAGACGTAAAAAGAGATTGGGACGTTGTGCATTTAGATGAAAAAGGGATTAAAAATTATATAGCAAACCTATAGGTAATAGGTTAGCTAATACAAAACATAACATAATAGAATGAAGATTTTTAAATTTGGTGGCGCTTCTGTAAAAGATGCTGCTGGTGTAAAAAATGTTGTAAATGTGTTACAACAAGTTGGGCATACAAATACTTTAGTTGTAGTTTCTGCAATGGGCAAAACTACTAATGCAATGGAAGATGTTGTTAATGCATATTTTAATAATAAAGCTGGTTTGCCGGCAACAATACAAGAAATTGTAGATTTTCATATAAACATTTTAAATGATTTGTTTGACAATACACAGCACGAAGTTTATACTAAAGTAAAAGTTTTGTTTGATGAGGTGCAAGGGTTTTTAGCGTGGAACAAATCACCAAAACGTAGTTTTGTGTACGACCAAGTTGTTGGTTATGGAGAGTTGCTTTCTACTACAATTTTAAGCGCGTATTTAAACCAAGTTAATATACAAAACAACTGGTTAGATGTTAGAGAGTTTATAAAAACAAGCGACAATTACAGAGATGCTATTGTAGATTGGGATAAAACACAAGAGAAAATTACTGCAGGTATAGATAAAAGTAAACTAAATATTACACAAGGTTTTTTAGGGAGTGATGATAACAACTTTACCACTACTTTGGGTAGAGAGGGGTCTGATTATTCTGCTGCTATATTAGCGTACTGTTTAAATGCTACGGAGGTTACCATTTGGAAAGATGTGCCAGGTGTTTTAAATGCAGATCCTAGGTATTTTGAAGAAACACAGTTGCTAAACAAAATATCATACAGAGAGGCAATAGAACTTGCTTTTTACGGTGCGTCTGTAATTCACCCAAAAACATTACAGCCTTTACAGCGTAAAGAAATTCCGCTGCGTGTAAAATCTTTTTTAAACCCATTAGATGCGGGAACTACTGTAGGTAAAGGTGAAGGAATAGAACCAAAAGTACCTTGTTTTATTATTAAAAGAGACTTAGTTCTAATGAAACTTTCTTCTTTAGATTTTTCTTTTATTGTAGAAGATAGCATTAGTGAGTTATTTAAATTGTTGCATGACCATAAAATGAAGGTAGATTTAATACAAAATTCTGCTATTAGTTTTTCTGTGTGTGTAGATAATAAGTTTGATCAGTTACCAGATTTATTAAACAAACTAAAAGGAAAGTTTAAGGTAAACCACCAAGAGGGAGTTTCTCTGTATACTATTCGTCATTTTAACACAAAAGCCATAGAAAGTATACAAAACGGAAAAGAAATTTTATTGGAACAAAGAGCTAAAGAAACCGTACAATTGGTGGTAAAGTAATATCTTATTGGCATTATAATAAGCTACATTGTTTTACATTAAAACTAATAAGTTATATTTGTTTATCACAATATAATGTATGGGATTAGTTACAGCAAAAGAAGTTGCGCAAGCCATTAAAGTAGATAAGTTTGGTTTTGTTGGCACTTTTATAGGTTGGTTGTTAATGAAGGTGACTAAAATATCTAGTATTAATACCTTTTATGACAACCATAAACACCTTAACGGAACAGCTTTTTTAGATGCTATTTTAGAGCATTACCAAATTAAATTTGAGATTCCTGAGGAAGATTTTAAAAGACTTCCAAAAGACGGTGCATACATAACCATATCTAACCACCCGCTGGGTGGTATAGATGGTGTTTTGCTATTAAAATTATTATTACAGCATAGAGAAGATTTTAAAATAATGGCTAATTTTCTGTTAAACAGAATAGAGCCAATGTCGCCTTACATACTTCCCGTAAATCCTTTTGAGACTAGAAAGGAAGTAAAAAGTAGTTTAGCCGGATTTAAAAATGCAATGCTACATTTAAGAGGTGGTCACCCATTAGGTATTTTTCCAGCAGGAGAGGTGTCTACCTACAGAGATGGTAAATTAATTGTAGATAAACCTTGGGAAGAAACCGCTTTAAAATTAATAAGAAAAGCAGAAGTACCCGTTGTTCCTATCTATTTTCACGCAAAAAATAGTAGGTTGTTTTATAGGTTGTCTAAAATTAGTGATGTTTTTAGAACTGCTAAATTACCTTCTGAGGTTACTACGCAAAAAAACAGAGTTATTAAGGTTAGAATTGGTCAGCCTATAACAGTAAAAACACAAAACGAGCAAAGTAGTTTGGCAGATTTTACCGAGCTATTACGTAGAAAAACCTATATGCTATCTAATGCTTTTGAAAAAGAGAGGTTAATAGATAAAGTGCCAACAACACTTAAAATACCTAAGGCACCAAAAAAAATAGCAACTCCTGTAAGTAGAGAACTAATAGAGAAAGAAATTGAAGAGTTACGCAAAAAAGATTGTAGACTTTTACAAAGTAAGTCTTATGAGGTTTTTTTAGCTACAGCAGTAGATATGCCATTTATTTTACAAGAAATAGGTAGGCAAAGAGAAGTTACTTTTAGAGCCATAGGTGAGGGTACAAACAAGGCAATAGATTTAGATGAGTTTGATAATTACTATCACCATTTATTTCTTTGGGATGATGAAGGTAAAGCTATTGTAGGTGCATACCGTATGGGATTAGGTGCAGAAATTTTTGATAAATATGGTATTGATGGTTTTTATGTACAAGATCTTTTTAGGTTAGAGCCAGAATTGTATGGTATGATGAAACAAACCATAGAAATGGGTAGAGCATACATTATTAAAGAATACCAACAAAAACCTATGCCTTTGTTTTTATTATGGAAAGGAATTGTGCACACAACACTTAGACATCCAGAGCATAAATATTTAATAGGTGGTGTTAGTATTAGTAATCAGTTTTCTAATTTCTCTAAATCTTTAATGATAGAGTTTATGAAATCTAACTACTGGGACCCATATGTAGCGCAGTATATTAGGCCTAAAAAAGAGTTTAAGGTAAAATTAAAAGACGCAGATAAAGAATTTATTTTTGATGAAACTGAGGCTGATTTAAATAAGTTTGATAGACTTATTGATGAAGTAGAACCAGGTAATTTAAGATTGCCAGTTTTAATTAAAAAATACATTAAACAAAATGCAAAAGTGGTAGCTTTTAATGTAGATCCGCTTTTTAACAACTCTGTAGATGGCTTAATGTATATTAAAATTGCAGATATACCAGAGAGTACTGTAAAACCTGTTATGGAAGAATTTCAGGCAGAATTGGAGCAAAAACTACACAATAACGAACAGGCAGAATAATATTAAATGCAAATGAAAACAACACTCTTTTTTTTATTTGCATTTGTTTTCTTAAAAGTCAACGCACAGCAAACGGTTACGGGTTATGTTTTAGATGCAAATACTAAAGAACCCCTAGTTGGCACCTCTGTTTTTTACGATGGTACAACTATTGGTGTTGTAACCAATACAAAAGGGTATTTTAATATTTCTACAGAAAAAAATAGCACAGCGCCACTTGTTATAAGTTACTTTGGTTATAAAAATAAAATTATAAGTGCAGTAGGTAAAAAAGATCTTGGTAACATTTATTTACAAGAAGAAGTAGAGCAGTTAAATGAAGTTGTATTGGAGCCAGATACTTGGAGTAGAGAAAAGAAATTACGCATCTTTAGAAATCAATTTTTAGGAACTACTTTACCAGCGCAAAAATGTAAAATTTTAAATGAAGATGATGTACGCTTGTACTATAGTAAAAAAGAAGACATACTATATGCTTATGCTAACAAGCCTATTAAAGTTCAAAATAAATTTTTAGGGTATAATTTAGAGTATCATTTGCAAGATTTTGAAGTTAGATACAAAACCAATGCCAATGGTTTTAGGCTAACAGGTTCTGTATTTTATGCAGGAACTACTTTGTTTATGGAGATTGATAAAAAACCAAGACGTAAGTATATTAAAAATAGAGAACTTACTTATTTTGGTTCTACATTGCATTTTATGCGTGCTTTGTCTGCAAAGCGACTAACAAAAGAAAAATTTAGAATTTTTAAAGAAAGCTTAGAGGTACAGCCTTATGATTATTACAAAATAGAAAAAATAGAAGATGGCAGCGCTAAAGTAGTTCAGTCTTTAGAACGTTTAAATATACTGTACAACAGGTGGAGTAATTCTTTTATTATGGTAACTCAAAATCCTTTTTATATTGATGCTTACGGAAACCATTCTCCTGTAGATGTAGTGTTGTTTGGTGGTGATATGGGCTTACTTAGAATTGCAAATACATTGCCACTAGATTATGAGTCTGTAAACTAAAAAGGCCATCTAAAAAATAGATAGCCCTTTTGTACTGTAATTTGTTTTAATTTTTTAGAACCAAGGCTTTCTACCTACTTGGTATGTGTTGTAAAAATCTTCATCAGATTTTGTTAAGTATATAATGCCTTCAATAAACCCTATAATTCCGGCTACACCACAAGTTACCACAGTTGCTATTATTTGTATAATTCCTTCTTTTTGGTAGCCCAATACAAATTTGTGAATCCCTAAAGAGCCAATTAATATTGCTAAAATACCCGCAAGCATTTTCTTGTTTTCTCCACCAGCCATATTGTTTAAGCCTTCTGAGAATTCATTAGCTGTTTCTTTTGCTTCTGTGTTAAAATCTTTGTTTTCTTCTGACATAATATTTGTGTGTTGGTTTAATTTAATTGTGGGTTAAATGTAGTAATTTTTTTTAATTATTACTTAAAAGCATCATCTTTTGGCTCCCATAGTTCTAGTTTATTTCCTTCAGGGTCTAGTATCCATCCAAATTTTCCGTAGCTATATTCTTCTATTTCACCAACAATAGTAACACCTTCTGCTTTTAATACTTCTAATAATTTCACTAGGTTTTCTACCCTAAAATTCATCATAAAAGAAGATTTGCTAGGTTCAAAATACGTAGTGTCATTTTTCATTGGACTCCATTGGGTGCTACAATCGTTTCCTTCTTTATCTTTCCACCAAAAAGTACAACCATAACGGTCTGTATCTAGGCCTAGTCTGTCTTTGTACCATTGTTTTATTTTATCTGGGTCTTCTGTTTTAAAAAAGAATCCTCCTAAGCCTGTAACTCTTTTCATATTGGTTTTATTTTTTAGTGTTTTTCTCGTATAAATCTATCCATTGTTGTACTGTCATTTTTGTAGCCAGTTCGCCAATTAACTCGTATGGGATATCATCTATCTTTTTAAATCTTATACAGCTTTTGCCCATATCTAATTTGCGCTTACAGTGTTTAGGATACTCTTTAGTAAACCAGTTTAAAAGGTTAGAATCTGCATAAATACCGGAATGGTACAATGCTATAAAGTTTTTTTGTGATGCCACATTTATAAAGGGGAGCGGCAACTTAGGATCGCAATGGTAGCCGTCTGCATACAAAGTATGTGGTACAACATAGCCTAACATACCATAACTCATAGTTTCTGTAAAACCACTAGGAATATTGCTTAAAATTGTTTCTCTAATTTTAGATACAGCTTCTTTGCGCTCTTCTGGCAGCTCTTTAATGTATTGTTCTGGTGTTGTGGCTTTAGATTGCATAATTGGCAGTGTATTGGTTGTTTTAAAGTTACAAAAACTTTGCTTTTACCTTGTCTACAATAGTTTGTGCAAGTTTAATTTTGCTCTCTACCGTCCAACCTGCTACGTGCGGACTAAGTAATACGTTATCAGATTTTATTAAATATTCAAAAGCTTCTGGTAGCTCGTTATCTGTAAACATATGTTCAAAAGAAGCTTTCTCATACTCTAAAACATCTAAACCAGCACCTAGTATTTTACCCTTTTTTAGTGCTGCCACTAAATCTGCTGTTATTACACATTTACCACGAGCTGTATTAAATAACCAAAACGGCTTTTTAAAGCCATTTATAAATGTACTTTTCACCATATTTTTGGTAAGCTCTGTTTGTGGTACGTGTAAACTTAATACATCTGCTTTTTGTTGCAATTCTTCTAGAGATACCTGTGTCGCATTTTCGTTTCCAACATCATCTTTAATGTCATAACACAATACATCAACATCAAAACCACGTAGTTTTTTAGCAAAAGCATTGCCCATATTTCCATAACCAATTATGCCTACAGTTTTGCCGTCTAACTCAATTCCGCGGTTGCCTTCTCTGTCCCATTTTCCGTTACGTACTTCTTGGTCTGCTTTGTTTAGCTTGTTAAATAAAGATAAAATCATACCTAACGTATGTTCACCAACAGCATTACGGTTGCCTTCTGGGGCAGAGGCTAAAAAAATGCCTTTTTGCGTAGCGTAATCGGTATCTATATTTTCTAGACCAGCACCTAATCTTCCTATAAATTTTAAGTTTGTTGCTTTGTCTAAAAATGCTTTGTCTAACGGAAACCTACTGCGTATAATTAAGCCTTCGTAGTTATGAATAATAGCTTCAACTTCTTCTTTGCTTGCTGTATAATCTACATCGTTCGTAAAACCAAAACCTTTAAATTGTTCTATTATTAAAGGATGGTTTTTATCTAAATGCAATACTTTCATTATTATATTTTTGGATATTCAGTTTGTGTTTTCTCGTCAATAACAGTACCTGTGTGTAAAATAGATTGTTTTTCAAACAACAAAACCTCTACAACTTCATCGTTTTCTGTTCTAGGGCAGTGTTCTACGCCTTTTGGTATTACAATAATTTCACCTTCTCTTACAATTTCTGTACGGTCTCTAAATTGCATATACAGTGTACCTTTTAGTACCTGAAAAAGTTCATCTTCATTTTCGTGAGCGTGCCAAACAAAGTCGCCTTTTAATTTGGCTAAAAGTACCTGCATATTGTCTACAACAGCAATTTGGTGAGGATGCCACTGTTCACTAAACTTGCTTTGTTTTTCTTTTAGGTTGATGGTTTTCAAAATAAAATGTATTAAAATTAATAACCAATTGCGCCACCGTCTGGACTAGATGAGTCTGATGCTCCAATATAAACCTTATTTTCAGTATCTACAGTAATACCCATTAATCTGCCTAAGTGCTCGCGTTCTACCATAGTGTGTCCCATAGCTTCTAATGACTTTACAGTGTCTGGAGACAGTAAATCTTTTTCATACAAAATACGGTCTGGTAACCATTGGTGGTGAATTTTCATAGCTTCAATAGCTTTGTGTATAGGCATATTAAACTCAATAACATTTAAAACTGTCTGAAAAACTGTGTTTATAATTGTTCTTCCGCCTGGGCTACCAATAACCAAAACAGCTTTACCGTCTTTGGCAACAATTGTAGGTGTCATACTAGAAAGCATTCTTTTTTCTGGCTTAATAATGTTAGCAGCGGAACCAATTAAGCCTTTGCTATTTGTGTATCCTGGTTGCGGATTAAAATCGCCCATTTCATTATTAAAAATAAAACCAAGTTTTGGAGAGCCTAATCTAGAGCCATAAGAGTGTTCTAAGGTATATGTTAAAGACACTGCATTGCCATCTTTATCTAAAATTGATAAATGTGTGGTATTGTTGCCTTCATAAATTTGTCCAAATTTGGTAGAATCGCTTACAGATGCTTTTTGCCAATCTATATTTTTAAACCTGTTTTTAGCAAATTGTTTAGACGTAAGTTTTTCTAAAGGCATATTTAAATTAAAGTCTGGGTCGCCTAAATGTTCTGCTCTATCTGCAAAAGCTCTACGCATAGCTTCTGCTACCAAATGTACGTAAGGAGTAGAGTTAAAAGGCTTTTTGTTAAAATCTGCTAACTCCATAATATTCATCATTTCTAACAATGCAACTCCACCAGAACTAGGAGGTGGCATTACAAGAATGTCGTATCCCTTATAAGTTCCTTTTAAAGGAGCTCTTTCCACGGCTTCATATTTTGCTAAATCTTTTAATGTAATTAAACCGTCATTTTTTTTCATAAAACGAGCAATTTCTTTGGCTACTTTACCTTTGTAAAAACCGTCTTTACCATTGTCTCTAATTTCTTTTAGCGTTGCGGCAAGTACAGGTTGTTTCCAAATTTCATCCATTTGTGTTATTTCACCTTTTTCATTGGTAAAATAATTGGCCATAAATTCAGATTCCTTTTTGTAATGTAAGGCGTGCTTATAAAGCGTATAAGACAAAGGCACACCGTTTTCTGCTAAATTAATAGCTGGTTGTACTAGTGAAGACCAAGGTAGTTTGCCATATTTTTTGTGCGCCATATATAAACCTGCAACGGTTCCGGGTACACCAACAGATTGTAAACCATTGTGGTTAGAGCCAGGTTTTAAGTTGCCCTGTTCATCTAAAAACATATTTGTAGTTGCTTTTAAAGGTGCTTTTTCTCTAAAATCTATTGTAGTAGCGTTGCCATCAGATTTCATAAAAACCAAAAAGCCACCACCGCCAATATTACCTGCTTGTGGGTGCGTAACTGCCAGTGCAAAAGCAGTTGCTACAGAGGCATCTATTGCATTACCGCCTTTTTTTAGTATTTCTGTGCCAACTTTAGATGCTACGCTGTTGTCTGATACTACCATACCATTTTTAGCATAGGTTTGTGCGTTGGTTACTGTTGTAAAAAGTGCACAAACTAAAAGATAAAATAGTTTAATTTTCATAGGTGTAATTTTTAAGTAAATATAGTATTTGTAAGGTGTTTTTATAAGTTGTAAACACCGTTAATTTGTGCTATGTTAAAACCGTTTTTTATAATTTGTTTTGCCTTAGCGCTTTTAATGTTTAAGGCTGGGTTTGTATGGTTAAAATGGATGAAGTTTATTTTACTTTTTTCTGTAAAAGTTAACTCTTTAAATAATTCCATACTTTCTACAATAAATGGATGAGGTATTTCAGAAATATCTCTGTTGTTTATTTCTGCGGCATCAAAAAAAGTAGCATCTATAAAGGCATAATCTACTTTTGCAATTTCAGTAATAATATCTTGTTCCCACTTATTCCACTTGTCAATATCTGGAATAAACAAAGCACTTTTGTTTGGTCCAATTATGGTGTAACCTACGGTTTCAGAAAACTCATCTCTGTGTGGAACAGTAAAAGGAACTACTTTTAAAGTAGAGGTTAGCTGTATTGTTTTGTTGTTTTCAGTAGCTTTTATTTCTATGTTTTGGTTGGCCACAAGCTGACTCCAAGGCCCATTGTTTTCTAAAAATGTTTTCATTTTAGGCATAGCATAAACAGGTGTGTTACTAGCATTCATAGCTTCTTTTCCTAAGTACATTAAACCTGCGTAATGACCAATATGTGCGTGTGTTAAAAAAACACCGGTAGGAATTTCATATGCATTAAAATTAGCACTGTTTTTTAAGGTCTTTACTTGTGTTGCAATATCTGGTGTGGCTTCAAACAAAAAAGTTGCTTTGTTTTTGGTGTCTACAACTCCTAATGAAACAACTTTTCTGCTTGGGTCAGGGTTTGTAAATAAGTCTTTACAACAATCTTTTTTGCATCCTATCTGTGGTGAACCAGCATCTTGTACCGTTCCTAAAATAACCAATGCAGTATTGGTAATTTTGGGCGTGTTATTTATTGTTGTCTTCTTGTTAGTTATTTTTGTGGTGCTTTCTGGTTTTTCTTTGGGTTTGCAAGCACTTAATATAAGCAGTAAAACACATATGTGTAATAAGTTTTTTATCATTGGTTATTGCTTTGTTATTTATAAAGATAACCAATTGGTAACAAAAAAAGCCAATGGAAAATACTTCCATTGACTTTTAGGTTCTAAACTAGTAGTGTTAATCTAAAAATCTAGCTCAAATTCTTCTTCTTCAATAGTGCTGGCTTGCGACATATCATAAATAAACTCATCTATTTGTGCTTTTGTAACATTGGGCATACAAATAACATGGGCAACATTACCTTCTGTAGCTAATTGCCATTTTTGTTTTACTTCTATAGCCGTTTTAGGAAATACAACAGTAATAGAATTTGGATTACGCCAAGCGTTTACTCCAATTTCTTTTAGTCTGTTTTCACAATACACAGCAGTTTCTAAACTTTTTTGGTAACGGGCTCTTAAGCCATTTACGCCTAGTTTTTTAAGTGCATACCATAAAAATAGTGGACTATGACCATTTCTAGAACCTGTAATTGTAGTATCTAAAGAACCAATGTAAGAGATGCCTTTTGCAATACGATCCCTATTGCTACGCTTGGTAATTATAACACCAGACGGAATAGGGGAACCTATAAACTTATGTCCGCTTATAGATATACTATCTGCCCCATCTTTAAAGTCAAACGGTATGCGTGGCTCCATAAATGCGCCGTATGTGCCAGATAATGCAGCGTCACAATGTATATAATGGTCTTGTATGGCTAAGTTTTTTAAAATACTTTTTATTTTAGAAACATCGTCTTTTGCTTCTTTCATTGTAGTGCCAAATGTAGTGAGTACAATGGCAGGTTTATGACGATTCATTTTAACTGTATTCTCAAAATCTTCATAATCTATTTCTCCATTTTCTTGAGAACGAATTATTATACTTGGAATATTTAACAAATGAATATTTTTACGCACGCTATAGTGTGTAGACTCAGAATAATACACCATTCCTTTTGGGTATAATTCTCTTGCTAAATACAAACCGTATAAGTTGCTTTCTGAGCCACCATTGGTAATATAACCCCAATAATCTGTTGGTTGTGCTCTAAATAGTTTTGCAAAAAAAGCAACAACTTCTTTTTCCATTTCGTGGGTTTGTACTTTGTACGTACCATCTTCAAACGGATCTCCTAAGTTGTTTATTGGGTATTGTAAAAAGCTGCTAAGCTCAGAATAATCAAAATCTTTAGATACAGGGTAACCTAAAAATGTATCTCTGGCTTGTTCTATGTTTTCCTTTAGTTTGTAAAGGCGTTCTGTGTCTTTTTCTGATATGTTTTGATACATAGTAGTATAGTAGGTTTTAATGCTGTAAAATTAGTATTTCCAGGCAAAGTGTCTTTAATTTGTTGTTAGTTTGATAAATAATACTGTTATGTTTTTTATTTTCAGTATGATTATTCTGTTTTAAATTGAATTTTATCGACCTAACAAAAAAATATACTGATATGGATGCTGTAGACAAAAAAATACTAATGCTATTGCAACAAAATGCAAAGCAAAACACTAAAGAAATTGCAGATAAAATTGGACTAACAGTATCGCCTACTTTTGAGCGTATTAAAAAGTTAGAGCAGCAAAATTATATTAAAGGCTATGTTGCATTACTTAGTGAGGAAATGATTAATAAAACCATTAAAGTATATTGCCATATTACATTAGCAACGCACTCTAGGGAATTAATAGATAATTTTAAAAATAGCGTGGCTAATTTGCCAGAAATAATGAGCTGCCAACACTTGTCTGGTAATTACGATTTTTTACTAAAAGTTGCTGTTAGTGATATGACGCAGTACCAACAATTTGTATTAGATAAATTATCTGTAATTAAGGGCATATCTAACGTGCAAAGTTCTTTTGTTTTAGAGGAAATTAAGAATGATACCGCTTATGTTTTATAAGAACATTTTAGCTATTGAAAAATAAATTATAATACCAAAAATATCATTACTAGTAGTGATAAACGGACCAGTTGCAATGGCAGGGTCTATGCCTCTTTTATGTAAAAAAATAGGGACAAACGTGCCAATAATACCAGCAACAATTATAACAGCAATTAATGAAATAGAAATCGCAAATGCCATTTTTACATCGCCTTCCATTAGCCAAGCAAAGCTAAAAAGTATTATAGCTAGTATAGTACCGTTAAGGGCAGACAGTAGAATCTCTTTAATTAGCCTATTAATCATACTACCTTTAAGGTCATCATTAGCAATACCTTGTACTATAATTGCACTAGATTGTACACCAACATTACCAGCCATAGCGGCAATTAATGGTGTAAATAATAGTAAGGATATGTGACCTTTAATAACGCCTTCAAAAGTGCCCATAATAGTGGCAGAGCCTACACCGCCAAAAAGACCTAGTATTAACCAAGGTAAACGTGCTTTTGTAAGGTCTAAAATACTATCATCTGCTTCTACATCTTGTGATATACCTGCCGCCATTTGGTAATCTTTGTCGGCTTCTTCTTTAATTACGTCTACAATATCATCAATAGTAATTCTACCCACAAGTCTGCCAATTTCATCTACAACGGGTATGGCTTCAAGGTCATACCTAGACATTATTTTAGCAATTTCTTCTGGTTTTTCGTTTACAGAAACAGAATCTACCTTTGGGATATACACATCTTTAATGTGTGTTTTTGTTGATGTGGTAAGTAAATCTTTTAATGATAATCTTCCTTTTAATTTTTCTTCGTCATCTACTACATAAATAGAGTGTACTCTGGTTACATTTTCTGCCTGTGCGCGCATTTCTTTTACGCAGGTAAGCACATTCCAATTTACATTTACTTTAACAAGTTCTTTTGCCATTAATCCACCAGCAGAATACTCATCATATCGTAAAAGGTCTACAATGTCTTTTGCATGTTCCCTGTCTTCTAGTTCAGATATTACCTCTTGTACAATGTTTTGTGGTAACTCTGCAACAATATCTGCGGCATCATCTGTATCTAGTTCATTAAGCTCATCTGCAATTTCCTTGGTAGATAAGTTTCCTAAAATAGATTCTCTTACGTCTTCATCTAGCTCGGTTAAAATATCAGAGGTTTTATCACTCTCTAATAGTTTAATAATGTAAGTAGCTTCATCAGTATTTAGCTCATTAACTATTTCTGCAATATCTGCATAGTGTATTTCCTCTAAAAGAAGCTGAATATCTGCATCTTTTTGATTGGAAATTAATGTTTCTATATGCTGTAAAAACTCGTCTGTTAATTTAAACGGTGTCATTGGCTATCTTTTTTGTAAGTGCTACAAAATCCGCAACTGCTAATTGTTCTGGACGTTTGCCAAAGATAGGGTCTTCTTTTAAATTATCAGAAAGTTCAAAGGTTTTTAAGCTATTTCTGATGGTTTTTCTACGCTGATTAAATACTGCTTTTACAACACGGTATAATAATTTTTCATCTACACCTATGTCTAAATTTTCTTTACGAGTTAGCCTTAGTACACCAGAGTCTACCTTTGGCGGTGGATTAAAAACTGTTGGAGGTACAGTAAACAAATACTCTGCGTGGTAGTAAGCTTGTGTTAATACAGATAAAATACCATAAGCTTTACTACCTTCTTTAGAGCAAATGCGCTCTGCAACTTCTTTTTGAAACATACCTGTAAACTCTGGTATCTGCTCTTTGTGTTCTAGTGTTTTAAACACAATTTGTGTAGATATGTTGTACGGGAAATTACCGCTTATAGCAAATTGTTCGTCGCCAAAAATGGTAGTTAAATCTTGTTTTAAAAAATCTGCCTCCACAACTTTAAATGTACCTTTTCGGTTAAGTAAATCTGGGTGTTCTAATAAAAAATTCTGATTTAAATATGCTATAGATTCAGTATCTAAATCCATAGCTATTAAATTTAAATTATGTTTTAAAATGTACTTGGTAAGTACACCAGTACCCGGACCAATTTCTATAACGTTTGTGTACCCAGTATGAGTTAATGTTTCTGCAATTTGTTGTGCAATAGCTTCATCTGTCAAAAAATGCTGGCCAAGGTGTTTTTTAGCCTTAACAGGACTATCATTTTTACGTTCGGCCTTATTTTTCTTGAAAAATTCTTTCTTTTTTTTAGACATATTTATGTAGCTAATTGTTTAAAACTTTGTTTTTTGCAAAAGGTAGTTTTATTTTTTTGCAGGAGTTAATACTGCTTCTCCAATAACTTCTAACTCTGTTCTAAAAGCAACAAACTTGCCAGCAAAAAGCTTGTTTGCTTCCTGGCGTAGTTTATCTGCGTCATCTTTGTAATAAACGTCTAAAGTTTCTTTGTTTGGTGTGCTGTATTGTACAGAGTATGTTACACCTCCCATTTCTTCTTTTATAATAACCTTACACATTTTTGCACCTGTAAATTTACCAGTAGCTAACATATCTGGTATGTGTGTTTCTTTCATCCAAGACAACCACTTATCGTGCACTTCTTCCTCTACATTAATGGTTACGTTGTATATATACATAATCTTTTTTTTAGTGTAATGTTTATTTTTGTACAGTTTGCAAAGCTATAACTAATTTATAGCGTCTCCTCTAAGTTTTCTAAACTCTTTTCTTGCTAACGGGAAAAAATAGCTGTCTTGGTAACTGTATATTATTTTTTCATAGTGATATTTAGCTTCTTCTGGCTTATAAAGTATGTTTTGGTACAAATTACCTAAAGCATAATGAGCATCATCGGCTAAAATACCTGTTCCATAAAACTCTATAATTTTCAGGTAATTAAACTCCGCTTTTTCATATTTTTTTTGCTCTATAAGTAGCTCTGCCTGTTTTAATAAGGCTTCATCTTCAATTTTTTCTCCTTTGTGATTTTCTAAAATATCATCTAAAGCCGCTATTGCTGCTGCGGTTTTATTTTGGTATGCTAATAAATCTGCCGTAGCATACTTTTTAAGTGCTGTTTTGGTAGAGTCTTGCAAACTATTATCTGAAATTAAAAGGCTAAGTTGCATTGCATCATTTGCAATTAATTGAGAAGTAGAGCTACGTAAGACCTTTAATTGTGCCAAAGCCCAATCAAAATCTCCTTTATAAAAACTAGCCTTAGCTACTTTAAAGCGTGCATTTTGCGCTAAAATATCATTTTTTAGATTTTTTTGTATTTGTGTGTAATAAATTAAGGCTTCGTTAAATCTTTTATTATAAACCAAAATATCTGCTAAAGCCATTTTTACTTTGGCTTCTTCATATCTGTTAAGTTGTAACTCTAAAGTTTTTTTTAAGACAGATGTAGCTTCTGCGGTACTGTTTTTTTTAAAGGCCAAAAAATTGGCATATTTTAATTGTAATTGTATGCTATGTGGTTTATAGCCATAGGTTTCTAAAAGATAGTTAAAAGATTTTTGAGCTGCTTCTGTGTTTTTATTTTCAGACAAATCTAAGTCTAGTTCTACTCTCTGCAACTCTGCATATAATTTTATATTATCTACTCTAGTGCTATTTGTTACAATGTAATTAAAAATTTCTTGTGCAGTTTCTTTTTCATTTTCATCAACACATATATTAGCCAATGTTTGTAATCTTCTTAAGCTGGCGTCTTGTGAGCGCTTATAAATAGCTTTTTCTTGACTAAAGGCACTGTAATATTGCTTTTGCTGTATAAATAACCAACTTAGCATCTCATTCCAAATAATATCCGGACTCCTTTGTGCGTTTTTAAGTATAAGTTTTTTTAATATTGTGTTGTTTCGGTAATCAGAATCTGCTGTAATAAAATCGTCTAAATTACGTATTACAGTAGGCATTTTATTTGGGTCTTTGCCCACTATGTTTAATAAACTAGAAAACATTTTTTCTACATTACCCTGTTCTCCGTATATGCGCGCTAATTGAAAATTAAAGTCTAAAGCAGGGTTTAGTTGCATTGCTTTACTGTACGTTTTTGCCGCATAGTCTAAAAGGGAATAATTCTGAAATTTATAAGCTAAACCGTAGCCATCTCTAGGGTTTTCTTCAACTTTAGAGTATGCTAAATCGTAATACTTTGTGGCTTCTGCATCTTTACCTTGTAAGGTGTAGTTGTGCCCTAAGTCTATGTAATAAACTGGGTGTGGGTTGGGAGATTGTAGGTTTGCTTTTATAAGTTTTTCTGCATCTGCATAACGCTCTAACTGTTGGTAACAACTAATTAAAAACGTTTGATAGTCTGATCTTCTTGGGTTTTCTTTAACCAATCTTTCGTAAAAAACTACAGCCTTGTCAAAATCGCCATCATCAAAATATTGTTTAGCTAAAAAGCTGTTTTGCCCAACGGAAAGTTGCGCAAAACAGCAGGCTAGTATAAGTATAAATATTCTCAAGAAATCTATTTTTTAGTAAAGATACCAAGAATATAAGAAGTTCTTGTTAAAGTAACTTAATCTATCATATCAAAACCACAGTAAGGCACAAGAACATCTGGTATTTTAATGCCATTTTCTGTTTGGTAATTCTCTAAAATTCCGGCTAAAACACGTGGCAAAGCTAAAGAGCTACCATTTAAAGTATGCGCAAATTGGCTTTTACCATTGTCATCTTTAAAACGTAACTTAAGTCTGTTTGCTTGGTATGCTTCAAAGTTAGACGCAGAACTAATTTCTAACCAACGGTCTTGTGCTGTAGAAAAAACTTCAAAATCAAACGTAAGCGCAGCAGTAAAACCAAGGTCGCCACCACATAGGCGTAAAATTCTGTAAGGTAGTTTTAATTCTCTTAAAATATCTTTAATATGTTCTACCATACCATCTAATGCGGCATAAGAGTTGTCTGGGTGTTCTACGCGTACAATTTCAACCTTATCAAACTGGTGTAATCTATTTAATCCTCGTACGTGTGCACCGTAACTACCAGCTTCTCTTCTAAAACAAGGAGTGTAACCTGTGTAGGTTATAGGAAAATCTTTTTGATTTACTATACTGTCTCTAAAAATGTTAGTTACTGGTACTTCTGCAGTTGGTATTAAGTATAAATCATCGGCAGTAACGTGGTACATTTGTCCTTCTTTGTCTGGTAACTGCCCTGTTCCGTAACCAGAAGCTTCATTAACTAAATGCGGAACCTGAATTTCTTGGTAGCCAGCAGCTGTATTTTTATCTAAAAAATATGAAATTAAGGCACGTTGCAATCTTGCTCCTTTTCCTTTATAAACAGGAAAACCGGCACCAGCAATTTTAACTCCAAGTTCAAAATCTATTATGTCATATTTTTTAGCTAGTTCCCAGTGCGGTAAAGCACCTTCTGCTAATTCAGGAATATCTCCTTCTCTAAAAATTTCCTCATTATCTTCATCAGTACTTCCTGCAGGCACACTTGAGTGTGGTACGTTAGGAATTTGGTACAGTAAGCTTTGTAATTCTTCTGCAACGCTATTTAGTTCTTCTTGGTAGATTTTAGATTCGTCTTTTAAAGCAACAGTACGTTCCTTTAAAACGTTAGCTTCTTGCGCTTTTCCGGACTTAAAAAGCATACCAATTTCTTTAGATAACTTATTGCTCTCTGCAAGTGTGTTGTCTAATTTGGTTTGTGCATCTCTACGTTTTTCATCTAATGAAAGTACGTTTTCTAACAAAGGAGCTGCATCTATATTACGCTTTTTTAGGGCGATAATAATCTCGTCTTTTTGTTCTCGGATAGCTTGAAGCTGTAGCATTTATTTAAATTTTAAAAGCAAATTTAATGGTAAAAAGGGATTGCGCAAAAGAGAAAGCGTAAAACTTGAAGAGTTTAGTGCTTGTAATTTACTTTGGACTAGGTAAAATAAAATTATTGTGCTTAAAATGATGCCATTTTTCTTGTGCTAAATCTACTTTAGGATCTATAAAAGGTTGGTATGGTTTGCCGTTAATGCTAACTCTAGAGTTTACGTACACAGCAATATTTTTATTTTCCTTTTTAGCTTCTTTTTTTAAATGTTGTGCAAATTGCCAAATAAAATCTGGATATGCTCCTATTTTTCTGCGTTGTTTTTTAGTAAGATAGTTGCTTAAATTAATTCGCTTTTTTTCATTTGTGTCTTTGTCTACTGTAGTAAAAGTAACGCTGCCAGAACGTGAGCGCAACATCATACGCCAACTAAGTCTGTGTCCTTCTTCGGTCCATAAAACATCGTCTTTAAAAAAATGATGTCTTACAGGTAATACTAATTGAAATAAAAAATAAATTATCCAAATACTAACAACAAGGTTTTTATGTTTAGGAGTAGTTGTGGTAATTGGTAGAGCCTTTTTCTCTACCATATAAAATATTTTTCTAAGTTTTTGTGGCTCAAAAAAGAAAACGGTAAAGGCTAAAGCCAAGTATGGGAAAATACCTATTTGAAAAACAATTGAGTTAAACAAGTGAAAAAAGATAGCTAAAACAAAAGCTATTTTTCGGCTAGGTTTCCATAATAATGCCGGAATAATAAGTAAATCAAACAAAATACCAAAAACAGCAACTACTTTATGTACCCATGCTAGTTGTAAAAATTCTCCAATTAAAAAATAATTGGCCTTGTTTTGCATAAGTACTTTTATAAAACCAAAGTCTAACCAGTCTGCATATAATTTAGCTACAGATGCATACGTATAAACTATGGTTAATTGTAATACAATTATGTACTTGTTGTACGCATACATTTTATTGGTGCGTATTTCTGGATTTTTCCTAGCATCTATAGAGTTGTCTGCATTTGCAGGGAAAAATACCATTATCCAAGAAATTAACATTAATAGGTAATAATGGTTGTTGTATGATGTTTTTTGCATTAAGTAAACACTAGTCCATAGCAACGCAAAAGTTAACATACTGTAGCGGTATTTATACCCAACGGAAATAAAAATACCTGTAATACCCATAATTACAAAATAAGCATACATACCTGGGCCAGTAATTGTGTTTAGCCACTCAAAACCTATAAAACTAAAATTAAAAGTAGGTTCTACCAGGTTGGCTTTTACCCAGCCAGTAAGTATAGCGCCAAAAGACTCTAAACTTATAAGTATGCCAAAAAATATTCTAAAAAGAATTAAGCCGGCATTGTCTATTTTTTTAAATAGGAAAGTGGTCATAGTTTAGCAATTAAACTAGTAGCAGTTTCTTGGTCTTTTGTAAGCTGATTTTTTAAATCGTCTAAAGAGTTAAACTTTATCTCATCTCTTATGCGGTCTAAAATGTCTACCTGTATTTTTTTGCCGTACAGGTCTTCGTTAAAGTTAAAAAAGTGTACCTCTATAGTTTGTTCTGTGCCGTTAACGGTAGGGTTGTAGCCAATATTCATCATACCAAAAACAGTAACATTATGTAATTTAGCTTTAACTACATACACTCCGTTTTTAGGAATTAGCTTATATTCTTCTTTAATATAAATATTTGCAGTAGGAAAATTTAATTGCCTGCCTAAACCTTTACCTTTTGTAACAATACCCGTTAGCATATAGTTGTAACCAAGGTAACTGTTTGCTTTTTTAACATCACCTTCTGCTAAAGCTTTTCTAATTTTAGTAGAGCTAACAGATACATCATCAATTTCCTGTGCAGTAATTTCTTCCACATCAAAATCAAATGTAATGCCGTAATTTTTAAGGTCGTTAATATCTGCATTACGGTTACGTCCAAATCTGTGATCGTAACCAATAATAATTTTTTTAGTATTGAGTTTATTAACTAAGAGGTCGCGGACAAAATCTATTGCACTTAGTCTAGAAAATTCTTTAGAGAAAGGATGAACAATTAAAAAGTCTAAGCCTAAGTTGCTTAGTATCATTTCTTTTTCTTCAATAGTGTTAAGTAATTTAATATTACTATCTTGTTGCAAAACCATTCTAGGATGTGGGAAAAAAGTAAGTACTGTACTTTCTATTTCTAACAGTTTGGCACTATTTATGAGTCTTTCTAGTATCTTTTTATGGCCAATATGTACACCGTCAAAAGTACCAATTGTAATAACTGTAGCGTGTGCTTTGTCGAATTTTGAAATGCTTTTAATTGTTATCACGAGACTAAAATAATAAAAAGACTATTTTTGAATATTAAATTGCTTTGAATGATTACAAAACTACGCCTTGTTTTTTCAATAACCATATTATTTGGTAGCTTTTACGGTATTGCACAACAGAATTATTGGAAAACTAGTGATTTGCAACGTAATTCGGCAGCTAAATCTATACAAAATTTAGATGTAAATGAAGCAAAAACGTTTTATTTAGATGAATCAGCATTTTCTACAACATTACAAGCAAATAAAAGTGCTAAAGGAAAAAAAGTGGTTTATTTTCCAGATGTAAATGGAGAATTAAAAGCCTTTTATGTAAATGAACATACAATTTTTGCACCAGGTCTTGCAAAAAAATATCCAAATATTAAGTCTTATGTAGGGTACGGTGTTGTAAATCCAAAAGAAAGAATACGTTTTAGTATGTCTCATAAAGGTATACAAAGTATGATGGTGTCTGCAGACAGAGAAGAGGCGATTTATATGCAGCCTACAAAACAAAGTAAAGAAGAATATGTAGTGTACAAAGCAAGTGCGCACCAGCATAAAGATGAGTTTGTTTGTGAAACTAAATCTGTTATTGCTACAAGTAAAAAAGCATCTGCAGCTAGGCAAATAAACGACCAAACTTTAAGAACATACAGAATAGCTATTTCTGCATCTGGTGAATATACAGCTTATCATGGTGGTAGTGTGGCAGATGCATTGGCAGCAATAAATGCAACACTAACAAGAGTAAACGCGGTTTTTGAGACCGATTTAGGAATACATTTAGAACTGGTAGCAAATACAGACCAAGTTATATACACAGATGCAGCAACAGATCCGTATTCTGGTAGTTTAAATACACAAGCCCAAAATACATTTACTACGGTAATTGGTTCTGCTAATTATGATGTAGGGCATCTTTTTCATCAAGGACCAAACGGAGGTAATGCTGGTACAGTAGGCTCTGTTTGTGACGATAATTGGAAAGGTAGAGCTTATTCTTCTCGTAGTACGCCAGAAGGAGATTTGTTTGATGTAGATTTTGTTGCTCATGAAATTGGACACCAATTTGGAGCAAACCATACCTGGTCTTTTGACTCTGAAGGAACTTTAGTGCAAGCAGAACCAGCTAGTGGATCTACAATTATGGGATATGCAGGCATTGCAGATGGTAATAATGTGCAAACTAACGGAGATGATTATTTTCATTATTATAGTATTTTTCAAATTGCTGAGTATGTTAGTAACATAAGTTGTGGTGTAACTACGGCAATTTCCAATAATCCGCCTGTAATAAGTCCTTTGTCTAACTATATAATTCCTAAGTCAACCCCGTTTGTTTTGTCTGGAGAGGCAACAGATTTAGATGCTGGAGATGTGTTAACATATGCCTGGGAGCAGATAGATAATGGCGTTGTTACCCGAACTAATTTTGGACCAGAGAACCCTAGTGGAGCTAATTTTAGATCTTTAAAGCCTACAATTGAAAAAGAACGTTATTTTCCTAAAATAGAGCGTGTTATACAGGGTAATTTAACTCAGGTAAATCCTTCTGAAGGTTCTTCTTGGGAAACAGTTTCTGATGTAGAGAGAGATTTAAATTTTGCTTTAACAGTAAGAGACAATGTTGTTGGAGGCGGACAAGTAGTATCTGAAACTATGAATGTGCGAGTGGTAAATGCTGCAGGGCCATTTAAGGTAACATCACAATCTAATAATGAGGTATACCAATCTGGTTCTGTACAGTTGGTAACATGGGATGTGGCAGGTACTAATGCGGCACCCATAAACACAGAGGCAGTAAATATATATATGTCAATAGATTCTGGATTGTCTTTTCCTATTGTATTGGCAGAGAATGTAATTAATGACGGATCGCAAATTGTACAAATACCAAATGTTGTTACAACAACTGCTAGAATACGTGTAATGCCTACAGACAATGTGTATTATGCCATTAATTCATCAAACTTTACTGTAAATACATCAGATGTTAACTTGGAATTTGTAGAGTTAACTTATAATGTATGTCAGCCTAACAATGTAGTAATACCTTTTAAATATACTGTTAATAATGGATTTGATGAGACCTCTACGTTTAGTGTTTTTGGTGCGCCAACAAATTTAGGCGTAGCTTTTTCTACTCCAACGGCAGATACAAATAATACCAATGTAGATTTAACCTTGTCTAATACCCAAAATGTAGCGCCAGGAACTTATGAAATTACTGTACTTTCTACATCTGCAACAAATACTACGGGAGTGGTTATTACATTAGTAATTGGCAATACTAGTTTTGCAGATGTGGGGTTAATTTCTCCAGGTAATGGTGCGGCCGGTGTTAATATGAACGAAACGCTACTGTGGGAAGAAAACGTAGCATATTCTTCTTATGATTTAGAGATAGCCACAGATGCTGCTTTTACCAATATAGTTGAAGCAAAAACAACTCCTTTTACCACATATAAACCAACTGGTTTGTTGGCAGAAACAACGTATTATTGGCGTGTTAAACCAAAAAGTTTGTGTGCAGAAGGTACTTTTGGTCCAGCGTATACATTTACCACAGCCTTGGTTAGTTGTAATACCAAGCAGGCTCAAGACTTACCTAAAACCATACCAACCGTGGGTACATCTGTGCTACAGTCAAAAATTACCTTTTTAGATGATTTGCCTATTACAGATGTAAATGTTAGTGTAGATATTACCCATAGTTTTTTAAGTGATTTAACTATAAGCCTTATTTCTCCTCAAGGAACAAGAGTGGTGTTAACCTCAAATTCTTGTGGAGATTTTCAGGATATTAATGCGGTTTTTGATGATGATAGTGCAAGTTTTGTTTGTGGTAGTGGCTCTGGTGCAGCAATTGGTGGTAGTGTTAGGCCGTTGGGTTCATTGGCTTCATTAAATGGTGAATCGGTTTTAGGCGAATGGATTTTAGAGGTAAAAGATGGCGCTTCTTCTGATGGTGGACAAATAAATAATTTTAGTTTAGAAATATGTGTAGAAGGTTTGTCTAGACCAGATGCAGATAATGATGGTGTTTTTGATGATGGAGATGATGCTTGTTTAGGAACACCAAATGGAGCAGAGGTAGATGTTAACGGTTGTGCTATTTACAGGTTTAGACCAGATAATTTTACAATTTCTATAGAAAGTGAAGCTTGTTCTACTAGCAATGATGGAGAAATTTTTATTGATGCTGTAGAAGAAATTAATTACAGTGTATCCATAACTGGTAACGGAGTTAATATTACAGAAGCATTTACAGATACAGTAAGTTTAGACGATTTAAGTGCTGGTACGTACCAAATTTGTATATCTGGTACAGACGGTACAATTACTTATGAAGATTATTGTGTAACAGTTGTTGTTACCCAACCAGATGTGTTACAAGTATTATCTGCTGTGCAGAATAAAACACTTAAATTGCAGTTAAGTGGTGCTAATTTGTACAATTTAGAGTTAAATGGAGTAACGCTACAAACTACAGATAAAACAGCTAGCTTGGCGCTTAAAAATGGTTTAAATACAGTAAAAGTGTCAACAGGTCTAGAATGCCAAGGGGTGTACCAGCAGCAAATTTATATTGCAGCAAATCCGGTAATATCACCAAACCCAACACAAGGCAAGGCTGTGGCTTATTTAGGTACTTTATCTGGCTCTGTAACGGTTACTATTTATACTTTAAGCGGACAAATATTAGAGCAGAAAGAATATACTGTTAAAGACGGAAAAGTGAATTTAGATGTATCTGCCTTAGCAAAGGGTATGTATGTTGTATTGTTTGATGGTGGTGTGGTTAAAGGTGAAACAAAATTAATTAAGAAATGAAAAAATTACTAATGCTTTTGTGTCTATTATTGGCACTGTCTTGTTCTAAAAGTTCTCCAAAGCCACCATCATCACCAGAACTTGTTTACCCTTTAAAAAGCTCTGAGTGTACTACTGGTATTGCTATAGGTACAACAAATACAAGTGAGGTAGAGTTGCAGTGGAATGCATCTGCCAGAACAGATTTATACGATGTTAAGATTACCAATTTAAATACTAATTTAACGCAAACATTAACTACAACAGCCACTACGCAAAAGGTTGTTTTAGATAAGGGAGTTGCTTACTCTTGGTTTGTAATTGCTAAAAATGATGAGGTTTCAGAGACAACAGCCAGTGAAATTTGGAAATTTTACAATGCAGGTTCGCAAACTACATATCCGCCTTTTGCGGCAGAGATAATAGCTCCTAAATCTGGGCAAACGGTATTTAAAGATACCAATAACGATGTAGAGTTAGAGTGGATAGCAGAAGATGTAGATAATGATATAGCTAGTTACCAAGTGTATTTTGGAACGGTAACACCACCAACAGGATTATTAACAACAAATGCACCAGATAATACTACGGTAAAAGTAGGTGTGGTAGTTAATACTGTATGCTACTGGAAAGTTGTAACTATAGATGAAGAGGGAAACTCATCAGACTCTGGAATTTATGAGTTTAAAGCTAAGTAATTAAGTGTTGTTAAAATGGTTCATAGTAGTTTTTACGCCAGCCAATACAAAAGACTTAATAAGTTCTATGGAGCGCTCTAAACGTTCTTGCATCTTTTCTTGTTCTTCTTGGTTCCATTCCCCCAAAACATAATCTACCTGTCTGCCTTTTCCAAAATCGGCACCAACACCAAATCTGTATCTGTTGTAAGAACTAGTTTGTAATACGTTTTGTGTGTCTTTTAAGCCGTTATGGCCACCATCGCTACCTTTGGTTTTAACGCGTATAGTGCCAAAAGGCAAATTAATATCATCTGTTATTACTAATAAATTTTCTAACGGAATTTTTTCTTTTTCTAACCAATATCTAATAGCCTTACCGCTTAGGTTCATATAAGTAGAAGGTTGTAAAAAAAGAATGGTTCGTCCTTTAATTTTGTACGTAGTAACAGCCCCTAGTTTTTGCGGTTCAAAAGTTAAAGATTCTTTTTTTGCGAAGGCATCAAGTATTTTAAAGCCAATATTATGTCTTGTTTCTGTATATTCTGCGCCTATATTTCCTAGGCCTACTACTAAAAACTTTTTCATAGGATCTTTCTCTTCTAAAACGAACAATGATTTTGTTCTAAAAATTGATTTGATTATTTGTGCAATCATAAGTTATAAAAGCATCAAAAATACAAAAGCATCCTGAAACTTGGTAAATTCCAAGGCAGGATGCTTTAATTTATATTTGTTGAGATTTACTCAGCAGCAGGAGCCTCAGCAGCTTCCTCTTCTTCGTCATCATCATCAGTAGCAACAACGTTACGAGATGATTTAACCTGTACAACAACTGTATTGTTTGGGTGTAAAATAGTAAAATCATCATTTATTAATGAAGATACTGATATGTTACCACCAATTTTTAATTTATTGATATCTACATCAAAGAAATCTGGTAATTTAGCTGGTAAAGCTTTAATAGTAAGCTTTCTTTTTCTAAATAATAATCTACCACCATTTCTAACCCCTGGAGAGTTACCAACTAAACGAACAGGAATATCCATAGTTACCGCTTTATCATCAAATAATTGGTAAAAATCTATGTGAATAATTCTGTCTGATACTGGGTGAAACTGAATGTCTTGTATAACTGCATTCACTTTTTCTCCGTTTTCCAAATCTATCACAACTGTGTGCGCGTTTGGAGTGTACACTAAATCTTTGAACGCTAGTTCTGGTGCTGAAAAATGTAGTGGTTGCTTTCCTCCGTATACTACGCAAGGAACCATTCCAGCATTACGTAAGGCTTTAGTTGCTTTTTTGCCCACGCTTTCTCTTTGTGATCCTGTAATTGTAATTGACTTCATTATATATATTTAATTAATGTGCAAAATTAGTGTATTAGATCTATATTACATTAAAAATTTAGAACTAATAGATGTATTGTTGTGTACTCTAGTCATAACATCTGCAAATAACTCTGCAGATTCTACAACTTTAACTTTAGAGCTTTGTTTTTTTAACGGAATTGAATCTGTTACAATAAGCTCTAATAATTTAGATTTTTCAATTTTTTCATAAGCATCACCAGAAAGTAAAGCGTGTGTTGTAATAGCTCTTACGCTAAGTGCACCTCTTTCCATCATAAGATCTGCTGCTTTTGTTAATGTACCTGCTGTATCTACCATATCATCTACAAGTACAACATTTTTACCTTCTACGTTACCAATAAGCTCCATATGAGAAATTACATTTGCTTTTTCTCTTTGTTTGTAACATATAACAACATCACTCTCTAGTGCTTTAGAGTATGCGTAAGCTCTTTTAGAACCACCCATATCTGGAGAAGCAATAGTTAAGTTGTCTAGTTTTAAACTTTTTAAGTATGGTAAAAATAATGTAGATGCAAAAAGGTGATCTACTGGTTTTTCAAAGAATCCTTGTATTTGGTCTGCGTGTAAGTCCATAGTAATAATCCTAGTTGCACCAGCTGTTTCTAGCATTTTAGCTATTAACTTTGCAGCAATTGGCACTCTTGGTTTGTCTTTACGGTCTTGTCTTGCCCAACCAAAATAAGGCATAACAGCTGTAATATGCCTTGCAGATGCTCTTTTGGCTGCATCTAACATTAAAAGCATTTCCATTAAGTTTTCTGAGCTTGGATTTGTAGATCCAATAATAAAAACTCTTGCTCCACGAACAGACTCTTCAAAAGAAGGCTGAAACTCGCCATCACTATATCTTGAGAATTTTACTTTTCCTAAGTCAGATCCAAATGATTTGGCAATTTTTTCTGCTAAAGCAGTACTTTGCGTACATGCAAAAATTTTAGGTTCTGGTACTGTGTATGACATTGTTGTGTTGTTGATTTCTATGTTGGTCGTTATCAGTATTTTAAATACCTTTTTTTAAACGAGGTGCAAATTTATAAATTTATTTGTGAAGCTAAAGGATAATTGTTTTTATTTTTTGCAAAATAATTAGAAATTATTTTTACTTTTGCAGCCCGTTACAATTGCTCGAGTGGCGGAACTGGTAGACGCGCTGGATTCAAAATCCAGTTCTTCGGAGTGTGGGTTCGATTCCCACCTCGAGTACAATGAAAAAAGCCTTGATAGTGATATCAAGGCTTTTTAAGTTTTAAGATTTATTCTGTTATAAAAATTAAAGATTTTTTATAGTTGTCTTTGTCTCCACTAGCAAATACCATTCTATTTTCAGTAAGCTCTATAAGTTGTAAGCTAAAAGAAGTGCTTTTAACAAGATTGTTGGTAATTTCACCTCTTAACATTGTTGCAAACAAATGCCCTTCATCTTCATAAAACCTATATTCTGCTTCAGCAATTTCGTTATCTCCGTAATTACAATTTTCTAACCCAGCTACTATTTCAATAATTCCGTTTGGCTTAAAAGTGTAAATGTCATCTACAAGACAATCATTTTGTTCACTTTTTTGCTTGGAATTGTAATCAATAAAATATGCTTCTAATTTCCAGGTTTTAGAGCTGTTATTGTGCATAATACTTAAATCTTCTGTTGAGTATAGTTCTTGACTGGCATTATCATCATCACTACTGCAAGAAGTGGTAATTATTAAAATTAATAGTGATAAGATTGATAATTTAAAGTTATTCATAAAATAAGATTTTTTGTTCTGTGTCTTTCAACCAATTATTATACCACTTATGTTTTTGTAAGTTTAATTTTTAATTATGTTTAATTTGGCAACATATATTTTACTTAAACCGTTTTTACTCTCTTTTATATAGTTTTTAAAGTCTAAAACTGTTTTAAAGTCTTGTGGTTGAATGTTTTTTCTTTTGCTAGTGAAGTATAATTTTTGATTTTCTTCATCGTAAAAAGGACAATACTCCATATATTTTGTGTTTATAGGAAGGCCTAAGTTTGTGGCTTTAGCCCAATTGTTATTTTTGTCTTTTTTAGAAATGTATAAATCGCCACTTCCTTGTCCGTCTACTGTGTTGTATTTTGTAAATAGTAAAAAGTCTTCATTTTTAGAGATAAAGGCATTAAACTCATAGCCATCACTATTAATGTTTTTGTTTAAAAGAACGGGTTCTTTGTATTTGCCTAGCTTCCATTCACAAAAATAAATATCATCTTTACCCAAGCCGTTTGGTGATGCCATTGTAAAGTATAAATTGTTATTGCTGCTTACGGTAGGGTAAAATTCATCTAGACTAGAGTTTACAGGTTTGCCCAAGTTTTTTGGTTTAGACCAACTATTGTTTATGGTGTCTTTATCTACATACCAAATATCAAAATCTTTTTTTTGAATACTAGAGTTATTTATTGGTCTGTCTGACACAAAAAATAGTCTGTTTTGGTCTGGAGTTAAAAATGGCTCTAAATACATAAACTCGTCACAAAAGGGTAGTAGTTCTGGTTCTAACCATTTGTTGCCTTCTTTTTTTAGTGTGGCAATTTGTGAAATTTCTCCAGAAGGACTTTGTATGGTAAAATAGGCTTCATTACCGTTATTAGAAATGCAAAAATCACGTATGTTGTAAAACTGATCTAGTTTTTTGCTAAACGTAGTAATGTCATTTTCAGATTGGCCACTTAATAAGTTTGAAAATAAAATTAAAGCTAGTAACAGTAGTATTTGTTTCATAGTTTTTAAAATAAGGCAAAAAAAAATCCGAAGCTCAGGAACGCGTGCAACAAAGCTTCGGAAATTTTAATACATAATGTACTGTTAACTTTTAAAAAACAGCGTTTTTTTAGTGTTATTTCTTATCTCCAAAATAAGATACACCGTCACCGCTCAAGAAATCTTCTCTAACAGGACTAAACGTGTCTATAAGCATACCTTCTTCTAGGCAAACAGCACTGTGCAGTAAGTTTGGTTCTATATAAACGCCATCTCCTGCTTCAACAATTTTCTTTTCACCGTCAATTGTAAACTCAAATTTACCAGATACGCAGTAGGTAGCTTGTGTATGAAAGTGTTGGTGTGGAGCTCCTAGCGCACCTTTGTCAAACTTTACTTTTACCATCATAATTTGGTTGTCATAACCTAAAAATTTTCTGGAAACTCCTCCGCCAAGTTCTTCCCAATCCAATTCTTTTGTGGTAATAAATTTTTTACTAAATCGTTCCATTTTTTTATACTTTTTAATGATTTTAGCAATATAATTTATTTTTAAATATAATTATTGGTAATACCTGGTTTTATTACATATTTGTATTAACTGCTATCTGTATTATTTTACAATATATGGCAGGGTAAGCAATGCCTATTTTATGTTAAATGTTTGTATTAATTATTAAGGAGTAAGCGCCTATGGTTACTTAAGGGTTTTGTTGGTATTAGTAGTATTACGAGAGTTATAAACATTAGGGTTGTGCTTCTCCATATAAAACTCAGGATTAGCTATTTCTGTAAATCCATATTTTTTGTAAAGCCATTCGGCCGTATTGGTTAGCAAAATCCAGCGCCTTAATCCTTGAAGATTTGGGTGTTGCATAATTTCATTTATTAACCATTTGCTTAATCCTTTTCCTCTGTATTCTTGTAAAACAAAAACGTCTCCTAAATATGCAATGGTTGAAAAGTCTGAAATTATTCTGGCAAAACCAATTTGTTGGTTTTTGTAGTAAAGTCCAAAATTTAAAGAGTTTTTAATTGATGTTTTTAAAGTGTTTATTGGAATATCTTTTGCCCAATCTGTTTCGTTTGCAAGGAATTTGTGAATGCCTAAAATATCTAGTTTGTCCTTGTTGGTAGAAATGGTGTAATCATCTCTATATGATTCTATAATTTTCATTTTGTTGCATACATTTTTTTACCAAGTTCCCATTGATTATGTGTAGCACTCCAGCCGATTTTATTAGGAACTGATTTTGGTGGTTCTTGATTTTATTTCATTGTTTATACACAATTTTATGCTTGGTTATTTTATGCTATTATTTTAATTAACTTTTATGTGGTAGTGCATAAACCTTATTTTTCATTTAGTCCTTTATTAGCATTGGTTACAGGATTAAAGTTAATGTATTTTTAGGTTAGTAAAGACCTTAGCAATTCCGAGCAAATTCTGACGTAGTCTCCCTAATTGTTAGGATGCCGTAATTGTGGTTATACTTTGTTAATATTTTGTTGTTTTTGTTCCGTTATTACTTTTTGTCTAAAGTTTAATTGAATTCTGTTAGTGTTTATTCTGCAAACGTTTTGTGATTAGGGTTGAGCAAGCAAATATGCAATTTTTTAAGTTTCGTTTAATTCGGTTTTTTCTAAGTTCAGTCTCTAAATTTTTAAATGAGCAAAAATTGAATTTATTAATTTATTCAGGGTTTACATCTTTAAAAGGCATTTTAACCCTTTTTTTAAGTAATATTCCAAAAGCTCCAAAAATTAGTAAACCAACATATATAAATTTATCGTCAATTTGACTATTAACTAAGAATCCTGCTAAAAAAACTAATGCTAAAATGAAAATCATTTCTAGCCAGTCTAATCTGAAACCAATTTTATTTTTCATAGATTATTTTTCAATTTGAGTTCGTCTTGTAAATGCATGCAACGGTTTCGTATAAGAATAGTTACGGGTTTACTATCTTTGATTAGACACATAATCGTAATTATTTTTATACTTTGTTGTACGCAGGCTTTCTTTTATAATTGCTCCACTAGTTTTCTAGCAGTAACAGTATCATATATAATTTTTAGTTTACTAATCTTGTTTTGATTATCAAATTCAATAATGTCTACTACATCAAATTCCACTTTTTGATTATTCTTTAAAGTCCATTTATAGGTGAAATAAAGAGCTAAATCATTTGAGTCATTATCTTCAAAAATTCCTTTTAAATAAAGTTCAGAATTTGAAGTATCGTTATTCAATTCACGATAAAATTCATCTGCTTTTTTTATTCCGTATAGTGGCGAGTCAACCATTCCATTTTGATTGAATAAAGCGATTACTTGTTCAATATTTCCATTTTCAAGGTGAGTAATATATTGCCTTGCGATTTCTTTTTTATTCATTATTTCATCAATTTTTAAATTTCTGAGTATGTTTCTCAGCTTGCGTATAACGTTTCGTATAATGTTAGTTGCGGTTATACAATGTTGTGGTGTCGTTTTTATTCACTCTCGATCTCATTTACTGGCGGTGGTGGCAAATACCGAATTGATTCCCAAAATGCAAAATTTAGTTCCAAATCGGTTTCGAGTCTATCGTATTCTTGAGTTATATTCGTTATAAATTTTTCAATTCCATCTACATTTCCCTTTCGTTCGGATTCTAAAATAATCAGATAACTTTCAGGTTTGTCCGAATTTCGATAATATGAAAAATCCTCAGTCAATTTTTTGCTTAATGAGTCAGGTAATATTTCTATAATAGTTTGCCATTCGTATGGTTTTCCTTTTCGAAAAGTAACATAGTGTTTTCCATCTGGGTCAAAAATTATGGGCTCACAAAGTTCAGTCGGATATATATTGCGAATCAGATTTTTTTCTTTAACAACTAATTTTGGAATGCTATCATTGCAGGTTATTTCACGAATTCTGTCAATTAGGTTTCCATAATTTTTGAATTCCGATAGTTCAAGAGATAGATTTAAACTTCCACTTTCGTTTTTTGAAAATCCATAATTCTTTATTTCAGTTTCTTGCATTTCACAACTTGCCAAAAGCAGTGTAATAATCAAATATTTGGCAAATTTTAAATTCATTTCAAGGGTTTGTTTAAATGCACCACAACGGCTTCGGCTATGGCAAGTAGGGCAGGCAAGGAAACTTTTCGTTTCCGTTTATGCACGAAGCTAAAGCTTATTGTTTTGCTTTTTCTTTTTTTCTTCCAAAGCTAAATCCATAAGATTTAGCGACTTTATAGATATATACAGACCTTTCGGTTTTGCCCTAAAGTCCGCATTACGTTTAGGCTTTGTTACCAAACGTTTTTTGCGTTCTTTTTGTACGTTTCCATTTGGCAAAACCTCCATCTTTATTTTCTTTACACAATTAAGGAAAGTCCATTAGCGTAACGATTGCATTTGAGTAAAGTCCATTTACGCATTTTTATAAAGCCTCGGTCGTAATTGTTTTATATAGAATAGATGGTTTTTATTGAGATTCCTATTCAGATTTTTTTAATTTAAAATAATAAAAAAAAGAAAAAACAGCAAAGGAGAAAAACATTAAATTTTGTCCCCATTTGATTTCAAGTGAGTCATCAAATAGATAGCCAGAGATAGAGTTAAGAAAGGCTATTCCAGTTATTATTCCGCAAATTAAAAATATTGTTTTCTTGTTCATAAATACTTTTTTAGTTGATTATATAAATGTTTGGTACTAGTTAGTAAACGCAATTAATTGCGTTTATTCCGCCAATATGGCTGTGTAAACACATGTTTTGTGTATTTTTCTTACAATTTATAAATGTTTATTTATAGCAAAAAATATATTGTGTGGTTTTTTATTTGTAAACTTTTTAAGTAGGGTTAATTTTGGGAGTAACTGGCTTGTAATTTTTATAAACTAGTTCAATAAATATGTCTACATCGCTATCAGCGTAGTATATTGGTTTCATTGGTTTTTGTATGCCATTTTTGTAGGTGATAATTTTACTGGGCATAGTTTTATAAATTTTAGTTATTATTTTATGGTAAATGTTGCTGTTAAACCTACACTAAAGTTACGGGGTAATTTATGTACACCAAAAATGGCTCTTGTGTGTTTCCCTTTTTCTTCTAATACATTTACAAATAGGTCTGATGCTCCGTTAGCTACAGTTGGAGAATCATCCCAATCTTGTCCTGACTGAAAATAGATATCAATATGATTTAGACCAATAATAGTATTAAACCCAATTTTATTATTTACCTGTGCCAATACATTTAATGCGCATATTTCCATTGCTTTATAGCCTTGTTGAGTAGAAATTTGGTCTCCTAAACGCCCTTGGTATAGGTATTTGTTGTTTGCTATAGGAAATTGTATTGCTATGTAGGCTATATTTCCTCTAATGTTTACTGATACATAGTTGCCACCTGGGGTAGATACTTCTGGTAGCTCAAGATTTAGCTTTTTTAGATTATCTAAGGGGTTCATTGTTTAAAATTTTTGTGTTTTGGTTTTTAGATAGTTATCTATGTAAAATTAGTTAATTTTAATTAGTGTAAAATTATGTTCTTACTTTATAATAGGCGTAACCATTGTGCTGCTATTTGGTTTACTACATTTTTATAAGTGTTTTTTTATTATTAAAATATAGTGTAGGTCTGTACCATTTTATGGCTTATTTGGCATTATAGTTTATTGCATAAAAAAAGCCCTAAGCTTTACTTAGGGCAGTTGTTAATTGTATGGCTACAATTACTTATAATTAATATAATTATTTTTTAATACTAAAACTAAAGGTAGAGCCTTTGCCTAGTGTGGAGTTTACTTTTATAGTACCACCAGATTTTTCTACTATTTTTTTTACGGTAGCTAAACCAATACCATTACCACGCACGCCGTATTTGTCTTGGTTAGCGTTTACTTCAAAAATTTTAAAAATTTGTTCTTGTTTTTCTTCTGGTATACCTGGCCCATTATCTTTTACATAAAACTGATAATGGGTTTTTGTATCGGTTACACCTAACTCTATTTGTATGTGCTCTTTATTATTGTATTTAATAGCATTGGTAACTAAGTTTATTAATATTTGATCTAAGGCAGTTTCGTTTATATACAAATCTGTAATAGTGTTGTGCATGCTAAAGGTTACATTTTTTTCAAAAGAAAATAATCCAAAAATGGTGTTTTTAACAGATTCTACCTTAACATCTACCTTATTTTTGCCTAAAATACTCTCACTTCTACTGTAATCTAATAAGCCTTCAATTAAGCCTTTCAATTTGTCTGATGAGTCTATAATCATCTTTAAAATTTGTTTTCCTTCATCATCTATTTTAGACTCATACATATCTAAAAACATACTTGTTAAACTAGATACATTGTTTAAAGGAGACTTTAAATCGTGAGCAGCAATAAAAGCAAAGCGTTCTAGGTCTAGGTTTTTTTCTTCTTGCTTTTGTAGTTCTTCTTCTAATCTTTTTTTGCTTTTTCTAAGGCTAAGTAAGTTCATTACTTGTTTAGATAATGCTTGTAAAGATTTTTGTTGATGCTCTGTAAGTGTATTTGGTTTTTGGTCTACAACACATAATGTGCCTAAAGGTAAACCGTCTTCTGTGGTAAAAGGTACGCCTGCATAAAACAGCACGTTGGTTTCACCAGTAACCAAAGGGTTGTCATAAAAGCGCTCATCTTCACTGGTGTTTGGCACCATAAAAACTTGTCCGTTTTCATGTATTGCGTGCCCACAGAACGATATGTCTCTGTCCATTTCATCTACATCTATACCATAACTAGATTTAAACCACTGCCTATCTTTATCTATAAGTGTTATCATAGCCATTGGCATATTGCATATTTCTGCTGCAATTGCTGTAATGTTGTCGTAATCAGACTCTGGTAAGGAATCTAATATGGAGTAAGATTGTAGTTTATCTAATCGTTCTCTTTCTTTAATATGCTCTTTTGGTGCTATCATGGGGCCGTAGCTTTTTTTACTTATTGTAGGTTGTAAAAAACACAAGAATGCATTTCACGGGACTTTCCACACACTTAAACGGTGTTTTAATGTGTTTATTGTGTGGTGGTTGTATGTATTAACCTTCTTTTTATTTTAGGTTTTTGTATTTGTTATATTGTGCAGTATTGCCTTGTTTTAAATAGAGTTTTAGTAATTTTCTAAGTGAACTTGCATTACCTTTTTTGTGGTTGTCTACAGCAGATTTCCAAATTTTTTCTGCATTTACTAAATCTCCTTTTTTATAATAAGCCTCACCAAGTAAGTTTTTGGTAAAGACAGAAGTAGAGTCTAGTTCTAGGTATTTTATAGCCTCATCATACCTTCTTAGTTTTAAATATGCATTACCAAGGTTGTAAATCACATCTAAATTACCTTTGTCTGCTAATGTTTTTGCGTATTTAATTGTGCCTTCATAGTCTTCATTACTAGCACATAAAGAAGCTAATATTTGAGCGGCAGACTCATTGCCTTGCTCAAAACTCATTTGATAGTATTTTTTTGCTTCACTAAGATTATGGTTGTTAACATACAGTAATGCTAACTTGTTCATAGATCTTGTGCTGCCATCCTCAATAGCCAATTTGTAGTGTTTTATGGCTTTTTCTGTGTCTCCGTTCTTTTTGTATTTGTCTGCTAAAGACTCGTTAGATGGCGAACAACTGTTTAGCAGAATCACAAATACAGAAATCTGTAGTAAGTTCTTCATTCTCATAGGTTAAAGTTCTTAGGTTTGTATATTTCTTATTTAATGCCCGTAATAGCGTTCAAAAATTACTTGCCAAATCTGGGGAAGATATGGTGGCTTAAAAAAGATTTTTTAGTTTTATATCATTTGTAAATTTTTACTGGTTTTTAAAATTAATAATAGATTAAAGGTAAGTTATTTAGGGTACAAAAATAAGGTTATTCTTGCAAATCGTGAAAAAAGTTGTAATTAATTAACATATAAGGTTTTAGTAGTTGTTGCTAATTTTTAGGTACGTTAGTTTTATAATTACATTTTGTAACTTAATATATGTATCTAAACTTTTAATTAGCACATAACTTTATGTATGTTTTTTTTTCTAAAAATGGATGGTTTAAACGGTAGGGAAGAAGTTTATATTTTGTTCTTGTATAATTTTTTAAAATTAATAACTGCTTGCTTTTGTGTGTTGCTTAGCTTTTTGTTTGATAAAAACCAGTATACACGCCTTGCAGTTAAAAAATCTCCATTGAGTAAAGGAGTTAGGTTGTTTGCTGTTTGGTTTGAGAAGTATTGCTTTTTTTCTAGCATATTTATTAAAGCATCTACTTCTTGGTAAGTTTGTAACGTATTTGCATAACTGCTAATGCTTTCTAAATAAATGGGAGTTGCTTGTTTATTTGTTAATGTAATAGATTTTAAAGCAGCTATTTTTTGCTCAGAGTTTCCTATAATAAATAACTTTTTTATGTTTTTAAAATAGCCATTTTTTGTAGAGCTTTCAAAATAAGTAATTGTTGGTTTTACAATTGCTGGTGAGTTATTAATATGTTTAAAAATAGCATCTAAATACGCTTTTTTATATAGTTTTCTGTGGGTTAGTTCTTTTAAGGCCAAGGCGTAATACGTAGGCTTTTTGGTTTTTATGTAAGCTACTAATTGTTTGGTAGATGCAGTTTTGGAGGTTAACTGTTGTATGGTGTTAACTACATCTCCGTTTGCCCAATGCCATAGGGTAAAACAGGTAAGAGCAGCTCCTGGCACTGTATCTTTGGTGTCTAGTTCTAAAGCTGTGGCGCCAGATATTACGTCTACATTAGTATTAAGTTCATTTTTTACGGTTAATATATCGCCTATAAAAACTTCTTTAAATGGCGAGTTTTTATTTAAAAGAATACGGTGTAGTTTTTTGTAGTCGTTAGCAGTAAACACATCTGCTTCGTATTTTTCTAGGGTAGCTAATTCTTCAAGCTCGTAACGTTGGTAATTACCTATGTCATCCCAATGTAAACGTACAGGAATTATTTTACACACATTTTCTAAACATATTACAGATTCTACATCCATAAAATACCCTGTAGTAAATCCGGCTTTATCTTTTACTTGGGTTAATACCGCTTTAATAGGCATTTTTTCTCCAGGATGATGAATAGTAACCTTATACTCTATGTTGTTAAGATTATTGTGATTCTCTTTTTGAAAAATAATTAAGAAGAAAATCACAATAAGTATATGTAGTTTATTTAGCATAATTATTTATAACAACGAATCTCAAATAGTTTTACATCATTAGCTCCGTAGGTTTCTGTTACTATTATTTTAATAGCTGTTACTTTGCTGCTGTTAAACTTAAATTTAATAAGCCTAGTTTGGTTATTGTCAATAGCTCCTAGGTCTTCCCATTTGCCATTTACCCTACCTTCTATTTTAATAGCTTTTACCATTTCTTTTGGTACACCATTAGTAAATAACTCATCATTTCTACTGTCTTTACGCATCATAATATTACGATTTACATTTGTGTCGCATTTTATCTCTACGGCAGATAATGCTGTAGGTGCATCCCACTCTAATTGTAATTCTGCAGGTAAGCCTTTGGACATCCAATGGTTAATTTTACCATTTATATCTCTAGAAATTCCGTTGGTAAGTAGTTTTGCATCGCCAGAAGAAGTTGTAGAAGCAAAAATTAAACTTGCTTTTTTAGCTAAGTCATTTGGATCGTTTGCAGGTCTTTTAGGAATATAAACATCGTCTCTTAACAATTGCTCTTGCAACTCATTTATGTATTTTTTACCAACTTCTCTTGGTGTAGTGTTTTTTTGATTGCAAATAGCTGCTGCTGTACCCACTGCTTGCCCCATTAATGCACAAGTTGCCATAATACGGCTAGATGATAGTGCAATGTGAGTTTGACTAACATTACGCCCAGCAAACATTAAGTTAGTGATGTTTTTAGAGTACAAGCTTCTAAACGGAAATTCATAAAGATTATGAAAATGATAATGAAAATGAGTTGGTGGCTCAGTAATATTGTCTATTCCTCCTGGAATATGCTCATCTATTGGCCAACCTCCAAAAGCAACAGCATCTGGGTAATGTTTGTACTCTGTTAAATCCTTTTCAGACACAATGTAGTCTCCTATAAAACGACGAGATTCTCTACGGCATGGCAATGAGCCAACCCAATCTAAGGCAAAGTTTTCTGCTTCCGGAAATTCACCAGAGTTTTTTATGTAATCCCATACGCCATGTAAATACCCCATTAAACGGTGTCTGTTTTCTTCATAATCGGCAATAATATCATCATCACTACCTAGTTCTATCCACCAAATTCCGTTTTGAAAACCAGCAATTTTACGTTTAGGATGTGCTATTTTATAATCGTATTTTATTGCGTAAAAAGGAGGAGTATATTTCATAGGTCTTCCCATATCTTTAGAAGACATAAGTAAGGTAGCTCCCATTTGCCAACCATCTGCTTTTTCTGGAGCAAATGTTTCGTTAAATTCGGATGCAGCTTCTCTACCTGTTCTGTATTCTGCTCCTGCCGTTGCAGCTAACAAACCATCTCCAGAACAGTCTATAAAAATAGGAGCGTTTAGTGTGTACAGCATTTCTGTTGTAGATTGCCAACACAAGGCAGATTTAATTTTGGAGCCAGACATTACAGCTTCTATTGCTTGTGTGTTTAGCATTAGAGTTAGGTTTGGCTCACGCATAACATACTCGTACAAAACATGGTCAAAAACAGTATAGGCTTCTTGTTCGTTGCAAAACCTATTTAAAAGTAGCATTTCTTCAATAATACCTGTTTCTCTTTCTGCTTTTCCGTTTTTTAATCTGTTTACGCCATTTAAATGCACACGCATTTCACTAGATGCATTGCCTCCTAAAACAGGTCTGTCTTGCACAAGTACAGTTTTAGAACCATTGCGTGCGGCAGCAACTGCGGCACTAATACCAGCTGCGCCTCCACCAATAACAACAACATCATAATCTGCTGTTTTTTTGCGGTTTGGTATACCTGTTTTGCCACTTCCTAAATGATACCACTTGTCAGTATCTCTATTGTAAACAACATCTTCTGGACCAGAGTGCGCCGTTGTAATCATAGGAATAACACTAGCTGCCACTGCGGCCTTGGTTCCTTTTTTAAAAAAATCTCTTCTTTCCATAATTCAGTATTTTGTATAATAAGTAGCTTGGTTTATTTTTTTGGTCTGTTTCCGTGCCATCCTTTAGTAAACTGTAGCATTAGTTTTTTTACCAATTTTGGATTAACATTAGCAATATTTGTGGTTTCTAACGGATCATTATCATGATCATATAATTCTATAAAAAGAGGTTTTTTTTGTGGATTGTCTCTATCTTTCCATACAATAAATCGATGCTTTTTTGTTCGCATAGCATATCCCATAAGTGTATTCTCAAATACATTTCTATTCCATTTGTCTTTTTGCTGATGAATTATTCTTGTTTCTACATTTTTAATAAGCAGGCCAAAAAAGGTTTCTTTCATTGCAGGCCTTAGTGGGTAAGCTCCCCATTCTCTTAGTGCAGGAGTGGGAAACTGGCTAAAAGCAGCAGATTTCCATTTTTGTCCAGGGTTATTTATTAGTGGTTTAAAACTATACCCTTCTACATAAGTTGGCACTGGTATATTTGCGAAGTCGCATAGAGTAGGGTAAATATCTACAAGCTCTACCAATGCATTTGTTTTTTTACCTCTGCTTTTTTTGGGCATATTTGGAGCCCAAAATAGCATTGGAACTCTTGTGGCTATTTCATAATTAGTAGCTTTGCCCCAAATTCCCATATCTCCCAAATGGTATCCGTGATCACTCCAAATAATAATAATTGTATTGTCTCTTAATCCTTCTTTTTCTAACTCAGTTATTATTTTACCTATTTGGGCGTCTACATAACTTACGCAAGCTAAATATGCGTGCTTTAATTTAATAGCTTGCTCGCTACTAATTTCTTCTTTTTTTGGTATGCCACTTCTAGTTCGTAACTCAAAGGAAGCGTGCAAGCCCATTTCTGCACCTCCTTTTGGACCTTGTTTTTCTAATGCCAGTTTTATAGTATTAGGGTTGTATAGATCCCAATATTTTTTTGGAGATGTCCAGTTTAAATGTGGTTTGTTAAAGCCTAAACCAAGAAAAAATGGTTTGTTGTTGGTTGCCATTTCTTTAATTGTTGCAATGGCTAGTTCTGTGTTGTAACCATCTAAATATTCATTATCTGCTACATCTGCGTTTTCATAAGCCGTACCCATTGCCAAGCCGTATTTAGCTGCTTCACCATATTTGGCAATCATTTTAGCCCTTTGCTCTTTTCTATCTTTATTATTTTCTTCTAGTACAAAACCTCCAGGTCTTTTAATGTTTTTTACAAGCATACTATCTATTGCAGGTTTTCTGCTCCATGACAATTCATCATCTAAATCTCCATGATGAAAAATTTTACCACAATACACAGTTTCATAACCGTTATTTTTAAATTGCTGTGGTAGGGTTACTACATTTGGGTTTGCATCTCTAAACTTTATATAGTTGTGGTAAACACCACTAGTCTCTGGGCGTATGCCTGTAAGCACACTAGCTCTAGATGGTCCGCAAATTGCTTGTTGGCAATATGCATTATTAAATAACAGGCCTTCAGTTGCAAACTTGTCTAAATTTGGAGTAATAGCAATGTTAGATCCGTAACAACCCAATTCTGGTCTTAGGTCGTCTATGGCAATAAAAAGGATATTAGGTTTTTTTTGAGAATAACAGCTAATTGTTATCAAAATAAAACAGATTATCTTAATTAACTTTTTCATTCAAAATTGAGTTGGTGAGTCATCTCAAATCTAGACTAAACTCTTATAAAAGCAGTAATATATCACCTTACAAAAACTTAACATTGCTATTTTTTCGTGTTTTTTTACTTAACTTTAAAGTAATTTAAATTTTAAATAAAATGATATTAAGTGTATGATTTTCAATGTATTAAATCGTATAAAGTTATTTGTTTTTCTTACGTATTTACTTAATGCTTTGTTCTTTAGCACCTTACAAGCCCAACAGTTTAAGGCCTTTAAAAATAGACCTGTTATTACAGAACAATATTTAGTCACTAGTTTAAAAGAAGCTAAAAATGAATATGCTATTGCTTTAAAAAAGAACGACTCGTCTGCAGTAATTGAGAGTTTACTTAATTTGTGTTATTTAGAGCGAATTAATTTGAATTATAGCGATGCTTTTATGCACGGAGGAGACGCTTTGTTTAGAGCAGAGGAATTAAAAGACACACTTTTAATGGCTAGAGCAAATGAAGAAATTGGGTATTTAAATTATTTGTTTAAGCAAGATGATTTGGCTGGTGTAAATTTTAAAAAGGCCTATACCTATTTTAAGATTTCTTTTGATGAAAAAAAAATACCTGCAAAGGATATGTATAGCGCAAATTACAATTTAGCCTTGTACTACCAACGGACATCTAATACTGTAATGCTAAAAAAATACATTGCCAATTGTGCTGCTATTGCCAAAAGAGAAAAAATGGACCCCATTTACAAAGCTTATTTAGACGAAAAAAAAGCATCTATATTAGAAAAGAGTAGCAATTTAAATGAAGCATCTAAACTATTAACTAGTTCTATTAAAGCTATTAACAAAAAGTCGTCACTAATACATAATAGTTTTTTAATTGTACTTTACTCAAGGTTAGGAGGAATATACATTAAGCAGAAAAAAACAGAACTTGCAAAGCATAATTATGAAAAAGCCTTGACTATAAGAGATGTTGAGGGCGAATTAACTTTTTATAGAAGTTATGTGTACTCTAGGTATGCAGGTATTTTGTACAAACTAAAAGACTATAAAAGCTCTTACCAGAATTTGCGTATTGCTAATGAAATTAATGACACATACCTTAACCCAAGAAATGATAGTAACCAAGGTTTTTTAACCATACATAGCCATTATAGTGAGCAACTAAATGCTAAAAATGAATTGTTAAACAATCAGAAATTAGAGTTGGCTAGCCAAACACAAGAAATATTACGATTTAGAATACTATTTTTTGCAATAGTGTTTTTACTAATAATAGCAGCATTAGTAATTAGGTCTAGGTTACGCTTTTTAAAACACCAAAAAAAGCAGCAAGACTCTAATGAGCAGATTGCAATTAAAAATAGTGAGTTAATGATTAATACGTTACAATTAATAGAACGCGAAAAAGTAATAAAAGAACTAAGTGATTATATAGAAAAAGAAAATACATCTAACAAAACACCAGCAATTTTAAAGTTAATAAGAAAACGTTCTGTTACATTATGGGAAGCTTTTAATAATAGGTTTTTAGCTCTTAATGAAGGTTTTTATGAGCGTTTAAAACAAAAAGTTCCGGATTTAAGTTCTGCAGATTTAAAAGTGTGTGCCTTAATTAAGTTAAATTTTAGCGGAAAAGAAATGGCTTATTTACTTGGTATTTCTTTAGGTAGTGTACACGTAGCAAGGCATAGGCTACGTAAAAAAATGAAGATAGACAGGGATGTAAATTTGGTTAATTATATAAACTCTATTTAATGGAGTCATAAAATAAAAGAGCCTTACATAAGTAAGGCTCTTTAGTGTTTACAAATAAACTAACTCAAACAATTGAGAACTAAACTAATTTTATTGTTAATAACCAAAGTTTTGTACCATTGTTGGTGCTTTTTCTACTTCGGATGCAGGTATAGGTAGGTAGTAGTGCTGTGCCATCCATGGTCTTTGTACTACAGTTACTTCTTCACTAGTTTCTGTACCATCTGCTGCCTTAGTCCATGAAAGTCCTTTAACATCAAAGCCTAAATGATCTTCATTCATCCATCTTCTTTCATCAAAAAAGTTGTGACCTTCAAAACAAAGTTCTATACGTCTTTCTCTTTTAATAGCTTCTAATAAATCTGTTCCAGATGCAGTAATATTTGGCTGTAATGCTCTACTAGACACTTTGTTTAAAAATGTAGTAGCCGTTGCTTCATCACCTAAATGGTATTGGGCTTCTGCATAGTTTAAGTAGATTTCTGCTAGCCTGTATAAAATATAAGGACGTTCTGGAGATATACCAGTTAAACCATCTACCATACCTTCTTCATTTAATGAGCCAACTGTTTCATCTTGAAATTTTCTGATATTATACCCGGTTTTAGAAGAATGTTGTTGGTTTCCTAGTCCTTCAGGAGAATCTAAACCGTGTGGGTTTGCATTGGTGTCATCAGATAAAAAATACTGTACTTTACGACCTCTAAATTCTGCGCCATTAAAATTTAAATCTGCATAATATCTCATTTCTCTACCATCATTAGGGTTTGCAGGATCAAAGCTAGCATCGCTGGTAGTTGTGCCATCTGCCATATTAAATTGTAAGGCAAAATTGTGTGTTGGTGCAGCTAATGCCCAACCGCTGTAACCACTAGGAGTCATTGCTTGGTCTGGTAAAGAGTTTGCGTCCGTACCAAAATCATAGTATAAAGCACTGTAAGGTCTTGCAAAGAGAATATCATTGTTAGGAGATAAAAATAAATTTTGATATTCTTCTGCGTCTGCAACTGCAATTAAATCTCTTGCACCAACTAAGTCTATTATTGCCTTAGCTGCATCTGCCGCATCTTGCCATTTATTAGGTTTAGTATAGGTATAAAGTGGATCATTGCTTGGAGCAAAGGCAGGATCATGTAATTTACTTGCTGCATACAATAAGGTTCTAGATTTTACAGCTAAAGCAGCTAATTTAGTTGCTCTACCAAATTCGCTACCAGGTCTTGTTTCTGGTAAAACAGCGGCAGCGGCATCTAACTCTTTAACAATAAAATCTACACACTCTTCATAGCTATTGCGTACCAATGCAAAATCGTCATCTATACCAAGAGCATTTTCTAAAATAGGAACACCGCCATAAAAACGAATTAATTTACTGTAGATATTAGCGCGTAAAAAACGCATTTCTGCTTTTAAAACAGCTACTTTTTCTGGGTTGGTTTTCATTGCGGGACTATCATCTACCTTGTCTAAAAACTCATTAGCTAAACGCACATAATCCCAGTAGTTGTCCCATTTTCCGTTTAACATACCAACAGTACCTGGTGTCATACCTGCTCTAAGTCTAAATTGGTCTAATAATTTAAAGTTAAAAATAGCCTCGTAAGAACCTACTTCTAAATTAAACCTACGTCCCCACCATTGTCTTTTGTTAACGCCCCAACTCTCTGTACTGTTGTACACTGTATACACAAGCCTCTCTAATTGTTCTGGGTCGTTATATATTAAGTCTTCTGCAAAGGCGTCTGTAGCCTCTACATCTAATACATCATTACAACTAGACAAACTAAACAAGCCAATTGCTATAAATGCATATATTAATTTTAAATTTTTCATATCTGTATTTTTTTAAATTAGAAACTAAAGTTTACACCTAGTGTATATGTTTTTAAAGATGGGTAAGTACTACCTCTAAAGTTGTTGTATCCTGCTGCTTCTGGATCTAGGCCTAGCTTGTATACATCAGAAAACATTGTAAATAAGTTAAGTCCTCTTGCAAATATTTTTATATCACAAAACTCAATTTTATCCTTTGGAATAGTATAACCAACTTCTATTTCTTTTAGTCTTAAAAAGGATGCATCTCTAAGCCAAAAATCTGCTCCTTGAAAGTTTTCTGGATTACCACTTTGGTTTCCGCTAAATTTATCGTCTTGTCCAAAAGCTCTTGGGTATCTGGCATCTCTGTTTGTAGGTGTCCATCTTTGGTTAAACACATATTCTGGTTTTGCACCAGCCTGATCAAAAAACACTAACATTTTAGCCTCTGCTTGTCCTTGAAAAAGGAAACTCATATCTACATTTTTGTATTTAAACCCTCCGTAAACACCATATTGAATTTGTGGTATGTTAGAGCTGTAATCTCTAACTCTGTCATTAGCATCTATTTTACCGTTACCATCTGTATCTAAATAAATTGGTTCTCCTTCTATAGTACCATTAAGTTTAACATCTGTAGCATCTACTTGTGCTTGATCTCTAAAAATACCTGCAGTTGGGTAAGTTATGTAAGAGTCTATAGAGTATCCTTCTCTTTTGCGCCATTCTGGTACATCATTAGCTTCTGCCAAAAACACAACTTCATTTTTAGCTTTTGTAACGTTACCACCAATGTTATAGCTAAAATTATCGTTTACTTGCTGGTTCCAGCCTAATTCTAATTCCCATCCAAAGTTATCTACTTTACCAATGTTTTCTGCTGGTAATGTTAAACCAGCTGCATCTGGTATAGCAGCTGCTCTTGTAACCAATATGTCTTCTCTGTTTTGGTAGAAGTAGTTAAAGTCTCCTGTAAGTTTACTATCAAACATAGAGAAAGCAATACCTATGTTTTTCATATAAGCAGTTTCCCATGTAATATTTGGGTTAGGCACATTATCTGGCGTATAACCGTTGTAACTAACACCTGGTGTGCCAAAAATATAGTAGTTAGGGTTTGCAACATTTGTTGCTCCGCCATAGTTAAAACGAGTTAGGTATTGAAAAGCTCCAATACGGTCGTTACCCATTTTAGCCCAAGAACCTCTTAGTCTTAAATCAGATAACCAGTCTGCATTGTCTAAAAAAGATTCTTTATTAATTGCCCATGATGCGGCAACACCTGGGAAGGTACCGTATCTTTTTCCAGGGCCAAAGTTACTAGAGCCATCATGACGAATTGTAAAGTCTACAAAATATTTCTTTTTATAATCGTAAGAGAAAGATCCAAAGTAGTTAACTCTTCCCCATTCTTGAGATGTACCAAAAGATTGCTGACCATCATCACTACCGGCAAATAACTCTGTGTGTTCTTTAGTTGGAAATCCTTGGCGCTGTGCCCAAAATTGCCTTTGCTCTGACTGTGCTTGCTCATAACCAACAAATGTGTTAATTGAGTGATTTTCACCTATTTTTTTATTGTAGTATAAAGTTGCATTTGCTTGTACTTCATCAAACTTCCAGAAACTTTCTCTAAGTATTCTTTCACCACCTCTTTGAGATTTACCTGTGGTTGGTACATACTCTCCTGTAGATTCCTGAAAAGAATAAACCGTCCATGGTGTATACCATGATTTTTGATCGTTATTTTGTCTACGTACACCAACAAAAGTTTTAAACGTTAAACCAGGAGTAATAGATTTTAAATCCCAATCTAAAGAAAAACGTCCTCTTAATGTATTGTCTATTCTTTTAACAAAGCCAGATTCGTTGCTAGACATAACGTATGGGTTAGCACCATTTTCTCCTCCCCAGCCTGGTAATCCGTTAGGGTAAATGCCAACTTCTGTAGGTTCATTAGTGTAAATGTGCTTATATATAAAATTATCATCTACACCTGGCTCTTGGGTGTTTCCAAATCTTCCAGAAAGGTCTACACCTAATTTTATATTGTTTGTTAATTTAATATCTAAGTTAGAACGAACTTGGTTTTGTCTAAATCTTAAGTCACCAGACTTAAATAAACCAACTTGCTTTATAAAGTCTCCACTAACAAAATATTTGACATCTTCACTACCACCAGAAATAGAGATTGAGTTTCTAGATTCTGGAGATGTTTTAGCAAAAGTTAAATCGCTCCAATCTGTGCTAGGAAAATTTATAGGATCTGTACCAGATGCGTAATTATTTATTTGCTCTTGGGTAAAACGAGGAGCTTGCCCTAATCTATCATTAATTTCATTCTCGTAAATTGCATATTGCTCAGACGACATAAGGTCTGGTTGTACAGAAAAAGATGATAAGTTATAGGATGATGAAATATTAATTTTTGGCTTGCCAGATTTACCTCTTTTTGTTGTAACTAAAATTACACCATTTGCCGCTCTGGCTCCATAAATTGCCGCAGCACCATCTTTTAGGATAGTAATAGACGCTATATCTTGTGGAGATAATTGAGAAAAAGTTCCTGTTACAACACCATCTATTAATATTAAAGGCGAGTTGTTATTTAAAGTAGATTTACCTCTTATTAATAAAGATACGTCTCCTGTAGAACCAGGATACCCACCTCTATCATTTACAATTAAACCAGAAACTTTACCAGCTAAAGACTTAGCCAAATCTTTGTTTGAAGTTTTTTCTAGTTCCTCGCTTTTTATAGCACTCACAGAACCAGTAACTTCTCCTTTTTTACGAGTAGTATATCCTAAAACAACAACTTCTTCTAGATTTTCTGCATCTGTTGCCATTGTTACATTAATGGTAGTTTGGCTACCTACTGTTATTTCTTGTGCTTTGTAACCTATATAAGTAAATATTAAAACAGGATTATCTCCTTCTACAGTAATGCTATAATTACCATCAAAATCTGTAGTGGTACCATTTGTTGTTCCTTTAACAACAATACTAACACCTAGCATTGGGCCTAATTCATCTGTAACTGTACCTGTTATGGTTTTTTGTTGTTGTGGTATAGTTGTATTAGTTGCAGCAGTAGCATTTAAAGGTATAGTTAATAAACTAAATAGTATTAGTTGCGTTAAAAGCAATTTGTTAGATAGGAGAAAATATTTTCCTATTTTTTTGATTTTTGGTTTTTTCATAATTCTGAGTTGTTACGTTAGGAGTTTTTTAGTTACATAGTGTTTTTGCTATTTGCTTATTTATATAAGTATAGCTTTAGTAGTTTTAGTTTTTTTAGATATGAAGCAGTACATTGTTTTTAACGTAATTTCAAACAATAATAATGAGCATATCATAAAAATTAGTTTCATAATTCAAAAGAAGTGTAAAAAACAGGGTGTCTATTTATCAATTTTACCTTTCGATAACATTATTTTAACCTTTTTAATTAAAAAGGGGCTATTTTAGGGTAAAGAGGAGTATTTTGGGGTAGGTAACCGCTATAATTAATTTTTAGAGCGTTAATTGTTTCGTTTACAGCACCTAACAGTAAGCATAAAAAACTCCTTAGTTGTATAAGGAGTTGGTGTTAAAATATATGTTTGTATTTATTTGGGTACTGCAAAAGTATTATTAAAAGTTGCCATTGTACTGTCTTTCCACATTTCTTGCAAATAGGTGGGGTCAAACCACAGTGGTTTTGTGTGGCTTTTACTCCATTGTTCAGCATCGTTTACAAGCTCTTTTATTATATCTGGATGTGTTGCGCTTAAATCGTTTTTTTCACCTATATCTTCCGTAATTTTAAAAAGTTTCCAAGGTTGTCTATTAACTTTTAGGGCTTTCCATTCGTCTCTTCTCGCAGATACATCTGTATAACCTTCTCTGTGGCGCATAGCAAATAAAGTTTCTTTATTGTGTGGGCCTTCATTAGCTAATATAGATTCCCAAGCATTTTTTCCGTCTAAAATTTTATCATTAGGAACCTTTGCTTTTCCTAAATGGGCTAACGTAGGGTAAAGGTCTAAGCTTGTAATAGGAAAACTGTATTTTTCTCCTTTTGCAATATTTTTTGGCCAATACATAAACATAGGAACGCGATAACCACCTTCCCAAGTATCTCCTTTTCTTCCATGTAATGGAAAATTGGTTGCTCCGTGGTCTGTATTTCCGCCGTTATCACTTAAAAATATAATTAATGTATTCTCTAATTGATGCGTTTCTTTTAAGGTGTTTACAATAGTGCCAACTCCTCTATCTACAGCATAAACCATAGCGGCATAAGTTCTTCTATCTTTATCTTTAATTTTTGAAAATTTTGCGATGTCTTCTTCTTTAGCTTCAAGCGGTACGTGTGGTGCATTGTAAGCTAAATACAAAAAAAACGGTTTCTTTTTATTTGAAGCTTCTTTTACAAACCTAGATGCTTCTCTAGAGAAAGCATCAGTTAAATATTCTGTTTCTTTAACTTCTTTACCATTATGTTCTAGCGGAAGTATGTAATCTCTAATTATTTTTTTCTTAGCTTTTTTTTGTTTTTGGTACTGTGCTTGGTATTGCTCAGGAAAATAATTGTGACCACCACCTAAAAAACCATAAAAGTCTGTAAAACCTCTTTGGTTGGGATGAAACTCTTCTGTGGCGCCTAAATGCCATTTTCCAATAGCTCCTGTGTAATAGCCAGACTCTTGTAATGTTTTAGCTATAAATTGCTCTTTGGTATCAATTCCTTTGCCTAAAGATTCTCCGTTAGCAGGTAAGTTAAACTGAGAGCCTATTGTATGTGGATACCTGCCCGTTAATAACGCTGCTCTACTTGGTCCGCAAAACGGATGTGCTACATAAGCCGATGTAAATATGGTTCCTGCACTTGCTAGTCTGTCTAATTCATGTGTTTTAATATCTGTGCTGCCATTAAAACCAACATCAGAATACCCTAAATCATCACAAAGAACCAATAAAATATTAGGTTGTTCTGTTTCAGTTTTAACGTCTGTTGTTTGTGCTATATTTTTTGGTTTGTTGGTGCAGCTTAATGCAGTTAGTAAAACTGCTAATACAAGTGTCTTTGAGTGTTTATTAAAAATCATACTCTTAATACTTAGTTAAGTTGTGCTAAATTGCCTTTCCAGCCTTTGTTAAATTGTACAAGTAGCTTTTCTACAATTTCAGGATTTTCTTTAGCTATATTAATTGTTTCGTTAGGGTCGTTTAAATGGTTGTATAGTTCTATAAAAATAGGTTTTGCGTTTTTGGCTTTATAATCTTTCCAAACAATAAATCTATATTCTTTTGTACGCATAGAGTAGCCCATTAATTTATTTTCAAACAAATCTCTATTCCATTTATCTCCTTGTTGTTTTTTTATCTTTTCTTCAACTTCTTTAATTAAAGGGCCAAATGAAGTTTCTTTCATCCCTTTAGATAATGGGTTAGCTGCCCATTCTCTTAATGCAGGTGTGGGAAACTGACTAAAAACAGCTTTTTTCCAATCTAAATTTGGGTTACTTAATAGTGGTTTAAAACTTTGTCCTTCTACTGTTTTAGGAGTAGGTACATTAACCAAGTCACATAATGTTGGGTACATATCTACCAACTCTACTAGTGCATTTGTTTTTTTGCCTTTTATTTCTTTTGGCATATTTGGAGTGTTAATTAGTAAAGGCACTCTTGTAGCAATTTCATAGTTTGTTGCTTTGCCCCAAATGCCCATATCACCAAGGTGCCAGCCGTGGTCACTCCATAATATAACTATGGTGTTGTCTCTTTGTCCAGATTCCTCTAGGGCTTTTAACATACGTCCTATTTGTGCATCTATATAACTTACACAGGCTAAATATGCGTGTTTTAATTTTATAGCTTGTTCATCTGTAATATCTCCTTTTTTAGGAATGTCTGCCCTAGCTCTTAACTCAAAAGAAGCGTGTAGCCCCATTGCAGCCCCGTCTTTTGGACCTTGCTTTTGTTGAGCCAATTTTATATCATCTTCGTTATACATATCCCAGTACTTTTTAGGAGCTAACCAGTCTAAGTGTGGTTTTTTCATTCCTAATCCTAAAAAAAATGGTTTGTTAGGGTTTTTGTTAAGCATATCTTTTAAAGTTGCTATAGCAAGATCTGTGTTATAACCATCTTCATATTCATTATCAGGATAATCTGCAAACTCATAAGCCGGACCTTTACCTAGTCCATTACGTAATGCATTTTCTCCGTACTTGGCTACCATAGCAGCGCTATTTTCTTTATGCAATTTTATGTTTTCTGGTAATTTAAAGCCAAATTTCGGCTTTTTACTAGCGCTCATTTGGCTATGTGTTACTGGCTTTCTGCTCCATGATAACTTAGGGTCGTTATATTTGCCGTGGTAAATTTTGCCTGTGTGTACGGTTTCATATCCGTTTGCCCATAATTGCTGAGGTAGTGTTATAATATCTGGGTTAGCATCTCTAAAATAGGTAAAGTTTTCTACTACGCTTATGCTTTCTGGTCTGGCTCCTGTCATTAAACTAGCTCTAGACGGACTGCATATAGCTTCTTGGCAGTATGCATTGTTAAACTGTAGACCATTTTTAGCCAATGCATCTATATTTGGTGTAATGGCAATGTCAGAACCATAGGTGCCAAGTTCTGGGCGTAAATCATCTACAGCAATAAATAAAATATTTGGCTTTTTTTTGATTTCTTTTTTTGTCTCTTTTTGTGATTGGCAACTACTTATAAATAAAAGTAGTAGTAATAATTGCACGTATCTCATTTATGTATTTCAAAAAAGTTAATATTAAGAACTATCAAAATAACCTAAAAGAAGCAATAAAATATTGGTTTCGTTTATCCGTGCCTTGCACTATTTTACCTTATTTGTAATTAGTATTACTATTTTTACTCTAACTGTTGGCTTATTAATAACCTGATGGTTAATTTAAACTTTATCTTAATTACTGCTTTATTGGTAAAATAAAGTGTTAATAGGTTAATTATAGCGGTTTGTTGTACTTATTTTTGTGTAAATTTAAAACTTAGACATCTTTACAAAACTAAATATTAAGATTTATGACCAAGCTAAAAATTAATGGAGAAACACATACGATAGATGTAGATCCGGATATGCCTTTGTTATGGGCAATAAGAGACATTATAGGTTTTACTGGAACTAAATTTGGTTGTGGCAAAGGTTTTTGTGGTGCTTGTATGGTTTTAATGAATGGTAATGCAGTAAATTCTTGTCAGTTGCCTGTTTCTGCAGTAGGAGATAACGAGTTGATTACCGTTGAGGGACAGACAGAAAATCTTCAGTTGTTACAAAAATCTTGGGCAGAGCATAATGTTCCGCAATGTGGTTTTTGTCAGTCTGGACAATTAATAACAGCAACTGCATTGCTAAACGGTAATAGCAACCCTTCTGATGAGGATATAAATAATGCTATGGTGCGTAATATTTGCCGCTGTGGTACATATCCGCGTATAAAAAAGGCTATAAACCATTCTGTAGAATTAAAAAACAAAGGCTAGTATGAAAAATGTAAAAAATGTAAGTCGTAGAAGTTTTTTAAAAGGATTAGGTTTGGCTTCAGGCGGATTAATAATTGCTTCTGGAACAACGCTTTTTATTGGCTGTGAACCTAAAGAAGTTGTAGAGTTTAATCCTAATTTATTTGTTCAGCTTAATTCTGATGGTAATCTTATTTTGGTTGCCTCTAGATCAGAAATGGGACAAGGTGTGCGTACGTCTTTAACGTCTGTTATTGCAGATGAAATGGAGGCAGATTGGGATAGAGTAAGTATTAAACAAGCTGTAGGAGATGTTAAGTACGGTGATCAAAATACAGATGGCTCTAAAAGTGTACGTCTTTTGTATGAAGAAATGCGAAAAATTGGAGCCGCTACAAAGGCAGTTTTAATTGCTGCAGCAGCTAAAAAATGGGAGGTTCCTGCATCAGAATTAAAAGCAGAAAACCATTTTGTTATAAGTAATAGTGGTAAAAAAATAGGATTTGGAGAACTTGTAGAAATCGCTAAAACTATAGAAGTTCCCAAAGATGTTGTTTTAAAAGATCCTAAAGATTTTAAATTTATTGGTAAATATTTACCAAGCAAAGATGTAGAAAACTTATCTAACGGAAGTGCTGTTTTTGGTTTAGATAAGCGTTTAGATAATATGAAATTTGCAGCAATAAAACGTTGCCCAGTTACTTTTGGTACAGTAAAATCTTTTGATAAAACTGAAGCCTTAAAAATTGCAGGTGTTATAGATGTTGTAGAAATCCCTAGGGTAGAAAAACCTTTTGGACCATTAGGAGGTGTAGCTGTTGTTGCTACAAATACTTGGGCTGCTTTTAAAGGTAAAGAGGCTTTAAAAGTAGAGTGGGATTTTGGTGCAAATGCTAATTATGATACTGAAGAGTATATGAAACAGATAACAGCTAATGTACAGAAAAAGGGAAAGGTTGCTAAAACGGTAGGTAATGTAGATTCTGCATTTAAATCTGCAACAAAAACTATAGAAAGTACATACCAATTGCCACATTTAGTGCATACACCTATGGAGGTGCCTAATGCTGTTGTTTGGGTACAAGAGAATACGTGCGAAGTTTGGGCTCCAACACAAGAACCACAACGTACAAGAACAGAAGTTAGTGCTTTTTTAGAAACAGATGAAAAAAATGTAACTGTTAATGTTACGTTTTTAGGAGGTGGTTTTGGTAGAAAATCCAAGCCAGATTATGTGGTTGAAGCTGCTGCGGTATCTAAGGCAATTAATGCTCCTGTACAAGTTGTATGGTCACGTGAAGATGATATACAACATGGTTATTACCACACCATTGCAGCACAATATATGAAAGGTAGTTTGGATAAAGACGGAAAAGTAACTGGTTGGTTGCATCGTTTTGCGTTGCCTTCTATAGCGTCTACTTTTGCTCCGGGAACTGTAGATCCTGCTCCTTTTGAAGCTGCTAGTGCTACAAACGTACCTTTTGAGATTCCTAATATGCAGGTAGAAACAGGAGAAGCACCAGCGCATGTTAGAATTGGTTGGATGCGTTCTGTTATAAACATACCACACGGTTTTGCTATTAATGTTTTTGCTGATGAGTTAGCTAATGAAGCAGGAGTAGATCCGCTTGAGTTTAGATTAAATCTTATTGGTAGTGACCGCATTGAAGATACTAAAAATGAATATAAGTATGATACTGCTCGTTTAAAACACGTGCTAAAGCAGGCTGCTAAAAATGCAGATTGGGGTAAAAAATTACCCGAAGGACATGCAATGGGACTTGCAGTGCATTATAGCTTTTTATCTTATGTTGCGTCTGTGGTTGAGGTATCTGTTGTAAATAATAAAGTAAAAGTACACAACATACATTCTGTTATAGATTGTGGTTTGGCTGTAAATAAAAATACAATTACGGCACAAATGGAAGGTGCTGCTATTTTTGGTATGTCTTTAGCCTTTTACGGTAAAATTACAGCTAAAGATGGCGCTATAGAACAAACTAATTTTGGTGATTACCAAATGTTACGTATGCCACAAGCACCAAACATACATATAGAAATTGTAGAAAATAACGAAAAACCAACAGGTGTTGGTGAGCCAGGGGTACCAGTTATTGCACCAGCTATTGTAAATGCAATTTTTAAAGCAACTGGTAATAGATATAGAACATTACCGCTTAAAGATTATAAATTAGTTTAATACACTATAATTAACACAAATTAAAAAAGGGGATAAGTTGTAAAACTTATCTCCCTTTTTTTTACTAATAAAAACTAAATCTTATTCCCAAACAACTGGTAAAAACACCGTCATTTCGCTCTCTTTTTCATTATTTCTGTTAGACCATGCATAGTATGGTACAAATGTAGTGTTGTACTTTTTCCATTGTGGCTTGTTTACTTTGTGATACATTTTATCTGTTTTAGCAGCGTCTTTACGTAATAAAACATTACCTGTTATAGCAGATACACCACCTAAAAAGTCTGGTCTATATTCTGATTTTAATTGAGAAGCATCACCTTTAATAAATACATCTAAAATACTAGTGTTTTTTGGTAAATCTGCAGATTCTACACAATATACAAGCGGACCTCTTTTTATAGCTACTTGATTACGTACTTCTTCAATACGTTCGTGGCCTTCAACAAAATTTATATCTAATGGCATAGCAATGCGTATAACGTCACCTTTTTTCCATTCACGATTAATTATGGCAAATTCACCGGCTTTTACGGTAACACCAGCATCTTTATCATTTACAAAAACTTTTGTGCCTTCTGCCCAATCAGGAATTCTAACAAGCATATCAAAAGGAGTATTTTTACATTCTTGCATTGTTATTTTAACATCTCCATTCCAAGGGTAAGCGGTCTCTTGCTTTAATTTTATTTTAGACCCATCTGTAAGTGTTGTATTTAAAGTGTTGCCTCCATAAAGGTTTACAGCAATACCATTTTTAGATTTACTATATGCCCAACCAGATACTTTTGCAATAGTACGTACCAGGTTTGGAGGACAACAAAAACAGTCTAAATAAGCTTGTCTTGTTGGAAATTCTGTATTCATTTTACTGTAATCTCTAGAGCCGTGTATAACTCTAAGTGGGTTGGCATAGTAATACCTGTCTCCTTCTAAATTAATGCCAGATAAAGCACTGTTGTATAGTACGGTTTCCATAATATCTGCATATTTAGATTCGCCATGTACACCTAACATACGATAGCTAAACATAGAGTTACAAACATTAGCACATGTTTCATTATACGCGGTCATATTAGGCATCATATACTCGTCAATAAAGCCTTCTTCTATCTTATCTCTGTTGGTAGATGCTCCGTAGTGAGTTTGACCCACGGCACCAGTTACATACATTTTTTTTAGTGCAACATTCATCCATAATTTATCTAAAGCATCAATTAAAGCTTGTTCTCCTGTTTCTGCATATACATCTGCTGCGCCTGCATAGTAGTACAATGCTAAAACGGCGTGGCCAACTGCTTCATCAGACTTACGTAAAGGAGTGCGTTCTTGTACCATATCTCCAATAGGATATCCTTTAGTTTCTGGCGTTTCTGCAACTTTATAAGCACCTCTATTGTTTATAAATTTTTCAGCTAACTCTAAATAGCGTTTGTCTTTTGTGGTTCTATACAATTCTACCAAGCCCATTATTTGGGTTTGATTAAAACCAAAACGGCCATAACGCTCATCATCTGTCATAAATAACGAGTATAGTAAATCTGCGTGTTTAACGGCAATTTCTAAAAAATTGGTCTGTCCTGTAATTCTGTAGTGAATACAAGCGCTGGTTAATAAGTGACCAGAATTGTACATTTCATGAAACTTTCTGTTTTCATACCTAGACCTATCTTTGTTTAGTTGTATTTGTGTTTGTAGGTAGCCATCTTTTTCTTGTGCTTTCCCTATAATGTCTATATAGCTATCTATTTCTTTTAGTAAAGCTTCATCTTTGTTTTGTGCATAAACATACATTGTGGCTTCCATAAATTTATAAAAGTCGCCATCATGCCAATGCATTCCTTTGTGCTCACCATCTTTTAAGCCAGCTGCAATTTTAAAGTTGTTAAGTGCGTGGCCTGTATCACCAGTTAATAAACTGCGCATGTACGGAACCATTTTTGTTTCGGCAATTTTAAACTTATCTGCCCAGAAGCCTTCTGTCCATTGGCAATCGCCCATATCTATACTTTTAAAAGCAACATGCGGACTATTAGCATTGTTAATAATACCTGCATTAGAATCTAGATTTAAAGCCAAATCTTTACTTTCTGTATTTGCAGTAACTACCGTGTCTTTTGTTTTTTCTTTTTGGCCGCAGGATGCTAGTACCAGTGCGCTAAACGCCAAAATTGTGATGTGTTTCATATATTAAGTTGAGTTATAGTTAGTTTTCTATTTTTTTATATCCGTTACTTTCTTTTAAAGGGATAGTGTATTGTTCCATTTCTTTTTTAACCATTTCTGGAGTTCTGTAACGGTCCATACGGTCTATGTCATAATTTTCAAAAGACCTTTTAAGCATCCACAAAGGTCGCTGAAGGGTAGATTCCCATTCAAACATTTTTTTAAACATAGATGTTACCTTTTCAGGATGTTTAGATGCTATATTATTTTGTTCTGCAGTGTCTGTAGATAAATCATATAACTCAGCCGGTCTGTCTGCAAATCTTATTAATTTATAGTCGCCTTCTCTATAAGCTAAGCGTACTTCTTTTTTCCAGAATAAAGTATTGTGTGGTCTGCTGTTGTTTTGTCCGTTAATGTATGGCAGTAAGTTAACACCATCTATATCCTTTAAATCTGTAACATTGCCGCCACCTGCTGCGTAAAAAGTAGGAAGTAAGTCTAGTGTGCTTACTGGAAAGTTGTATACAGTTTTAGATTTTATTTGTTTTGGCCAACTTATTAAAAAAGGAACTCTAATGCCGCCTTCTAAATGGTTAGATTTTGTACCGCTTAATGGTAAATTTAATGATGCGTTTTTGTCTGTTGGTCCTCCGTTATCGTTTGAAAAAACAACAATTGTATTTTTGTCTAAACCAAGTTGTTTTAACTTGTTTAAAACAGTGCCACAAGCTCTATCTAAAGCCAAAGTCATAGCGGCTAATTCCTTTCGTTTTCCTGTTAAATTAGGAAATTTATCTAGGTCTTCTTTAGTTGCTTGCATTGGCGTGTGTACCGCATTAAAGGCTAAATAAATAAAAAACGGATTGTCTTTATTTTTTTCAATAAATGATACGGCTTCTTTAGCTAGGGCATCTGTAACATATTCTGTTGGTTCTTGAAAATTACCAAAACCTCTTTCCATTCTGGTATCTGGGTGAGCTTTAGTGACATCTTCATAACCAAAGTAATTACGAGCACCACCTCTAAAACCATAAAACTCATCAAAACCTCTCTTGGTTGGGTGGTAGCGGTCTGCATCACCTAAGTGCCATTTGCCGTACATAGCAGTTTTATAACCTAGTTTTTTTAAATAATCTGCTATGGTTAATTGGTCTAAAGGTAATCCCATATCATCTGCTAAAAATTTAGAGTTGGCGCTCATATAACCAGGAACGTTTATTTCTTCATATCCAAAGCGTTGTTGGTATTTACCCGTAATTAACCCAGCTCTAGATGGTCCGCAAGTTGCATCTGTAACGTAACCTTGTGTAAATTTTGCTCCAGATTTTGCTAGTTTATCTAAGTTAGGAGTCTTCATTACTTTACTGCCTTGAAAACCAAAATCTGCGTAACCAGCATCATCAGAAAATAAGAAAATAATATTAGGTTTCTCTTGGGCTTTTACTGTAATTGCTACTGTTAGTAGTAGAATATAAATTATATTTTTTTTCATTTTATTAAAAATCACTGTTAAAAATGAGTGAATTGGAACAAATTAAATGAAAAATACGTTAATGAGATTAATGCATATTACCTTAGTGTAGCATTATTTTAACTCTAAAATATAGTTTTATGTTTAAAATAGAGTTATTTAAACTAAGTGTGTTAGTTGTTAACTTCCATAAATTCTACAGGAGCACCGTTATGTTTTATAAAAGCTACCCGTACACCTTCTCCAGGAGAAAAAGTATCAACTAAAATATCTTTGCCTTGTAAAGCATCTTCCATATTATCTACAAAATAAGCTACGTGTGGTACAGTGCGCATTAGTTCTGGCATTGGGCTATTAGCATCAAACTTTACCCATTCAATATTATAAGGATCCTTGTCAAATTCTGTATAATGAATTTTTCCAGGCTCGTAAAATCCATCCCAATTTTTTTCTTCTGTAGTAGGTATGCCTATGTGACTAAATTTGTAATCCATAATTTTAAGTTTAACTATTATTGTAATGGCTGAATAAGAAATTGAAAATTATACTCGCCAGATTTTAATGTGTATTTTGGTAATAAGTGAGATAGTGTGCCTCCTAAACCAGTTTGCGCATAGTCTATATTTAGCGTGTAATAACCTTGTGGAGTAAGCTCATACGGATGTTTTGCTTGTTCTATATTTTCTGATGAATACGGCCAAACAGAAAAACTAAATTTAGGTACACCTACTATTTTAATTCCTCCTTTTTTCCCGTTTGTTAAATTTAGCCAACGCGTTTCTGTTCTGTTACCGTTTTCTTGCGGCATTACATAATTGGTGAACATAGCATCTGTTTTGGTATGGTATTCTCCAATTTCAGAATTTCGTTTACGATCACTATAATTCTCATACGGGCCATTTCCGTAATAACTTGTGTTTTTTAGTTGTTTGTTAATCCCCATTGTTAACCCAATTCTAGTAGGAGCTGGTAAAGATTTACTAGCTTGGGTGTTAAAAGAAATTAGCACAGTAGCATCATTGTAAATAGTATAAGTAGTTGTAAAACTTAGTTTGTTATTTACCTGTTGTTCGCTTATAACTTTAATAGATTTTTCATCTTTTTTACTAATAGTAACTTTAGTTGTTTTAACACTGTCTAAAATATTTTTCCAAAACTGTCTGCCTTCTTTAAGTTTTTTGCTGCTAGCACCTCTAATATCATTATCTATAGGTGGTCTGTAAAAATTTGGTTTTAAAGGAGATATAATTTGTTCTTGTCCTTGGGTTATATAGGAAGATAATTGACCATTTTTTTTAGATATTCCTACCGAAAAATTAGCCCCATTTACTGTAATAGTATTTTTATTTTCTAAAATAGAAATACTTTTTTTAGAGGTAGAAATATGTTTGGTTATAGTGCTCTTTGCTTTAAGTGATAATTGCTCTTTAGCAATTAAATATCCCTTTTTTGCCCACAAACGATCTTTTGTTTCATGTAGTGATAGGCGCAGCCAGTAATCTGAATTATTTTTTAAATTACTTTTATAGGGAATTGTAACTATGGCTGATGAAGCAGCCGCTATGTCTTGACGGGGAAGTTCTCCAGATTCTAACTTTTTTCCGTTTTCATAAACACTCCATTTAATAGTGTATTTATCTAAGTTTGTAAACGTAAATCTGTTTATAATTCTTACTTGCTTGTTTTCTTTATCTGCAGTTTCAAAAACCACAGGCTGAAAAACATATTTTGCTTCCCAAGCGTGTGGGTTAGGTGTGCGGTCTGATGCTAATACGCCGTTTATGCAAAAATTATGGTCATTAGGAGTGTCTCCATAATCACCGCCATAAGCGTAAAAGGTATTGCCATTTGGGTCTTTTTTCTCTAATCCTTGGTCTACCATATCCCAAATAAAACCTCCAATTAAGTTTGGTTTAGCTCTAATAACATCCCAAAACTCACCTAAGCCACCCATAGAATTTCCCATAGCGTGCATATACTCGCACATAATTATGGGTCTGTTTATATGTGCACTGTTTGCAAGATTTTCTAATTGAGATTGATCTGGATACATTCTGCTAATAACGTCTACATAGGCAAGATCTGTTGGGTTTGCCATACTAGGCCAATTGTTAGATGTAAAACCGGCATTTTCTACGTAATTAGGGTTGTTTGGGTCTCCTTGGGCTCCTTCATAATGTATAAATCTTGAGCTGTCATAATCTTTTATCCAGGCAGAAGCTGCCGCAAAAGCGGGGCCAGTACCAGACTCGTTTCCTAGAGACCAAGATATTATACTTGGGTTGTTTTTATCACGCTCCACCATACGGTAAACTCTACTTAAAATAGGTGCCGTCCATGATGGTGTTTGTGGTATGTAACTACCTAGGTGATGCGTTTCTATATTAGCCTCACTCATAACATAAATGCCATACTCATTGCAAAGCTCTATAAAATACGGGTCGTTTGGGTAGTGAGATGTACGTACAGCATTAAAGTTATATTGCTTAATTAACTCTGCATCTTTACGTAAATCTTCTCGTGTTAATGCTTTTCCTCTTGTTGGGTGGTGGTCGTGTCTATTAACACCCATAAGTTTTACAGCTTTTCCGTTGATTAATAGTTCGTTTTTTTTACTGAACTCAACTTTTCTAAAGCCTATTTTCTGACTTCTAGATTCTACTATTTTTCCGTTAGGATCTTTTACATTTAATACTATGGTATATAAATACGGGTTTTCTGCAGACCATTTGTTTGGCATTCTAATATCTGCTTCTAACAAACCAAATTTTGTAATGTCTCGTGCAGGCCATCTTTCATTATAAATAGTGCTAACGGGAACTTTAATTTCTTTGTCTAACACCTGTTTTTTATCAGCATTAAATAACATTGCAGTTATAGTCCAGTCTTTTAAATTCTCTTTATTTTCTTTAACCCAAACTTTAGGTCTAATTTGTAGTTTTGCATTCTCTATATTGGCATCAAACTTAGTTTTAATATAAAAATCGTTAATTGCTATTTTTGGTTGCGCCATTAATAGTACCTCTCGGTGAATACCGCTTAAGCGCCACATATCTTGGTCTTCTAGGTAACTGCCGTCACTCCACCTAAATACTTGTACTGCAACTCTGTTTTTAGCTCCAGGTTTAATGTAGTTTGTTATATTAAATTCTGCTGCTAAGCGACTTCCTTGACTGTAACCTACTTTTTCCCCATTTACCCAAACGTAAAATGCAGAGGATACACCGCCAAAATGAAGAATTATGGATTGATTGTTCCACTCTTTTGGAACTTCAAAATCTCTATAATAACTGCCAACTGGGTTATCTCTGTAAATTTTAGGAGGGATGGGAGGTTGTGGTCCTCTCCAGCCGTACTTTAAATTTGGATCTTGTATGTTAGGTGTAAAAGGATATGTAATATTTGTGTAAATGGGTTGACCGTGGCCTTGTAATTCCCAATTGGATGGTACGGGAATAGTTGTAAAGTCTTTGCCGTTAAAATTTTTTGCGGTAAAATCTAATGGTCTATCCTCAGATTTAGCAGTATATTTAAATCTCCAAATACCGTTTAAAGACTTTACTCTTGCTTTGTCTCTATTACCTTCTAATGCGTCTGTAACATTTTGGTATGAATAACTGGCAGTACGAGCTACCATTTTGTTGGTCTCGTAAATATGCTCATTCTCCCAATCGTTTTGAGCAACTATAGCTTTGCATAGTAAAAGAGCGACTAAAAATGGGGTTAATTTAATTTTCATAAGTTGTTAATCTTGCACTAAGCTAACTTTAAAACTTCCTTTGCTAATTTCTCCGTTTTCTCTTATTATGTAATATCCGTAACCAGGAATTATTTGTCCGTTTTCTATTTTTTGGTCTACATTACCCACATTAACAATTACACTGGTTCCATTAGAAAATTTAGTGCGTTGTACTTTAAAATCTGAACTTAAATATTCATGGCTTTTCAATTCTGCATAAAATGTTTCTTTATGTATTGGAGCTACTAATTTATTAGCCATTTTAATCATATTAAACATACCTTCAAATTCATACGGAGCAAAGAAAATAGTTGTTCCTCTTCCAAAAAGTATGCTACGTAATGCTTTTATTCTAAAATCACCATTACTAGTAACTTCATTATCTGGATCTTGTATTTTGCCAAAAGTAGCTATTGCATCATGGTAAACTAGGCTAAATAATGGTGCTTTTTTAGATATGGTAGATAGTGGAGCACTTTCTAAATAGGTCATACCTTCAAACATATCAAAATAAGGAATCCAGGCTTCTTGACCGTGCTCTGTACCGTTTACAAGGTTTAGAGAGTCTATATATTTGGCTAGAGCAATACGGCCCTCTTTCCCTTTTTCTCTGTACGCAGCAAACGTAATATCAGTAATATCTGCTTTTAAGTTTAGTGTTTTTATTTCTTCAGTAATGTGTTTTTTAGCTAAACCTAACTGATATTTACTATCTACACGTGCCCATCTACTATTGGTTTCTTGTAATTTACCATTTGCATCTTTCCACATTAATTCGGTTGAGAAATCTGGATCGTTCTCTAATAATGCAGAGTAGGAGTGGTATGAAGAGTATAAGTAACCATATTTGTTAGTTAAATCAACAGCTTCTCTAAGCTTTTTAACACCACCAAGCTCATCGCTAATTGGCCAATTATTAGGTACGTAGTTAGAGAACGTGCCCCAGGCATGTATAAATGCATTGTCTACGTTTAAAGTGTCGTGTATTGTAGTAATCATATCTTTTAAATCATCAAAAGTAAAAGCCATACCGGGCATATTTACATAATGAGGATAACCGCCATAAATACCAAAATAGATAGAACCTGGTAGCTTATCTACATCTGGGTTTCTGGCTAGTTTATCTTTTAAAGAAACAAAATGGCCACGTTTTTTAGCTTCTTTTCTGTATTCTTTAGCCATATCTACATAATCTCCTTTAGGAATAAAAGAATACGTTATACCTCCAATTGTTTGGTCTGGCTTAGATATGTCCCATACAGGATCTAAAAACTGTATTCTTTGGTAGGTAGACATTTCGCCTTTTGCATTAAATAAGTACTGACCGTTGTTATTTATATTAAAAAATAGTTTTGGCCTTACGTCATTATCAATAATACCAACTACTGCAGATTTTTTATTGTAGGTTCCCCACCATGGCATAGATAATCCTGTGCCGTTATTAAAAAGCTCTAATGTGCCAATAGATTTATTGTTGTACGTAGTGTCATCCCATTTGCAAAAACGGCCACCATTCATAGGGAAAATATAAGACGGGCAAATAATACCTTGTTTTTGTGGTATTACCGCTGCGCCTATATCTTGGTCTGTTTTTAAACTAAAGTGCCGAGATGGGTACCTAAGATCTATTAACTTATGGTTGCTAGATGTGTAACTTATAATTTCTGCTCTTAGCTTAGATGTTTTGGTGTTTAAGCTTAATTGAGTTTGTATAGTTACGCCTTTAGCTACAGAGCCGTCTTTAAAAGTGGGATTACTAAATGTTATTACAACCGTATTTTTATCTTTTTTGGTAAGTTCTATTTTTTTACTGTTAGATATGTTTACTGTTTGCTTAGCTTTTTTACTGTCTAAAAGTGTTAATAAACCAGCTGCATTTTCCCAGGGATCTGGATTCCATATTTGGCCAGAATTTTTCTCGACTACGGTAAAATTACCACTTTTGTTTTCTACAGTTACCTTTATGTTATTGTCCTCTAGAGTTACTGTTTTTTGTGCAAATGAAGCATTAAAAAACAATAAGGTTAATATGGAAAGTGCTGTAATTTTTATTCTTATTTTCATAGTTTAGTCTTGTTGTGGTTTATAAATATGCTTCAATTTCTTCTTTAATGCTTTTAAAATGATTTGCTAAACCGTTAAAATCTTTGTTATTAATAAGCTCTTTGTCTAGTAATGAGCTGCCCATGCCAACTCCTGTAGCGCCAGCAGCAAAAAAAGATTTTATATTTTCTTTTGTTACTCCGCCTGTTGGTAGCAGTTTTATTTTGTTTAGTGGAGCTAAAACATCTTTTATGTAAGTAGGGCCTAATTGCGTTGCAGGAAATATTTTAACGGCAGAAGCACCTAAAGACCAAGCTTTGTAAACTTCAGTTGGAGTAAAAGCACCAGGGAAAATAGGAATTTTGTCTGCTACGGCTTTTTTTATTACTTCTTCATTTATTATTGGTGTTACTATAAACTGAGAACCAGCTGTAACAGCCGTATTGTAATCTTCTATTGTGCAAACAGTACCAGCGCCAACATTTAAATTAGGAAAATTAGATTGCATTGTTGCTATAATTTCTGCTGCGCTAACAGTGTTCATTGTAATTTCTATAGTAGACAAACCAGCTGTAACATACGCTTTTGCGATACCTACAACTGTCTCTAAAGGTAAGCCTCTTACAATACCTACAATAGGAGCTTTATTATATAGTTTCCAATTAAAAGGTTTATTTGTTGTCATACTGTAATAAAATTTTCTTTTGACCTAACAATAGAGCCTTCTCTAGAACTTTGTCATCTAAGAGAATTAATTGTTTTGGATTAATTATTTGTTTTAACGCTAACTTATATAGGCTAAAAACTGGGTCTGGAGCCACTAAAAATATGTTTTCTGTAGTTTGCTGTAAGTAGCTAATTTCATCGCCAATTAAAAGTCCACTTAAAAAATAATAGTTTTCTTCTTTTGTTTTTGTTTGAAGTAAATCTTTAGCTCTAATTGAAAATAAACTAGCACTAAATTGCCCTTGCAGTCCAAGTGAAACGCCTTCTAAGAAAGGTTTCTCTAATACAGTTGACGAGGTAGTACTAACCGAATTAACTAAAATGCTTTTTTTAGAAAGCACCTCAAATAACTCACCAGTCATATAATTTTTTAGTTCTGTGTAAACTTCATTATTGTATGTAATGTGTTTGCTGTGTGTTCCGGGTAGTAAAAGAATCCCTTTTTTGTATTCTTTTAATTCTTGTTCTAATCCTATGGCTTGTATTTCTTCGCCACGCATCATTCCAGAACTAGTTTTTGCGCCAGAAATTAAAAGTATTTCTAAATTATTTTTTAAAACTAAATGCTTCCAAATTAAATTATTTCCGCAAGCATTAAGAGGAAAATCTGCATAGTTAAGCTCAAATAAACCAATATTAGCAGATGCCATACCTGCAGCAACAATTATATGTTTTTGGTGTTCTTTAGGCAAATTAGATATCTGTTCTTTTAAGTAGTCTGCAAAAAATAGAGTTTGTTCCTTATCACTTTGCTTTAAAAATTTTTCATAAAGCAATTTTATACCACAATATGTTTTGTGTTCTGCTAAAATTGTTAATGTAGTTGTTTCTACAACTCGTAATCTAAAATTAGAAGTTCCCCAATCACAGCTAATAAAGTAGTTTGGTAATGCCATTTAGTTTAGTGCTTTTGTGACTCTTTTTTTAATTAAGTAATCATCTAACGCATAGGTAGAACAGTCTACACCAATACCACTATTTTTAACACCGCCATGTGGCAAGTAAATATCGTACTTTACTCCGTTTAATTGCACTTCTCCAAACTCTAACTTATCAGAAAAGTATTGAAGAGTTTCTTTGTTTTTAGAAAACACATAAGAGGCCAAACCTGCGTCTGTATTGTTTGCGTACTCTATAACTTCTTCTTTAGTAGAAAAAGGAACAATAGTAGCTACTGGCCCAAAAATTTCTTCTTGTAAAATTGGAGCTTCAGGGTTATTTAGACTTACTACAGTAGGTTCAAAATAATAACCAGGTTGCTCTAACGCTTTTCCTCCACATTCTATTTTGCCGCCTTCTGCTACTGCTTGTTTTAGTATGCGTTCTACTTTTGTTACAGATTGTTTGTTGGTTAATGGACCCATTTCTGGTTTGTTTTCTTTACCAAAACCAATGGTTGTGTTTTTAAATTTTTCAACCATACCTTCTGTAAACTCTTTAAGAACAGAAGTGTGTATGTAAAACCTGTTTGGAGCAACACATATTTGCCCTGTGTTTCCAACCTTTAATGCAGCGCCTATATTTATGGCTAACTCTAAATCTGCATCGTCAAAAACAATAAAAGGAGCATTGCCGCCACACTCCATACTGTATCTTTTTATAGATGTTTTACTACTTTGTTCTATTAACTTTTGTGCTGTTTCTGTAGAGCCAATCATAGTAATTAGTCTCGGTATTTTACTTTCGCATAAAGGTATGCCTACGTTAGAAACATCACCACAAATTACAGTAACTACACCTTTTGGAAAATTAATCTCGTGACAAATTTCTCCTATAATGTATGCGGATAAAGGTGAGAATTCTGATGGTTTTAGTATAATGCTGCAACCAGCTGCCAGTGCTGGACCAAGTTTAAAGCCTAGATTTAATAGTGGAAAATTGTAAGCTAAAAAAGCAACAGCAACACCTAGTGGTTGTGAAACAATATGGTGTTCATGAGTACCATCTTTATCTTCTATTTCTATATTGGTACGTTTTACAATTTCTTCTGAGTAATATTTTAGTGAATTTGTAATACTTGTAAGGTCTTCTTCGCTTCCTTCCCAAGTTTTTCCCATTTCATGCATAATACTACTGCGTAGTAAATCGCTATTTTCTATTATTTTAGTTCTTAATTTGTCTATCCAGTTTAAACGTTCGGTTATAGGTAGGTTAGACCAGTATTTAAAACCTTCCTCAGCGGTTTCTAATGCATACTCAGTATCTTCTTTGCTTGCCCAAGCAAGGTGAGCAACAGCTTTTTCATCAGCAGGGCATATTACATCAAAAGATGCTCCATTAGAAGCATCTCTTAACTCGCCATTTATGTACAGTTTTTTATTACCGAATTTCAAATCTTTTTTCATTGTAGTGTGTTTCTTTATCAAGGTATTTTTCTAACTCATCCATATTTACATCTACACCTAAACCAGGAGTGTTAGGAACGCATAATAGTCCGTTATTAATGGTAAGGTCGCACTTTGTAACAATATCTCTTAGGGCATTTTCAGATCTGTCTAATTCCATAGTTGGCAGATCGTTATACATTCGGCCTGGGTTTTTGTCTAGGTTGCCAACAAAATGGGCGGCAGCACTAATTGCAATCCAAGTGCCCCAAGAATGTGGTACAATATCTTTATTAAATACTTGAGCTAAGGTTGCAATTCGTTTGGCTTCTGTTAAGCCCCCAGACGCACAAATATCTGGCTGAGCAATATCTACGCATTCGTTTTCTAAAAGTCGTTTAAAACCAAACTTTAGATACTCACATTCGCCACCGGCAATAGGAATAGACGTGCTTTTTCTTAGTTTTTTATAACCTTCATAATCTTCTGGAGAAACGGGCTCTTCAAACCAAGAAATATTATACTTCTCTACTTTTCGGCAAAGTTCTATTGCTTCTTGATAACTGTAAGCGTGGTTTGCATCAATCATCAATCTAATGTCATCTCCAATAGCTTTTCTAATTGCGGCTACATACTTTACATCTTCATTAATACTTAAGCCAACTTTCATTTTTATTGCTTTAAAACCTTGAGATTTATAGAGTTTGGCTTCGTTTATTAAAACTTTTTCTAGGTCATCTACTCGTGTAAAATATAAGCCAGTAGCATATGGTTGTATGGTAGGGTTTTTTAAACCGCCTAAAAGCACTGCAACGGATTTATTTAGTAGTTTTCCCTTAATGTCCCACAAGGCAACATCAATAGCGCTTAAAGCAGCTTGTAAACTTCCACTTCTGGCGTAATCCATAGATCTTCGGTACATTTCTTGCCATAATACCTCGTTTTCTATAGCCTTTTTGCCTACAATAAAAGGTTTAAAAAATTCTATACCGGCTTTAATTACACCCGCAGGGCCATAGCCTTCTCCCCAGCCATATGTTCCGTCTTCTAATGTAATTTTAACTAGGCATATTTTTCTGGTGTTGTATTGCCATTGCGAAAAATAAAAGGGTGTATCCAACTCGTGGCTAATTACGTAAGGCTCTATGTTTTTTATTTTCATACCAAAGTGGATTTTTAGACACCTAAGAGATTTGATAAACAATTAGGGGTGTATTTTTATAATTATGGTTAATGTGTGTTACAATCTAATAATTGGCATATCCTAAAATGCATATAGCAGTTATAAGTATTGCTAGGCCTCCCATTAATAGTTTAAAAGGACCATTAGCATTTTTCCATTCGCCTGCTCTATATGCCCAAAAATTACTTATTATAAGAGCTAAACCTAGTAGAATTGGCCAGCCAATAACAGGACCTAAATCTCCCATTAAGGCTGCGCCTTGCCCGTATACACCAAGAGCAGCAAACCAGAATATCCCAGTAGCAATTGCCCATATGTATGCTTTTTTGCTGTTTTTTACTTTAAAAGAGCTCCAAGTGTTATTTTTAACTAATCTAAAAATTGCATAGCCACCATTCATTGCAAAAGCGCCAATTAAAACAACAACCCATGAAGCTAAACTTGCATTTTGTGTGCTAACATCATAATTATCTACGGCTATTTTTGCTACAGGAGCTGCATTAGAAAAACCTACATTTAAAAATGCAGATAAAACACCAGATGCAACTGCAATTAAGACACCCAGTTTTATAGATTTGTTAGTTGTGTTAGAATCGTTACTGCTTTTAAGTTTATCTCTTTTAACACCAGCAACAGCTGTAACGGCCACACCAATTAAAAGTAAAAGTACGCCTGTTAAAATAATAGGAAAAGAAGGTTCCGAAAATGCACCTTCAATTTGAAATAGCGGAATAATGCACCCCATAGAAGCAGCTAGTCCCATAACTATACCGTATGTAATAGATATTCCTGTTTTTTCTACACTAACACCAAAAAGAATACCTCCAATTCCCCATAAAAAGCCGTATAATGCAGCGGTCCAGAACGTGCTAGAATCTGTAGCTGTAATAACGCTATACAAATCTGGAATTACAATAAATGCCCAGATTACAGGAACTGCAATCATAGCAACAAAAGATTGTATTAGCCACCAAGCTTCCCATTTTAATGGTGCTATGTATTTCATTCCTAGTCCAAAAGTTCCTTGAAAAAAGCTCGCAAATATGACTAAGATAATTGCTAATGAATAAGTGTTCATTTAATGAGTGGTTTTTGTGATAGTTGATTTGAATAATGAAGCGCAAATAATTTACTTTTCATTTGTATATCACAAAGAAACCTTAATATAGAATGTGATTATTGAAGAATTTTACCTTACAGCAGCACTATTTTACCCTTTAAGCACAAAATTGACAATTGAGTTAGTTGTTAAAAAATGTATATGCTATAAAAACCATTAATCCGCCAGATAAAGAAACAATTGCGGTTAACAGGCTAAAGGATTTTAGCAGTTTTGGGACTGTTATATGATGTATTTCTTTAAATAGCCAAAAGAAACTGCTATTTACGTGTATAACTCCTAATGAACCTGTACAAATTGCAGCAGTTGTAAAGGTAGGATCCAGTGTGCCATTACTAATTAGTGGTGCAACTATAGATGCAGTAGTTATTAGTGAAACGGTAATGGAGCCAGTTACAGTTGTAAAAAGCATGCTAAGTAAAAATGGCACAATTATACCCATTGAAGAGATAGAGTCTGTGTTTGAGAAAAGGGAGCTAACAATACCAGTATCTTTTATAACCTGACCAAAAGCGCCGCCTGTGCCTGTAATTAAAATAACTATAGCGGTTTTAGCGCCAGCTGTATTTAAGTATGAATTTAACTTAGTAGAAAATGATTTTTTTTCTAGTAGCGGTAATGCAAAAATAATCCCTATTAACAGTGCCCAAATGGGGTTTTTAATGAACGCGACAAAGGCGTTTTCTTGTTTTATTATTGTACCAACAGACATTAATACAAGAGGTATAAGTAGGGCTGCAAAAGGTAGAATTTTTTTGTATCCTGTTAGTTTCTTTTTTGTAGTGCTCTGCAGCTTATTGGTATCTATATTATTGCTAGTTTGTAAATTTTTTTTATTGATTTTTAGCCACATTAAACACCCAGCTATAGCGGCAATAGCTACAATAACGTTTAAGGGTATAATTTTACCTACACTTATATTAAATGCGGATGCCACTGCTAATGGCCCTGGTGTTGGTGGTATTAGAGCGTGCGCCACAGTTAAGCTAATTGCTAAGGAGAGGCCTAGTACTAATATGGAGTGTCCTGACTTTTTTGACAATACGTGCAATGTGGGTAGTAGTGTTAAGTAAGCAACATCCATAAAAACTGGTATTCCTATTAAAAAGCCTATTATGGCCATACTTAGGGGTAAATACTTTGTGCCAAAGAGGGCTATAATACTATCGGCTATTAAGTCAGATCCTCCGGTGTTAGACAAAATCTCTCCAAGTAAGGCTCCAAATAAAATTATTAGACCAATCCATTTTAAGGTGTTTCCAAAACCATTTAAAAGGCTTTCTGTTACGCTTGTTACGTTACCGCCTGTTGCTAAGCCAAGTAATAGTCCAAAAACAAGTAAAGCGGGTATGGGATGAACCTTAAATACAGTAACGGCTATAATTAATAAAGCAATACAAACAGTTAGCGTAATTAAAGCGAGCATAGTGAGGTGTGGTTATAAATAATAAAACAAAAATAGGCGTAATATTTCTTTAATTGTGCAACGTATTTACCTGTTAGTAGCATTATACTACCATTTTAAATTAGAGTGGTTATTTTTTTGTTATACTTTTCCATATACTCAGATGGTGTAACTTTCATTAATGCTTTAAATTGCCTGTTAAAGTTAGTGAGTGTATTAAACCCAGATTGGTAGCAGACTGTAGAAATTTGCATTTCCCCCTCTATTAAAAGTTTGCAAGCGTGCCTTAATCTAATTTCATTAAGGTATTGCGTAAAAGATTTATGGGTTCTTTTTTTAAAGTATCTGCAAAAGGCATTTGGAGTCATAAAAGCAATAGAGGCAACTTCTTCTAGCTCTATTTTTTTGTCAAAATTTTCAGTTAAAAATAAAATTACTCTTGCCATACGGTCTTTTTCGTTTTTGTTGTATGTGTTTGTTATAACCTCTGAGCATAAAGGTTTATAGTTTTCACTTACAGATAAAATATCTAAAATTTTTAACAAGCCAATTATTCTAGATAAGCCTTTGTTCCCCACTAAACCTAGTATGTGGTTATGAGCTAAGTATGTTGCAGCCTTAGAAAATTGAAGCCCCATATTGGCCTTTTTAAAAAGAACTTGTAATTTTTTTGCTTCTGCCAAATCTAAAAAATCAGATCCTAAAAAATCATTTTCAAATTTAATAACTATAAGGTTTACGGCTTCGTCTTCTAGCTTGTCTGCATAATATTCTTTATGGTTTTTAAATAAGTGTGGTACGTTGCTTCCTATTAAATACAATTCCCCTGGCGCAAAATTTCCTATAGAGTTGCCAACATAACGAGTGCCTGTGCTTTTTATAAAATAGATAAGTTCTAGCTCTTTATGAAAATGCCAATTTTGCTCAATGCAAGGCATTCTATCTTGGCGAGCTAGGAAAGAGTTTTCAGGCCTTTTCTCTGTTTGTTTGTATGTTAACTTCATAGCAGTTTAATTTAATTTCGTAATAAAAAAATAAGTTTTTATTTCTGAAGTGGTTATAAATATAAAAAATTAACCTGATATATGTTAATTATTATTTTTTTAGGTAAAATAGTGCTAATAGGTGTGTTTTTGTTAGTTATATGTAATTTATATCTTTTGTAATGCCTACTTTTTAAAGTTAACTTATAGCTTAGTTTGTGTTGCTAATTTTGGTGCTATGCTGTTCACTTGATTAAAAAATTGTAAATTTCGCCTAGAATTTAGTTTTTATGCAAAGAGCAGCTTTATTTCTTATGATATTTCTTTGCGTTTCTTGCGATTTTTTTGATTCTAGAGCAGAAAAAACTCAGAAGATTATTAAGCAAGAAATGGAGGGTATTAATTGGAATGCTATAGATCAATTTCCGTTGTTTGAAGGGTGCGATGAACTTGCTTCGAAAGAAGTACAGAAAAAATGTTTTGAAGAAATGTTATTGTTGCATTACTCAGAAATACTAGGAGATTTTGAGTTTGTTTTAGATAGAACCATTAAAGATACCATACGTATTGATGTGTTAATAGATAGTAAGGGAGAAATTTCTGTTTTAGATATAGAGCAAGATTCAATTATTACTAGTCAAATACCAGGTTTTAATGGTATAATTTCTCGTGGTATTAAAAGCCTACCAAAATTAAAGCCCGCTTTAAAAAGAGGAATACCGGTAAGGGCCAAATTTAGAATTCCTTTAGTAATAAATACCAAATAAAAATAGTGGCTAAAGAAAGAATTATATTAGGTGTAGATCCTGGTACAACTATTATGGGGTTTGGCCTTATAAAAGTGGTGGGTAAAAAAATGGAGTTTTTGCAAATGAATGAACTTTTATTACAGAAGTATAAAGACCCTTACACCAAACTTAAACTTATTTTTGAGCGCACTATAGAGCTTATAGATACGTATCACCCAGATGAAATGGCATTAGAGGCTCCTTTTTATGGCAAAAATGTACAGTCTATGTTAAAATTAGGCCGTGCACAAGGCGTGGCAATGGCAGCAGGTTTGTCTAGACAACTAGTAATAACGGAGTATATGCCTAAAAAAATTAAAATGGCAATTACGGGTAATGGTAATGCAAGTAAAGAACAGGTGGCTGGTATGTTAAAAAGTACTCTAGGGTTAAAAGAATTACCAAAAAACTTAGATGCCACAGATGGTTTGGCAGCAGCGGTTTGCCATTTTTACAATAGCGGAAAAATAGAAACAGGTAAAAGTTACTCTGGTTGGGATTCTTTTGTAAAGCAAAACCAAAATAGGGTAAAAAAATAAAAAAATGGCAGGCATTTATATACACATTCCCTTTTGTAAACAGGCTTGTCATTATTGCGATTTTCATTTTTCTACCACTATGGGGAAAAAAGATGAGATGCTAGAGGCAATTGCAAGAGAGCTTGTTTTGCGTAAAAACGAGTTTTTGCTAACCAGTGTAGAAACTATTTATTTTGGTGGTGGTACGCCTTCTGTTTTAAATGCGAATGAAATAAATAGGCTTATCAAAACAGTTTACGAAAATTACAATGTTGTTAAAAATCCAGAGATAACTTTGGAGGCTAATCCGGATGATTTATCTACTTTAAAAATAGAACAACTTGCGGCATCAAAGGTAAACAGGCTTAGTATTGGAGTGCAGTCTTTTTTTGAAGATGATTTACGACTGATGAATAGGGCGCATAATGCTTATGAAGCAGAGAGTTGTATAATTGAAGCGACAAAGTATTTTTCTAATATTTCTATAGATTTAATTTACGGTATTCCAGGAATGAGCAATGATAAATGGATGCAAAACATACACAAAGCGTTATCTTTTGGTTTGCCACATATTTCTAGTTATGCACTTACAGTAGAGCCAAAAACTGCTTTAGAAAAATTTATTAAAAAAGGAGAAATAGCTCCTGTAAAAGATAGTGTTGCTCAAGAACATCATAAAATTTTGGTAAAAGAATTGGCTAAAGAGGGTTTTGTAAATTATGAGTTTTCTAACTTTGGAAAACCAGATTTTTTTTCTAAAAATAATACTGCATATTGGTTGGGTAAAAAATATATTGGTGTTGGGCCTTCTGCACATTCTTTTAACGGGGAAAGTAGGAGTTGGAATGTGAATAATAACCCCAAATACATAAAAGCATTAGTGCAAAATAAGCTGCCACAAGAGATAGAAAAATTGTCTGTAGTGGATAGGTATAATGAGTATGTTATGACTGGTTTAAGAACTATTTGGGGTGTTTCACTACAAAAGGTACAGGAAGATTTTGGATTAAAATATGTGAGTTATTTAGAAAAAGAGGCAAATAAAAAAATTGAAAAAGGTTTGTTGCAACTTAAAAATAATACACTTTTAGTAACAGCAAAAGGTAAATTTTTAAGTGATGGTATAGCAGCAGATTTGTTTATTATTAACTTATAAATTAATATAGAAAGAGATTCATGAAGGCAGTTATTACAGTAAGAACAAAAAAATATTCAATTAATTTAAATGATGCATTAGATATTAGTATGCCTTTAAAAGGGGATAAGTCTAATGTAAATGCTTGGTATGTTGGTGCGCCAGTTATAGAGCCACATACAGATGGTGATTTTGTTGGTTTGGTAAGTGAGGGTTCATCTGTAAACTTTAAAAACATAACGTTTAATCCGCATGCACACGGTACGCATACAGAGTGTGTGGGGCATATTACAGAGGAATTTGTGTCTGTAAATCAAAAATTAAAACAATTTTTCTTTTTGGCAGAAGTAATTACTATTGCACCAGAAAAAATAGGAGACGATTTTGTTATTTCTAAAAAGCAATTGCAATATGCTTTAGGTAAAAAAAAGAGAGAGGCTGTTGTTATTCGTACAATTCCTAATTTAGAAGATAAAATAGGAGCGCAATATTCTAATACCAATCCACCTTACTTGTTAGAGGAAGGAGCTGTTTTTTTAAGAGAAAAAGGAGTAGAGCACTTGCTAATAGATTTGCCATCTGTTGATAAGGAAAAAGATGATGGTAAGTTAGTTTCTCATAAGGCATTTTGGAATTTTGAAGGTAAAATTAGAGAAAATGCCACTATAACAGAATTTATATATGTTGCTAATACTATTGAAGATGGTACATATTTTTTAAATTTGCAAGTAGCTCCTTTTGAGAATGATGCAAGTCCTAGTAGGCCTGTTTTGTATAAAATTGAAGAGTAAAACAGTATTAAATAGTGCTGTTTTGTAACGTATAAAATAAATAATGGATAGTTTAATAGAGGTTTTTTTAGGGTTAATTTTAGGGGCTATACTTATGTATTGGGTGTATTCCTTTTTTAGAACTAAAAAGACCAAAGAAGTTACACATACACAGTCTACTGTTTTATTAGAAAAAATAAAAAGGGTTTGTAAATTAATATCTGTAGAAGGAGATTTTGCAGAAGTATACCAATACCACAATACCAAAGAGCATTTTATGAGTTTGGTAAGTAGTAAAAAAAAGGCATTAGTAATTATAAATGCTAAAGTGCAAATTGGGTACGATCTAAAAAAAATTCTTTTAAATGCAGATGATAGTAAAAAGAGAATTATACTCAAGAATTTTCCAGAGCCAGAGGTGTTGTCAGTTTCTCCTGAGCTTCAGTTTTATGATATTAAAAACGGATTATTTAACTCGTTTTCTCCAGAGGATTTAACTAATGTGAATAAAGAAGCAAAGGAGCATATTTTAGAGAAAATACCAGTAAGTGGTTTAATGGATACGGCCCGTAAAGAAGCGTTAGAGGCAATACTTTTAATAGAGTCTATTGTAGAAACTATTGGGTGGACGTTAGATTATTCTGCGTTAAAAATTGAAAATAAACAAGAGGTAAAGCAAATAGAAAAGGAAATAAATAAATAGTGTTTTATGAGCGTAAATAATTTTGAATCAGCATTTGTGCATAACGTATATTTTTGGTTAAAAAATCCGGATAGCGAAGATGATAAAAAAGCTTTTGTAGCATCATTACGCAAGTTTTTAAATGCTTCTAAATATGCAAATACTAATTTTATAGGTGTACCGCCAGCAGCTACTAGAGATGTGGTAGATGGTAGCTTTACGTTTAGTTTGTTGGTGTCCTTTACATCAGCGGAAAACCAGCAGAAATACCAGGATGAAGAGGCACACTTAACTTTTATAGAAGAATCTGCTCATTTATGGAGTAAGGTTGTGGTATATGATTCTACAACAGTTTAAACTTGCTGTGTATGAATGTAGAAGAGGTTAGGGCATATTGCATTTTAAAAAAAGGAATTACAGAAGAGTTTCCTTTTGATGAGCATACTTTGGTATTTAAAGTTGTGGGTAAAATGTTTGCCTTGTTACCGTTAGAGCGCTTGCCACCTCAAATTAATTTAAAGTGTAATCCTGAACTTGCATTGGAGTTAAGAGAAAAATATGATGGTGCAATTACTCCCGGTTTTCATATGAATAAAAAACACTGGAATACAATACTAATAGAACGTATTTCTCCTAGTTTACTAAAAGAACTAATAGATCATTCATACAATTTAGTAGTATCTAAACTTACCAAAAAACAACAAACAGAGTTAGCTAAGCTAAAGGAATAATATTTTTTTAGTTACATAATACATTACGCACCACTACATTATTTTTATGAAAGAACTTATTGAATTTTACAAACAAAATATTACTAACTACAAAGAAGAATCTGCAAAGGTTAAATCTAAATTATTACTGTCTAGTTTGTTAAGGTTGGCGGTATTTTTATTAGCTGGTTTTGGTATTTATTTTTTTATAGGAAACACCAAAGCAGTAATGGCGGTTATTTTATTGGCTATAGTGTTGTTTGTGTTTTTGGTGTCTAGACATTCAGATTTGCAATATGTGTATCATAAATTTATGGCACTTATAAAAATTAATGAAATTGAGATTGATGTTTTGCATCGTAAATTTCATAACCTTCCAGATGGAGAGGAATTTGCAGATCCGCTTCATTTTTATAGTCAAGATATAGATTTGTTTGGTAAAGGTTCTTTTTACCAATACAGTAATAGAACTGCTTTGGAGCAAGGTAGTGAGGAGCTGGCTAATCAATTTACGGCAAATGATATAGATAATATAGCGCAAAAACAAGAAGCGGTAAAGGAGTTGGCTTCTAAGCCAAAATGGAGGCAGGAGTTTGCTGCAATAGCTACGCTTGTAAAAGCAGAGGTGTCCTATAAAACAATTGTTTCTTGGATGCAGAAACATACAGCTTTTATCCCTGGGTTTATGAAGTATATACCAACAATTTTTACGGTAGTTTCTGTACTGTTTTTTGTGTTGTATTTTATGGGGTTTATTTCGGGCTTTTTAGTTGCTGGTTGGTTTTTTCTTGGACTATTTATTACAGGGTTTTACTTTAAAAAAGTGAGTAGCTTAGCTGCGGATATGGGTAAAATACAGAGTACTTTTCAGCAGTATCAAAAATTAATTGTAGAAATAGAAAATGTAGAGTTTGTCTCTGGTTTACTTAACGAAAAAAGAGCGGTTGTTGTTGCTAATGGTAAAAAAACGTCTGCAGTGCTGCACGAGTTTTCTAGAATTTTAGGAGCTTTAGAGCAGCGTAATAATATGATTTTTGGTTTTCTTGGAAACGGATTTTTATTGTGGGATATTCATCAATCTTATAAAATTGAACAATGGATAAAGTTGCACGGAGGTTTAGTGCAAGATTGGTTTAGTGTTATAGCTTTTTTTGATGCATATAACAGTTTAGGTAATTTTGCGTTTAATAATCCAAGTTATGTGTATCCTACAATTGCTGATAAAGGTAAAGTGCTACAGGTTAAAAATGCGGCACATCCATTATTAGATCCTGCAAAAAGTATAAAAAATGATATCACTATTAATAATGCGGAGTTTTTTATAGTAACAGGAGCAAATATGGCAGGTAAGAGTACTTTTTTGCGTACCGTTTCATTACAAATTGTTATGGCAAATATGGGGTTGCCAGTTTGTGGTACTGCAGCGGAATATTCGCCTATTAAATTAATTACAAGTATGCGTACAACAGACTCACTTACAGATGATGAGTCGTACTTTTTTTCTGAGTTAAAACGATTAAAGTTTATTGTTGATGAAATACAAAACGATCGTTATTTTATAGTTTTAGATGAAATTTTAAAAGGAACAAATAGTACAGATAAAGCTATTGGTTCTCGTAAATTTGTAGAGAAGTTGGTGGGGTCACAATCTACCGGAATTATAGCTACTCACGATCTTAGTTTGTGTAAGGCTGCAGATGAGTTGCCAGGTGTTAAAAACCACTACTTTGATGCAGAAATTATTAATAATGAATTGCATTTTGATTACAAATTTAAAAATGGTATTTGCAAAAATATGAATGCCTCATTCCTGCTTAAAAAAATGCAAATAGTAGATTAAAAGTAAACCCTAACAAAAGGCATTAATGCATCTGCATAAATGCTTTTTTCTTCATCATACAAAACATCATAACGAACACCAAAAGTTACATTTTGGTTACTGTATCCTACGCCTAAAAATAAGGCGGAATTCCAGTAATTATCTTCTGTAATGCTGCCATTTACGCCAAAATCACGGTTTATTCGCATTTGTTCAAACTCTGCAGATAGCTGTACGGCTGGTACAATATTAAATAACGTTAATGCGCTAGCGCCGTAAGCGGTAAGTTTGTGATCTCCAAATTTAGAGTAGTTAAAATTTAAGCTTGTACCAACAGCAAACATTGGATTAACCTGGTAAATAGCACTTGGAGATACGCTAGCGTTAAAGCTGTCGTTTCCAAATCCAATGCCTAAACCACCTCCAAAACGCACGTTTTCCCAAAAGTTAGCTTTGCTTGTACTAACCTGTGCAGTTGTAGTATTGCTTGTAAAAGCTGTTATCAAGACACTTAAAATCAATAATTTTGAAAGGAAATGCTTCTTTTTTCTCATTCTTGTTATTTTTTTACATTATTACGCACTAAGATATGCTTATAAAAGCTAAAAGTTGTATTTTTGAATAAATTTTGTTCACAAGACAGAGAATAATTTCAATGGATAAATATTCGTTTTTAAACGCAGCGCATACATCATTTTTTGCGACTTTATATGATAAATACTTAATTAGCCCTGATAGTGTAGAGCCTAGTTGGCGTGCTTTTTTTCAAGGTTTTGACTTTGGTCAAGAGACAGCACTAGAAGAGTTTTCTGAAAATGGACCGGCAATAGAAGCTGCAATGCCGCAGTCTTTACAGAAAGAATTTAAAGTAATTAAGTTAATAGATGGGTATAGAAGTAGAGGGCACTTGTTCACTAAAACAAACCCAGTTCGTGAAAGAAGAAAATATACACCAACATTAGAGTTAGATAATTTTGGATTGTCTAACGAAGATTTAAGCACTGTTTTTACAGCAGGAGAAATTCTGGGTATTGGAGCTGTTTCTTTAGAGGAAATTATAAAACACTTAAAAAGCATTTATTGTGATGCTATTGGTGTGGAGTATATGTACATACGTAAACCAGAAAGAGTAGAGTGGATACAAAACTGGTTAAACGTTAATGATAATCACCCAAAATTTAATGCTGACAGAAAAAAACATATCCTTAAAAAGTTAAATCAAGCTGTTTCTTTTGAGAGCTTTTTGCATACAAAATATGTTGGGCAAAAGCGTTTTTCTATTGAAGGTAACGAGTCTTTAATTCCTGCTTTGGATGCCGTTGTAGAACGTGCAGCAGAAATGGGAGTAGAGCAGTTTGTTATGGGTATGGCTCACCGTGGAAGGTTAAACGTACTTACCAATATTTTTGGTAAAGCTGCTAAAGATATATTTAGCGAGTTTGATGGTAAAGATTACGAGCAAGAGATTTTTGATGGTGATGTAAAGTATCACTTAGGGTGGACATCTGAGCGTAAAGCTAGTAATGGCAATAGAATAAAAATGAATATTGCGCCAAACCCATCTCACTTAGAGACTGTTGGTGCGGTTGTAGAAGGTATTGCTAGAGCTAAACAAGATGCTCATTTTCCTGAAGATTTTTCAAAAGTATTGCCAATTGTTGTGCACGGAGATGCTGCCATCGCAGGTCAGGGCTTGGTGTATGAGGTAGTTCAAATGGCTAATTTAGATGGTTACAAAACTAACGGTACAATACACATTGTAGTAAATAACCAAATAGGCTTTACAACTAATTATTTAGACGCAAGGTCATCTACTTATTGTACAGATGTTGCTAAGGTGACTTTAAGTCCTGTATTGCACGTAAATGCAGACGATGCAGAGGCTGTTGTACACGCCTCGTTATTTGCGTTGGAATATAGAATGCGTTTTAATAGAGATGTATTTATAGATTTATTAGGTTATAGAAAGTATGGGCATAATGAAGGTGATGAACCTCGTTTTACTCAGCCTAAGCTGTATAAAGCTATATCTAAACATAGTAATTCTAGAGATATTTATGCAGAGCGTTTGCTTGCAGAAGGTGTTATTGAGAAAGGATTTGTAAAAGAATTAGAAGATGAGTATAAGGCTTCTTTAGAAGAAGAATTAGAAGACTCTAGAAAAGAGGATAAAACAGTTATTACGCCTTTTATGGCAGACGAGTGGAGTGGCTTTGACTCTGTTAGGGAGTGGGAGATGATGGAGGCTGTAGATACCACTTATGATAAAGACAAATTAACAGAAATTGCTAAGGTGATAACAGAATTACCTGGTGATAAAAAGTTTTTGCGTAAGGTTGAAAAGTTGGTGAAAGATCGTAAAAAAATGTTCTTTGAAACTGACAAGTTAGACTGGGCAATGGGTGAGCTTTTAGCTTACGGTACATTGTTGCAAGAAGGCTTTGGTGTTCGTATGTCTGGGCAAGATGTAGAAAGAGGTACTTTCTCTCACCGTCATGCGGTTATGAAAGTTGAAGAAAGTGAAGAAGAAATTATATTGTTAAACCACTTGTCAGAGGAACAAGCCAGATTTCAAATTTACAATTCGTTGTTGTCTGAATATGGTGTTGTTGGTTTTGATTATGGTTACGCTATGGCTAGTCCAAAAACACTTACTATTTGGGAGGCGCAATTTGGTGACTTCAGTAATGGTGCTCAAATTATGTTAGATCAGTACATTTCTGCTGCCGAAGATAAATGGAAACTTCAGAACGGATTAGTAATGTTGTTGCCACACGGTTATGAGGGGCAGGGTGCAGAGCATTCTTCTGCACGTATGGAAAGATATTTGCAATTGTGTGCTAGAGATAATATGTACATTGCAGATGTGTCTACGCCAGCACAAATGTTCCATATTTTACGTAGGCAAATGAAGGTTAATTTTAGAAAGCCTTTAATAATATTTACACCAAAAAGTTTATTAAGACATCCAAAAGCTGTTTCTACAATTGATGAGCTTGCTAACGGAACTTTTCAGGAGGTTTTAGATGATACTACAGCAGATGTAAGTAAAATTAAATCGTTAGTTTTCTGTACGGGTAAATTTTACTATGATTTGCTAGCAGAAAAAGAGGAGCAAAACAGAGAAGATGTTGCTTTGGTAAGAGTAGAACAATTGTTTCCGTTACCAACAGAAAAAATAACAGAAATTATTAGCAAGTATACTAATGCAGATGATATTGTGTGGGCACAAGAAGAACCAAGAAATATGGGAGCTTGGAGTCATATAATGATGCATTTTGCAGATGCTAATAAATTAAGAGTAGCGTCTAGACGTTTTTATGCTTCGCCAGCAGCTGGTAGTGCAGTACGTTCTAAACGTAGACACCAACAAGTAATAGATTATGTCTTTGATAAAACCAAAGACAATATGACAAAAAGATAAATACAATAACACATCAAATAAAGTAGGATGATTTTAGAAATGAAAGTCCCTTCACCGGGAGAATCGATAACCGAAGTGGAAATAGCTGAGTGGCTAGTGCAAGACGGAGATTATGTAGAGAAAGATCAAGCTATTGCAGAGGTAGATTCAGATAAAGCTACCTTAGAACTTCCAGCAGAAGTAAGCGGAGTAATTACATTAAAAGCAGAAGAAGGTGATGCTGTTGCAGTAGGTGCCGTTGTTTGTTTAATAGATACATCTGCTGCAAAACCAGAAGGTGCAGATGATGCTCCTGCTAAAGAAGAGAAAAAAGAAGAAGCAGCACCAAAAGCAGAAGCTCCTAAGGCTGCTGAAACAACTAAGACATACGCAACAGGAACAGCGTCTCCTGCAGCTAAAAAAATATTAAGTGAAAAAGGAATTGAGGCTTCTGCCGTTAAAGGTACTGGTAAAGATGGTAGAGTAACTAAAGATGATGCTGTAAAAGCAGTGCCATCTATGGGAACGCCAACTACAGGAGGTAACCGAGGAGAAACTCGTTCTAAATTATCAATGTTACGTCGTAAGGTGGCAGAGCGTTTGGTTTCAGCTAAAAATGAAACAGCTATGCTTACTACTTTTAACGAGGTAGATATGTCTCCTATTTTTGCATTGCGTAGCCAGTATAAAGATGACTTTAGAGCTAAACACGGTGTTGGTTTAGGTTTTATGTCTTTCTTTACTAAGGCGGTTGTACGTGCATTAGAGATGTACCCATCTGTAAATGCAATGATAGATGGTAAGGAAATGATTTCTTATGATTTTGCAGATATTAGTATTGCAGTATCTGGACCAAAAGGTTTAATGGTTCCTGTAATTAGAAATGCAGAAAACTTAACTTTTAGAGGTGTAGAAGCAGAGGTAAAGCGTTTGGCTATTAGAGCTCGTGAAGGTGAAATTACTGTAGATGAAATGACAGGTGGAACATTTACAATTACCAATGGTGGTGTTTTTGGTTCTATGTTGTCTACACCAATTATTAACCCGCCACAAAGTGCTATTTTAGGTATGCATAATATTGTAGAGCGTCCAATTGCTAAAAATGGTGAGGTTGTAATTGCTCCAATTATGTATGTTGCTTTGTCTTATGATCACAGAATTATAGATGGTAAAGAATCTGTTGGTTTCTTAGTTGCTGTTAAAGAAGCATTAGAGAATCCAGAGGAATTATTAATGAATAATGATGTTAAGAAGGCGTTAGAAATGTAGTCTTAAATCTAGAGATAAAAAAAAGGGCTGAAGTTAAACTTCAGCCCTTTTTTAATGCTTTTTTTTTAATTACATCCCATGTCAGATTTGGATTCGCTATCTGCATTTGGGAAACAATTTCCAGAAGGCAGATTTTCTGGAGTGTATCTTTTAAGATTGTTGTCGTAAAGTCCGTTTTCTATAAAGGCAGTTAAATCATCAACTTCTTCTGTTGTTAAATTAAGAGGTGCAAATTCTGATGCTAATTGACTTTTAGGAACATTACTGTTTTCTGGTATAGCTTTGTTTTTGTATTCTATAACTTCTTTTATAGACGTAAAGTTTCCTCCATGACCAAAATGAGATACATCTTTTAAGTTGTATAAAGATGGTATTTTAAACTTGTAATTATCTTCTTCTTTTCCTGTAAAACCACCTCTGCCTTTTTTTGTAGCTTCATCAATACTAATGTGTGAGCTGTTTGGATCCAAGTCGTTCATTCCTAAAGCATAAAACCCTGTTTTGTTTAAGCCTGGTCCGTTGTGGCATTTATAGCATTCTGCTTTGCCAAAAAATAAGTTAGCGCCACTTATTTCTTTAGGGGATAATGCAGCTTCATTTCCTTTTAAAAACTCTTGAAAAGGAGCTTGGTTTGCAAGCACTGTACGCTCATAGGTAGCAATGGCTAAGCCGGCAGTTATGGTTGTGTATCTATTTTCTTCTGGGGTGTTAGGAAAAGCAGCGTCAAACATACTTTTGTATCCGTTGTTGTTTAGGAAGTTGGTGTCTATTAAAAGCCTGTGAACACCCAGGCCAGCAATAGCTTGTATCTCTACGCCTTCAAAACCTAAATTATTGCGTTCTTTGGGAGTGCCAGCTGTCCAGCTACTTTCGGTACCTGTATTTTCTGAGGTTCCTCCAAACTGTCCGTTCCATAACATTACTTTTTGGTATGCAGTGTTTAGTATGCTTGGAGATTTTATGGGTTGTACATCTAAATCTTCTTCTAAATAATCTACAGACATATGTCTAGATTCTCCTTTTGCTCCATAGCCAAAACCACCTTCACCAATACCTTGTATGTTGCCGCTTTGGAAACCTGCCGCTGCGTGGTGGCAACTAGCACATGAGTAAGTGTTGGTGCCAATTTCTTTTATTGGGTTTAAGGCTAAGCCTGTTTCGTGAAAAAGTAATTTTCCTAAGGCAACTTTTTCTGGAGTAAGCGGGTTTTTAGGATCACTAGGAATATTGCTTAAATTTGTTTCTTCTGGTAATTGTAGTGTTTCTAGTGAGCCATAAAGAGTTGTAATTTTCTCTTTTAAAATACTTGTTTCTGCTTTTTGGTAGTTGTTGTCGTCATTAGAACAACTGGTTGTAAATAAAATGCCAATTGCTAGTATGCAATATAGATTTATTTTAGATGTAGACATGGTTAGAATGTTTTGCAAACAAAAGTGTGTTTTTGCTAAAACATAACATTAAAAAATCGGTACAATACTAATAAATAAGATATTTGTTATTTACAGCTTAAGATAAACACATTTTTTGTTGTAGTCTATAATAGCTTTTGTCTTTTTTAATATGTCTGCTCCAATAATACCATCTACTGGTAATGCATTATGGTTAATAAGAGCCTGGTTAACGTGTACCAAATCAAACAAAACAATTTTTAATTTTTTGTATTTCCAATCTCCAATTTTTATGGTGTTGTTAGAAGAGATTAATGTTTCCATTTCTGTAGCACCAGCACCAGCAGCTTTTATTTCTGAATCTTCAGAGGTAAGCTTAAAGTTTTCAATTTTATCTATACCTATGCAGGTGTTGGAGGCTCCTGTGTCTAAAATAAATTTCCCGGCTACATTGTTAATCTTAGCTTTAATTTCAAAATGATTAGTAGGAGTTAATGTAAGTTTAATTTTGGTGTAATCTTTTTGAAGCAAGAATTTTTTTAAGCTAGACATATATTCAATTTTAGTGCAAATATATATCAATCTTTATCAGAAAAGATAAAATCAAACTATATCAATTTAAAAACAATAAAATATATAAGATAATTCTATTTTTGCGGTATGATATTTACAGATACACATACACATTTATATAGTGAGGCTTTTGATGAAGACAGGGCTGTTGCAATACAAAATGCAATTGATAAAGGAGTGCAACGATTTTTTATTCCTGCTATAGACTCAACTTACACAAGTTCTATGTTGAGTTTAGAGGAGGCTTACCCAGATAATGTTTTTTTGATGATGGGTTTGCATCCAACACATGTAAAAGACAATTATCATGTAGAGTTGGTACATATTGAAGAAATGCTAGAGCAGCGTAAATTTTATGCTGTTGGAGAGATAGGAATAGATTTATTTTGGGATAAAACCTTTTTAAAAGAACAACAGCAAGCTTTTAAGCATCAAATACAACTAGCAAAAAAATACAAATTGCCAATAGTTATACATTGTAGAGATGCTTTTGATGAGGTTTTTGAAATTTTAGAAGAAGAAAAAGGTAATGATTTAAGAGGGATTTTTCATTGCTTTACGGGTACTTTGGAGCAGGCAAAATTAGCTATATCTTATAATATGAAATTAGGTATTGGAGGAGTAGTTACTTTTAAGAATGGAAAAATAGATAAGTTTTTAAATGAAATTGATCTTAAACATATTGTTTTAGAAACAGATGCTCCTTATTTGGCGCCAACACCTTTTAGAGGTAAAAGAAATGAAAGTGCATACCTTATAAATGTAGCTGAAAAATTAGCAGATATATATAATAAGGACATAGAAGAAATAGCAGAAATAACAACAAAAAATTCTGTAGACGTTTTTGGTGTATAAAATAACTTATTAAAATGGCAAATACTACAAAAATATTATTGGTATATACTGGCGGTACCATTGGTATGGTTAAAGATTATAAAACAGGAGCTTTAAAGGCTTTTAATTTTAATAATTTAATGAAGAGTATACCAGAGTTAAAGCAGTTAGATTGTTCTGTGGATAGCGTTTCTTTTGAAGAACCAATAGATTCATCTAATATGAACCCTACACATTGGGTAAAAATTGCAAGTATTATAGAACAAAACTATAATGCTTTTGATGGTTTTGTAGTGTTACATGGTAGTGATACTATGAGTTATACTGCTTCGGCATTAAGCTATATGTTAGAGCATTTAAGTAAGCCGGTAATATTAACAGGGTCTCAATTGCCAATAGGCGATTTAAGAACCGATGCAAAAGAAAATCTAATAACCTCAATACAGATTGCTGCTTTAACAGAAAATAGTAAAGCAACTATACAGGAAGTATGTTTGTATTTTGAATACAAATTGTATAGAGGGAATAGAACTACAAAAATTAATGCAGAACATTTTGAAGCTTTTGCGTCATTAAATTATCCAGAGTTAGCGGAATCTGGAGTGCATTTAAAAGTAAATAAGGAGTATTTAAGAAAAAAGAAACATAACAAAGCTTTAAAGGTGCATAAAAACTTAGATGATAATGTTGCTGTATTAAAGTTATTCCCTGGTTTAAACAAAAATGTACTAAAAAGTGTGTTAAATATTCCTAACTTAAAAGGACTTGTTTTGGAGACTTATGGTGCTGGTAATGCTCCAACAGACAAATGGTTGCTAAATGAAATAAAAAAAGCAATAAAAAACGGATTGTACATTATTAACGTTACCCAGTGCTCTGGAGGTAGTGTTTTACTAGGGCAATATGAAACTAGTGAGGAATTACAAAGCTTGCAAATAATTAATGGTAAGGATATTACAACAGAGGCAGCTGTTACTAAGCTAATGTATTTGTTAGGAACAGGAGTCTCTCCAAAGCTATTTAAAACACTTTTTGAAACTCCTTTGCGAGGAGAATTGCAATAAAAATAACATATTATATTTCTTTAACTAATATTTTTTTTGTTATTTGGACGCCGTTAAACTTATTAAGAGAGAGGTGGCCGAGTGGTCGAAGGCGCACGCCTGGAAAGTGTGTATACATCACAAGTGTATCGAGGGTTCGAATCCCTTCCTCTCTGCAGATAAGTTTGCGTTTAATTTTATTATAACATTTTTTTTTTATCTTTAACCCTATTAACTAACTAAATTAAGTTTCGAAAATGAAAAGATTATCATCTATCCTAGCTGTAGCTGGGTTGTTTGTTTTTAGTACAAATACAGTAAATGCAGCTACATTATTACAAGATGCAGCGGAGAAAGAGGCGCCAAAAGGTTTTGTTCAAGTATTAAAAGAACAATTTATTACTGGTGGACCTGCTTTTATGGGTATTGTACTTTTATGTTTAATTCTTGGTCTTGCAGTGGCAATTGAAAGAATAATTTACTTAAACATGGCAAGCACAAACACTACTAAATTAAAACAAAGAGTAGAGGATGCATTAGCATCTGGTGGTGTAGAAGCAGCTAAAGAAGTATGTAGAAACACAAAAGGACCTGTTGCGTCTATTTTCTACCAAGGATTAGATAGAGCTGGTGAGAGTATTGAATCTGCTGAAAAAGCTGTTGTTGCCTATGGTGGTGTACAAATGGGTCAGTTAGAGAAAAACGTATCTTGGTTGTCTTTATTTATTGCAATTGCGCCAATGCTTGGTTTCATGGGTACGGTAATTGGTATGATTCAGGCCTTCCAAAAGATTGCAGCAGTTGGTAACTTAAGTGCATCTTTAATTGCAGGTGATATTCAGGTTGCATTATTAACAACTGTATTTGGTCTTGTTACTGCCATTATTCTTCAGATTTTTTACAACTACATCATTGCTAAAATTGATAGTATTGTAAATGATATGGAAGATTCATCAATCTCATTGATTGATATGTTGGTAGATCACAAAAAATAAGTCGGACCTTAATACAAAAGCATTATGCAAAAAATAATTAAAATAGCCTTAATAGTAATAGGCATTCTATCGGCTGTGCTATGGTATTTTTTACCATCAGGGGATTTTACTATTCCTGAGGTAGCAGCTGAGGCAGCAAATAGTAGTGCAATGAATTTTATGTTTATTATAACTTACCTTTTATTAGGGGTTGCAGTTGTAGTAGCATTGGTTTATACACTAAAGAACTTGTTTTCTACACCAGAAAACCTTAAAAAAGCTTTATTTGCTTTAGGTGGATTTGCACTTGTAGTAATTGTTTCTTATTTTATCTCAAACGGAGAGGATTTAGACCCTCAGTTTTTAGCAGATAATAATACTACAACTAGTACAGTAAAAAACATTGGAACAGGTATTTATACTTTCTTAATTTTAGTAGCAGTAGCTGTTGTTCTTATGGTTGTACCAAGTGTAAAAAAACTAATTGGTAAATAAAAAAGAATAATTATGGCAAGAAGAGGTGGAGCACCAGAAGTAAATGCCGGTTCTATGGCAGACATTGCTTTCTTACTCCTTATCTTTTTCTTAGTAACTACTACTATAGAAACAGATGCAGGTTTAGATCGTATGTTGCCTCCTAAAGAGCCGCCTACTGATGAGCAAGTAATACTTAAGCAAAAAAATATTTTTACTGTACAAATAGGTAAAGATGGTCAGTTGCTTGTAGAAGAAGACCTTTTAGATTTAAAAGATTTAAGAGAAAAAGCTATTGCATTTTTAGATAATGGTGGAGCAGTAAAAGGAGATCCTGACTACTGTAGCTATTGTGAAGGTGCAAGAAGTCCAGAGTCTTCAGATAACCCTATAAAAGCGGTTATATCATTAAAAAATGATCGTGAAACTAAGTACTCTGTTTATATAACTGTACAGAATGAGTTAGTTGCAGCGTACAATTTTTTACGTAATAGAGCAGCTAAAAAGTTAGGTTATAATATGTCTTTTACAGAAATGGAAGAAGCATATTCTAATCAAGAAACTCCAGATGATGTTAAGGAGAAATTAAAGGTAAAGATTAAGAAAATTCAAGATCTTTATCCTCAAAAATTATCTGAAGCTGAAACTACAACAAACTAATAACATTTAATACAAAGGAATATGTCAAAATTTAAAAAGAAAAAAGACGGAGAATTACCTCCAGTTTCTACGGCTTCTCTTCCGGATATTGTATTTATGCTTTTGTTTTTCTTTATGACGGTTACAGTAATGAAAGATAGCGAGCCATTGGTAGCAAATGAGTTGCCAAACGCATCTGAAATTAAGAAACTAGAAAAGAAAGATAGAGTAGTTTATATTTTTGTTGGTCAACCTACAGAAAAATATCAGAGCGCTTTTGGTAAAGAGCCAAAAATACAGTTAAACGATAAGTTTGCTAATGTTTCTGAAGTAGGAGATTACGTTTTAGAAGAAATAGCTAAGAAACCTCAAGAGGTTCAAAGTTCTATTACAACTGCTTTAAAAATTGATAAAAATGCCAATATGGGTATTGTTATGGATATTAAAGAAGAGTTGAGAAAAGTAAATGCTTTAAAAGTGAACTACACTACGTATGAAGGTGATGCTTTTAAAAATTTACAATAATTTAGATAGTTAAACTATTATATGCGCTTCAAATAGGTAAAACTATTTGAAGCGTTTTTTTATACAGTAACTTTTATGCGTACTATATGATTCGTTTATGTATTTTATTTGGACTTATATGTTTTTCTCTTTCGGCTCAAAACACTGCCGTAGATAGTCTTTATTTAGAGGATCAGTTTTATGTAGGTTTAACATATAATACCTTTGGTAGTAAACCAGCTAGTTTAGAGCAGCGTAATTTACCTTATGGATTGCAATTGGGTTTTATAAAAGATTTGCCAATTAATAAAAATAGAAATGTTGGTTTTGGTATTGGTTTAGGCTATGCGGTTAATAATTACTATTCTAACCTAATTGCTACAAAAGTAGACGGCAAAATTAGTTACTCTTTTGCAGATGAGGATACAGACTATCAAAGAAGTAAAATTGTAACGCATTTACTTGAGATGCCTATAGAATTTAGATGGAGAAAGTCTACACCTACTAAGTATAAATTTCTTAGAATATATGGCGGCGCTAAACTTGGTTATGTTTTTTCTTCTAGGTCTAAGTTTGTGTCTGATGACTATAAGGAAGTTTTTAATAACAATGATGTTATTAATTTTAGATATGGCTTACAATTTAATATAGGTTATAATACCTGGAACATTCATGTGTATTATGGCTTAAATAGTTTGCTAGATGATGCTTTTGTAGACGATGATCAACTACTTATGAGGCCAATACGAGTAGGATTTAATTTCTATATTTTATAGCCAATATTTTATTGTTATTAGTTGTGATACTAAGCCAATTATAAATCCAACTATTATTTCTAACGAGCTGTTTGTTTTTAAATATAATTTAGAGGTAGAAACTAGTCCTGTGAAAAATATAGTAATTGCAATGGCGTAAATAATATTAATCTCAAAATGTACGCTTAGACTAATTAAGAACATAAGTAGACTTCCCATACCTGTGGCGTGCAAACTGCTTTTAAAATGAATAAAAAGAAGTATTAGGGAGCAAAATACAGCAGTAATTAATCCTATAAAATAAAAATAGAGTTCTGAGCTGTAGTTATTTGGTATAACTTTATATATAACCAAAAGTAATAGTGATAGGCTTATATACAAAGGGTATTTTCTTTCTTTTATTGTTGGTAGCGTGTATGATGTTATATATCCTGTACTTCTAAGTATAATGTAGCACACAATTGGGACAATAACTGTAAGTATTAAAATTGGCAATGTATTTCCTAAAAAGTAGTTTTGTGTATAATATTGCGGTGTAATTTTAAAATAGCAAATACAGCCAATAACAGGGATAAGTAAAGGGTGAAATATGGTAGATATAATTTTGTAAAACCCTTTCATTTTTATATTTGCTTTCTTAACCTAGCAACAGGTATATTTAGTTGTTCTCTGTATTTAGCAACGGTACGTCTCGCAATTGGATATCCTTTTTCTTTTAATATTGCAGCTAATTTATCATCAGTTAAAGGTTTTCTTTTTTCTTCCTCACTAATAACATTTTCTAAAATCTTTTTGATTTCTTTTGTGGACACATCTTCTCCTTGTTCATTTTTCATAGACTCAGAAAAGTATTCTTTTACTAATTTTGTTCCGTAAGGGGTGTCTACATACTTGCTGTTGGCTACTCTAGAAACAGTGGATACATCCATGCCAATGGTATCTGCAATATCTTTTAAAATCATTGGTCTAAGCTTCCGCTCATCTCCGGTTAAAAAATATTCTTTTTGGTAGTTCATAATAGCGCTCATTGTTACATAAAGCGTTTGTTGCCTTTGTTTAATAGCGTCTATAAACCACTTGGCAGCATCTAGTTTTTGTTTTATAAAAAAAACGGTGTCTTTCTGTGATTTAGATTTTGTTTTAGAATTTTTGTAGCCTTCTAGCATATTATTATACTGTCTAGATACGTGTAATTCAGGAGCATTTCTTCCGTTTAGAGTAAGTTCTAGCTCTCCGTCTGTAATTTTAATTGAAAAATCTGGTACAATATGTTCTATTATTCTAGTATTACCAGCATATGAGCCTCCTGGCTTTGGATTTAATTTTTCAATTTCAGAAATAGCTTCTTTTAGTTCATTTTCTGTAATGTTGTGTTTTTGCAGAAGCTTTTTGTAGTGCTTTTTAGTAAACTGATCAAAAGACTTTTCTAGTATTTGAATTGCTAATTCAATAGCAGGCGTCTGTTCTTTTCTAGAAAGCTGTATAATTAAGCATTCTTCTAAAGATCTTGCGGCCACACCAGGCGGATCTAATTCTTGTACTAAATTTAGTACTTTAATTATGTCTGCTTCTTCTGCAAATACATTTTGTGTAAATGCCAGATCGTCCATAATATCTGTAATTGGTCTGCGTATATAACCGCTTTCATCAACACTACCAATTAAAAACTCGGCAATTGCCCAGTCTTTATCATCTAAATAAACGGTATTTAATTGTGTCATTAAATGTTGATGAAAAGAGGTTCCTGCTGCATAAGGAATACTCTTTTCATCATCATCTGCACTGTAATTATTTGCCTGTGTACGGTAGTCAGGTACTTCGTCATCAGAAAGATATTCGTCTATATTAATATCTTCTGCTTCAATTTTTTCGGTATCATTGTCGTACAAATCGTCATATTCATCCTCAATAGTTTCGGTTTCTTCTTTGCCGCTCTCTAATGCTGGATTTTCTTCTAACTCTTGTTTTAATCGTTGTTCAAAAGCTTGAGTGGGAAGTTGAATTAACTTCATAAGCTGTATCTGCTGTGGAGACAACTTTTGTGATAACTTAAATTGTAGGTGTTGTTTAAGCATTAATGTTAATTCTTTTTATGACTTTTATATTTTACTTATTAAAATTCTGCATTTTGTGGTGTTCTAGGAAAAGGAATAACATCTCTAATGTTCCCCATTCCTGTAGCAAAAAGTACTAAACGTTCAAAGCCAAGACCAAAACCACTGTGTACGGCGCTTCCGTATTTACGTAAGTCTGTATACCACCAAAGTTCCTTTTCATCTATATCCAATGCTTTCATTTTTTCTAAAAGCACATCTAACCTCTCTTCTCTTTGTGAGCCGCCAACTATTTCTCCAATACCTGGGAAAAGGATATCCATAGCTCTCACCGTTTTTCCATCTTCATTTAAACGCATATAAAATGCTTTTATTTTTGCTGGATAATCAAACAATATAACTGGACATTTAAAATGTTTTTCTACAAGATAACGTTCATGTTCACTTTGTAAATCTGCTCCCCATTCATCAATAATATACTTAAATTTTTTCTTTTTGTTTGGCTTGCAGTTTCTTAATATTTCTATAGCTTCGGTATAGCTAACTCTTTTAAAATTGTTGTCTGTTATAAACTTTAATTTTTCTATTAAAGGCATTTCACTACGTTCTGCTGCGGGCTTAGTTTTTTCTTCGTCTAACAAACGTTTTTCTAAAAACTCTAAGTCGGCTTTACAGTTTTCTAGCACATAAGATATTACACTTTTTATAAAATCTTCAGCTAAGTCCATATTAGCATCTAAATCGTAAAAAGCCATTTCTGGTTCTATCATCCAGAACTCTGCTAAGTGTCTAGATGTGTTAGAGTTTTCTGCTCTAAACGTTGGCCCAAATGTATATACTTTACCAAGACCCATTGCGTAGGTTTCTGCTTCTAATTGACCAGAAACGGTAAGGTTTGTTTCTTTTCCAAAAAAGTCTTCGCTATAGTCTACAGCTCCATCTTCCTTTAAAGGTGGATTTTTGCTATCTAAGGTAGATACTTTAAAAATTTCACCAGCACCTTCTGCATCAGAGCCAGTAATTATTGGTGTATGTACGTGGTAAAATCCGTTTTGTTGAAAATATTGGTGTACTGCAAACGATAATGCAGAACGCATACGCATTACAGCAGAAAAAGTGTTGGTTCTAACACGTAAGTGTGCTTTTTCTCTTAAAAACTCTAAGGTGTGTTTTTTAGGTTGTATAGGGTATGTTTCTGGGTCTGCGCCTCCATGTATTTCTAAAGAAGCTACTTGTATTTCTACAGATTGTCCTTTTCCTTGGCTTTCTACAAGGGTTCCCTTTACCTTTATTGCAGCGCCTGTAGATACTTGTTTTAATAGGCTTTCGTCCAATTTTTCAAAATCTACAACACATTGAATGTTTTGTATAGTAGAACCATCATTTAAAGCAATAAATCTGTTGCTTCTAAATGTTTTTACCCAACCACTAACGGTTACTTCTTGTAAAAGATGTTTTCCGGACAATAAATCCTTAATGCTGTTTGTGTTCATTATAAAATATGCTTCTTATTTTAAGTGATAAAGATAACTTTTTTTAAATCGTCATTAAAGCACTTAAATTAGTTTTGATTTTTGATTTGATTTTTTTTCTTAATTTTTACCTCTTCTTTTGGTAAAATATCTATTTGCGGTTTTTTAAGTACTTCTTTATTTGCTATACTGCGCTCTAATGAAAGTAAAAGCGATGGTAATAAAATTAAATTGGCTAACATAGCAAATAATAATGTTGCAGAGACTAATGCACCTAATGCAACTGTGCCGCCAAAATTAGATATGATGAATACAGAAAAACCAAAGAATAATACTATTGAGGTATAAAACATACTAACTCCAGTTTCTCTTAATGCGGCGTATACAGATTTTTTAATTGCCCATTTATTCACTACAAGTTCCTGTCTGTATTTTGCTAAAAAGTGAATGGTGTCATCTACCGATATACCAAAAGCAATACTAAAAACTAATATAGTAGAGGGTTTTATAGGTACGCCAACAAAGCCCATAACGCCCGCTGTAATAATTAGTGGCAAAAGGTTTGGTATTAGTGATATAATAATCATTCTAAAAGACCTAAATAAATAGGCCATAAATAGTGCTATAAGTCCTATTGCTAGTGCTAATGATAAAACTAAATTGTTTACTAGGTATTTTGTGCCTTTTAAAAATAACAAAGCTTTCCCTGTTAAAAATGTGTTGTACCTCTCCTTAGGAAATATTTTATCTAAATTTTCTTGCAAACGACTTTCAATATCTTGCATACGCTCAGTATCTACATCTCTCATAAATGTTGTTATGCGCGCTGTTTGTCCTGTGGAGTCTACAAAGCTTTCTAGTAAATTACCATTACTGCTGGAGTTACGGGCCACATCCATAATAAAATTATTTTCCTGTGTTGTAGGTAATTGATAGTATTTAGGTATGCCGTTGTAAAAGGCCTGTTTAGAATATTTTACTAGATTAACAACAGATATTGGATGAGATAGTTCTGGGATTTCTTCAATAACTTCTCCAAACCTATCCATTCTTTTTAAGGTGGCTGGCTTTAAAACGCCATTTTTTCTTTTGGTATCTATTACAACTTCAACTGGCATAATGCCTTTAAATTCTTTTTCAAAAAAACGTATATCTTTAAAGAATTCTGCTTTTTTGGGCATATCTTCTATTGGGCTACCAGAAATATTTATCTGATAAATGCCAATAATACTTACTGTTAATAATAAAACAGATACAATGTAAACGCTAATTCTTTTATTTCTTACAATGTTTTCCATCCAGCTTACAAAAGTATCAATCCACTTAGTGTTTAGGTGCTTTAAGTGTTTGTCTTTAGGCATTGGTAAAAAGCTGTAAATAATAGGTATTATTAGTAGTGATAAAATAAAAATTCCAATAATATTTATTGATGCTACTATACCAAATTCTTTAAGCAACTGACTGTCTGTAATTATAAAAGTGGCAAAGCCAGATGCTGTGGTAATATTTGTCATTAAGGTTGCGTTACCAATTTTAGATATTACACGTTGTAGAGAAAGTGCTTTGTTGCCGTGTTTTTTAACTTCTTGCTGGTATTTGTTTATTAAAAAAATACAGTTTGGAATACCTATTACAATAATAAGTGGTGGTATTAAGGCGGTTAGTACGGTAATTTCGTACTGTAGTAAGCCTAGTATTCCAAAAGCCCACATTACTCCTATAATAACAACACACATAGATATAAATGTGGCTCTAAAACTTCTAAAAAAGAAAAAGAAAATTAAAGATGTAACTCCTAAGGCTGCAAGTATAAATTTATTTATTTCATCTATAATATTTTTAGAATTCATTGTACGTATATATGGCATGCCAGATATATGTAAATTCATTTCTGTTTCGTTTTCAAATCTTTCTGTAAGGTTTTTAAAATCTTTTAAAATAAAATCTTTACGTACGGATGTATTTACGATGTCCTTGTCTAGATATACTAAGGTTCTAATGGTACCAGTTTCTTTATTGTACAATAGGTTTTCATAAAACGGCATGTTTTTAAATAAATGCTGTTTTAAACTGTCTATTTCTTTAGTTGTTCTAGGCTTAGATTTTATAAAGTTTTGAAGTAAAAACTTTTGGCCGTCTTCAGTTTTAACAAGTTCTTTTAAATTGTCTGTAGATAAAACAAAATCTACCTCTGGAAATGCGTCTAGTTGTTTGCTTAGTTTGTTCCAGCGGTTAAACTTTTCTGGGGTATACAGAGTGCTGTCTTTTGCTGCAATAGCTATAACGTTGCCTTCTTCACCAAACAATTTTAAAAAAGATTGGTATTTAATGTTTACCGGATGATGATCGGGTAATAGGTTAGCTTCTGAGTTAGAGAACTTCATGTTTTTCCATTGAAAGCCCAGAAAAACCGTAAAAGCTATAATAAGAAGTATAATAAGAATTCTATTTCTTAGAATTATCCTAGCAGTTTTTGCCCAAAAACCTTGCGTAATCTTTGCAACCATTATATGTATTTAAGGTGCGCAAAGGTAAAGAATGATTGTTAGTGTTCCCAAAAAATGCGGTTTAAATACGTGCTAAACCTAAATAAAACTTAATCTTTTATTGGTATTTTATATTGTTTGCAAAATTCTATGAGATCTGCTAGTGATGTGCCTTGCTTAGAAACTTCTAAGTCTCTATGTTTTTTAGTGATTAGTTGAAACCTATAATATTGTTGGCCTAGTATTGTAATAGTTTTAAGTTGAGTGATATGAGCTAGTTTGTAACTTTTTTTATATGATTTTTTGCTAATTAAATATATAGCGTAGCCGATGGAAGCAATAGCTAAAATGACAGATGCGTAAAAAAGGAGGTTGCTTCTGTTGTTTATGATGTTTAGGGTGGAGCTTGTAATAGTAAGTACAGAGAAGATTATTGCGTTTGTTTTTTGTGTGCTAATACTATCTGTAATAGTCACTTCGTTTAAATCTTCTCTGTAATTTAATGTCATATCAATTTTAGTAGAGTTATACTTTCATAATTTCTGCCTCTTTTGTAACGAGTAGTGCGTCAATTTTTTTTGTGTATAAATTGGTTAGGTCTTGTACGTCTGCTTCTGCATTCTTTTTTAAATCTTCAGACGCATCATCTAAAGCTCTAATTTCTTTGTTTGCTTCTTGTCTGGCGTTTCTAATTCCAATTTTGGCATCGTCAGCCTCACCTTTAGCTTGCTTTGCTAAATCCTTTCTTCTTTCTTCTGTTAATGGCGGAACGTTTATGATAACAAAATCACCATTGTTCATTGGGTTAAAGCCAAGGTTAGAATTCATTATGGCTTTTTCTATTTCTTGAAGCATATTTTTTTCCCAAGGCTGTACAGAAATAGTTCTGGCGTCAGGAGTGTTTACATTAGCTACTTGAGAAAGCGGTGTCGCAGATCCGTAGTAGTCTACCATAACGCTAGATAGCATAACTGGGCTTGCTTTACCTGCTCTAATTTTAATAAATGCTTTTTCTAAATGGTCTATTGTGCCATTCATACTCTCTTTAGTGCTGTCTAATATAAAATTAATTTCTTCGTTCATTGTTTTACTATTTAATCTTGGCTCAACATATACTGTGCCACTTATAAATTTACTTCTGTTCCTATATTTTCTCCTGATAGTAATTTTAATAAATTTCCTTTAGTATTCATATCAAATACAACAATAGGTAATTCATTTTCTTGACTTAAAGTAAAAGCGGTAGTGTCCATTACTTTTAGTCCTTTATTTAGTACATCCTGAAAAGATATTTTATCAAATTTAGTTGCGTTGGCATCCTTTTCTGGGTCAGATGTGTAAATACCGTCAACTCTTGTTCCTTTTAAGATTACATCAGCTTCTATTTCTATAGCGCGCAATACCGCTGCAGAATCTGTGGTAAAATACGGGTTTCCAGTACCACCTCCAAAAATTACAACACGCCCTTTTTCAAGGTGTCTCATAGCTTTTCTTCTAATAAAAGGTTCTGCTACTTCGTTAATTTTTATGGCTGTTTGTAATCTTGTTTGTACTCCTGCATCCTCTAATGCGCTTTGCAATGCTAAGCCGTTTATTACGGTAGCTAGCATTCCCATATGGTCTCCTTGTACGCGGTCCATACCATTGCTTGCACCGGCAACACCTCTAAAGATATTACCTCCACCAATTACTATTGCTACTTGAATACCTTTGTCTGTTACTTGTTTTATTTCTGTTGCATATTCTGCAAGTCTTACAGGGTCTATGCCGTATTGTCTAGAGCCCATTAAGGCTTCTCCGCTTAATTTTAAAAGTATTCTTTTGTATTGCATTTTGGTGTTGTTTATGGTTAGCAAAAATAATGAAAAAAACGAACGGTTAAGAATGTGTTATATTTAATTCTATTATTTTGTTTTGAATTTGTTATTGATTAATGATAAAAAAAAGCCGTTTTCTAAAAATAGAAAACGGCTTAAATTATGACTTTAAAAGTTTTGTGTCTTATTATCCAAGAGCAACTCTTTTAAAAGATGATACAGCAACATCGCCATAAGAAGAAACGTAAGATGCTACGTTTATTTTTTCATCTTTAATAAAGTTTTGGTCTAATAAACATTGCTCTTGGTCTAGAGTAGTGTTATCAGATACAAATCTTTCCATTTTACCTGGTAAAATTTTATCCCAAATTTGCTCTGGTTTACCTTCTGCTTTTAATTGTTCTTTTGCACTTTCTTCAGCAGCGGCCATAACTTCTGGAGTTAATTGAGCCATAGAAATGTATTGAGGTACGTTTTTAAGAGTTTTTCCTAAACGCTCTAACTCAATATTATCTTTTTCTATAACAGCAATTCTAGCTTCAGTTTCAGAGGCTATGTAAGCTGGGTCAAAATCTTTGTAAGATAATGTAGTAGCTCCCATAGATGCAATTTGCATTGCAACGTCTTTAGCTAAAGTTTCTACATTGTCTACTTTGGCAGTAAAACCAACAACAGCAGCAATTTTATTAATGTGAACGTAAGATCCAACGTAAGGAGCCTCTACGGTCTCAAAAGCGTTTATTTCTAATTTCTCTCCAATTACACCAGTTTGCTCAACTAATTTCTCTGCAACTGTCATTCCGCCAAAATCAGCTGCTAAAAACTCATCTTTAGAGTTGTAGTTAAGTGCTAATTCTCCTAATTGGTTAGCAAGTGCTAAAAAGTTTTCGTTTTTACCAACAAAATCAGTTTCACAACCTAATACAATTGCAACACCTTTGTTAGCATCTGCGTTTACTTTAGCAACAGCAGCACCTTCGCTAGAGTCACGATCAGCTCTTTTTTCTGCTACTTTCTGACCTTTTTTACGTAATACGTCAATTGCTTTGTCAAAATCACCTTCAGCTTCAACTAGAGCTTTTTTGCAGTCCATCATTCCTGCGCCAGTAGCTTTTCTTAGTTTATTTACTTCTGCAGCTGTAATTTTTGCCATCTTATTTTAAGTTTTAATATTGCTCTAAATAAATATTATTTTTTTAGAACGATGTTAAATTAATATTTTGTTTTATTTATATAAAAGGTTGTGTTTAGATTATTCTATACCACCTTTAGTGTTGTCTTGCCAAACTTTTAACTCATCCCATTTGCCATCAGCAGCCATTTTAGCTTGTTTTGGCCAAGAACCAGGGTTTTTAGATGCAAAACTAGAACCAGCAGCAGTTAATATAGCGCTTAAATCTTCAACAGATTTAGCAGCTAAGTCTGCGTAAGTTTTAATGCCTTCGTTTTGGAAAATCTCAGCAATTTTAGGTCCAATTCCTTCAACTTTTGTTAAATCATCAGCAGCAGTTTTAGCTTCTGCTTTAGGAGCTGCTTTTGCTTTAGGAGTAGAATCTTTTCCTTCTTTTTCTGCTTGTTTATCAGACTTACGGTCTGCTAAACCTTCAATAATAGCCTCAGAAACGTGAGATAGTACGGCTTCAATAGATTTAGAAGCATCATCGTTAGATGGTATAATGTAGTCTATTGGTCTAGGATCAGAGTTTGTATCTACCATTGCAAAGATTGGAATATTTAATTTTAAAGCTTCCTTAACTGCAATGTGCTCTCTCATTGTATCTACAATAAACAAAGCTCCTGGTAAACGAGTCATATCAGAGATAGAACCTAAGTTTTTCTCTAATTTAGCTCTTAAACGATCTACCTGTAAACGTTCTTTTTTAGATAAAGTTAAAAACGTACCATCTTTTTTCATTCTATCAATAGAAGCCATTTTTTTAACAGCTTTACGAATAGTAACAAAGTTAGTTAACATACCACCTGGCCATCTTTCTGTGATGTAAGGCATATTTGCTTTTCCTGCTTTGTCTGCAACAATGTCTTTTGCTTGTTTTTTGGTAGCTACAAAAAGTATTTTTCTACCAGATGCTGCTATCTTTTTTAAAGCTTCGTTAGCTTCTTCAATTTTTGCAGCTGTTTTGTATAAGTTAATAACGTGTATTCCGTTACGCTCCATATAAATGTATGGTGCCATATTCGGGTTCCACTTTCTTGTAAGGTGACCAAAGTGTACACCTGCTTCTAATAAGTCTTTTACTTCAATTTTGTTTGCCATTTTTTTTGTAATAGTTTACGTTCCGTTTTACTTAGCAATGCTAAAGTAGTGCGTATGCAGTCTTTAACATTTAGATGCTAAACTAGTGTTTTCTGTATGGTAGCAGAAAACAACGACAACTTGTTTTAATTTATGCTTTAGAATTTTTTTCTAAAGACTTCTCAATGAACTTGTTTTTTGTTGGCAGAACCAACGGGTATAAAAATCAGAAAAATTCTGATGTAAAAAAACCGGAACAATGTTCCGGAATATATTCTTAACGCTTAGAGAATTGAAATTTCTTACGGGCTTTCTTCTGACCGAATTTCTTACGCTCTACCATTCTTGGATCTCTAGTTAAAAGACCTTCTGGCTTTAATATCAATCTGTTTTCTGCATCTACTTCGCACATTGCTCTAGAAAGAGCTAGTCTAATAGCTTCTGCCTGTCCAGTAATACCTCCTCCGTAAACATTTACTTTTACGTCAAAGTTTTCTTCATTGCTAGTTAAAGCAAATGGTTGTTTTACTTTGTACTGTAAAGTAGCAGTAGGGAAATATTCATTTAAATCTTTTTTGTTGATTGTAATGTTACCTTTTCCTTCAGAAACATATACACGTGCAACAGCAGTTTTACGTCTGCCTATTTTATGAATTACCTCCATTATAAATCCTTTAAGTTTATTGCTTTTGGTTTTTGTGCCTCTTGGTTGTGCTCAGGACCTACGTAAACTTTTAAATTACGAAAAAGTTCTGCTCCTAATCTGTTTTTAGGCAACATACCTTTTATTGATTTTTCCACTACACGTGCTGGGTTTTTCTCCAACATTTCAATAGCTGTCTGAGACCTTTGTCCACCAGGGTAACCTGTGTGTCTTATATAAGTCTTAGTTTGCCATTTGTTACCGCTAAGAGTAACTTTCTCTGCATTGATAACAATTACGTTATCCCCACAGTCCACATGTGGTGTAAAATTAGGTTTGTTCTTTCCTCTTAAGATTTTTGCAACCTTAGAAGCAAGACGACCCAACGTTTCTCCTTCAGCATCAACCAATAACCACTCCTTAGAAACGGTTGCTTTATTGGCTGAAATTGTCTTGTAGCTTAATGTATCCACACTAATATATTTTTATTATTTACTTAATCCCGATAAACGGGGTGCAAATGTACAATTATTTACTTGAAATACAAATGCTTATTTCCGTTTATTTTTATTGTTTTTTTAAAATGCTATTGTTTTCTTGATTTTTAAAGGTTTTATTTTTTCGATTTTAACAAAATTTAGCCTTTTTTACCTCCAAATATATAATAGGAGTGCTATTTTTACACCTTGTTTTAAAAAATAACCATTATAACCAATGTTAAAGTTTAGTCTAACAAGTGCTTTAGTATTTTTAACTACAGCTCTTTTTTCTCAAGAAAGTGCAAATATACAAGTTCCTAAGAGGGTGTACACTACAAATAGTGTAGAAAATAAAAAATCTCCCATTATTGATGGTTATTTAACAGATAGTGCATGGGATAATGTTGAGTGGCAAGGAGACTTTGTGGAGTGGAGACCGGATGAAAATACATCTCCTACCCAACCTACCAAATTTAAAATAGTATATGATGATAAGTTTCTTTATGTTGCTTTTAAATGTTATGATGCTGATTTAGATAAAATTGAAAAGCGTTTGTCTAGAAGAGATGGTTTTCAAGGAGATTGGGTAGAAATTAATATTGATAGTTATAATGATAAAAGAACAGCTTTTTCTTTTACTTTTACTGTTGCAGGTGTAAAGGGAGATGAATTTATATCTGAAAATGGTAGTAGCTGGGATAGTAGCTGGAATCCTATTTGGTATGGTAGCTCTAAGTTAGATGATGAAGGTTGGACAGCAGAACTGAAAATACCGTTTAGTCAACTCAAATTTGGTGATGCTAAAGAGCAGATTTGGGGTTTACAAGTTAAACGTAGAATTTTTAGAGCCGAGGAAAGATCTATTTGGCAGCGTATTCCTTTAGAGTCATCTGGTTATGTAAGTGAATTTGGTGTGTTACGCGGTTTGTTTGATATTAAGCCTCAAAAACAATTAGAAATTCAACCTTTTGTAGTTAATCAATATGATAGTTATCCAAAAGAAGTGGGCAATCCTTATAGGGATGGATCTGATTATAAGCTTAATGGAGGGTTAGATGCCAAAATTGGGATTACAAACGATTTGACCTTGGACTTAACTGTTAATCCAGATTTTGGTCAGGTTGAAGCTGATCCTGGCGCTATAGCTTTAGATGGTTTTCAGATATTTTTTAGGGAACAACGTCCATTTTTTATAGAAAATAAAAACATTTTTGATTATGAATTTGGTAGTGGTCAAGATAATTTATTTTACAGCAGACGTATTGGGAGAAACCCTCACGGAAGACCTTCCTTGGGAGATGGTGAGTATGCAGATGTGCCTAAAAATACAACAATTCTTGGGGCGGCTAAATTCTCTGGTAAAACTAAAAGTGGTTGGTCTTTAGGACTTTTAGAGAGTGTTACGGGTAAGATGTTTGCAGAAATAGATGCTAACGGAGAAAAAAGAGATGAACTTGTAGAGCCGCTTACTAATTATTTAGTTGCTAGAGCTCAAAAAGATTTTAATAATAGGAATTCTTATGTTGGTGCAATTTTTACATCAACAAATAGAAGATTAGAAGATAATTTAAACTTTTTACGTAAATCTGCTGTTTCTGCTGGTGTAGATTTTAAGCACAATTGGAAAAATAGAGAATATTATGTAGAGGGTAACTTTGTTGCAAGTTCTGTTCGTGGTTCTAAAGAGGCTATTACTAATACTCAAAAATCTATTACGCATTTGTTTAATAGGGTAGATGCTAATCATGTTGGGTTAGATACGTCTAGAACATCTTTGTCTGGTACCGGTGGTAAGTTAGAATTTGGTAAAGCTGGTGGTGGTAATTGGCGTTATGAGGGTGGTGTACTTTGGTATTCTCCAGAATTGGAATTAAATGATATTGGTTTTTTGCGTCAGGCAGATAAAATTACTCAGTTTGCAGAGGTGCAACGTTTATTTTTAAAGCCTACAGATTTTTACCGAAATATACGTTTGCAGTTAGGGCAATATTCTACTTTTGATTTTGATGGAAACTATAATATAATGTCATACCAGTTTAATGGTAATATAAGTTATAAAAATAATTGGTGGACAGAGGTAGAGGCAACATATAACCCTGTTTTTTATAGTAATGCTCATTTGCGTAGCGGACCACGTTGGCGCTATGCAAAAGAAGGTGGTTTAGCATTATTTGCAGGATCAGATAATAGAAAAAAGTTTTATGCTACTTTGGGTTTTGTGGGAAATAGAGGGGCAGAAAATACATTTGCCTATAATAGATATGTATTTAGGTTTACATATCAGCCAATAGATGCTTTTAGTTTGTCAATGGATAACGAGTTTTCTACAGAAAAAAGTAAAACACAGTACGTTACACAACGTTCAACTAACACTGTAACAAGGTATATTTTAGGTGAAATAGATCAGAATACATTTAGTAGTTCTATACGTTTAAATTATAATTTAAACCCTAACTTAAGTCTTCAATATTATGGCCAGCCTTTTATTTCTAGAGGGACTTATTCCAATTTTAACTATGTAGATAATCCTATTGCAGGTACAATTGATGATAGGATTACGCTATATAATCCTGACCAAATAACACTAGAAAATGGTGCATATATTATTGATGAGGATTTAGATGCTACTACAGATTATGAGTTTAGAGATCCAGATTTTTCATTTGTGCAGTTTAGATCTAATTTAGTATTGCGTTGGGAATACATTCCTGGTTCAGAAATTTTTCTTGTATGGTCTCAAGGTTTAACGGGTAATGCAAGCCCAGATGATTCTCTTGGTAGAAGTTTAAATAGGCAAATTTTAGATCGTAAGAAAGATAATACTATTTTGCTTAAGGCTACTTATAGGTTTATATTATAAGGTAAAATTAGTGTTATTATACTATATTAAAGTATTTTGCGTTTTTTAAATAAAAAAATCAACTAAAAAATGATGAAAAAAAGCATATTACTAATAGCGTCTATTTGTTTTTTTAATTTTTCTTGTTCTACCGATAGTGAAAAAGAACTATTTTCTGAAAATAGCTTAGTGGGTACTTGGGTAATTTCTGATGTCACTAGGGAAGAGTCTTCAAATGTGAGCTTTCCCCAAGAGATTGCAAAAAACCTGATAGATAAAGGATGTAAAATAATTACATATACTTTTAATGCAGACGATACGTTTGTGGGTAAGGATAAGTTAAATTATTTTGAAGTTGAATCTAATGGATCTGGTATAGAAGTAGATTGTCCGGATGAAACGGATACTTTAGTTGGTACTTGGGATTTAAATGGAGACCAGTTAACTATTACGGACCCTACAGGAGGGGAGACTGTTATTAAGGTTGACTTAAACGGTAATACATTAATTATTGCAGGTGAAGATATAGATGCTGATAATTATGAAGATTTAGATGTTGTTTTTACAAAAAATTAAAATCTTTAGAAGTGAAAACATTAAAAAAGGGACATTAGAAAAATCTAGTGTCCCTTTTTTTTAATCTTATTATTTTTTAATGTGCCTCTAGCCAATTATCTCCTGTTCCTATCTCTACGTCTAAAGGAACTGCAAGTGTGTATGCATCTTCCATTTCTGTTTTAATAAGTGCTCTTACTTCTTCTAGTTCTGTTTTATGTGCGTCAAAAACAAGTTCATCATGTACTTGTAAAAGCATTTTTGTTTTAAAATTGCCTTCAGTAAGTTTTTTGTGAATGTTTATCATTGCAATTTTTATAATATCTGCAGCGCTACCTTGTATTGGAGCGTTAACGGCATTACGTTCTGCTGCGCTACGTACTACGGCATTTCTAGAATTAATATCTTTTAAATACCTACGTCTTCCTAAAACTGTTTGCACGTAACCGTTGTCTCTTGCAAAATCTACCAACTCACCCATATATTTTTTAAGTTTAGGGTAGGTTTCATAATAAGCATCTATAAGCTCTTTAGATTCTCCTCTGCTTAAATCTGTTTGGTTGCTTAGTCCAAAAGCAGAAACACCGTAAATAATTCCAAAGTTTACTGTCTTTGCGTTGCTACGTTGCTCTCTTGTAACTTGGTCTAAAGGAACGTTAAATACTTTTGAAGCTGTAGAAGCATGAATGTCTTCTCCGTTTTTAAAAGCTTCTATCATTGTTGTTTCTTCACTTAAAGCTGCAATAATACGCAGTTCTATTTGTGAGTAATCTGCAGCAAGTAGTGTGTAGTTTTCATCTCTAGGAACAAACGCTTTACGTACTTGCCTCCCGCGTTCTGTACGTATAGGTATATTTTGTAAGTTGGGGTTGTTGCTGCTTAGTCTTCCTGTTGCTGCAACTGTTTGCATATAGTCTGTATGTACACGCCCAGTACTTTCTTCTACTTGGTCTGGTAATGCGTCAATGTATGTGCTTTTAAGCTTAGCAAGTCCTCTGTATTCTAAAATGTTTTTAATTACCTCGTGGTCTTGTGCAAGGTATGATAGTACATCTTCTGCGGTGGAATACTGACCTGTTTTTGTTTTTTTAGGTTTGTCTACAAGTTTTAGTTTCCCAAAAAGTATTTCTCCTAATTGTTTTGGTGATGCAATGTTGAACTCTTCCCCAGCGGCTTCATAAATACTAGTTTCTAGATTTTTAATATCTGTATTTAGTTCCTCGGATAATGAGTTTAAAAAATTAACATCTAGGTTTATTCCTTCTAGCTCCATATCGGCTAAAACGCTTAGTAGCGGAATTTCTATGTTGTTAAATAAGTCTTCCGTTTTAGCGTCTTTAAGTTCTGGTCTAAAGTGACTTGCTAATTGGTAAGTAATATCTGCATCTTCTACTGCGTATTCTGTCTGTTTTTCTACAGGTACCTGTCGCATAGATAATTGGTTTTTACCTTTTTTGCCAATTAATTCTGTAATAGAAATAGGTGTGTAGTTTAAGTATGTTTCAGCTAATACATCCATATTATGTCTCATATCAGGATTTATTAGGTAATGAGCCAGCATAGTGTCAAAATATGCTCCTTTAATAATAAGGTTGTATTTGCGTAATACTTTTATATCGTATTTTAAATTCTGACCTATTTTTTCAATGTTCTCATCTTCAAAAAACGGACGTAATTGCTCTATTAATTCTTGGGCTTGGGCTTGGTCTTCTGGGAAAGGGATGTAAAAACCTTTACTTGCTTCCCATGAAAAAGCAATTCCTACTAATTCTGCTGTTAGCGGATTTAATCCTGTTGTTTCTGTGTCAAAACAAACAGATGTTTGTTTCATTAAACCTTGTAAAAACAATTTCATAGCCATTCCTGGAGCAACACTTTGGTATATGTGCGGAATGTCTTTACTTGTTTTTCTGCTGGACAACTCTTGTTGTACTTGTGTTGCAGATGCGCTGTTCCCACCTCCAAATAAAGAAAATTGGCCTGCTCCTGCGGTACTTGTTTTTGTGTTTTTCTTAGAAGGTTTGTCGGTGTTGTCTTCAGATTTGGTTGTTGTTTCTGTAGCAAAAGTTTTTATAAGATTGTCTGCTAGTCTTCTAAATTCTAGTTCTTCAAAAATTTCAGTAACTTTTGGTAAATCTGGTTGGTCTAGTTCATATTCTTTCTCGTTAAAATCTACAGGGACATCTAACATTATACGAGCTAATTTTTTAGATAGTAAGCCAAGTTCCTTATTTGCTTCTATCTTTTCTTTCATTTTTCCTTTTAGCTCATGGGTATTGTCTAGTAAGTTTTCCATACTGCCATAGGCTGCTAAAAACTTTTTGGCTGTTTTTTCACCAACACCCGGTAATCCTGGTATGTTGTCTACAGAGTCTCCCATCATCCCCAAGTAGTCTATAACTTGTTCAGGTCTTTCAATTTCAAACTTTTTTAGTACTTCGGGTATTCCCCAAGTTTCATATCCGCCACCAAACATTGGTCTATACATAAAAATGTTTTCCGAGACTAGCTGTGCAAAGTCTTTGTCTGGCGTAACCATAAAAACTTTGTAGTTTTCTTTCTCTGCTTTTTTGGCAAGTGTTCCAATAATATCATCTGCTTCATACCCTTCTTTTACAACAACAGGTATGTGCATTGCTTTTAAAATATCTTCTATATAAGGAATGGCAAGTTTTATGGCTTCTGGTGTGGCATCTCGGTTGGCTTTGTAGGCTTCAAACATTTCTACACGGTCTACACTGCCCCCGCGGTCAAAACATACAGCTAAATGGTCTGGTCTTTCTCTTTTAATAACATCTAGTAAGGAGTTGGTAAAACCTAATATTGCTGATGTGTCTAATCCTTTAGAGTTAATTCTTGGGTTTTTTATAAACGCATAATATCCTCTAAAAATAAGTGCATATGCATCTAGTAAAAAAAGTCTTTTTTGATCTGCCATTTTATAATCTTAATTAAGTGTCAAAACTACTAATTGTTGTTTTGTATTTCGTCTTTCTTGTAAAAAGAATTTACTTGTTCATTAGTATTGCTATCTTTTGTTGCTTTGCGATATGTAAAACCTGGATGTACACAGTAACCACCTGTTTCTCCTTTTTTGTTCATAGCTAAAAAGCCAATCTGAAAATCTTCACGGTTTTTATTTTTAGCCATTATTCTTTTTACACCTTCTTCGCAAGCTTCTTGTGGTGATTTTCCTTGTCGCATTAATTCTACTATTAAAAAACTACCTACTGTTTTTATAACCTCTTCACCTACACCAGTGGCGGTTGCTCCACCAACTTCATTATCTACAAACAAACCTGCTCCAATTATTGGGGAGTCGCCAACACGTCCAGCAACTTTGTATGCCATACCGCTAGTGGTACAAGCGCCAGAGATGTCGCCATTTTTATCCATAGCTAGCATACCAATAGTATCGTGGTTTTCTATGTTAATTATGGTTTTGTATTTAGAGGTTTTTCTCCATTCTAGCCAATCTTGTTTGGATTTTTCGGTAAGTAAGTTTTCTTTTTTAAATCCTTGTTCGTAAGCAAATTGCTCAGCTCCCTTGCCTGCTAAAACTATGTGCGGTGTTTTTTCCATAACCTTGCGTGCTACAGATACTGGGTGTACAATGTTTTGTAAATAAATTACAGATCCGCAGTTGCCATCTTTGTCCATAATGCAAGCGTCTAATGTAACGTTCCCGTCACGGTCTGGTCTTCCTCCTAAGCCTACTGTATTATTGTTTGCGTCTGCTTCTTCAACCATTACTCCTTGTTCTACAGCATCTAAAGAGTTCCCACCTTTAGAAAGTATTTCCCAGGCCTTGTTGTTTGCGTTTTTAAAATTCCATGTGCAAATAACAATAGGTTTTATGGTTTTATCTTCATTAGTTGGCTTTTTTATTTTTTTGTTCTCACCAGATGCAAATAGTGGAGCGGATAAAAAAACAGCTGTACTTAAAGATGAATTTTTTAAAAACTTTCTTCGTTTCATTATAGTAGGTTAACTAATTTTAGGCTTTAAATATAATGAATATGATTTTAGAAGTGTGCGCAAATTCATTGGAATCTGCTATAAACGCAGAAAAAGCAGGTGCTACAAGAATAGAGTTGTGTGCAGAACTTGGTGTTGGTGGGGTAACACCTTCTTATGGTTTATTAAAACAGGTGTTAAAAGCAGTAAATATTCCTGTACATGTGCTAATTAGACCAAGAAGTGGGGATTTTACGTATTCTAAATCTGAGTTTGAGGTTATGAAGCAAGATATTGCTTTGTGTGTAGAACTTGGTTGTGCAGGTATAGTAACAGGAGTTTTGTGTTCTAATTTTACAGTTGATATAGAGAGAACAAAACTGTTAATTGATGCGTCAAATAATTTGCAATTTACTTTTCATAGAGCTTTTGATTGGGTTGTTAATCCTGAGTTGGATTTTTTAAACTTGCAGGAAATTGGAGTTAATTATTTGTTGTCTTCTGGGCAAAAAACTTCTGCAGTATTCGGTATTTCATTACTCTCTAAATTAAATAAAATAGCATCTAGTTGTGTGGTAATGCCCGGGGGCGGCTTAAGAGTAGATAATGTTGTGAATTTTAAAAATGAAGGGTTTAAAGCATTACATATGTCTGGTGTAGCTCTGGTAAAAACTTTAAATTCAGATGTACCTTTATCTATGATTTCTAATTCTTTTTTAGAGGAAAATAAAATTGCGGTATCTAGTGTAGAGACCATACAGCAGGTTGTAGCTTTGTTAAATAAGTCTTAAAAAGGTGTTTCTCTTTAACAAACAAATACCTTTGCAAAAAAATAAATTATGCTTCGTTGGATTATTTTTGCATTTATTTACTCTGTTTTAGGGTTTTATGCCTTTCAGGCACTAAAAACAGCAACTAAAATTAATTGGTTACATTATTTGTATGTAGCTGTTACTGTTTTAGTTGTGGTCAATTTTATTTATCAATTTAGTATTGGTAATGAAGGTAGAGTAATTAGTGTGCCTATGAGTTATGCTTTTGGTTTTTTATTAAGTGTAATGGCATTTAATTTGGTGCTTATTGTATTTCTTTTTTCCGAGGATATTATTCGTTTTATTGCGGGGCTTTACACAAAGTTTTTTGGTGATTCTAAAGAATTTGTAATGCCTAGTAGAAGACGTTTTTTGAGTTTAATAGGTTTAGGTTTGGCATCATTACCATTTGGGGCTTTGCTTTATGGTATGGCAAAGGGTAAGTATAACTTTAAAGTATTAAAATATGAATTAGCTTTTGATGATTTGCCTGATGCTTTTAACGGGTATCAAATTACTCAAATATCAGATATACACAGTGGTAGTTTTGATGATGAAGAAAAAATTAAGTATGCTATTAACTTAATTAATGAGCAAAAAAGTGATGTTTTGTTGTTTACTGGCGATATGGTAAATAATACAGCAGATGAAATGGAGCCTTGGAAAGATATTTTTTCTAAACTTACAGCTAAAGATGGTAAGTATTCTGTATTGGGTAATCATGATTATGGTGATTATGTTAGCTGGGATTCTGATGAGCTAAAAGAAGCTAATTTAAATAAGTTGAAAGAGATACAGAAAGAGATTGGCTTTGATTTACTTTTAAATGATAGCAGATTTCTGCAAAAAGGTAGTGATAAAATAGCATTAGTTGGAGTAGAAAACTGGGGTGTTGGTGGATTTAAAAAAGCGGGAGATTTAAAAAAGGCTACTGCAAACGTAAGTAAGGATGATTTTAAAATATTGATGAGTCATGATCCTTCTCATTGGGAGCATGAGGTTATTAATGATGATTACCATTATCACTTAACCTTAAGTGGACATACACACGGTATGCAATTTGGAATTGAAATTCCAGGATGGATAAAATGGAGTCCTATTAAATGGAGGTACCGCTATTGGGCTGGTATTTACAAAGAAATGGGACAGTATATAAATGTTAATCGTGGTTTTGGCTTTTTAGGTTATCCTGGTAGGGTAGGTATATGGCCAGAAATTACGGTAATTACACTTAAAAAGAAAGAGTTGGCTTAGTTTTAAAACTGTAAAAGTGGTAAAAATATCGGTTAAACTTTATAATTTAACAATTTTTCTTACTTTTGATTAACAACCCAAATATTTATTTATGTCTAAATTTGGAGAACTAATAGATTTACAAGTACCGGTATTGCTAGATTTCTATGCAGAATGGAATGAGCAATCATCACAAATGCACCCTGTTTTAAGGGATGTGGCTGCGGCTTTAGGTGATAAAGGTAAAATTATTAAAATTGATGTAGATAAAAATAAAGAGCTTGCGCAAGCTTTGCGCGTAAAAGGCTTGCCTACATTAATGATCTACAAAAATGGCGAAATGGTTTGGCGCCAAAGCGGAGAGCAAGATGCAAATACACTTATTGCATTGCTTAAAGAATACCTATAAAAAATAGTGATAGTATTATATTATACTGTAAACTAACACAAGTTGTTCTTGTGTTAGTTTATGCTATCTTGTAGTACAGTAGCGCTTGTGTCTACTGTACTAGAGTCTGGCAAATCAGGATCTGACATTGGTAGTTCTTCAGGAGTGTCATCCTCTAAAAGTCTTCTGGATCTGTTAAAATGAGAAAATTTATTTAAAAACTCTGTGGCAATTAATTCTTCTTGCTCGGCTAACTTGGTCTCATTATTAGATTTAAGTATATCTACAAGTCTAAAATAGCTTTCAAGATCTCCTAATATATCATTTTCTCTAATGTATTGTTGACTTAGATCTAGTGTGTTGTAATAACTTAAGTTTTCTTGGTATTTGGTTTTTAGTTGAGCAAACAAATCTTTTGCTTTTTGGGTTTCACCAACTTTAAAATAACCGTCTACAAAAGGCTCTACAAAGGCGTAGTATCCAAAATAGTCTACAGGCATATTAGTAACAGCAATGTCTATAATATCTTTTGCCTTTTCTATTTTCTTTTCTTCTATAAGTTGTTCTGCAAGTCTTGCAAGGTTGCCTCTAAAGCTAATAGATTGTGACCTTGTTTGCGGGTCGTGGTAAATATCTGAACTGCCAGAGTTGCCCCATTTCCACTTTTTAACTATACTGTACATTAAATCACTATCTATGCGCCCCATATCGTATGGACTAGCGTTTCTAGTTTTAATAGGTACTAATTTGTATGCTAAGCCATCTAGCTGTAAGTATTCTTTCATCCAAATATACTCGCCACTGTCAAAGCTACCTCCAGAGAAATATATTGGTCGCTTCCAGTCATTGTTAGCTAATAAATCTAGCATTAGCAAACGATTTTTGCTTAATGATCCTGGTAAGTCAATATCTATATAATCTACAATTAAATCTGCGTCTTCTGGTTTTACTAACCCGCTTTCTAAAACATTTTTCTTGTTCACAGGAACACGTATTTTGTTTGTAGGGTAGTAAATTAGGTCTAATATGTTATCTGGATATTGACTAAGGTCTGCCCCTTGTCTTTGGTAAAGGTATCTTAGTTTGTTTTGTGGTTTGTCACTAGCAACCCAGTTCATGAAATCTTTAATATCTAGCCTTTTGTCTTTAAATTGTTCTAAAGGGTTTCCGTATACAACATCTCTAGAGCCAAATCTATACTTTTCATGTGTCAATTGTGATGGTATAGGGTCGCTTGTGTAAGCTTTCTTTTTCATTTGGTCTATGTACCAATCTGTAGCAAATAAACTAGTGTTAATAATACGTACGTCTGTGCGGTAGCCTTCAATTTCTTGTAGGTACCAAAGCGGAAAAGTATCATTGTCTCCAATGGTGAATAAAATTGCTCCGGCATCTTCTTGTGTGGAGTCTAAATAAGATCTGGCAGTACTGTTAGCGGTAAATCTGTTAGATCTATCATGGTCATCCCAATTTTGAAAAGCCATAAGTGTAGGTACGGCAAGTAGACAAATAACAGTAATTACTGGAGCTATAATTTTTGCAGAGGTAATTTTTTTTAGTTCGTCATACAAACCAGCAACTCCTATGCCAATCCAAAGAGCAAAAACATAAAAAGAACCTACTAATGAGTAGTCTCTTTCTCTTGGTTGAAAAATAGTTGGATTGGTGTAAAACTGTATGGCTAAGCCAGTAAATAAAAAGAATACCAATAATGCCCAAAATTGTTTAGGGTCTTTTTTAATCTGAAAGAGAATACCTATAATACCTAGTATAAGAGGTAAAAAGTAATATACATTTCTTCCTTTGTTATTAGCAACGTCACTTGGTAGGTTATCTTGGCTTCCAACCAGTTGATTGTCTATAAAATTTATTCCGCTAATCCAGTTGCCATGGTTGTTGTATCTTCCTTGTATATCATCTTGTTTACCTACAAAATTCCACATAAAATAGCGCCAATACATATAGCCAAACTGAAAATCCATCATATATTTAATGTTGTCCCAAATGCTTGGTGGTATAACATCTATATAGCCTTCACTGTTGGCTTCTCTTAAAAAGCCAATGTACTGTTCTGTTCCTATTTCACCTCTGGCATGACCTTCTTTAAGTTGGTTAGATATGTTTCTTAAATCTTGATTGCTTAAGTATTTTGGTTTAATTTTAAAATCTAAAGCACCATAATACTTCATATAGTTTTCTGCATTTTCTCTAGACCACATTCTAGGTAAAAAACCTGTGTGGTTTTTGTCTGCACCTTGGTCAGCGTCTTTATAATTGTTTACAATTATGTACTTTCCTAGTTTTAGATCTTTTTCGTATTTTGGTTTACCATCTTTAGGTTCTCCTCCAGAAGAAAAAGCATCAGAATAATATGCGCCATATATTGGGCTATCTACACCAGGGTACTGCTCTCTGTTGTAGTATGCTAGTAATGATCTTGCGTCAGATGGATCATTTTCATTAATAACTACGTTAGCGTTTGCTCTAATTGGTAACATTAACCAAGTAGAAAAACCTAAAAACAGAAACATTAAACATAGTACAATTGTGTTGGCAGTTTTAAAATTATTTTTTCTGGTGTAGTTTAATCCAAAAGCAAAAGCGCATATAAAAAGTATACCCATAATTATGGATCCAGAATTAAAAGGTAATCCTATGCTATTAATAAAAAAGACTTCACTCCATCCAAATAGTTTTAAAACGTATGTTAATGAAAATTTATATACTAGCATTAAAACTGCAATTACAGCTACGTTTGCAATTAAAAAGTTTTTAACTGTTGTTTCTTTGTATTTTTTAAAGTAGAATAACAGCCCAACTGTAGGTATTGCTAAAAAGCCCATAAATTGTATACCAAATGTAAGTCCTACAACAAAGGATATCATAATTATCCATCTGTTACCTCTAGGTTGGTCTAATTCATCAACCCACTTTAATCCAAGCCATAAAAGTAAAGCCATAATAAAACTTGCCATAGCATATACTTCTGTTTCAACAGCATTAAACCAAAAACTGTCAGAAAAAGCAAAGGCTAAAGAACCAACAAGTCCGCTGCCTAAAATAGCTATAGCCTTACTATTGGTTAAAACACTGTTTGCTTCTTTTAAAATAAGTTTTTTGGATAAGTTGGTAATAGACCAAAACATAAACAAAATTGTAAAGGCACTAGATGCTCCTGAAACAAAATTTACCATACTTGCAATTTGTGTTTTATCTGTGGCAAACATTGCAAAAAAAGCGCCTATCATTTGTAGTAATGGTGCTCCAGGTGGGTGGCCAACTTGTAATTTGGCAGAAGTGGCTATGTATTCACCAGCATCCCAAAAACTACTTGTAGGCTCTACAGTTATTAAGTAAGTAATAAATGCAATTAAAAAAGCAACCCAGCCAAGGATAGTATCCCATTTTTTAAAATTGTTAGAGAACATATAGTTTTTTTGTTTATGAATTAAGGCGAATTTAGTAATAAATTGAGATATGAGAGATAAAATTTTATAAAGGTTTAACAAAGTTTAAAAATTTTTTTAAAAAATGTTTTGTGTAAACGAAAGTTTATTATAAATTTGCACCCTCAAAACAAACATTGGCCCATGGTGTAATTGGCAACACTCCGGTTTTTGGTACCGTCATTCAAGGTTCGAGTCCTTGTGGGCCAACCAATGTTAAGTAAAGCCCGATATCAATATGGTATCGGGCTTTTTGTTTTTAATGGTTTATGTGCTCGTTGTCTTCTGTGTTATCTGTATTATTTTCTTCAAGGTTCTCTAAAGCGGTACTACTGCTTTCGTATTCTTCATTGTTTTCATCCGCATTTTCGTCATGAAGTTTGTCTAGTTCGTCTATGTCGTCATCTATTTCATCCAAGATAGTGTTCATTTTGCGTTTGTCTTTAATCATAGCAGCTGTCATAATTAAACTTGTGCCAATAATTACAAAAAGTAAAATGCCAGAATCAAAAGTTTCTATTTGTGCTTCTTGTGGTATCGCGTAAAAAAGTAATACTGTTATTAATCCTCTTGGGGCAATAAATAACTGTGGAAAAATATCGCCACCAACAAAAACACGTAATACAACAAATCTAATGATATATATAGATGCAATTATTAAAATGCTTGTAATTGCTACGTTTATGCTAAACAAGGATGATATAACTATGGTTATACCAAAAATTACAAAGAAAAATGTACGTACTACAAAAGCGGTCTCTAATGTTATAATGTGTAGTTCATGATAAATTTGTTCTGCACGCTCTTTGTTTAGGTATTTAGATAAAAACCCACCAAAAAATAAATTCATATTAGCAATTATTAATCCAAATATTAAAATAATTATTAACGAGGATAAATGAAATTTTTTACCTAGGGCATATAATAGCAAGAGTACAGCAATTAATAAAAACTGTTTTGCTTGTGATTTTATTTGTTGGAAAACCAATATAATGGCGTAGCTAGCAACAATAGATATTGCAATTGTTAGTCCAATGTTTCCGGCAAAACTTGCAGCTCCATTTCCTGCGTCTTCTGTTGGGTTAAGGTTTCCTGTTAAAAAGTAAAACATCATAATACCCATAATGTCAGAAAATGTGCTTTCGTAAATATGGAATTCTTTTTTGTTTTCGGGAAGGCCACTTACACTAGGGATAATAATGGCGCTAGATAAAATAGATAAGGGTGTTGCATATAACCATGCAGATTGCATAGTCATGCCTTCTATAAATTGATGTAAAATTAAAGCTGCAACATAGGCGGATGCTATTAAGCCTATAAGGGCAATTGCCATAGATTTTAAAATAGGTACTAGTTTTTCTCGCTTTAATTTTAGTTCAAGTGCGGCTTCTAAAACAATCATTATTAGACCAACAATGCCAAGTAGTTCTAGGGACGGAAAAAAGTTAATGTTGTCTTCTCCTATAAATTCTAAAACATATTTTAGTATAACCCCCAGTACAATGAGCATTAAAACGGAGGGGATGTTGGTTTTTTTAGAAATACCGTTAAAGAGAAAAGAAATAATAATTATTACTGAAGCGGCTATAATTAGATTGTATGAAGATAATATTTCCATTTTTGGATGTTAGTTTGTGTTTAGTTTTTAAAAATATACATAATTACCTAAACTACAGTTAGGATCACTTTAATTTGTGAAAATTATTATGTATCTTTGCATCGCTGAAAGAATATAATGTATTCATGAGGGGACTTATTAGTCCCCTCTTTTATTAACTATACTTTTTTTGGTTTAATAAAATTTCTGTAAAAAGAGTTATGTTTAAAGAGCAAGTTACATCTTTGTTAGAAGGGGCTTTAAAAGAAAACCCATCGTTATTCTTAATAGATTTTACAATAACACCAGACTTTAAAATTAATATAGTTTTAGATGGGGATAACGGTGTTACACTTAAGGATTGTGTGGCGGTGAGTAGAGCTATAGATCACAACTTAGATAGAGAAGAACAAGATTTTTCTGTAGAGGTTGCTTCGGCAGGAGCATCTTCTCCTTTAGTTTTGCCAAGGCAATACAAAAAAAATATTGGTAGAAAATTAGAGGTAAAAACAATAGAAGGTCGTAATTTTGAAGGAGAATTAACTGCTGCTACGGAAGAAACTATTACATTGGAGTGGAAAGCGAGAGAGCAAAAGCCCATTGGTAAAGGAAAAGTGACCGTTCAGAAAAAAGAAGAAATTTTATTTTCTGATATTAAGGAGGCAAAAGTTATATTAAAATTTTAATAAATAAATCAATATGGAAAATATTGCGCTAATAGAATCTTTCTCAGAATTTAAGGATGATAAATTCATAGATAGGGTAACGTTAATGGCAATTTTGGAAGAAGTATTTCGTAATGCTTTGAAAAAGAAATTTGGTTCTGATGATAACTTTGATATCATTATAAATCCAGATAAAGGGGATTTAGAAATATGGAGAAACCGTATTGTTGTTGAAGATGGAGAAGTAGAAGAACCTAATGAGGAGATTTCATTAACAGATGCGCGCAAGATTGAACCAGATTTTGAAGTAGGAGAAGATGTATCTGAAGAGGTTAAGCTTATAGATTTAGGTAGACGTGCAATTTTAGCTTTGCGTCAAAATTTGATTGCTAAAATTCACGAGCATGATAATACTACAATTTATAAGCAATTTAAGGATTTAGAAGGAGAAATATATACAGCAGAGGTTCATCATATTAGGCACAGAGCTGTAATTTTAGTAGATGATGAAGGTAATGAAATAGTGATGCCTAAGGATAGACAGATACCTTCAGATTTCTTTAGAAAGGGTGATAATGTCCGTGGTATTATAGAGAGTGTAGAGTTAAAAGGTAATAAGCCTTCTATCATTATGTCTAGAACATCACCTAAATTTTTAGAACAATTGTTTTTTCAAGAGATACCAGAGGTTTTTGATGGTTTAATTACTATTAAAAAAGCTGTTCGTATCCCGGGAGAAAAAGCAAAAGTAGCTGTAGATTCTTATGATGATCGTATAGATCCTGTAGGTGCTTGTGTGGGTGTTAAGGGGTCTAGGATACATGGTATTGTTAGAGAATTAGGTAATGAGAATATTGATGTTGTTAACTGGACAAGCAATCCGCAGTTGCTTGTAACAAGAGCATTAAGTCCTGCAAAGATATCATCTGTTAAATTAAACGAAGAGAAGAAAACGGCTCAAGTTTACTTAAAACCAGACGAGGTTTCAAGAGCAATTGGTAGGGGTGGTCATAATATTAGATTGGCAGGACAATTAACTGGTTATGAAATTGATGTATTCCGTGAAGGAGTAGAAGAGGATGTTGAGTTAACAGAGTTCTCTGATGAAATTGATAACTGGATTATAGAAGAATTTAAGAAGATTGGTTTAGATACGGCAAGAAGCGTATTGGAGCAAGATTCTGAAGATTTAGCAAAGCGTACAGATTTAGAAGTTGAAACTATTTTAGAAGTTGTACGCATACTTAAAGAAGAATTAGAAGATTAAGCTATATATTAGCAAAAATTTAAGAATACGAATACTTGTTTATGGCAGAGAATGCAACAATAAGGCTCAATAAGGTCCTCAGGGAATTAAATATTTCTTTAGATAGGGCTATAGACCACCTTTCGTCCAAAGGACATGAGGTGGAGGCAAGGCCTACTACTAAGATTTCCAATGAGGTATACCAAGTTCTTTTGGATGAGTTCCAAACAGACATGAGTAAGAAAGTTGCTTCTAAGGAAGTTGGCGAGGAAAAACGTAAAGAAAAAGAAGCGCTTAGATTGCAATTGGAACAAGAGCAAGAAGAAAAGCGTTTGGCAAGAGAAAAAAGAGCAGCTGCGCAAGAAGTTGTTAGAGCAAAGGCAGAATTGTCTGGGCCAAAGACTGTTGGTAAAATAGATCTTGATTCCGGTAAAAATAAGCCAGCTCCTGCAGAAGAAAAACCAGCTCCAAAAGAAGAAAAACCTGTTGAGGTAGAAAAGCCTAAGGTAAAAGAAGAGTCTAAGCCGGTTGAAAAGCCAGTTGTTAAGGAGTCTTCTACGGTTAAAACAGGTAAGGTAGAGTTGCCTGGTCCTAAAACTGTTGGTAAAATAGATTTAGATGCTGGAAAAAAGAAGCCAGTGGCTAAAAAACCAGTTCCTGTTAAAAAAGAGGAACCTAAACCAAAGGTAGAGGCAGAGAAAAAGCCAGAGGAGGCAAAGGAGACGGAAGCTAAGGAAAATACTGTGATAACTACTCAGTATCAGAAGCTATCTGGTCCTAAGCTTACAGGTGCAAAAATTGACTTATCTAAGTTTAATAAGCCTAAAAAGAAAGAAGCTCCTAAAAACACAGGTGCTGCTGGGGCGGATAAGAAAAAGCGTCGTAAAAGAATTGTTAGTAATAATAAGCCTGGTGGTAATAATAGACCTGGTGGTCAAGGTGGCAATAGAGGTAAAGGTGGTCAAGGAAAAGGGAGGTTTAATGCTCCTGTTGTAAAGGTTGAGCCTACTGAAGAAGAAGTGCAAAAGCAGGTTAGAGAAACTTTGGAGAAACTTCAAGGGAAATCTAAAAAAGGTAAAGGTGCTAAGTACAGAAGAGATAAAAGAGATCAACACCGTCAGCAGACAGAGAAAGATTTAGAGAAACAGGAAGCAGAAAGTAAAATCCTTAAGGTAACAGAGTTTGTTACTGTTGGTGAGGTTGCAACTATGATGGAGGTTTCTAGTACACAAATCATTTCTGCATGTATGTCTTTAGGGATTATGGTAACAATGAATCAGCGTTTAGATGCTGAGACATTGTCTATAGTAGCTGAGGAATTTGGTTATGAGGTTGAGTTTATTGCTGCTGAGATTGAAGAGTCTATTGTAGAAGAAGAAGATGCGCCAGAAGATTTAAAAGAAAGAGCTCCTATTGTTACTGTAATGGGACACGTAGATCATGGTAAAACATCTTTACTAGATTACATACGTAAAGAAAATGTAATTGCTGGTGAAAGTGGTGGTATTACGCAACACATTGGTGCATATGGTGTGCAGTTAGATAATGGACAAAAAATTGCGTTCTTAGATACTCCGGGTCACGAGGCCTTTACGGCTATGCGTGCACGTGGTGCTCAGGTAACGGATATTGCAATTATAGTTATTGCGGCAGATGATGATATTATGCCACAAACAAAAGAAGCAATTAGTCATGCTCAAGCTGCAGGTGTTCCTATTGTTTTTGCTATAAATAAGATTGATAGGCCAACGGCTAACCCAGATAAAATTAAAGAAGGTCTAGCGCAAATGAATTTATTAGTTGAAGATTGGGGAGGTAAAATACAATCTCAAGATATCTCGGCTAAAAAAGGAACGGGTGTTAAAGAGCTTTTAGAAAAAGTATTGTTAGAGGCAGAGTTGTTAGAGTTAAAAGCTAACCCTAAAAAACTTGCATCTGGTACTGTTGTTGAGGCTTTCTTGGATAAAGGTAGGGGTTACGTTTCTACAATTTTAGTGCAGGCAGGTACGCTTAAGATAGGAGATTATGTTTTAGCGGGTACTTGTAGTGGTAAAATTAAGGCAATGCAAGATGAACGAGGTAATAATGTTCAGAAAGTAGGTCCTTCAACACCAATATCTATTTTAGGTTTAGATGGTGCACCGCAAGCAGGTGATAAGTTTAATGTTTTAGAAGATGAACGTGAGGCTAAGCAAATTGCTTCTAAGCGTTCTCAATTACAAAGAGAGCAATCTGTACGTACTCAACGTCATATTACACTAGATGAAATTGGTAGACGTATTGCTCTAGGAGACTTTAAGGAGCTTAATATTATACTTAAAGGTGATGTTGATGGTTCTGTTGAGGCGTTAACGGATTCTTTCCAGAAGCTATCTACAGAGGAGATACAAGTAAATATTATACATAAAGCGGTTGGTCCTATTACAGAGTCTGATGTGTTGTTAGCTTCGGCTTCTGATGCAATTATTATCGGATTTAATGTTAGGCCAATGGGTAATGCAAGAGCAATTGCAGAAAAAGAAGAAATAGATATTAGAATGTATTCTATTATTTATGCAGCAATTAATGATCTTAAGGATGCTATGGAGGGTATGCTTTCTCCAGAGATGAAAGAAGAGATTCTTGGTACTGCAGAGATACGTGAAACCTTTAAAATATCTAAGGTTGGTACAATTGCTGGTTGTATGGTGTTAACTGGTAAATTGGTTAGGAATGCAGGTATACGTTTAATACGTGATGGTGTGGTAATATACACAGGTGAGCTTGCTTCTTTAAAACGATTTAAGGACGATGCTAAAGAGGTTGCTAAAGGGTATGATTGTGGTCTTCAGGTTAAGAACTACAATGATATTAAGGAAGGTGATATAGTTGAAGCTTTCCAAGAGGTAGCAGTTAAAAAGAAATTGAAATAATAATTTCTAAATTATAAAACAAAAGAGCGACTCAGAAAAGAGTCGCTCTTTTGTTTTGTGTTAATCTAGTATTTAATCCTTTTGATTAGATATTAATATTGCTGCTGGATATTTTGTTTTAACTGTCTTTAGTTTCTGTTGAGCTTCACTTATGTTATTGAAGTTGCCAAGTGTAATGCTGTGTATGTTTTGGTTGCTAGTTAGCTTAGTGCTTATTCCTGGGAAATTCCTTTTTGCTTCAGATTTTATTTTATTGGCTTCGGCTATGGTTGTGCTTTGGTGTATTTGTATGGCGAAGGGAGGAGCTAGTAATGTGTTTTGGTTAATTGTTGTTGTTTTGTTATCTCCTTTGTTTAATATTTCGGTTTCTTGAGCAAAAGATAAGCTGCAACAAAATGTTATTAAAAATAGACTGATGTAGATTTTTGTTTTTTTCATTTGTATTGGGTTTTGTTCCTTATAAAATTAGCGTTTTATTTTATGATGTGAAAATTTGTCTAAATGTGTGATGTAAAAAAAAGAGCAACTTATTTACAAGTTGCTCTTTTTTAGGGTGTAATTTTATTTGTTTATTCTTCTTTTTGGTCTGCAATTAATAAGGCGTTTGGATATTCTTTTTTAACTTCTATTAATTTTTGTTGAGCCTCAAACTTGGTGTTGAATTTTCCAATAGTTACTTTGTAATATTCGTTAATAAAATCTAAAGTTGAAGGCCAATCTGGGAATTCTTTTGCTGCTTTTTCTTTGGCATTTTGTGCGCCTTGTGATGCTTTGCTAGAGTGTATTTGTATGGTGTAATATCTAGATGTTTTGTTGCTTTCCTTGTAAAGGTTTAAAAGCTTTTCTAGTCCTTCGTCTTGCTTTAGTGTTACTTGTCCTTCTTGGGCAAGACAAAAAGCGCTAAAACCTAAGCATAGTAAACTAGTATAGAATGTTTTCATTAGTAGTGTAAGTTAATATTAATAAGCGTATACAAATGTAAAATATTATAAATCAAACATAAGGCATAATTATTATTTAGAACAATTATAAATTATAAATTATCAATCCCTTAACATTTCCAAATTTAAGTCTATGTCGTATTTTTGCCTTCAATTTAAGAAGCGATATAGGGCGTGTGCCTGTTATATAGTAATTATCGTGCCAGGATTTCGATAGAAATATTTTAAATATGAAAAAGGTTTTATACCGTAATCAACTTTCTAAATTTTTGGGTGTCAATCTGATAGCTGCAATGCTATTTTCAGTATCCCTATTTTCTCAATCAGAAAATGCTGATCCTGCAAAGGGGAAACAGATCTTTAATCAGAATTGTGCATCATGTCACGCTCTTGATAGAAAAGGAACTGGTCCTGCTTTAAGGAATGTGGAGTCTCGTTTAGAGGAAGAAGGTTTGGATCGTGAGTGGATTTATGCGTGGGTTAAAAATAGTTCAGGTGTTATTAAGTCTGGGGACTCTTATGCGAATAAGATTTTTGCAGAGTATAATAATACTGCAATGACTGCTTTTCCTACATTAAGTAATGGGGATATTGATAATATCTTGGCTTATACTGCTGCAGTAGAAGAGAAGCCTGCTGCTAGTGCTGCTGTTCCTGCTTCAGGTGATGTGTCAGGTGGTTCCTCTAGTGGGGTTTCTAATGAGGTAATATTGGGGGCTTTGGCTTTAGTGTTTGCTTTGTTGGTTGCAATGTTGTTTATGGTTAATAAAACCTTACGTAATATTGCTAAAGCTAATGGTATTGATGTAGAGCGCGAAAAGGCTGAAAAAAGAATTCCAATTTGGAAGGCTTTTGTTCAGAATCAATTTTTGGTGTTGGTTTCTGTCATATTTTTATTGCTTACAAGTGCTTATTTTGTCTATGGTTACTTTATGCAAGTTGGTGTAGATCAGGGTTATGAGCCTGTTCAGCCAATACATTTTTCTCATAAAGTGCATGCGGGTGATAATAAGGTTGATTGTAAGTATTGTCATTCTTCAGCTAGGGTTTCTAAAACTTCTGGTATTCCGTCACTAAATGTTTGTATGAATTGCCATAAGTCAATTTATGAGTATAAGGGCAATCCAGAAGGTCCTTCTCAGTCTGATATTGAAAATGGTTATACAAATGAATTCTATACAAAAGAGATAAAGAAACTTTATGCTGCTGTAGGGTGGGATGAGGAAAATCAAAAATATACTGGTGAGTCTAAGCCTGTAGAGTGGGTTAGGATACATAATTTACCAGATTTTGTTTACTTTAATCACTCGCAACACGTTAGTGTTGCAGGTGTAGAGTGTCAAACTTGTCACGGTCCTATAGAGGAAATGGAAATTGTAAGTCAACATGCTCCTTTAACTATGGGTTGGTGTATTAATTGCCACAGAGAAACAAATGTGAAAATGGAAGGTAATGCTTATTATGATAAAATTCATGAAGAGCTTTCTAAGAAATATGGTGTAGAGAAGCTTACGGCTGCTATGCAAGGTGGTTTAGAATGTGGTAAGTGTCACTATTAATTGATTGTAAAAGAAGATAATTTCAGATATATCGTATGTCATCAAACAAAAAATATTGGAAAAGCGAAGCGGAGTTAAATCCTAACGATTCCATTGTTGAGGCGCTAAAACAGAACGAATTTGTTCAGGAGATTCCGGTTGAAGATTTCTTAGGTAATAAGGAAGGTTTGGCTTCTAGTTCTACAAACAGAAGGGATTTCTTAAAGTATGTAGGTTTTAGTACTGCTGCTGCAACAATGGCTGCTTGTGAGGGGCCTGTTGTAAAATCAATACCTTATGTTGTTCAGCCAGACCAAATTATTCCTGGTGTTGCTAATTATTATGCAACTACAATAGCAGATGGTTTTGACTTTGCAAGTGTTTTAGTTAAAACTCGTGAGGGTAGGCCAATAAAGATTGAAAATAATACAGATGCTAAGGTTAACGGGTCTGCAAATGCTCGTGTGCAAGCTTCTGTTTTGTCATTATATGATAGTAAAAGGCTTCAGGGTCCTTTGGCTAAGGGAGAGGCTGTAGAGTGGTCTGCTTTAGATGCTGCGGTAAAATCAAAACTTAGCGCGTTAAAGGGTGCTGATAAGCAAATAGCGTTATTAACGCAAACTTACGCTAGTCCGTCTACGTCTAGGTTGATAGCTGAGTTTAAGAGTGTTTACGGAGAAAATGTAAATCATGTTACTTATGATGCTATTTCTGCCGATGCTGCTTTAAATGCTTTTGAGGAAAAGTATGGAGAGAGAGCTCTTGCTGATTATAACTTTGAAAAAGCGGAGTTAATTGTTTCTTTTGGAGCAGATTTTCTTGGTGATTGGCAAGGTGGTGGATATGATAGTGGTTATGCTGCTGGTCGTGTTCCTAAAAATGGAAAGATGTCTAGGCATATCCAGTTTGAGGCAAATATGTCGTTAACTGGTGCTAATGCAGATAAAAGGGTTTTGTTAACTCCTACGCAACAAAAAGTTGCTTTGGCAAAATTTTATGCTAAAGTAATGAATGTGTCTGTAGGTGGTGAATTGCCTGTAAATATTGAGAAAGCTGTTTTGGCTGCGGCTGAAGAGTTTAAAAAGGCTAAAGGTAAGGCTGTTGTTGTTACGGGGCTAGACGATAAAGATGCGCAAGCAGTTGTTTTAGCAATTAATGAGAAGCAAGCAAGTGTTGCTTTTGATGCTAGAGCTCCAAAATATGTAAGACAAGGTAATGCTAAAGCTGTTGCTAAATTATTAGCAGATATGAAAGCTGGTAAAGTAGGTGCGCTTATTATGGATGGTGTTAACCCTGCTTATACAATGCCAAATGCGGGTGAATTTACAGATGCATTGGCTAAGGTAGATTTGTCGGTGGTTTTCTCACAGAGTAATAATGAAACTGTAGCTGTAGCTTCATATGCTGCTGCTGCACCTAATTATTTAGAGTCTTGGGGTGATGTTCAAATTAAAAAAGGACATTACGCTTTAATGCAACCAACAATTAAGGAGATTTTTGATACGCGTCAGTTCCAATCATCGTTATTAGTGTGGATGGGGTCTGATAAAACGTATTATGATTATATAAAGGAAACTTGGAGTTCTTCTATATTAGGAGACGGTAAGTGGAATCAAGCATTGCATGATGGTGTTTATAAAGCTCCGTCAACTATTATAGATGTCGTAGAAGAAACTGTAGCTTCAGTTGTTTCTGAAGAAGAGTCAATAGTGTCGTCTCTTGTGGACTTATCTATGGCGGCTTCAAAATTGTCTAAAGCATCTTCGTCTGGTATGGAGTTAGCTTTATACTCTAAAGTGGGTATGGGAGATGGTCAGCAGGCTAATAATCCTTGGTTACAAGAGTTTCCAGATCCAATAACAAGAGTTTCTTGGGATAACTACGTTACTATATCTAAAGCTGATGCAGAAAAGCTAGAGCTTGTTAATGATCATGTTGCTAACGGAGGTTTAGATGGTAGTAAAGTAAATCTTAAAGTAGGAGATGTAGAGTTAAAGGCTGTTCCAGTAATTATTCAGCCTGGTCAGGCTCCTGGTTCTGTAGGTCTTTCTTTTGGTTATGGAAGAAAAGCTGGCTTACAAGCAGAAATGCAGACTGGTGTTAATGCTTATGCATTATATCAAGGAGGTGTTTCTAATCAATCTGTATCTGTGTCTAAGGCAGAAGGAATGCATGAGTTTGCTTGTGTGCAGCTTCATAAGACATTAATGGGTAGAGGTGATATAATCAAAGAAACTACATTAGAAATTTTTAATACTAAAGATCACGCAGAATGGAATCCTGTTCCTAAGGTATCTTTAAATCATAACGAGGTAGACGCTGTTTCAGTAAGTCTTTGGGATGATTTTGATCGTTCTGTTGGTCATCACTTTAACTTATCAATAGATTTAAATGCATGTACTGGTTGTGGAGCTTGTGTTATAGCTTGTCACGCAGAAAATAACGTGCCTGTTGTTGGTAAGGATGAAGTGCGTAAGTCTAGAGATATGCACTGGTTGCGTATAGATAGATATTATTCTTCTGAAGATACATTTGAAGGAGATAATGTTAAGAAAGATGAATTTGATGGTTTAACTGGAGATAAGGGTTCTTTAGGTGGATTTGGTGAGTTGGAAGATCCTTCTGCTAATCCTCAAGTAGCTTTCCAGCCAGTAATGTGTCAGCACTGTAATCACGCTCCATGTGAAACAGTTTGTCCTGTTGCTGCAACGTCTCACAGTAGACAAGGTCAAAACCATATGGCGTATAACAGATGTGTTGGTACAAGATATTGTGCAAATAACTGTCCGTATAAAGTACGTCGTTTTAACTGGTTCTTGTATAATAACAATGACGAGTTTAATTACCATATGAATAATGATTTAGGTAAAATGGTAATTAACCCAGATGTAAATGTTCGTTCTCGTGGAGTAATGGAGAAATGCTCTATGTGTATTCAAATGACTCAAAAGTCTATTTTAGATGCTAAGAGAGACGGACGCACAGTAAAAGATAGTGAATTCCAAACAGCTTGTTCTGCTGCATGTAGTAGTGGTGCAATGGTATTTGGAGATGTAAATGATAAGGAGAGTGAAGTTGCTGAGTTAAAAGAAAGCAACCGTATGTATCATTTATTAGAGCACATTGGTACAAAGCCAAATGTTTTCTATCATGTTAAAGTGAGAAATACACAAGAATCATAATTAATTAACGGAACGTAACTAGAACATAAATTATGGCGTCGCATTACGAAGCACCTATACGAAAACCCCTAGTAATTGGAGATAAAGGATACCACGATGTAACTGTGGATATTGCTGCTCCTGTAGAAGGGAAAGCAAATAAGCAGTGGTGGATTGTTTTCTCTATTGCACTAATAGCATTCCTTTGGGGAGTTGGTTGTATAATTTACACAGTATCTACAGGTATTGGTACTTGGGGATTAAATAAAACAGTAGGCTGGGCCTGGGATATTACCAACTTTGTATGGTGGGTAGGTATTGGGCACGCAGGAACATTAATTTCTGCAGTACTATTGCTTTTTAGACAAAAATGGAGAATGGCAATTAACCGTTCTGCAGAAGCAATGACAATTTTTTCTGTAGTACAAGCAGGTTTATTTCCAATAATACATATGGGGCGTCCTTGGTTGGCGTACTGGGTATTACCTATTCCAAACCAATTTGGTTCATTATGGGTAAACTTTAACTCACCTTTATTATGGGATGTATTTGCAATTTCTACGTACTTATCGGTATCATTAGTTTTCTGGTGGACGGGTCTTTTACCGGATTTTGCAATGTTACGTGATAGAGCAATTAAGCCATTTCAGAAAAAAATATATAGTTTATTAAGTTTTGGTTGGACAGGTAGAGCTAAAGATTGGCAACGTTTTGAAGAGGTTTCTCTTGTTTTAGCTGGTTTGGCAACTCCACTTGTACTTTCTGTACATACAATTGTATCTTTTGACTTTGCTACATCTGTAATTCCAGGTTGGCATACAACAATATTCCCTCCTTACTTTGTGGCGGGTGCAATTTTCTCTGGGTTTGCAATGGTAAACACATTGCTTATAATTATGAGAAAAGTATGTAGTTTAGAAGCTTATATTACAATTCAGCATATAGAATTAATGAACATTGTAATTATGATTACTGGTTCTATAGTTGGTTGTGCATACATTACAGAGCTGTTTATGGCTTGGTATTCTGGAGTAGAGTATGAGCAGTATGCATTTTTAAACAGAGCAACAGGTCCTTACGCTTGGGCATATTGGGCAATGATGTCTTGTAACGTTTTCTCTCCGCAGTTTATGTGGTCTAAAAAATTACGTACTAGTATTATGTTCTCTTTTGCTATATCTATTGTAGTAAACATAGGAATGTGGTTTGAGCGTTTTGTGATTATTGTAACATCATTACATAGAGATTATTTACCATCTTCATGGACAATGTTCTCTCCTACATTTGTAGATATAGGCATTTTTATTGGTACAATAGGTTTCTTCTTTGTATTGTTCTTGTTATATTCTAGAACATTCCCTGTAATAGCTCAGGCAGAAGTTAAATCAATTCTTAAGTCTTCTGGTAGTAAATACAAGAAATTAAGAGATGCTGGGAAACCATTATATACTATGCCAGAAAAAACAATATATACAAATACGGTTGCTGCAACAGCAGTTCCTTCAGAAGAGGTAGTTGTTAATAATGATGAAGAAAAGGTTTCAGACTTATTAAGTTCTATAGGTAAGTTTGATGTGGCAACAGATACGCCAGATGACCTTAAACAGGTTAAAGGTATTGGTCCACAGATGGAACAGACACTAAATCAGATTGGGATATATAGCTTTGCTCAGGTTAGTAAAATGACTCAGAAAGAGTATGATTTGTTAGATTCTATAACAGGATCTTTCCCAGGAAGAGCACAAAGAGATGATTGGGCTGGACAAGCCAAGAACTTAAATAACAATAAATAATTATGGCATCTAAAGTTATTCACGCATTTTATAATGATGATGATATATTGATGCTCGCTGTTAAGAAAGTAAAAGCAGCTAAGCATCATATAGAAGAGGTATATTGTCCTTTTCCAGTTCACGGATTAGACAAAGCTATGGGGCTTGCTCCTACCAAAATAGCCATAACTGCCTTTATTTATGGATGTATAGGTATTACAATAGCAACTCTTATGATGAATTACATCATGATAGAAGATTGGCCTCAGGACATAGGTGGTAAACCTAGTTTTAGTTACCTAGAAAATATGCCAGCATTTGTTCCTATTATGTTTGAACTTACGGTTTTCTTTGCAGCACACTTAATGGTTATTACTTTTTATATGAGAAGTAAATTATGGCCTTTTAAACAAGCTGAGAATCCAGACGTAAGAACTACTGATGATCTATTTTTAATGGAAATAGAAATTCATGATAATGAAGAAGAGTTAAAATCTTTATTAGCAGATACAGGAGCAGTAGAAATTAATATTTCAGAAAAATAGTCTTAATAATAGTTATGAAGATATTTAAAAATATAGGTTTGGTTTTGGGAGTTGCTCTTCTTTTAGCATCTTGTGCAGATAAGAATAGCCCTAATTACCAGTATATGCCTAATATGTACGAAGCAGTAGGTTATGAAACTTACCAAGAAGTGGATTTTTTACCTACTGGTATGGAAGCTGGTTTACCTGTAGAAAATACAATTTCTAGAGGTCATATGCCTTATGAGTTTGCGAATGATCTAGAAGGTAAAGAATTAGCTCGTTTGCAGGCTAGCCCATTAGATTCTTTAAAAGTTGAAGCTAATTTAGCTAATGGAAAAGAATTGTACGCTATCAACTGTGCTATATGTCACGGTAATAAGGGAGATGGTCAGGGTAATTTAGTGAAAAGAGAAAAAATATTAGGTGTTCCTAGTTATGCAGATGCAGGTAGAAATATTACTGTAGGTAGCACTTACCATACTATTTATTACGGATTAAACTCAATGGGTTCATACGCTAATCAGCTAAATCATGAAGAGCGTTGGCAAGTTGCTGAATACGTAATGCAATTGAAACAAGACTTAACTAAATAATACATAGATTAAGAATATGTACACTTTTTCAAACAGACTAAAAATAGCTTCTTTTATATTAATGGCTGTTGGTGCTATAGGTATCGCTATAGGTTTTATTACAATGCCTAGTACAGTAGAAGACGCTAAAGAAATTGTAGCAAGTCATAGTGATGGTCACGGCGATCACCAAGCTGCTGCAGAAACGCATAACACTAATACTCATGGAGAAACTGCGCACGCAGAAGGACATGATAGCAAACATGATGAGCATTTATTACATCAATTGCAAAATAAGCCTTGGTCTGCATTGTATGTAGCGGCTTTCTTTTTCTTTATGATAGCATTGGGTGTGTTGGCATTTTATGCAATACAAAGAGCGGCTCAAGCGGGTTGGTCTCCATTGTTATTTAGAGTTATGGAAGGTATAACATCTTATATTGTTCCTGGGGGTATAATTGTATTTGTAATTCTTGCAGCTTCTGTTGCGCATATGAACCATTTATTTGTTTGGATGGATGCAGATGTTGTAGCTGAAGATAAATTATTACAAGGAAAAGCAGGATATTTAAACGGAACTTTCTTTTTAATTAGAGCTGCTATTTTCTTAGGAGGATGGATTGCTTACAGAACTATATCTCGTAAATTATCTTTAGCTCAAGATGAAGCTGATGATAATACAAATTTTGTAAAAAACTTTAGATGGTCTGCTGGCTTCTTAGTATTCTATCTAGTTTCAGAATCTATGATGTCATGGGATTGGATAATGAGTGTAGATCCACACTGGTTTAGTACTTTGTTTGGTTGGTATGTATTTGCTAGTATGTTTGTCTCTGGTATAACAGTTATAGCTATGGTAACCATTTACCTGAAGTCTAAAGGCTTGCTGGAGGATGTTAATGATAGCCATATACATGATTTAGCTAAATTTATGTTTGGTATTAGTATTTTCTGGACATACTTATGGTTTGCACAGTTTATGCTTATCTGGTATGCTAATATTCCGGAAGAGGTTACTTATTATGTAACAAGGATACAGGATTATAACTTACCGTTCTTTGGGATGATAGCTATGAACTTCTTGTTTCCATTATTATTGTTAATGAATAGTGATTATAAAAGAGTTAACTGGTTTGTTGTTATGGCAGGTGTAGTTATACTTGCAGGTCACTACTTAGATATATTTAATATGATTATGCCTGCAACGGTTGGCGATCAATGGTCAATAGGATTATCAGAAATATGTTCTGTGTTGTTCTTTGCAGGTTTGTTTATTTTTGTTGTATTTAGAGCTTTAGCTACTGCTCCTTTACAGCCAAAAAGAAACCCATTTATTGGCGAAAGCAAGCATTTTCATTATTAATAAGGAAGTTTACAACAGCATAAAATAAATCATACAATGATTACAGTTTTAACTATAACGGTTTTAGTCTTAATAGCGATTGCAATTTGGCAAATGACCAAAATTTTTGAATTGTCGCAACTTAGAGCGGCTAAAAATGAAACAGCAACAGATAACGATAACAAAGTTAATGGTTACCTGATGTTTGCTTTCTTAGTTTTTATATACGGTATTACTATATTTAGCTTTTATAAGTATACTAAAGTATTACTTCCTGAGTCTGCCTCTGCACACGGAGCAGAGTATGATAGCTTGATGTTTGTATCAATGCTTATCATTTTCTTTGTTCAGACAATTACTCAGTTTTTACTACACTATTTTGCTTATAAATACCGTGGTGAAAAAGGCAAAAAAGCTTTGTTTTACGCAGATAACCATAAATTAGAGTTTATATGGACTATTATTCCGGTTATTGTATTGGCAGGTTTAATACTTTGGGGATTATACACTTGGACAAACATTATGGATATTAATGACGAAGATGATCCTTTAGTAGTAGAATTATATGCACAACAATTTAATTGGACTGCTAGATATGCAGGTGAAGATAATGTTCTTGGTGATGCTAATGTTAGGATGATTGATATTGATAATACAAACATTTTAGGTTTAGATGAGTCTGATCCTAATGGAGCAGATGATATTATTGTTAAAGAATTACATTTGCCGGTTGGAAGAAAAGTTAATTTTCATATGCGTTCTCAAGATGTATTACACTCTGCTTATATGCCTCACTTTAGAGCACAAATGAACTGTGTTCCAGGTATGATTACTCAATTTTCTTTTACACCAATTAAGACTACAGCAGAAATGCGTCAAGATCCGGATGTAATTGATAAGGTAAAAAGAGCAAATAAAATTAGAGCTGCTAAAGCTGCGGCTGGAGAGCCAAATAGCGATCCTTGGGAGTATGATTATATTTTACTTTGTAACAAGATTTGTGGTAAATCTCACTACAATATGCAAATGAAAATAATTGTTGAGACTCAGGAAGAGTATGACAAGTGGATAGCTTCTCAAAAAACTTTTGGTGGCGAAGCTGCAACAGGAGTAGCTATAAAATAATTGATTTAAGAAACTAAGTTAACTAACAAAAATAGAATATCTGATTATGTCAGGAACACACGAACACGACGACGATCACGGACATCATCACAAAGAAACCTTCATTACTAAATATATATTTAGTATGGATCACAAGATGATTGCAAAACAGTATTTAATTACTGGTTTAATAATGGGTTTCATTGGTATAGCAATGTCATTATTATTTAGAATGCAATTGGCTTGGCCAGGTGAGTCTTTTCCATTATTTGAAGCAGTATTAGGTAAATGGGCACCTGGTGGTGTTATGGATGCTGATGTATATTTAGCATTAGTAACAATGCACGGTACCATAATGGTATTCTTTGTACTTACTGCTGGCCTAAGTGGTACTTTTAGTAACTTGCTTATTCCGTTACAAATTGGAGCTAGAGATATGGCTTCTGGTTTATTAAATATGATATCATACTGGTTGTTCTTTACTTCTGCAGTTATAATGGTTTGTTCTTTATTTGTGGAGTCTGGACCAGCAGCAGCGGGTTGGACAATCTATCCGCCGCTTTCTGCACTACCAATGGCGCAATCTGGTTCTGGTGCAGGTATGACATTATGGTTGGTGTCTATGGCTATATTTATTGCTTCTTCATTATTGGGATCATTAAATTATATAGTTACTGTAATTAACTTAAGAACTAAGGGTATGTCTATGACAAGATTACCTTTAACTACTTGGGCTTTATTTGTTACAGCTATAATTGGGGTTGTATCTTTTCCAGTGCTTTTATCAGCTGCATTGTTGTTAATTATGGATAGAAGTTTTGGAACATCATTCTTCTTGTCTGATATATTTATACAAGGTGAAGTATTACATTACCAGGGTGGTTCTCCTGTTTTGTATGAGCACTTATTTTGGTTTTTAGGTCACCCAGAAGTATATATTGTAATATTACCTGCAATGGGTATTGTATCTGATGTTATGGCAACAAACGCTCGTAAACCAATATTTGGTTACAGAGCAATGATAATGTCAATTATAGCTATTGCATTCTTATCTACTATCGTTTGGGGTCACCATATGTTTATATCAGGTATGAATCCTTTCTTGGGATCTGTATTTACATTTACAACATTATTAATTGCAATTCCTTCTGCAGTAAAAGCATTTAACTGGATTACTACAATCTGGAAAGGAAACTTACAAATGAATGTTTCAATGCTGTTCTCTATTGGTTTTGTATCTACGTTTATTACTGGTGGTTTAACTGGTATAATTTTAGGAGATAGTACATTAGATATCAACGTTCATGATACTTATTTTGTTGTAGCTCACTTCCACTTAGTAATGGGTATATCTGCATTATATGGTTTACTTGCTGGTGTTTATCACTGGTTCCCTAAAATGTTTGGTAGAATGATGAATAAAAACTTAGGTTATGTTCATTTCTGGATAACTGCAATTTGTGCTTATGGAGTTTTCTTTCCAATGCATTTTGTAGGTATGGCAGGTGTTCCAAGACGTTATTATGAAAACACTGCATTTCCTATGTTTGATGAGCTTACAGATGTTAATATTTTAATTACTGTTTTTGCTTTAATAGCTGGTGCAACACAATTAGTATTTGTTGGTAATTTCATCTATAGTATTTTCTATGGTAAAAAAGCTGAACAAAACCCATGGAATGCTACTACGTTAGAGTGGACAACTCCTGTAGAGCACATTCACGGTAACTGGCCTGGTGCTATACCAGAAGTTCACAGATGGGCATATGATTATAGTAAAACTAATGAAAATGGAGAATATGTTTTGCCGGGGCAAGATTTTGTTCCTCAGGTAGTACCTCTTCAAGATGGTGAGGAAGAACTTACGCATTAGAATTTTATAAAAATTTTAAAAGCCTTTTAAATTTATTTAAAAGGCTTTTTTTTTTGATTTGAATTACATCTTTATATGAGGTTAAATAGTATTTTAGTATCTTGTTTACTAACACAAACTAACCATTAAATACAAAATATGTTTAAGCAATTTATTCTAAGTGTGTTCTTGCTTGCTATTGCAACAAGTTTTGCACAGAAAAAACCAAAAATTAAGGGCAGTAAAACCGTAATTGAAGTTACAAATGATTTAACTCCTTATAATGGTATTAAGGTAGCAGACAACTTGCGTTTAGAACTAAAAAAAGCAAGAGAAAATAGTTATACGTTTATTGGGGATGATAACCTTTTAGATGTTCTTAAATTTGAAGTTATTGATAGTGTTTTAGAGATTAGTTCCTTTTATAGAATTGCTTCTAAAAAAAAGTTGGAACTTATAGTTAATTATGTAAACTTAAATAGTATAACAATGTTAGATGGCCGTATAGATATGAAAGACATTGTTACTACAGATTATTTAGACATTAACCTTCAAGGGGGATCTAAGTTAAATTTAAACGCTTTGGCTACAAGCATAGGTATAAGTATGTCTGGATCTAGTAATGCTGAGTTAAATGTAGATTGTGATGATGTATCGGTTTCTCTCGATCAAAAAAGTAACTTAGGCTTGTATTTAGTCACCAAATCTGCCAAACTTACAATGCACGGTAGTGCAGATGCAAAGTTGCAAGGAGCCGTTACAGATTTTAATATAGATCTTTTTGGTAATTCACAGTTAAGGGCAGATGGCTTAAAAAGTACTAATGTATCTTTAAATTTAGATGAATCTCCAGATGCGAAAATATTTGTATCAGAAAACTTAGAACTTTCTTCTAAAGGTGGTTCTAGAACATATTTGTACGGTACACCTAAAATTACAATAGTTGACTTCCTAAATGCATCACAATTAATAAAAAAGGAATAATAGACTATTTTAGATTGATGTTTTCTATTATGAAAGCCTATAATTTCTAGTATCTTTGTTAGACTATGAATGAAAACCTAGACCCAACATCTGAAAATTTCTCTTCTGAAGAGTTTGATATAGAAAGAGCACTAAGACCCTTAAGTTTTGATGATTTTGCAGGTCAAGATCAAGTTTTGGAAAATCTTAAAGTTTTTGTTGAAGCAGCAAACCAAAGAGGAGAAGCTTTAGATCATACTTTGTTTCACGGACCTCCAGGTTTAGGAAAAACTACTTTGGCCCATATTTTAGCTAATGAGTTAGGTGTTGGTATAAAGGTAACATCTGGTCCTGTTTTAGATAAGCCAGGAGATTTGGCAGGCTTGCTTACCAATTTAGAGGAAAGAGATGTTCTTTTTATTGATGAAATACACAGACTTAGTCCTATTGTAGAAGAATACTTGTATTCTGCTATGGAAGACTATAAAATAGATATAATGATAGAGTCAGGGCCAAATGCACGCTCTGTACAGATAAATTTAAACCCTTTTACCCTAATTGGTGCAACAACGCGTTCTGGGCTTTTAACGGCTCCTATGCGTGCTCGTTTTGGTATACAAAGTAGGTTACAATATTATACTACAGAGTTGCTGTCTACTATAGCTGAACGTAGTGCAGATATTTTAAATGTGCCTATAGATTTAGAAGCAGCAATAGAAATAGCTGGTAGAAGTAGGGGCACCCCCAGAATTTGTAATGCACTGTTAAGACGAGTAAGAGATTTTGCACAGATAAAGGGTAATGGTAAAATTGATGTGGAAATATCTAAGTTTGGACTAAATGCCTTAAATGTAGATGCACATGGTTTAGACGAAATGGACAATAAAATATTAACCACTATTATAGATAAATTTAAGGGTGGTCCAGTAGGTATTACTACATTGGCAACAGCAGTGTCTGAAAGTGCAGAAACTATAGAAGAAGTGTACGAGCCTTTTTTAATACAACAAGGTTTTATTATGCGTACACCTCGTGGAAGAGAGGTAACAGAATTAGCATACAAACATTTGGGAAGAATAAAAGGGAGTGTGCAAGGAGGTTTGTTTTAAAAAAAAATTATGGAAGTAAATACTTATGCTTTTTCTAAATCTGCAGTTAAAAAACTTGCTTTAAAAAAAGTTTTAGGAATACAACCATTAATTTTGGGAGCCTTAATTGCTGCATTTTTAATTGCAAATAAGATTGAAAATAATGCATTTACCAAAGACAAAAACCTTCTTCTTATCTCAATTGGTATTTTTCTTATAATTTATATTGGAGGCCTTTTTTCTGCAAAAAAGTCTGTTAGACAGGTTTTAGAACAAACTTCAATTAAAATTACAGATGATTCTGTGGAATACTGTATTCCTAATGGAGAAAACACCAGATTAGCTTTTAAAGAAATTAAAAATCAAAGACTTTCTAAGTATGGTTTAAAGCTTTATGGTAGTAATAAGCAGGTGTTTATATCTAATAGAATAACTGGTTTTAATGAAATTATAGAGGCTATAAAGGCAAATACACAAACAAGATTAATACAATACGCAACAAAATATAAAATAAATCAATTAGTACTTAATAATTTAGTAGGATTGTTTTTTATAACAATGGTTACAAGTCTATTTATTGTTGACACTAAAAATTTAAAATTAATTTTAGGGATACCTATATTTCTTGTTTTAGTATATTCTGTTATTACAGTTAAAGCTGATAAAAATATACCAAGCGAGTTTAATTTTATTGTAAAAAAAACTGCTTTTTACGGTGTGGTTTTATTAGCGTATTTAATTTATGTATATTTCTTTACGGTATAACTACCACGCATTTTCCCAATCTTTCCAAACAACTTCAAAACCTTTACTTTGTAACATCTCTGCAATAGTTTCTGTGCTGCGTTCGTCAGAAATTTCAAATTGTTCTAAAGACTGTGGTTCTACCACATAACCCCCAGGGTTTGTTTTAGATTCTGCACTTATAGATGTTATTCCTAGGTTAATAATATTATTTCTAAATTTTTCGCTTTCTCGGGTAGACATAGAGAGCTCTACATCTTCGTCTAGCAAACGGTAAGCACATATAAGCTGCGCTAAATCTGCATCTTCCATAACTACTTTTGGTTCTAAACCACCTGTGTGTGGTCTTAGTCTAGGAAACGAGATAGAGTATTTAGTTTGCCAATAGGTTTTTTGTAAATACTGTAAGTGTAATGCAGTAAAAAAACTATCTGCTCGCCAATCTTCTAATCCAAATAAAGCGCCTACACCAATTTTATGTATACCAGCTTTTCCTAAACGGTCTGGTGTCTCTAATCTATAATCAAAATTAGATTTTTTACCTTTAGGGTGGTGTTTTTTATACTCGTCTCTGTGGTATGTTTCTTGGTACACTAAAACAGCATACAAGCCATTTTTAACAAGTAATTCATACTCATCTTGGTCTAATGGTTGTACTTCTATGGTAATATTAGCAAACTCTTTTTTTAACAGCTTAATAGCATTATTTATATAGTCCACACCAACAGTTTTGTTTGCTTCACCGGTAACTAATAAAATATGATTGTAGCCTTTACTACGCAAAAAGGCAGCTTCCTTTAAAATTTCAGCATCTGTTAACGTGCGTCTAGGTATTTTGTTTGTTAAGCTAAAACCACAGTAAGTACATATGTTTTGGCACTCATTACTTAGGTACATTGGTGCATACATTTGCATTGTATTACCAAAACGTTTTTTAGTTAATGCACTACTTATTTGTGCCATTTGCTCCAGGTATGGCTTTGCAGCAGGAGAAATTAAGGCTTTAAAATCTTCTAAAGTACGTTTGTTATTTTGCAATGCAATTTCTACATCTACAGCAGTTTTGCTATAAATATCTGTAACAACGGCATCCCAATTATAATTATTAAAAAGTGATGTAAAATTACTCATTTAAAAAGGAGGTTAAAGGTGAGCTTGCTTCTGCTGTTTGCTTTATAGGTGCTAATTTTGCATTGTAAGCCATACGACCAGCCTCTACTGCAAGTCTAAAAGCATTTGCCATTGCAATTGGGTTTTGTGATACTGCAATTGCGGTATTTACCAAAACAGCATCTGCACCAAGTTCCATTGCATAGGCAGCATGTGAAGGAGCGCCAATGCCAGCGTCTACAATTACAGGAACGTTACTTTGTGCTATAATTATTTCTAAAAAATCTACTGTTTTTAATCCTTTATTGCTACCAATTGGTGCGCCCAATGGCATTACGCACTGCACGCCAACATCTTCTAAACGCTTACATAAAACAGGGTCTGCGTGTATATATGGCATAACTACAAAACCTTGTTTTACAAGTTCTTCTGCAGCTTTTAAAGTTTCTATTGGGTCTGGTAATAAATATTTTGGATCTGGATGAATTTCTAATTTAACCCAATTGGTTTCTAATGCTTCTCTAGATAACTGCGCAGCAAAAACAGCTTCTTTTGCAGTACGCACGCCAGAGGTGTTTGGTAAAAGATTTATTCTAGAATGATTTAAATGTGATAAAATATCGTCATCTTGATCTGCTACATCTACGCGTTTTAACGCAACTGTAACTAGTTCACTTTCTGATGCTAGTAACGCATTTTTCATTACGGTTGAAGAACTAAATTTTCCTGTTCCGGTAAATAATCTAGATGAAAACTCTTTGTCTGCTAGTATTAAATTATCCTTCATCGTTTTTGTTTTTATCAAACTTATACACTTGCTCTTGTGTTGCAGGTGTGTTTAAAATTTTATTTAATGTGGCAATGTTGTTAAAATTGCTTGTAATTTCTGTTGATGCTGCAATACCGTAAATTCCTGTTTCTAATAACTCAGGAACATCTGCTATAGTAATGCCGCCAATGGCAATTATTGGAGTGTCTGTTTTTAACTCATCTATAATTGCTTGGTAGCCTTGTAAGCCTAAAGTTGGACTTAAATTTTGTTTTGTTGTGGTAAATTTAAACGGACCTAAACCAATATAGTCTACTTCTTTTTTTAATAAATTTTCGCAATCCTCTAATGTGTTTGCTGTGCCGCCAATACTAATCCATTTTCCTAAATGCTCACGTGCTTCTAACGGGCAAGCATCTGTTTTTCCTAAATGCACACCATCTGCATTTACTTCTTTAGCAATTTTATAATGGTCGTTAATAATTAATCTAGTCTGAAAATGAGAAGTTATTTCTCTTGCCTTTAAAGCGGTTTGTAATAAGGTTTCTTCGTCTATATTTTTTAGGCGTAATTGTACCCAATCTGCGCCAGAAGAACATGCTTTTTGTATGTTAGCCAAATGCATTTCTGGAGTCTCACCTTGACTTATATAATGTAATTTACTAATCATTATTTCTGTTTTTTAGGCTAGTAATGTAAGCCTCATTTATTTGCTTAAATGCTTCTAAAGGGTTTTTGCTATTCCAAACTCCTCCTAAAACGCCAATTCCTTTGTAACCTAATGTGTTAAATTTGCTAAGGTTTTCTGCTGTAACCCCTCCCATACCAACAATTGTTTTGTTTATATGATTTACATTAAAGCCACGCCCCTCATAACCTTTTTTTGATATGGAGTTAAAAACAGGACTAAGCAGGTGATAATCAAACTCAAAATAACAACTGTTTAATTCTTCTGGATCATGAAATGATGAACTTATGGTTTTGCCAAACATATTTAAGTCTTTAAAATACCGTGTAGGATTGTCTATAGTATCTCTACGTTTTTGTTCTTGAAAATGAATACCTTTTAAGTTGTAGCTATTTATTAGCTTATGAAAATAATGTACTACTATACGGTTGTGATATTCTGGTTTTATTTGATTTAAGTATGCTTTGTGTTCTTGGATATTTTTATGAGGCTTTCTTAAATGATAGTATTGTAAACCAGCATTAAATAACTGATGAAGTATTTCTATTTCATTAGGGATATCTTTTTCTGGTGCTATAAGTATTATCATAAGTTGCTTTTAAGTTAGGGATTGTAGTGGCATCCTTTTGCTTTTTTTTAGCAAAAGATATAACGGAAAGCCCGCCTACGCCTTACTTTGTAAAAGGCGTAGGAACTGGCTTATGTTACAAATACACTTCTGATCCTTTATCTTTAAATTCCTTAGCTTTTTCCTCCATACCTTTAGTAAAAACCTCGTCTCCTTTTATTTCGTTTACAGCGGCAAAATCTCTAACCTCTTGTGATATTTTCATAGAGCAAAATTTTGGTCCGCACATAGAACAGAAATGGGCTATTTTAGCACCATCTGCGGGTAGTGTTTCATCATGATATTCACGAGCTAATTCTGGGTCTAGTGCTAGATTAAACTGGTCTTCCCAACGGAACTCAAACCTTGCTTTACTTAAGGCGTCATCTCTGTGCTGAGCACCAGGATGCCCTTTGGCTAAATCTGCCGCGTGTGCAGCTAATTTATAAGTAACAACACCTGTACGTACATCATCTTTATTAGGTAGGCCTAAGTGTTCTTTTGGTGTTACGTAGCAAAGCATTGCGCAACCAAACCAGCCTATCATTGCAGCACCAATACCAGATGTTATATGGTCATAACCCGGAGCAATGTCTGTGGTAAGTGGTCCTAATGTGTAAAAAGGAGCCTCGTCACAAGCCTCTAACTGTTTGTCCATATTTGCTTTTATCATATGCATTGGCACGTGTCCTGGACCTTCTATAAAAGTTTGTACATCATGTTTCCAAGCAATTTTTGTAAGCTCACCTAGTGTTTCTAATTCGGCAAATTGAGCTTCATCATTAGCGTCTGCAATACAACCAGGGCGTAAACCATCTCCTAAAGAAAAAGCAACATCATAGGCTTTCATTATTTCGCAAATTTCTTCAAAATGCGTGTATAAAAAACTTTCCTTATGATGTGCCAAGCACCATTTTGCCATTATAGATCCACCACGAGAAACTATTCCTGTAATACGTTTTGCTGTCATTGGTACATAACGTAAACGTACACCTGCATGTATGGTAAAGTAGTCTACACCTTGTTCTGCCTGTTCTATTAAAGTATCTCTAAAAATTTCCCAGGTTAAATCTTCTGCAACACCGTTAACTTTCTCTAAGGCTTGGTAAATAGGTACGGTTCCAATTGGTACTGGAGAGTTGCGTATGATCCATTCACGTGTTTCATGGATGTTTTGTCCTGTAGACAAATCCATTATATTATCTGCTCCCCAACGGCAAGCCCATACTGCTTTTTCTACTTCCTCTTCTATGGACGATGTAGTGGCAGAGTTTCCAATATTTGCATTAATTTTCACCAAAAAGTTGCGACCTAAAATCATAGGTTCTGCCTCTGGGTGGTTTATATTACTAGGGATAACTGCACGGCCACGGGCAACCTCGTCTCTTACAAATTCTGGTGTTATTTTTGCAGGAATACTAGCGCCAAAATCCTGACCAGGGTGTTGTTTAGATAAACGAGTCATTTCATCTATACGCTGGTTTTCACGGATAGCAACGTATTCCATCTCTGGAGTAATAATACCTTTTTTTGCGTAATGCATTTGTGATACGTTTTCTCCTTTTTTTGCACGCATTGGTTTTTTTAAGTGTCCAAAACGTAAATGGTCTAAACTTTTATCATTTAAACGCTCGTTACAGTATTTAGAAGAAAAACCATCTAATTGTTCTACGTTGCCGCGGTCTAAAATCCATTGCTCACGTATGCGTTCTATTCCTTTATGAACGTCAATATCTTTATTAGGGTCTGTATAAGGGCCAGAAGTATCATAAACAGTTACAGGTTGGTTTGGAGTACGACTTTTGGTAAGTGAATCTACGGTGTCACTTAGCTCTATTTCTCGCATAGCAACTTTTAATTCTGGAAATAATTTGCCAGAAACATACACTTTTTTAGAATTAGGAAAAGGATGTCTTGTAATACCGTCTTGTTTAGGTGCGGTGTCTTTTTTTTTCATAATAAAATCTTTTAAAGTTTTAGGTTAGCCTCCTTGAGCAGGACGTATTAACAATACATTGTCATGAGGTTGTAAAATAGTAGAACTCCAGTTGTTTTTTGGTATTACGCCGCCATTAATAGCAATGGCAACACCAAAAATGGTTATTTCTAGAGTTTTTATTAGTTGAGACACATTCGTTTCTCTAGGAATTAAGTGCTCTTTGTTATTTACGTTTATGGGTATCATAACGATACATTTTAAGTGCTAGGTTATAGCGTTAAAAAATCCAACTAAATCGTAAACTGTGTGTGAAAATGCATTCTCCAGAAACGGAAAAAACACTAAAAGATAGAAATCATAAAAAGAATTCAACTTTTCCCTTCGGCTGTACTAACAGCATCAGGTTCAAAGGGTATTTCTCAGTTCTTAAAAAGAACACCCCTAAAGTTTACTTAACAAATGTATTAAATATTTTGAGATAAGACCTAATAAAAAACAAAACTATTGTGCTTGCAATTTTATCTAATTATTTTTAAAATAGTTGTAAGTTTTTAATTGTGAGTGTGTTGCGTTTTTACTATTTGTTACGTACTTATTTTTTTGTTCAGCGTCTATAAATCGGGCTTTAACGTTGTCTAACAACTGAATTTGTAAAATATCTTTTACTATTTTAAAATTGTCTTTGTCTAGTATGGGTGTTATAACTTCAATTCTATGAGATAGGTTGCGGGTCATCCAATCCGCAGAGCCAATAAAAAGTTTATCGTCTCCATTATTTCCAAAAAGATATACACGTCCGTGTTCTAAATATCGGTCTAAAATACTTGTTATTGTAATATTTTCACTTTGTCCTTTTATGCCAGGTACTAAACAGCAAATGCCACGTATTATTAGATGAATTTTTACCCCAGCATTACTTGCTTTGTATAATAGTTGAATCATTTTTTTATCCTCAAGGCTGTTCATTTTAAGAATAATTAATCCTTCTTTTCCTGTTTTTGCAAACTCAATTTCTTTTTCTACTAATCTAGAAAAAACGTGTCTGGTTGTAAAAGGAGATACTAGTAATTTTTTTGCTTTAGGAACAATTAAGGCGCCTTGGAGCACTAAGAAAACTCGATTTAGTTCTTTGCAGATTTTTTTGTCTGTAGTCATTAAACCAAAATCTGTATACAAGGTAGCTGTTTTTTCATTAAAATTTCCGGTGCCAATATAGCTGTAAGTAGTAAGTATGCCCTTGCTTTCTTTTTCTATATAGATAATTTTAGAATGTACTTTTATGCCCGGGTAACTATAGATTACTTTTGCGCCATTATCTTTAAAAATTTTACCCCATTTTAAATTATTGTCTTCATCAAACCTAGCTTTAGCTTCTATAAACACCACCACATTTTTACCAGCTTTTGCAGCCTTAGCAATAGCAGTATTTAATCTAGATGTTTTTGCTAAGCGATACAGTGTTATTTTTAAGGTTTTAACTTCATCATTTGTTGCGGCTTCTTCTAATAGTTTTATAACAGGTTCAAAAGATTGATAAGGGTAATGTATTAACTGATCTTTTGCGTCTATTGCGTTAAAAACCGAGTTGTATTGTGTTAGTAAAGGGTGTTGTAATGGTTCTAATTTAGAATTGCTTAACTGTTTTTTAGTTGGATTTGGAAAACTAAAAAAATCTTTAAAATTATGATAAATTCCGCCTAAAATAATGTCTGTATTATATAGGTTTAGTGTGCTTTTAATTGCATTTAAAAGCGTAGTTGGTGCACTTGCATCTACTAATGCACGTGTTGCTTGACCTGTTTTTCTTTTGGGTAAAGCATCTATTATTTTTTGCATTAAATTGCCAGAGAATTCATCTTCTATATACAATTCTGCGTCTCTAGAAATTTTTAAAGCATAATAATTGTTATTGTTTTCTTTATTTAGGTTGTATTTTAAAACATCATCTATAAAAGTAATATAGTGCGTTTGGCTTGTAGAAGGAAATACAATAAAGCGAGGTTTGTTTTCAGGAATTTCTACAAGTTCTATTTCTTCATTATTTTTTAATGTTACTAGGTATGATGCTTCATTTTCTGCAAAAAGAGAGTTTTTAGTTGCTGTTTTTTCTGTTTGTATGTTAAGTGTGTTTTTTAGGTTGGTGTTGTAGTAATCTTCTGCAAACTGCTTTTGTTTTAGGGTAAAGTCTTTATAATTAATTAGATGTATACCCTCAGATTTTAAATCGGGAATAATTTCATTTAAAAAAATGTCTCCAAACTCTTGCTGCTGTAGGTCTACTTGTTTTTTTATTTCAGCTAATACCTTATTTGGCTTTGTAATTAGTTTTTTGCGCAAAGGTTTCTCTATACTTTTTATTTGCCTAATATCTGAGACTCGAACTTTAAAAAACTCGTCTAAATTAGATGAGAAAATTGCTAGAAATTTTATGCGTTCGTATAGCGGATTTCTTTTGTCTTTTATTTCTTGCAGTACTCTGTGGTTAAAACGTAACCACGATAAATCTCTGTGATAGTATTTAGAATTGTAAAGCTTGCTCATAAATAGTAAAATAAGCAATTTATATGTTTTAAAATAAAGTTATGTAAGTATTTTGTTAAGTTATTGTATGTGCAGCTTTTAAGTTGTGTTTGTATTTAATACACTTACTAAATAATTTTTATTGCTTGTAAACCATTAAATTTGTGATGTGAAGTTACCACTAGTAAATAAAGAAAAAACAACGGCTTTAATTAAAGATGAAGCCAAACGCTTAGGGTTTATGTCTTGCGGTGTCTCTAAAGCTAAGTTTTTAGAGGAAGAAGCACCGCGGTTAGAAAGTTGGTTAACTAAAAATATGAATGGGCAAATGTCTTATATGGAAAACCATTTTGACAAACGCTTAGATCCAACAAAGCTTGTAGAAGGTTCTAAATCTGTAATTTCTTTATTGTTAAATTACTATCCAGAGGAAACGCAGAATACAGATGCTTTAAAGATTTCTAAATACGCTTATGGTCAAGATTATCATCACGTTATAAAATCTAAATTAAGAGAATTACAAGAGTTTATTACCGACAATATTGGTGAGGTAGAAGGTAGGGCGTTTGTAGATTCAGCACCTGTTTTAGATAAAGCTTGGGCTGCAAAAAGTGGCTTGGGTTGGATAGGTAAAAACAGTAATCTAATAACACAAAAAGTAGGTTCTTTTTATTTTATTGCAGAGTTAATTGTAGATATAGAACTGGATTATGATAGTGCTGTAACAGACCATTGTGGTACTTGTACCGCCTGTATAGATGCTTGCCCTACGCAGGCAATTGTAGATCCGTATGTTGTAGATGGTAGCAAGTGTATATCTTACTTTACCATAGAATTAAAAAATGAAATTCCTGCTGATGTTAGAGGTAAGTTTGATGATTGGATTTTTGGCTGTGATGTTTGCCAAGATGTATGTCCGTGGAACAGATTTTCTAAACCACACAATGAGCCGCTATTTAATCCGCACCCAGATTTGTTGTCTATGACCAAAAAAGATTGGGTAGAAATTACTGAAGATGTTTTTAGAAAAGTTTTTAAAAAATCTGCAGTAAAACGTACTAAATTCTCTGGTTTGCAACGTAACATAGATTTTTTAGATTAATATTATAATTTAATTGGTGCTATACCCTTAAATTTGCACCTTAAAATTAGAAGCAATGAGCAACGAGAAGAATAGAAGAGAAGCTTTAATTTACCACGCAAAACCACAGCCTGGTAAAATAAAAATTGTTCCTACTAAGCCTTATGCAACACAAAGAGACTTGGCATTAGCTTATTCTCCTGGCGTAGCAGAGCCTTGTTTAGAAATAGAAAAAGATAAAGAAAACGTATATAAATATACTTCTAAAGGAAATTTAGTAGCTATAATATCTAATGGTACTGCTGTATTAGGTTTAGGAGACATTGGCCCTGAGGCATCTAAGCCTGTTATGGAAGGAAAAGCTTTATTGTTTAAGATTTTTTCTGATATTGATGGTGTAGATATAGAGGTTGATACTAAAGATGTAGATAAGTTTGTAGAAACTGTAAAAATGATAGCACCTACTTTTGGTGGTATTAATTTAGAAGATATAAGTGCACCTGCTGCTTTTGAAATTGAGCGCAGATTAAAAGAGGAATTAGATATTCCTGTAATGCATGATGACCAGCACGGTACAGCAATTATTTCTGCAGCGGCATTATTAAATGCATTAGAAATAGCAGGTAAAAATATTGAAGAAGTACGTATTGTTGTAAGTGGTGCGGGAGCAGCAGCTGTTTCTTGTACAAGATTATACAAAGCTTTTGGAGCTAAGGATGAAAATATTGTAATGCTAGATAGTAAAGGCGTTATAAGATCAGACAGAGATAACCTATCAAAAGAAAAATTAGAGTTTGCATCAGACAGAAAAATAGACACTTTAGATGAGGCTATGAAAGATGCAGATGTTTTTGTAGGTCTTTCTATTGCAGATATTGTTTCTCCAGATATGTTATTGTCTATGGCAAGCAACCCAATTGTTTTTGCAATGGCAAATCCTAATCCAGAGATAAATTACGATTTAGCCGTAAAAACAAGAAAAGATATTATAATGGCTACAGGAAGGTCTGACCATCCTAACCAGGTAAATAATGTTTTAGGATTTCCTTTTATTTTTAGAGGAGCACTAGATGTAAGGGCTACAGGTATTAATGAAGCAATGAAAATGGCAGCAGTTAAAGCCATAGCTAAGTTAGCAAAAGAGCCAGTGCCAGAGCAAGTAAATATTGCGTACGGAGAAACAAGATTAACTTTTGGTGAAGACTATATTATACCAAAACCTTTTGATCCAAGATTAATTGCAGAAATTCCTTTAGCGGTGGCAAAGGCAGCTATGGATAGTGGTATTGCTAAACAACCTATTGAGGATTGGGATAAATATAAAGAAGAGTTAATTAGGCGTTCTGGAAACGATAATAAAGTTGTACGTTTATTACACAACAGAGCAAAAGTAAATCCTAAAAGAATTGTATTTGCAGAGGCAGACCATTTAGATGTGCTAAAAGCTGCTCAAATTGCTTATGAAGAAGGTATTGCAGAACCAATTTTGTTAGGTAAAAAAGAAACTATTTTAGAGCTTAAAGCAGAATTAGAGTTTGATGCAGACGTACAAATTATAGATACTAAAGCAACAGAGTCTAAAGGGCAGCGTACATTATACGCTACTAAGTTTTGGGAAAACAGAAAACGTAAAGGAGTTACGTTTTACTACGCCAAAGCTAAAATGAGAGAGCGTAACTATTTTGGTTCTATGATGGTAGAGGTTGGTGACGCAGATGGTATGATTTCTGGTTACTCTAGAGCATATCCTACTGTTGTAAAACCTGTTTTTGAAGTTATTGGAAGAGCATCTAATGTGCAAAAAGCAGCAACGGTAAATATTATGGTGACAGATAAAGGTCCTTTATTTGTAGCGGATACATCAATAAATATTAATCCAAACGCAGAAGAATTGGCAGATATAGCTTTAATGACGGCTAACGTAGCTAAAACTTTTGGCTTTGATCCTGTTATGGCTATGACATCTTATGCTAATTTTGGATCTTCTAACGAGCCAAATGCAGTTAAGGTTAGAAAAGCGGTAGAAATATTGCACACCAAACACCCAGATTTGGTTGTAGATGGAGAAATACAAATGGATTTTGCTTTAAATAAAGAATTATTACAAAGTCAGTTTCCGTTTTCTAAATTAGCAGGTAAAAAGGTTAATACGTTTATTTTTCCAAACTTAGAGTCGGCTAACATTACCTATAAGTTGCTTAAAGAGTTAAATGATGCAGACTCAATTGGTCCAATTATGTTAGGCTTGAGAAAGTCTGTACATATTCTTCAATTAGGAGCAGATGTAGATGAAATGGTAAATATGACAGCAGTGGCTGTTATAGATGCACAGGAAAGAGAAAAAAGAAAAAAAGCTAAAAACAATCAGTAAATAAATAATACAAACCAACCTATACCATTCATATGATTACACATTTAAGAGGAAAATTAGTAGAGAAAAATCCAACATTTTTAGTAATTGAGTGTAATGGTGTAGGTTACTTTGTAAACATATCACTGCATACCTTATCTAAGGTTTCAGACGAAGAAAATATACAGCTGTTTACACATTTACAAGTAAAAGAAGACTCACATACACTGTTTGGTTTTGCAGAAAAATCTGAACGAGAAATTTTTAGGTTGTTAATTTCTGTGTCGGGTATTGGTCCTAGTATTGCGCGCACAATGTTATCATCATTATCACCTGCTCAGGTAAGAGATGCAATTGCTGGAGGAGACGTTGCAACTATACAATCTGTAAAAGGTATAGGCGCAAAAACAGCACAGCGTGTTATATTAGATTTAAAGGATAAAGTATTAAAAATATACGATATTGATGAAGTTTCTACTTCTTCAAACAATACAAATAAAGAAGAAGCGTTATCTGCTTTAGAGGTTCTTGGTTTTGCACGTAAGCAGGCAGAAAAAACTGTAGATGCTGTTGTAAGCAAGGATCCAACATTAAGCGTTGAAAACATTATTAAGTTGGCGCTGAAAAATTTGTAATAAGTTTGAAAACAGGGGCAAAAAAAAATCTTTCACCATTATATAGGTTACTAATTATATGTGTGCTTTTCATAGGTGCGCCAACTTTTGCATATGCACAAGATGGTGAAGAACAGGAGCAAGAACAAGATTCTACAAAAACAGGTGTTGCACTTGGTAAAATTAATTTGCCTAATCCTAATAGTATTGTATCTAAATATACCTATGACCCAAATTTAGATAAATATGTATATTCAGAAAAAGTAGGAGAATTTAATATAAGTTATCCTATTTATTTAACTCCAGATGAATATTTTGAGTTAGCACGTAAAGAAGGAATGAAAAACTACTTTAAAGAAAAAGCAGATGCTTTTTCTGGTAAAAAAGCAGGTAGTGAGGAGGCAAGAAAAAACTTATTGCCAAACTTTTATGTAAACAATAATTTCTTTCAATCTATCTTTGGTGGCAATACAATAGAGGTTATTCCAACAGGTTCTGTTGCTATGGATTTAGGTGTTATTTGGCAAAAAAATGACAATCCATCTTTGTCTCCTAGGCAACGTACCAATACTAGTTTTGACTTTGATCAGCAGATACAGTTAAGTATGCTGGGTAAAATTGGAGAAAGATTACAAGTTAGTGCAGACTACAACACAGAGGCTACTTTTGATTTTCAGAACTTAGTGAAGTTAGATTATACGCCAACAGAGGATGATATTATACAAAAAATAGAAGTTGGTAATATTAGTATGCCATTAAATAGCTCTTTAATTACTGGAGCACAAAGTTTATTTGGTGTTAAAACACAGCTTCAGTTTGGTAAAACATTGGTTACAGCAGTGTTATCGGAACAAAGATCTCAAAATAATACAGTTGTTGCCCAAGGTGGTGGTACAGTAGAAGAGTTCTCTTTCTCTGCTTTAGATTATGATGAGGATAAGCACTTTTTTTTAGCGCAGTATTTTAGAGATAACTATGATGGTGCTTTAGAAAACTACCCGTATATCCGTAGTCAAGTACAAATTACAAGGTTAGAGGTATGGGTAACAAACAGAAGGCAAGAAACATTAAATGTTAGAAACGTTGTTGCAATACAAGATTTAGGAGAGTCTAACACAGATCAAACAAGAATTGGTAAAAGTGGCGGAGCTCCAGCTGGATTTTTTAATGCTAGTGCGGCAGGTAATTTACCTCTAAACAATGCCAATGATTATGATCCTGCTTTAATAGGCAATGGTGGTGCGTTAACAAGTCAAGTTAGAGATATAGCAACCGTACAAGCTGGTTTTAATGTGCCAGGTTATACTGTTAATCAAGGCTTTGATTACACAATTTTGGAGAATGCCAGAAAATTAGATATAGGAAAAGGAGAGTATACTTTTCATCCACAACTAGGGTATATCTCATTAAGTCAGCGTTTAAGTAATGATGAGGTTTTAGCTGTTGCCTTTCAGTATACTTACCAAGGTAATGTTTACCAAGTAGGTGAGTTTGCAAATGGAGGTTTAGAGGCAACATCGGTTTCAGCAGGTGCTACTCCTGTAGTAGAAAACAATACTTTGGTGTTAAAGTTACTTAAGAGTAATATTACTGCTGTGCAAGATCCTATTTGGGATTTAATGATGAAAAACATCTACAACACAGGGGCGTATCAATTAAGTCAAGAAGATTTTAAACTTAATATTTTATATACAGACCCAACGCCAAGAAACTATATAACTCCTGTTGCAGAGGGTGCAGGTTCTGGTTGGCCTACAACACCAAAGCCATTGCAAGAGCGTATTTTATTAGATGTGTTTAATTTAGATAGGTTAAATGCGTATAATGATGTGCAATCTGGTGGAGATGGTTTTTTTGATTATGTAGAAGGTTTAACTATAGATTCTCAAAACGGAAATATAATTTTTACAAAAGTAGAACCTTTTGGTGAGTATATTTTTGAAAAGTTAGGTGGAGGTGTGTATGATGTAGATAATGACCAAGGTTATAATGATAACCAAAAAAAGTATGTGTACCGAAATATGTACTCGCGTACTAAATCTGCCGCTTTAGAAGATGCAGATAAAAATAAATTCATAATTAAAGGTAAGTATAAATCGCAAGGTATTAATGGTATTCCTATTGGAGCTTTTAATGTTCCAAGAGGTTCTGTACGTGTAACCGCGGGAGGAAGACAATTACAAGAAGGTATAGATTATACCGTAAACTATTCTGCAGGAACAGTGCAAATTTTAGATCCTAGTTTGGAGGCTAGTAATACGCCAATAAATATTTCTGTAGAGAATAATGCGGTGTTTGGGCAGCAAACCAGACGTTTTACAGGTGTTAATGTAGAACATCAGTTTAACGAAAAATTTGTTTTAGGTGGTACTTTCTTAAATTTAAATGAGCGTCCGCTTACTCAAAAATCTTCTTATGGAGTAGAACCCGTAAATAATACCATGTTTGGTTTAAATGGAAATTTCTCTACAGAAATACCATTTTTAACTAGGTTAGTTAATAAGTTGCCAAATATAGATACAGATGTACCGTCTAATTTATCTGTTCGTGGTGAGGTTGCTTTTTTAAAGCCAAACTCACCAAAAAATGCAAATTTTGAAGGAGAAACTACAACTTATGTAGATGATTTTGAAGGAGCGCAATCTTTAATAGATATTAGGTCTTCATTAGGTTGGTATTTAGCAAGTACGCCTTTAGAGTTTGCAGATCCAAGCGGACAATTGTATGGTAGTTCTCCAGATGATACAGAAAATCTTAGAAATGGATTTGGAAGAGCTAAAATGGCTTGGTATTCTATAGATCGTCTTTTTTATTCAAACCAAAGACCATCAGGAATTAATGATAACGATATTTCTTTAAACGCAACTAGGAGAATATTTATAGATGAGGTTTTTCCTAAGGTAGAAATTGCACAGGGACAATCTACAACTCAAGGAACTTTAGATTTGGCTTATTACCCAAACCTAAAAGGTCCGTATAACAACAATGCAGATTTTAATACTACTAATCCAGAAGACAAATGGGCAGGAATTATGCGTCCAATGAGTAGTACAAATTTTGAACAAGCAAACGTAGAGTTTGTGCAGTTTTGGGTTTTAGATCCTTATGTAGACGGAGAAACTACAAGTTCTGGAGAATTGGTATTTAACATTGGTAATATATCTGAAGATATTTTAAAAGATGGTAAAAAACAGTATGAAAATGGTTTGCCAGGTATTTCTAGTAACGACTTGGTTTCTGAAACATCATGGGGTAAAGTGCCAGCAACACAATCTTTAGTATATGCTTTTGATGCAGAAGAAAACAACAGAACATTACAGGATTTAGGGTATGATGGTTTAAGTGATGCAGATGAAACATCAATTTTTACAAATAACCCTGCTAATGATCCTGCTTTAGATAATTATGAGTATTACCTAAATAAAGAAGGTAGTATTTTAGAGCGTTACATAAATTACAACAATCCGCAAGGCAATTCTCCTGTACAGGTAACTAATACAAACAGGGGTTCTACTACATTGCCAGATGTAGAAGATATTGATAGAGATTTAACAATGAATACTGTAAACAGTTACTATGAGTACAGAATTCCTATTAAGCCTAATACAACTATTAATGATAAGTATGTAACAGATATTAAAGAAGGGCAAACGCCAACTTTACCAAATGGTACGGTTTTAAATAGAAGATGGATACAGTATAAAATTCCGTTAAGTGATTTTACAGATGCCATTGGAGGTATTACAGATTTTAGATCTATTAGTTTTATGCGTATGTATTTAACCGGTTTTTCTGATGATGTTGTAATGCGTTTTGCAACTTTAGATTTGGTTAGGGGTGACTGGCGTACTTATACAAAATCTTTAGAGCCAGATGTAGATAATAATCCTGATGATGATGGCACTTTTGTAGATGTGGCAACAGTTAATATTGAAGAAAATAATACAAGATCTCCAATTATTTATGATTTGCCTCCGGGTTTACGTAGAGAGCAACTAAACAATAACAATACTATTGTACAACAAAACGAACAATCTCTTTCGTTCAAAATTGAAAATTTAGAGTCTCAGGATTCCAGGGGTGTATTTAAAAATATAAATATTGATATTAGACAGTATGAGCGTCTTAAAATGTTTATTCACGCAGAAGAAATTTTAGAATCAGATTTCCCGGATGGCGAAAGACCTTTAGTTGGTTTTTTAAGGATTGGAACAGATTTTAGTGAAAACTTTTACCAAATAGAAGTTCCTTTGGAGTTTACCGCACACGGAGAAAGTGATAGAGAAAAAATTTGGCCAGAAGATAATGAGATACTTATTGAGTTGTCAGACCTAAATAAAATAAAATCTTATGGTATTGCGGGGCAAACACTAAACCAAATAAATTATTACGAAATTATAGACGGGGAAGTTGTTCCTGTAGGTGAGTTTGATGCTCGTGAACCTGGTGTAATGCGTATAGGTTTAAGAGGTAACCCTTCTTTAGGTAGCATACGTAGTATGATGGTGGGTGTAAAAAACACTAGTGATGCTGCTGCACGCGGAGAGGTTTGGTTTAACGAGTTGCGTTTGGCTGGTTTAGATAGTAATGGCGGATGGGCAGCAATTGGTGCGGTAGATTTAAATCTTGCAGATTTTGCAGATGTATCTGTTACCGGTAGTAAAAGTACATCTGGTTTTGGGGGTATAGATCAAATGCCAAACGAGCGTGCAAGAGAAGATGCAATGTCTTATGATGCTGTTACAAATATTAACCTTGGGCAACTATTACCTAAGAAATTGGGTATACAATTACCGTTTAATTATGGAATTTCTGAACAATTAATTACACCAGAGTTTGACCCTGTTTATGACGATTTAAAGTTAGAAGATAGAATAGCAGCAGCCCAAACGCCAGAGGATGCAAAAGCTATAGAGGAGCAAGCAGAAGATTATACAAAAAGAACCAGTATAAATTTTATAGGTGTACGTAAAAATAGAGGAGAAGAAGCAGATGCTAATTTTTATGATATAGAAAACTTTACCTTTAATTATTCTTACAATGAGGTTAATCATAGAGATTTTGAAATTGCAAAACTAAAAGATCAAAACGTTGTTGCTGGTTTAACATATGCGCATAATTTTGAGCCAGTAGAGGTTGCTCCTTTTGCTAAAAAAGATTCATTATTTACAGGTAAATATTTAAAATGGTTAAAAGACATCAATTTAAATTTATTGCCAACAAGCATAGCGGTTAACTCAAATATAAACCGTCAGTTTAATCAACAACGTTTTAGAGATGTTGTAGAGCCTGGAGTAGATGCATTAGCGTTGCCAGAATTGCAGCAGCGTAATTATATGTTTAACTGGCAATACAATATAAATTATAATTTAACTAAGTCCTTACGTTTTAATATTTCTGCTTCTAACAATAATATAATTCGTAATTATTATAAAGATGATACAGGAGTAGATATAGATGATCAATTAAATATATGGGATGGCTTTTTTGACATTGGTGAGCCAAATAGGCACGCACAACAGTTTGAGTTAAATTATGATATTCCATTTAGTAAAATTCCTGCTTTAGACTTTATAAATGCACAATATGTTTATACTAGTAATTTTGACTGGCAACGTGGTGGTGATGCCCTAAAGGAAGTTGCAGGTGAAGATATTAATAGAATTCAAAATGCTAGTACACATACAATAGCAGCAAACTTAACAATGCAAAAGTTGTATGATATGATTGGTTTAAAAAAATCTAAAGGAAAAACTCAGTTAACAACTACACGCCAAGATAAGGCAGGTAACACACCTAAAGCTAAAAAAGGCGGATTTGGTAAGATTGCTACAGACCTGGTAACTATGGTTAAACGTGTAAACTTTAATTACACAGAAACTAGGGGTAAGCAATTGCCAGGGTATACAAATTCAATTGGTTTTGTTGGTACAACAAAACCTAGCTTAGGGTTTGTTTTTGGTAGTCAAGAAGATATACGTTATGATGCGGCAAAAAGAGGTTGGTTAACAACATTTTCAGACTTTAACGAGCAGTTTGTTCAAGAGACAAACAGGCAGTTAGATATTACTGCTGTAGCGGAGCCAATAAGAGATTTAACTATAGATATAACGGCAAATAGAAATTTATCTGAGCGTTATCAAGAAAATTTCTCAGTAGCTTTTGAAAATGGAGAATATGAATATCAAAACCTATTAGGTAACAACTATGGTAATTTTGGTATATCTACAATAATGATAAAAACAGCCTTTGCAAAAAGCGATGAGTTTGAGTCAGCAACTTTTGATCAGTTTAAAGAGAACAGGTTAGTTATAGCTAATCGTTTGGCGGGTAATACTGGGGCAAGAGATGCAGAAGGTTACCCAGAGCGTTACGGTAAAACTAGTCAGGATGTATTGTTGCCTGCATTTGTAGCTGCATATACAGGTCAAGACGCTTCAAAAGTTAAATTAGGAGCATTTAGAAACTTTCCTATTCCTAACTGGAGATTAAAATATACTGGTTTAATGCGTATAAATTGGTTTAAAGAAAAATTTAAGCGTTTCTCTATTAGTCACGGTTATAGAGCCTCATATAATATCAATTCTTTTCAAACTAATTTAGAAAGAGAAAACACAACAATAGATCCAGAAACTCAAGATTTCTTACCAGAGAATATTATGGCAAATGTTGTGTTAACAGACCAGTTTAATCCCTTAGTACGTTTAGATTTTGAAATGAAAAACTCTATGAGTGTTGTTGCAGAATTACAAACAATGAGAGCCTTAACAATGAGTTTTGATAATAATTTACTAACAGAATTAAATAGTAATGACTATACAGTTGGTCTAGGTTACAGGTTTAAAGATGTAAATTTTGTTACCAATATAGGTGGTGATAAAGTGCGTTTTAAAGGAGATTTAAACTTAAAGTTAGATGCTACTTTAAAAGACAATATTACTATAATTAGAAACCTGGAGTTAAATAACAACCAAATTACATCTGGGCAAAATGTATTTTCATTAAAATTTGGTGCAGATTATGCGTTAAGTAAATCGCTAGAGGTCGCTTTCTTTTATGATCATTCATTCTCTAAATTTGCGGTTTCAACTGCTTTCCCACAAACAACAATAAATACAGGTTTTACATTTAAGTACAACTTTGGTAACTAAATTAACTGTATCACTTAAAACGGTTTAGTTGATAATTACGGTAGACTTGTTTTAAATAATAAGTTTCTTATGATTTTTCAAATTAAATAATTTTCAAATCATTATTTATCTGTTACATTTGCTGCACTAATTTAAATTATACTAAAATGAACATACCATCAGAATTAAAGTACACTAAGGATCATGAGTGGGTTAAAATAGATGGCGACATAGCTACTGTAGGAATTACAGATTTTGCTCAAGGAGAACTAGGAGACATTGTTTATGTTGAGGTAGAAACGCTAGATGAAACCTTAGATAAAGATGAGGTTTTTGGTACCGTGGAGGCTGTTAAAACGGTTTCAGATTTATTTTTACCATTATCAGGAGAAATAATAGAGTTTAATGAGTCTTTAGAAGACGAACCAGAAAAAGTGAATTCAGATCCTTATGGAGATGGTTGGATGATTAAAATTAAAATAAGTGATGCTTCTGAGGCAGAAAACTTAATGTCTGATGCTGATTATAAAGATTTAATTGGTGGTTAAAAAGCCAATTTATACCATATTGTTTATAAGCTGGGTAGTGTTCATTACATTACTCAGCTTATTTTCTTTTAGTAATACAGATTTGCCGTCGGTAAAAATACCATATATAGACAAGTTGGTACATTTTACTTTTTACGGTATAGCAACATTACTTGGTGTGCTGTCTTTAAAAGAACATTTTACTTTAAAAAAAGTTAAAACGGTAATTGTTTGGTATTTAGTAGTTGTTTTAGTTGGCTATGGCATAATTATTGAGATATTGCAAGATACAATCACCGTTACTAGAAGTGCAGAATTTTTAGATTTTGTCGCCAATACAATTGGTGTTTTTATAGGCTTATTTATAGCCAAACAACTTTTTTTAAAAGAAAGAATATTAAAATGAAAAAATTAATTGCTTAATTAGATAATATTTATTTAAATTAGCGAACACTAAATTAAAACCTATGGAACCAAAGAAAAATCCACAAGCTGACTTAACAAAAAACAGCGGTCTTTATTTTGCAATAGGACTTGCTCTTGTTATGTTTATAGTTTGGCGTGCATTAGAGTACAAAAAATACGATGAAGATAATACATATGACATTACTCAGAATGTTGATGATATGTTAGATGAAGAAGTTCCAATGACAGAACAAATTAAAACACCACCACCTCCACCGCCACCACCAGCAGCGCCAGAAGAAATTGCCGTTGTAGAAGATGATGTTGAGGTTGAGGAATCTGTTATTCAAGATACTGAATCTGATGAGGAAGAAGAGGTAATGGACGTTGAGGACGTTGTAGAAGAAGAAGTAGAAGTAGATGTAGATGTACCTTTTTCTGTAATTGAAGATGTACCAATTTTTCCAGGATGTGAAAAAGAAAAGAAAAAAGGAGCAAAAGCTTTAAGAGATTGTTTTAATGAGAAAATGAACAAGCACATTAGAAAGCATTTCCAATATCCAGAAATTGCTCAAGAAATGGGTATTCAAGGTAGAGTAAGTGTTCGTTTTGTTATTCAGAAAGACGGGTCTATTGGGCAAGTGCAAATGCGTGGTCCAGACAAAAACTTAGAAAAAGAAGCTGCCAGAATTATTGGTAAACTTCCTAAGATGACTCCTGGTAAGCAAAGAGGTAGAGCTGTACGTGTTCCATTTAGTTTACCTATTACTTTTAGATTGCAATAGGCAGTACAAGCTTTAAATTATACAAAAAAATCCGAACTTAGACTGGTTCGGATTTTTTTATACGTGTGAATGTAAAAAATTAAACCCCAAGCACTTGCTTGGGGTTTTTTGGTATACTATTTGTGTTTTAACATAATTGTAACAAATAAAAAATAGTATTATGAAAACAAACACAGAAAATTCTGTTGGTTTCCACGGCAATGGAAACAACAGAGCGTCTACCAATGCAACTCCAAAAAAGAGTAAGCACGATGCAAATTTACGAAAAAACAGCTTCTTAAACTTTCAAATTGGCTTAGTTGTGGCAATGGGCTTGGTTTATTTGGCTTTAGAATCTTCTTATGCCTATGTAGAAGACAAAGAGGTTAGGCCAGCAGAGCTAGAAGCAGAGATGGTAGAGTACCATCCAGATTTAGATAATTTTAAAGTAGAAGAAAATAAGCCAAAAGAAAAAGTTTTAGCAAAAGCTGTTGTAAACCCCGATAAAATTAAAATTGCTCCAGATGATGCAATTGAGGATTTTAATGACTTTATAGATGATACGGAGTCAGAACCAGAAGAGCCATTAGCGGTTAGCAGTATTGTAGAGCATAAAATTATTGAAGATCCAATAATTCCTTTAGATGTTGTGGAAGAGGTTCCAATATTTCCTGGTTGCGAAAAAGTTGCTAAAGAAAAAAGAAAAGAGTGTTTTAATGATAAAATGCAAAAGCACGTTAAACGATATTTTAGATATCCAAATGCAGCTATAGAATTGCGAGAGCAAGGTAGAGTAAGTGTAATGTTTAAAATTGGTACAGATGGTGTGGTAAAAGATGTTCAAATGAAAGGCCCTTCTAAAATATTAGAAAAAGAAGCGCAACGCATTATTTCTAAGTTGCCACAAATGACTCCAGGTAAGCAAGGTAAAAACAACGTTGTAGTACCTTATTCAATACCAATTAACTTTAAATTAGAATAGTGTTAATTGTCTATCAATATTAGGTCTGCTTATGGTAAATAGGCAGGCCTTTTTATTTGTTTTGGGTAAAAATTTTAACAAAAATATAAACCTTCATAATTGGTTGTAAAGAAATCATTTAGGTTATATCTTTGCAGTTCATAAAAAATAAGAATGAAAACTGCGGTTGGTACAGTAAAAGAAGCTACAGATGTTTCGGCATTTGCAGATTTTAAAGAAATAACAAAGGCAAGGCTAGCTGTAAGTGTAGTTTTTTCTTCAATAGCTGGTTATTTCTTAGGCGCAGATAAAATAGATTTTACAGTTCTATTACTTTTAGCTTTTGGCGGTTACTGTATGGTAGGCGCATCAAATGCATTTAATCAAATTATAGAAAAAGATTTAGATGCGTTAATGAACCGTACAAAAAACAGACCAATACCCTCTGGAAGAATGACGGTGACTACTGCATCTGTAGTAGCTATAGCTATGACCATTGCTGGTATTGTTTCATTATATTTTGTAAATCCTAAAACGGCAATGTTTGGGGCAATATCTATATTTTTATATACCTGCGTTTATACACCATTAAAAACTATTACTCCGTTAGCGGTTTTTGTAGGTGCTTTTCCTGGGGCTATACCTTTTATGCTTGGTTGGGTTGCAGCGACAAATGAATTTGGAATTGAGCCTGGAACTCTTTTTATGATTCAGTTTTTTTGGCAATTTCCTCATTTTTGGGCCTTGGGTTGGATGTTAGATGAAGACTATAAAAAAGGAGGGTTTAAAATGCTTCCTACAGGTAAAAAAGATAAAGGAACAATTATTCAGATAATTATGTATACAGTTTGGATGATGCTAATTTCTGTAGTGCCTGCTTTTGGTGTTACAGGAGCATTACAATTATCTGTAGTGGCAGCCGTAATTGTATTTATAATGGGTGGCGTAATGTTGTTTTTTGCTTTTCGTTTGTTTGATAATAGAGACAATGCATCTGCAAGAAAACTAATGTTAGCAAGTGTTACTTATATTACACTTATGCAAGTGGTATATGTGGTAGATAAGTTTGTGTAATAAAATAGTAGTAGGCAACTATAATATTGCCTTATAAAATAAATAAGTTTTACTAAATGGATTTAACTCATAAGTCAGAAAAACAAAAATCAGACAATGCAAAAAAAATGATGCTTTGGTTTGGTATTGTTAGTTTAATTATGGCATTTGCAGGCTGGACAAGTGCTTACATTGTTAGTAGCTCTAGAGAAGATTGGTTAAAAGATTTTGATTTGCCATCTGCTTTTTTCTGGAGTACTTTAATTATTGTAGTAAGTAGTATTACATACTTTTTAGCTGTACAAGCAACTAAAAAAGATAAAAAGTCACAAGCAACCATATATTTGTGGACTACTTTAGTGTTGGGTATAGCTTTTATTGTATTACAATTTGTTGGTTTTTCTCAGTTAATAGGGAATGGTTTTTACTTTACAGGGCCAACAAGTAGCATAACAATGTCTTATATATTTTTAATTGCTGTAGTACACGTTGCTCACGTAGTAGCCGGACTTGTATCTTTAATAGTGGTTATTGTAAACCAAATGAGAGGTAAGTACTCATCTACAGAGGTTAATGGTTTAGAAATTGGAGCAACCTTTTGGCATTTCTTAGATTTGTTATGGGTTTATTTAATCTTGTTTTTCTATTTATATCGATAATAAATAGAAATAAAGTTAATTTCAGTTAAAATTTGGTTTTTGTATAGCCGAAAAAAATGTAAATTTGCGAAACTTAATTATGCTTAAGGTGTATTTAAGTGTTTTTTAAAAATAATAGAGCGTAGTTAAACGTTCTTAGTTTATAAATTTTAAATTGTATATGGATACTACGGTAACAACAGGTACAGCAGAAAGTGTTTGGAGCGGAGGAAGTAATAACAAACCTTTAGGCGCTAGCTATGGTAAAATGATGATGTGGTTTTTCATCGTTTCAGATGCATTAACTTTTTCGGGCTTTATAGCTGCTTACGGATTTTCTAGATTTAAATTTGCAGATAGCTGGCCAATAGCGGATGAAGTGTTTACACACGTTCCTTTAGTTCACGGTAATTATCCTATGATTTATGTTGCTATAATGACATTTATTTTAATTATGTCTTCTGTAACTATGGTATTAGCTGTAGATGCAGGTCATAAAATGAAAAAGAATAGTGTTATTTGGTATATGTTCTTTACCGTAATTGGAGGTATTATATTTTTAAGTTCACAAGCTTGGGAATGGGCTACCTTTATTAAAGGAGATTTTGGAGCTATTGAAACTAAAGGTGGTAGAATATTACAGTTTGTTAAAGCAGATACAGGCGAAAGAGCTGCCATTAGAGATTTTGCTACCCCTTTACATGAAAAAAGAATAGACCATGCAAATAATAAAGGTGTTTGGTTTTACGGAGAAAGTGCTTTGCCATCATACTCGGTTAACGAGGTGGTAACTGGTTTTAAAGCAGATCCAAATATATTAGTGAGGGTAGAAAATATTAATGAGGACGGACATAAAATAGTATTGTCAAGAGAAGAATCTTTAAAAAGATTGGCCGGTTCTAAATACGTAGTAGAAGGAGCAAACCTAATACACAATGAATACGGAAGCAGATTGTTTGCAGATTTCTTTTTCTTTATTACTGGTTTTCACGGATTCCACGTATTTTCTGGAGTTGTACTAAATATCATTATTTTCTTTAACGTTATCATTGGCACTTATGAGCGTAGAGGACATTATGAAATGGTAGAAAAAGTTGGTCTTTATTGGCACTTTGTAGATTTAGTATGGGTATTTGTATTTACTTTTTTCTACTTAGTATAATATCATTAAAAAATTACATTACGTATAATAATATAGTATAAAATGGCACACGAACATAAATTAGCGATTTTTAGAGGAAGATTAAAATTTAAAGATAATGTCCAAAAGATTTGGGGTGTTTTAATTTTTTTATCTATTGTAACTCTAGTAGAGGTAATATTAGGTATTTATAAACCAGCAATTTTTATGAAACCATTAATATCTGCTTTTGAGCCAGGTATAATAGGTTCTACACTTAACTTTTTATTGTCTCCGTTTATCTATTTAAAGCCTTTAAACTTAATATTTATTGTACTTACAATAGTTAAGGCTTATTACATTGCATGGGATTTTATGCACTTGCGTGACGAGAAAAAAGGGTTAAGAAGATCTATAGTTTGGACACCAGTATTTTTAATTAGTTACTTAGTGTTTATACTACTTACAGAAGGTAGTTATATTTATGATGTGTACCATAGTGGTTTTATTAAGTGGAACTTCTAACATTTAGCATCATTTAACAATATATAAAGGCGGTTTTTAGACCGTCTTTTTTTATTTTTGTACCATTATGAAAAAAACCTTTGTAATGGTAGTTTTATTTATACTGCCAATTGTAGCATACCTTTTTTTTGCAAGTGGCATACATAATTTTGGGAGGCTACCTGTACTAACCAAAAATGTTAGTGACTTATCTAGTTTTACTACAGACACCCAATTAAAAAACAAGATATCTATTGTTGGCTTTTTAGGTAATAATGTAGATCAGAAAAAAGGGACTGCTTTTAATTTAAATCAAAAAATTTATAAACATTTTTTCGAGTTTAAAGATTTTCAATTTGTAATGCTTGTTGCCAATGGGCAAGAACAGGAGGTAGAAAAACTAAAAAAAGAATTGTCTGTTTTAGCAGATATTAAAAATTGGAAATTTGTTTATGGTAATGCATCTCAAATACAGTCTTTTCATAAAAATTTAAAAACCGATATTATTTTACAAGACGATTTAAGCTCTCCTTATGTTTTTATAGTAGATAAAGATTTAAACCTGCGTGGAAGAACAGATGATGAAGATGAGGGTACCAAATATGGTTTTAATACCATTTCTGTGGCGGAGTTAAATAATAAGATGGAAGATGATGTAAAAATCATTTTAGCGGAATACCGTATGGCTTTAAAAAAGAATAACGCAGAGCGTAAGTAATAAACTTTATGTTATGAAGAAGAAAAATTATAACTATATCTGGATTTCGTTTATAATTTTAGTGTTCGGTATTATTTTTATACCTAAAATAGTAAGCAGAATTAAGGATGATGCTATAGTAGAGAATGACCGTATGAACAAAAAGGACAATAAAGGAGCTCTTGCATACGTAAAAATTAATGGAAGTAAAAAAAGAGTACCAGAGTTTACTTTTATTAATCAAGATAGTTTAGTTGTAACCAATAGAGATTATTTAGGTAAAGTGTATATTGTTGAATTCTTTTTTACTTCTTGTCCAACCATTTGTCCTGTAATGACCAAAAACTTAGTACAGATTCAAAATAGTTTTAAAGATGTAGAGAATTTTGGAATAGCATCATTTAGTATAGACCCTAAAACAGATTCGCCAACTACATTAAAAAAGTATACAGAAACGTACGGTATTACAAATTTAGATTGGCATTTAATGACGGGGCAAAGAGATGAAATATATAAGCTTGCTAACCAGGGCTTTAATATATTTGCACAGCAAAACCCTAATGTGCCTGGCGGTTTTGAGCATTCTGGTATGTTTGCCTTAGTAGATAAAAGAGGATATATACGCTCTAGGGTAGATGAATTTGGTAACCCAATTATATATTACAGGGGAACAATTTCTGAGGAAGATGGTGCTAATGATGAAGGAGAAAAAGAACAAATTAGCATATTAAAAGAAGATATTAAAAAGTTGTTAGATGAGTAAGATTGAAGATGTGAATTTTAAGGAAAAAAGGTTTAATACAATAATTACTGTTGTATCCATTATTGTGCCGGTTGTTGTAGCACTTTTATTTCGTGTTAAAATACCAAATGTAGAACCTTTGTCCTTTTTGCCTCCTATTTATGCTACTATTAACGGCATCACAGCGGTGTTTTTAATTGCAGCCGTTGTAGCTATAAAAAATGGCAAACAAAAACTCCATCAAAATTTAATGACTACATGTATTGTTTTTTCATTAGCATTTTTAGTAATGTATATTGCCTATCATATGACATCTGAATCTACTTCTTTTGGTGGTGATGGTATTGTAAAATATGTTTATTTATTTATTCTTATAACGCACATTATACTGTCAATTATTATAATTCCTTTGGTTATGAAAACTTATGCAAAAGCATACCTAAAACAGTATGATGCGCATAGAAAATTAGCAAAAATTACATTTCCAATTTGGTTGTATGTAGCCGTTACAGGTGTTGTTGTTTATGTTATGATATCTCCTTATTATGTTTATTAAACCAGCTATTATGAAAAAAGTATTATTTATTGCTTTTGTATTCCTGTTTTTAATTCCGCAGTCATCAGAGGCTCAATGCGCAATGTGCAGAGCTGTTTTAGAGAGTGAAGGAAATGTTGCTGTTGCAGAAGGGGTAAACAATGGTATTAAATATCTTATGGCAGTACCTTATGTTTTGGTTGGAGTGTTGTTTTATTTTGTTTACAAAAAAATGAAAGCTTAATTTTTTAAACATTCTTTTAGTATAAACACACTACAATTTTAGTTTTATCAGTGTAAATGTTGCTAATGCTTTGCTATTATAACTTATTATTTAATTTCTTTTAGGTTAAAAAAAGTGCACATTTAAAGGCTTTATGGTTGTTGTAATTTACATTTTAATATAACTTTAACATTTTTTTCACATTTTATGTGTAACTAAATATAAGTTGTGTAGTCTTACAGGTGTACTAAGTACAAAGCCAAAAAAACTAACACCAATGATAGAAATAAAAGACCTTCATAAGTCTTACAAAATGGGTAGCAACTCGTTACACGTTTTAAAAGGCATTAATTTTAATGTAGAAGAAGGAGAACTTGTAGCCATTATGGGTTCTTCAGGATCTGGAAAATCTACACTGCTAAACATTTTAGGAATGTTAGACGTTTTAGATGAGGGAACTTACACTTTAGATGGCGTGCCAATTATAAATCTTAACGAAACAAAAGCTGCTAAATACAGAAACAAATTCCTAGGGTTTATCTTTCAATCTTTTAATCTTATTAATTACAAGAGTGCTGCAGAAAATGTGGCACTGCCATTATATTACCAAGGTGTTGGCAGAAAAGAACGTCAGGTAAAAGCACTTAAATATTTAGAACAAGTAGGTTTAAAACAATGGGCAGGCCACTTACCAAGTGAGCTTTCTGGTGGACAAAAGCAACGTGTGGCTATTGCTAGAGCTTTGGCAGCAGAGCCTAAAGTGTTAATGGCAGATGAGCCTACAGGTGCTTTAGATAGTAAAACATCATATGAAGTTATGGATCTTTTACAAAAGATTAATGATGCTGGTAATACTATTTTAATAGTTACTCATGAGCCAGATATAGCAGATATGTGTAAGCGTATAGTGCACTTAAAAGATGGTGTTATAGTAGAAGATAAAATGGTAGACCAAGTAAGAGCTTCGCAATATGTTTAGTAGAGACGCTTGGAAAGAAATTTTTGAAACTATTCAAAAAAATAAGCTTAGGACTTTTTTGTCTGGTTTTACAGTAGCAATAGGTATTTTCATTTTTGTAGTGCTTTTTGGCTTTGGTAACGGACTTACAAATACGTTCGCTAAATTTTTTGGAGATGATGCAACCAACGTATTCTTTATATTTCCTGGTAGAACATCTGTTCCCTACTCTGGTTATAAGGCAGACAGACAAATAGAGTTTGATAATAGTGATTTAGCAGATATTGAAAAGAACTTTGCAATGTTTGTAGACTATGTTACACCAAGAATTACTAGAGGTGGTTTAGTTAAATACAAGAACGAGTCTAACAACTATACTAATATGGGTGTAGCTCCTTCTCATCAATTTAATGAGAAAACCATAATGATGAAGGGGCGTTATGTCAATAATCAAGATATTAAGGATAAAACAAAATACGCGGTTATTGGTAGGTTGGTAGAAAAGGATTTGTTTAAAGGAGAAGATGCGCTAGGTAAATATGTAGATATTGGAGGTAGTTCTTTTAAAGTTATAGGGGTTTTTCAGGATGATGGTGGAGATAATGAAGAGCGTAAAATTTATATTCCGTACACTACAAGACAACTTATAGAGAAAAACACTGATAAAATTGGTCAAATAGTACTAGGCTTTAAACCTCAAATAGGATATTCTGGAGCTATGTCTTTAGAAAATAGCTTGGAGAAATACCTTAAGAGTAAAAAGTTTATTAATCCTAATGATGAAAATGGGTTGTTTATTAGAAACATTGCAGATCAATTAAAACAAAATCAGCAACTAGCAAGTGTATTGCAAATTATAGTTTCTTTTGTAGCATTTGGGACAATTATAGCGGGTATTATAGGTATAAGTAATATTATGGTTTTTGTGGTAAAGGAGCGCACTAAGGAGCTGGGTATACGAAAAGCACTAGGTGCAACACCAAAATCTGTAATAAGTACCATTTTATTAGAATCTATTTTTATTACCACAATATCTGGTTTTGTAGGTATGATTTTAGGCACTGTACTCCTTAATGCAATGGGAGATACATTAGAAGACTATTTTATTACAGACCCTTATATTGATACCGGAATTGCAATTTTTGCAACCATACTATTAATTATATGTGGAGCACTTGCAGGATATGTACCAGCTAGAAAAGCGGCTAAAATTAAACCAATTGTAGCATTAAGAGACGAATAGTATGAAGTTTATATTTGATAGCAATACTTGGCAAGAGATTTTTGGTTCTATTGGAAAAAATAAAACTAGAACAGCAATTACCGTAATTGGAGTTCTTTGGGGAATTTTTATTTACATAGCACTAGCTGGTGCGGCCAAAGGTTTAGATAATGGTTTTGAACGTGCTTTTGAGAGCACAGCAATGAACAGTATGTTTGTTTGGGCACAAAGTACAAGTATGCCTTATGAAGGGTTTAAAACAGGTAGATCTTTACAGTTAAAGTTAGACGATGTTAACACTCTAAAAAACAGAATTCCAGAAATACAATACATAGCTCCAAGAAATGCAAAAGGGGTATTTGGGGGTAGCCAAGCAGCTGTTGTTAGAGGGCAAAAATCTGGTACGGCACCTGTTTACGGAGATTTTCCTATCTATACTAAAATTGCAACTAAAAAAATATATGATGGAGGTCGTTTTATAAACGACGAGGATATAGAAGAGGCACGTAAAGTTGTTGTGATAGGAGAGCGTACCCAAAAAGAATTATTTGATGAGGAAGAAAACCCAATAGGAGAATTTATAAGAGTAGATAATATCTATTTTCAGATCGTAGGTGTACATAAATATGTGCCTGGAGGTGGTTTTGAAGGAGATACAGATATGTACATTCCATATTCTACCTATAAAAAACTATATAACACCGGAGAAAATGTAGACTGGTTAACTATTGCAGCTTATGATGATGCAGATGTAATACAAGCAGAGAAAGATGTAAAAGCGGTATTAAAAAGCATACACAGAGTTAACCCTGATGATGAAAGAGCTATAGGAGCCTTTAATTTAGGTGAGATATTTAATAGAATTACGGGTTTTGCTAAAGGACTTACATTTTTGTCTTTAATTGTTGGTATAGCAACAATATTAGCGGGTGTTATTAGTATTGGTAATATATTGCTAATATCTGTAAAAGAACGTACTAAGGAGTTGGGTGTAAGGCGTGCTTTAGGCGCAACACCTAGGGAAGTGCGTAATTTAATTTTATTAGAATCTGTTTTTTTAACTGTTGTTTCTGGTATAATGGGTATTGTATTAGGAGCATTAGTATTATATGGGATAGATTCTGCTACACACGACTCAGATTTTCCATATACCAATCCAACATTGCCAATTTCTTATGTATTAGGAGCATTGGGTATAATGGTGGTTTTAGGAACACTTATAGGTTTAATACCTGCACAGAGAGCTGTAAGTATTAAGCCCATAGACGCATTAAGAGAAGAATAAAAATAATAACTAAATATAACTAAATCAATCAAAATGAATAAAGTGCTAAAATATACACTAATTGTGGTAGCTGTATTGGCTGTATTGTGGGCAGCAGCCTTCTTTATTAAGACAAATAGTAAGTCTTCAATAACTTATGAAACTAAAAAACCATTTATTTCTAATATCGAAAAAAAATCTGTTGCTACAGGTAAAGTTGTTCCAGAGGAAGAAGTAGAAATTAAGCCTCAAATTTCTGGAATTATTGAAAAAATATATTTAGAAGAAGGCGTAGAAGTTAAGTCTGGAGATTTAATAGCTGTCATAAAGGTTGTACCTAATGAACAATCTTTAAATCAGGCAAGCGGTAGAGTAAAAACGGCTCAATTAGCTTTAAATAATGTAAAGTTAGAGTTTGAAAGAAATAAGTTGTTGTTTGAAAAGGACGTTATTTCTAAACAAGAGTATGATAATATTAAGCTAAGGTATGATCAGGCATTGCAAGACGTATCTAATGCACAAGCAGATTATCAAATAATTAGAAAAGGTTCTGCCGGTGGTTCTTCTAGTGCAAATACAAATATTAGAGCAACTGTAAGTGGTACAATTTTAGAAATTCCTGTAGAGGAAGGAGACCAAGTAATTGAAAGTAATAACTTTAATGATGGTACAACTATAGCATCAATAGCAGATCTTAAAAAAATGATTTTTGAAGGTAAGGTTGATGAAGGTGAAGTAGGTAAACTTAAGGTTGGTATGCCATTAAAAGTTAGTTTGGGAGCTGTTGATAATAAGGAATTTGACGCTAAATTAAGATTTATAGCACCTAAAGGAGTTGAAGAAACCGGAGCTGTACAATTTAAAATAGAAGGAGATGTTGCTATAGATGAAGGAGTAATGATACGTGCTGGTTATAGTGCAAATGCTTCTTTTACTTTAGAAAAGAAAAGCGATGTATTGGTTTTACCAGAAGCATTATTACAGTTTGATAAAAACACAGATAAGCCTTATGTAGAGGTTGCAACAGGAGACCAACAATTTAAACGAAAAGACATAGAAATTGGTATTTCTGATGGTGTAAACGTAGAAATATTATCTGGACTTACAGAGGACGATGCTGTTAAAATTTGGAACAAAACTGAGCCTATTAAAAAGGGTGATGATGAAGAAAAAACTACTGACGAAGAATAGTAGCTAAATACACTAATATCATCAATATAAATTATATGAAAATTAAATTAACTGTAGTATTCCTTTTGTTTGTTGTTGGGTTATCTTACTCACAACAAAAAAAATGGAGTATTGAAGAGTGTATAAATTATGCACTAGAAAATAATATAGACGTAGAGCAGCTAGAGTTGCAATTGCAAAGTACAAAGTTAGGAGAATCTGATGCTTTAGGAGACTTTTTACCAAGTTTAAACGCATCTAGTAATGGTTCATGGAGTAAAGGTTCTGGTTTTGACCAAACTACTAACCAAAGGGTTTCTGGTACTTTTTTCTCATTAAACGCAGGTATTTCATCTGGAGTAACACTTTTTGATGGCCTGCGTAACATACATAATTACAATAAAGCTAAACTTAATACTATTGCAAGCCAGTACAGATTAGATGGTATTAAAGATAATATAGTGCTTAATGTTGCAAATGCTTATTTAGATGTTTTAGCAGCTAAAGAGTCTTTAAAAGTTGTAGAGCTACAAGCAAAACTTTCTAATCAAGATTATGAGCGTACAAAGGCTTTAGTGGAAGCAGGTACAGTACCAAAGGGAGATTTACTAGAGTTAGAGGCTACCATTGCAGATTATGAGCAACAGAAGGTAAACGGAGAAAACAATGTGGTGTTAAGAAGATTATTTTTGGCTCAATTATTACAAATTACAGATTATCAAAATTTTGATATTGCAGAGTCTACTTACGATGTTCCTCCATCTGAAATTTATAACTATACGGCTAAAGAGGTTTATGATAAAGCACTTACAATTAGAGGTAATATAAAATTAGCTGAAACTAATATAGATATTGCAGAAAAAGATGTTAAAATAGCTAAAGGATTATTATATCCAACACTAAGTGCATCTATAGGTTATAACACAAGTTACTCTAGTTTCGTAAAAAGAATTACAAATGCTAGTTTCACAGACCAGTTGTCAGAGAATGATGGTATTGGTTATGGTATGAGCTTAAATATTCCTATTTTTAACGGGTTTAGTGTACGTAATAATATAAAACGATCTAAACTAAATTTAGAACAAACTAAACTACAAGCTAAGCAAGAAAAGTTAACATTAGAAGCTAACATAAACCAAGCTTATTTAGATGTTAGATCTTTTGGTAAAAGGTATGAGGCAGCACAAAAAACATATGATGCCAGAAAACAAGCGTATGATTTTGCTAAAGATCGTTTTGATGTTGGGTTAATGAATGCTTTTGACTTTAGTCAGTCACAGTCTAGATTAGATAATGCAGCTATAGATGTGGTAAATGCAAAGTATAATTATATTTTTAGAATTAAAATATTAGAAATTTACTACGGTATACCTGTTACGTTAGAATAAAATAGAATACAATATTAAAAAAGTCCATTGAGCTAGTTGTTTAATGGACTTTTTTTATGTATTAACTTGTATATTTGTAAGCTATGGCAATTATCTTAAATATAGAAACAGCTACTACAAACTGCTCTGTAAGTGTGGCTAAAGACGGTAAAATGTTAGCGCTAAAAGAATTTAATAGCGCTAGTTTTTCGCATGCAGAACAGTTGCATATTTTTATAGAAGACGTTCTAAAAGAGGCATCGTTATTGGTTGCAGACATAAATGCTATTGCGGTAAGTAAAGGTCCAGGATCATATACTGGTTTAAGAATTGGAGTTTCTGCGGCTAAAGGTTTATGTTTTTCTTTAGATATACCGCTAATTTCTGTTGCTACATTATCTAGTTTGGCACATCAAACAAAACCAAAAGAGAATGAAGCGATTGTAGCTGTGCTAGATGCTAGGCGTATGGAGGTATATTCTGCTGTTTTCACTAATGATTTTAATCAAATTAAAGAAACAGAAGCAATAATTATTGATGAAACTTCATATAGTGATGTGTTAGGTGCGTATAGTAAAGTGCACTTTGTAGGTTCTGGAGCAGAAAAAATTAAAAACACTATACAGGCTACAAATACAGTGTATATTTTAGATGCAGTGCCATCAGCAAAGGAAATGTGTGCATTGTCTTTTGTGAAATTTAAAAATTTAGAGTTAGAAGATGTAGCTTATTTTGAACCTTATTACCTTAAGGACTTTGTGCTTCAAAAACCTAAACCAAAAAAATAGCCTCATTTAACTTTTGCTAAATAAGGCTATGGTTTTATAAAATTAAAATTTATTTTCCTTGGTACATAACACGTTGCGGAAATGGAATTTCAATATCATTATCATCAAACCTAAGTTTTAATTCTTCTAAAACGTAAAAATGAGCAGCCCAAAAATCCTCATTTTTAGCCCAAAAACGTAAAGATAAGTTTACAGAACTGTCTGCAAGTTCTCCTACATACACCTCAGGCATAGGATCTTTTAATATGGTGTCTTTTTCGTTGCAAATTTGTAATAATATTTCCTTAGCTAATTTTAAGTTAGAGCTGTAACCAATACCCACAGTAATTTTATCTCTACGTGTACTTTCTATATTGTAATTTACAATGTTGTTGTTAGACAATTCGCCGTTTGGTATAATTGCTACTTGGTTGCCAAAAGTATTTAGCTTAGTTGTAAAAATAGATATTTCTTTAACTGTACCATCTATACCTTGTGCTGTTATAAAATCTCCAACCTTAAAAGGCTTAAACAATAAAATTAAAACACCACCAGCAAAATTAGCTAAAGAACCTTGTAAAGCTAAACCAATTGCTAAACCTGCAGCACCAATAACTGCAACTAGAGAAGAAGATTGTACGCCTAATTGCGTAATTACTAATACAAATAAAACTACTTTAAGAGCAATTTTTATAAAGCTCTGTAAAAAAGATTCTAGAGTTGGATCATAATCCTTAACCGAAAAGAATTTAGCAACCATACGGTTAATAAATTTAGTTACCCATAGTCCAACAATTAATATTAAAGCTGCCGCTATTAGGTCTGGTAAAAACTCCCAAAACTTTCCTATAAATTTTTCTGCATATTCTTCGTAGTCTGATAAGAAATCCATCTTCATATTTATTTAATGTTTTTATGCAAAGCAAAGAAAAAATATAGTTTTATAAATGGGCTTTAACATTATATTCATATTCCTTTTAATGGTTTAAAAATAATGCCGTGTAACTTTATTAGGCTGTCTTTATCAATTGTTTATTTGTTGCATTGGTAATTGTATGTAAATTTTAATTTAAGACTGTAAAGACCTTGTAATGGCTTATTTTGCAAATATTTACTAATGGTTTAAAAAGTTAACCTTGAGTAAAATTAATAGTGCTTTAAAATACAAATAGCGCCCGTTAGGCGCTATTTGTTTGTGTTATTCTGTGTAGTAAACGTTATTTTACTTCAAAAGTAATTTTAAGGTTTACTCTAAATTCTGTTACTTCACCATCATTTACAATTGCACTTTGGTCCTGCACATAAACAGATTTAATGTTTTTTACAGATTTAGATGCTTGCACAACTGCTTTTTTTGTTGCGTCTTCCCAACTCTTATCTGAGTTAGATAATACTTCAATAACTTTTAAAATTGCCATAATTAATGTGTTTAGATTTCTCTAAAAATAGCAAAATTAATTCACATTTAAAACTGATTGTTAACCATTTAAGGCAACTACCTCTCCAATTTTGTCTCCCATCATATTTTTTAGCATATTTTCTATACCGTTTTTAAGGGTAAAAGTTGAAGAAGGGCAACCACTACAAGCTCCCTGTAAAATTACATTTACTTTTTTAGTACTTTCGTCATAAGACTTAAACATAATGTTACCGCCATCACTCGCTACAGCCGGTTTTACATATTCTTCTAAAATATCTATAATTTGTTTAGAGGTGTCATCTAAATTTTCATCTTGTAATTGCGTAGCAGGGGCTTCTTGTTTTTGTTTGCTAATACTGTTTGCAGATACAACTTCTTTACCTTCTGTTAAAAATGCTTGTATACTTTCTCTTAATTCTAGCGTTATTTCATTCCAATCTGCAGCTTCAGTTTTAGTAACAGAAACATAGTTTTCGTCTAAAAAAACTTCTTTAACATATGGGAATTGAAATAGTGTTGTAGCTAAGTCAGAGTCTTTAGCCTCTTCCTTATTTTTAAACTCAAAAATTGTAGGAACAATTAATTTATTAGCAACAAAACGCATTGCTGCTGGGTTAGGTGTGTTTTCTGCATACACTGTTGCAGGCACACTTTGCGGATCTTCTTGTTCATGTACTACAACTTCGCCACTATTTAAATAATCTACTAATTGTTGTGCAACTTCATCTCTAACATCATCCCAAGCAACTATATCAAAACGTTCTAGCGCTATAAAGTTACCAGAGATATAAACTGTTTTTATAAAAGGTAAATAAAATAACTGTTGTGCTAGAGGAGAGTTTTTAGCTTCATCAATATTTTTATACTCGTAGCTATTATTTTTTGTTATAAAGTGATTTGTTTCAAACTTTAAAATAGCAGGATTTGTGGTTGTATATATAGTTATATTGTGCTCTTTCATCTTAAAAAAATAATTTTTACAAAAGTACAAACAAAATCACTCATAGCATACATAATAATATTGTGGTTGTAAACGTTTTAATATAAATTTAATACTTTTGGACTTTTAGCCCTTATTTATGAAAAACATATACTTAGCCTTGTTTTCTTTCTTGTTACTTGGTGTTTCTAGTGTAACAGCACAAGAAGGAATACCGGTCTATTTTGATTATTTATCAGATAATTACTACCTAGTACACCCGTCTATGGCAGGTATAGGTGAAGGAGGAAAAATTAGAGCAACTATTAGAAAACAATGGTTTGATGTTGAAGAGGCGCCAAACTTACAAACAATAAACGCACATTTTAGACTAAATGAGAAGAGTGGTGTTGGTGCAATTATTTTTAATGACGCTAACGGTTACCATTCACAAACAGGTGTAAAATTAACGTATGCACACCATTTACGTTTTTCTAGAGATTTACGAAACTTAAATCAGCTTTCTTTTGGTATTAGTGCAGGTATAATGCAAAGTAATTTAGATGAGAGTGAATTTAATTCTGTTACTCCAGACCCAATTATTACTGGCGGTAATATTAGCTCATCATATTACAATATGGATTTGGGAGCATCATACAACTATATGGAGTTTTATGCACACGCTACTATTTTAAACGTGCTAAATAGTAAACGTAATGTGTATTATAAAGATAGAGCAGATGACCCTAATGCAACTGTTGTAGACAATTTAAGAAGATATGTATTATCTGCAGGCTATGTTTTTGGCAAAGGAGATTGGCAGTTAGAGCCTTCTGTTATGTTGCAAATGACAGATTTTACAAAGGAAAAAACTATAGATATGAATGCTAAAGTTTACCGTAGTATGGACTTTGGTACGCTTTGGGGAGGAATATCTTACAGGCGTAGTTTTGATGGTGCTTTGTACCAAAATACAAGTGGTAGCACTAAGGAACAAAGATTACAATTAATTACACCTATTGTTGGTGTAAACTATAAAAACTTTTTGGTGTCTTACAATTACTCTTACCAAATGGGAGACATTAGGTTTGATAATGGAGGTTTTCATCAACTAACTTTAGGGTATAATTTTGGTCAAGTATCAGAAAAAAGGTTTGACTGTAAGTGTCCTGCTGTAAATTATTAAAACGAATAAACAAATATATAAAAGCCTGTAACTTTAAAGTCACAGGCTTTTTCTTTTTTTACTAAAGGTTATTTATCCCAAGTGTAGTTTTTACTTTTTCCTTGTTTTACAATGGCAGAAATCATTGCATTTTCTAATTCGCCTTTGGCACCTTCTTTTTGGTTTTTAGCAATGTAAGCTTCACGTTTTTGGTTTGCTTCTTTAATTTGTTGCTGAATGTTTTCTCGTTCTTGTTTTTTAGTTTCAATAAAAGCCTCAATTTCTTTGTTAGTTTTATTTTGTAGTTCTTTTGGTAGTTGCTTTTTCTCTATCTTAGATACATTAAAGTTTTTGTTTTTAGAAGCATCCACTAAATCCCAAGAAGCATTGTTATACAATCTAGAGCTTTTGCTTACTGCTCTTTTTACCATAACAGCTTCTTCCATTTCTGCAGCTTTATCATCTTGTACAGATTGTAATGCTATTTTAGAACTACCTAAACTACCGTAAGACACATATGTTTTGTTTAATTTTTTATTAAGTGTAATAATTACATCGTCATAAGGAGTATCTATGTGTATTACTTTTTTATTGTGGTTAATAGCAATGTATTCTCCTCCTGTTAATTGTGCACCACTTTTCCAATGGCTATTTGCACCTTGGTTATAGTCTCCACAAAAAATGGTATTCACTATTATCCCTTTTTCTTTTGCGTCTAATGTGGCATCTTTATAGTTTATTTTACCTTGGTTAAAGGGTTCGTTGCCAGCAATAAATATCATTTTTAAGTTATCAGGGTTTTTGCCCCAATCTAAATCTTTAATAGAGGTGCTTATTGCTTCGCCACAATACTCATCTCCACCGTTGGTAGTTAAAGAAAATAGCTTTTCAGATATTTCATCCAAATCTGTACTAAAACCAATTACTTGTTTAATGTACCCGTCTTGCTTTTCTATACTGCTGTTTCCATATTCATATAATGCAATTTGTAATTGGGGTCTGTCTTCATTACCACATTTTACATAACTAAATTTATTTACTATATCCCAAAGCTGTGCCTTTGCTTGGTTAATTAATCCATCCATACTATTACTAGTGTCTAGTAACAAGGCTACTTTAACTACATTTTTATCAGGCTTTTTAGTTTCTACAAAAGCTTGTGTGGCTAAAGTTATTTCCTTTTTATTTTTTGCCTCGCAACTTAAAGTGCTCCCTACAAAAAAGGTTAGTAATGCTATGCCTGCTATTTGTTTTACATTTTTCATCTTGCTTATTTTTATTTGTTACAGGGTAAAAGTATTTTTAATGTTTGCAATTAAAAACAGGTAATGAGGGAACTAGTATTTTGAGTGAGTAAACAAACCTGTAAACTTTGTAAGCCTGTTTAAAGCACTAGTTTTTATGGTTAAAGCAGCATTTTCACATTTTTTATAGTCAAATAAAACAACTAAGTTTACCATATCTAATTTTAAAAATGAAGTTAAAAAAGCACATACTATTTTTATTGTTGTTTGTAACAGCAATTGCTTTTTCTCAGGTAAATACTGGCAAAAAACTAACTATAAAAGGCACGGTAAAAACTAAAGAAAAAAGAAACCCTATTTCTGGTGTAGAGGTGTCTGCAACCAGTGGCAGTGTTGTATATACAGATGCTTTTGGAGCCTACCGCATAAAAGCAGAAGTTGGAGATTATTTACTGTTTAAAAGTCTTGATTTTGAGACCGTAGAATATCGTATAAAAGATGACGAGGATGTAGACGTTTTAGTAGAAGGTTTAGATGAAGATGTGCAACTAAGCAAAAGTGCTTTGCATAAAATATACATAGACTCTGCCAAGCAATTTAAAAAAACAGATATAGGTAAAAGTATAGACTATATTAGGCTTTCTTTAGAGCAATTAGGAAAAAGAGGTAATAACAAAGACCGTGCAATGTCTTTTTTATTATTAGGTGAAATTTATGAATACCATAAGCAGTATGATTTGGCCGTGGAGAATTACTCAGAATCTTTAACTTATAATACAATTAGTGATTCTCAATTAAAATTAGCAAATGCTTACTTATTAAATAAAAATTATAATAAGGCTCAAGTGCTGTATGCTAAATTATTAGAGAACAATAAGCTGTCCGTTTATCAAAAAATAGTAATATATGAGGGTTTGGGTGATGCTTACAAAAGTTTAAAAAATACCAAGCAAGCAGTAGAAAACTATACAAAAGGATTAAAAATAGCCCAAAAAGAACTGGTAAAACCTAAAATTACAGATTTAAATACTAAAATAGCAGAGGCTTATGGTGATGCAAACCAGACCGAAGAGGCTGTAGGTTATTTTAAAAATTCTTTAAAATCTGCCGAGTCAGAAGCACCAGAGCGCGCACTAGAAATTAGTGAAAAGGCAGCAGATTTTTATAATAAAAATAGTTTGTATAATGAGGAAATGAAATTGCGCCAACAAAGTTTGGAAGATATACAACTCCTAGAAAACTCTGCTAAGAAAAAAACAGTTGCAAGAAGTGCTACATTAGATAAAGTTGAAGTGCCTATAACTAGGCAGCGTATTAACTATAAAATTGCCAATAATTTAATTGTACAAGATAAGTTAGACGAGGCAATCCCATATTTAGAAGAAAGTATATATGAGGCAGCCATTGAAGATGATTTTGTAGTGCAAAAGGACGCAACACGTAAGTTATCGGAGGTGTATGATGATAAGGGAGATTATGCTAGAGCTTTAGAAACCTATAAAAAATATGCAGCTGTTGCAGATACTTTATATGCCCGTAAAGAGCAAGAAATATCTAGAGCAGAACGCTTAAGCAAACAAATAGCAGAAAAACAAAATCGTATTACTGGTTTAGAAAAAGATAAAGAATTGTACGAGAGTAAATCTAGCTTAGCGCAAACGAAACAAGATTTAGATACAACAACATCTACTAAACAAAAAATATTAATTTATGCTTTAGTTTTAGGAATGTTTTTATTGGGTGTTGCAGCTTTCTTCTTTTACAGAAGTAACAAGCAGCAAAAGTTAGCTAACAACCTTTTGGCCTTAAAGTCATTGCGGTCACAAATGAATCCCCATTTTATTTTTAATGCTTTAAACTCTGTAAACAACTACATTTCTAAAAATGATGAGCGTAGTGCTAATCGTTTTTTAAGTGAATTCTCAACCTTAATGCGTGCCGTTTTAGAAAACTCTGAAGAAGATTTTATACCCTTAACAAAAGAATTAGAGTTGCTAGAGTTGTATGTGAAATTAGAGCATTCTCGGTTTCCAGATAAATTTAATTACTCCATAACAACAGATCCAAATATAGATGTTGCTGCATTTAAAATTCCGCCTATGTTGCTACAACCTTATATAGAAAACGCCATTTGGCACGGCTTGCGTTACAAAAACGAATTAGGATATTTAAACATCAACCTAAAACAAAAAAATAAAGAGGCCATAGAAATTACTATAGAGGATAATGGTATTGGTAGAAAAAAATCTGCCGAGTTAAAAACACAAAATCAAAAAAAGCAACGCTCCAAAGGAATGGGTAATATTAAAAAAAGAGTTGCTATTTTAAATAGTATGTATAAAGATAAAGTAGCTGTTGTAATTACAGATTTAACTAGTAATGGCATAGGAACAAAAGTTACATTAACCTTAAAAAAGGACTAATAGTAGTCTTGTATTAAAAATAAGGAATATGAAATTAAATGCAATAATTGTTGAAGACGAAGCTAATAGTAGAGAAATTTTAACTAACTACTTAACTAAATATTGTCCATCTGTAAACTTGTTAGGAGAAGCTTCATCTATAAAACAAGGTTTAGAGTTAATTAAGAAACACCAACCCGATTTAATTTTTTTAGATGTAGAAATGCCTTTTGGTAATGCTTTTGATTTGCTAGACCAGGTGCCAAACAGAACTTTTGAAACCGTTTTTGTTACTGCCTATAATCAATATGCTATGGAGGCTTTAAACAGCCACGCCGCATATTATTTAATGAAACCCATTAATATAGATGAACTAATTAAGGCCGTAGATTATGTAGGTGAAATTAGAAGCAAGGAAAATGCTTTAGAAGACCAAATTTTACAACCAAAAACAAATAAAATAGACGGTAAAATAACACTGCCACAACAAGATGGTTTTCAGGTTTTAAATGTTGCTGATATTCTTTTTTGCAAGGCAGATGATAATTATACTGAAATTTACCTAGAGAATAAAAAGATATTAGTGAGCAAAACACTAAAGTATTTTGAAGAAGCAATGGAAGATTTTCCGTTTGCACGCATCCATAAATCTTACCTTGTTAACGTAAATGCAATAACTAAATATAAGAAAGGTAAAGGCGGTAGTGTAGTTTTGCATAATGGCAAAGAGTTGCTGGTTTCTGCATCAAAAAAGAAAATACTTTTATCTTATTTTGAATAAAATAAAAAAACAAACTGATATATGATAGTTAAAGAAGTAAACGGGAAAGCACCTAAAATTGGGGAAGATTGTTTTATTGCAGAAAATGCAACTATTGTTGGTGATGTGGTAATGGGTAAACAATGTAGTGTTTGGTATAATGCTGTATTACGTGGTGATGTACATTTTATAAAAATGGGAGATAAAGTAAACGTACAAGACGGTGCAGTTGTACATTGTACTTACAAAAAGAGTCCTACTACAATTGGTAATAACGTCTCTATTGGTCACAATGCAATTGTGCACGGTTGTACTATTAAAGATAATGTTTTAGTAGGTATGGGAAGTATTGTAATGGATGATTGTGTGGTAGAAAGTAATAGTATTATAGCCGCAGGTGCTGTGGTTACAAAAGGAACACATATCCCTTCTGGAACGGTATTTGCAGGTATGCCAGCAAAGAAGATAAAAGACATAAGCATAGAATTAAGCGAGGGTGAAGTAAACCGTATCGCTAATAATTACGTAACTTATTCTAGTTGGTTTAAGGACAAGGAATAAACTTTGGTAAAAGCAATATGCGTTCTACATAAGTTTACTTATTTTTGTCAATCAACTTAAAAATAAAAAAAATGAATGCATATATATTTCCTGGTCAAGGAGCACAGTTTGTAGGAATGGGGTTAGACCTTTATGAAAAGTACCCTTTGGCACAAGAATTATTTGAAAAAGCTAACGATATTTTAGGATTTCGTATCACAGACATTATGTTTGAAGGTACGCCAGAAGACTTAAAACAAACAAAAGTTACACAACCAGCTATATACTTACACTCTGTAATTATGAGTAAGGTTATGGGAGATGCTTTTAAACCAGATATGGTTGCTGGTCACTCTTTAGGAGAGTTTTCTGCGTTAGTTGCAAATGGCACATTAACTTTTGAAGACGGTTTAAAATTAGTGTCTAAAAGAGCAATGGCAATGCAAAAAGCTTGTGAAATGCAATCTAGTACAATGGCAGCGGTATTAGGCTTAGAAGATGCTGTTGTAGAAAAAGTTTGTGAAGAGATTGATGGTGTTGTTGTTGCTGCAAATTATAATTGCCCTGGTCAATTGGTTATTTCAGGAGAAGTAGAAGCAATAAACACAGCTTGCGAAAAGTTAAAAGAAGCAGGAGCTAGGAGAGCATTGTTATTGCCAGTTGGTGGCGCATTTCATTCTCCATTAATGGAACCTGCCAGAGAAGAATTAGCTGCGGCAATAGAAAACACTATTTTTAGTGAGCCAAGTTGTCCAATTTACCAAAATGTACCTACTACAGCGGTAAAAAGTGCAGAAGAAATAAAAAAGAACTTAATATCACAATTAACAGCTCCTGTAAAATGGACACAAAGTGTACAAAATATGGTTGCAGATGGCGCAACTTTATTTACTGAGGTTGGTCCTGGTAAAGTTTTACAGGGATTGGTAAAAAAAATTAATAGAGCATCAGAAACTACTTCGGCAGAATTAGCTTAAATACCTCAAAATAAATAAGTAAAGTTACTGGCAATAACTGTTACTGAGGGGTAAAATATGTCCTTTGTCGATTATGTTTATCGACGAATGGCATTTTGGTTAATATTGTAGTCTATATGTTATAAATTATAGTTGAGTAACACTATCTATAAAAAAAATGAAAATTAAACTACTAGGCAATTTTATATGTATTACTAAACACAGGAGATTATGTCTTTTAGTGTTCTTCTTTTGTTTTAGTTTTTTAGCTATAGGACAACAAGTTTCTGTGCAGAGTATTACTAACGCAGAAGAAGCAGGGCAAGTACCTGGTAGGTTTAGGATCACCAGAACAGGAAATACATTTACGGGTTTGCGTGTAAATTTTACCGTTACAGGTACAGCTACAAACGGAACAGATTATAGCTCAGTAGGAGGTGCTATTTTAATTCCTATTTTTAGTAGCAGTGCAGATTTAGATATAGATGGTATTGTAGATGATACTTTGATTGAAGGAGATGAAACTATAATTATAACAATTTCAGAAAACTCAAATTATACCATAAACCCTTTAGCGGGTTCCGCTAGAATAGCAATTATAGATAATGAGCCAGTTTGTGCCACAACTCCTAATGCGCCGGAGTTTAGAACAGGAGAAGAAACTACTTTTTGTGATAGCTTTACTAAAGACTTAAATGATTATGTATCTAGTGCTACACCTTCTGGTACTGTACTTACGTGGAGTAGTAGTGATGATTTGTTAGATGATTCTTCTTATTATGATAGTTCTATAATAGGATTTTCGGGAGAATTTTATGGTTTTTATTTAGATGAAGCTAACAATTGTGTTAGTCCGCCTTTAAAAATTACAATTGTTCAAAATAATAGTCCAACTGTTACTGGAACTTCTGCATCTAGGTGTGGAGAAGGTTCTGTAGCATTATCAGGAACCACTACAGACGGTACATTACGTTGGTATAATGCTGAAACAGGTGGTACATTAGTACACACAGGATTAAATTTTGACACTCCGTCTTTAACAACAACTACATCTTATTACGTAGAGGCAACAGCAAATGGTTGTACCTCTGCAAGGGTAGAGGTTATTGCTACTATAAATCAACAACCTTCTTCAGGTACTGGTACAGACGCTACGGCTTGTTCTTTGCCAGGTAATGGTAGAGTTACAGTGGTAAATTTAGATGATCAATTAACAGGTGCAGATACTGGTGAGTGGACCTTAACTTCGCAACCTGCATCTAGTTCTATTACTATAGATGCAAATAGTGTAGATTTTGCAAATCAGCCACTAGGAGAATATCAGTTTACATATACAACTACTGGTTTTGTTACTCCCTGTGAAGCAGAAACAACTAATATAACTATTACGGTGTTAGATTGTGCTCCTACAGATACAGATTTGTCTGTAACAAAAACAGTAAACAGAGATGAGGTTTTTACTGGCGAAGATGTGGTTTTTACAATTACAGTAGAGAACTTAACTGGTGATCCGGTAACTGATATAGAAGTTACAGATGTTTTAGATGCTACAACTGGTTTTGAGTATGTTTCTAATGTTGCTGAAATAGGCAGTTTTAATAGTGCAACAGGTATTTGGTCAATTGCAGAATTAGCAGCTGGTGAAAGTACCTCATTAGAAATTACAGCTACTGTTATAGATGGTGGTACACACATAAATACCGCAGAAATAACAAGTAGTAACCCTATAGATACAGAAACAACAAATAACCAGAGTTCTGTTACAGTAGGTATCAAACAAATAGATATGTCTGTTTCTAAAACTGTAAACAAAACTACAGCCACTGTAGGAGATGTAGTTGTGTTTACAATTACACTCACAAATGAGACAGATGGTTTAGTTACAGACATTAGCATTACAGATCTTTTAAATAATACCAATGGTTTTACATACGTATCTAATACAGCTACAGCAGGTAATTATAATGCTACAAATGGTATATGGTTTTTAGATGAGGTTTTAGGGAATGAAACTCAGGTTCTAGAAATTACAGCTATGGTTTTAGAAGAAGGTACACACGTAAATACTGTAGAAATTACAGATTCTTTCCCTGTTGATGAGGCTAATGTAGATAATAATATAGCATCTGTTGCCATAAGTATAGAGCCAAGAAGTAATGACGAGTGCGGATTTTTATTTAATCAGTTTTCTCCTAATTCCGACGGTATAAACGATTTTCTTCGCATTAATTGTATAGAGACTTATCCAAATAATACTTTAACTATTTTTAATAGATTGGGTAGCGAGGTTTACAGCGCAACCAATTACCAAAACAATTGGGACGGTACTTGGAAAAAAGGGGACTTACCAAACGGAACTTACTTTTATGTTTTAGATTTGGCAGATGGTTCAGAAGTTAAAAAAGGATGGATTCAAATCATAAGATGATACAAAAACAAATGAAAAAATCCCTTCAGATATATAAATACATAGGCTTACTAATAGTATTTTTTGTTAACGCAAATTTACACGCTCAAAAAGAGCCTCAGTATACACAGTATATGTACAATATAGGCAGCTTTAACCCTGCTTATGTTGGTAGTGTAGAGGATCCAGAAATTATAAGTTTGTATAGAACCCAATGGGTTGGTGTTCCTGGTGCACCTACCACAATACGCTTAGGAGCAAATATTCCTTTTTCTAATGAAAAAACAGGACTTGGTTTTAATGCATATTCAGACAAGTTAGGGCCAATGAGTCAGTCTTTAATAAATATATCATATTCCTATCAAGTAAAATTATCAGACAATGTAAAATGGTCTTTTGGTATAAATGCAGGAGCCTCAATTTTGGATATCGATTTTACAAAAGGAGATTTTGAATATGAGAATGAACCAGCAATACAAGATACACAGTACAATGAGTTTTACCCAATTATTGGCGCAGGTACATTTGTATATGCAGACAATTGGTATTTAGGGCTTTCTGTGCCTAACTTGCTAACAAGTACGCTGTATAATGATGAGGTTGCTGTTATTGAAGAAGATAAAACTCAGGTTAACTTTATTGGTGGTGTTGTTTTTAATTTAAGTGATGAACTAAAGTTTAAACCAGCATTTTTGGTAAATTATATTACCGATTCTCCTTTAAACGTAAACTTATCTACTAATTTTTTAATTAGTGATTTGGTAACCGTAGGTGCATCATATAGGTTTAATAATGCGGTAAGTGGTTTAGCAGGTTTTCAAGTGTCTAACTCTATTTATGTAGGCTATTCTTATGATTATTCTACAAATGCATTTAAGAACTATAATGATGGTTCTCACGAGGTTATTTTAAAGTTTTATTTAGGTAGATCTGGAGGAGTAAAAAGAAACAAAGGTCCAAAAGACAATAAAAAGCCTAAACAAATAGATACACCAAGATTCTTTTAATACAAACAATATGAAATTTAAACTTAGCTTTTTACTTTTAAATTTAGTTGTACTATCTGTTTGTGCTCAAAATTTAAAATCGGCAGGAGATCGTTATTTTTTTCAGTATAAATATGAGCTAGCAGTTAAAGAATATGAAAAAGAAAGTAAAGAAACTGTACTTACTACGCAACAGTTTTTAAACTACGCAGAGGCATATTTTAATACAAAACAGTTCCAAAAAGCTTGGGATACTTATAAATTGATATTGGAAAGTGATGCCATTGTGTCTCCCTTTCATTACAACAAAATGCTACGTAGCTTATATGCAATTTCTGGCAAAGATGAAATGAATAAGTATTTAGAAAACGATACTATTTTAAAAGAAGCATCTTGGGCAGAAAATGCAAAGTTTAATTTTGATATTGAAAATAAAAAAGACGTAGTACTACCTAACTATACTATTTTTAATGTTAAAGGTAATAGTATTGCGGCAGACTTCTCCCCATCATTTTACAAAGATAAATTACTTTTTACTAGTGATAGGGTGCTTACTACAACTAAGAAAAAAAAGAAAAAGGAAGAGAGAATATATTTAGATATTTATGAAAGTGAAATAGAGAACGATGGAGATATTACCAATGTAAAACCATTTGATAATATTCCTAAAGCTAACTTTCATGAAGCAACACCATACTATTCAGCTAGCTTAGATAAGTTATTTTATGTGCTTTCTAATGAAAAAGATGGCGCAATGTTATACGATGAAAAAGGTAAAAATGCACTGTCTATAGCAGAAGTAGACCGTAAAAATAGGTTTAATTTTATACTTAAGCACTTAAGTACTAGTTTTTATTATCCTTTTTACGATGCAAATTCTCAGCGTTTATATTTTGCTGCTAATTTTGAAGATAGTAGCTATGGTGGTACAGATATTTATTATGTAAATACCAGTAACGGACAAATTATGTCTGCGCCAATAAACTTAGGACCAAGGGTTAATACTCCTGGAAATGAAATTTCTCCTTTTGTTTTTGAAAATGGATTGTATTTTTCTTCTGATGTTTTTTATGGCTATGGCGGTATGGATATTTACAAGTCTAATTTAAAGGCAGATGGCAGTGCAGGTGTGCCAATAAATTTAGGAAAAGGTATTAACTCAGTTAAAGACGACTTTGGTTTTATTGTAAAAAATAATACTACTGGTGGTTTAGAAGGTTATTTTTCGTCTAATAGAGATGGAGGTAAAGGTAAAGATGATATTTATGGTTTTACAGTTGCAGAAAAGCCTAAACTAAACACCATTTTATTACAAGGAAAGACTTTAAATCCGTTAACTAATATTAGGGTTGCCAATGTAATTATAAAGGTGTTAGACCAAAACAACAAAGTTATAAAGGAACTAGAGTCTGCGGATGACGGTTCTTACGAAATAGAAGTGCCTTGGCAAGAAAAAATTACAGTAATAGCCTCAAAAAAGAAATACTCTTTATTTAGACAGTTTTATACAGCAGAAGATTTAAAAGATAAAAAACAGACCCCTATTTATTTAGATTTTGCCGATGATTTTGTTGTAGAAAAAGAAGGAAAAACAATGCTTAAGTTAAATAAGTTTGTGTTTAAAACCAAAAGCAGTAAACTTACACCAGACATTATAAAAGAGTTAGATAAGGCAATAACAATAATTAAAAAGTTCCCAGAGTTTAACCTTCAAATAGAATCGCATACAGATAGTAAGGGAGGTTCTTCTTCTAATTTTAGAGTCTCACAAGCTCGCGCAGACAATATAAAAAACTACTTGTTAAGTAATGGTGTACCTTCTAAAAATATTTTATACACCATTGGTTACGGAGAAGATCACGTACTAAACAAATGTGTAAATGGTGTGTATTGTATAGACTACTTTCACGCAGAAAACCGTAGGTGCAACATTGTTGTTTTAAATTATAAAGAGCTGTATTAATACAGCTCTTTTTTTGTAATTATAGTATGCTTAAATGTGTTTCTTATAGCTAGTTAAGTTTATTGAATATTACTATAATTTTTTTATGCTAATTAAACGAATACTTTTCTATATTTTCCTATATTTAATAATTCAATTAATTTTATAGGGAATCATTCTTTAAAACATAGTTTTAAGAGCAAAAAATCACATATTTAGTAAATTTATTGTGTTTATGTTTTTAGTTCTTTTAGGTTGATGTGTATTATCATCAAACAAAATAACTATTGTTTTAATGATGTAATACTAGTTATTGGTAACCATAAGCACAAATAAATAACGTATGAGTAATTATCACATTAAGCATTTAGAGGAGTATTTTCAGGTATACCGAAAATCTGTACGTAACCCAGAAGCATTTTGGGAAGAAATAGCTGAAGAACATTTTTTATGGAGAAAAAAGTGGGATAATGTTCTAAGTTGGGATTTTTCTAAACCAGAGGTTAAATGGTTTGAAAATGCTAAACTCAATATTACGGAGAATTGTATAGATAGACATTTAACAACTAGAGGAGAAAAAACAGCAATTCTTTTTGAGCCTAACAATCCTAATGAAGAGGCACAGCATATTAGTTATTATGAGTTGCATAAGCGTGTTTGTAAAATGGCAAATGTGCTTAAAGAAAACGGTGTTAAAAAAGGAGATAGGGTTTGTATTTACTTACCTATGATTCCCGAATTGGCTGTTTCTTTATTAGCTTGTGCAAGAATAGGAGCTATACATTCGGTTGTTTTTGCTGGCTTTTCTTCTAATGCATTGGCAACAAGAATTAATGACTCTGACTGTAAACTTGTAATTACTTCTGACGGATCTTTTAGAGGTAAAAAATCCATTGATTTAAAAGGTATTGTAGATGTTGCTTTAAATGATTGCCCTGGGGTTAAAACTGTTTTGGTAGCAAAACGTACCAATGCAGAGGTTACAATGGTAGAAGGTAGAGATAAGTGGTTGCAACCACTGTTAGATGAAGCTTACGGAGATTGTGTGGCAGAAATTATGGATGCAGAAGATCCATTATTTATTTTGTATACATCTGGTTCTACTGGTACGCCAAAAGGTATGGTGCACACAACTGGTGGTTATATGGTATACACAGCGTATACATTTAAAAATATTTTTCAGTATAAAGAAAATGATATTTATTGGTGTACAGCAGATATTGGGTGGATTACTGGCCACTCTTACATTGTTTATGGTCCTTTAGCAAATGGCGCTACTACAGTAATGTTTGAGGGTGTGCCATCTTATCCAGATTTTGGACGCTTTTGGGAAGTTGTAGAGAAACATAAAGTGACTCAGTTTTATACCGCACCAACGGCTATTAGAGCTTTAGCAAAAGAAAATATGGATTTTGTAGAAAACCATGATTTATCTTCTTTAAAAGTTTTGGGCTCTGTAGGAGAACCTATAAATGAAGAAGCTTGGCATTGGTACAACAACAATGTTGGTAAAAATAATAGTCCTATTGTAGATACGTGGTGGCAAACAGAAACTGGTGGAATTATGATTTCTCCTATACCTTATGTTACACCAACAACACCTACATATGCAACGTTGCCTTTTATTGGTATACAACCTGCATTAATGGATGAAAAAGGACAAGAAATAAAAGGAAACCAGGTAGAAGGGCGTTTGTGTATTAAATACCCTTGGCCTTCTATTGCCAGAACCATATGGGGCAATCATGAGAGGTATAGAGATACCTATTTTTCGGCCTATAAAGACAAATATTTTACAGGTGATGGTGCCTTAAGAGATGGTGTTGGTTATTACAGAATTACCGGTCGTGTAGACGATGTTATTATTGTATCTGGCCATAATTTAGGAACCGCACCAATTGAAGATACCATAAATGAGCATCCGGCTGTAGCAGAATCTGCAATTGTAGGATTTCCGCATGATGTTAAAGGTAATGCATTGTATGGCTATGTTATTTTAAAAGAATTTGGAGAAACTAGAGATAGAGATAATTTACGCAATGAAATTAATCAGCAAATAACAGAACATATTGGGCCTATAGCAAAGCTCGATAAAATACAATTTGTCACTGGTTTGCCTAAGACTAGAAGTGGTAAAATTATGCGCCGTATTTTACGTAAAATAGCTTCTAATGATACGGGGAATTTAGGTGATATTAGTACGTTGCTAAACCCAGAAATTGTTAAGGAAATTATGGATAACTCACTATAAAACACAGTATGTAATTTAGACCGACTTTTTTATAGAGTCGGTTTTTTATACAATAATTTCTATATAACAATAGTACACCGCAAAAAGACTTAAAAATAAAATACCTGCATAGGTAAGCAACTTTAGCCATTTTTTCGGTTTGTCTTCGGACGCAACATCATCACTCATAACATTTTTTAAATTCATATAACCAACTATTGGAGCTACAATAAATGATACAAACGTAGCTAAGGCTACAACTTTGCCCATATTAGAATTAAAAAATACAATTACCCCTAAATTTATAACCGCAAGTGCAAGTACGGCTAGCGTAAAGTAAGATTTACTGCGTTTATTTGTTCCTATAGTGTTATTATTTGTCTTGTTTTTTAGTTTTTGTAGTACATCAATACTAACTCTTGCTATAGCATCATGAGCCGTCATACAAGAACTAAACATAGTAGCAAAAGCAGCTGTAGCAACAAAAATGGTTGTCCACTCACCAATATGCACAGTAAATAAATTTATAAGCTGGTCTGCAAAACCAACAGCACTACTGCTCATTTCGGTATTTGTGCCATAAAGAGATAAGCACCCAATTGTCATAAAAAATATAGCAAGTATTGCAGTAACAATGTAGCCAAAGTTAAATTCAGACAATGCTTCTTTAAGGTTTAATTTTTTGCTGGTTAGTTTTTGCTTTTCAATAGTCCACATACTTAACCAGCTAGAAGTTTCTACGGCAGTAGGCATCCAACCCACTAAGCCAATAATAAATAAAATGCTGGTATTGCTAAAAAGTGTTGGAGGCTTAAAGTTGGCTACTTCATCAACCTTACCCTTAAAAACTACAATTACAGTAGTAACTAAAAGTGCAATTCCTAAAATAGATACTATAATTTTTAAAGACTTCTCTAAAAAAACATATTTACCAATGATTAATAGAGCAGATATAAAACCAAACAGCACAAAAGCAACTACAGAGATAGATACATTTGTGAGCTTAAAAAGGTTTATTAATAGTCCGGATGTAACCAAGTACAAAGCAGCCAAAATGGTAAAGGTAGATACTAGCGTAATTAAGGCATAAAACCATAAATACCCTTTTCCCCTGTTTAAATAGCCTTCAATTAATGTTTTATTGGTAGCATTGGTATACCTAATTCCAAACTCAAAAAAAGGATATTTTAAAATGTTAGCCAGTACTATGGGTATTAACATGATCCAACCGTATTGTGCGCCAGCCTTTGTAGATAATACCAAATGCGATGTCCCAATTGCCATACTTGCAAAAAGTAACCCTGGTCCTAAATTTTTAAGTAAAGTTGTAATTTTTTGCATTGTAGTATGTACTATTCTATCACTATTTTTTCGCCGTAAAACTTGGGTTCTGTATTAAATATAATATCTAAAAATACTTTAACACGGGCCAAATATTCTCTTGTTTGTACTTTTAATCCGGCCTTGCCGTCTAAGTCTTTGGCATTAAAACCTACTGCAGTAAGTCCTTTTTTATCTGCAATATAAATAGCTCTTTCATTATGAAATTTTTGAGATATTACAGTAACATTGTTAAGTCCAAAAATAACGTGTGCACGTACCATAGAATCTAAAGTTCTAAAGCCCGCAAAATCTAAAAATATTTTTTCTTCAGGTATACCTTGCTTTATAAGCTCTTTTTTAAACGTATCTGGCTCGTTATAGTATTTAGTTCCATTATCTCCGCTTACTAAAACATAATCTATTTTTTTAGCCTGGTACAAAGCAACAGTAGCATTAATACGGTGTACGTAGTAAGGGTTAGGGCTTCCGTTTGTTAGTTTGTTGGTTGTGCCTAAAACCAAACCAACCTTATTGTGTGGTATGTTATTTACTGTAAAATATGTTTTGCCCTTAGCAGCATTTTTAATAACGCTATTAGAACAAAAAATTGCCAATAATGGCAATGCAATTAAAATACAAATGGATATGTAAATTTTTTTCCTCATACAAGTTAAAGGTACAAAATAGTGACTTAGAATTGATGAAAATAAAATTTTGTTAAACATACTTTTTAGTAAATTCAATATTTTAACTTTATTGGCATACTATGTGTTGTGTTATTTGTTAAAAATGATATAACTTTAATTCATTAAACCATAAGCTTTTGAAAAAAATAATAAGTTCTTTATTTGTCATACTACTAATTACTTCTTGTGCTAGTGTAAAAAAACACAACGAGCAAATAACCAAGTTACATAGTGTAAATGAACTTCATAAAGATGTTGATGTAGCCTATAGAAAACTACAAAAATTGCACCCTCAATTATACCTTTATACGCCAAAAAACGAGTTAGATGCAAAGTTTTTGGCTTTAAAAAGTAGTATTACAGAACCAATGACTACTTATGCATTTTATGAAAAATTGGTTCCTGTTGTAGCAGAGGTTAAACAAGGACATGCAGGTATTTCGGTGCCAACAAAAAAGTACACACGTAAAGAAAGAAAAGCTCAAAATAAGCTAAAAAATGAATGGTCTTATTTAAGGTTTGAAAACGTAGAAGATGCTGTTTTGGTTAAAAATACTCTTGGAGAAGACAGTACAATGGTAGGAAGCAGAGTGGTAAAGTTAGGAGATGACTCTATTGATGACTTACTAAATAAGTACAAAACTTATTTTTCTTCAGACGGGTATAACACAACTTTTCATGATAAATATGCTGCGCAGAAACTAGCTAGATATTACTATCAAGACAAAGGAAGATTAGATAGTTTAATGGTTACATTTTCTAAAAATGATAGTTTATACACTAAAGTTTTTAGGAGAATACCAAGAGACTCTACAAGGTTTCCTAAAGCAAAAAAAGATAGTTTAAAGGGAAAAAAAACAATCAAAAAAACAAAAGAAGAGCGTAAACTTGCTTCAAAAAAGTTAAAGAAAAAGCTAAAGAATTATCATAAATACGGGTATAGTTATTCTGAAAAATATTACAACAGAAATTTAGATTTTATAGGTGAAGATAGTAGCGTTGCCTATATGAAAATTAGAAGCTTTACAAGAGGTGATTACGAAGCTTTTTATGAAGAGGCTTTTAAAAAAATAGACTCTGCAAAAACTGAAAATTTAATTATTGATTTACGTGATAATGGAGGTGGTAGATTGGTAGAAATTCACGATTTATATTCTTATTTAGCAAAAGATAAATTTAAATTTATTGAAGAAGGAGAGGTAAACACAAGATACCCAATTATAAAGTCTTATATGTCTCGTAATAAAACAATTTATGGAGCAGCATACAAGTCTTTATTTGTGCCATTTGTATTTTTTAAAGAAGTTTTTAAAGCACGCAAAAAAAATGGCAAGTTGGTATATAAGTTTAAGGAAACTAAAGTAGCAGAGCCTAAAGAAAATAATTATAAAGGTAACGTGTACGTATTAATAAATGGCCGTTCTTTTTCTGCATCTTCTGTGTTTTCTAATGTTGTAAAAGCACGTAAAAGAGGAGTTATTGTTGGTGAGGAAACAGGCGGAGCTTACAATAGTACTGTAGCAGGTCAAACAAAATATGTAAGACTACCAAACTCTAAGTTAATGCTGTACTTTGGGTTAATGGTTTTAGAAACGCCTTATAAAACCACGGTTAAAGGGTATGGTGTTAAACCAGACGTTGCTATTACACCAACCTTAAAAGACCGTGAAAATAATTTTGACCCAGAGTTAGAGTGGATTTTAAATACAATAAACAAACAATAATTTTAATTAAAGGAATACAAAACAGATGTTCTACAACGGTAAACAAGTGTTTTGCAACATTAATTATGCATTTTTTTTATAAGCGTTTAGTTTTGGTAATAAATAACTAAACCCCAATCAAAAAAATGAAAAAGATAGCATTACTAATTGCGTTTGCGGTAATTACTGTAAACTTATCTGCCCAAGAAGGATTAAAAATAGGTATACAAGGAGGTATTCCTTTAGATGATTTTACAGATAAAGTAAGTTTAATGGTTGCAGCAGATGTTGGCCATATGTGGGCTTTAGGAGAAGTGGTAGATTTAGGTGTAACAGCTGGTTACATACACGGCTTTGCAGAAAAATACCATACAGATTTAACAGAAGATTTACCTGATATTCAGTTTTTAAAGGCGGCTGCTTCAGTACGTGTATGGACGTCCAATTCTTTTTCTTTTGGAGCAGATTTAGGTCAAGGTTTTGGACTAAATGATGACATTGATGGTGGCTTTTATTACAGGCCTCAAATAGGTTATTTAATGGGAGAAAGTACCGAGCTAAATTTGTCTTACACTGGCATACAATTAGGTAATAATACAGAGTGGTCTACAGTAACTATAGGAATATTGCATACTATAAAAACCATAAAGAGATTTTAATAAAAACACCCCACAATACAAACACTTGCGTTTGCTTTAAATAGGTACAGCGTAAGTGTTTTTTATTTCTCCCATTACAAATGTACTGTGTGTACTACCTACACTTTTTACAGAGCCTAAACCATTTAACACAAAATCTTGGTAATGCTTCATATCTTTTACTTGTACTTTAAGTAAAAAATCAAAATCTCCAGATATATTGTAACACTCTGTTACTTCTTTTATAGACTTAATTTCTTTTACAAAGTTGTGTCCTATATCTTTTGTGTGCTGTTTTAGTTTAATATTACAAAAAACAGTTAACCCCTTCTCTAACTTTTCAGCATCTAAAACGGCAACATATTTTTTTATATACCCGTTTCTTTCTAATCTTTTTATGCGTTCAAAAACAGGCGTTGTAGATAAATTTACCTTATTAGCAAGCTCCTTAGAGGTTAGGTTTGCATTTAATTGTAGTAATCGCAAAAGTTGTACGTCTATCTGATCTAAATTACTCATAGAAAATTTGTCTAAAAGTTGATAAAAAACAAATGTATAAAAGATTATTATTCTTTTTACTATATTATTTGTAGTTCTTATTTCTAAATTTTGTAAGTTATTTAGCTTAAATATTTATTATACTAACCTTTGCATAGAATAATAAATTTACAATGCTATGAAAACTAATGTTTTAGGTTACCCAAGAATTGGAGCTAAAAGAGAGTTAAAAAAAGTAAGCGAGAAGTACTGGAAAGGTACAGCTACTAAAACCGAATTGCTAGAAATGGGTAAGCAATTAAAACTTTACAATTGGAAATTAATGCAAAAGGCAGGAGTAGATCTTATTCCGTCTAACGATTTTTCTTTTTACGATCAAGTTTTAGATGCTACCTTAACCTACGGTTGTATTCCTGCAAGATATCAGACAATAAAAGAAAAAGAGTCTAAACTAGATCTGTATTTTGCAATGGCAAGAGGCTTACAAAATAATGAGTTTGATGTTACTGCTATGGAAATGACTAAGTGGTTTGATACCAATTACCATTATTTAGTGCCAGAGTTTACAGCTAATCAAGATTTTGAATTATTCTCTTTAAAACCTGTGGAGGAGTTTAAAGAAGCATTAGCACATAACATTACCACAAAGCCAGTAGTATTAAGTCCGGTTACTTATTTGCTTTTAGGAAAGGAAAAAGAGGAGGGCTTTAATAAAATAGATTTGTTAAACAATTTGTTGCCTGTATTTTTTGAGTTGATAACAGAGTTAGTTGCAGCTGGGGCAACACACGTGCAATTAGATGAACCTTGTTTGGCATTAAACCTTACAGATACAGATAGGCAGGCAGTAACTAAATTGTATACCCAATTAGCCGATAAGTTTCCTGACTTAAAAATTATTTTAACTAGTTATTTTGATTGTTATGGAGATAATTTAGAAACTGTAATTCAGTTACCAGTATACGCTTTACATTTAGATTTGGTACGTTGTTCTTTACAGTTAGATGATGTTTTAGATGCAGCTAATTTTAAGAATGATAAAATACTTAGTTTAGGCTTAATTGATGGGCGAAACATTTGGAAAAACAATTTTGAAGAAACCTTAGCAACTGTAAAAAAGGTTGAAGAGAAAATAGGAGAAGAGAATGTTTGGTTAGCAACATCTTGTTCTTTACTACATACGCCATACGATTTAGATTTAGAACAGAATGAAGAAACACTACCAGCTAGTGTAAAGCAATGGTTGGCTTTTGCCAAGCAAAAAGTAGATGAGTTGGTTACACTAAAAAAACTGGCTACAGGAAATGCTAGTAAAGATGTAGCAGCTAAATTATTAAATAATAAAAGAGCCCATAGGGCAAAAAAGGAATCTTCAGTAATACATAATGCTGCGGTAAAAGCAAGAGTTAGTTTTTTAACTGAAAATGATAGTTTGCGTAATGCAGAGTTTTCATCACGTCAAAAAATACAAAAAAACCAACTAAAATTACCTGCATACCCAACAACAACTATAGGATCTTTTCCGCAGACAAAAGAGGTAAGGAGTTGGCGATCTAAATTAAAGAAAAAAGAACTTAGTTTAGATGCTTATAACGAACTTATTAAGCAAGAGATTGAAGAAACCATACGTTTTCAGGAAAAAATAGGGTTAGATGTACTTGTGCACGGTGAGTGTGAGCGTAATGATATGGTAGAGTATTTTGGAGAAAAACTAGAAGGGTTTGCAATCTCTAGTTTTGGTTGGGTGCAGAGTTATGGTAGTAGGGCAGTAAAGCCTCCAATATTATTTGGAGACGTGTCTAGACCTGTACCAATGACAGTTAATTGGTCTGCCTATGCACAGTCTTTAAGTTCTAAAGTAGTAAAGGGTATGTTAACAGGGCCGGTTACTATTTTACAATGGTCTTTTGTACGTAATGACCAGCCAAGGTCTGAAACCTGTAAGCAAATAGCCTTAGCAATTAGAGATGAGGTTGTAGATTTAGAAAATGCAGGTTTACAGGCTATTCAAGTAGATGAACCAGCTATTAGAGAAGGTTTACCATTACGAAAAGAATATAGAGATGCATATTTAACTTGGGCTGTAGAGAGTTTTAAAATAGCAACTTCTGGAGTGGCAGATAAAACACAAATACATACGCATATGTGCTATTCTGAGTTTAATGATATTATAGAGCATATTACAGCCTTAGATGCAGATGTAATTACTATAGAAACCTCTAGATCTAAAATGGATTTATTAAACGTGTTTGTAGATTATAAATATCCTAATGAAATTGGTCCTGGTGTTTATGATATACACTCGCCACGTGTACCTACATTGCAAGAGATAGAAGATCTTTTAGAAAAAGCAAGTAAGTTACTGCCAACAGACAATATTTGGGTAAATCCGGATTGTGGATTAAAAACTAGAGATTGGCCAGAAACAAAAGCTGCCTTAGAGAATTTGGTAGCTGCAGCAAAAACAATGCGTTCTAAATTACAAACGGCTTAATAAACGAGCTGTATAAAAAAAGCCTTTAGTATTGCTAAAGGCTTTAATTTTTTTAGTTTTTGGTAAGTAGTTCGTTAATTACTTCTGTAAGCTTACCTTTATCTGTAATGTATTTTTCTAGGTTTACTATTTCTACTTTTCTAAAATCTACAGGATGACTCTCACTTTGTAAAGAGATACTACCACTAGTTAATGGTTTTCCTTCTTTGGCTCCGTTTACAGGATCTAGTTGAGGTTTTGTATAACGCAGCACTTCTTCACCATTTACATAGTGTACTATTAAAGAATCTTTTAAAACCAAAGCTTCAACACGTACCCATTGGTCTCCGTGGTATGTTTTAGATGTAGATTTTGCACAGTGTTCTTGTATTATCTCATTATTAAAAACATACTGTGTGCCAGGTGTGCAAATATTAGCAGTTGGGCGGTCGTCTTTACCATTACCGCCTAAAAGTTGTACTTCTATAGAATTAGGAAAATCTTGCTCTACCGCCATTGTATTAGGAGATTGTCCGTGTATCATAATACCACTATTTCTAGTAGCCCAACCTTCACCACCTTTAGCTTGCTCACCTACAAACCTGTACTCTACACCTATTAAATATGCGCTGTATGGTTTTTTGTAAAATAAGTGTCCGTATTGCTGATTAAAATCTCCGTAGTTGTTATAACGAACTTCTATGTTGCCATCTTTTACACTAAACGTGTTTGCGTAGTTGTCATTTAAAGGGTGGTTTTTAATTTTTACTTGCCAGCCTTTAAGGTCTTTACCGTTAAAAAGTTGTTTCCATTTTGGTTTGTTATTATTGCAACTTGCTAGTAATAAAACGGCACACAACAGTAGGCTAAAACTTTTATTCATCATAATTGGTAGTTATTTAGGATTTGCTAAAATATAAATTTAGAGCAGAGTTGTAATTAATATGATGTTAAATCTGTAGAAAAAAACCTACGATACAGTTTTTAGGTAGCTAGTGTATTCTAGCATAAACTAATTTATTTAATGTATTTAAGAGCTTTTTCAATTTCTTTGGTTATTATCAAAATATCCTTTTCATTAGTACGCCAATTAACAAAAGAAGCTCTAACTCCTTTAGTATTTCTATATACTGTTGGTGTCATATACACTTTACCTTCTTTGTTAAGTTCGGTTATAAAAAGAGGTATTTTATCTTGTTTATTTTTATCCTTTAAAGAAAAACAAACATTGTTTAAACGTGTTGGAGTTAGTAGTGTAAGCTCTTCATTTTGTAAGATAAATTCTTCTAACTTTTGTGCCATGTTAACTGAGTTTTCTACAATGTCTTTGTAGCCATCTTTACCGTAAGCAATAAGAGAAAACCAAGCAGGTAACGCTCTTAATCTTCTGGAATTTTCTGGTAAAAAATTTAAATAATTAAAGTTTTCTGATGGGTCTCCTAAATAGGGTGCATTAGAATTTTGAAATGTTTCTAACTGTAATAAGTTATGTTTTTCTTTTACAAAAAATACAGCACTGTCATAAGGAACATTTAACCATTTATGGCAATCTATAGTAATGCTATCTGCGTTTTCCCAGCCTTTAACAAGGTGTCTGTATTTAGGAGAGCAAGATGCAAAAGCGCCAAAGGCACCATCAATATGCCACCAAAAATTATATTTTTTATGTAAGGCGTTTATAGCTTCAAAATTATCAAAATCTGCAGAATTTACGGTTCCTGCACTAGAGATAAGTATAAATGGTTTATTATTTAAGGTTTTAATTTTTACCTCTAAATCATTAATATTTATAGATTCTCTGTTACCTTCTTCAATTTTTATTTTTATAACATTGGCACTACCAATACCAAGCATAGATAAAGATTTTATAGCAGAAGAATGCGGCACTGCAGATAGTACATTTATGGTGCTGGTAATACCATTTTTTGCAAAATCTTTTCCTTCCTGTTTACCTATCCATTGTCTGGCTACTGCCAAACAAGTAAAGTTAGACATTGTAGCACCAGAGACAAATCCACCTAAAAAGTTATTAGGAAGATGAAATAAGTGTAGTAATAATTTTATGGTTTCTTGTTCTATTTGTACAGAAACATCACCTTGGGCAGTAGTTGTTTGTGGGTTTTGGTCATAAATGGTTGTTAGCCAATCTCCAATAACCGCAGCTGGTGTAGTGCCACCAACAACATAACCTAAATAGCGTGGGCCAGAAGAAGCAACAATTGTATGTCTAAATTTTTCATTAAATAATTTTAGAGTTTTTAATCCGCCTATGCCTTCGTTATTTAAGATTTTTTTAGACGTTTTTAATACAGGTAAACTTGTTTTTTCTAAGTCAACATTTTTAAAATATTCTGTTCCTTGCTCAGCTATTTTATGCAATAATTTGTCAAAACTATTAAAATCTTTTTCCAATAATTTGTTCATAATACAATGTGTTGTTTTGGTTATTTAACCAGGCTACTTAATAGTACACAAGTTAAAAAAACAAAACCACCTAAGTGGTGGTTTTTGTAATAGAATAATGACAATCTGTATTTCTTAATCTTCAATTTCTTTACCAACCGCAAAAGGTTCTAAAGATTCGTTTATTACATTTTCTGTAATGTGGTTAATATAATTACTTAAAGTTTTTAAGGATACACCAACAATAATTTCCATTATATTTTCTGGAGAAAAACCTGCATTGTAAAAAACTTCTAAATCATTTTTAGAAACGTTACCTCTGGTCTCTGTAATTTTTTTAGTAGTGTTTATAAGTACATCTAACCTAGTGTCTTCTAGCTGTTTTTGTTTGCGTATAGCATTTAAGGTTTTAGAAGCTACACCATTTGCTTTAGCGGCTCTAGTATGTGCAGCAGTACAATAATCACATTTGTTTACAACACTAGCAGCAAGTAATATTAGGTGTTGCTCACCAGCTGTAAAAGATGTAGTAGAAAATATTTTAAATAAACTGTTATACGCTTCTAAAGTTGCAGGTGCGCCAGCCATATATTTAAACAAGTTAGGCACAGCTCCGTATTTTTGCTCTCCGTATTTTAAGAGTTCTTTAGATGCTTCTGGAGCGCTTTCTATGCTATGCTTTGTAAAATTTTTCATTCTGCTCATTTTTAATTTTTAATAGAGCAAAGGTATGGCCGTGCACAACAATTGGCAATGGACAAAGGTTCACTTTAAAGAACTTCTGTAATCTGTAGGCGTTTGCCCAGTTTTGCGTTTAAATACTTTGCTAAAATAAAAATGATCTTCAAAGTTCATTTCAAAAGCTATTTCTTTAACGGTTTTATCTGTTTGTTTTAGTAATTGTTTGCCGTGTGTTATTTGCTTTTCTAATAAAACTTGACAAGGTGGTTGCAAATTCTTTTTTTTAGCAAGTTTACTTAAATACTTGGGTTTTAAACCAAGTTCTTTTTCGTAGAAGGAAATCTCGTGTTGTGTAATAAAGTGCTTATTTACTAATTCTGTAAAATGATCTAAAACATCCATTTACTATTTATTTTGGGGATTATAATTGATATGTTATTAAATATAAAGAATTTATTTGGGAGTAGCTTTGTTATTTCCATTTTGGTATACTCTATTAGAAAAACAGAATACTAAGTGCAAAATTAGTGTTGCAATTTTGCACTATGAAAAAGATAACAAACTTAGGAATATTTACCTTGTTATTGGTAAGTAGTTTAACCATAATGGTAGGTACCGTTATAGCGCCTTCTTTAACGGGGATTGTAGATAATTTAAATTTTAGTTTTTCGCCAGGTTGGTTAATAACATTGCCGTCTTTAGGTGTTGTGGTATTTGCTCCTATTGTGGGTAAACTTTTACATAAAAAAGGTTCTTTTATTATGTTGTGTTTGGGGTTGGTGCCTTATGCTTTTTTAGGCTTTGCTGGGGCGTATATTACAAACGACTATATTTTAATGCTAGACCGGTTTTTATTAGGTGCAGCTACAGTTGCAGTGCAAGTGTCTGTAACTTCTTTTATTGCAGATTTTTTTACGGGTGAAAAAAGAATGAAACTTATTGCTTGGCAAGGTATGTCTATAGAGTTAGGTGGTGTAATTTTTCTTTCAATTGGTGGTATACTTGGGCAGTGGCATTGGCAGTACCCATTTTTCCTATACCTTATTGCAATTATATGTTTGTTGTTAGTAGTAAAATCATTACCTAAGGCGGTTAAAAAAGACATAGCTGTAGCTACTCAAGATAAAAAAGAAGACAAACTAGCTATAAAAATCATTTTTTATGCCTCATTGCTTTCAATGGTATTGTTCTTTGTTAGTTTTGTTACTTTACCAATTTATTTACCAAAATCTATTGGTTTTACAGAGTCTTATACAGGTTATTTTATGGCATTTATCTCTTTAGTAGCAATTGTAACGGCAAGTCAAATGCCAAGAGTAGTAAAAAAAATAGGAGATGGTTGCGTAGTTGCTTTAGGCTTTTTGTTGTTTATGTTAGGGTACATAACACTAGCCATAGTTGGCAGTTTACCTTTACTAATTTTAAGCGCAATATTTATTGGCGCAGGCTTTGGATTTACCATACCACTTTTAAACCACATGATGATAGAGGCTAGTGCTACAAAAAATTTAGGTAAAAATTTAGGTCTTTACTCAATGGGCGTTTTTGGTGGGCAATTTTTATCAACTTTTATAGAGTATATATCTGCAAATTATGCTATTGTATATGGTGTAGCGTCTTTATTAGCATTGGTTATTGGTATTTTACTTTACTATGCGTTTAAAAAAATAGAAGTACATAGCAAATAAATATAGTATGCCTATATTTAAATTAAATTTTAAATATAGATGCCTAAAACTGGTTTAAAACACAAAATAAAAATTGATAAAAAGGTAACTAAAGGCACAAAAATGCTTTCAGATAATTCTTTTGGAATCTTTTTTTGTTTTTATACAAATAAAGATTCACTAGTGTTTTTTAAACCTTTAAACGATTATTTCTTAGAAGAAGCATTTTCTCATGAAAAAGGAATATTACTAAATTTTGAAAGAGATTTAATAGAAGAAGATGATATAGAATATGCTTTAGATGTGATGTCGCTTTTTAACAAACAACCACAATTGGTTTTAAAAAATAAAGCGCAAGTAGCAAAAGTAAAAAGTGTGGTTTATTTGGTGGTAGAAGAGTATAACACTACTGCATCTTACATAATGATAAAAACACTATTAAAAGTTTTACTATTACATTTAATACGTATTGGTAATGACAATTTTATAGAGCAAGATCTAAAACAAAAAAGAGTTTTTGATTTTTTAGAGTTGATGGAAACTTATTTTTTAAATGAAACACAAGCTAGCTTTTACGCAAAAGAGCTAGGGTTAAGTGAAAAAAGATTAAATCAGATTTTGAATGAAAAATTAAACTTAACGGCTAAACAAATTATACAACAACGTCAAATTACTGAAGCCAAAAGGCAACTTGTAAAAAAAGAAGTAACAATTAAAGAGCTTGCTTTTGAGCTGGGTTTTGAGTCTTTAAGTAGCTTTTCTAGGTTTTTTAAAAAACATACAGGAGTTAGTCCGTCTAAGTTCTCTGAATAATATAAATAACTACTTGCCGTAAGGTAAATTATAGTTTCTGTTTGGCTTTAAGTATGTAAATTTTCGATTTGCACTAATGTAAAAATCAAACCTTTTTAAAAAGTCAGTGCCAACAACACTCATACTTTGTTTGGCAATTGCGCCTTTAAAAAAGCCAATAGGTACATTTTTAAATGTAGTTTTGCCAACTTTAAATTTAGGTAAAATAGCCTTTTGTGTTTTTAGTACATTACCGTAAGAATCCTTAAGTTCTTTGGTGTCTATAATTTTTAAAAGCGAATCTAATGTATTGGTTTTAGCAAAATCATCATCAAACAAAATAAAACCAGTGTACCCAGAGTGAATTAAAAATGAATTCTCATATTTTTTTGATGCTATACTACTTTCTCCGCCCAAAAACATAAATCCGTCTTTATAATTTAAAGGGATTTTTTTATACCCTTTTATTTTTTTAGGTATTGTTTTGTATACCGTTATTTTGTGGTTTGTAAAGCTAATATGTAGGGCTTTGCCCTTAAATAAACTAGGGCCAAATTTACCATCTGTTCCTGGTCCCGAGTTTTTATTTTCCCAAATAGGTAAATTTTCCCAATTAAAATCTCCTATTTGTAATGTGTTGCTATTACTATGTCTAGATGTGCTTTTTCCGCCCCAACTTTCTACAGTATCTTCTGTGTTCCATTGTACGCTAGTTGTTTTTGCAGCGCTATCTTTTATTAAAGTGATAGATTCTGCAGCTGTGTGTAGCATTAGGCTAACAGTATCTTTTTTATTTAAAATAGCCTGTACTGCAATGTTGTTTTTAGGAGTGAAAGTAAACGGAAAACTACCTAATAAATTTGCGTTGTTTTTGGTTTGAGATATGCCACCAAAAGTAACTAGTGTAAAAAATAAATAAGTAAACAATTTTTTAGGCATAGTTATTATTGGTTTAAGAGACGTAATGCAGTAAAGCTAATTTACATAAAGTTGGAGTAGGTGTAGTGTTAGTGTAGTTAATTTTTACTTACGTTGTAAATCTGTAACAAGCAAAGGGTTGTTTTGTTTTAGTTTATCTAGTAGTTCTTTTGTTTTTGTGGTACTAGGATTTTGTTTTAGTTCCTCATATTCTGTGTTGGTTAAGCCAACCATTTGCAAAAACTGAACTTCACCGTGTGGAGTGTTTAATATGTCTAATTCTTTGTCTATAACAAAGGCCAGAGCAGTAATATCTGTATTGTAATTACTTCTTATTGGGCCGTTTGCAGGTATAAGATGGTACTCCTCAAACCATTTTTCTTTGCTAAAAACATACTTTCCTAAATTCTGAATTAAATTACAAGCCCAATTAACATTATCGTCATCACTATATTTTTTTAGTCTAAACGTAAGTTCAAAACCAAGTTTACTATATTCTTCTTCTACAGATTCCTCGTTATAATATAGCTCAGAAAATCCGTATGAAATGTAATGAAAGTGTGGTTCTTGCAAGGTGCTATTGTAAACGCTAATACCATCTATAGGTTCTGTGCCACCTAATGCATAAGGTAATTGTGGAGCATAATGTTGTGGGTTTTGCTCAGGGTATATTTTTTCTATTGCAGAGTCTATATAGTCCCAACCAACAGTATCTTCTTCTGTATATTTATTTTTGTATTCTTTTAGGGTCATAGGATTAATTATGGAGTATTAAGCAAAGCAGTTACTTTTCTAGGTTTTAGTATTCATTTTTTTAATCACCTCTAAAGCCAATTCTTGTGTTTCTTCGGCTATTTCTGCTTTTGTAGGTTGTGTGGCAATTCGTTTAAATTCGGCCATTAGTTTTGGGGTTATTGGAGCTGTTGCATTAGTGCCAAAAACTAACACAAGCCAGTATTTCCAAACTTCATCTTTACCTTTTAAAATGACAATAATATCATCTGTAATATGTTCTGTTATAGACTGTAAATACAATGCTATTGGGCCTGCAACTGGCCAGTTTAAATCTTGCAACCAAGTTAATAGCTCTGGCACTATTGGTTTTACTTGCTTATAGCTATAGTTATTTAAGTTGGCTACGGCTGCTGTATCTCCTTTATGTTTTGGTAGTTGTGGTTGCACTATTATTTTTCTTTTTTAAATCCTTTGTTAGTTAGTTTCCATTGGGTATGTGTTTGTTCGTTATTGTAAAAACCAGTTTCCTCATCTTCTTGGTAACTAAAATAAGACAATATTTTTTTTTCTTCATTGTATGTTATTTTAATGTCTTGCCCGCGGTTGGCTTCTGTAAAAATATAATCTTCATTAATAAAGGCAGACTTACTTTTTTGTAAGACACCATTAATTATACTGTACACTTTTGCTGTGCTGTAATGTTTGCCTCCACAACAGGTTCCCCAGCCTAATAACAAGTAGTGCGGTTTGTTGTTAATTTCTATATGGTGTACACCAAGTATAAACACATCTTGGTCACCATCATCTTTATCTTTTAAGTTTATATATGTAATAGCTCCAGTACTGTTTTTGTATTGCGCATAACTAACAGAGCTGTGGCAACAGCCAGGGTCTCTTTGGCTCCAAGTATATGTTTTTACTACACTGTCTAAGCTGTATTTTATGCTTATATGTTTAGATAAACTATCATATGGGTTTGTAAAACTAGTGGAGTCTTTTAAATGTTCTAAAAAACGCTCCTTTACAAAAGGAAACATACTGTTTGCCATATCAAAATCTACTGCTTGGTAGGCTTTAAATGTGGTTGTAAGTAGCTCGTCAGAATAATTGTAATCTTCTTGGGCAAATGCATTATTGCACATACAGAATGCAAATAATAGAATTTTAAGTCGTTTTATTATTTTCATACCATATAATTTTATGTGTAATCGCTATAAGGGATTTCTAGTTTATTAATTTGTTTAATAATATTTTTTTCTCTTTTAAAACTTATAAAATCTATGGTAACTTTATATTTTTTATGATACACGGTGTGTATAATTATAAATGTTCTTTTGTTTCTGCCACCGCCCACTGTTTCTTTAGTTGTGTGGGTAATAACATTTGTAGGTATTATTTTTTTTACAAACGGATTTATTAAGTTTTTAATAATGATGTAATTTTTAGAACTTTCTATATAGCCCATTTGTGTTGTAAAAAGTAACAAAAAAAGAAATGTACCTGTACTAAATATAAAATATCCTGGATCTAGGTAGTTGGAAATAAACAGTTCTAGCAATAATATAATAGAGGAAGTTAATGCTATTAATATAATTACTTTTATTAGTGTAATATAAAATGGTATGGGTGTGGTTTTGTTGGTAATAGCAATAGTGCTATTAGTAACAGGTTTACTTATTTTTATTTGTTTATTACCAAAGGTGTTGTCTAAGTGTAAACGTAGTTTCCAAAAGTTAGTGTAGTAGGCTTCTTTTAGGTATATTTTTTTATTGTTTTTTAGGTGTATGGTAAGTCCTTTTTCATAAATGGTAAAAAACATAAATTTTGAAGGTACAGAACTATGTAACTCAATACTTTTTACTTCATTATAAGTATATGTTTTAAATATGCCAATTTTAATGTTTTTAGCGTTTGCTCTATAAAAAATGAGACTTTTTAAGGCATAATAAATGCCATACGTTACAAAGGCCATAAAGGCTATTAAAAATAATATAATTTCTTCTTTAGTAATTAGAAGTACATAAAGAAAAACCAAAATGGTAATAAAAAAAAATAGTAAAAATATGTACAGAAAGTTAAATCTGCTGGTTATGGTTGCATTTCTTATGTTGTTACGCATCATTTTGTACCTAAATTAAAAAGTACAAATTAAGGTATATAAAGGGTATTGTAATGCGCTAATGTTTATTTGTAGGAGTTAGGCATATTACCGTTGCTTAATAATTTATTTTTTAGCTTCTTTACGGTAAGCATTTAAAATAAGTATAGCCATAAATGCCCAAATTAACCTATATACCCATATATTTATATCCTTGCCAAAAAATAGCACAGTTTCTGCATCTCTCATAAAACTATATACAACATTTACAAGGGCAAGTGCTACACCAATAATTAATATTGTTTTTCTCATAGCTGTTAAAACTAGTGTTTTATTTCTTTTTTTTAAGTTCCGAATTAATTTTCTTTTCCAATTTCTTAATCTCTGCAAAAGGTAAATTAAGGGCTAAAAAATAATTTCCGTTTCTAATTTTACTATTTACGTAAAAGGCATTAATAATTTTGTTGTCTATAAACAAACCTATGCTTTTACGCTCTTCAAAAGCTATGTCTGTAGCAATTTGCATTTTAATATCTCCTTTGGGTGTAAAGGTTAAATTTAAACCAAATTGTTTTTCTCCGGTATTTCCAAATGTAGCATCTATACCAACAGTAGAACATTTTTTAATAGCTGTAATAGGAATTAATGTTTGTGTGTTTACGTATTGTAGTTTATTAAAATCTGGAACAAAAACTTTTACTCCAACAGAATCGTTTAAAATATAAAAGCCAGATTTTAAATGGCTTGTTCTGTCTGTTTCTTGTGTATATTGACAAGTGCCGGTGAAGTTTATAAGAAATAGAAAAAAGAGTAAGGTGTAGGTTTTTATAGTCATAATATATTTTCTAAAACCCTTCTAAACCTGTTGACGCCGCATCAAAAAACAATAATCCTGCAATAAGCATAATATAAAAAATTATCCATATTAAAGAGATAACTACACCTGCAATGGCAAGCCCTCGCGGACGATTAAAAAGTCCAATTATAGATAAAACAAGTCCTAAAATCCATATTAAGTGCCCCACAATAGGAATACAATATAAAATGTAAGCAAGTATAGAGATTATAAAACCTGCAATGCCTATTGGGTTAGATTTGCCATTGTTATTGTTTTGATTAATAATAATAGGTTGCGCTTGGTAAGTTTCTTGTTGTTGCTGTTTTTGGTTGTCTTCTTGGTTGTGTGGTGTAATGTCACTCATAAAAATTGGCTGTATTTTATGGCAATATAAAAATAAGTGGGTAAAATAGTACCTTATTTTATAAGTTATGCGAATTAAAATTTTTAAAGTAAGTTAAAAGAGGTAAGAGGAAAAAAGGTATAAAAAGCAAAAACCCTTGAAAATCGTGAGATTAACAAGGGTTTTGTACTCGAGATGGGACTTGAACCCATACGGACTAATGTCCATTGGATTTTAAGTCCAACGTGTCTACCAATTCCACCACTCGAGCAAATTAGCTGTTATTACTAACAGGCAATTGGTATAATTTTTTCTGAGCGAAAAAAGGGATTCGAACCCTCGACCTCCACCTTGGCAAGGTGATGCTCTACCCCTGAGCTACTTTCGCAATTTTTATGAGCGTACATCTTTATCAGATGCGGGTGCAAATTTAAGACATTTTTCTAAACCACAAAGCTATTTTCAAAAAAAATATCAATATTTTTTGTCTAATTTTAGAATTTATTTTCAAATAACATAAAATGAGCGTTTTACACTTCATCTTTTTTTTGTGCGGAAAGCAATCTTTTTATTTCATTTAGTTTCATTAAGGCTTCTACCGGTGTTAGCGTGTTAATATCTAAATCAATTATTTCTTCTTTTAGCTCTAAAAGAAGAGGATCATCCATATTAAAAAAGCTCAGTTGCATTTCGTTTTGGGCATCTGTTAGCTTTGTTGTGAGCTCTTCACTAGAGTGAGATTTCTCTAACTTTTTAAGTATTTTATTAGCTTTAGAAATAACTTGCTGTGGCATACCAGCCATTTTTGCTACGTGTATACCAAAACTATGCTCGCTACCACCAGGAGTAAGTTTGCGCAAGAACAGAACATTATCTTTTAGTTCTTTTACAGATACGTTGTAATTTTTTATTCTGTTAAATGTTGCTGTCATTTCATTTAACTCATGGTAGTGGGTAGCAAATAATGTTTTTGCTTGTGTTGGGTGTTGGTGTAGGTATTCTGATATTGCCCAGGCAATAGAAATACCATCATAGGTGCTTGTGCCACGTCCAATTTCATCTAACAATACCAAACTACGATCTGATAGGTTGTTTAGAATAGAGGCAGTCTCGTTCATCTCTACCATAAAAGTAGATTCTCCCATAGAGATGTTGTCACTGGCACCAACTCTGGTAAATATTTTATCTACATAACCAATTTTTGCAGACTCTGCAGGTACAAAACTACCCATTTGTGCTAATAACACAATTAAGGCTGTTTGGCGTAATATGGCAGATTTACCACTCATATTTGGCCCTGTAATCATTATTATTTGTTGTTCTTCTCTGTTTAAAGTAACATCATTGGCAATATAAGTTTCTCCAACAGGTAATTGTTTTTCTATAACAGGATGTCTTCCGTTTACAATTTCTAAATCTGTAGAATTGTCTATAACAGGAGCGGTATATTTATTGTCTGTTGCCAATTGTGTAAAACCACAAAGGCAATCTAATTGCGCAATTAATTGTGCGTTGTGCTGTACTGGCGCAATATATTCTTGCATCCAAATTACTAATTTATTAAAAAGTTCTAACTCTAAAACTTGTATACGTTCTTCTGCTCCTAATATTTTGCTCTCGTACTCCTTTAGTTCTTCTGTAATGTAGCGTTCTGCATTTACTAAGGTTTGCTTGCGTATCCATTCTTGTGGTACCTTGTCTTTGTGGGTATTACGTACTTCTATATAATAACCAAATACATTATTGCTAGCTATTTTTAAAGAGGTAATACCGGTACGTTCGGTTTCTCTTTCTAACATTTTATTTAAGTAATCTTTGCCAGAAAATGCCAAACCACGTAGCTCATCTAACTCGGCAGAATATCCTTTGGCAATAGTTTCGCCTTTAAGCATATTAACTGGGGCATCTTCGCTAATCATTTCTTTAATTTTAGAGCGTAGTAGATCACAACCGTGTAATTGGTCTCCTATAAGTTTTACCGCCTCGTTTTTACTACTACTGGTAAGTTGTTTAACAGGTAGTATGGCTTCTAAAGAGTTTTTAAGTTGTACTACTTCTTTGGGTGATATTTTGGCTGTTGCTACCTTAGAAATTAAACGTTCTAAGTCTCCCATTTGCTTTATAGATTGTTGCAACTGGTGTAAAATGGTATCATTAGCTTGTAAATAGCTAATAACCTGGTGTCTTCTTTTTATTTTTTCTACATTTTTTAAAGGCAAAGCCAACCAACGTTTTAGCATACGCCCACCCATAGGAGATATGGTTTTGTCTATTACATCTAAAAGTGTAACTGCATTTGGATTGTAAGAGTGGTATAACTCTAGGTTTTTAATGGTAAACCTATCCATCCAAATGTATTCTTCCTCAGCAATACGTTGTAGCGTATTTATGTGTTGTAGTTTGTGGTGTTGCGTTTCAGACAAGTAATGTAAAACAGCACCAGATGCCATAATGCCCTGCTCTAGATGTGCAACGCCAAAACCTTTTAAAGTAGCGGTATTAAAATGTTTGGTAAGTGTTTCCTGTGCATAATCTTCCTGAAAAATCCAATCTTCTATAAAAAAGGTATGAAACTCGGTTCCAAATATTTTTAAAAAGTCTTTTTTATGTGTTTTAGAAACTAGGACCTCATTGGGAGCAAAGTTTTGTAACAATTTATCAATTTGCTCTTCTGTACCTTCTGATGTTAAAAATTCTCCGGTAGAAATATCTAAAAAAGATACACCTACTTTTTTTCTTCCAAAATGTACAGCACATAAAAAGTTGTTGGTTTTGGCAGATAAAATATCATCATTTAAAGCCACACCGGGAGTAACCAATTCTGTAACGCCTCTTTTTACAATGGTTTTGGTCTGCTTGGGGTCTTCTAACTGGTCGCAAATTGCAACACGTTGTCCGGCTTTTACCAATTTTGGTAAATAGGTATTTAAAGAATGATGCGGAAAACCAGCCAATTCTGTTTTTTCTCCACCATTGTTACGGTGTGTGCATATAATCCCTAGTATTTTAGATGCTTTAACGGCATCATCACCAAATGTCTCATAAAAATCTCCAACACGAAAAAGCAACATAGCATCTGGGTACTTTGTTTTTATAGCGTTGTATTGCTGCATTAAAGGAGTTACCTTTTTCTTCTTTGGTGTACTTGTTTTAGGCAAATTGAAAAATCTTAATGATTAACTTAAAAATTACAAAACGAATTTAAGTTTTTCTCTTTGGTTACAAAACCTTTGTTGATATTTGTGGATAAGTTTACTAGATATAAATAGAATGAGAAAATTAAAAAATAACGAATTAGAGCGATTAAATATTGAAGAGTTTAAACAAGCAGAAAAAACGCCTATTGTTATTGTTTTAGATAATATTAGAAGTTTAAACAACATTGGGTCTGTTTTTAGAACAGCTGATGCTTTTTTAATTGAAAAAATATACTTGTGTGGTATTACGGCAAAACCGCCACATAAAGACATACAAAAAACAGCTTTGGGCGCTACAGATAGCGTTGCTTGGGAATATGTAGAAGAAACACTACCTCTAGTGCAAGAGTTAAAAAGCAATGGTTATAAAACACTTGCTGTAGAACAAGCAGAAAATGCTACTTTTTTAAATGATTATAAGGTTAATGAAAACCAAAAGTATGCACTAATTTTTGGTAACGAGGTTAAAGGTGTGGCACAAGATGTAGTTACAGCTAGTGATGTGGTTTTAGAAATTCCCCAATACGGTACAAAACATTCTTTAAATATTTCTGTAAGTGCAGGTGTTGTGGTTTGGGATTTGTGGTCTAAACTAAAAGACAAATAAAACATCTTTTTAGTTTTAAGGCATAAAAAAAGACCCAACTAAGTTGGGTCCATTATGTAGTTTGAGTTAGTTAGTTCCTCTGTTAAGAGATATGCAATTAAAGAAAACGTTTTCAATATTGCAAATAAATTGTGAAATAACTGTTAATTTAATACTTGTCTTTTTTTAAAGATTACGTAATATGTAACCTTGTATTTCGTGTAAAATGTACTCATAATCAGAGTCATTAGCTACAAAATCTAGGTCGCTTACGTCTATAATAAAGGTGTTTTGTTGTGGGTAACTTTTTATGAAATCTAAATAACCTTTGTTAATTTTTTCTAGATAATCAGTCTGTATATCCTGTTCATATTCACGACCACGCTTTTTAATGTTAGCAATTAAGCGCTCTGTGTTTTGGTATAGGTATACAAAAACATCGGGCTTTTTTACATCTTTATACATTAAATCAAATAACTTACGGTACAGTTTAAACTCATCTTGGTGTAAGGTTACTTTTGCAAATATGAGCGATTTAAAAATGTCATAATCACTAACCATAAAAGACCTAAATAAGTCTAGCTGTGATGTATCATCTGAATATTGCTGGTAACGGTCTGCTAAAAAAGACATTTCTAAAGGAAAAGCATACCTTGTTTGGTCTTCATAAAACTTAGGTAAAAACGGGTTATCTGCAAAACGTTCTACAATAAGTTTGGCATTGTAGTCTTCAGATATTTTATTAGCTAAAGTAGTTTTACCTGCACCAATGTTACCTTCTATTGCTAAAAACTGAGCTTTTGCCAATAAGCTTTCTCTGTTAGGGTATAACCTTCTTTCTGTACGTTCTATAGTGCCTTTGTCTTTACATTCCTGAAAAAGGTTTCTAGAGTCTTTGTTTAATATTGGATGGTAAAATTGCGGACCAACATCTGCAAGTGGGCGTAATACAAAACTTCTAAATTGCAAGTTTGGGTGTGGTACCACTAATTTATCTGTGTTAATTATCTCTTTGCCAAAGTATATAATGTCTATATCTATGGTTCTGGCTTGGTAACCAGCTTCATCTGTACGTTGTCTGCCTAAATCTTTTTCTATTTTTAAAATTATATCTAAAAGCTCAAAAGCATCTTTAGTTGTGTTAATAGATACACAGGCGTTTAAAAAGTCATCCGACTCAAAACCCCATGATTGGCACTTGTAAACTTTAGATATACCTACAATATCACCAGCTTTTTCTTTTAATAAAAAAATGGCATCTTGTAGGTTTACTATTTTATCACCTAAATTACTACCTATAGATAGGTATGCAGTTGTAACGTTCTTCTTCATTTAAAAACAAAGTAAATAAAATAGTTTTTAAGGCACTATCTTAAAATTAAATATCTTTTTTGTAAAGGTATTAAAAGCTTAACTTAAGTATCTTTACAAATTAGTTGTAATTTATATTAGTAGTTGCTTTTTATGAACAAAACAGATAAAAAATTAGCCTTAAAAATTTATTTATACCTAGGAGCACTTTTTATAACTTCTTTGGTAGTTTCTAATTTAATTTTTCAAAAGTTTTTTATTTGGCAACCTTTTGGAGACGTTACTATTTTTGGCGCTACTTTGTTTGAGATTTCTGTAGGGGTTTTGCCTTATCCTGTTACTTTTTTGTTAACCGATTTAATTTCTGAAATCTACGGTAAAAAAAATGCCAACCAAATTGTGGTTGCAGGTATATTTGCATCTTTTTTTTCGTTATTAATTGTGTATTTGGCATCCTCAGCTCAAGCCACAAGTTGGTCTTCTGTTAATAACGCAATGTTTAAAGATGTTTTTGGTAATACCATTTTGGCAGTTACAGCGTCTATGTTGGCGTATTTGTTTGCGCAATTTGTAGATATACAGGTGTATCATTTCTGGAAAAAATTAACAAAAGGTAAACATCTTTGGTTGCGTAATAACTTTTCTACATTCTTTTCTCAGCTTGTAGATACGGGTACAGTTTTGTTGCTTTTGTGTTCTTTTGGAGAAATTGCATGGGGTAAATTTACGGGTTTGTTAATTAGCGGTTTTATTTTTAAGATAATTATAGCATTTATAGACACCCCTTTCTTGTATTTATTCGTATATATAATGAGAAAAAGATTTAATTTAAAAATAAACCAAGAAATAACATTAGAGTCATAATAAAACTGGCTTATTATTGTTTTAATTGTAAGATTTATATCACAGCTTTAAAAACAATAATTTGTTTGTCTGGTTTAGCTAAATTTAAAAGATAAAAATAGTTCTGTATGAAAAAGAAAATATTAAAAATTGTAGGTATTGTAGTGTTGCTAATTGTAATTTTATTAATTGCTGCGCCTTTCTTTTTACAAGGAAAAATAGAAAAAATTATTAAGGATAAAGTAAACAATAATATAGAAGCTACATTAGACTTTGCTAGTGCAGACTTAAGTTTATTTTCTAGTTTTCCTAATGCTAAGGTTACCATTAATGATTTAGTGTTAACAAATAAGGCTCCTTTTGCTGGCGACACCTTGTTTGCCTCTAAAGAAATTGCTTTAGATATGGCAATAACTGAACTTTTTAAAGATTCTTCTGAGGCTATTGGTATAAAGAGTTTGGCTGTAGATGGCGCTACTTTAAACATTATAGTAAATAAAGATAGTATTGCTAATTATGATATTGCCAAAAAAGATCCTGCAGTTGCTGTAACGCCAGAGACAACAGAAGAAGAGGGTAGTAGTTTTACTTTGGCAATGGAGTCTTATAAAATTACCAACTCTAGTATTGTGTATGTAGACCAAACGTCTGGTATGGCCTTAGCGCTAACAGAATTGCAGCATTCTGGTACTGGAGATTTATCTTTAGAGAAGTCTGAGTTGGATACTAAAACAAATGCACTGGTATCTTTTGGTATGGGCGGTACAAATTATTTAAACAGAAATAAAGTTGGTTTAGATGCTTTAATAAGTATAGACTTAAAGCAGAGTAAATATTCTTTTTTAAAGAATGAGGCTTTAATTAATCAGTTGCCATTAGTTTTTGATGGTTTTGTTAAGGTTAATGATGATAACCAAGAGGTAAACATCAACTTTAAAACTTTGTCTAGTGAGTTTAAAAACTTTTTAGCATTGGTGCCAGAAGAATATACTAAGAGTATAGAGAATGTAAAAACAACCGGAAAATTTACGATAGAAGGTAAGTTAGATGGTATTGTAGATGAAACACATATTCCTAAGTTTTCTGTAAAATTAAATTCGGACAATGCGTCATTTAAATATCCAGACTTACCAAAGTCTGTTACTAATATCTTTATAAATGCCGCTATAGATAATACAACTGGTTTGGTAGAGGATACTTCTGTAGATATTAAAAAATTAGCTTTTGCAATAGATCAAGATAGGTTTAATCTTAATTCTCAGATTACAGATTTAGTGTGTAACACTAAGGTAAAAGCGCATTTAGATGGTAATATGAACTTAGCAAACATATCACAAGCATATCCTGTACCAGCAGACTTAAATTTAAAAGGTTTACTAAAGGCAGATGTTACTACAGCTTTTGATATGGCTTCTATAGAAAAAGAACAATATCAAAATACAGCAACAAGTGGCACGTTAGATTTAAAAGATTTTGAGTATAATTCTGATGAGCTTAAAAATCCTGTACAAATTACAACAACTTCTTTGTCATTTAATCCAAAAACGGTATCATTAAATGAGTTTCAAGGAAAAACTGGTAAGACTGATTTTTCAGCAAAGGGTACAATTACAAACTTGTTAGGATTTATGTTTAAGGATGAAAAGGTAAAAGGAGATTTTGCTTTAAATTCTAATACGTTTGCTTTAAATGATTTTATGGTTGATGAGGTTGAGGAGACAGAAACGTCAACTAAAACAACAGAAGAAAAGCAAACTGTAGCCGATGAAAAATTAAAAATTCCATCGTTTTTAGATGCTACAATTACTGCTAATGCTAATACCGTATTGTATGATAATTTAACGCTTAAAGATGTAAAAGGAACGTTGCGTATTAAAGATGAAACTGCAACATTGTCTAATATGACTACCTCTTTATTTGGTGGTAAAATGGCTTTTAATGGTGAGGTTTCTACTAAAAATGAAGCTGCTACTTTTGCTATGAATTTGGGAATGAATCAGTTTAACATAAGTCAGGCTCTAAAAGGGTTAGAAATGTTAGAGGTGTTAGCTCCTGTAGCAAAAATTATAAGAGGTAATTTAAATTCAGATATTTCTGTTGCAGGTAATTTAAAGGATGATTTTACACCAGATTTAGCTACAATATCCGGTAAAGTGTTGGCAGAGTTAATGCAAACGGAATTAGATGGAAAACAAGAAAAATTTGTAACAGCTTTAAGTGATAAGCTTAGCTTTTTAAAACCAGAAAAATTAAACTTAAACGGATTAAAAACTGCTTTATCTTTTGATAATGGAAAAGTGGCGGTAAAACCATTTAAGCTTAACTATGGTGATATTACAATGAATGTTGCTGGTAGCCATACTTTTGATAGCAAGTTGGCTTATAATGCAACTGTAGAGGTGCCTGCAAAATATTTAGGAAGTGATGTAACTAAGTTAATTGCTAAAATTGATGATAAAAAGCTAGAAGATTTAACAATACCGGTTACAGCTAATATTGGTGGTAATTTTACAAATCCAGAGGTAAAAACAGACTTAACTAGTGGTGTAAAAAACTTAACTAGCCAGTTAATAGAAATAGAAAAGCAAAAACTAATAGCGAAAGGCAAAGACAAAGCTACTAGTGTTATTAGTGATTTGTTAAATAAAAATAAGTCTAAAACCGACTCATTAACTAAGGAGGATGCAAAAACTTCTGTAGTTAAGGACGTTGTAGGTGGGTTGTTAGGAAAAAAAGATACTACTGCGGTTAAAGAAAATACAACTACAACTACCAAACAAGAAACCCAAAAAGAAGCTGTTAAGGAAATTTTAGGAGGCTTGTTTGGCAAAAAGAAAAAAGAAACCGAAAAAGATACTACTAAACAATAGTTAAACTAACGTAGTAGCCCTCGTTGCTTCTAATGTTAAAAACAGTATTGTCTTCAAAAATTAAATACTGGCCTTTAATACCTTTTAAAGTGCCTTTGTAGGTTGGTGTTTTATCCAGATTAAGACTTTTTACTTTTTCTGGATATTGCATTACTGGAAATTCTAAATGAGTTTCTTGGTTGTCCTCTATAAAATACTGTAAGGCTTCTTTAGGTATATATTGTTTTAGTTTGTTGCGCCATTCTATTAAGTTTTCATCATCTACCGTATTGGTAAGCATTTTACGCCAATTAGTCTTGTCTGCTACGTATTCTTTTAATGCAACTTCTGTAATTCCTGCTAAATAGCGGTTTGGTACTTCAACAATTTCTATGGCTTCATGTGCACCTTGGTCAATCCACCTTGTAGGTATTTGTGCTTTGCGAGTAACACCTACTTTTACGTTGCTAGAGTTTGCTAAATAAACAATATGTGGTTGTAATTGAACTTTTTTTTCATAGGCCAAATCGCGGTCTTCTTGGTCTAAGTGGGCTGTGCTTAACTCTGGTCTCATTATCCAATCTCCGGCAGTTGGGATCTCAAAAAAACAAGATTTACAAAACCCTTGTCTGTATATTGGCTTGTCTAACTTGCAGTTAAGGCACTGGTGTTTTATAAAGTTAATCTCTATAGTTTTATTTAAAATCTGGTTCACATTTAAAAAATCATTCTCAAAAAGTAGATAATATTGTATAGGGTTTCCGTTCTCTGTTTGCATTTTTTGTAAAACACCTTGGTACTGCATAAAATGTATTTGAATATTAAAGTTGTATAGGCTATTTTTATCAAAATAACCACTGAAATTTTTCAGGATAAAGATACCTAAAAATGTCAATACCTTTTGTTAATTCTATTGCTTCTTGGTTGCTTAAAAAGCGGTATCACCAGATAGAACTTTTTTTAAAATATCCTGCAGAGGTGCAGGAAGAAGTAATGTTTAAACTCTTAAGTATTGCTAAAGATACGGAAGTGGGGAGGCAATATAATTTTGCTACTATTACAAATTACAAAGAGTTTGCAGAGCGTTTGCCAATTGTTTCTTATGAAGAGATAGAGCCTTTAATAGAACGAACAAGAAAAGGGGAGCAAAACATTTTTTGGCCAACAAGTATAAAATGGTTTGCTAAAAGTAGCGGTACTACCAATGCCAAAAGTAAATTTATACCTGTTAGCTCAGAGGCTTTAGAAGACTGTCATTACAAATCTGGTAAAGATTTGCTGTGTTTATACCTTAACAATAATGAAAACTCTCAGTTGTTTACAGGAAAAAGTTTGCGCTTGGGTGGTAGTAAAGAGTTGTATGAAGATAACGGGAGTTTTTTTGGAGACTTATCTGCAATATTGATAGATAATATGCCTTTTTGGGCAGAAATGAGTAGCACACCAAGTAATAAGGTATCTTTAATGAGTGAGTGGGAAACCAAATTAAACGCCATTATTAACGAAAGTAAGTTAGAAAATGTAACTAGTTTGGCGGGTGTACCTTCATGGATGTTGGTATTACTAAATAATATGTTAGAGCAAACCGGAAAAAATCATTTGTTTGAAATTTGGGAAAATCTGGAGGTTTATTTTCATGGAGGTGTAAGTTTTAGTCCGTATAAAGACCAGTACAAGGCCTTGTTGCCTCGTAAGCAATTTAATTACTACGAAATATACAATGCATCTGAAGGTTTTTTTGCTATACAAGATAGAAACAATGCGGATGATTTACTTTTAATGCTAGATTATGGTATTTTTTATGAATTTATACCTATGGATGCTTATGGTTTAGAAGACCAAAAAGTAGTTGCTTTATGGGATGTAGAGTTACATAAAAATTATGCAATTGTAATTACCACAAATGCTGGTTTGTGGAGGTATAGAATAGGGGATACTATTAGGTTTACATCCTTAAATCCGTATAGAATTAAAATTACTGGTAGAACAAAACATCATATTAATGTTTTTGGCGAAGAGTTAATTATTGAAAATGCAGAGGAATCATTAAAAAAGGTGTGTAAAAAAACAAGTGCACAAATTAAAGACTATACAGTTGCGCCAATATTTATGGTAGGTAAAGAAAAAGGTGCACATGAATGGATTATAGAATTTAGAAAAGAGCCGCAGGATATTAACCATTTTACAGAATTGTTAGATAATGCTTTAAAATCTTTAAATTCTGATTATGAAGCTAAGCGTTACAATAATATAACACTTACTATGCCTAAAGTGCACAGTGCTAGAGAGAATCTTTTTTATGACTGGTTAAAAGATAGAAACAAACTGGGAGGGCAACATAAAATACCTAGATTGTCAAATAAAAGGGACTATATCGATGAATTGCTTCTAATGAACAAATAAATTGGTTTATTTACTGGTTATATATCATATTGCATATATAAACCTAACCAGTATATAAAACTATAAATTATGAATTCAGAAAGACTAGTTGTTTTGTCAGATATGTGGGGTCCAAAAAAAGGAATGTGGATTACATCATATTTAGCATATTTACAGCAGTATTATGATATAGAATATTATGATATTCAGGAGTTAGCAAATGTAAATTTGTTAAAACAAACCGAGAAAAATATACACAGCGCTTTTGTAGAAGGAGGTATTGATACTGCTGTATCTCATTTATTAAAAAAAGAAACTAAATCAGCTCACTACCTTGCTTTTAGTATGGGTGGTTCTATTGCTTGGAAGGCAAACTTAAAAGGATTACCAATGAAATCTTTGTACACAGTGTCTGCAACAAGAATACGTAAAGAAGTAGAGCGTGTAGATGTAGATGTAAAAATGCTTTTTGGAAGCAAAGATTTGTACAGGCCTTCTGTAAAATGGTCTGAAACTATTGGAGTAGATTTAGAAGTTGTAGATAATTATGGTCACGAGATGTACTCTGACTCAGAAATTATAAAAAAAGTAAGCTTAGATCTTTTAAAAAAAGTAATGGTAAAACCAGAACAGGTTAAGAAAGAGGCTAAGGTTAAAGTATTGGCAAAAAAAATATCCTAAAGCATACCTTTAGACCTTTAGGATATTTATAGTATAGTTTTAAAAAGCCGTTTTTTTATGAAACGGCTTTTAGCTTTTTAACTGTTTCATAAGATAACTTTTGTTCTGCATATTCTTGTGTTACTTTAAACTCTTTGTCTTGGCTACTTGGTAGCTCAAACATAGCGTCTGTAAAAATTGCTTCACACAAAGAACGCAGTCCCCTTGCGCCTAGCTTGTATTCAATTGCTTTAGAAACTACATAATCTAAGGCTTGGTCTGTTATAGAAAACTTAATGTCGTCCATAGCAAAAAGCTTCTCATATTGCTTTATAATTGCGTTTTTAGGTTCTGTAAGTATAGCACGTAACGTTTTTTCGTCTAACGGATTCATATGTGTTAACACTGGTAAACGGCCAATAATTTCAGGAATTAAACCAAATTCTTTTAAATCTTTTGGAATAATGTATTGTAAAATGTTAGTATTGTCTACGTTGTCCTCTAATTTAGATGCGCTGTAGCCTACTGCCTGCATATTTAGGCGTTTGGTTATTATACGTTCTATGCCGTCAAAAGCGCCACCAGCAATAAATAAGATGTTTTCTGTATTAACCTCTATAAATTTTTGATCAGGGTGTTTACGTCCTCCTTTTGGTGGTACATTAACAACAGTACCTTCTAAAAGTTTTAATAAACCTTGTTGCACGCCTTCGCCAGATACATCTCTAGTAATAGAAGGGTTATCGCTTTTACGAGCAATTTTATCAATCTCATCTATAAAAACAATGCCGCGCTCTGCTTTTTCTAAATTGTAGTCTGCAGCTTGTAAAAGGCGCGTTAGTAAACTTTCTACATCCTCACCAACATAACCAGCTTCTGTTAGTACAGTAGCGTCTACAATGGCTAATGGTACGTTAAGCATTTTGGCAATTGTTTTTGCCATTAATGTTTTTCCAGTACCGGTTTGCCCGGCCATAACAATGTTACTTTTTTGTATTTCTACATCGTCATCTGCGCTAGAAGGTTGTAATAATCTTTTGTAGTGATTGTATACTGCAACAGACATTACTTTTTTTGTACGTTCTTGTCCTATAATAAAAGTGTCTAAAAAGGCTTTTATTTCCATAGGTTTTTTAAGAACCAATTCTGCAGATAAACTGTCTGTTTTAGACTGTTTAGTGTCTTCTATAACAATGCCATATGCTTGCTCTATGCAACGGTCACAAATATGTGCGCCCTCACCAGCAATTAATATGTTTGTTTCTGCTTTGGTTCTTTTACAAAAAGAACATTCTAAATTTTCCTTTGCCATAAGTCTACTTCTTCTCTTTTAGAGTAAGGTGTTTATTAGTCGGTTTTTTAATTTTTTTCCCTTACTAATATTTCGTCTATCATACCGTAGGTTTTTGCTTCATCAGCTTTCATCCAGTAATCTCTGTCACTGTCATTACTAACCTTGTCAAAAGTTTGGCCAGAGTGTGTTGCTATAATATTGTACAACTCATCTTTTAGCTTTAATATTTCTCTAGCAGTAATTTCTATATCGCTAGCTTGCCCTTGTGCGCCACCTAATGGTTGGTGAATCATTACACGAGAGTGTGTTAAGCCACTACGTTTTCCTTTTTCTCCTGCGCATAATAATACGGCACCCATAGATGCAGCCATACCAGTACATATTGTTGCAACGTCTGGTTTTATAAATTGCATAGTGTCGTAAATACCTAAGCCAGCATAAACACTACCACCTGGAGAGTTAATATATATTTGAATGTCTTTAGATGCATCTGCACTTTCTAAAAACAATAATTGTGCTTGCACTATATTTGCAACTTGGTCATTAATACCAGTTCCTAAAAATATAATTCTATCCATCATTAATCTAGAGAAAACATCCATTGCAATGGCATTTAGTTGTCTTTCTTCAATAATGTTAGGCGTCATATTACTTGGGTACATTGTACTTAATATTTTATCATAGTACATGCTGTTTATCCCTTGGTCCTTTATGGCGTAGTTCTTAAATTCTTTTCCGTAGTCCATATGTAGTATTTGGTATTTTTAAATAAAAAAGGTGCCGAAAATTTATACTTTCGGCACCGTAAATATACTTATTTTTTTTAGTGACGACCTATAGTGTAATTTGCTTTTAAAGCTATTTGCTATAGTTTGATACTAAATTTAACGGAATTTTTTGTTTTACCATATATGTGCTAGTGTTTTTTTAACAATGCACAGGGTAAAATTTATTCTTTTCCGTAAACTTCTTTAATAAAATCGTCATAAGAAAGCTCCTTAACTTTAAGGTTTGCTTTTTCTTTGTAAAGCGTTAATAATTTTTGACTCATTAACTGCTCAGACAATCTTTTTACTTCATCTTGGTTAGACATAATTCTTGCTGCAATATTGTCTAATTCTTCTTCAGCAGGATTTAATTGTCCGTATTGTGCCATTTGAGACTTAATAAAACCTTTGGCAAATTCTTTTAGTTCGTCAAAATTTACCTGTAAATTGTTTTCTTGTATTATTTTACCTTCAATTAACTGGTAACGTAAACCTTTTTCAGATTTTTCAAATTCAGCAGCAGCTTCTTCTTCTGTTAATGGCTTTTCACCTGTCATTTGAATCCATTTTTTTAAGAATTCAGTAGGTAAATCAAACTTTACATTTTCAATAAAGTTTTCAGTAATGTCATTTAACAATTTTTGATCTGCTTGTTGCTCAAATTGCTTTTCTGTATCTTCTTTTATTTTTTCTCTAAGTTCTTTTTCAGAAGTAATTTTTTCTTCTCCAAATAACTTGTCAAACAACTCTTGGTTCATTTCTGCAGGCTCACGTTCGTTAATTTCTTCAATTGTAAACGTAACCTCTGTATTTAAATCAGCAGATTTATCAGCAGCTAAACCTAAAGCACTAGATAATTGGTAATCTTCTTTAAAAAGACCTTTGGTTTTTAATGTAACCACATCACCAACTTTTTTACCTACTAATGCATCTAAAGCTTTTTTAGCTTTAACATTGCTAAGTTCTATAGTTGTTTTGTTGTTAATTTCTTCTTCTTCGTTGGCAAAAACTCCAGTTACTTCATCTTTTTTAGATACTTCAGTTTTAGAGATAAGTTTTCCGTACTGCTTGCCAATACGTTCTACTTGCTCGTCTATCATTTTTTTATCTGCAACTATTTTATATTGAGTAATTGCTTTTTTAGTCTTAATTGGAGCTTCAAATTCTGGAGCTAAACCTAATTCAAATTCAAAATCTAGATTTTCTGCATCCCAGTTAAAGTCATCTTGTTGCTTAGGTAGCGGGTTACCAAGAACATCTAACTTTTCTTCAGTTAAGTATTTGTTTAGGTTGTCTTGTATAAGTTTGTTTACTTCGTCTACTAAAACAGCCTTACCGTATTGTTTTTTAATAAGGCCCATTGGTACATGTCCTTTTCTAAAACCTGGTATGTTTGCTTGCTTTCTATAATCGTTAAGAATTGCTTGTACCTTATCTTGGTAATCCTCTTTAGTGATAGCAACTTTCACAACTGCATTTAATGCATCAATCTGCTCTTTTGTAATATTCATTTCTTGAATCTGATTTTACTTAAATAAAATGGGCTGCAAAAATAGTACTTTTTAATTACGTCTACAACTTTTTAAATTGTTGTAATACAAAAGACTATGTTATTTTTCTTTATCTGTTTTTAAGACTGAAAATAATACGGATTGTAATAATGATAATAATAAGCTAAATACTATGGCCCACAGCCAACTATCTACAGTAAATCCTGTTACAAAATATCCGGCTAATTTTATTATGCAAGCGTTTATTATTAACAAAAATAGGCCTAGTGTAACTATTGTAACTGGTAAAGTTAGTATTACCAAAAGTGGTTTTATAAAAAAGTTTAAAAGGCTTAATACAATAGCAACAATTATTGCGGTAGTGTAAGTATCTACACCAATGCCAGGTAAAATTTTAGATAATACAACAACGGCAATAGCGCTTAATAATACACGTAGTATAGTTTTCATAGCTTAATGTATTTTATGGGTTAACTTTTTATAAAGGTAAGCGATTTTTCTAAGAATTCCTTAGGGTTTTCTGCGTGTAACCAATGTCCTGCATTGCTTATGGTTTGTATATCTGCCTTAGGAAAATGTGTTTTAATAATATCTGTGTCCATTGGAGATATGTACTCAGATTTGTCTCCTCTTAAAAACAATGTTGGTTTGTTGTATGTTGCAGATGCATCTATGTTTTCTCCAATTTGTTCCATACGTTCTGCTAAAACGTCTAAATTAAACCTAAAACCTAATGTTCCTTTTTCTACCCAATATAAATTTTTTAATAAAAATTGACGTACTCCTGCATTAGAAATGTGTTTAGCTAGCTCGTTACTAGCTTCTGTTCTAGAGGTAATTGTATTTAGGTTTAAAGCTTTAAGGCCATTAATTATTTCATGGTGGTGCGGTGGATAAAACTTTGGAGCAATATCTGCAATTAGTAATTTGCTAACCAAGTTTGGATAACTACATGCTAATTGCATAGCTGTTTTTCCTCCCATAGAATGGCCAAGAACAATGCAATTGTTTAAATTATACTCTGCAATATAGTCTTTAATGTCGTTTGCAAGAATGTCATAATTAAACTCGGTAGAGTGAAAACTTTTGCCGTGGTTGCGCTGGTCTATTAAATGTACTTGCAAACCCTCTTCTGCGTATTTGTTGCCAAGAGTTTTCCAATTATCAGACATTCCTAAAAATCCGTGTAAGATTAACAAAGGTTGTCCTTCTCCAAGTATTTTAGAATGTAGTGTAGGCATTATTTTAGTTTGTTAAGGTACATGTTTACTACGTTTTCTAGTCCTAGGTAAAGAGATTCGCTAATTAATGCGTGTCCAATAGATACCTCTAACAAATGCGGTACTTTTTCTTTAAAATAAGCTATGTTTTCTAAACTTAAATCGTGGCCAGCATTAATTCCTAAGCCTAGTTTATGAGCTAAAATTGCAGCATCTGTAAAAGGTTGTACTCCTGTTTTGTTGCCTTCTGCAAAAGCATCTGCGTAACTTTCTGTGTAAAGTTCTATGCGGTCTGTGCCAGTTTCAGCTGCTCCTTCAACCATTTTTAAGTCTGCATTTACAAAAATAGATGTTCTAATATTGTTTGCTTTAAAAGTAGCAATAACATCTTTTAAAAAATCTTTGTGTTTAACAGTGTCCCAACCAGCATTAGATGTAATTGCGTCTATGGCGTCTGGAACCAAAGTAACCTGTGTAGGTTGGGTTTCTAAAACTAAGTCTATAAACTTTTTAATAGGGTTACCTTCAATATTAAATTCTGTGGTAACAATATTTTTTAAATCTCGCGCATCTTGGTATCTAATGTGTCTTTCATCTGGTCTTGGATGTATAGTTATACCTTCTGCACCAAAAGCTTCTATATCTGTTGCAACTTTACATAAATTAGGAACATTGCCTCCTCTAGAGTTTCTTAAAGTGGCAATTTTATTTACGTTTACGCTTAATTTTGTCATTTTTATTTTGTTTAGCTACTGCAAAAATACAAATAAGGCATAGCTTTTGTTATTACTTTGTTAAGGTTTTTTATTTTTATTAAATGCCTTGTAATTTATAACCTAGGTCGAAAAAATTATTATTAATTTGCAGTAATATTTTAAGCTATGCAGATACAGTCTAACATATTAACAACAATTCCTACATTCTCTATAAACGATAGTATGGAAGGGGTAATTCGTTTTTTTAAAACAACTACTTTTTCGCACGTTGCAGTTGTAGATGATAATAGATTGATAGGTATGATTGCCGAAAACGATTTTAAATCCTTTGAAAAAGGTAAAAAAATTGAAGATTATAAATATCAATTAGAGAACTTTACAGTAAATTCTGATACCTCTTGGTTAGATGTTTTAGAAGTGTTTTCTAAAAATGATGCTAACATTTTACCTGTTTTAGATAAAGATGAAGCTTTTACGGGTTATTATGACTTAACAGATATTGTTGCTTTGTTTATTGGTACTCCTTTTTTTACCGAGCCAGGTGGAATTTTAGTGGTAGCAAAAGGTATGTCTGATTATTCTTTTAGTGAGGTTGCCCAAATAGTAGAGAGTAACAATGCAAAGTTGTATGGTGCTTTTATTACAGCAATAGAAAATGATGTTGTGCAAATTACATTAAAAGTAACCTCTGCCAATTTAAATGAAATTACACAATCTTTTAGGCGTTATAATTATAGTATTTTATTTGGTAATGATGATGATCTTTTTCTGCAAGATTTAAAAGAACGCTCTAACTATTTAGATAAATACTTAAACGTATAACTGTATGAAAGTTGCCATTTACGGACAAACTTATAATGATGATACTGTAGACTATGTGTTTGAGCTATTAAGTGAGTTAAAACTGCATAATGCGAGCATTAGTTTTGAAAGTGATTTTTACAAATTTATAACAGCCTCAAAAGAAATTGAAGATTTTTCAATTTTTACAGAAGATAGTGGTTTAGATGCATCTTTTGATATGTTTGTAAGTTTTGGAGGAGATGGTACAATTTTACGAGCCATTACTTTTGTTAAAGATTTAGGTATACCAATTGTTGGTGTTAATACGGGGCGTTTAGGGTTTTTGTCAACCTTTAAAAAAGAAGATGTAAAAAAAGTAGTGCAAGAGTTTGTGTCTAAGGATTATACTGTTGTAGATAGGAGTTTAGTGGCAGTAACCTCTAACGTAAATATACCAGAGTTTAACGCTATTAATTTTGCGCTTAATGAGGTAACAGTGAGCAGAAAAGACACTACATCTATGATAACTGTAGAGACCTTTTTAAATAATGAGTACTTAAACTCTTACTGGGCAGATGGTTTAATAGTATCTACGCCAACAGGTTCTACAGGCTACTCTTTAAGTTGTGGAGGTCCTGTAATTACCCCAACAGCAAAATCTTTGGTAATTACACCTATAGCACCGCATAACTTAAATGCAAGACCTTTAGTTATTTCTGATAATACTGTGGTAAAATTAAAAGTGTCTGGTAGAGAAAAAAACCATTTACTTTCTTTAGATTCTAGAATAGTTACCTTAGAAAACGGTACGGAAATAACTGTGAAAAAAGCAGACTTTACCGTCAAGTTAATAGAGTACACATCAGAAAGCTTTTTAAAAACCCTGCGCAATAAACTTTTGTGGGGAGAAGATAAGCGTAATTAATTGTTTGTTAAACAATAAATGTGCTATAAAACTGTTATTCAATGAAGAGAACAGAGGTGTAATAATAGGATTCTGCTAAAATCTAATATTATTATATTTGCAAACTTTTAGGATTTATGAGAATATTTATTGCTATTATATTATTTTTTATTTTAGGCAATGCCAGTGCGCAAACTTATGAAGTTGGTGTGCTAACTGGTGGTTTAAATAATATTGGTGACGTTGGTAGAACCAACTATATAAGTCCAAGCGGTTTTGCTTATGGCGGTATTTTTAAATGGAATAAAAGTAAACGTTATGCTTGGCGAGCTAGTATACTTCACGGAAAGTTTGTTGCAGACGATTTAAAGTCTGGTTTGGCATACAGGCAAAAAAGGCAATTAAAAATGGAGAATACTATTACAGAATTCTCTGCAGGTTTAGAGGTTAATTTTGTAGAGTACAATTTACACAAGTTGGGTCCTGCATTTACACCTTATTTATATACAGGTGTAACTTATTTTAGGTATGATTATAATTATTTTGAAGTTGGTTTTTTGCAAGATTTAGATCAGCGTGAAGGAGATTTTGCTATTCCAATGACAGTTGGTTTAAAGTATAGATTAAATCAATTTTTTATCTTAGGCGCCGAAATAGGTGCTAGATATACGTTTACAGACAATTTAGACGCTAGTAATCCAGAAAAAGCTAATGTTGCAACCCTTATAGATCCTAAGTTTGGAAATATTTTTAGTGATGATTGGTATGTTTTTTCAGGTTTTACGTTAACTTACACCTTTGGTAGAAAACCGTGCTCAGATTGTTTTGAGTAAATTATACTTATGGATACTATAGAAGATTTAAATAAAGAAAATATTCCAGATCATTTAGCCATTATTATGGATGGTAATGGCAGATGGGCAAAACAAAAAGGTAAACTGCGTATTTTTGGACATGAAAATGGCGTAAAAACAGTGCGTAGAGTAGTAGAAAATTGCGCTAAGCTTGGTGTAGGTTACTTAACATTGTATACTTTTTCTACAGAAAACTGGAATAGACCTAAGTTAGAAGTAGATACGCTTATGCGTATTTTGGTGTCTTCTTTAAAGAAAGAAGTTAAAACTCTTAACAAAAACAACATAAAACTTAACGCAATAGGAAACCTAAGTTTATTACCTGCAAAAGCTGGTGAAGAACTAAAGAATGTAATGTCAAAAACCTCGGTAAATACTGGTATGACACTAACATTGGCGTTAAGCTATGGTTCTAGGGATGAGATTAGAACAGCTGTTCAGGAAATTAGTATCAAAGTTAAAAATAATATAATTTCTCCCGAAAATATTGATGAAATCATTATTAATAACCATCTTTACACGCAAAATTTACCAGACGTAGATTTACTTATAAGAACTAGCGGTGAACACCGTATAAGTAATTTTTTACTTTGGCAAATAGCGTATGCAGAACTGTACTTTACAGATGTTCTTTGGCCAGACTTTAAAGAGCATCATTTAGTAGACGCAATTAAAAATTATCAGAACAGAGAACGAAGATTTGGAAAAACTAGCGAACAACTCAACTAACACAACCAAAAGAACCATTACTTTTGGTTCTATTATTACCATCCTTTTTCTTTTTACAAACCTTATTGCTTTTGGGCAAGAGGCATCTTATGAAGATGGTAAAAAGTATATTTTAGGAGGTTTAGAAATTACAGGGGTAAAAAGTTACAACGAGCAAACTGTAATAACATTTACCGGTCTTAGGGTTGGGCAGCCAATAACACTTCCTGGAGAAGAAATTAGTGCTGTAATTAATAAATTATGGGCTTTAGAACTTTTTAGTGATATCAATTTTTATATTACAGATATTAAGGGAGAAGAAGTATTTTTAGAACTTAATATCGTAGAGCGCCCTACGCTTACAGATGTTACTGTATACGGAGTAAAAAAACGTAAGGTAGCAGATATAATAAATGATACAGACCTTAAAAAAGGAAAGAAAATAACACAAAGTCTTATTAATAACACAGAGAACTACTTAAAAAATAAGTACAAAAAACAAGGGTACTTAAATACTAAAGTAAACATTGCTACTGCTGTAGATACATCAGAAACCAATGCTCAAAAAATGGTTATTAATATTAAAAAAGGCGAAAAAGTAAAAATTAGTGACATTACTTTTAATGGCAATAGCCAGTTAGCTGATAAAAAATTGCGTAAGGCTCTTAAAAAAACTAAAAAGAAGAAGTTTTACCGTTTCTGGAAAAAATCTAAATATATAGAAGAAGATTATAAAAACGATTTAACTGCATTGGTAGAGAAATATGCAGAAAACGGATTTAGAGATGCAAGAGTAATTTCTGATACTATTACTAATGTTAATGATAATAACATTAAAATTAATATTAATGTAGAAGAGGGTAACAAGTACTACTTTGGAGATATAGATTTTGTTGGTAATACAGTTTATCCGGACGTAATTTTAAGTAGAGCCTTAGGTATCAAAAAAGGTAGTACGTATAATGGTGTATTATTAAAGAAAAGAATTTCTGATAATACGAAACCAGATCCAAACGATTTAACAAGTTTATATCAAAATAATGGATATATGTTTTCTACAATTAACCCAGTAGAGGTTTCTGCAGAAAATGATACTATAAATTTTGAAATAAGAATTATAGAAGGTAAGGAAACCTTTTTAGACCACGTTACTGTAACAGGAAACGACAAAACAAACGACCATGTTATATTTAGGGAGCTAAGAACTCGTCCTGGTCAAAAATATAATAAAGCAGATATTATTAGAAGTATTAGAGAATTAGGTGCTCTTGGTTATTTTGATGCAGAAAGTATTAAACCGGATGTTCTTAACCCTAACCCAGACGCTGGTACTGTAGATATTAATTATAATGTTTTAGAGGCTGGTTCTAGTCAAATTGAATTACAAGGTGGCTACGGTGGCGGTGGTTTTATAGGTACATTAGGACTGTCTTTTAGTAACTTTTCTTTAAAAAATATTTTTAATAAAGATGCTTATGTTCCTGTACCAATGGGAGACGGACAAACATTTTCTATTAGGTTACAAGCTAGTAGAACTTACAGAGTATATAGTTTTAACTTTTCTGAGCCTTGGCTAGGAGGTAAAAAACCTGTGCAGTTTAATATGTCTTTGTCTAGAACGCAGCAATTTGCTTATGACTATCAAGAAAGAGAAGTAGATAAAGGCAGACAGTTTTCAATATCTAGTATTTCTGTAGGTTTAGCTAAAAGGTTAAAGTGGCCAGATGACTTTTTTGTGGCCTCTCACTCTTTAGCATACCAATTATATGATTTTAAAGATTACAATATAGGTTTGTTTAATTTTGGTAATGGTTCTGCAAATTCATTTTCTTATACGTTTGGTTTGTCTAGAGAATCTTTAGCAGGTGGTAAAATATTTCCGCGTGGTGGATCTAGTTTCCAATTTAAATTTAAAGCAACACCACCTTATTCATTATTTTCAGATAAAGATTATAAAGGGTTAAAAGAGGAAAGTGATGAGTTACAAGAAGCACGTACAACCAGAAATTTAACTGCTTATGAGCAAACTCGATTAGAGGAAATTGAGGAAGATAGATTTAAGTGGTTGGAATTTTATAAGGCTAGTTTTAAAGGAGATTGGTATACAACTTTAACAGGAGATTTAGTTTTACGTACTAATGCAGAATTTGGTTTCTTGGGTAATTATAATAATGATATAGGTAATGTTCCTTTTGAGCGTTACTTTGTTGGAGGTGATGGTTTAGGTAACTTTACTTTAGACGGAAGAGAAACAATACAATTAAGAGGATATGAGAACCAATCTTTAACACCCGTTATTGCTAGTTCTAATGAGCAAGAAGGTGGTGTGGTTTATAATAAATTCTCTATGGAACTAAGATATCCTATAACATTAAAGCCTTCTGCATCTATTTATGCACTAGGATTTTTAGAAGGAGGTAACTCTTTCAGCAATTTTACTGAATTTAATCCGTTTGAAATAAAACGATCGGCCGGAGTAGGGTTGCGCATATTTATGCCAGCTTTTGGTCTATTGGGAATTGACTTTGGTTATGGGTTTGACAAGGATAACTTGCCAACCTCTACTGAACCAAGTGGATGGCAGACGCACTTCATCATTGGTCAGCAGTTTTAATTACAAAGAATATTTCTAATTTACCATATATTAATAAGCTTGTTTTTGGGTAATTAATATTTTTGGCACGATATTTTCTATGTATTAAAACGATAAACAAAATGAAAACAAAAGTTCTTTTAATTGTAACTACGTTGCTACTGTCAACTAGTATTTTTGCTCAAAGGGGTGTTAGGATTGCCTATGTAGATATGGAATACATTTTAGAAAATGTAGAAGAGTACAGAGAGGCAACCGAACAACTAGCTAGTAAAGTAGAAAAATGGAAACTAGAAATTGAAGGTGAAAAAAAGGAAATCTTTGATATGAGGCAAACACTGCTTGCTGAAAAAGTTTTATTAACAAATGAGTTAATAGAAGAGCGAGAAGAAGAAATTGCTTTATTAGAAAAAGAAATGTTGCAATACCAGCAAGATAGATTTGGTCCACAGGGAGACTTGGTCATGCAAAAATTAAGGTTGGTGCAGCCAATACAAGATCAGGTTTTTAGTGAAGTTCAAAAAATTGGACAAAATAAAAATTACGATTTTATTTTTGATAAATCTGCAGATGTTGTAATGTTGTATGCAGAGAAAAGAAATGACATTAGTGAGCTAGTACTTAGAGCAATTTCCAGAACCAGAAAAATTAGTGCACCTAAAAAAAGCGCTAGAAGTAGATTTGATGATGAGGAAGAAGAAAAACCAATTACAGAAGCTTTAAGGATTAGACAAGAGCAAGCCAAAGAAGCAGATGCGGCAAGAGCTAAAAGTGCAGAAGAGAAAAGAGCAGAGCAGTTAAAATTAAGAGAGGAACGTAAAAAAGCATACGAGGCTAGAAGAAAAAAGTTATTAGAAGAAAAAGCAGCTAAACAAAAGAAAACCAAAGAAGAAAAAGACAATAATTAAAAAGGTCTATACACTAAAATTAACTAAATACTTAAATTAACATTCAATTACTATTATGAAACATTTAAAGAAAATAGCAGTAGCATTAGTATTATTTGTGGCTACAACGGCATTTGTAAACGCACAGTCTAAAGTTGCGCATATTAATGTACAACAGTTGTTACAAGAGATGCCTGCAATGAAGCAAGCAGATGCAGAATTAAAAAAATTAAATGAAACTCTTGGGGCAGATATCCAAGCGAGTGTTACAGAAGCTAGAAACAAGGCTACGCAATACCAAAATGAAGCAGCTTCTAAAACAGCAGAAGAAAATGCTAAAAGAGAACAGGAAATAATGACGTATCAAAAAACTATTCAAACTGCACAGCAAGCGGCGCAGCAAGAATTACAAAAAAAGCAACAAGAATTGTTGGCTCCAATACAAGAGTCTGCAATGAAAGCTATAGAGAAAGTAGCAGCTGCTCAAGGATATGACTACGTAATTGATGCTAGTCCAGGTGCGGGTCTACTTGTGTCTAAAGGAAAAGATCTTTTAGCAGACGTAAAAAAAGAATTAAAATTCTAATTTACTAGACTTTATTATTACAAAGGCTGTGCATTTTTGCACAGCCTTTTTTGTTTATTTGTGTTATATTTAAGTTTATAAATTTTATAGTTAAATGCAAAGCAATCCTATTGGTGTTTTTGATTCGGGAGTTGGTGGTACGTCTATTTGGAAGGAAATTCATAAATTACTTCCGTTAGAAAATACGATTTACCTGGCGGATAGTGCTAATGCTCCTTATGGAGAAAAATCTACTGAGGAAATTATTCAATTAAGTGTTAAAAATACAGAGCTTCTACTAAGTTATAACTGTAAGTTAATTGTAGTGGCTTGTAACACGGCAACTACTAATGCAATTAAGTATTTAAGGAATACGTATGCTGATGTTTCTTTTATTGGTATTGAGCCTGCAATAAAACCAGCTGTTTTACAGTCTAATTCTAAAACTGTAGGCGTATTGGCAACTAAAGGTACGTTGTCTAGTAGTTTGTTTCATAGTACCGTTAAAAGTCACGCAGAAGGCATTAAAATAATTGAAAAAGAAGGTAAGGGATTGGTTCCTTTAATAGAAGCTGGTAAGGCTTCTTCTAAGGAAACAAAAACCTTATTAAAAACTTTTTTGGCTCCAATGCTAGCGCATAATATAGATTATCTTGTTTTGGGTTGTACACATTACCCTTATTTAGTGCCTGTTTTAAAAGAGTTGCTTCCAAAGCACGTAAATATTATAGATTCTGGTGAGGCAGTGGCTAGGCAAACTAAAGCGGTTTTAACAAAGAATAGTTTGTTAAATACACTAAACAATAAAAGCTCTCATAGGTTTTATACAAACGCAGATGTACCTATCTTAAAGTCATTTTTGACAGAAGTAAAGTCGACTATTAATGTTGTTTATTTAGACTTTTAAAAATCCAATTAGCATTTGCGTACATATGTTAAATATGTAAAATCTAATTTGTGTTTTTCATCTTTTGGGTGGTATTCTTCAAAAACCACTTCCCAATTATTTTTATTTAATTCAGGAAAAAATGTATCGGCATCAAACTCTGTATGTACTCTTGTAAGTTCAATTTTATGTGTGTATTCTAACGCTAATTTGTAAATTTCACCACCTCCAATTATGTAAACTAGCTCGTTATCTTTGGTAATTTTTAAAGCATCTTCTAAAGAGTGTACAACCACACAATTATTATAATTTATAGTGTAGCTTTTGTCCCTTGTAATTACAATGTGCTTTCTGTTTGGTAATGGTTTAGGAAAACTTTCAAAAGTTTTTCTCCCCATAACAATTGGGTTGCCTGTAGTAAGTTTTTTAAAGCGTTTAAAATCATCTGGCAAATGCCAAAGCAAATCATTGTCTTTTCCTAGGGCATTATTTTCTGCAGCAGCTGCAATGGCTATTATTTTTTGCACAACTTGTAATTTATAAAATTATATAGCTACTTTTCCTTTAATGTGTGGGTGTGGGTCATAACCTTCTAATACAAAATCATCAAAAGTAAAATCAAAAATATTTTTTACTTCTGGGTTTAATTTCATTACAGGTAATTGCCTAGGTTCTCTACTTAACTGCAATTCTACTTGATCTAAATGATTGTTGTAAATGTGTGCATCTCCAAAAGTGTGAATAAAGTCTCCTGCTTCATAACCGCAAACTTGCGCCATCATCATAGTAAATAATGCATAAGATGCAATATTAAATGGTACGCCTAAAAAGATATCTGCGCTTCTTTGGTACAATTGGCAAGATAATTTACCATCTGCCACATAAAACTGAAAAAATGCGTGACAAGGGGGTAATGCTGCTTTGCCATTTGCTACATTTTCAGAAAAAGAAACAGAGGTGTCTGGTAAAACACTAGGATTCCAAGCTGTAACTAGCATTCTTCTGCTGTTAGGATTGTTTTTTAGTGTTTCAATAACTTCTTTTATTTGGTCTATGTCTTCACTATTCCAATTACGCCATTGGTGCCCGTAAACAGGACCTAAATCTCCGTTTTCATCAGCCCACTCGTTCCAAATTCTTACTCCATTTTCTTGTAGGTAGGCTATATTGGTGTCTCCCTTTAAAAACCAAAGTAACTCATAAATAATAGATTTTAAATGCAGCTTTTTTGTGGTTACCATAGGAAAACCTTTGCTAAGGTCAAAACGCATTTGGTGTCCAAAAACACTAATTGTGCCTGTTCCAGTACGGTCACTTTTTTGGTTGCCGGTCTCTAATACGTGTTTAAGTAAGTCGTGATATTGTTTCATTTTAAAGCAGCATCTTTCTTCTGTTTAATGCAAACAGAAATTGTTTAGTCTTATGTAAAAATAAGTAATTAAATAATAACTAATAGTATAATAAGTTCTGAATAATGATTTAATCATATATCCAAAACTTATTAATTAACTTGTGAATTTATTGTGTTTTAGGTTGATTTTAACCTAATATCATACCTGCAATTGTTGCCGAAAGTAAAGAGGCTATAGAACCGCCTAAAACAGCTTTAAGTCCTAATTCTGATAATGTTTTTCTTTGTTTTGGAGCTAAAGATCCAATCCCGCCAATTTGTATGCCAATAGAAGCAAAGTTTGCAAACCCGCAAAGCATATATGTGGCCATTAAAATAGATTTATTATAGGTAAAATGTGTGTCGTTTGCGGCGTTTTTAAGAGCGGCAAGTTGTGTGTAGCCAATAAATTCGCTAGCAGCCAATTTAACACCTAATAATTGACCCATTAGCATAATGTCTTCTTTTGCTACACCTATTAGCCACATTAATGGGGCAAAAATGTATCCTAAAATAAATTCTAATGACAGGCTGTCATATTGGTCGTGGTTGTTGTCAATTATTGTATTAAGAGATGTAAAATGCCAAGATATGTTTAAAGAGTCAATAGTAAAACCATCAAAACTTGCAGCGCCACCTAAAATACCATTAATCATTGCTATTAATGCAACAAATACTAAAAGCATTGCTCCTACATTTACAGCTAACTTTAGGCCTTCTGTTGTTCCGTTGGCAATGGCATCTAATATGTTAGCGCCTATTTTATCTTGAGAAACGTGTACGTCTGTGTCTACTACTTCTGTTTGTGGATACAATATTTTGGAAATTACGATTGCACCAGGTGCTGCCATTACAGAGGCAGCTAGTAAGTGCTTGGCAAAAAGTAGTCTTAAAACTTCATCACTTCCGCCTAGAAAACCAATGTAAGCTGCTAAAACTGCACCAGCAACTGTAGCCATACCACCAACCATAACTAATAATATTTCAGACTTATTCATTTTTTCTAAATAAGCTTTTATTAGTAGTGGAGCTTCAGTCTGTCCTAAAAATATATTACCAGCTACAGATAAACTTTCTGCGCCAGAAATACCAAGGGTTTTGGACAGTAACCAGGCTAGCGCTTTTACTACTTTTTGTATTATTCCTAAGTAAAACAATACAGAAGTTAGCGCAGAAAAGAATATAATAGTTGGTAAAACTTGAAAAGCAAATATGAATCCAAATTTGTCCATATCTGTGACCAATCCCTCAAATAAAAACTTACTTCCTTTGGTTGTAAATTCTAGGATGCTTACAAATACTTGGCCTATTTTGTCAAAAACCGTAGCTATAAAATTTACTTTCAATACACCAATAGCAATTATAAGTTGTAAGCCTAAACCAATACCAACAGTCTTCCAATTAATTGCTTTACGATTAGCGCTAAACAAAAAGGCTATAAGTATTAAAACAACCATACCTAATAACCCTCTTATGAGGCTATTTAGTGTAAAACCTTCATTATCTATAATTGGGTTGGTAATATTGTTTGTTGTTGTTTCAATAGCTTGTGTAGCTACTTGAGCAGGTATTGAATCCTGAGCTATTGATGGGAGTATAGCAAAAAAAGCAATGAGGAAAATCCAGCAACTTTTTTTCATAATAAATTTTGTGTAAGTGTTATTTTCTTTTTGAGATTTCATCCCGTAGTTTGGCAGCTTTTTCATAATCTTCATTGGCAACTGCCTTGTTAAGTTCTTCGTGAAGCTCACTTAAATTTAATTCTCTGTAAGCATCAGAAGGGTTAGATTCTATTTCTACGGTTTCGCTTTCTTGTAGAATTTCATCAACCATTATACTATCATCTTTGTCCTTGTCCTCATCTTCTTCTTTAGATGAAAATTTTAAGAAAATACCAGCTTTATCCAGAATGGTTTTGTACGTAAATATAGGTGCGTCAAAACGGAGTGCTAATGCAATTGCATCGCTAGTTCTGGCGTCAATAATCTCCTCTACCATATCTCTTTCGCAAATAATGCTAGAGTAAAAAACACCATCTACTAACTTGTGTATAATTACTTGTTTAATAACAATGGCAAATCTATCTGCAAAATTTTTAAAAAGATCGTGGGTTAGTGGTCTTGGTGGCTTAATTTCTTTTTCTAGTGCAATAGCAATAGATTGTGCTTCAAAAGCACCAATAACAATAGGTAGTTTTCTATCGCCCTCAACCTCATTAAGTATAAGTGCGTAGGCGCCATTTTGCGTTTGGCTATAAGAAATTCCTTTTATTTTTAATCGTACTAAACTCATATAAACTTTTAAAATTACTAAGGGCTGTTTAAATAAAAGGGTTTTACCTTGTATTTAAACAGCCCTTTAGTATGGGCACAATTTATAAAAAATTAAGCGTTTTGGGCTTTAAATTCTTTTAATTTTTCAATTAAGGTAGGAACCACCTCAAAAGCGTCACCAACAATACCGTAATCTGCAGCCTTAAAGAAAGGAGCTTCTGGGTCTGTATTTATAACAACTTTTACTTTAGAGGCGCTAATACCAGCTAGGTGTTGTATAGCTCCAGAAATACCAATAGCAATGTATAAATTACTTGCTACAGGTTTACCTGTTTGTCCTACGTGCTCGCTGTGAGGTCTCCATCCTAAATCTGATACTGGTTTAGAACAAGCTGTTGCAGCACCAAGTACATCTGCTAATTCTTCTATCATTCCCCAGTTTTCTGGACCTTTTAAACCTCTACCACCAGATACAACTACATCTGCGTCTGCAATAGTAGCTTTACCAACTACTTTGTCTATTTCTATAGATTTTGTAGAAAAGTCTGCATCAGTAATTGCAGGAGAAAAATCTTCTACACTTGCAGAAGTCGTATTTTCTTTAGCTCCAAAAGCATTATTAGATACACCTATAACTTTAACATCTGTGTCTATAGTTGTGTGTGCAAAACCTTTGTTGCTAAATACTGTTCTTTTTACTTTTAAAGGAGAAGTACTTTCTGGTGCTTCTACCACATTTGGTGTGTAGCCAGCTTTTAATTTTGCGGCTACTATAGGAGCTAAAAATTTACTATCTGTACTAGAGCCAATAATAACAACCTTAGCTGTTTCTTTCTCTGCTGCCTCGGTTAATGCGTGTGCATACGCCTTTGCATTAAAAGTTTTTAGAGTGTCATTGCTAATATTTAACACTTTAGTAACACCGTAGTTACCTAGGCTATCATTGTTATCTGCGTTAAAAGACACAGCGGTAACAGTTGTGCCTAATTGTTGTGCTACTGCATAAGCGTAAGAAGCTACTTCAAAAGCACTCTTTTTAAATTTTCCGTTTTCTGATTCTGTATATACTAAAACTGACATAATTAGATTGCTTTTGCTTCGTTATGTAATAAGTTAATTAACTCGTCTATGTTATCTGCATCAACTAGTTTAACAGCCCCTTTTGCAGCAGGTTTGTCAAAACTAACGTCATTTGTTGCGCTTTCTGCACCAGTTGGTTCTACTACAGTTAATGCTTTTTTACGAGCCATCATTATACCTCTCATGTTAGGTATTCTTAAATCACTTTCTTCTACTAACCCTTTTTGACCTCCAATAACTAAAGGTAATGAAGTGCTAATTTTTTCTTTACCACCATCTATTTCTCTAGTTGCGGTAACAGTATCACCATCAATTTCTAAACCAGTACAAGTGTTTACAAAGTTCATGTCTAATAAGGTAGCAATCATACCTGGTACCATACCACCGTTGTAGTCAATAGACTCACGACCAGCAATTACTAGGTCATAACTTCCGTTTTTAATTACTTCGGCTAATTGTTGTGCTACAAAAAAACCATCAGTAGGTTCTGCGTTAACACGTATTGCTTCATCAGCACCAATTGCTAATGCTTTTCTTATTGTAGGTTCTGTTGTTGCGGTACCAACATTCACAACATGTACAGTTGCTCCTTGTTTTTCTTTAAACCACATTGCTCTTGTAAGACCAAATTCATCATTTGGATTAATTACAAATTGTACACCGTTTGTATCAAACTTAGTATCTCCTTCTGTAAAGTTAATTTTAGAAGTAGTGTCTGGTACGTTACTTATGCAGACTAATATTTTCATCTTTTATCAATTTTATAATAACTTGGCTAAGATACCAATAAAATTTCTAATTTACTATGCATGCATAATAAATTTTATCGTTTTTTTGCCAGTATGTTAACTGTAATTGAAAGATTATTTCCTATTTTTGCTAGCGTTTTTATCGATTATAATAATTTATTCCACATAAATGAAAACATTACAGTTTAGAGAGGCTATTGCTGAGGCTATGTCTGAAGAGATGCGAAAAGATGAATCTATCTATTTGATGGGTGAAGAAGTAGCTGAGTATAATGGTGCTTACAAAGCATCTAAAGGTATGTTAGATGAATTTGGTGCAAAAAGAGTAATAGATACTCCAATTTCTGAATTAGGCTTTGCTGGTATTGCTATTGGTTCTGCAATGAACGGAAATAGACCTATAGTTGAGTTTATGACATTTAACTTTTCTTTAGTTGGTATAGACCAAATTATTAACAACGCGGCAAAAATTAGACAAATGTCTGGTGGGCAATTTAATTGTCCTATTGTTTTTCGTGGGCCTACTGCTTCTGCAGGTCAGTTAGCAGCTACACACTCACAAGCTTTTGAGAGCTGGTATGCAAATTGTCCTGGTTTAAAAGTTGTTGTGCCGTCTAACCCTATGGATGCAAAAGGTTTATTAAAGGCAGCTATACAAGATGATGATCCAGTAATTTTTATGGAGTCTGAGCAAATGTATGGAGACAAAGGTGAAGTTCCAGAAGGTGAGTATACATTGCCTTTAGGTGTTGCTGATATTAAAAGAGAAGGTACAGATGTTACCATAGTTTCTTTTGGTAAAATTATAAAAGAAGCATACACTGCTGCAGATGAACTAGCTAAAGAAGGTATAAGCTGTGAAATTATAGATTTAAGAACTGTAAAACCTTTAGATTATGATACAGTTTTAAATTCTGTTAAAAAAACAAACAGATTAGTAGTGTTAGAAGAAGCATGGCCTTTTGGTAACGTTGCTACAGAAATTACATACCATATACAGTCTAATGCATTTGATTATTTAGATGCACCTGTAGAAAGAATTAATACAGCAGATACACCTGCTCCTTATTCGCCTGTTTTATTAGAAGAATGGTTACCTAATCATAAAGACGTTATTAAAGCGGTTAAAAAGGTTATGTATAAGTAAAATTTTAGTTTTGCTAAAGAACTAAAGCTTTGTCTGTTACGGCAAGGCTTTTTTCTTTTTTTAAAGACTTTAGTGTAGGGTTGCTTTTAAGAGTTAGTTATGATAAAAAAATTCTTTTTTGTTCTGTTTTGTTTTGTTTACGCTTTAAATTATGCGCAAACAAAAGTAAGTGGAGTTGTTTTAGATGAATTTGGTGAACCCGTAGCATTTGCCAATGTACTATTTAAAAATTCCACAGAAGGTACCATTACAAACGATGATGGTCGCTTTTATATGGAGTCAGACAATAACCATTCGGTTTTACAAATATCTTTTGTAGGCTATGAAACTTTAGATATACCGCTTACAGCAAAAGTTACCTATAAAATAGAAGCTGTTTTAAAAGAGTCTGGAGAACAATTAGATGAAGTAGTTATTTTTTCAGGAAAACTCTCAAAAAAAAATAACCCAGCAATAGATATTCTTAAAAAAATATGGGCAAAAAAAAGAGAAAATGGATTACGTAAGTATAAACAATACGAATATGATAAATATGAGAAAGTAGAGTTTGACCTTAATACCATAGACAGTGCTTTAATTAAGAGTAAAATGTTTAGAGGTTTAGAGTTTGTTTTTAATGATTTAGACACCTCTAGAGTAACAGGAAAAACGTACTTACCTATATTTTTAAACGAAACATTTCATAAAGTTAATGGTGATAATGTTTTAGGTGTTAAAAAAGAAAAATTACAAGGGAGTAAAAACTCGGGTTTTTCTAATAACCAAGCAATAACAGCTTTTGTAGAAGATTTGTACTCAGACTACGATATTTACAATAACTATTTAAAATTTTTTGATAAGAGTTTTACAAGTCCGCTTTCTAAAACAGGTGTAGATGTTTACAATTATGCCTTAGCAGATAGTGCTTTTATAGATAACAAGTGGTGCTACAATATTATTTATTACCCAAGACGTAAAAATGAGCTTACTTTTAAAGGAGATTTTTGGGTAAACGATTCTACTTATGCTATTAAAAAAATTAATCTTGAGGTTACAAAAAGTGCAAACATTAACTGGGTTAAAGAGATTTATATAGAGCAGGAGTTTGATGTAGTTAACGATTCTGTTTTTCTATTGAAAAGAGATTATATGCTAAGTGATTTTAGCCTTAACAAAAAAGAAAACTCTAAAGGTATATATGGTAAGCGTACAACTATCTACAATAATTATAAGTTTGATATTCCAAAGGATAAAAAGTTTTACAAGCAAAGTGTAGATGAGTACAGTCCGGAAGCATTTAGTAGGGATGATAATTTTTGGGCAGAAAATAGGTTGGAGCGTTTAAATAAGGACGAAAAAGGTGTATACGAACTTTTAGACACATTAAAAACCGTACCTAAGTTTAAAAGTTACTATAACATAGTAAGTATTTTGGGTTCTGGTTATGTAGAAATAGATAAGTGGAATTTGGATATTGGAGACGTTTATAGCGTTTTTGGTTATAATGACGCAGAAGGTGTGCGTGTGCGTGCAGGGGCAAGGACTTATTTTGGGCAAAATGATCCGTGGCGTGTAGAAGGTTATTTGGCCTATGGTTTTGATGACGATAAAGTAAAACACGGTATTTCTGCAAAATGGTTAATAGATAAAAAAAGTAGGTTAATAGTTTCTGGAGGACACAGGCAAGATATAGAACAATTAGGTTTAAGTTTAACTGCAACTAATGATGTTTTAGGCAGGAGTATTGCTTCCTCATCTGTATTTACTGTAGGTTCTAATGACAGGTTAACAAATATAGATTTGTCTGCGTTTAGTATAGAGGTAGAACCCGTTAATAATGTAAGACTACGCGTTGGTAACTCATACAGGAAATTAAGTTCTGCCTTACCAAATGCGTTTAGTTTAGATTATGTAGATGCAGAGTCTCCAACAGGGATCTCGTCACAAATTAAGCAGTTAGACTTTACCACAACCTTAATTTATACACCAGGTAAACGTACAATTGGTTACGGCGTAGAACGTAAAAGTATAAATGACGAGTATAGTACATTACTATTTAATTATTCTAAAGGGTTTAAAGGACCTATGGAGAGTGATTTTGATTATGATAAGATTCAGTTTTCTTACGGCCAACCTTGGCAAATTGGCGGTTTTGGCAGGTTGTATAGTACTGTAGAAATAGGTAAAACTTTTGGCGAGGTACCTTTGGGGTTACTTAATGTAATACCGGGTAACCAAACGCTATTTTCAATATATAACACATTCCCAAATTTAGATTTTTATGAATTTGTAACAGATACATACGCATCTGTGCATTTAGAACATAATTTTAATGGTAGGCTGTTTTCTCGTATACCGTTTATGAGAAAGCTTAATTTAAGAGAAATTGTAGGATTAAGAGGTGTTTGGGGAGAGCTTTCATCAGAAAATATTGCTTTAAATGCTCCAACTAATATTCCGTTAATGGCGCCATCTGATGAGATGTATTGGGAATATTCTTTTGGGATAGGCAATATTTTTAAAATATTACGCGTTGACTTTAATTTTAGAGGTAACTATTTTGATAACCCAAATGCACGCCCTTTTAGTGTTACAGGTTCTTTTGGATTTAATTTTTAATATAATGCTATCAATAAATTAAACTAAAAAATACTTTTTGTTACTATAGATTACACTATTTTTGTACAATAATTAATAATAAGAATGACTAAACACGGTAAAACATCTTTTGATGTATTAATAGAGATTCCAAAAGGAAGTAGAAATAAGTACGAATACGATTTTGATTTAAAAAAGATACGTTTTGATAGAATGTTATTTTCTTCAATGATGTATCCTGCAGATTATGGTTTTATACCAGAAACTTTAGCATTAGATGGTGATCCATTAGATGTTTTAGTTTTAGGAGGTGAACCAACTTTTCCAATGTGTGTTGTAGAGGTAAAGCCAATTGGGGTTTTTCATATGGCAGACGAAAAAGGTCCAGATGAAAAAATTATCTGTGTTCCTGTATCAGATCCAATCTGGAACATATTAAACGATTTATCAGATATGAATCCTCACCAAATTAAAGAAATTGAACATTTCTTTCAGGTGTACAAAGATTTAGAAAAGAAAAAAGTAGACGTTGGTGGTTGGGGAGATGCCAAAGAAGCTTACGAAATCTTGAATAAATGTATAGAAAGATACGATGAGAGTGAATTTAAATCTAAAAATGCTTTTAAGATTTAAAATAAGAAATCATCAATAAATAACCTAAAAACCCTCTTATATGATAAATATGAGAGGGTTTTTTTGTTAAGTTTCATTTTCTTACATTTACTAGGTTAATAATTAAACAATTATAAAATATGGAGTCAATGATTATTTATGCGCCAATTATAATGGCGGTACTAGGACTGGTTTATATGGTTATAAAACAGACTTGGGTAATGAAACAAGACGCTGGTGATGGTAAAATGAAAGAAATTTCAGATCACATTTACGAAGGAGCTTTGGCATTTTTAAATGCAGAATATAAGCTCTTGGCAATATTTGTAGTAATTGTAAGTGTTTTACTTGCAATAGTATCTATAGTAGTGCCCACAACTCATTGGTTAATTGTAGTTGCGTTTATTTTTGGAGCTATATTCTCTGCTTTTGCTGGTAATATAGGAATGAAAATTGCAACCAAAACAAATGTTAGAACTACCCAAGCAGCACGTACTAGTTTGCCAAATGCTCTAAAAATATCTTTTGGCGGAGGAACTGTAATGGGGCTTGGTGTTGCAGGTTTAGCAGTATTAGGGTTAACAGCTTTTTTTATAATTTTTTACCAATACGTTTTTATGCCTAACGGATGGACAAATGTTGGTGATATGACTATAGTTTTAGAAACATTGGCGGGTTTTTCCCTAGGAGCAGAATCTATAGCTTTATTTGCTAGAGTAGGAGGAGGTATTTATACAAAGGCCGCAGATGTGGGGGCAGATTTGGTAGGTAAGGTAGAAGCTGGTATTCCTGAAGATGATCCACGTAACCCAGCAACAATTGCAGATAATGTAGGTGATAACGTTGGTGATGTTGCCGGTATGGGAGCAGATTTATTTGGTTCTTACGTTGCTACCGTTTTAGCAGCTATGGTTTTGGGTAATTATGTTATAAAAGATATGGGAGGCTCTATACAAGATGCCTTTGGTGGTATTGGCCCAATTTTATTACCAATGGCTATAGCAGGTGCAGGTATATTAATTTCTATTATTGGTACTATGCTAGTTAAGATAAAGACTAACGATGCTAAAGAAGCACAAGTAATGGGTGCATTAAATTTAGGAAACTGGGTATCTATAGGTTTAGTGGCAGCTTCTTGTTTTGGATTGGTTACCTGGATGCTACCAGAAACAATGCAGATGGAATTTTTTGGAGAAGGTAAAATTGCTATCTCATCTATACGTGTTTTTTATGCAACTTTGGTTGGTTTGGTTGTTGGTGCTGTAATTTCGTCGGTTACCGAATATTACACTGGTTTAGGTAAAAAGCCAATATTAAAAATTGTTCAACAATCTAGTACAGGTGCAGGTACAAATATTATTGCTGGTTTGGCAACTGGTATGATTTCTACTTTTCCTTCTGTATTGTTATTTGCAGGTGCTATTTGGGCCTCTTATGCTTTTGCTGGTTTTTATGGTGTAGCTTTAGCTGCTTCTGCTATGATGGCAACTACGGCTATGCAATTGGCTATTGATGCATTTGGACCAATATCTGACAATGCTGGTGGTATAGCAGAAATGAGTGAACAAGAGCCAATTGTACGTGAACGTACAGATATTTTAGACTCGGTTGGTAATACAACTGCTGCAACAGGTAAAGGTTTTGCTATTGCCTCTGCTGCATTAACATCATTAGCATTATTTGCTGCTTACGTAACTTTTACTGGTATAGATGGAATTAATATTTTTAAAGCTCCAGTTTTAGCAATGTTATTTGTTGGTGGTATGGTGCCTGTAGTATTCTCTGCATTGGCTATGAACGCTGTAGGTAAGGCTGCAATGGAAATGGTGCAAGAGGTGCGCAGGCAGTTTAAAGATATTCCTGGTATTATGGAAGGTACAGGAAAACCAGAATACGATAAGTGTGTTGCAATTTCTACACAAGCTTCTTTAAAAGAAATGATGTTACCTGGTTTGCTAACTATTGGTTTTCCGCTTGTTATTGCATTTGTTCCTATGCTATTTGGTATGAATAATATGGCTATTGCAGAAATGCTTGGAGGTTATATGGCAGGCGTTACAGTAAGTGGTGTGCTTTGGGCTATTTTTCAAAATAACGCAGGTGGTGCTTGGGATAATGCTAAAAAATCTTTTGAAGCAGGAGTAGAAATTAACGGAGAAATGACATACAAGGGCTCTGATGCACATAAAGCTGCGGTTACAGGAGATACAGTTGGTGATCCTTTTAAAGATACTTCTGGCCCATCAATGAATATATTAATAAAACTAACGTGTTTAATAGGTTTGGTTATAGCTCCTATTTTAGGCGGACATATAGAGGATAGCACAGTATTTAAGGAACATCAAACTAAAAAAGAAGTAACCATAAATATTGATGCAACTAGTAATGATTTGGCTGTGGCAACTATTACAACTATAACTACAAAAGACGGAGAACTAAATAAAAATGTACAGGTTGTAAATGGTACTGTAGAAGAAATTACAAAAAAAATAAAAGCTGCTAAAGAAAAAGAAGGTATGGAGGTTAATGTATCTAAAGACAATAACTCTAATAAAACTATTACAGTAGGGCTAGATTACAAAAACTGATATAGAATTTTATTTAATTCATAAAAAAAACCACACTTTTTGGTGTGGTTTTTTAGTTTTTATGGTTGAAATAATCCGTTTATTTCTGCATCAATTTTATTAATAACAAAACCTAAATCTTCAGGATTGTCAACAAAATTTAAATTATCTACATCAATAATTAATAAATTTCCTTTGTCATAACCGTGTATCCAAGCTTCATAACGTTCATTTAATCTGCTTAAATAATCAATAGAAATAGTGTTTTCGTAATCTCTACCTCTTTTATGTATTTGGTTCACTAAATTAGGAATAGAACTCCTTAAATAAATAAGTAAATCTGGTGGTTGTACCAAGCTTTCCATTAACTCAAAAAGACTCGTGTAATTTTCAAAGTCTCTGTTCGTTAATAATCCCATTGCGTGTAAGTTAGGAGCAAAAATAAAGGCATCTTCATATATTGTTCTATCCTGTATTATGTCTTTGCCACTTTCTCTAATTTGTAAAATTTGTCTAAACCTGCTATTTAAAAAGTATATCTGCAAATTAAAACTCCAACGTTCCATTTGGTTGTAAAAATCATCTAAGTAAGGATTGTCTACAACATCTTCAAAATTTGGTTGCCAATTAAAATGTTTGGCTAGCAATCTGGTTAAAGTTGTTTTCCCTGCACCTATGTTTCCTGCTACTGCAATATGCATATTCTGTATGTGTTTTATTTTTTATTAGACCGATATAGGGGTCGCACAATATACAAGATAAGACTAGTATCTAAAAATGTTTGCGGCAATAAACCTAATACTTTTTAAAACCAGTAGTAAACCATTGTATTTGTACAAAGTTACAACGATAAAATAAGTCTTGTGCGTATGTCTAAAACGATTTTTTTAAAAAAAATACAATTCGCCATTAAACTATATTAAAAGATGGTAGTCTAAGTTGTTGAAAGCTAACTATCCGACAAGGATATAAACCACATACAAATGAAGAACATTTTTTTAGTTGCACTTACTTTAGTTGCTACGGTTTTTACCGTAACGGCTCAGGATTTTCAGGGTAAGGCTATTTATGAAACAAAGCTAACTAAGGCTCCAGACTTTGGAGGTAGAGATATGCCAGAGGCTCGTAAAAAAGAGATTATGGAGCGTATGAAAAGCGCAATGGAAAAAACATACATTTTAACGTTTAACAGAACAGAGTCTTACTATGTAGAAGACGAAAAATTAGAAGCCCCAGGTGGTGGTGGACCCGGTTGGATGCGTTTTGTTGGTGGAGGTTCTACTGGTAAATATTACAAAAATATTAAAGAGCAAAACTATACCAACCAAGTAGAAATGTACAGCAAAAATTTTTTAATAAAAGATGAGTTAAAAAAACCTGAATGGAAAATGGGCTCGGAAACTAAAAAAATTGGTAATTATACAGTATACAAAGCAACCCTTACAACTCCTATAGATACTACCGGTATGGGAGCAATGACCAGAATGTTTAGACGCGGTAGGCAAGGAGGAGAGTCTCAGCGAAAAATACCTACAGAAAAAACAGTTGTGGCTTGGTATACATTAGATATTCCTATTAGTCAAGGTCCTGCAGAATACTGGGGTTTACCAGGTTTAATTTTAGAAATAGAGCAAGAAGGATCTACATTGGTTTGTACTAAAATTGTAATGAATGCAGATGATGTTGTAGAGGTTAAAGCTCCAACCAAAGGAAAAGACATTAATCAACAAGATTTTGATGCTCTTATGGTAAAAAAGCGTCAGGAGATGATGCAGAATTTTCAACAGCGCAGAGGATCAGGCGGCAGAGGTCGTTAAATTTCATCAGTATTAATACATATTTATAATGAAAAAAATCATAAAATTTTTTATGGTTATGGCTTGTATTGCCGTAACCGGAGTAGTACAGGCGCAAAAAATTACTGTTACTGGTGTTGTTAAGGATAGTCTTAATAATCCTTTAGAAATGGCTAACGTAGTAGCTATTAATGCAGAAACTAAAGCATTAGATGGTTTTGGAATTACCAATGAAAAAGGTATTTACAAAATGAATGTCGAGGAAAATTCTAAATACAATATTAAGGTAAGTTATTTAGGTTTTAAAACAAGAGAAATTGTTTTAGAAACTAAAGAAACAGATATAAACAGAAATTTTACTTTGTTAGATGAGGCAGAAAGTTTAGATGGTGTAGAAATTACGTATGAGATGCCTGTAAACGTTAAGGGAGATACAATTGAGTATAATGCAGATTCTTTTGCTACAGGTACAGAAAAAAAACTTGAAGATCTTTTAAAAAATTTACCAGGAGTAGAGGTTAATGACGATGGTGAAATTGAAGTAGAAGGTCAGTCTGTTGGTAAAGTAATGGTAGAGGGTAAAGATTTTTTTGACGGCGATAGCAAATTGGCATCAAAAAATATACCTGCAAATGCTTTAGATAAAATACAGGTTTTAAAAAACTACAATGAGGTTGGACAGTTAAAAGGTGTAACAGATAATCAAGACAATTACGCAATTAACATAAAACTAAAAGAAGGTAAAAAGAATTTTTGGTTTGGAGAAATCACAGCAGGTGTAGGTAATGAAGAACGTTACATTGCGCACCCTAAATTATTTTATTACAACCCTAATTATAGTATAAACTTAATTACAAACTTTAATAATATTGGCGAAGTACCATTTACACGTAGAGACTATTTTAGGTTTACTGGTGGTTTTGGTAATGGAGGTAGCACAAATACAGGTACAAGTTTTAATGTAGGTTCTAGTGATATGGGCTTTTTAACACTACAAAATAATAGGGCTCAAGAAATAAGCTCTAAGTTTGGTGCTGCTAACTTTAGTTATTCTCCTAAAAAAACTTGGGATTTAAGTGGTTTTGCAATCTACTCTGGTAACGTTACAGATATGCAGCAAAATACATTTAGACAATACAAAGCTAATGCAGATGGCAGCCAACCATCTCCAGATGAATTTACAGAGAGTGTAACAAACCAAAGAAGTGATTTGGCTTTGCTAAAGTTAAGTTCTAGTTACAAACCTAATGCAGATAATCATTTTGATTATGATATTTTTGGTAGAATATCTAGCCAAAAAGAAGTGCAAGATTTGTACTCAACTTTAACAGGTGATATAGATGAAGTTCAAAAACAGGACCCGTATAGTATAAATCAGAACGCTAATTATTACTACACTTTAAATGCAAAAAATATTTTTGCCGTAGAAGCACAATATTTATTACAACAAGAAGATCCTTTTTACAATGCAGCTTTGGCACAAAGTGATCAGTTTAGGTTAGATGAGGTTTTAGGTATGGACCAAAACCAAGATGGTTATGATGTTGTGCAAGACAAAATGGTAAAGACCAATAAACTAGATGCAAAAATAGATTACTGGTACATTACAGGAGATAAGAGTAATTTAAAATTTACACTTGGTTCTTTATTAAGTACACAAAAGTTTAATTCAGAAATTTTTCAGATTTTAGATAACGGTAATAAATTTACGTTAGATGATGCTGTTAGCTCTGTAGAAAATGATGTTAAGTACAACTTTACAGATATTTATATGGCTTTTGAGTATAGAGTAAAAGTAGGTGCATTTACATTTACTCCCGCAGTTTCTGTACACAATTATACAACAAAAAATGAGCAATTAGGATCTACTGTTACAGATGATTTTGTTCGTTTGTTGCCAAGTTTTAACACAAGATTACAAATTAAAAAGAGCGAGGATATCAACTTTAATTACAGAATGATGACTAGTTTTTCTGATGTTAACCAGTTTGCATCTTCTTTTGTAATGAATAATTACAACTCTCTTTTTCAAGGTAACAGAGATTTAGAAAGTGCATTGTCTCATAACTTAACACTGCGTTATAACAATTTTAATATGTTTAATTTTAGCAATATTAGAGCATCATTATCATATAACAAAAGGGTAGATCAAGTACGTAACATATCAGATTTCTTAAACTTTGCCAACCCAGATTATCCTGCAACTTCTGATGATGAGTTTATACAAACATCTAACAGAATATCGTCTCCGTTTAACTCTAACTTTGCAGATGAAACTTTTTCTGCAAACGGATCTTTTGAGCGTACTTTTGGTAAAATAAAAGCAGGTTTAGGAGCAACTATGAACTACTCTAAGTTTAACCAAATTGTAGATAATGAGCAAGCAATTAACGAGTCTTTTACAACTACTTACAGAGGTAGTTTAGGAACACGTTTTTTAAACGCGCCAAATATAGAGTTTGGTTATAATTTAGCCGTAAACAATTACGAGCAGCCAAATGGCTCTAGTATAAAATACTTTACACATCAGCCAACCATAAAATTAGATGCTACTTTTTTAAGAGATTTTATTTTTAATGCAGACTACTCTTATTACAACTATAAAAACGAGGTAGAAAGTTTAAATACATACTCTTTTATGGATGCAACATTGGGCTACCAAAAAAAGGATAGCAAATGGGAGTATATTTTAGGAGTAACAAACCTTTTTAATACAGAATCTTTAAATCAGGATAGTGATAATACCTTGTTTGTTAGCACAAGTGAGTATTTTATACAGCCAAGATATGTAACCTTAAAAGTAAGGTACAACCTGTAATACAGCATTGTTTGTTTATATAGAGGCTATGGATTGCAAATTAATTTGTAACCATAGCCTCTTATTTTTTCGTTAAAACTATTTTAGAACCAATCTAATTTTATACTTTTGCAGTCTAATTTAAGAGGAAGGATTTGACTGATTGCAACCTCGTATACTGTTACTCAGTACTACAAAAAATGCTAAAACAGATTTAGTTAATTTTTTTTGACGCCTTTTCCTGTTTTTTTTGCAATCTATCTTACCGTTTCTCTACTAACAATAGAAGTACAATATTATGGCATATTTATTCACATCAGAATCTGTAAGTGAAGGACATCCAGATAAAATTGCAGATCAAATTAGTGATGCATTATTAGATAATTTTTTAGCTTTTGATCCAGAAAGTAAAGTAGCTTGTGAAACACTAGTTACAACTGGGCAAGTAGTACTTGCTGGTGAGGTAAAAAGCAATACCTATGTAGACTTGCAAAACATAGCACGTGAGGTAATTAATAACATTGGTTACACAAAAGGAGCTTACCAATTTAGTGGAGATTCTTGTGGTGTTATCTCATTAATACATGAGCAGTCACAAGACATTAATCAAGGTGTAGACCGTGGTTCTAAAGAAGAACAAGGTGCTGGAGACCAAGGTATGATGTTTGGTTACGCAAGTAAAGAAACAGAAAACTATATGCCATTGGCATTAGATATTTCGCATAAAATATTACAAGAGCTTGCTGCATTGCGTAGAGACGGTAAACAAATCTCTTATTTACGCCCAGATGCTAAGGCGCAAGTAACCATAGAATATTCAGATGATAACGTACCGCAAGGTATAGATACTATTGTTGTATCTACACAGCATGACGATTTTGATGCTAATGATGAAAAAATGTTAGCGCAAATAAAATCAGATATCATTTCTATTTTAATGCCAAAAGTAATAGCGCAATTTCCAGAGAAAGTACAAGCGTTATTTACCAACAAAATTCAGTATCACATTAACCCAACAGGTAAATTTGTAATTGGTGGTCCGCACGGAGACACAGGTCTTACAGGCCGTAAAATTATAGTAGATACCTACGGTGGTAAAGGTGCTCACGGTGGTGGTGCATTTAGTGGTAAAGATCCAAGTAAGGTAGACCGTAGTGCAGCATATGCGGCAAGGCACGCAGCTAAAAATTTAGTAGCAGCTGGTATTGCAGACGAGATTTTGGTGCAAGTAAGTTACGCCATTGGTGTAGTAGAACCAACATCTATTTTTGTAGACACCTATGGTACAGCAAAAGTAAATTTAACAGATGGAGAAATTGCCAAAACAGTAGCACAAATTTTTGATATGCGTCCGTTTGCCATAGAAGACCGTTTAAAGCTAAGAAACCCTATTTATTTAGAGACCGCAGCTTATGGCCATATGGGTAAAGAACCAAAAACAATCACAAAAGTTTTTGAGTCTCCATACAATGGTAAAGTAGAAAAAAAAGTAGAACTTTTTACTTGGGAAAAATTAGATATGGTAAGCGCAGTAAAAGCTGCTTTTAACCTTTAAAATAAAGTTTTTAATACTATATAAGTGCTTTGCTGTAATGGTAAAGCACTTTTTTTGTGTTTGATGTTTTGCTATTTATTTGGGTGTTACCGCAAGGGTCGGGCTTTTTGTTTCAATCTTTTTTAAGAAATATAAAAAAGGATTTTCACTGCAATCCCTAACACAAATAAAGTTTTAATTTAAAAAATCGTTACAAAAACAAACAATTATTGTGTTTCTGTTATTTAAGCTTGTTAAAAAGGTTAAAATCAATATTTTTTCAAAAAAGATTAGGATATTAAATTTTTCTAAACATATATTTGTAGCTCAAAGTTCAAAACACTTATTGAATAGTTATCAAGAAAGGCGGAGGGATTAGACCCAATGAAGCCTTAGCAACCCTTTGTGCAATACAAAGAAGGTGCTAAATTCTACCAAGTACAGCGGTACTATAGGCAGATAACGAAACAAGCTTTTTTATTTCAAAAAAAGCAAATTTCCAATTTCTTTTTAACTCATTTAATTTTTAAACCATCTTGCAAAGTCGGCAAGACGCGGTTTTGGCTTTTTTATTTTATCAATTTTAATAATTAAAAAATCAAAATTATGAGTACTCAAAAATTAGCAACAAACGCATTACACGCAGGTCACAACCCATCAGAAACAGGAGGAACAAGAGCAGTACCTATTTACCAAACGTCTTCATACGTTTTTAAAGACACAGACCACGCAGCAAACTTATTTTCTTTATCAGAATTAGGATTTATTTACACACGTTTAAACAATCCTACAAATCAAATATTACAAGACAGGTTAGCAGCGGCAGAAGGTGGTGTAGGAGCAGTAGTTTTTGCATCTGGCACAGCAGCAATCTCTACAGGTTTACTAACTCTTTTACGAGCGGGAGACCACATTGTAGCATCTAGCAGTTTGTATGGTGGCACATTTAATCTGTTAAATGTAACCTTACCAAGATTAGGTATTACAACCACTTTTGTAGATGCTTCTGAACCTGAAAATTTTGGTAAAGCAGTACAAGAAAATACAAGAGCATTTTTTGTAGAGTCATTAGGAAATCCTAAGCTAGATGTTTTAGACTTAAAAGCAATTTCTAAAGAAGCAAAAGAAGCACAAGTGCCTTTTATTGTAGACAATACAGTAGCATCACCAGCATTACTAAACCCAATTGAGCACGGTGCAAATTTAGTAATACACTCGCTAACAAAATATATAGGCGGACAAGGAACTTCTTTAGGAGGTGCAATTGTAGATGCAGGTACGTTTGACTGGACAAACGGGAAATTCCCAGAGTTTACAGAGCCATCTGCTGGGTACCACGGTTTAATATATAGTGAAGCTCTTGGTAATGCTGCATTTACATATAAATTAATTTTAGAGGGGTTAAGAGATTTTGGTGGAGCTTTAAGTCCGTTTAATGCATTCCAAATAATACAAGGTTTAGAAACTTTACCAGTGCGTATAAAACAACATAGTGCAAACGCATTAGAATTGGCTGCTTGGTTAGAGGGTAGAGATGAGGTTGCTTGGGTAAATTACCCAGGATTAGAAAGTAATAAATACTATGACCTTGCCAAAGAATATTTACCAAAAGGACAAAGTGGCTTAGTTACATTTGGTGTAAAAGGAGGTTTTGAAGCTGCTAAAAAACTAACAGATGCCACTAAAATATTCTCTCTTTTAGCAAACATAGGAGATACAAAATCTTTAATAATTCACCCAGCAAGTACAACGCATCAACAATTAACAGTAGAGCAGCAGGAGTCTGCAGGTGTTGGTCAAGATTTAATTCGTTTGTCTGTTGGTCTAGAAGATATAGAAGACTTAAAGTTAGATTTAGAAGAGGCTTTTAAGGCAGTATCTGCCGTTACGGCCTAGTAATAATTAGTTCTCAAAATAAATTACAAATAATCTAATTGGTCTTTAGATTAAAACAACTTACTATGTTGCATTACATAAAACTAAAAAAATATACAACGCTAAGTGGTAGCACACAAAATATAGACTTGTCATATCAGGTATTTGGAGCAGAATTGCACACCGCACCAATTGTACTTGTAAACCATGCTTTAACAGGTAACTCTAATGTGTCTGGTGAAAATGGTTGGTGGTCTACACTAATTGGCGAGGGAAAATGTATAGATACCACAAAATATACAGTGCTATCTTTTAATATTCCTGGCAATGGTTTTGATGGTTTTGTAATAGAAAATTATAAAGATTTTGTGGCTAAAGATATAGCGCATATATTTTTATTGGGATTAAAAGAACTAAATATAAATTCGCTTTTCGCCATAATAGGAGGTTCTTTAGGCGGCGGTATTGCTTGGGAAATGGCAGCGCTAAACCCAAGGCTAACTCAACATTTAATTCCGGTTGCATCAGATTGGAAATCTACAGATTGGCTTATTGCCAATTGCCAAATTCAAGAACAGTTTTTGGTGAACTCTAAACAACCTGTACACGATGCGCGTATGCATGCAATGTTGTGTTACCGTACACCAGAATCTTTTAAGGCTCGTTTTAATCGAAGTACAAATACAGAAGAACAGTTGTTTAATGTAGAAAGTTGGTTAACGCATCATGGTAAAAAATTACAAGAGCGTTTTCAATTATCTGCATATAAATTAATGAATCAGTTGTTAAAAACCATAGACATTACTAGAAATGGTAATGAGGCTTTTATCAACCTGCAAAATAGCAATACATCTATACATATTGTAGGTGTAGATTCTGATTTGTTTTTTACGGCAAAAGAAAATAAAGATACGTTTAAACAATTAGCACAAGCTAATAGTAATGTTACCTATGGGGAAATACACTCGCTTCACGGTCATGATGCTTTTTTAATAGAGTTTGATCAGTTAGAGCAATTGCTAAATGGTATTTTTAGTGACCAAAAAAGTACTGAAGATTTAAAAGTAATTAAGTTTGGAGGTAAATCGCTAGCCAACGGTGAGGGTATTTCTAATGTGGTACGCAAAATAGAATCTAAGATTAAGGCACAAGAAAATATTGCGATAGTAGTTTCTGCTCGAGGAGAATCTACAAACGTATTAGAAAAATTATTAGATTTAGCGGCAAAGGGAGAACCGTATTTAGCAGCCTTTGAAGATTTTAAAGCTTATCAGCAAAATGGGTTACAATTAGATTTTTCAACAGAATATAAAGAGATATTACAAATTTTAGAAGGTGTTGCCTTGTTGGGTGATTATAGCCTAAAAATTAAAGATCAGGTATTAGCATACGGAGAATTGCTTTCTGCACAATATGTTGTAAAAGCACTTGCTAAAGAAGGTGTAAAAGCTGAGTTTATAGATTCTAGAAAAGTAGTGAAAACTGATGCTAATTTTGGTAATGCAAACGTGTTAGAGGAAGAATCTAAAGCTAAAACACAAAAAATAATTTCTAGTTTAGCCAGTAATGTTGTGCCTGTTATTACAGGTTTTATTGCGTCTACAGAAGAAGGTAAAACAACAACTTTAGGTAGAAACGGTAGTAATTATTCAGCCTCTTTATTTGCCAACTTTTTAAATGCTGTAGAGTTACAGAGTTATACACACGTAGATGGTATTTTTACCGCTAATCCAGATTATGTTTCCGATGCAAAACGTATAGAACAATTAAGCTATTCTGAGGCTAACGAGCTTGCAAATTTTGGAGCAACTATTTTACACGCAAAAACAATTATTCCCCTATTAGAAAAGAATATTCCACTACGTATTTTAAATACTTTTAATGGTGATAATGAAGGCACATTAATTAGCGCCAAGACAACTAAGGAGGGTATAAAATCACTTTCTGTGATAGAAAATGTGGCTCTTGTAAACCTAGAAGGCCGTGGTTTGTTAGGTAAGGCTGGTATAGATGCACGTATATTTAAATCACTTGGTGATGAAAAAATTAGTGTTAGTATTATTTCCCAAGGATCATCAGAACGCGGTATTGGCTTGGTGGTAGATGCTGTAAGTGCAGATAAGGCAAAACAGGTTTTAGAGCGCGAGTTTGCTTCAGATTTTTACTCTAAAGACATCAACCTAATAACTGTACAAAAAGATGTTTCTGTAATATCTATTGTTGGTCAGGATTTAAGTACGTTTCATAAGCCATACAATGCATTAATAAAAAACCAGATTGTGCCATTGTTGTTTAATAATACGGTGTCTGGTAAAAACGTGAGTTTAGTGGTTAAAAAAGCTAGTTTACACAAAGCTTTAAATGTAGTGCACGGACAAATATTTGGTGTTGTTAAAAAAGTAAACATAGCCATTTTTGGTCACGGTACTGTTGGTGGTACACTTATAGAGCAATTATTAAAATCTGCTAAAGCCATAGAAGAACGTAAAGGAATTAACCTTAATGTTTTTGCAGTTGCCAACTCTAAAAAAGTATTGCTTAGTAAAAAAGGAATTGGAGAAGATTGGCCTACTAAGTTAAATGAAAATGGAAAATCCTATGAGCTTGCAGATATTTTTGAGTATGCAGAAAAACATCATTTAGAAAATTTAATAGCCATAGATAATACTGCAAATGAGGCTTTTGTGGCTAATTATGTTGATTTGGTAGAAAATGGATTTGATCTTGTATCATCTAACAAAATAGCAAATACTTTAGGGTTTGATTATTACAAAAAACTTAGAGAGATATTAGCTAAAAATCAGAAACAATATTTGTATGAGACTAATGTTGGAGCTGGCTTGCCATTGATAGATACTATTAAGTTATTGCATTTGTCTGGTGAAAATATTACCAGAATTAAAGGCGTATTCTCCGGATCCTTAAGTTATATTTTTAATACGTATTCTGAAGCAAATGTACCTTTTTCTACTATTTTAAATGAGGCAATGGAAAATGGATACACAGAGCCAGATCCGCGTGAAGATTTATGTGGTAATGATGTTGGTAGAAAATTATTGATTTTAGCACGTGAGTTAGAGTTAAGTAATGAATTTTCAGATATTAATATTCAAAATTTAATTCCAGAGGCATTAAGAGAAGGTAGTAAATCAGAATTTTTGAGTCAAGCTGATGCTTTAGATACTGCATTTTCTAAAATTAAAGCAGACCAAAAACCAAATCACGTTTTACGTTATGTAGGCGATTTACACGGTAATCTTCAAGAAGAAAAAGGAATTTTAGATGTAAAATTAGTTTCTGTTCCTAAAGAAAGTGCATTAGGTCAAGTAAAGGGATCAGATTCTATTATAGAAATTTATACCGAGTCTTATGGTAAAAATCCATTAGTAATACAGGGTGCAGGAGCAGGAGCCGCCGTAACCGCAAGAGGTGTATTTGGAGATATTTTAAGAATTGCAGAAAAAGGATAGCTTTTGCTTAGAAATAAGAGACAAGAATATAGAGTAAAGAAAAAAGAATATAGCGCTAATGGCTAATAATAGATGGTCAAGAATAAAAGAAATACTATGGATAATAAATTTGAAACTAACGCAATACGAACACAAATAGAACGCTCACAATTTTTAGAGCACTCTGCACCTTTATACTTAACATCTAGTTATGTTTTTGAAGATGCAGAAGATATGCGTGCGTCTTTTGCTGAGGAAAAGGATAGAAATATTTACTCTAGATATTCTAATCCTAACACGTCAGAATTTATACAAAAAATATGCAAAATGGAAGGAGCGGAGGCAGGCTTTGCTTTTGCTTCTGGTATGGCTGCTGTGTTTTCAACTTTTGCAGCTTTAGTAGAGAGCGGAGATCATATTATTTCATCTAAAAGTATATTTGGCTCTACACATAGTTTATTTGTAAACTTTTTCCCCAAATGGAATGTGACCACAAGTTATTTTGATGCTCATAATTTAGAAGGTATTGAAGCTTTAATCACTCCAAAAACTAAAATTTTATATGCCGAGTCACCTACCAATCCTGCTGTAGATATTTTAGATTTAGAGGTGCTTGGTGCTATTGCTAAAAAACACAATCTTATTTTAATTATAGACAATTGTTTTGCATCGCCCTATTTACAACAGCCTATAAAGTTTGGAGCAGATTTGGTGATACATTCTGGTACAAAATTAATAGATGGTCAAGGTCGTGTACTAGCAGGTATAACGGTTGGTAGTGCGGATTTAATAGATAAGGTTTATCGTTTCTCTAGAATATCAGGGCCTGCATTGTCTCCTTTTAACGCGTGGGTATTGTCTAAAAGCTTAGAAACGTTAGCAATTAGAGTAGATAGGCATTCTGAAAATGCATTGCAGTTAGCCGAGTATCTAGAAGCGCACCCAAAAGTAAACTGGGTTAAATACCCTTTTTTAAAGTCGCATCCACAATACAAAGTAGCTAAAAAACAAATGAAAGCTGGTGGTTGTATAGTTGCTTTTGAGGTAAAAGGAGGTTTGCAAGCAGGACAAGAATTTTTTAATGCTATAAAGTTGTTATCGCTCTCTGCAAACCTAGGAGATTCTAGAAGTATTGTAACTCACCCTGCATCTACAACGCATAGTAAACTTGCAGCAGAAGATAGAGTGGCCGTGGGTATTACAGATGGTACCGTTAGGGTTTCCGTTGGTTTAGAACATATAGATGATATTATTGCAGATATAAAACAAGCGTTGGGGTAGGTTGTAGTAATAAAGTATATATTTAGGCTTTTATAATAAGGGTTTAATTTAAAAATAGTTAGCTAAAAATCAGCACTTTTTTAAATCCCAATTTTGCCTATCTTTGTACTATGCTATCCAAAAAAACCAAATACGGGCTTAAGGCCTTAACTTATTTAGCTCAAAAAGAAGATAGGAATCCGGTTCCTATTGGAGAAATTGCGCAACAAAATAACATATCTCAAAAATTTTTAGAGAGTATTTTATTAATGCTTCGTAGAACAGGAGTTTTGTCTTCTAAAAAAGGTAAAGGAGGTGGTTATTACTTAATTAAGGAGCCATCAGAAATTTTAATGACAGATGTTATTAGAGTGTTAGAAGGGCCTATTGCAATGGTACCTTGTGTTAGTTTAAATTTTTATGAAAAGTGTGATGATTGCCCAGATGAAGGTACTTGTTCTGTTCACAAACTAATGCTAAAAGTAAGAGACAGTGCTTTAGAAATATATAAAAACACCACTCTTAGTCATCTTATCTAAGATTAAAATATTTACCGCTATACTATTTTAGCTTTGTAAGGCTACCAATATTCTATTGTGTTCTTTTACAGATACTTCATATTTATCAAAAAAACTTCTTATTTTTTGATAATCTACTAAAACCATAGGATTTATGCGTTTTTTAACAGTTACTATCGTTAAAAGTTATACATTTGTAATTCCTACTAATTAAATAGGGTAATAAAAATTAAGTAAATGATTGCTGATCAATTGATTTTAAATAAAGAAACTTCTAAAGGAAGTTACAAGTCAGACAAACAGTCAGAGAGTCCTAAAAGGAGCATAGTCAAGTCTATTAGCTGGAGAGTAGTGGGGACAATAGACACCGTTTTAATTTCTTGGTTTGTAACCGGAACATTAAAATTAGCGTTCTCTATAGGTTTAATAGAATTAGTTACAAAAATGGTATTGTATTTTTTTCACGAGCGTGTTTGGAATTCAATTAAGTGGGGTAAATAACATATAAGTATAGTAAAAATGAGTTTTACAGAAGATATCATAAAAAATTTAAATGCTCAGTTTAGAGGTATTCCGCCAGAAGAAATTATTTCTTGGGCAATAGAATATGCAAAAAATGCTGTAATTACTACCAATTTTAGACCTTATGAGGTTGCTATACTAAATGCGGTAACTGCAATTAAAAAAGATATTCCTGTTGTTTGGTGTGATACAGGTTACAATACACCAAACACCTATAAACACGCAGAAGAGTTAATTTCTACACTAGATTTAAACGTAAAATTATATGTGCCTTTACAAACTAGTGCACACAGAGACGCTGTAATGGGTATACCATCTATAGACGATCCAAAACATAAAGAGTTTACAGAGCAAGTTAAGTTAGAGCCTTTTAAAAGAGCTATGGCAGAACACAAGCCAGATGTATGGTTTACTAACTTAAGAAAAGGCCAAACGGCACTTAGAGATTCACTAGGAATTTTAAGCTTAAGTAAAGACGGAATTTTAAAAGTAAGTCCGTTTTACCACTGGTCAGATGTGCAGCTAGATGCATATTTAGCAGAACGTAATTTACCCAACGAACATAAATATTTTGATCCTACTAAGGTATTAGAAAACAGAGAGTGTGGTTTACACACTTAGGATAAACTAGGATTTAAAAAGATATAAAATAAAACACCAATATTTTGGAAACATTGATAAAAGATACAAAATCACAAACAACAGCCAACACTTCATTACAAGGGTTGGGTAATGCTTTGGAGAACGAAGCTATTTACATTTTTAGAGAAGTAGTAGCCCAGTTTGAAAAACCTGTATTGTTGTTTTCTGGCGGAAAGGATAGTATTACTCTAGTACGCTTGGCACAAAAAGCATTTTGGCCGGCTAAAATTCCGTTCCCTTTAATGCATATAGATACAGGACATAATTTTCCTGAAACTATAGAGTTTAGAGATAAATTGGTTAAAGAATTAGGTGTAGAGCTTATTGTTAGAAATGTACAAGATTCTATAGATCAAGGAAAAGTAGTAGAAGAAACAGGTAAGTACGCAAGTAGAAATATGCTACAGACTACTACACTTTTAGATGCTATTGAAGAATTTAAATTTGATGCTTGTATTGGTGGTGCTCGTAGAGATGAAGAAAAAGCGAGAGCTAAAGAGCGTATTTTTTCTGTTCGAGATGATTTTGGACAATGGGATGAAAAAAACCAGAGACCAGAATTGTTTGATATGTTAAATGGAACAATAGAAATAGGACAAAATGTACGTGTTTTTCCTATTAGCAACTGGACAGAGTTAGATGTATGGAGCTATATTCAAAAAGAACAAATTGAAATTCCATCAATCTATTTTGCACATAAAAGAAACATCTTTTTAAGAGATGGCTTAATCTGGTCTGCAGAAGATGATGTTGTTTTTAGAGCAGAAGATGAGGTAGTAGAAGAACGTTGGGTGCGATTTAGAACCGTTGGTGATATGTCTTGTACGGCAGCAGTGTTATCTAAAGCAGATTCTATAGATAAAGTAGTAGCAGAAATTAGAGATTCTAAAATATCTGAACGTGGTGCACGTATAGATGACAAGCGCTCCGAGGCTGCTATGGAAAAAAGAAAACAACAAGGATACTTTTAAAAAGTACAGCGTACTTAGTCTAAAGTATATAAGTTAAAAAAGAAGTTTAAAATAAAAAAAGTAAGAGTAACAAAGTCTTTGTACTTGCTACTTTATACTTAATACACATAAAATGAACGTACTAAAAATAGCAACAGCAGGTAGTGTAGATGATGGTAAAAGTACCTTAATTGGTAGGTTACTTTACGATACAAAATCACTTACCGAAGATAAACTAGAGGCCATTAAAAAAAGTAGTGAACAACGTGGGTATGATTACCTAGATTTTTCATTAGCTACAGATGGTTTAGTTGCAGAACGTGAACAAGGTATAACTATAGATGTGGCTCATATCTATTTCTCAACACCAACAAAAAGTTACATTATAGCAGATACACCTGGTCACGTAGAGTATACCAGAAATATGGTTACAGGTGCATCAACTTCTCAGGTGGCTATTATTTTAATTGATGCTAGAAAAGGGGTTATAGAGCAAACATACCGTCATTTTTTCATCAACAATTTATTACGTGTAAAAAATGTAATAGTTGCTGTAAATAAAATGGATTTGGTAGATTATTCTGAAGAGGTTTTTAATAACATTAAAAAAGATTTTGAAGCCTTAAATGCAAAAAGTACGTACGCAGAACAAATAGTTAGTTATATTCCGGTTAGTGCCTTAAAAGGAGACAATATTGTAGACAAAACAGATGCAATGTCTTGGTACAATGGTGATACAATTTTAGGGCATTTAGAGGAATTAGAGGCGCAAGATGTTTATGATGCAGGTAAAGTACGTTTTCCTGTGCAAACCGTAATCAGACCAAAAACAGATGAGTTTCACGATTTTAGAGGCTATGCAGGTAAAATTACAGGTGGAAGCCTAAAAGTAGGAGATGCTGTAACTGTTTTACCTTCTTTAACGCAGTCTAAAATAAAAGAGATATTCTTTTTTGATAAGACTTATAATGAGGCACCAGCAGGTAGTTCTGTAAATATTACCTTAGAAGATGATATTAACATTACTAGGGGAGATATGCTTGTTAAAACAGATGAACTTCCAAAAATTGAAAAACAAGTTACTGCTACAGTTTGTTGGATGGATAGTAAAAACTTAGTGCCAGGAACTAAGTATATTGTACAACATAATACTAACCGTGTGTTATCTAAAATTGATAGTATAAACAGTGTTATAGCAACAGATTATACAGGAGAACAAGAAAACAATAATAAATTATCCTTAAATGAAATAGGAGAAGTGAGTATTAAACTTAGCAAGCCTATTTATTTTGATAGTTATAACGATAATAAATCTAATGGAGCTTTTATTTTAATTGATGCGCAAACCAACACAACGGCTGGTGCAGGATTTATAAGTTAAGCCAAAAGAAGTAATAAAGAGTGTTTATTTTAAGCACTTTTTTATCTAAAATCCTATTATATCTATAGGATAATAGTAATTATAAAAAAAGCCATAATCACAAGCAAATGCAAAGTTTTAGAACAGAAATAGAAAATCCAGTAGTAGCTAAAGATATTATAGATTTAGAAGCTAAAATAAAACAGTTTAATGACGGTAAGTTAGACGAAGAAAAGTTTAGAAGTTTGCGTTTGGCTCGTGGTATTTATGGTCAGCGTCAACCAGGCGTACAAATGATCCGTATTAAATTGCCATATGGTAAAGTAACATCTACACAGCTTAAGCGTATTTGTGATGTATCTGAAGAATATTCTACAGGACGCTTACACATTACCACGCGTCAGGATATACAAATACATTATGTAGATATAGAGCGTACACCAGAACTTTGGGCGCAATTGGCTAAAGATGATATAACTATTAGAGAGGCTTGTGGTAATGCAGTACGTAATATAACTGCTAGTGAAACCGCTGGTATAGATGTAGATGAGCCTTTTGATGTATCTCCGTACGCACACGCAATGTTTCAATACTTTTTAAGAAATCCTATTAGTCAAGAAATGGGAAGAAAATTTAAGGTTTCTTTTTCTTCTAGTGATACAGATACAGGACTTTCTTATATGCATGATCTTGGTTTTATAGCCAAAATACAAAACGGAGTTAGAGGATTTAAAGTGCTTTTAGCTGGTGGTTTAGGCTCGCAGCCACGCCACGCAGAAGAGTTGTATACTTTTTTGGAGGCCGATAAAATTATTCCGTTAATGGATGGTGTTATTCGTGTTTTTGACAGGTACGGAGAACGTAAAAGTAGAGCGAAAGCCAGAATGAAATTTTTGCTAAAGGATATTGGTTTAGATGGTTTTAGAGCATTGTTAGAAGAAGAGCAAAATGCAATTCCGCAAGATTCTTTTCCTGTAGATGTAGATGCATATCCAAAGGTAAAAGTAGCAAATGCTAAAGTACCAGAAGTAGCAATTAAAAATACAGAAGCTTTTCAGCAATGGAAAAGCACAAACCTTGTGCCTCAAAAACAACAAGGCTATGTAGCTATTGGTATAAAAGTAAAGTTAGGAGATTTTTATATTGAAGAAGCTCGTCAATTAGCAGATTTAGTAGATGCGTATGCAGCGGGAGAATTTCGTTTGTCATTGCGTCAAAACATCCTAATACCTTATGTAAAAGAGGAGTTGGTTCCTTTCTTTTATACAGAGTTAGAAAAACTTGGTTTTGTAGAGGCTGGTTATAACAAAGCATCAGATATAACTGCTTGTCCTGGTACAGATACGTGTAATTTAGGTATTGCAAGTAGTACTGGTATTGCAGCAGAGTTAGAAAGAGTAATTACAGCAGAATATCCACAATACATAAACAATAAAGATGTTGTTATAAAAATTAGTGGATGTATGAATGCCTGTGGTCAACACAATATGGCAAACATTGGTTTCCAAGGGATGTCTGTACGTACAAAAGATAAGTTGGTAGCGCCTGCTTTGCAAGTTCTATTAGGTGGTGGTAATTTAGGTGATGGTAATGGCGTTTTTGCAGATAAAGTTGTAAAAGTGCCAAGTAAAAGAGGCCCAGAAGCCTTGCGTTTAATTTTAAACGATTTTGATGCCAATGCAAACGGACAATCGTTTACAGAATATTACAAAGAAAAAGGAGAGCATTATTTTTATGATTTTCTAAAACACCTAACAGACGTAGATAATTTAACTCAGGAAGATTTTATAGACTGGGGAAATACAGAACGTTATGAAAAAGCTATTGGAGTAGGCGAGTGTGCTGGTGTTGTTATAGATTTAATTGCAACTTTATTGTTTGAGAGCGAAGAAAAAATTGAAAACGCAGCAGCAGCATTAGAAGATAAAAAATGGTCTGCTAGTATTTTTCATTCGTATTCTGCAATGGTAAACTCTGCTAAAGCATTACTTACAGCACAAAACACAAAAACAAACACGCATATTAGTATTATTAAAGATTTTGATACTCATTTTGTGTCAAACGGTTTAATAAAATTACAGACGTCTTTTGAGGAGTTGGCGTTGCAAATAAAAAGCAACAAACCAACGCAAGAATTTGCAGAAGCATATCTTAAAGATTCTAAAGTGTTTTTAGAGGTAGTACAAAAGTTTAGAGAAAAAGAATTAGAAGAAGCTTAAAATTATGGCAAACAAACAAAACACAAACGGACTACTTACAGTAGTTGGTGCAGGGCCTGGAGATGCAGAACTTATTACGCTAAAAGCTATAAAAGCATTGCAAAATGCAGATGTTGTTTTGTTTGATGCTTTGGTGAATAAGGAGTTGCTAGAGTTTGCAGTAAATGCAGAGCATATTTTTGTAGGTAAAAGAAAAGGGTGTTATGCGTACCAACAAGAGCAAATTAATGAGCTTATTGTAAGCAGAGCAAAAAGTCACGGTAATGTAGTACGTTTAAAAGGTGGCGACCCATTTATTTTTGGTCGCGGATCAGAAGAAATGGAATATGCAGCTAGTCACGATGTGGCAGTAGCTATGGTTCCAGGAATATCGTCTTCAATAGCAGTACCAGCTTTTCAAAACATACCAGTTACAAAAAGGGGAGCTTCAGAGAGTTTTTGGGTAATTACTGGTACAACCAAAAACCATAAATTATCTACAGATGTGCACTTGGCAGCAAAGTCTAGTGCAACAGTAGTAATTTTAATGGGTATGGGTAAATTATCAGAAATTGTACAGTTATTTCAGCAAGAAGACAAAGCAGAAACACCTGTGGCAATTATTCAAAACGGAACCACCGTTAACGAAAAAGTTGGTGTTGGTACCATATCAACCATAGAAAAAGTAGTGCAAGAAAATGAGTTGTCTAATCCTGCAATTATTGTTATTGGTGATGTTGTTAGGCATAGAGCGCAATTGCATAAGGTACAACAACAGATAAAAACAAAAGAAGTAGTAGTAAATTAAGTGGTACAGTTATTTGGTTATTTTTGATGAGGTAAACAAAACAGTAACACCAAAAACAAAGTAATGGAACGTAATAATTTATATCCAGTTTTTTTAAAAACGTCTCAACTGCACGTGCTAATAGTAGGTGGCGGTAATGTGGCAGAAGAAAAACTACGCTTTTTAACCAAATCTAGTCCAGATGCTGTAGTTACAATGGTATCTCCTTGGTATGCAGAAAAAACACTAGAATTGGCTAATAAATTTAATGTTACAACTATTACAGATGTCTATAATGTAAGCTATTTAGATGGTAAACATATGGTAGTTGCCACTACAGATAATGTAGATGTAAACATACAAGTTTATAAAGATTGTAGAGCGCAATTTAAATTGGTAAACGTAGCAGATAATCCTCCGTATTGCGATTTTTATATGGGCGGAATTGTAACCAAAGGCAATGTAAAAATTGGTATTTCTACCAACGGTAAGTCGCCAACAACAGCAAAACGTTTGCGTCAGTTTTTTGAAGACGTAATACCAGAAGATATTAGTAAAATGGTTCAGAATTTAAACGATTACAGGAAAACCATAAAAGGAGATTTTGAAGAAAAAGTAGATAAAATGAACCAGATTACAAGTTCCTTAGTAGATAAAAAAGAAAATAATTAAAACATTAGAATGAGGATAAATACTCATTAGTAAGTACTAAATTAAAATTATGATTAAGACAGATATATTAATTATTGGCGCAGGACCAACAGGATTGTTTACCGTTTTTGAGGCAGGTTTGTTAAAACTAAAATGCCATTTAATAGATGCATTGCCGCAACCAGGCGGACAGTGTGCAGAGATATATCCTAAAAAACCAATTTATGATATTCCTGCTTTTCCAGAAATTTTAGCAGGCGATTTGGTTACCAATCTAATGGAGCAAATAAAATCTTTTGAGCCTGGTTTTACATTAGCAGAAAGAGCAGATACTTTAGATAAGTTAGACGATGGTACTTTTGTGGTAACCACAAACAAAGGAACAAAGCACAATGCACCAGTTGTTGTTATTGCAGGTGGTTTAGGATCTTTTGAGCCTAGAAAACCGCAAATAGAGAACATTCTTAATTTTGAAGATAAAGGTGTTGCTTATATGATTAAAGATCCAGAAGTATACAGAGACAAAAAAGTTGTTATTGCTGGTGGTGGAGATTCTGCCTTAGACTGGGCAATTTTCTTAGCAGACGTAGCAGCAGAAGTATCTTTAGTACACCGTAGAAATGAGTTTAGAGGCGCTTTAGATTCTGTAGAAAAAGCATCAGAACTTGCAAAAGCAGGTAAAATAAAATTATTTACAGAGGCACAAGTAACCAAGTTATACGGAGACGATCATTTAGAGGCTGTAGTTGTAAAATATAACGACGAGGAAAAAGGAGAAAGCTACGTAGAAGTAGATAATTTTATCCCTTTATTTGGACTATCACCTAAATTAGGTCCAATAGGAAATTGGGGACTAGAGATAGAGAAAAATGCCATAAAAGTAGACAACTCTTATGACTACCAAACCAACATACCAGGTGTTTATGCAATTGGCGATGTTAACACTTACAAAGGCAAATTAAAACTAATTTTATCTGGTTTTCATGAAGCAGCCGTAATGTGTCAAAGTGCATACCAACGTATAAACCCAGGCAAACGTTACGTAATGAAATACACAACCGTAGGTGGCGTAGAAGGTTTTGATGGTTCAAAAAAAGAAGCCAAAAAAGAAGTTGTACAAAGCATTTCGTAAAAATATTACAATTTTAAGCCTATATGTTTAAAAAACACGTGTAGGCTTAAAAATTACCAGCAATATTTGGTTATAAAAAAGTTGTGCTGTTACTTTGTGGCTCAATTAGTTCATTAATAGACTGAAAACGTTATCAAGAAAGGTGGAGGGATTAGACCCTATGAAACCTTAGCAACCCTTTATTCTTATTTAAAGAAGGTGCTACATTCTACTACGTTGTTACAAAACAACACGGCAGATAACTCACAAATTAGTAAAGACATTCACAGTCTTATCTCATTTACCTTACTTGATATTTTATTTATAGCGTTCCATTTGTTTGCAAGCACAAATGGCCAGGCTTTCTGCTGTATTTTTTGGTTTTAGCAAACAGGTTTTACAAACCGTTGCCACCAAAAAGATGCCGCATCAATCCTTAACGCACAACATAATATTATACGGTACAATGAAAAGTATACAAGACATATTAAAAGAAAGAATTTTAGTGCTAGACGGTGCCATGGGTACAATGTTACAGCGCTACAAGTTTACCGAAGAAGACTTTAGAGGCAAACGTTTTGCAGACTGGGAACACCCATTACAAGGCAATAACGATTTACTTTCGCTAACCCAACCAGAAGCTATAGCAGAAGTACACCGTAAATATTTTGCAGCTGGTGCAGATATTGTAGAAACCAACACCTTTTCTGGTACAACCATAGCAATGGCAGACTATTTTATGGAAGATTTAGTGTACGAACTAAATTATGAGTCGGCACGTATAGCAAAACAAGTTGCAGATGAGTTTACCGCTAAAGAACCACACAAACCAAGGTTTGTAGCAGGTAGTATTGGGCCAACCAATAAAACGGCAAGTATGTCTCCAGATGTTAACGATCCTGGTTTTAGAGGTATTACTTTTGACGAACTTAGAATAGCCTACAAACAACAAGTAGAAGCGTTGTTAGATGGTGGCTCAGATATTTTATTAGTAGAAACCATTTTTGATACCCTTAACGCAAAAGCGGCACTTTTTGCTATAGAAGAGGTAAAAGAAGAACGCAGTATAGATGTTCCTATAATGGTAAGCGGCACAATTACAGATGCCTCTGGCAGAACTTTATCTGGGCAAACAGCAGAAGCTTTTTTAATATCAATAAGTCATATTCCTATTTTAACTGTTGGTTTTAATTGTGCTTTAGGAGCAAACCAATTAGTGCCACACTTAGAGGTTTTGGCGACAAAAACAGATTTTGGAGTTTCTGCACATCCAAATGCAGGTTTGCCAAATGCTTTTGGTGAGTATGATGAGACTGCAGAAGAAATGGCTGTACAAATAAAAGAATATTTAGATAAAAGTTTGGTAAATATTGTTGGTGGTTGCTGTGGTACAACACCAGAACATATTAGCGCAATTGCCAATTTAGCAAAAGATTACAAACCAAGAAGTATTTCTGCAGAAACGGTATCGTAATGAAAAATGAAAAACCAAAATACTTAAAACTATCCGGACTAGAGCCTTTAATTGTTACGGAAAACACCAACTTTATAAATGTTGGTGAACGTACTAATGTTGCGGGTTCTAAAAAGTTTTTAAGGTTAATAAAAGAAGAAAAGTTTGATGAGGCCCTAGATATTGCTCGCCACCAAGTAGATGGTGGTGCTCAAATTATAGATATTAATATGGATGACGGACTTATAGATGGCAAAGAAGCTATGGTTAAGTTCTTAAATCTAATTATTGCAGAGCCAGATATCTCTAGAGTCCCAATTATGATAGACAGTTCTAAATGGGAAATTATAGAAGCTGGTTTGCAAGTGGTACAAGGCAAATGTGTGGTAAACTCTATAAGTCTTAAAGAAGGAGAAGAAGAATTTATACACCACGCAAAGCTTATTAAACGTTATGGTGCTGCTGTAATAGTAATGGCTTTTGATGAGGTTGGACAAGCAGATAATTACGAACGTAGAATAGAAATTGCAAAACGTTCTTATGATGTTTTGGTAAACAAAGTAAAATTTGCACCAGAAGATATCATTTTTGATCTTAATATTTTTCCTGTTGCTACCGGTATGGAGGAGCACAGACGTAATGCCATAGATTTTATTGAGGCTACTGATTGGGTAAAAGAAAACTTGCCGCATTGTAGTGTAAGTGGTGGCGTTAGTAATGTATCGTTTTCTTTTAGAGGTAACAATCCCGTACGTGAGGCTATGCACTCGGTGTTTTTATACCACGCCATACAAGCTGGTATGAATATGGGAATTGTAAATCCTACTATGCTAGAGGTTTATGATGATATTCCTAAAGATTTATTAGAGCGTGTAGAAGATGTAATGTTAGACCGTAGAGATGATGCTACAGAACGTTTGCTAGATTTTGCAGAAACTGTTGTAGGTAAAGCTAAAGAAAGCACGGTAGATTTATCATGGAGAGAAGAACCAATACAAAACCGTATTACTAGAGCATTGGTAAAAGGTATAGACCAATATATTGTAGAAGACGTAGAAGCAGCTAGGCAAAGTGTAGAAAAACCTATAGAGGTTATAGAAGGTCATTTAATGACAGGAATGAATGTTGTAGGGGACTTGTTTGGTAGCGGAAAAATGTTTTTACCGCAGGTTGTAAAGTCGGCACGAGTAATGAAAAAAGCGGTTGCTTATTTATTACCGTACATAGAAGAGGAAAAACTTAAAAATCCGCAAGAGGGTGACTCAAAAAATGCGGGTAAAATTTTAATGGCTACCGTAAAAGGAGATGTACATGATATAGGTAAAAATATTGTGGGTGTGGTTTTAGCTTGCAACAATTATGAAATTGTAGACCTAGGCGTAATGGTGCCACCAGAAAAAATTATACAAGCTGCCAAAGATGAAAAAGTAGATGTTATTGGTTTAAGCGGATTAATAACACCCTCTTTAGATGAAATGGTTTTTTTAGCTAAAGAAATGGAGCGCCAAAACTTTACTGTGCCTTTGCTTATTGGTGGCGCAACCACTAGCAAAGCACATACTGCCGTAAAAATAGATCCGCAGTATAAAAATGCTGTGGTATATGTTAATGATGCCTCTAGAGCGGTTACTGTTGTTGGAGATTTGTTGCAAAAAGAAACCAAAGACGACTTTAAAAAAACTATAAAATTAGATTATGAAGAGTTTAGAAAACAGTTTTTAAAGCGTACCAAACATAAGGAGTATTTATCTATAGCAGATGCACGTAAAAACAAGTATAAAATAGATTGGAAAACATCTGAAATTGTAAAGCCAAATACACTTGGAATACAAGTTATAGAGGAATATGATTTAAGCAAGTTGGTAGAATTTATAGATTGGACTCCGTTTTTTAGAAGCTGGGAGCTACACGGTAAATTTCCAGATATTTTAACTGATGAAATTGTAGGTACACAGGCTACAGATTTGTTTGCAGAAGCACAACAAATGCTAACAAAGCTTATAGATGAAAAACTACTAACCGCAAAAGCAGTTTTTGGTTTGTTTAAAGCCAATACAATTAATGATGATGACATTGAGTTAGAGACTCCAAATGGGAAACACACGTTTAGAACCTTGCGTCAGCAATTAAAGAAGTATGCTGGTAAGCCAAATTTTGCTTTGTCAGATTTTATTGCGCCAAAAGAAACAGGTAAAGAAGATTATATAGGTTGTTTTTGCGTAAGCACTGGTTTTGGTGCAGAAGAAATAGCCGAAAATTACCGTAAAGATTTAGACGACTACAATTCTATTATGGTAAAAGCTTTAGCAGATAGGTTGGCAGAGGCTTTTGCTGAATGCCTGCATAAAGACATTAGAACTACTCATTGGGGATATGCAAGTAATGAAACTTTAGATAATGAAGCTTTAATTAAAGAAGAGTACAAAGGTATTAGGCCGGCACCGGGGTACCCCGCTTGTCCAGACCACCTAGAGAAACCTACTATCTGGGACATTTTAAAAGTAAAAGAAACTATTGGTGTAGAACTTACCGATAGTTTGGCAATGTGGCCAGCAGCATCGGTTTCTGGATATTATTTTGCTAACCCAGAGGCTCGCTATTTTGGAGTTGGAAAAATAAAAGAAGACCAAGTGGAAGATTTTGCAGCTCGTAAAAATATAGAATTAGAAACCGCTTTAAAATGGCTTGCGCCAAATATAGCAGATGATTAATGTTGTGTTGTTGCGTTAGGGATTAAGGTATTGTTGAAGCTCTTTTATGGTTTTTATCCATAAAAAGCGACTACCGAAAGCCCGACCGTAGGAACGCCAAAAAAATATAAAAATGAAAGTAACCGACCATATTAAAAACGCAAACGGAAAAACATTATTTTCTTTTGAAATTATACCGCCTGTAAAGGGTAGAAATATTCAGGAATTATACGGAAATATAGATCCGTTAATGGAGTTTAAACCACCTTTTATTGATGTTACCACGTCTAGAGAAGAGTATATTTATATAGACCGTGATGGTTTGTTAGATAAAAAACTTACGCGAATGAGACCCGGTACTGTTGGTATTTGTGCGTCTATAAAACATAAATATGATGTAGATACCGTGCCGCATGTATTGTGTGGTGGTTTTACTAAGGAAGAAACCGAATATTTGTTGGTAGATTGTCACTATTTGGGTATTGATAATGTTATGGCGTTACGCGGAGATGCTATGCGTGAACAAAAGTATTTTGAAGCCACAAAAGGTGGACACAAATATGCAGTAAGTTTGGTAGAACAAATACAAAAGCTTAATTGCGGAACATATTTACATGAAGTTATAGAAACTGATAATTGTTCTGATTTTTGCATTGGTGTTGCAGGTTACCCAGAAAAACATATGGAAGCACCGTCTTTATTAACAGATTTAAAACGCCTAAAGCAAAAGGTAGATGCTGGTGCAGATTATGTGGTTACGCAAATGTTTTTTGATAATAACAAATATTTTGAGTTTGTAAAGGCTGCTAAAGATTTTGGAATTCATGTGCCAATTATTCCGGGAATAAAACCAATTGCTGTTAAAAAACACCTACAGTTACTACCACAAGTTTTTAAAATTGATGTACCACAAGACTTAGTAGATGCTGTTGAGGATTGTAAGGATAATAAAGCAGTGCGCCAAGTTGGGGTAGATTGGGCTATACAACAATCTAAAGAGTTAAAAGATGCGGGTGTACCTGTATTGCATTACTACTCTATGGGTAAGTCTGACAATATTAAGGCTATAGCAAAAGAACTTTTTTAATTTTTGTAAGTATTAGCTTATAAAGATTTACTGTAGGTGTAAAATTGCTATTTTTGCACGCAATGAATATAAGAATCCTTTTTATTGCCTTGTTTTCTGTAGGCTGTTTTGCCCAGCAGAAAAGTAAAATAGTAATAGATGCAAATCAGTTTTACGGCTCTATTGCATTACATAATAATAGTATTGCACACTTAATATCTGCCCATCCGGCTGGTTTAATTTTAAGTTACAATAAAAAAACGTTTGGTAATGAGGCTTGGGAGCAACTTTATAATTATCCAGATTTAGGGTACTCCTTTATTTACCAAGATATGAATAACAGTACGCTAGGTAAAAACTATGGTGCGTATGCGCATTATAACTTCTATTTTTTTAAAAGAAATGTACAGCTTAGAGTAGGGCAAGGTATTGCCTATACTACAAACCCTTATGATAAAGTAACCAACTTTAGAAACAATGCCTATGGGTCTGATATTTTGAGTAGTACCTACGCAATGGTTAATTACCATAAAGAAAATATTTATAAAGGCTTGGGTTTTAAAGCCGGACTAACATTGGTGCACTATTCTAATGCAAATTTTAAAGCGCCAAATACATCTACAAACACCATTGCATTAAATGCAGGTTTAACGTACGATTTGGATGGAGGTGAAAAATTACCATATAAGACTATTACAGATACTACAAATTACAACCAACCTATACATTTAAATGTTGCCTTTAGAGGTGGTGTTAATGAAAGTGATGTAATTGGCTTGGGACAATCTCCTTTTTATATTTTATCGGCTTATTCAGATAAAAGAATTGGCAGAAAAAGTGGGTTTCAGTTAGGTGCAGATGTTTTCTTTTCTAAGTTTTTAAAGGAGTTAATTACATACAATTCTATTGCTTTTCCTGAGAAAAATGTAGATGCTAATGACGATTATAAACGTGTTGGTGTTTTTGTTGGTCACGAGTTGTACATAAACAAAATGTCTGTAGTAACACAACTTGGCTATTATGTATACTACCCGTTTGATTTTGAAGGAAGAATGTACAACAGAATGGGATTGAAACGTTACTTTGGAGATAAAATGTTTGCTGCAATTACTTTAAAATCTCACGCTGCTAAAGCAGAAGCAGTAGAATTTGGAGTTGGAATCCGTTTTTAAAAATATGAAGATGATTACAAGAAAACAGATTAAAAATATAGGATTGCAAATTACAGGTAAATCAATTTTACTATACACTTTAACACTTGTTTTAGTGTGTGGTTGTAATAGTGAAAATGCATCTGATTGTTTTCAGAACGCAGGAGATACCATAAGAGAAGAAATTGTGGTAGAACCTTTTACAACTATTACTGTTTTTGAAAATTCAGCTTTAGTTATAAAGGAAGGTCCAGTACAAAAGGTTGAGGTAGAAACAGGAGAATATTTGCGTAGTGATATTGATGCTAAAGTTGTAGATGGTAGATTGATGCTTACCAATACAAACGGATGTAATTTTACTAGAGACTATGGTTTAACTACTTTTTATGTTACCGCACCAAACTTAACATCTATACGTAGTAGTACTGGTTTTGATATTAGTAGTGATGGTGTTTTAAGTTATCCAAGTTTAGCTCTTTTATCTGAAGATTTTGGAGACCAAGAAGCAGATTTTACTACCGGATCTTTTACTTTAGAGTTGTTAGATACTAAAGTGTCTATAGTTTCTAACGGTGCTGCTTATTTTGATTTGAAAGGAACGGCAGAAAGTTTAAATGTTGTTTTTGCAGCAGGGGACTCTAGGCTTAATGCAGAAAATTTAATAACTAAAAATGTAAATGTAAACCACAGAAGTTCTAATGATATATTGGTGTATCCGCAAGAGAGTATATCTGGTACAATTAGAGGAGTTGGTGATGTTATTAGTTACAATATGCCTGCTATTGTAAATGTAGAAGAACTTTACAAAGGAAAGCTTATATTTAAGGAGTTATAACTAAAGTTGCTTTATAGTGAGTTTTAAAAGATTCTTATCTTATTTTACAAAAAGAATTAGCAGTTCTAAAGATAATTGTGTTGCTAATAATATTAATTACAGTAAGGTTGATGATTTACTGCAATCTTTAGTTTATGATGCTAAAGTGCCTGGAATTGCAATTACAGTAACACAACATAACAAAACCATTTTTAATAAAGGATATGGTTTTTCTAATCTTGAAAAAAAAACACTTGTAAATCCAGATGAAACTGTATTTAGAATAGCAAGTGTGTCTAAACCTATTGCAGCAACTGCTTTAGCTTTAATGGTGCAAGATGGAGTAATAGATTTGGAAGAGTCTTTTTATACTTATGTTCCTTATTATCCTAAAAAAAAGTACGACTTTACAATTAATCAATTGGCTAGTCATACTGCTGGTATACGGGGTTACAGAGGAAAAGAATATGGTTTAAATATGCCATACACTATTAAAGATAGTATTGCTATTTTTAAAGACGATGAATTACTTTTTAAACCAGGAACTGACTATTATTACAATAGTTATGATTGGGTTTTGTTGTCACTAGCAATGCAAGAGGTAAGTGGTGTACCTTTTGAAGAATATGTACAAAAAAAAGTTTTAGATCCTTTGCAAATGAAGCACACATTTGCAGATGTAAAAGGTAGCTTTATAAAAGGTATTACTCAGTTTTACTCTAAAAAAAGACTTGGCTTTAGAAAAGCTATGGAAGTTGATAATTATTACAAGCTTGCTGGTGGCGGGTTTTTATCTACTACGGCAGATATAGTAAAGCTAGGAAACGCATATTTAAAAGGTAATTTGTTAGAACAAGCTACGCAACAACAATTTTTAACGGCTCAAGAAGTAAAAGGGGATTCTACCTACTACGGTTTGGGTTGGCAAGTAAGTACAGATAAAAAAGGCAATGTGTACTATGGCCATATTGGTAATGGTGTAGGCGGCTACTCTAACTTTTTTGTGTACCCTACGCAAGGTTTGGTTATTACCATACTAACCAACTGTACAAATCCCAATATACAAACTGTTTTAGATGAGGTTGTATTGGAGTTTGTAGAACAATAAAAGAATGTTAACCAGTAATCTCAGTAAATAAACTTTCTAAGTTTTTGTTTTTACGACTAAGTTGTAGTGTTTTTAATTGGTTATCGTGTGCAAAGTCAAACACAGCAGGGCGCATATCTACATCAGTATTAAAAGTAATTTCATATACAAAACCAGCAGTGTTGTTAACAGTAACAACGTTTGGTAATCTGTTTAGTAATTGCTCTTCAACCCTATAATCAAATTCTACTTCTATAATTTGTTCGGTAGCGTCTCTTAAGTCGGTTAACTTTTTATCTGCAACAACCAAACCTTTGTTTATAATTACTACGCGGTCACAAACAGCTTCTACCTCTTTCATAATATGTGTAGAAAGTAAAATGGTTTTTTCTTTACCGATTTCTTTAATTAGTTTACGTATTTCTAAAAGTTGGTTAGGGTCTAAGCCTGTGGTGGGTTCGTCTAATATTAGCACCTCTGGGTTGTGTAATAAAGCTGCTGCTAAACCAACACGTTGTCTGTACCCTTTAGATAGTTGGTCTATTTTTTTATGTGCTTCTGGTGTTAAACCAGTTTGTGCTATAACTTCTTCAATTCTAGTTTTAGATACGTTGTAAACATTTGCATTAAAGTTTAAATATTCTTTTACATACATATCTAAATACAATGGGTTATGCTCTGGTAAATAACCAATACTTTTTTGTACATTAATTTTATCAGCTACGCTAAAGTCGTTTACAGCAGCATCTCCACTATCTGCTAAAATATAAGTAGTAAGTATTTTCATAAGTGTAGACTTACCAGCTCCGTTTGGACCTAAAAAGCCAACAATTTCTCCTTTATTAATAGTAAAGGAAACATTATCTAGTGCTTTTTGACTTCCAAAAGTTTTACAGATGTTTTGTACCGAAATAGACATACTTATATTTTTTATCAAAAATAACGTAAATAAGTGAATTTTGTTTTTAAATGAGATAAGAAAAAAAGACGATTTTTAACGTTTTAAGGTTCTGTCTATTAACAAAATTTTAACATTTTAAAACACCCAACTCTTAATATAATGTTAAAAAAATAACATCGGTATTAAATAATGTTAGATGAGTGAAAAAAAATAATAATAAAATTTGTTTTTTAAATTTAATAATTACCTTAGCCACATATTACAAGAATAATGAACACAAGATATTTCTGGAACGGTTTTTATTTTTACTTCTTTTTTAAGAGAGGTACGGGACTGTTGTAGTATATTTTAACTATAGATATAAATTAAAGTCCCGTGTATAACGGGACTTTTTTTATGCATAAAACTGAAGTTTAAGGAGATATTTAAAAATGGCATTAAAAATAGCAATACAAGGTATAAAGGGCTCTAACCACCACCAAGTAGCTAATGAGTTTTTTGGTGAAGACGTAGAGTTGGTAGAGTGTCTTTCTTTTGATGAGTTAATACATCAATTAATGACGGGTTACGCAGATAAAGCTGTTATGGCTATAGAAAACTCAATTGCAGGTTCTATAATACCAAATTATGCTTTGGTTTATAATAATGATTTACATATAATTGGTGAACACTACTTAAATATTCATCATCATTTAATGGCATTAAAAGGTCAAAAAATAGAGGATATACAAGAGGTGCATTCACACCCAATGGCGTTATTGCAATGTAAAGATTTTTTAAAAGCATACTCGCATATAAAATTGGTAGAGTCTGTAGATACTGCAGAAACGGCACAACGTATAGAAAAAGATAGTCTTAAGGGTATTGCTGCAATTGCACCAAAAGTAGCATCAGAACTATACAATTTAGAAGTTTTAGCATCAGAAATACAAACCATATCTAATAATGCTACCCGTTTTATTATTCTTAAAAAAGAAAATAAAGAATTGCCAGAAGAAGAAATTAATAAAGCATCATTACGCTTTGTATTAGACCATAAGCGAGGTAGTCTTGCAGCAGTTTTAAATGTAATGAGCGATTGTAACCTAAACTTAACAAAAATACAATCACTACCAGTAATAGAGCAACCTTGGAAATATTCTTTCTTTGTAGATGTAACTTTTTTAAAGTATAAAGATTATAAAAAAGCAAAAGCGCTATTGCAAATTATGGCAGAAGAGTTTAAAGTTTTAGGAGAATACAAAAATGCAAGAAGATGATAACTGCAGATAGATTACAACATATACAGGAATACTATTTTTCTAAAAAACTTAGAGAAGTACGTGGTTTAATGGCGGACGGTAAACCTATAATAAATATGGGAATTGGTAGTCCAGATTTGGTACCTTCTACAGTTGTAGTAGAGGCTATTAAAAATGCTGTTGAAGATGCAGGAGCGCACCAGTACCAGAGTTACCAAGGCTTACCTGAGCTAAGAGAAAGTATGGCGGCTTTTTACAGAGCTAATTTTAATGTTCCTGCAGATCCGGCAACAGAAATATTACCGTTAATGGGTTCTAAAGAAGGTATTTTACACATAAGTATGGCCTTTTTAAACCAAGGAGATGAGGCGCTAATTCCTAATCCTGGTTACCCAACGTATACATCTGTTACAAATTTAGTAGGGGCAGAGCCTAAGTATTATAATTTGGTTGCAGAAAACAATTGGTTTCCAGATTTAGAAGCCTTAGAAAAGCAAGACTTGACTAAGGTAAAAATAATGTGGGTTTGTTACCCTCATATGCCAACAGGTGCGGTAGCAACTAAGGAGCAATTACAAAAGTTAGTTGTATTTGCCTTAAAAAATAATATTCTATTGGTAAATGACAATCCTTATAGTTTTGTTTTAAACAATGCGCCAACAAGCATATTAAGTATAGAAAACGCTAAAGATTGTACCTTAGAGTTAAACTCGCTAAGTAAAACCTTTAATATGGCAGGCTGGCGTGTAGGTATGGTTTTAGGTAGCGCAGAACATATAAATGCAGTGTTAAAAGTAAAAAGTAATATGGACTCTGGTATGTTTTACGGCATTCAAAAAGGAGCTATAGCGGCATTAAAAAGTAGTAAAGATTGGTTCTCAAATTTAAATAAAATATATGATACTCGTAGAGATTTAATTTTTCAGTTAGCAGACAAGTTAAATTGTACTTATGATAAAAATGCTGTAGGAATGTTTGTATGGGCAAAGCTGCCAATAGGTAGTAGTTCATCAGAAGAATTTATAGATGAAGTATTGTACAGTAAAGATGTTTTTATAACACCAGGAACAATTTTTGGAAGTAACGGAGAAGGTTATATACGTTTCTCATTATGTGTAACCCAAGAGAAAATTAAAGAAGCAATAAGTAGATTTTAAAAGAAGTAGGGGTATTAAAGTTTAGTGATAAGTAAATTTTACGACCAACATCTTTTCTATTATATAAAATAAATAATGAACGTATTTGTAATTGGCATAGGATTAATAGGTGGCTCAATGGCCAAGGATATTAAAAGAATAAATGCTAGTGCTAAAATTTATGGTGTAGATATTAATGATGCACATTTAGAAGAGGCATTGTCTTTAGGCGTAATAGACCAAAAGGCAAGTTATCATGATTTACAGTTGGCAGATGTAGTAATTGTTAGTATTCCTGTAGATGTATTGGTAGTAGAGTTGCCAAAAATATTAGATGCTATTAATGATGATGCTATTGTTTTAGATGCTGGATCAACAAAAAGTTTAATTTGCAAGGAGGTAGAAAATCACCCAAAAAGAAGAAACTTTATAGCGTGCCACCCAATTGCAGGAACAGAATTTTCTGGACCGTCTGCAGCAATAGAAAACTTGTTTAAAGGCAAAACAAATATAATTTGTGAGGTAGAAAAAACTGCTTTTAAATTGCAAGAGAAAGCCTTAGATCTTTTTAGAGATATGGGGATGCGTATACGTTATATGAATGTAGATGCCCATGATAAACACATAGCATATGTGTCTCATTTATCTCATATTAGTTCTTTTATGTTAGGAAAGACTGTTATTGAGAAAGAAAAGAATGAACGCGATATATTTGATATGGCGGGTAGTGGGTTTGAGAGTACTGTGCGTTTAGCAAAAAGTTCGCCAGCAATGTGGACACCTATTTTTAAACAGAATAAAACAAATGTTTTAGAAACATTAGAAGAATACATTGAAAATTTAAAAGCCTTTAAAGAAATGATTGAAGAAGACAATTATACAGGCATTTTTAATGAAATGGAAAACGCGAATAAGATAAAAAAAATATTAAAAGGAATACCCCAGAATAAAAATTAAGTAAAGATGGAAAACTCAAAAGAAATGAGAACATGGTTGGATGACATGAAGCTAGATCATCCACTAGTAATAGCAGGGCCGTGTAGTGCTGAAACTGAAGAGCAAGTATTAAAAATTGCTCATCAATTAAAAGATACCGATGTTAACTATTATAGAGCAGGTATTTGGAAGCCAAGAACCCGTCCTGGGAATTTTGAAGGCGTAGGTATTTTAGGCCTAAAGTGGCTGCAAAAGGTAAAAGCAGAAACAGGTTTAAAAACAGCTACAGAAGTTGCAAACAGAGCACACGTAGAACTTGCATTAGAACATGATATAGATTTGTTGTGGATTGGTGCACGTACGTCTGTAAGTCCGTTTATCATGCAAGAAATTGCAGATGCATTGGCTGGTACAGATAAAATAGTACTGGTTAAAAACCCAATTAATCCAGATTTATCATTGTGGTTAGGCGGTATAGAACGTTTGCATACAGCTGGAATTAAAAACTTAGGAGCAATACACAGAGGTTTTTCTACTTATGAAAAAACAAAGTACAGAAATATACCAGAGTGGCAATTGGCAATTGAGTTTCAAAACAGATTTCCAGATTTGCCTTTAATTAATGATCCGTCTCATATTACAGGAAAAAGAGATATGATTTTTGATGTATCGCAAACAGCATTAGATCTTAATTTTGATGGTTTAATGATTGAAACTCATTTTGATCCGGATAATGCATGGAGTGATGCTGCACAACAAGTAACACCAGAAAAATTAGTGCAAATTATGCGCGATTTAAAGATTAGAAAAGAGTCTGACCCAGAAGCAGAATACAATAAAGATTTAAGTAATTTACGTGCACAAATAGATGTTATTGACGCACAGTTAATTGAAACTTTAGGAAAAAGAATGAAAATTTCTGACCAAATTGGAGCTCTAAAAAAAGAGAAAAACGTAGCCGTTTTACAATCTACAAGATGGAACGAGATTTTAGGAGCAATGATTTTAGAAGGAGAATCTAAAGGGTTAAGTGAGGAGTTTGTTTTAAAAATGTTTAAAGCAATACACCAAGAGTCTATTAACCACCAAGAAAAAATTATTAAAGGATAATTTAGAGTATAAAAAAATCCCGATGTAATTATGCATCGGGATTTTATAAAAAGGGTTAAGAAATTATTTTTTCTTAAAAATGTATCTGGTAATAAAAATACCTTTACCGTCACCTTTACCAGCTTCACTTTCTACAGCGCTAGTTACAAAGGCAAGTTCCCAGCCTTCTTTAACCATTGCATTAATTTTAGAAGTAATTATAGCATCGTTAGCTGCTATGTTCTGAAATCTAATTCCGCCAATGTTGTAAAAGTTAAGTAATTTAGTTTCATCAAAGCCTTTAACTCTAATGTCTCCTCTTTTAGACTTATTTCTTGTGTTATCTTCTTCAGTTTGTGTAGAAGTATATTCTTTGTAATCTTTTTCTTCGTTTGCAGAAATTAATCTAGATCTACCTAATCCGTTAGGTACAATAGATTCTACACTAGTAATAACTTTAAACTGCTGAGCGGTTAAGTCTACGGTTGTTAAGCAAAGAATAAATGCAAAAAATAATAATTTTTTCATAATTGTTAAATTGTTTGTTGTTTGTAAAATTTTTAACGACAAAAAAAATACCATATTGTTGCACTTATATTGTTTCTTTGTAAAAACAAAGTAAAATAAATAATTAATAATGATAGGAACTGTCTATAAATCTACTGGAAGTTGGTATACTGTAAAAACAGATGATGGCGTATTTTACGACTGTAGAATAAAGGGTAAGTTTCGTATAAAAGGTATAAAAAGTACAAATCCTATAGCGGTAGGAGATAGGGTATCTTTTGATATTGAAAAAAGTGGAGATGAGACCAACGCTACCATTACAGAAATTAAAGACCGTAAAAATTATATTGTACGTAAATCTGTAAACTTATCTAAGCAAACACATATAATTGCAGCAAATTTAGATCAGGTTTTTTTAATGATAACGTTAAATAATCCGCAAACATTTACCAGTTTTATAGATCGCTTTTTAGTGACAGCGGAAGCCTATGGTATACCTGCCGTTTTATTATTTAATAAGGTAGATTCTTACGATGAAGACGAACTTTTAGATGTAAAATATTTAGCAGCATTGTACCGTAGTATTGGGTATACCTGTGTAGGTATATCTGCTAAAACAGGTAAAAACGTAGACAAGGTAAAAGAAATGATGACAGGGAAAATAAGTATGTTTTCTGGTCATTCTGGGGTTGGTAAATCTACTTTGGTAAACACTATAGATAAAGAGTTAAATATAAAAACCAAAGAAATATCTGAGCAGCACATGCAAGGGCAACATACTACAACTTTTGCAGAAATGTACGATTTAGATTTTGGTGCCCAAATTATAGACACACCAGGTATACGTGGTTTTGGTATTGTAGATATGGAAAAAGAGGAAATAGGTGATTATTTTCCTGAATTTTTTGCTTTAAAAAGTGAATGTAAGTTTAATAACTGCTTACATATAGACGAACCAAAATGTGCTGTTAAAGACGCATTAGATAATGATGAAGTTGCTTGGACCAGATACAAAAGTTATGTGCAAATGATTACGGGTGATGAGGAAAATTACAGGCAAGATATTTACGGAGATAAAAAATGAGAGCAGTAATACAAAGGGTAACAAAAGCCATTGTTACCGTAGACAATAAACTAATTTCTAAAATAGATGTAGGTCTTCTAATTTTACTGGGAGTAGAGGAAGAAGATACAGCAGAAGATATAGATTGGTTGACTCGTAAAATTGCAAACCTCAGAATTTTTAATGATGAGGACGGGGTTATGAATAATTCTCTTTTAGACAATAAAGGAAACGCAATAGTTGTTAGCCAGTTTACACTATATGCAGCTACAAAAAAAGGCAATAGACCTTCTTACATAAAAGCGGCTAAACCAGATGTAGCAATTCCGCTTTATACTACTTTTGTTTCAAAATTAGAAACTGTATTAGGTAAGCCAGTTGGTACTGGTGTCTTTGGGGCAGATATGAAAGTAGATTTGCTTAATGATGGTCCAGTAACAATTATTATAGACACAAAAAATAAGGAATAATCGTATATTGTATTTTTAGGTTTTGTAAGATTTTTTCTTAATTTTATCCGCAACCAAAACCAACCTATGCGCATATTTTTTAGCCTTATATTGCTTTTAGCAGTACAACTGTCTGAAGCACAAGAAACTATTCATCAATCTTTATTAATTAATTCTAATTTAACCAAAAATGCGAATGCAGTTGTAAGGTTAGATGAAATGAACATTCATATTAGTTCTAAAACTAAAATGAATATTAAACACAAAAGAATAGTTACCGTCTTAAATAAATACGGTAGTAATGCCACACATATTTTTAGAGGGTATGACTTGGATAGTAGGTTAATATCTATGCAAGCGCTGGTTTTTAATCAATTTGGAAAACAAATAGACAAGTTTAAAGAAAAAGATTTTAAAGATGTTAGTGCTGTAGATGGTAGTACGTTATATTCAGATTCCAGAATTAAGTACTTAGAGTATACGCCAATTGCTTACCCTTATACTGTAGAGTTTACTTATGAATATACAACATCAAATACCGGAGAATTGTTGCCAATTTGGTATTTCTTAGATGAATTTTATTTAAGTACCGAAAAAAGTAGTATTACATTTACCTATGATGAGGAAAGTTTTAAACCAGAAGTTAGAGAGGTAAATTTAAAAGGCTTAGATGTAAAAAAAGACATTACCAAAGGAAAAATAACTTATACCGTAAAAAATATACCAGCTTTAAAAAAAGAAAGTTTAAGTCCGGCTTTTTTTAAAATTTCTCCGCAGCTACAAATAAGACCTGTAAATTTTACTTACGGAGGCTATGACGCCTCTATAAACACTTGGCAAGATCTAGGTAAATGGATGTATTCTAATTTACTTGTAGATAGAGATAAGTTGCCAGAACCTACAATAAATACAATAAAACTATTAACTAAAGAAGCTAAGTCAGATATAGAAAAAGCTAAAATAGTATATAAATATGTACAAGATAATACAAGGTATATAAGCGTACAGGTAGGTATTGGTGGTATGCAACCTATATCTGCTATAGATGTAGATAGGGTAAAGTATGGAGACTGTAAAGGATTATCTAATTATACAATGGCTCTTTTGCAGGCCGTAGGTGTAAAAGCATATTATACACACGTAGAAGCTGGTAGTTATAAAGAAAGCTTTAAAAAGGATTTTGCATCTCTTGCAGAAGGTAACCACGTAATTTTGGCGGTAGAAAGTAACGGTAGGTATTATTGGATAGATTGTACTTCTCAAATACATCCTTTTGGTTTTTTAGGAGATTTTACAGATGGTAGAATGGTACATGTTATAAAACCAAATGGTGGAGAGTTGGTGCAAACAGATAGTTATATAAATGAAGATAATTACCAAAAAACAGAAGCTCTAATTACACTAGCTAACAATGGCGCAATAGCTGCAGATGTAATAATAACAACAAAGGGAATACAATATGATGATAGGTTTAGTATAGAAAGAAAACCCTTTGATGATATTAAAAAGCATTATAAGTCTTATTGGAGGTATATAAACAATTTAACTTTAGGGGATTATAATTTTTTAAATAATAGAGACAGTATTGTGTTTACAGAAAAAGTTAGTTTGGAGGCAGCTAATTACGCATCGGTAAGTGGTGATAGGCTATTGTTTAGAGTAAATGCGCTAAACAGAAATAATGTAGTGCCAGATAGGTATAGAAGTAGAAAGTTGCCTTTAGAAATACAAAGAGGCTATTTAGATGAAGATGAGTTTAATATTTTGTTGCCTAATAGTTTTAAAGTTGAGGCAATGCCTAATAACACTTTAATAGAAAACGAATTTGGAATGTACAGTGTATCTTATAAGTTATCAGAAGACTTAAAAAATGTAGAATACAAAAGAAAATTACTTATTAAAGAAGGTTATTACCCTAAAGAAAAATATAAGGACTATCGAGACTTTAGAAAAAAAGTATCATTAACCGATAATGCAAAAGTTGTTTTAGTAAAAAAATAACCATAAAAAACCATAACCAAACAACCCAAAGCCAAAATTATGATTAAAAAATGCAATTTAATAGTGTACTTTTTTTTAGCTATTAACCTTATTACCGCTCAAGATTTTTCTTTTGGTAAAGTTTCATTAGAGGAGTTAAAAGAAAAAAGTCACCCAATAGATTCAGCAGCAAGTGCAACATATTTATATAAAAGTAAAAAATGTTATTTTAGATATTTAGATAACAGCGGTTTTGAATTAGTAACTGAAGTTTATGAGAGAATAAAAATTTATAATAAAGAAGGGTATGATTTTGCCACTAAAGCAATACCACTTTATAAGGCATCGCAAGGTAACAGAGAAAATATAATTGGTTTAAAGGCTGTTACTTACAATATAGTAGATGGTAAAATTGAAGAGTCAAAACTAAAAAAAGATGGGATTTTTGAGTCTGAAGTGTCTGAATACTACGATCAAACAAAGTTTACAATGCCAAACATTAAAGATGGTAGTGTAATAGAATTTAAATACAAAATTAATTCTCCTTTTATTTTTAATGTAGATGAGTTTGTGTTTCAGCATAGTATACCGGTAAATAAATTAGAGTCTAGTTTTTCTTCTCCAGAATATTTTAATTATAAGTTAAACTCAAAAGGCTATTTGGGTATATATCCCAAAATAACTAGAGAAAACTCTAGTTTAAATATAAAAAGCAAAACTAGGTCTAGTATGTCATCAAGAGTAGTGGGTACTACTTTTAATAATGATAAAATAGATTTTTTTGAGAACAAACACGTGTATGATTTATCAAACATTCCAGCATTAAAAGAAGAGCCTTACATTAATAATATAAATAATTATAGAGCAGCTGTAAAATATGAGCTTTCTTACGTACAATACCCAAATAGTATACCTAAATATTACTCCAGAACCTGGAAAGATGTAGTAAAAACAATATATACAAGTCCAAATTTTGGAGCAGAATTAAATAAAACAGGTTATTACAATCAGGACATAGACGCTTTAGTTGGCGCAGTATCAGACCCTATGCAAAAATCTGCGTTAATATATAATTTTGTAAAAAGTAAAGTAAAATGGAATGGTATATATGGTAAATATACCTATAATGGCGTGCGTAAGGCATATAAAGAAAATGTAGGTAATGTAGCAGATATTAATTTAATGCTAACCTCTATGTTAAGGTATGCTGGGGTAAATGCTAATCCCGTGTTAATAAGCACTAGAGGTAATGGTATTCCTCTTTTTCCAACAAGAGAAGGTTATAATTACGTAATATCTGCAATAGATACAGGGGAGGGTGTTGTATTATTAGATGCCACTAGTATGTATAGTATGCCAAACGTGTTGCCAACCAGAACTCTAAATTGGGAAGGTAGAATTATTAATAAGGATGGGCAATCATCTACAATAAGTTTGTATCCTAACCAACAATCTTCTAGAACAATAATGATGACAACCAAATTAGGAGAAAATGGAGATTTATCTGGGTCATTTAGAAGGCTAGCTAAACTGCACAATGCTAGAATATACCGCAATAATTATAATGAGTCTGATGAAGATAGCTATATAGAAAAGATAGAAAAGTCTTTAGATTTAGAAATATCTGATTTTGAAGTAAAAAATAGCTTAGATTTAGGTAAACCAATCTCTGAAAGTTATAAATTTGTAAAAGAGAGTCAGGCAGATATTATTGGCGATAAAATTTATTTTTCACCAATGTTTTTTTATAGGTCTAAAAGTAACCCTTTTAAATTAGATAAAAGGAGCTACCCTATAGATTTTAGTTACCCATCAGAAACCACCTATAGAATTATTATAGAGCTTCCTGAAGGGTACAAAGTAGAGACACTGCCAGAGGTTAAAAGTATTGCTCTTCCAGAGCAATTAGGATCTTTTAGGTATAAAATTACTGAAAAAAATAATCAGATTCATTTATTAGTTATTGAGTCTATTAATAAAGCAATTATAACACCATCGTATTACGAGGCTATTAAAAACTATTATAAAATTTTAATAGAGAAGGAGAACGAAAAGGTTGTATTAACAAAAGTATAATGAACATTCAAAACGCACAACAAGCCGTAGATAATTGGATTAAAGAACATGGAGTACGCTATTTTAATGAGCTTACAAATATGGCACAGCTTACAGAAGAAGTAGGTGAGGTGGCACGTATTATTGCGCGTAGGTATGGAGAACAAAGTGAAAAGGAATCTGATAAAAACAAAGATTTAGGTGAAGAACTAGCAGATGTTATGTTTGTTGTTCTGTGTCTTGCCAACCAAACAGGTATAAATTTGCAAGATGCTTTTGATAAAAAATTAGATCTTAAAACTAAAAGAGATCATGATCGTCATCACAACAATCAAAAATTAAAATAATCTGGTTGTACAAACCACTAAAATACCTTTACATTGAAATTACATTTATCAGCACCAGAAAATAAAACTCTAAATTCTGCTATTAAAATAACAGGAAGCAAAAGCGAGTCTAACCGTCTATTGTTATTACAAGCATTATATCCGAATATAAAAATAGAAAACCTTTCTAATTCTGATGATGCAGTTGTTATGCAAAAAGGAATTAAGGTGTCTAAAGGAGAAGTAGATATACATCATGCTGGTACAGCAATGCGTTTTTTAACAACATATTTTTCTTGCCAAAATGGTAAAGAAGTGGTACTTACCGGGTCTAAACGTATGACCGAGAGACCTATTGGTGTTTTAGTAGATGCGCTTAAGTCTTTAGGGGCAGATATTACTTATTTAGAAAACAACGGTTATCCTCCACTACATATAAAAGGAAAAAAAATAACGGCTAATAAAGTAAGTTTGCCAGCAAATATAAGTAGCCAGTATATTTCTTCATTATTGCTAACTGCTCCAAGTTTAGATAATGGATTAGAATTAGAGTTGGTAGGTAAAATCACTTCTGTGCCTTATATTAAAATGACCTTGGCTTTACTAACTAAAATAGGGGTAGAAAACTCTTTTGAGGGTAACATAATAAAAGTATCTCCTAAAAAAGCAGTAAATGATACAACACTGGTAGTAGAATCAGACTGGAGCTCGGCATCATATTATTACAGTATTGTTGCTATGTCTTCTGTTGGTACAGAGATATCATTATCTGCATATAAAAAAGACAGCTTACAAGGAGATAGCGTGTTACAAGAAATTTATAAAGATTTTGGTGTAGAAACTACATTTTTAAACAATAAAGTGGTTTTAAAAAAGGTAACAGATAACCAAGAACAAAAAATTACAACAGACCTAAGTAATGCGCCAGATATAGCACAAACCATTGCGGTTACGGTTTTTGGTTTAGGACTAGGTTGCCATTTAACAGGTTTACACACACTTAAAATTAAAGAAACAGACAGGTTAGAGGCTTTAAAAACAGAACTGACAAAATTAGGAGCCGCAATAACAGTTACAGATAAAACACTAACCATTACACCAACAACAAAAATTAATAAAAATATTCCTATAGATACCTATAATGATCATAGAATGGGAATGGCGTTTGCTCCATTAGCTCTAAAAACAACACTATTTATAAATGATGCTGGCGTGGTGTCTAAATCATACCCAGATTTCTGGACAGACCTAAAACAGCTTCAATTTGGTATTAAAGAAGCTTAATTATAGCTAAATTGTTATTTAATTGGTGTTTTACTTGACAACGCCTATTGTAGCGTAGTATATTTGCAATCGCATAAAAGGAAAATTAAAAAATATGCACTAAACCGTAAAACGTTGGGTGCTTTTTTATTAGCATAAAATAATATCGTTTTTAATTTTCAGAGGTTATGTATAACCGTTAACATCATAAAAAATATTAAATGAAATTATCTAGCTTTAATTTTGAACTTCCAGACAATTTGTTAGCCGAGTACCCTTCAGAACACAGGGATGAAGCTAAATTGATGGTAATACATAGAGAAACCGGAAAAATTGAACACAAAATGTTTAAAGACCTTATCAATTATTTTGATGAAGGTGATGTAATGGTTTTAAACAATACAAAAGTTTTTCCTGCTCGTTTGTATGGTAATAAAGAAAAAACAGGGGCAAGAATTGAAGTGTTTTTGTTACGTGAGTTAAATGCAGAACAACGTTTATGGGATGTTTTAGTAGATCCTGCACGTAAAATAAGAATAGGGAACAAATTATATTTTGGTGATGATGAAACTCTAGTGGCTGAGGTTATAGACAATACTACATCTAGAGGTAGAACTTTACGTTTTTTATATGACGGTTCTTATACAGACTTTAGACAAAAACTAAAAGATTTAGGAGAAACACCATTACCTAAATACATTAAAAGAGATGTAGAGGAATCTGATGAAGACAGATACCAAACAATTTACGCTAAGCACGAAGGTGCTGTAGCTGCACCAACTGCAGGTTTGCACTTTTCTAAACACTTATTAAAAAGACTAGAAATTAAAGGAGTAGATTTTGCAGAATTAACATTACATGTTGGTTTAGGTACCTTTAACCCAGTAGAGGTAGAGGATTTATCTAAACACAAAATGGATAGTGAAGAATTAATTATAGATGAAAAAGCTACAGAAGTAGTAAACGCAGCTATAGATAATAAACGTAGAATTTGTGCCGTAGGTACAACTGCTATGCGTGGTTTAGAAAGTGCTGTTTCATCTAACGGTCGCTTAAATACATATGAAGGATGGACAAATAAATTTATTTTTCCTCCTTATGATTTTAGTATTGCCAACTGTATGGTAACAAACTTTCACTTACCAAAATCTACATTGTTAATGATGATTTCTGCTTTTATAGGTCATGACCTTATGAAAAAAGCATACAAGGAGGCAATTTTAGAAAGCTATAAATTTTACTCTTACGGAGATGCAATGCTAATTATTTAATTGGTATTTTAATACAAACAAATAAAATCCCGTCAGTTTTCTATTTTTATAGAATTTGGCGGGATTAACTTTTATCTACTACCTTTAGTACTGTGGAAAAAATTAAGAAAAAAGACATAAGAGCCTTAACTAAGGAACAAATTAGAGCATTTTTTGTAGCTCAAGGAGATAAAGCCTTTAGAGGTAACCAAGTATACGAATGGTTATGGCAAAAGGGGGCACACTCTTTTGATGCTATGACAAATGTATCTAAAGAAACAAGGCAGCTGTTAAATGCTAACTTTGTAATAAACCACATAAAAGTAGATCAAATGCAGCGTAGTAGTGATGGAACTATAAAAAACGCTGTACAACTGCATGACGGTTTAATTGTAGAGTCGGTTTTAATACCAACAAAAACAAGAACAACAGCCTGTGTATCTAGTCAAGTAGGTTGTAGTTTAGATTGTAGGTTTTGTGCAACATCTAGGTTAAAGCGTATGCGAAACTTAAATCCAGATGAAATTTATGATCAAGTAGTTGCTATAGATAACGAAAGTAGATTGTATTTTGATCGTAAATTAAGCAATATTGTATTTATGGGTATGGGAGAGCCATTAATGAATTACAATAATGTTCTAAAAGCTATAGATAAAATTACCTCTGCAGAGGGTTTAGCAATGTCTCCTAAGAGAATAACAGTGTCTACATCTGGTGTTCCTAAAATGATTAAAAAAATGGCAGATGATGAGGTGAAATTTAAACTAGCCGTGTCTTTACATTCTGCAGTAGATGAAATAAGAACATCTATTATGCCTTTTAATGCCACATTTCCTTTAAAAGATTTAAGGGAGGCGTTGCAGTATTGGTACGCTAAAACAAAAAGCAGAATTACCTATGAATATGTGGTCTGGGATGGTATTAATGATACACAAAATGATGCCAATGCTTTGGTAGATTTTTGCAAGTTTGCACCGTCTAAAGTTAATTTAATAGAGTATAACCCTATAGATGATGGAGAGTTTCAGCAAGCAAATAACAACGCTATAGATATGTATGTGGCAACATTAGAGCGAAATGGTATTACAGTTACCGTAAGGCGCTCTAGAGGTAAAGATATAGATGCAGCTTGCGGGCAATTAGCAAATAAAAGCTAAAAAAGGCAGGTGAAAATAAATCACCCGCCTTTAACTAAAAAAACACATTAACCACAATGTTTTTTTTATTTCATTTGAGCTTTTAACTCATCAATAGTTTTGGCCATAACAACTCCAGGTATTTTAATAGGAGCAGCAACTTCAGCTAAAAATGTTCCTTTAACTTCGCCTCTTTTGTACGTAGTAAAACCAACTCGGTATAAACCAGCAGTTAAGGCTTTAGTAGGGTTACTTACTTCGCTTTTGTAACGTAATAAAGAGTTGTAACTGCTGCCACTTGGTTGCTTAGGTAACTCAGACGTGTCGTCATTAGAAGCTAAAGTAACCCAGTTTGCACTTTTGGCACCTTCTGTAGTTACATTTGCAGCAGATACAATATCAGATCTTTCTAACGTAATATATGTGTCAAAAAAGTCTTTTGTAGAAGCGTGCTCGTCAAAATCTGCAGATTTTACAGCGTTTTTAATTTTATCGCCATTGGCAGGAGAAACCATTCTTACCCCTAATTCAGGAGCAGCTAATGGCACCCAAACGTATATGTAGTAAAACTTTTTGTTGTCTTTTACTTCATCTTCGTTACCAGGACTAGCATAACCTAAGTAGCTAATGTTGTCTGTGTAAGGTACTTTAATTGTTTTTGGTCCTATTTTCTTTTCAACAGAACTTCCAAATTTTTTCAGTTTCTGAGCATTTACAATTGCGCTACAGCTAAAAAGTAACATTGCTGCTACAAATAGATTTTTTTTCATCTTAAGTGTGATTTATTAATTGTTTTTTGTTAATAATAACACAGCAAAGATGGCGTTAATTAAGAAAACAAATAGACCTATTTGTAGGGAAAATTTTACCCCTGTTTTCAGGGGTAGGTAATAATATTACTAAAACGTAAATCATTGCCTTGAAATCTAATAATTTAATTACTTTTACCTTTCCAAATTTAACGAATTGCTTTTTTGAAAATTGTAGCACAAATTAAGGACCCTGTAAATAAAGAAATGGAACTTTTTGAGAAAAAGTTTCACGCCTCTATGTCTTCTAAGGTTGCCTTATTAAATAGAATTACTTATTATATTGTAAACAGAAAAGGGAAACAAATGCGGCCAATGTTTGTTTTTTTAACAGCAAAATTGGTGTCTGGTGGCAAGGTTAATGAGCGTACTTATAGAGGTGCATCTGTTATAGAGCTAATACATACTGCCACGTTAGTTCATGATGATGTTGTAGATGACAGTAACAAGCGTCGTGGCTTTTTCTCTGTAAATGCACTTTGGAAAAATAAAATAGCTGTACTTGTTGGTGATTTTTTATTGTCTAAAGGATTGCTGCTTTCTATAGATAATGGAGATTTTGATCTTCTTAAAATAATTTCAGTAGCAGTGCGAGAGATGAGTGAGGGAGAATTGCTGCAAATTGAAAAAGCACGTAAACTAGATATTACCGAAGAGGTTTACTACGAAATAATTAGGCAAAAAACAGCTACCTTAATTGCAGCTTGTTGCAGCTTGGGGGCTTGCTCTGTTAATCCAGATTCTGATGATGTAGAGATATTCAGAAAATTTGGGGAACTTATAGGTATGGCTTTTCAAATTAAAGATGATTTGTTTGACTATGGTGATGAAGCCATTGGCAAGCCAACTGGTATAGATATTAAAGAACAAAAAATGACGCTTCCTTTAATATATACGCTTAATAACTGCACAAAAAAAGAAAAAAGTTGGCTAATAAACTCTGTTAAAAAGCACAATAAAGACAAAAAGCGAGTTAAAGAGGTTATAAACTTTGTAAAAGAAAGCGGAGGATTGGCATACGCAGAACAAAAAATGTTATCTTTTAAAACAGAAGCTCTTACTTTATTAAATAAATATCCAGAGTCTGACTATAAAAGTTCGCTAGAACTAATGGTAAATTACGTTGTAGATAGAAAAAAATAATAACTTTATTACTTTAAAAATCAGAGCGTTGTGATTTATTTTAAAATAAATTTATTTTCTGGGCAACGTTACAGTAGTGTTTGTTGTCTATACTTATAGAACACCATTACTGTGAAAATTATTAAACTTTACAAAAACGAGAATACCCTTATAAAAAAGGCCGCTGCAGAAGACAGGGATGCTCAAGAGCGCTTGTATAATAAATATGCGCCAAAAATGCTAAGTGTTTGCCGGCAGTATATAAAAGACTTACAGTTTGCAGAAGATGTAATGGTAGGCGCTTTTTTAAAGGTATTTAAATATTTAGATACGTTTAAGTTTGAGGGTAGTTTTGAAGGTTGGGTTCGTAGAATAATGGTAAGGGAATGTATAACTTACTTGCGTAAAAAACAGCACATTGTTTTTGATGACGAAGTATATGAGCGTTCTGCACCTAAACATATAACTAGTACGCCAGATTTAGATATAGAGCAAGTACAGTTGTTAATAGATGCTTTACCAGAAGGTTATAAAATAGTATTTGTAATGTATGCTATTGAAGGGTATAAACATTTTGAAATTGCAGAGCAATTGGGTATTTCAGAAAATACATCAAGATCTCAGTTGTTTAAGGCTAGAAAAATGTTACAAGAGAAATTAGAAAAAATTAAAAAAGCAGATTCTGTTACAATAGAATCTTAAAAAAAATAATACAATGGCACCTTTAAAATTTGAAGAACATTTAAAAGAAAAACTAGAAGGTAGAGAAATTGCCCCTTCTAGTAAGGCTTGGTCTAAAATTGCTGCGGGTTTGGAAAGCCAACCAATAAAACAAAAAAGTAAAAAACCAGCATATTTTGCTATTGCTGCTTGTTTAATTGGTTTGTTAATAGCTTCTGTTTGGTTTTTTAACACCGCACAAACAGATGTAAATACCCCGCAAGTGGTAGACGTAGATAAGATTAATTCTAAAAAAGAATCAATTTTAAAAGCAAATACAAGTTTAAAAGAGCAAAATGCAACTATTGTTACATCAAAAGAAGAAAATAAAAACCTGATAAAGGAAGTTGTAACAAAACAAAATTCTAAATTAACCATTAAAGAAAATCCACTAAAACAAAATACAGAGGTTGCGGTGCAACAAAACAATACAAAGGAGCTAAAATTAGCAGAACCAGAAAAAAAGTTAATAGATGCTAAACTTAATGTTGTTATAGAAAAACTAGCCTTGTTAGAAGAGAATAATGTTGCTGTAACAGATGCAGAAGTAGACTCTTTATTACGTAATGCGCAACAAGAAATTTTAGCAGAAAAAGCAATTAATGCAGGGATATCTATAGACGCTATGGCTTTATTAATAGAGGCAGAAAACGAACTAGACGTGAGTTTTAGAGATAAAATTTTTGACAATCTTAAACAACGCTATCTAAAATTAAAAACTGCGGTGGCTGCACGTGCTAACTAACAAATAAACATTCATCAATCAGAGTTTTATGGTTTTCTTCTGGCATATTGTGCTCAATATGCTAGAGGAATAATAAAACACATCTAAAATTTAATTATTATGAAAAAAACTACACACTACATTTTATTAATTATATCGGTTTTTTGTGTGCAAATCTCATTTGCTCAAGAAGAAATTAAGTCTAAAATAGATCTTTTACTAAAAGAAAAAGAGCAAATTAGAATTTATGAAAAAGATGCTCTAAAAGCTGAAATAGAAGCTATAACCAAGCGTTTAAATAAAAACGAAATCACAGCTGAAGAAGCTCAAAATTTAAAAACAGAAGCTGCTAAAAATAGAGCTTTAAATATAGAGAATAGGGTAGCTATTTTAGATAATAAAATAGCACTGTTACAGCGTAATGGTACAGACAAAGTTGTGGCTCTAGACTCTTTAGGTGCTAAATTTGAAATGGATGTATTTGATATAAAATTTAACGATAAATCTATTTTTTACAGTGAAACAAAAAAGCAAGAAGTTAAGTATGATGTTAGAACTGTGTCTGAACTTGTAATGGCTGTTGGTTTAAACAATGCAATTATAGATGGCCAATCTTTAGATGATTCTCCTTATAAAATAGGTGGTAGTCGTTTTTTTGAAATAGGAATTAATTGGAAAACAAGACTGTTTAAAAATTCTAATGCTGTACGTTTACATTACGGTTTTTCTTTTCAGTTTAATGGTCTTAAATTAGATGATAACTTATATTTTGTAGAGAACGGAAAACAAACAGAGTTGCAGGAGTTTGATTTTAATTTAGACAAAGCAAAGCTTAGAATGGATAACTTGGTATTTCCTGTACATTTTGAGTTTGGGCCATCTACTAAAGAAGAAACAGAGGAAACTTTACGTTATTATTTGGATAAAAAATTAAGAATTGGAGTTGGAGCTTATGGAGGATTTAATATTGGAACTCGCCAAAAACTTAAATATAAAGAAGATGGGGAAAAAGTAAAAGATAAGTTTAAGAGAGACTACAATACATCAGATCTAATTTATGGTTTAAGTGCTTATGCTGGTTTTGGAGAAACTGTCTTGTATGTTAAGTACGATTTAAACCCAATATTTAAAGATGCGTTAGTAGAACAACACAATATTTCTGTTGGCTTGCGTTTTGATTTGTAAATTAATTAACATAAAAAAAAGTCCTAAGCAATTGCGCTTAGGACTTTTTACTTAAATTTTTTAAATAAATGAAGAATCTTGAGCTAGTGGAAACTATGGAGACAATTTAAACTAGTCAAGATTCTTACCCTTATCAACCAAATAAGTATTGTTAATTTTATTAGACTACCACGTATAAGAATGATGAAACAATCATCCAAGCACCCAATATAAGTCCTACTAAACCTAATTTTCCTTGTTTAGGAGCAATTTTAGCTCTCATTTCTTCAGCTTTTGCTTTGGCAGCTTCGTTTTTAGATAATACATACTTGTTAATTAGTCCGTACCCTAACATAAATCCTAAAGCAGCTGTAACAATGTTACCTACTAAGTAAGTAATCCATAATATAGGCCAAGTACTTAACCAGCCTATAGTTAAAATAGCACTAACTATACCCCAAATTCCCCAAAAGCAAAACACCATTCCAATCCAACCTTGGTAAGGTTCAATTTTTTCTAGTAGTTCTTTTGCATTTGGTTTTTTAGAAAGTAATAAAGACGGTACTGCTAAAATGCTTAATAATATTAAAGAAATTCCCCAGCTCATAATTTTTAATTTTTTTTTAGATTAATATTGGTTTATTTAATTTTGATGTTACAAAGGTGCGGCCATTATAGAATTTAAATTACCCTTTGGCTAGCCTAAATACACACCCTGAAAACAGGGGTAACGGTAAAAACACTTATTTTAGAATAGTTTATTTTTTTGATATTTAGTTTCATTATATTTACCCTCTTATTTAAAATTTTTTAAAAATTGATTTCTAAATCTACTATAGACCAAGTTTATGAAACTGCTCGTTTAGAGGAGGTAATTGGCGATTTTGTACAGTTAAAAAAATCAGGTACCAACTTTAAAGGTTTGAGTCCGTTTACAGATGAGCGTTCACCAAGTTTTATGGTATCTCCTGTAAAACAAATTTGGAAGGATTTTAGTAGTGGAAAAGGTGGTAATGTGGTTGCTTTTTTAATGGAGCATGAACATTTTACGTATCCAGAGGCTATAAAGTACTTGGCTAAAAAGTATAATATAGAAATAGAAGAAACCGAACGTACTGATGAGCAAAAAGAGCAGGCAAATGAAAAAGAGAGTATGTACTTGGTGTCTGAGTATGCTCAAAAATACTTTTCTGAAGTTTTGTGGGAACGTGAGTTGGGTAAGGCTATAGGTCTAAGTTATTTTAAAGAGCGCGGTTTTACAGATGAAACCATTAAAAAGTTTAGTCTTGGTTATTGTTTAGATCAGTGGGACTCTTTTACAAATACTGCCTTAGATAAAGGGTATAAGTTAGAGTATTTAGAAAAAACAGGTTTAACAATTGTTAAGCAGCAAGAAGGAAAAGAGGCCAGAAAGTTTGATAGGTTTAAAGGCCGCGTAATGTTCCCTATACAGTCTATGAGCGGTAGAGTGTTAGGTTTTGGGGGGCGTATTTTAACTAACGATAAAAAAGCGGCTAAATACTTAAACTCTCCAGAGAGTGATATTTACCATAAAAGTAAAGTGCTTTATGGCATTTACCACGCTAAGCAGTCTATAGCTAAAGAAGACAATTGTTATTTGGTAGAAGGTTATACAGATGTTATTCAATTTCATCAAAGAGGTATACACAACGTTGTTGCTTCTAGTGGTACCGCACTTACTCCAGACCAAATAAGACTTATAAATAGACTAACAAAAAATATTACTGTTTTGTTTGATGGTGATGCGGCTGGCTTGCGAGCATCATTACGAGGTATAGATTTAATTCTTGAACAGGGTATGAATGTTAGGGTTTGTACTTTTCCTGAAGGTGAAGACCCAGACAGTTTTTCTAAAAACAACTCTTTAGAAGAAGTTCATCAATATTTAGAAAGTAACTCTAAAGATTTTATACAGTTTAAAGCTTCCTTATTAATTAAAGAAACAGCTAACGACCCAATAAAAAAAGCAGAAACTGTACGTGATATTGTAAATAGTATTTCTAAAATACCAGACAGGATTAAGAAAGAAATTTACATACAAGAGTGCGCGCAGTTAATGAATATTTCAGAATCTGTACTATTTAATACGTTAGCGCAGATAGGTAAAAAGGAGATTGCAGACGAGGTTAAAAAACAAAAAGAAGAGCAAAAACCTTTTCAGGTAGTAAAAAATGAGGTTGTACAAGAAAAGTTAGATGTACAATATGTTTTAGAAAAAAAGATAATAGAATTGCTTTTACTTTACGGGGATACTACTCAGCAGTTTGATGATTTGCTACTAAAAGAAGATGATAAAGGAGAACTTATTTTAGAAAAAGAAACTGTAGAGGCGCGTGTTTTTGAGAAAATATATTTGGATTTACAGGAAGATGAAATAGAGCTTACTAATGCTAAGTTTAGAGATATTTATTATAAGCTTATAGAGAACCTAAACGAAAAGGAACATTTTGAGGCAAATAAGTTTATTGGTGGTTTAGATCAAGATTTAGTCTCCGAAATTTCTTCTATTTTAATGGAAGAAGAAAAATATATTTTACATGATTGGGAGCGTAAAGAAATATATCCTAAAGAAAAATCTGTAAGTATAGGTCAGTTGGTTAGTGAAACCATTTTAACTTTACGCTGTTACCTTATAAAAAGGAGAATTGGAGAACTGCAAGAAAAAACTCAAGATCCAAGCCTAGATAATTCAGAAATTTTACAAGAAATAATGAATTATCTAAACCTAAACTCTTTATTGGGTAAAAAATTGGCCAGAGTACTGTCTTAATTATATAAGTACGTAATTATTTTTAATAGTTCTCCCACCAATTAGTGCTTTTGTTTACAGCGTCTTTTATTATAATTTCATCTCCAATTTCTGGGGTTAGAACCTCTAAGTTTAATTCTAGAGCTTTTGCTTTTACACGTGTAACAGGATCTGTCCAGCTATGTAAAGCTAATTTAAAGCCAGCCCAGTGTATCGGGACAATTTTTTTGGCTTGCACATCTACGCCCGCTTGTGCGGTTTCTTCGGGCATCATATGTATATCTGCCCACATTTGGTTGTATTGTCCGCATTCCATTAGGGCAATATCAAAAGGGCCGTATTTATCTCCAATTTCTTTAAAGTGTGGGGAGTAGCCACTATCCCCACTAAAGTAAATGTTATCTTGTTTAGATTTTATTACCCAAGAGCTCCAAAGTGTGCTTTGGCTGTTGTTAAGTTTACGTCCAGAGAAATGTTGTGCTGGAGTACAAACAAAAGTTAAGTTGTCTAGTTTTGTGTTTTGCCACCAATCTAATTCTGTAATCTTATCTTTTGCTACGCCCCAAGCTTCTAAATGTACACCTACACCTAACGGTACATAAAAGTGTTTGGCTTTGTCTTTAATTTTTAAAATGGTTTCATAATCTAAATGATCATAATGATCGTGCGAAAACAATACAGCATCAATTTTATTAAGCTGTTCTAATGCTATAGGGAATTTAGAATTAAATCTATTAGCCCCCATTAATGGATGTGGAGCAGCAACTTTACCTAACATTGGGTCTAAAAGAATGTTTTTACCTTCAATTTGTAATAGAAAAGAAGAGTGACCATACCAAAAAAGTCGAGATTCTTTGTTGTAATTTGCAATATCAACAGAGTCTACTGTTTTTACATTTAAGTCTTTTTTAGGTCTAGCATCAGGTACTTTAGTTGTAAAAAATTTGTAGGCTAATGATAGTGTTTGTGTAAAACTTAAATCTTTGGGTACAGGTAAAGTGTTGTTAAACTTGCTGTTTTTGTATTGAGCAGATTTTTTATAAATTTCTTTACGCTCTTTGGTAATATCACCACCAAATGTTGGGTAAAAATTAGTAAATAAAAAATAGGCTATTACTAATGCTATAAGTATTGTAAATATTGTTACCATTATTTTTTTAAGTATTTTTTTTAGCATACCGCTGATAGTGAGTTTTTAAAAGCTACAAAATTAAACAACAAATTGTATTGTAATAGGTAGTTTGGGTTTTAGTTAAGATTTGTATTAATAATAAAAAAAGCCAGCTTTTAGCTGGCTTTTTTTATTATTAATACGTACTAATTTTCTTAGAAAATATCTAATGCTTTAGCTTGTTGTAATAATTATACAATATTTTATACGTTTAATTTCTTCTTAATAATAAAATTTTAATTACTAATGTTTTTTTTTTTTTT
>NZ_MDDP01000011.1 GCF_001999725.1 Cellulophaga omnivescoria
TTAGTTTATTGTAATTGAGTTTTTTTAAAAACAAATAAGTTATACTAATTGTATGATTCAAAAGATTAAAAGTGTAGTACTACAAGGTGGTTTTTTAAGGTACTTAAAAAATACGTCATGGCTAATGGGAGAAAAAGTTGCTCGTATGCTTGTGGCGTTAACTGTAGGGGTTTGGGTAGCACGCTATTTAGGTCCAAATCAGTTTGGTATTCTAAGTTATGCCCAAAGTTTTGTAGGGCTTTTTACCGCATTTTCTACACTAGGGCTTAATGATATAATTATTAGAGAATTAATAAAAAACAAACAAGACAAAAATAGTATTTTAGGAACATCATTTTGGTTGCAAATAATGGGGTCTTGCTTTATTATGTTGTGCTTGTTAATTGCAGTATTTATTAATAAAAATGACGAATTAACAAATAAAATCATTTTAATTTTAGGGGGAGTTACATTTATAAATAGTTTTGGTGTAATTAGCTCTTACTTTTATAGCAATGTTACTAGTAAAAATATAGTAATACCTAGTTTTATAGGCTTATTGCTCTCTGCTGCTTTTAAAATATTTTTTATACTCAATAACTATAGCTTAATTTATTTTGTATACGTCCTAGTTTTTGATGTGTTTTTTTTGATGATGGGACAAGTGTATTTGTATTATCAACAGGGTAATACAATAGTTACATGGTCTTTCTCATGGGACAAAGCCAAAAATTTACTGTTAGATGCTTGGCCGTTAATACTTAGTGCTATAGTTATCTCTATTTATATGAAAATAGATCAAGTAATGATTAAGGAGTTTTTAAATGCAGAAGCTGTAGGGCAATATTCCGCGGCAGTTCGTTTAAGTGAGGCGTGGTATTTTATTCCTATGATTATTTGTAGTTCTTTATTCCCGGCTATACTTAATGCCAAAAAAGTAAATGAGCAATTGTATTTATCTAGATTACAAAATTTATTTAATTTAATGGTTGTATTGGGGTTAGTGGTTGTTGTACCTGTATTATTACTTAGTGATTGGGGGATAGCACTGTTGTACGGTAAAGCTTATGAATTGTCCGCGGCTGTTATAAAAATACACATTTGGGCGGGTGTTTTTGTGTTTTTGGGTGTTGCCAACCAAAAATGGTTTATTAGTGAAAATTTACAGAAATATAATATTTTATGCTTGGCACTGGGTATGTTAACAAATGTACTTTTAAATATAGTGTTTATACCCAAATATGGTGTTTTAGGAGCTGCTTATGCAACATTATTAGCACAAGCAATAGCATCGCTGGTAGCACCAGTATTGTTTAAAAAAACACGAGTAACTTTTTATATGATGGTTAAGGCGTTGTTTTTTATACCTTTAATAAAAAAAAGTATTAAGCGTAGTTAGTTATGAAAAAAATTTATGCTTATTGTAACACATTAGGTTTTTTTAATATGCTTTTTTTGTTGGGCGCTCTACTCAATGTATTAAATTTAGGGTACTTATTTGCATATGGTTGTGTTGGGCTAATTTTTTTTAAAAATCAATTCTTAAGGCAAGCTATTGATCGTAACTTTTTGTTGTTAACATTTTTTTCTGTTACTTATAGCTTATTTTATGCATTAAACCCTTGGAAAGGGTTGCAGTTTGTGGTAATCTATGCTTGTACACCACCAGTTTTTTATTTATGGGGGAAATACATGGCTACAATTGCAAAAAATAAATTAACCTTATTTTATGTTTTAATTGCAGTAACTTTTTTGTACTCATTGCCCGCAATGGTATCTGTAGTTTTAAATATACTTGAGGGAGGATTTGGTCAGCTCGATAGAAATTTACCAATGTTTTGGGGGGGGGAACCTGTAAATGCAACCCAAATGGCGGCTCTGTTTATTTTTAATATGTGCATCCCCGCATTATTATTTTCAGCATATAAGGCTATACCTAAGTATTTACTAATTGTATTAAGTGTTGTTTTTGTTGTGAGCTTGCTGTGTGTATTACGTCTGGGCAGTAGAACGCAATTGGCAATTTTTATGCTTTCTTTAATTATTAGTTTGGTTGTTGCAATTCCTAAACGGTCGTTTAAAGAGAACTCGGTTACATTTACGGTATTTGCCATTTTATTAGGTATAGTTGCAACACAGGTTTCTCTAGATTTAGACTCAGATATTTTAGCAACTTTTGCAAGTAGAATGGAAGATGACGGAGCTGCAGATATAGCAAGTGGTGGTGGCCGTACAAAACTTTGGATGAAATCTATAGATAATATGTTTGAAAAACCCTTTGGGTGGGATTTGGAAGAATTTGGTTACTCTCATAATTTATGGTTAGATGCTTTGAGAGTGGGAGGTTTCATTCCTTTTGTAATTCTAATACTGTACTCTTTACGCTTTATTAATTTGATTTATAATATTTTTTTTAGCAAAAAAATAGATATGTCATTTCAGATTTTATGTTTAACCTATACTTTAGGCTTTTTTTCACTATTTATGGTAGAGCCTGGTATAGATGGTACATTTACGTTGTTTATCTTGTTTTGTTTATTTGTAGGACTTGTTAGACAACATTATTTATCTGTAACAACGAGTAACACGTCTATTATAAACAATAATTAATACGTATATAAGTTAAAACCAATAACTATAATATAATATTCACTAACACCATATATATATGTGCGGAATTTTAGGCACTGTGCCTTATACATCATACGATAAATTTAAACCTGCATTAGATACATTATACCATAGAGGTCCAGATAGTTTTGGAATAGAATCTGTGGACCAAGATGTAACATTAGGTCATAGAAGGTTGTCTATATTAGATGTTTCTGAAACAGGACACCAACCTATGAAAAGTGAGAACCAAAGGTATTTAATTACTTTTAACGGTGAAATTTATAATTTTATTGAAATTAAGAGGGAGTTAGTATTAAAGGGACATTCTTTTAAATCTACCTCAGATACCGAAGTTTTATTAAAAGCATATATAGAGTGGGGAGAAGAGTGTGTACATAAATTTAATGGTATGTGGGCATTTGCAATATGGGATAAAGAAACAAAGGAGTTGTTTATGTCTAGAGATAGATATGGTAAAAAACCATTGTTTTACGCAAATGTAAACGGTCAATTTATTTTTGCTTCAGAAATGAAAGCCATTTTTCCTTTCTTTAAACAATTAGAGATTTCTGATGATTTTCATTGGATGAAAAAGAATATTTTCTTTTATGAGTCTACAGATAAGTGTTTAATTAAAGGCATACAACGTTTTCCTGCTGGTTATAGTGCAGTATATAAAGCGGGGAAGCTAAACACATATAGATATCATAATACGTTAGATCATTTAGTGCAAGTACCAAAATCTTATGATGAGCAAGTAGAGCAGTTTAGAGAATTGTTTATGGATGCTTGTAAACTGCGTATGCGATCTGATGTAACTATAGGTACTGCATTAAGTGGTGGTTTAGATAGTAGCGCAACAATATCTGCAATGGCTAATTTGGCTAAAAATAGTGGAAGTTATTCTAAAGATTGGCAGCATGCTTTTGTTGCTTCGTTTCCAGGAACTCCATTAGATGAATCGTACTACGCTAAAAAAGTAACAGAGAATTTAGGTATAGGTGCAACTTTTGTAGATATAAACCCTCTACAACATTGGGATAAATTGGAAGAATATTTTTATAAGTTTGAAGATTTATATATTACATCTCCTATACCAATGATAATGCTGTATGAGTCTGTTAAAAAAAATGGTGTAACAGTTACGTTAGATGGACATGGGGCAGATGAACTATTAAGTGGTTACCAACAAGGTAATTTAGAGGCTTTATGGGATGCTAAGTTAAGTCCGTCTAAAACAAAAGATATTTTAAATATTTACCAAGATTCTATTAATGAAGACAAAGAGCAGTACAAGAGAACTAACAGTAGTAAGTTGTATACTGACTTTATGTCTAAAAAAATTGTGAAGAAAATTTTAGGCAAAACTATGCCGTCTGTAGATAGTGCGCACCCCAATTATAAAAAACTAGACAATCATGCACAATATTTGTATGCAATGTTTCATGAAAATATATTGCCTACTTTATTGCGTAATTATGATAGGTACGCTATGATTAATAGCGTAGAAATACGTATGCCATTTATGGACCATAGAATTGTAAATTTTGTAAACTCATTACCTTATTCAAGCAAAATAGGAGGTGGTTATACTAAAAGAATAGTACGTGATGCTTTAGACCCTTATATGCCTAAGGAAGTTACGTGGAGAAAATCGAAAATTGGTTTTAGTTCTCCAATTGTAAATTGGATGCAAAACGATTTGAGTGATTGGTTTTTAAGTACAATAAATGACACTGACTTTTTACAATCTAATTTAGTGAGTAATCCAAAAGATTTACAAACCAAAATCACAAAAATTGTTAAGGGAGAAAATAATGAGTTTTCTGATGCTCAAAAATGTTGGTCAGAACTATCACCGTATATTTGGGAAAAATCAGTTTTAAGTGGGAAATCGTTCCCTAATAAGTAAAGAATGAAACAAAGGATAAAAAGACTAATATTAAATAGTGCTTTTTTAACAAGTTGCATTATGTATTTTAGGCGTATGCGTCTTAAAAAAGCCTTGGGTATTAGGTATGGGAAAAAATCATTTATTGGTTTTTCTACTATTTGTGAAGGATCAAATGGCTTTGGAGCTTATAGCTCAATTACCTCTTCATATATTGGTTATGGCTCCTATATAGCTCAGCATACTAAAATTTCTAAAACTAAAATAGGTCGATATTGCTCTATTGGGCCTAATGTTCAGTGCATTTTTGGTAGGCATCCGGTAGGTACTTTTGTGTCTACACATCCTTCTTTTTTTGCTTTACGTACTCCAGTTTCATTTACTTATGCAAAAGAACAATTGTTTAAAGAGTTTCCTGATCCAATTAGTGAAAACGAAAAATATACTATCAAAATAGGAAATGATGTTTGGATAGGGGCAAACGTTTCAATTTTAGATGGAGTAGAAATTGGTGACGGAGCTATAATTGCGGCAAATGCTTTAGTAAGTAAAAATGTACCGCCTTATACCATTGTTGGTGGAGTTCCATCCAAAATTATCAAGAAAAGATTTTTAGAGGAAGAAATTGATTTTTTACAAGAATTTAAATGGTGGAATAAACCCAAAGATTGGATTGTAAATAATGCAACTTTTTTTACTGATATAAGCGGTTTTATAAAAAACATTAAAAATGAGAAGTAAAAATACACCAATTGTTGTAGTAGCTTATAATAGGCCAAAATCGTTGCAAAGGTTGTTAACCTCATTAAGTAAAGCAGATTACCCAAATACTGATATAGACTTAATAATAAGTATTGATAACGGTAGTGATAATGATAGTGTTTTAAACGTAGCAAATAATTTTAATTGGGATTTTGGTAACAAAAAAGTAGAGTATCAACAAGTAAATCTCGGATTACGGAAGCATATAATTCAATGTGGAGATCTTAGTACAGTTTATGGATCTGTAATAGTTTTGGAAGATGATTTGCTTATTTCTCCTAATTTTTATAATTATACAGTAAGTGCTTTAGATTTTAGTAAAGATAAACAATATGTAGCAGGGATTTCATTGTATAACCATCAATTTAATGTGCATAAAGGAGAGCACTTTAATGCTATAGATGATGGTTATGATAATTGGTATTTTCAGTTTGCATCATCTTGGGGGCAAGCTTGGAGTGCTGACCACTGGAGAGATTTTAAAAATTGGTATAATAAAGGCCAAGATATTGCTAACAATACAAAAGTCCCAAAATATGTTAGATCATGGTCAGAGAAATCATGGTTAAAGTATAATATAGCTTATCTTGTAGAGAAAAATTTATTTTTTTTATATCCTAAAGTTTCTCTTTCAACTAATTTTAGTGACGCTGGTACACACGTTGGAATTGGTAGTAACTTATATCAAGTTTCTTTACAACTTGGTTTAAAAAAGAAATATTTTTTTTCAGAGTTAAAGGATTCAAAGTCTGTTTATGATGCTTTTTTTGAAAATAATTATTTAAAAAAATATTTTTATGACTATGATACAGATACAACGATAGATTTATATGGTTACAAAAATGTTTATTCTTCAAATTATTTATTAACAAACAAGATAATTAATTACAAGATTGAAAAATCATTTGGAAAATTCTTAAAGCCTTTGGATTCGAATATCATAAATGACATAAATGGGGATGATTTTTTTCTTTACAACCTAAGTGTATCTCAAAAAAATGATAAAGTTTTAAATTTTAAAAAAGAATTTTTGTACAATATTAAACGTCTTAATTATAATGATGCTGTTCATTATATTAAACTAGAAACTTTTAGAAAGTTTAGGGTACTTTTAAGAAGAATTTTAGGTAAGTAAAATCTGTAAGTACAGATAAACGCATAATTGCGTAACCTTATCCAATATTGTGCTTTTACATAAAGTAATATTGTAGTTTTATCTTATTAAATTTTAAATATAATATTATTTAAAAACTGTTATGCAAAAATTTGCTGTATTATTAACATGCTTTAATAGAAAAGAAAAATCTTTAGCAGCTTTAGAATCTCTTTTTAAAGCCAAACAAGAACTCAGTTTAGACATAGATATGTCTGTTTATTTAACAGATGATGGCTCTACCGATGGAACATCAGAAGCAATACAAAAATATTATCCAAAAGTAAATCTATTAAAAGGTAACGGTGAGTTGTTTTGGGCAGGAGGTATGAGAAATTCTTGGGCAGAAGCATTAAAAAATGATTATGATGCATATTTATTATTAAACGATGACACTAAACCTTACGTGAATTTTTTAGAGGAGCTATTTAAAACTCACAATTATTGTTTAACAAAGTATGGAAAAGGAGGAGTATATGTAGGTGCTACATTAGATGAAGAAACCAATGTAATGACATATGGAGGTAGTGTTTTTACCAACAAATTTAAAGGAAGGTACACAAAATTAATACCAAACGGAGAATATCCACAAGAGTGTGAGCTTGGGAATGCTAATATTATGCTTGCCAGTAAAAATGCAGTAGATAAAATAGGACAATTATCTAAAGGTTATGTTCATGGTCTGGCAGATTTTGACTATACATTAAAGGCAAAAAAAAATAATGTTCCTGTATTGTTAGCAGATAATTACTTAGGAACTTGTACTAATGACCATATTGATAAGTATGCTAAGTTCGTAAACCTATCTTTTAAAGAGAGATTAAAAATGTTGCATAATCCTATAGGTTTTGATTTTGAATCACATTTAGTATATATGAAAAATCACTTTTTATATAGGTTGCCATTGGTATATTTAATGGGATACTTTAAAGTTTTTTTTCCAAGTATTTACAAAAATAAAATATTAAGAAAATAGTTACTTTAAATCAATTAATGATATTGTTAAACATATAGACCATTATATAAATGAAGAAAAAAAACCTTATAATTTTTGGCACTAGACCAGAGGCAATAAAAATGGCTCCATTGGTTAAAGAGTTTCAAAAATCAGAATTATTTGAAACTAAAGTTTGTGTTACTGCCCAACACAGAGAAATGTTAGACCAAGTGTTAGACTTTTTTGAGATTACTCCAGACTATGATTTAAATTTAATGAAACCTGGGCAAAATTTATATGGTTTAACCGCAGCAATTATTACAGGTTTACAACCAGTTTTAGAATCTTACAAACCAGATTTTGTTTATGTTCATGGAGATACTACAACCACAATGGGTTCTAGTATTGCAGCTTTTTATTCTGGAGCAAAAGTATGTCATATAGAAGCAGGTTTACGCACTTTTAACAAATACGCTCCATTTCCTGAAGAAATTAATAGGACGGTAACTGGCCGAATTGCAGATTACCACTTTGCACCTACACAAACATCTTTTAATAATTTAGTTAGAGAAAATACAAATAAAGATGATATTTTAGTTACTGGGAATACAGTAATTGATGCTCTTTTAGAAAGCGTATCTAAAGTAGATACTATTGTAGATGATGAGATTGAAAACTTAAAAGAATCTATAGATTTTACCAAAGAAATAATTTTAGTTACTGGGCATAGAAGAGAAAATCATGGACAAGGCTTTATTAATATTTGTGAAGCATTAAAAGAGATAGCCTCAAAAAATGATGATGTACAAATAATTTATCCAGTTCATCTAAATCCTAAAGTACAGGAACCAGTTAAAAGAATATTAAGTGGTTTAAACAACGTACATTTAATTAACCCGCTTGCATATCCAGCATTTGTATGGTTAATGAATAAATCTAAATTAATAATTACAGATAGTGGAGGAGTACAAGAAGAGGCTCCAAGTTTAGGGAAACCAGTATTAGTAATGAGAGACACTACAGAAAGACCCGAAGCAGTAGATGCGGGAACTGTAATTTTAGTAGGAACAAATAAAGAAAAGATTGTACTAGAAGCTCAAAATTTATTAGAAGATAACTCCAAGTATAAAGAAATGAGTAAACTTCACAATCCGTATGGCGATGGTGAAGCTTGTAAAAGAATTGTAGAATTTATAGGAAATTTAAAGTAATGCAGAATCCAGAAGTAGTAATGATTGGCCTTGGATACATAGGTCTTCCAACAGCAGCCTTAATAGCACAAGGTGGTGCACATGTTCACGGAGTGGACATTAATCAATCTGTGGTTGATACTATTAATAGAGGTGAAATTCATATAGTTGAACCTGACTTAGGAGAAGCAGTAAAGCAAGCTGTAACTAAAGGTTTCTTAAAGGCAGATACAAAACCAGTTAAAGCAAATACATATATTATAGTAGTACCTACACCTTTTAAAGATAAAAATGAACCCGACATTTCATTTGTACAAGCAGCTACATCTGCTATTTTAAATTTGCTAAAAGAAGACGATTTATATATTATAGAGTCAACATCTCCTGTAGGTACAACAGAAAAAATGATGAACTTTATATATGAAAATAGACCAGAATTAAAAGATAAGTTAAATATTGCTTATTGCCCAGAAAGGGTTTTACCTGGTAATGTTATGCATGAACTAGTATATAATGACAGAGTAATTGGTGGTATAGATGAAAAATCTACACAAATGGCACTAGATTTTTATTCTAAATATGTTAAAGGAGAGTTGCACAAAACAAATGCTCGTACAGCAGAGATGTGCAAGTTGGTTGAAAATTCATCAAGAGATGTACAAATTGCTTTCGCTAATGAATTGTCATTAATTTGTGACAAAGCAGATATAAACGTATGGGAATTAATTAATTTAGCAAACAAACACCCAAGAGTAAATATCTTGCAGCCAGGATGTGGTGTAGGGGGGCATTGTATTGCTGTAGATCCTTATTTTATAGTCTCAGATTACCCAATGGAATCTAAAATTATAGGAACGGCTAGAGAGGTAAATAACTACAAATCATTTTGGTGTGCAGAAAAGGTTCAAAATACTAAGCTTAAGTTTGAGTTGGATTTTGGTAGAAAACCGAAAATAGCATTGATGGGACTTGCTTTCAAACCAAATATTGATGATTTAAGAGAGTCTCCTGCAAAATATATAGCACAGCGTGTGTTGCAAAATGCAAACAATGAAGAATATTACATAGTAGAGCCAAATATAAAAGAGCATAATGTTTTTAAATTAACTGATTATGCACAAGCTTTTGATAAAGCAGACATTGTGGTTTATTTAGTAAATCATAAAGAATTTTCAACATTACCTAATGATGGAGAAAAAGTTATCCTTGATTTTGCTGGAGTAAATAAGTAATGGCATGTCTGAGAAGAAAAACGAAATAATAGTTTTAGCTCAATCTTTGGAACAGCCTAGAGTTGTGAAAAGAATAACTGAATTATCTAACTTGTATAAAAAGGTTATTGTATTTGGTTTTAATAGAAATATTCATAAAGTAAATAATTTCTCAGCTCTAGAAAATTTTTCAAATGTAGAAATAAATATTGTGGGTAATTTGTCTAATTCACAATACTTAAATAGGTTAAAAAGCTATTTTTCTTTAGTTTTTAAAATTTATAAAAACTTTGGGTTAAAGAAAAAAAATATATATGTTTTTGGGCTTGATTTAAGAATGTTAACAGGTCTAATATTGAATAAATCTATAACATATGAGATTAGTGATATTGTATGGCTATATTCAAAAGGAGTAAAAAAAATAATTTTAAGGAATACGGATTATTTTTTAACCAAGTTTAGTAATCAAGTTGCATTTACCTCCTACGGATTTTATAAAAATTATTACAAACCTTATATAAGTGAAAATAAAATTAGTATTAAGGAGAATAAATTTAAATCATATGGAAAAGTAAAACCGATTCAAGAAATTAAAAGGGATAAAATTAGAGTGGCTTATATTGGTGCTTTCAGATACTCGGGGATAATAAAAAATCTGATCTCTACTTTGAGTAATAATGAAATGTTTCGTTTAGATTTTTATGGTGATTGCCATAATAAAGAGATAATTGAAATGATGAAAAAAGCACAAAATTCAACTAACAATATTTTCTTTCACGGTCCATTTAAAAATCCAGATGATTTAGAGGAAATATATGAGAATAGCAATGTCAATTTTGTCGCTTATGACAATACCTTAGATAATGAAAAGGTTGCTATGCCTAATAAATATTATGAGTCTGGTTTTTTTAATATACCAATTATATGCTCTGATAATACTTATCTTTCAGATAGAGTTTTAGAGCATAATATGGGGTGGTCTATTGGTATTTCCGAAGATGAAATGAACGTTTTTTTTAATAATTTAACGTTAAGTAAAATAGAAGATAAGCATAATAATATAAAGAAGTTGGACAAATTGTTGTTTGAAGCTTAAAATAATAAATAATAACACTAACATGTTTAAAGGTAAAACATTATTAATTACAGGAGGTACAGGATCTTTTGGAAACGCGGTATTAAACCGTTTTTTAGAAACAGATATTAAAGAAATTCGCATTTTTTCTAGAGATGAAAAAAAGCAGGATGATATGCGTAATACACTAAAAAACGAAAAAGTTAAATTTTACATTGGAGATGTAAGAGATTTTGATAGTATTAACAGAGCTATGAAAGGTGTAGACTATGTGTTTCATGCAGCAGCTTTAAAACAAGTACCATCATGTGAGTTTTTTCCTTTAGAGGCAACTAAAACTAATGTTTTTGGTACGCAAAATGCTATAGATGCTGCTGTTGCTAATAATGTAAAACGTATTATTTGTTTAAGTACAGACAAAGCCGCTTATCCAATTAACGCTATGGGTATTAGCAAAGCGTTAATGGAAAAAGTTGCTGTTGCAGCGTCTAGAAACATTCCAGATAACAATACTATTGTTTGTTTAACTAGGTATGGTAACGTTATGGCGTCTAGAGGTTCTGTTATACCTTTATTTGTTAATCAAATAAAAGAAAAACAGCCACTTACGGTAACAGATCCTAATATGACACGTTTTTTAATGTCTTTAGAAGATGCTGTAGATCTTGTGATTTTTGCTTTTACCAATGGTAATCAAGGAGATTTATTTGTGAACAAAGCACCAGCAAGTACTATAGGTGACTTGGCCAATGCAATGAAGGATATTTACAATGTAGATAATGAGGTTAAGGTAATTGGTACCAGACATGGTGAAAAGTTATACGAGACTCTTTGTACGCGTGAAGAAATGCAAAAGGCAGAGGATATGGGTGAGTTTTATAGAATTCCGGCAGATAATAGAGACTTAAACTATAGTCGTTATTTCTCGGAAGGAGAAACAGATATTAGTACTATAGAGGATTATCATTCGCATAATACAACAAGACTAACCAATGAAGAGCTTAAAAATACCTTGTTAAATTTAGATTATATTAAGGAAAATCTATAAATGATTTCACATAATATTATAGCTGGTAATTCTCATATAGATGAACGAGGTAAATTAAACTTCTTTAATCAGTTTAATTTAAAAGAAATTGTAAGGATGTATGAAATATCTCCTTCTTCTACAACAAACATTAGAGGGTGGCAAGGGCATGCTAAAGAACATAAATGGTTTTATTGTTCAGCAGGCTCTTTCACGGTTTATTTGGTTCCGTTGACTTATTTTAATACAGTTAATGCAGAAAATAAAAGTGAAGATCATATTTCAGAAGTCAATTTGTCAGCTAATTCACCTTCAATATTACATATAACAGGTGGTTATGCAACAGCTTTTAAGGCGAAAGAAGAAAATGCTACATTATTAGTTTTCTCTAACTTTTCTGTAGAAGAATCCGTTGCAGATGATTTTAGATTTAAACTAGAAGAATGGCCTATTAACCAATAATTATAAGAAACACTACCATGAAAAAAATTGGAATTACGGGTCAAGCCGGTTTTGTTGGAAATCACTTATACAACACTTTATCTTTAGATGAAAGTGTAACATTAGTACCTTTTGAAAGGGCTTTTTTCTCCGATCAAAAAAAATTAGAAAACTTTGTAGCATCTTGTGACGTGATAGTACATTTAGCAGCTATGAACAGACATGATGATGCAAATGTAATTTATAACACAAACACAGCTTTAGTAGATACCCTTTTACAAGCTTGTAAAGTTAAAAATGTAACGCCACACATTCTTTTTTCGTCATCATCACAAGAAACAAAGGATAATCTTTACGGAAAATCTAAAAAAGAAGGAAAGGAAAAGTTTATACAATGGGCAAAAAGTACTGGAGGTAAATTTACATCATTAACAATACCAAACGTTTTTGGACCCTTTGGCAAACCAAACTACAATTCTTTTGTGGCTACTTTTTGCCATAAAATTGCTAGAGGTGAGGAACCTACAATTATTAATGATAGTGACGTAAACTTAATATATATTAATGAGCTTGTTGACGTTATTACAGATGCAATATCTAGTAAGGCAGAAAACACCATTAATATTGGTAAAAATGTTTCAGAAGTAGCTATTGCTGCTCCACACACTAAAAAAGTTTCGGAAATACTAAATTTACTAAAACAATATAAAAGAGATTATATTGAAAATGGTGTTTTCCCTAGTCTTGAAGAAACATTTGAAAAAGCATTGTTTAATACATTTAGGTGTTACGTTCCTATAGACCATTACCCTGTTAAGTATACAAAACATACAGACCCTAGAGGTAGTTTTGTAGAAATTGCTAGAACACAAACTAGTGGGCAATTTTCATTTTCTACAACGGTTCCGGGTATTACCAGAGGAAATCACTTTCATACCAGAAAAGCAGAGCGTTTTGCAGTAATTAGTGGTAAGGCATTAATACAATTACGTAAAATTGGTACTGATGAAGTTATAGATTATTACCTAGGTGGTAACGAACCAGCTTATGTAGATATGCCAATTTGGTATACACACAATATAAAAAATATAGGAGAAGAAGAGTTAATTACATTATTTTGGATAAATGAACCTTATAATCCTGACGATGCAGACACATATTTTGTAAACGTTTAATAGTATCTAATTTAAATTTATAAATTTTGAAAAAGCTAAAAGTACTTACAGTAGTAGGAACAAGACCAGAAATAATAAGATTAGCATGTGTTTTAAATGCATTAGATGCTAACCAAGCTATAGATCATACTCTTGTACATACAGGACAAAATTATGATTATGAATTAAATGAAATATTTTTTGATGATTTGGGAATAAGAAAACCAGATCATTTTTTAAATGCCGCAGGTAAAAACGCTACCGAAACAGTTGGAAATATTTTAATTAAAATAGATCCAGTTTTAGAAGAAGTTAAGCCAGATGCATTTTTAGTTTTAGGGGATACCAACTCTTGTTTATGTGCTATACCTGCTAAAAAACGTAAAATACCTGTTTTTCATATGGAGGCAGGTAACAGGTGTTTTGACCAACGTGTACCAGAAGAAACAAACCGTAAAATTGTGGACCACGTAGCAGACGTAAACTTAACATATAGTGATATTGCTAGAGAATACTTGCTAAGAGAAGGTTTACCAGCAGACCGAATAATTAAGACAGGTAGCCCAATGTTTGAAGTTTTAGATCAGTTTAGATCTAAAATTGAAGCCTCTAACGTTTTAGAAAAATTAAACCTAGAAAAGCAGAAGTATTTTGTAGTTTCATCTCATAGAGAAGAAAATATAAGTAACCCTAAAAATTTTGAGGGTTTAATTACTTCTTTAAATCAGATAGCAGAAAAATACAATTATCCAATTATTGTATCTACACATCCTAGAACAAGGAATATGTTAGATGCTAAAAAAATGGAAACGCATAAAAATATTCAATTTTTAAAACCTTTAGGTTTTTCAGATTATAACGCTTTACAATACAATTCTTTTGCTGTATTGTCTGATAGTGGAACTATATCTGAAGAGTCATCTATCTTAAACTTTAATGCATTAAATATTAGAGAAGCTCATGAAAGACCAGAGGCAATGGAAGAAGCTTCTGTAATGATGGTAGGTTTAAACCCAGAGCGTATTTTACAAGGTTTAGAAGCTTTAGAAGTGCAAAAAAGAAATCCTGAACGTAACTTTAGGCAAGTGGCAGACTATTCTATGCCTAACGTTAGTGACAAGGTTGTTCGCATAATTATTTCTTACGTAGATTATATTAACAGAGTAGTTTGGTCTAAATAAGTAGAAATGAAAAAGATTATCTTTCTTGCGCTTGGTTTTCCCAACGCATCTAAATCTACCAATATCTATACAGACCTTATTAGTGAATTTTGTACAAAAGGTCATGATGTTTTGGTTTTAGCCCCAGCAGCCAGTAAAGACGATGTAGGTTTTAGGCAAGAAGCTGGTGTTAAGGTTTTGAGAGTGAAAACGTTACCCCTTTTTAATGTAGGAGCTATTAAAAAAGGTATTGCAAATTTATTGTTAGCAAGACAGTATAAAAAGGCTCTAATAAATAATAATATCAAGTTAGATTTTGATCTAATTTTAATGCCAACTCCGCCAATTACGTTAACCCCTGTAGCGTCATGGTTAAAGAAAAAAACAGGAGGTAAATTATACTTAATTTTAAGAGATATTTTTCCTCAGAATGCTGTTGATTTAAATATGATGAAAGACAAAGGTCTATTTCATAATTATTTTAGAAAAAAAGAAGAGGCGCTTTATGCTGTGTCAGACAGTATTGGGTGTATGTCACCAGCTAATGTAAACTATGTTAAGGAACATAATCCTACTATGGATTTCTCAAAACTACATTTACTGCCAAACTGGGAAAATCTTCCAGTTTATAAGGAAGAAATTAAGTTAGATTCTTTAGTTAGTAAATATGATTTAAAAGATAAGTTTATTTTAATTTTTGGTGGAAATATAGGTAAGCCACAAAAGTTAGAAAACATTATAAATTTAGCTAAAAACTGTCTTGATTATCCTGATATTGTATTTTTTATCATTGGTACAGGCACTGAAAAGGAAAAAATATTTAATATGGCTAAGGATTTAAAATTACCAAATGTAATTTTAGAAAATAAATTACCTAAGGCAGATTATAATAATTTGTTACGTATTGCTGATGTTGGATTAATATCTTTGAGCGAAGATTTTACAATTCCAAATTTTCCATCAAAAGTATTATCTTATTATGGAAATAAAATTCCAGTTTTAGCCTCTGTAGATTTGCAAACAGATTTTGGTACCATTTTAGAAGAAATCAACTCTGGAGTTTGGGCAGAAGCTGGAAAGACGGATGAGTTAAAAGATAAGCTTTTATTACTATATAAGAATTCTGATTTAAGAAAAGAAATGGGAGAAAATGGATATGATTATATGAAGCAAAATTTATTACCGGATAATGCTTATAAAACTATAATAGAAAAGACTATGAGTTAATTACTCATAGTCTTTTATTTGCTTTAGATTTTAGTACTCCTTTTACGTCGTAAATAATACCATTTTTATTTTTTAGTTTATCTAAATCAATAGTTAAAAAGTCTTTATGTGCAACGGTGAGAACTATTGCATCATAAGTTTTATTAGGTAATTTTTTACTTGTTTCTAAATTATATTCTTTATAAACTTCTTCGGGAGAAGCCCAAGGGTCATAAATATCTAAGTTTGCACTATAAGTTTTTAAGTTTCTTATAACATCTACAACTTTAGTATTACGTACATCCGGACAATTTTCTTTAAAAGTTATACCAAGTATTAAAATGTTGGCGCCTTTTATTTTAATATCGTTCTGGATCATTAATTTAACAATCTCAGAAGCAATATAATTTCCCATACCATCATTTAAACGCCTCCCAGATAATATAATTTCTGGATGATATCCAAATTCTTGTGCTTTTTGAGCTAAATAATAGGGATCTACGCCAATGCAATGCCCACCAACCAAACCAGGTTTAAAAGGTAAAAAATTCCATTTTGTGCCAGCAGCTTCTAATACATTATGTGTATCTATACCCATGAGGTTAAAAATCTTAGCTAACTCATTCACAAATGCTATGTTAATATCTCTTTGTGAGTTTTCAATAACTTTTGCAGCCTCAGCCACTTTTATTGTTGGGGCTAAATGAGTACCGGCAGTAATAACAGATTTATACAGTTTGTCAACTTCTATGCCTATTTCTGGAGTACTTCCAGAGGTAACTTTTAATATTTTATCTACGGTGTGTTCTTTATCTCCAGGATTAATACGTTCAGGAGAATATCCTACAAAAAAATCAATATTAAATTTTAAACCACTGTATTTTTCCAAAATAGGAACACACTCTTCTTCTGTTACTCCAGGGTAAACAGTAGATTCGTAAATTACAATATCACCTTTCTTTAATACTTTTCCTACTGTTTCACTAGATTTGTATAAAGGTGTTAAAATTGGTCTATTATTTTTGTCTACAGGTGTAGGTACTGTTACAATATAATGAGTACAATCCTTTATATGTTCTGGATTATTACTACAAAATAAACCAGTATTAGATAAATTAGGAGTGTTAGATATAACTTTTTTCAGAGCGGTGTTGTCAACTTCTAAAGTACTGTCTATACCAGTTTGTAATTCTAAAACTCTTTCCTTATTGATATCAAAACCAATAACGGGGTACTTAACAGCAAATAAACGAGCTAAAGGTAACCCAACATAGCCTAGACCTATAATTGCAATTTTTGGCATAAATATATTTAGTAATTAAATTGTTTTTTTTCCTATTTGGTAATATTCAAACCCTCTATTTTTCATTAACTCATCATTGTATTGATTTCTACCATCAAAAATTACAGGTTCCTTTAATTGTAATTTTAACTCTTCAAAATCTGGAGATCTAAATTCTTTCCATTCAGTTAATAGAATCATAGCGTCAGAATTTTTTAAAGTCTCATATTTAGAACTAAAGTATTCTATATTTTCTACATCCTTTAAATAAAAATGTTTTGCTTCATCCATTGCTTTTGGATCGTATGCATGAACTTTAGCACCCATTTCTGTAAGTTTTTTTATAATGTATATTGAAGGAGCTTCACGCATATCATCTGTACCAGGTTTAAAAGATAAACCCCATACAGCAAATGTTTTGCCTTTTAAATTAGAGCCGTATTTATTTATGATTTTATCGGCAATAACTAATTTTTGTTTGTCATTAACATATTCTACGGCTTCAATTAACTTAGGGTTATAGCCATGTTCTATGGCAGTTTTTTGCAAAGCCTTTACATCTTTTGGAAAGCATGAGCCTCCATAGCCACTTCCTGGATAAATAAAGCTGTAGCCAATTCTGCTGTCAGAACCTATTCCTATTCTAACTTTATTAACATCAGCACCTATAATCTCACATATATTTGCAACTTCGTTCATAAAAGAAATTTTAGTTGCAAGCATTGCGTTAGCAACATATTTAGTCATTTCTGCAGATCTTACGTCCATAGCTATAACCCTATCTGTGGTAACTCTAAAGAATGGCTTGTATAACTGACGCATTTTTTCTGTTGCTTCTTCTGAATTAGAGCCAATAACAACTCTGTCTGGCTTCATAAAATCACTTATGGCATCTCCTTCTTTTAAAAATTCGGGGTTAGAAACTACATCAAAATCTATTTTTACATTTCTATTGTCTAGTTCTTTTTGTATTGTAGCTTTTACTTTGTCTGCTGTACCAACAGGAACAGTAGATTTGTCAACAACAATTAAAGAATTTGTCATATGTTCACCAATTTCCTTAGCTACTTGTAATACGTATTTTAAATCTGCAGAACCATCTTGTCCCATTGGTGTACCTACGGCTATAAAAGCAATGTCGCATTTTTGTAAACTTTCTTTTAAATCTGTGCTAAAGTGTAAAGTTTTATTTTTAATATTTTGTTTAACTATTGACTCTAAGCCAGGTTCATATATTGGTATTATACCATTTTTTAAACCCTCAATTTTTTTTGAGTCTATATCTATGCAGGTTACGTTATTGCCCATTTCAGCAAAACAAGTTCCACTAACTAATCCAACGTATCCAGTTCCTATAATTGTTAAATTCATTTTTCTATTTTAAATTTTTCCAGTACCAAGTTACAGCTTCTTTTAACCCTTTTTTTATGTCAAATTGCGGATTGTAACTTAAATATTTTTCTGCTTTTTTTATTGAAGCTAAGGAATGTGGAACATCACCTTGTCTAGTGGTGCCATAATTAACTTCTATATTTTTTATTTTAGGGTCAAATTCACTTAAATAATCTCTTAATATATTTACTAACTCATTTAAATTCGTTCGTTCACCATAAGCCACATTATAAATTGTATTAAGGGCTTCTTTGTTATTTGTTGTTAGTGCTCTTATGTTCATTTCTATTACGTTATCTATATACGTAAAATCTCTGGAAAAAGATCCATCACCATTAATTGTTGGTGATTCATGGGCCATAAATTGCATTACAAACTTTGGAATTACAGCGGCGTAAGCCCCTTTTGGGTCTTGCTTTCTTCCAAAAACATTAAAATACCTTAAACCTATGGTTTCTAAGCCGTACGTTTTAGAAAATACATCTGCATACAACTCATTTACGTATTTAGTAATAGCATAAGGGGAAAGAGGTTTACCTATATTTTCTTCAATTTTTGGAAGTTCAATAGAGTCTCCATAGGTTGAAGAACTGGCAGCAAAAACAAACCTTTTTACTTTTGCATCACGAGCAGCAACTAACATATTTAAAAATCCTGATACGTTAACAGAGTTACTGGTGATTGGGTCGTTAATAGACCTTGGTACGGATCCAAGGGCGGCCTGGTGTAGTATGTAATCTACATTTTTACATGCAAGTTTACAGTCATCTATATTACGGATATCACCTGTAATTAATTTAAAATTAACATGGTCTAACAAAGGTGAAATATTTTCTTTCTTTCCAGTAGCAAAATTATCTAAGCAAGTTACTTTATTTCCATTTATTAATAATGATTCACATAAATTTGAGCCAATAAAACCAGCGCCTCCAGTGACTAAAATATGTAAGTTAGAATCTAAATTTAATGATTTTATATTCATTTGTTTTTTAGTGAGAGAATTAATTATTAGAGTTTACGAAGAAACTATTTTTTTATGTAAAAAGTTATATTTTCCGATGAATAGTTAATTAATACTGTTGTCTTAGGTACTTTTACAAATATTTAAAATAATGATAGGCTCTTTAATTTTAAACTATATATTTTGGTAAATATTAGTGTTTAACTATACCTTTTTATAAATGCAATAGATAGTATTTAATCGATTTAAATACATGTTTACCGAATTAATGGTATAGTTGTATGATGTTGAGTGAAATTGCAATAAATTTGATTAAAATGTTTTGTTTTTAAATTACACAATTACTAGTAAATAAACACTATGCCAGAACTAAGTAAAATATGGTTGTCTTCTCCCCATATGGGAGGTGATGAACAAAAATTTGTAAAAGAAGCTTTTGATACGAATTGGATAGCTCCTCTTGGGCCTAATGTTACTTTTTTTGAAAAAGCCATTTCTGATTATGTAAATGATAATGTATATGTGGCAGCACTTAGTTCGGGAACGGGAGCTATACATTTAGCATTAGAAATCCTTGGGGTTTCTAATGGTGATGATGTAATATGTCAAACGTTTACATTTTCTGGATCTGCTAACCCAATTAAGTATTTGGGGGCTAATCCTGTATTTGTGGACAGTGAAAAAGAAACTTGGAATATTTCACCTGAGCTTTTAGAAATAGCCATTAAAGATGGAATTGAAAATGGAAAAAAACCAAAAGCAATAATAGCTGTACATTTATATGGAATGCCATATAAAGTGAATAAAATAAAAGAGGTAGCAGATAAGTATAACGTTCCTGTAATTGAAGATAGTGCAGAAGCATTGGGAAGTTCTGTTAATAATTTAAAATGTGGAAGTTTTGGTACAATTGGAATTTTTTCTTTCAACGGAAATAAAATTATAACAACCTCTGGAGGAGGAGCATTAATTGCCCACGATGAGGAAATAAAAAATAAGGCAGTTTTTTTGGCTACACAAGCCAGGGAAGAAGCACCACATTACCAACATAATGTAGTTGGATATAATTACAGGATGAGTAATGTGTTGGCAGGTATTGGTCGTGGACAAATGTTGGTTCTAGACGATAGAGTATCCGCTAGAAGATCAAATTATCAGTTTTATTATGATAATTTACATTCAATAAAGGAAATAGAATTTTTAAATGAACCTGAAGGTTATTACTCTAACAGATGGTTAAGTTGTATTCTAACTCCATCTTTTGAAATTAGAGAAAAAATTAGATTAGCTTTATTGGAAGAAAATATAGAGTCTCGTCCGTTGTGGAAACCTATGCATTTACAGCCAGTTTTTAAGGATTGCAAAAGTTATATGGACGGAACTTCTGAAAATCTTTTTGAAAGAGGTTTATGCCTACCTAGCGGTTCTAACTTAGAACAAAAAGATTTAATAAGAGTAGTAAATAAAATTAAGTCTCAGTTTTTATGATTAAGAATTACTTAAATAACAATGTTACTAGATATGCCTCTAAGTGGCTTGTGCTAGCAATTGATATTGTAATTATGGTAGTTGCATTTATACTATCATATTTAATACGATACAATTTAACTTTAGAGTTTGATGTAGCTCAGTTACCTTTTCAAATTCCCATTGTTGCTGTTGTTGCGGCATTAGCCTTTTTAATAACAGGTTCTTATAAGGGAGTGGTTAGGCATACCGGTGTTAAAGATGTATATAATATTTTTAATGCAATTTGTTTATCCAGTATTTTAATGATTTTACTGGTTTTAGCTAACAAAAAGTTAGATTTATTTAGTTGGACTACTATACCTTTACAAATTATTATAGTGCATAGTTTAATTGCTTTTTTAGCATTGTCTGCATCTAGGTACTTATTTAAGTCATTGTATAATAGTATTGTTAACAAAAGTTTGCATAACACAAAAAGAGTTTTGATATATGGAGCTGGCGAATCAGGTATTATTACGCACAGCGCTATTACCAACCACTCAAAATCTAATGTTAAAGTTGTTGGTTATGTAGATAATAACAGTAAAAAGGTTGGTAAAAGTATTAACGGAGTTAATGTTTATGCTAAAGATGATTTAAACGAAGAATTTTTAGTAAATAATGGTATTTCTGAAGTTATTTTTTCAATTCAGAATATTAATCCAACCGCACTTAGAGAGCTTGTAGAAAGTATGGTTGACTTTCCTGTAAAAGTTAAAATTGTACCACCTGTAGAAGATTGGATAAATGGAGAGCTTAAGTTTTCACAAATAAAACAGGTTCAAATTGAAGATTTATTAGATAGAGCTCCGATAAATATTGAAAACTCTAAAATATCTGGTGAGTTAAAAGATAAAGTAGTAATTGTAACTGGTGGAGCAGGCTCTATAGGTAGTGAATTAGTTAGACAAATATGCAAGTACAATTATAAATCTTTAATTGTTATAGATCAGGCTGAGTCTGCTTTATATGATTTGCAGCAAGAATTGAAACAAAATGGGTATCATAATTTTTTTCCAATTGTTGGTGACATCAGAGATAAAAACAGATTAAATTATCTTTTTAACGAATATAAACCAAATATTGTTTTTCATGCAGCAGCTTATAAACATGTTCCTCTAATGGAATACAATTCCTACGAAGCAATAAAAATTAATGTTGCTGGAACTAAAGTTTTAGCAGATTTATCTGTGCAACATAATGTAGATAAATTTGTTTTTGTTTCTACAGATAAGGCTGTAAACCCTACAAATGTTATGGGAGGTACAAAACGTATTGCAGAAATGTATATTAGTTGTATGCAGCAAGAAAATAAAACTAAATTTATAACTACAAGGTTTGGTAATGTTTTGGGGTCTAATGGTTCTGTAATTCCATTATTTAAAAAACAAATAGATAAGGGAGGACCTTTAACGGTAACTCATAAGGATGTTACCCGTTTTTTTATGACAATACCAGAAGCTTCTCAGTTGGTTTTAGAGGCAGGAGCAATGGGAGAAGGAGGTGAGATTTTTATATTTGATATGGGGAAATCTGTTAAAATATTTGATTTGGCAAAAAATATGATTAAACTTTGTGGGTTAAAATATCCAGAAGAAATGGATATTAAAATTACAGGTTTAAGACCAGGTGAAAAATTATACGAGGAACTTTTAGCCAACGGAGAAAATACAATGCCTACATACCATAAAAAAATTATGATTAGTAAGGTGAGAGAGTTAGATTATGTAAAAACTCGTTCATTAATTGATGAGTTATGTGTAAATAATATGTTTTTTAAATCTAACACCATAAGTTTAATGAAAGATATTGTTCCTGAATTTATTTCAAGTAATTCTGATCTCTGTAAGGTAGACATTGAGAAACAAAAAAAAGAAGAAAAAAATATACTAACTAACATTAACTAAAATCAATTATGAAAATCTCTAGGTTTATTTCTATGAAAATTGTGGCACTATCTATTGTTATTTTAACAATGTCTTGTGCATCAAAAAAAGATATCGTTTATTTTCAGGATGCTTTAAATTACGAAACAATAGTAAATGAGGACGTATTTGTAACTAAATTTAAGGTAGATGATTTAATAAGTATTTTTGTTTCAGGAAAAACGCCAGAGGCTGGAAGACCTTTTAATTTATATCGTGGTGCTCAAGAAGGGGGAATAACGGCAGAGCAGGTAGATTATCTAGTTGATTTAGAGGGGATGATTGATTTTCCGATTCTTGGAAGAATAAAAGTTGCAGGTTTGTCTCCTAATGAATTACGTAATGATTTAAGAGAAAAATTAGAAGTATACATTAAAGATCCAATTATTAATATTAGACTAAAAAACTTTGAAGTAACAATTAACGGAGAGGTTAGCAGGCCTGGCACATATAAAGTTAATGGTGAACGTATTAATATTATGGAAGCTCTTGGTTTGGCAGGAGATTTAAAAATAAAAGGTAGAAGAGATAATGTTTTAGTTATGCGCGATTTTAATGGAGTTCGTAATTATATTAGAATAGATTTAACTTCAAAAAATGCAGTTAATTCTCCTGCTTACTATTTAACCCAAAATGATGTTGTTTATGTAGAACCTAATAAGTCAGCCATTAATTCATCTAATCAAGATAGTAGAGCAGGAATTATTGTTTCAATAGCGTCAGTCCTAATAACATCAACGGTTTTATTAATAACTCGTAATTAAAATTATTACAGTTTAATGCAGAATAACTTAAAAATGAATACGGATAATAAATTAGATCTTAAGTTAGTTATTAATTCGTATCTTAAACACTGGAAATGGTTTGCTTTAGCTATTATAATAGCTGCAGTTTTAGCTTTTTTTAAAATTAGATACTCTATACCAGAATACAATGCTACAGCAAAAATTAAAATAGTAGAGGATAATACGCAATCATCTGAATTGAGTGCCTTTCAGGATTTAGATATTTTGTCTGGAGGTAAAAATAATGTAGAAGACGAAATTGAGTCTATTGTTTCTAGATCAAACTTTATGCAAGTTGTAAAAAGGTTAGGATTAAATATTAAAATAGAGACCATAGGCAACGTAATAGATACAGAAGTATATCAATCACCTTATCCTTTTTCATTAGAATTTAAAAGTTTAGACTCGGTTCTTTATAAGCAAAAAGGTAGTTTTCTAATAAAAATTGTTTCTGAAACTAAAATTGGATTTACTGAATCTGAAGATGAACCATCAAAAACATATGAGTTTAACTCTACAATAAATACAGAGATTGGTGATGTAGTTATTTCTTCAAAAAAAGATATTGTTAATAATTATATTGGTTCAAGATATAGAGTTACGGTATTACCAATAGAAGATGTTGCAGGAATCTATAAAAAGAAAGTTAACATAAATCAGATAGGAAAGAAATCTAGTATACTTAATTTAAGTATTAATAGTACTAATCCTAAAAAAGGTAGAGATATTTTGAATACGTTAATAATGACGTATAATGATAATGCAATTGCTAATCAAAAGTACTTAGCCGATAAAACTTCAGAATTTATCAATAATAGAATTTCTAAAATATATTCTAGTTTAACAGAGATTGATTCCACTGCCGAAAACTTTATGGAGGGTAGAGGAATAACGGATATTGCTTCACAGTCAAATTTAAATATGAATATTAGTGCGCAAAGTGAGCAAGAACTCCAAGCAACAACGGTTCAGTTAAATATTGCTGAATCGATGGTAAATTCTATTTCTAATGAATCAGGTTATGGTTTAATTGTTTCAAATTTAGATAATAATGCCGTGCAAGGTACTGTTGGTAGTTATAATCAATTAGCTATGCAACGTAAAAGGCTGTTGGAAAGTACTGGGGAATCCCATCCAGATGTTATTCAGCTTACACAGCAAATGAATAGCATGAAGAGTAATATAGTCTCTAATTTAAAAAGTGTAGTAAGTAATTACAGTGTAAGAGCTAATAATTTAAGCAAGCAACTAGCTAAATCCAATTCTCGACTGTATTCTACAGCAGGAAACTCTAGAGCTCTAAATGAAATTTCAAGGGATCAAGACAATATGGCTGCGTTGTATCAATATTTGATTCGTAAAAGAGAAGAAGCTCAAATAAAAGCAGCTTCTACCAGTCCTAAATGTGAAATTATTGATGCCGCATACAACCCTACAAAATTTCCGGTTTCACCTAAAAAACCAGTAATATTATTGGCATTTTTAATTATGGGTATGCTCATTCCATTTTCTATAATTTATGCAAATGATTTATTGGATAACAAAATTCATAACAAATTAGATTTAGAAAAGTTAGTAGGTTCTACCCCTGTTTTGGCAGAAATACCAAGTATGGGTAAAAATGCTTCGTTAGTTAATAAAAATGATAGATCTGTTTTGGCAGAATCCTTTAGGATTTTGCGAACGAATATAGATTATCTTATTCAATCTAAAAATAATGGAAGAAAGAACAACATTATTTATGTCACCTCTAGTGTATCTGGAGAGGGAAAAACATTTTTAGCATCTAACTTGGCACTTATATTTGCTAATACAGAAAAAAAGGTATTATTAGTTGGTGCAGATATTAGAAACCCTAAATTGTATACATTTTTTGATGCTTCAGAAGAAAAAGGGAATAAGCGTACTAAAAATACTGGTTTAACTGAGTATTTAACTTCAGATATTAAAATAAAGGATATTGTAAAGCCAACGGTGTATGGTGAAACAGGATTAGATATTATTTACTCAGGTAAAATTCCGCCTAACCCTGCAGAATTACTAATGAGTGATAAAATGAGAATACTATTAGAAGAAGTTTCCGAAACGTATGATTACGTAATTGTGGATACTGCTCCTATGGTAGTTGTTACAGATACATTATTAATAAGTAAGTATTCAGATCAGTTATTGTACGTTACCAGAGCTGGTTCTACAGAAAATAAGGTTATTCAGCACCCTATTCACTTAAAAGAAGAAGGTAAAATTAATAATCTAAGCTTTATAGTTAATGATGTTCCAGAAGCAGATTTAGGCTATGGAGGTAAGTATGGTTATGGTTATGGAGTAAATAAAAAACGTTGGTGGCATTTGTTTAAAAAATAATGCTAGCAAGAATATTAAAATAAAAAGTCCCAGTTTTTCACTGGGACTTTTTTTATTCAAAATTATAGTGGGTGTTTTCTATTACAGGTTTAAGTAATTCTATTGTTTTACGTTGTAACTTTATTTCTTTTAGCACCTTTAACTGTCTGGTGTTATGAACATCTGAACCTATAAAATGATACATTTTTTTCTCTAACAATTTTAAAGCAGCTTTATGAACATCAGGACCGTAATAATTACACAATGACAATAAATTAAGCTGAAAAAATGTACCTAGTTCTTTGTAGTAGGTATATTTTTTAAAGTTATTGTGTACAAATGCATAGCGTTCTGGGTGGGCTAAAATAGGGGATAGTGGGAGTTTATTTAACTTCTGAACAGCTTGTTTTAAATTAATTGACTCTTGTAAAAAAGACATTTCAATTAATATGTAATCATTATTTAAGGGCATATATTCTTTTGTGTCTATTAGCTCTTCAAAATAAGGATCTACCATATGCTCCGCAGCAATATCTATTGTAAAGTCGTTTATGTTTTTAGTTTTTAGTTCTTTATGTAATGAAGCTAAAGAGGTTGTTATACTTTTATTGGTGTTAGGATAATAACCACTCATAATATGCGGAGTGCATATAAACTTAGTTACACCAAAATCTTTAAAACCACTTAAAATTTCTAATGATTCTTCTGGTGTTTTTGCACCATCATCAATGCCAGGTAATATATGATTGTGTATATCTGTATACCCTTCTAGATAATCAACTAAAAAATATTTTTTACTAAAAAAATGAAACATAGTAATTTTACTTTTTTGTATTGCTAAAATTATATTTTTTTAACGTATTTGGTAATAATTACAATTTGTTGGCCGTCTACTTTGCCCTCTATATATTCTGCATTTTCATGATCTAAAGATACTCTACGTACAGCCGTTCCTCTTTTTGCCACCATACTGGACCCTTTTACCGGTAAATCTTTAATAAGTACTACACTATCACCAGCATTAATAATAACACCATTACTATCTCTGTGTACAATTTTATCTTCTGGGTCTTCACCTTCTCCGGTAGCTTTAGCCCATTCTAAATTATCATCATCTAAGTACATCATATCTAGTAGGTCTTGTGGCCATCCTTCATTACGGAGTCTACTTAGCATACGCCATGCAATAATTTGTACAGGTATTTGTTCGCTCCACATACTGTCATTTAAACACCTCCAGTGATTTGGATCAGTTTGTTCTGGGTCTTCTATCTGAGTAATACAGGTGCTACAAGCAAATATAGTGTCTTGTAAATCGTTATTTTTTGAAGGTAAAACTTGGTAAGGGTTTAAATTTTCAGGGTTGGAGCAAAGTTCACATTTATTTTGGCTTCTTTTGTTTAATTCTCTTTCAATGCTCATAAGGTATTTTATTATTAATTATTGCCAAAAATACATATAATGTTTGTTCTAAGCTTACTAAGTTTATAAGTTTAATTTAGACTTATTTTTATTTTATATCTACGGCTTATTTTTGCCTTAAAATCTTGTTTTTATTCTTAAATTTGTAATCTAAACCAAACCCATATTTACTTTTGAAAGACACCTTAAAACATCGTGGTAAGCGTAATCTTTTGGCTAACATTTTAATAGAAAAAGGTATTGAAGATACCAAAGTTATTGAAGCTATTAAAAAGGTTCCAAGACACTTGTTTTTGGATAGTAGTTTTGAAGACCATGCATACCAAGATAAAGCTTTTCCTATAGGTGCAGAACAAACTATTTCTCAGCCCTACACAGTTGCTTTTCAATCGCAATTATTAGAGGTAAAGCCTAACGATGTTATTTTAGAGATAGGTACTGGGAGCGGATACCAAACTGCAGTTTTATTGCAATTAGGAGCTAGAGTTTATACAATTGAAAGACAATCTCAGTTATTTAAAAAAAATAAGTTGTTTTTTCCTAAAATGGGTATTAGGCCTAAAAAGGCAATATTAGGAGATGGGTACAAAGGATATCCAGAAGAAGCTCCTTTTGACGGTATTATAGTAACGGCCGGTGCACCAATAGTTCCTAAGCCATTATTAGCACAACTTAAAATAGGAGGTAGGTTAGTGATACCTGTTGGGGTAGAAGACCAAATAATGACCTTGTTTGTACGTAAATCTGAGCTAGAGTTTGAGAAACAAGAATTTGGATCTTTTAAATTTGTACCGCTTTTAGAAAATAAAAACTAGTTATTAAAACTCTTTTTAATTCTGTCTAAGTCTCTTTTGTTATCTCTGTCTTTAATAGAGTCTCTTTTATCGTGCAGTTTTTTACCTTTGGCTAATGCAATATTAATTTTAGCCAAACCTCTATCATTTAAAAATAAATTTAATGGCACAATAGTTAAACCTGTATTTTTAACTTCTTTTTCTAGCTTTTTAAGTTCTCCTCTGTTAAGCAATAATTTACGAGATGCTTTTGGTTGGTGGTTATAGTGAGAACCGTGTGAGTACTCATCAACCTGCATATTAATTATAAAAAGTTCGCCTCTGTCATTAAATTCACAAAAACTTTCTGTAATAGCAGCTTTACCTTCTCTAATAGATTTTATTTCTGTACCAGACAAAACTAAGCCAGCTGTATAAGTGTCTAATAGCTCATACTCAAACCTAGCTCTTTTATTTTTAATATTGATTTTTTTCTGCATCATAGACTGCAAAAATAGAATATTTTAAACCAACTTTGTAAATAATTTATAAGCATTACAACTAATACACTAAAGATTTTATTTTATGATTAAAAAAAGTATGTTCTTCTTATTACTAATTGCGTTTGCAGCCTGTAAGAATGAAAAAAAGAAAATAGTTACAGCACAAAGTATTGTAGATAATGCAATATTAATTTCTGGTGATAGTTTGTATAAAACTAAAAATTTATCTTTTGATTTTAGAGAAAAAAAATATGTTTTATTACAAAAGAATGGCAAGCGTATTATGAAGCGTATTTTTAAGCAAGATTCTACAATTGTTACAGATATAAAAGCTGATAAGTTTACACGATTGGTTAATGATAGTATTGTTACTGTTGCAGATTCTACTGCTCGTAAATATGACAATGCTATTAATTCAGTTTTTTATTTTGCCCTTTTGCCATATGGTTTAAATGACGCTGCTGTTAATAAAGAATATTTAGGAGAAGTTACAATTAATAATAAGCAGTACTATAAAATTAAAGTTACTTTTAGTGAGGAAAATGGTGGTGAAGATTTTGAGGATACTTACTTGTATTGGTTTAATAAAGAAACAGCAAAACCAGATTATTTAGCGTATAAGTTTTTTGTTAATGATGGCGGTATGCGTTTTAGAGTAGCTTATAATGAACGTTATGTAAACGGAATTAGGTTTGTAGATTATGAAAACTACAAACCTAAATCTGAATCTATGAATATTTTAGAGATAGATAAAATGTTCCAAAATAATGAGTTAGAACTATTATCTAAAATTGAATTAGAAAGTATTATTGTCTACTAATATCTAGGTTAAGTTTTACAGCAGTGGCTTGTGTGCCTATTATGGTTACTATAAACAAGCCGCTGTTGTCATAATCATCTATTTGATTAAATTTTTCTTCGCCAATAATGGCATTTACAAATTTAGGAACTGTATTACTATGGCCTACAATTAAAACTTTTTTGCCATAATTATCGGTTACAAATTGCTGAGGCTCTATTGTTGTTGGATCATAATTAGTTACAGAAATATTTTGTTGCACAGATGTTGGTGCAGCTGTCATTTGTGTTCTTTTGTACTCTGTAGAATAAATAGCATCTAATGCAACAGGCTCAAAAACCTTTGCCCAAAAAATAGACCTTCCTAAACCTTCCTGAGATAGTTCTGGATCTTGATTCTCTGAGTTAGATCTGTCTTTTTCTGCGTGCCTAATAAAATAAAATGTAGACACTGTATTGTTTAAGTCTTCATCTGTTGCATTATTTTTATCATTTTTACACGCAAATGTTACGGTAAAAAGTAACACTAAAAGAGTAGGTTTTAAAAATTTCATTTGTGTACTATTTTATTTTAATGTGGTTGTATATAGTATAACTTATTTTTAGCAAAAAAAGTATACATTAATGTATTAGCAATACCTTTATTTTTTTACTTAAATGCGTAGTTAAACGTAATTATAACTTAACCTCTTTTTCTATTAAATGGTTAATGTAATTTACAGTGTTTAATAGGTATTTGCGGTCTTGTGTTATTGTTGCCATTGCAACAGAACCTTGTAGCATTGTATACAGTTGCTTAGCAAATTGTAATGGAGTTACAGGTAACTTTAATTCGTTATTATTAACACCCGTTTCTAAAACGGCAGCAATTTTACCTTCTATAGTGCGTACAATTTCTTTAGCGGCACTAGAAAGTGTTTTGTTGTTGTATTCTGCGTCTACACCAACATTTATTATTGGGCAACCTCCCATATCTAATGTAAAAACAGCATATTGTCTATAAAAACTAGTAAGGTTGTATATTTTGTCTAAAGATGTTCCTTCTATATTTAGGCGTTCATCTATTTTATTTAAGAGTTTTGTGGTGTTGTAATTAAAGGCCGCTAAAGCAATTTCTTCTTTATTTTTAAAATTACCGTATAAAGCACCTTTTGTTAGGCCTGTTGCATTAGTAATATCACTCATACTGGTGCCAATATAGCCTTGTTTGCTAAATATTGGAGCAGAAGTTTTAATGATAAATTCTTTGGTTTTTTCTGCCTTGGTGGACATATGCTAATTGTTGTTTCTACGAATATATAAAATCTATAAAATAGAACCATAAAAAAAGCTTCCATAAAGGAAGCTTTTTTGCTTTTATTATTAAATTATATTAATTATTGTTCCTAAATACCAATTTATCATCAAAACTATCTATTAAAACAATACTATCTGTTGTAATATTACCTGATAATATTTCTTTAGATAAATTATTTAGCACCTCTTTTTGTATGATACGTTTTACTGGTCTTGCCCCGTATTGTGGGTCATATCCTTTTAGTGCTAAAAAGCTTACTGCTTCATCAGTAGCGTCTATAGTTATGTTTTGCTCTGCTACTAGCTTTTTTAGCGCGTTTAATTGCAAACGTACAATTTTAGTGATGTCTTCCTTAGATAATGGTGTAAACATTACAATATCATCTATTCTGTTTAAAAACTCTGGTCTAATACTTGCTTTTAGTAAGCCTAATACATCTGTTTTAGCTGCTTCAGTAGCTATTGTAGTGTCTTTATGCGTGTTAAAACTTTCTTGTATTATAGCGCTACCCATATTACTGGTCATTATAATAATGGTATTTTTAAAATCTGCCACACGTCCTTTATTATCTGTTAATCTACCTTCATCTAACACCTGTAATAGAATATTAAAAGTATCTGGATGTGCTTTTTCAATTTCATCTAATAAAATAACCGAATAAGGTCTACGTCTTACAGCTTCTGTTAATTGTCCGCCCTCATCATAACCAACATATCCCGGAGGCGCACCAACTAATCTGCTTACAGAGTGTCTTTCTTGGTACTCACTCATATCTATTCTGGTTAGTGCATTTTCATCATCAAATAAATAAGATGCAAGAGTTTTAGCAAGCTCGGTTTTACCTACACCTGTTGTACCTAAAAATAAAAATGAGCCTATAGGGCGTTTAGCATCTTGTAAACCAGATCTACTTCTCCTAATTGCATTAGCAACAGCCTCTATAGCTTCTTCTTGCCCTACTACACGCTTGTGTAACACAGACTCTAGGTCTAATAGTTTTTCTCTTTCACTTTGCAACATTTTTGTTACAGGTATACCTGTCCATTTAGCAACAACATCTGCAATATCTTCATAAGTAACTTCTTCTTGTATTAACGTACCATTACTTTGTTGCTCTGCAAGTGTATTTTGTAGTTTTTCTAATGCTTCTTGGGCTTCTTTAATTTTACCGTATCTAATTTCTGCAACTTTACCATAATCACCATTACGTTCTGCACGTTCTGCTTCTAACTTATAATTTTCTATATCTTGTTTTGCTTGTTGTATATTATCTACAACAGTTTTTTCGCTATCCCATTTTGCAAAAATTTCATTGCGTTCTTCCTTTATATTAGCAAGATCTACATTTAAAATTTTTAGCTTATCCTTGTCATTTTCTCTTTTTATAGCTTCAATTTCAATTTCTAACTGCATTATTTTACGGTCAAGAACATCTAATTCTTCTGGTTTAGAGTTAATTTCCATTCGTAATTTAGCAGCAGCTTCATCCATTAAATCAATGGCTTTGTCTGGTAAAAACCTGTTTGTTATATAGCGTTGCGATAATTCTACGGCACCAATAACAGCTTCATCCTTTATGCGCACTTTATGGTGAGCTTCGTATTTTTCTTTAATTCCTCTTAAAATTGATATAGAACTTTCTGTACTAGGCTCATCTACAATTACTTTTTGAAACCTACGCTCTAGAGCTTTGTCTTTTTCAAAATATTTTTGATACTCGTCTAAAGTTGTAGCACCTATAGCACGCAATTCTCCACGCGCTAATGCAGGTTTAAGTATGTTTGCTGCATCCATAGCACCATCTCCGCCACCAGCACCAACTAGTGTATGTATTTCATCAATAAACAATACAATTTCGCCATCTGCAGAGGTTACTTCTTTAATAACCGACTTTAAACGTTCTTCAAATTCACCTTTATATTTTGCACCAGCAATTAAGGCACCCATATCTAATGAGTATATAATTTTACCTTTTAAGTTTTCAGGAATATCTCCTTGAATAATACGGTGAGCAATACCTTCTGCAATTGCTGTTTTACCTACTCCAGGCTCACCAACTAACATTGGATTGTTTTTTGTTCTACGAGATAAAATTTGCAAAACTCTTCGTATTTCTTCATCTCTCCCAATTACAGGGTCTAGTTTACCTTCATCTGCTAATCTGTTTAAATTTTTAGCATATTTTTCAAGTGAATTGTAATTTTCTTCTGCACTTTGTGATGTAACATTGTTACCGTTTCTTAACTCTGCTATAGCTGCGTTTAAATCTTTTTCTGTTACCCCTTGATCTTTTAAGATCTGAGAAATTTTACTTTTAGATTTAAAAATAGCCAATAACAAATGTTCTGTAGACACGTATTCATCATTCATTTTTTTAGCTACTATTATAGCTTCGTTAACTGTTTTACCTGCTTCACGAGACATCATTATATCTGCGCCAGTTACTTTTGGTAAACTTTGCAATTCTTTGTCTACAATTTGTTTTAATAACGCAACATTTACATTTAGCTTTTTTAATATAAAAGGCATTACATTTTCATCTACCTTAATTAATGCTTTAAATAAATGTTCGTTTTCTATTTGTTGATTGCCAAGTTCCTGAGCTAGCAATTGTGCTTGCTGTAAGGACTCTTGAGACTTTATTGTGAAATTATTAATGTTCATATATGTTGTATATTTTATAGTATTAGTATTTTTACGGAGTTAAAGACAATTACCTTACCAAAACAGTAATGCAGACAAAATGACTGTTTTTACGGGGTTTTACAAGACATTTAGTCAGTTGTAAGGTTGTGTTTTTAGATCGACTTAACTATAAAATTAATATTTATAATGGGAATATTTACAGGTTTATTTGGTGGTAAGGAAGAAAATAAAAAAGAGGAAAAAGAATTGCCTTGGATACCTTTAACTGCTGTTACTCAATTACCAGAAATTGAAGAAAAATCTAAAACAAAAACTCAGATTATCTTTAAACATTCTACTAGTTGTGGTATTAGCCGTATGGTTATAAAAATGTTTAAAAACACTTATAATTTTGCGGCTGAAGAAGCAGATTTATACTATTTAGATTTGTTACAATACAGAGAGGTTTCTAATGAAGTAGGTTATAAGTTTCAGGTAATACACGAATCACCGCAGTTGTTGGTTATAAAAAATGGGGTTACAGTAGCAAACGCATCTCATGGAGCAATAACAGAATTAGATTTAGAAAAATATTCATAAATAAAAACGCCCTTGCATTTGCAAGGGCGTTTTTATAATTACTTATTATTTAGAACTTATGTCTTATAATAATGTTTTTTAAATTGGCCTTTAAACTTTCACCAGCATCATAAACCATTTGCTCGTTGGTAGGGAACTCCACAGATTTTAAACTTAACATAGAAATTAAATCACTTGTTAAAGCTCTTTTATCACCTCTATAATTTGCGTAGTTGTGTTCAAAAATAAACTGACTAGTTAGAGGGTATGTGTTTACTTGTTGTTTTGTATTTAAATCTATAAAGCTAACAACACCTGTAACCTGCGCAGACTTAGATTGTGTAAATTGGTAAAAATTACACCTTACCGTTTTAAACTTATCTGTTTTTACTTTGTTGCCATCTTCATCTACAACAACCTCACCATCTTCATCTAGTACATATTTGTAACCATCTTTAATTTGAGACTCTTTTACAAGTTCTTTTTCTCTAATCTGTTCTGGTGAAATATTTATTTCTCTAAAGTCTACTTCCATTTCATAATCATACTTAACAGTACTCATTGGTTGAGCGTGGTACTCTGTCCATAAATCATTTAAACCATAGGTGTTAAAATTTAGTAAATCATCTTCTAAACGTACCGGAATAATTTTATCTGTACTATTTATAAGCTTTACTCTAACATAATCTATTCCTTTGTTGTGTGCTTCTTCAATTTTTAATCTACTATCTTCATAATTAGGACTCAACTCGTTTAGATAATTAAAATCATCATATGCTCTTCTGTAATCATCTTTACTGACTGCGTTAGCAAGTAAATTACTAGCGTTACTATATAAATAGTCTGCTAACTGTTTTTTTGAAGACAATATTTTATCATTATAATTAACAATAGTAAAATCTGCATTTCTGTTTTCATCTACTATCTTTAATGGTAGTAATGGTTTAATTTGTTCTTGTATATTTTTAAGTCGTGTGTAGGCATTAAAAATATTTTCGTAGTTAGCAGCGTTGCCGTCTTTCTTTAAAAAGGCAATATTACTTAATTCTCTTTCTGTATTTTTTTTAAATGCATCTTCTAATAATGAGATATATGGTTGGTTGCTTTTTTTAGTTTTATTAGAAGCTAAATTTTTAATAGAAGTTTGTATTACAGATAAGTAGTTACCTGTATTAATTGCTTCTTGAGTCTTTTTAACTCCGCTGCAGGAGGCTAAAAAAATTGATACTGCGGTTAATAGTAGAATTTTTTTCATACGGTCTAATTTTATATTGTAGGTATGTTTTCAATAGTCGTGCCAACATACAAAAGAGAAAACGGTTGCTATAGGTAAATAGTATATTTTATTGGGTGTAATAGTATATAATTTTTTATAACAGAATATAATTATGGTCTAATATTTTAATTATTAGGCAAAAAAAATTCCCTTTTAAAGGGAATTTTTTTAAAATATTATTTTTTTATATGTTCCTGTCTTTTCTTTTTTTTAAATATCTTCGCGTACTTCTTTAATCTTTGGCATTGCTTCTTTTAAACCTTCTTCGTTACGAGACATAACGCATTTCTCTCACATTATGTTACCTAATGGCTAGTAGTAATAATCTACAGAATGCTTAACATTGTTATTTACAAAGAAATCAAGTTTATCTTTAACCTCTTTTTCAGCAGCATCAAACGCTGGTGTGTTAGTAGGTATTTTACCTGTTCTAATCTCGTGAGATAAATAATCAACAATTGTGGAAGGCAACACAAAATAACCATCTGCTAAACCTTGCATTAAAGCAGAAGCGCCAAGCCTGTTTGCACCGTGATCAGAGAAGTTAGCCTCACCAATACAGTATAAACCGTCTACAGTAGTCATTAAATTGTAATCTACCCATACACCACCCATTGTGT
>NZ_MDDP01000012.1 GCF_001999725.1 Cellulophaga omnivescoria
TAAGGGCTTTATTTATATTTATTGTAATAAAAAACTATTCTTTCATAGAATGATAAACGTTTTGTACGTCATCATCTTCTTCTAATTTTTCTAATAATTTTTCTACCTCGGCAACGTGCTCTTCATTTTCTAGTTCCTTTGTAACTTGTGGTATACGTTCAAAACCAGATGATAAAATTTCAATACCTCTAGATTCTAATTCTTTTTGTAATGCACCAAAGCTTTCAAAAGGAGCATAAATTAAAATACCATCATCATCTACAAACACTTCTTCTGCTCCAAAATCTATTAATTCTAGTTCTAATTCTTCTGGGTCTATGCCTTCTGCAGGAATTCTAAAATTACAAGTATGGTCAAACATAAACTCTACAGAACCAGATGTTCCTAAGCTACCATTACATTTATTAAAGTAGCTACGTACATTGGCTACTGTTCTGGTGTTATTGTCCGTAGCAGTTTCTACTAAAATTGCAATACCGTGAGGTGCATAACCTTCAAAAAGCACCTCTTTAAAGTCTCCTAAACTTTTGTCCGAAGCTCTTTTAATAGCGCGCTCCACGTTATCTTTAGGCATATTTACGGACTTTGCGTTTTGAATAACAGCTCTTAAACGCGCATTAGAGTCAGGATCTGGACCTCCTTCTTTAACAGCCATTACTATGTCTTTACCTATACGAGTAAATGCTTTAGACATTGCAGACCAACGCTTCATTTTACGTGCCTTTCTAAACTCAAACGCTCTTCCCATAAATTAAAATGCTATAAAAATTAGTATAAAGGCAAATTTAATAAAAATTAAGTCCATACCAAATGATGGTTAGTGTTTTACCTAACTAATTTAATTTTTATGCATAAAAAAAGAGCTACTATTAGGTAACTCTCTTTTAGGCTAATTTGTGTGTTCTTTTTATTGTATTGTAAAATCCAAATCTACGTAAGTAGGAGGCAAGCATCTAGAGTCGTCACAAACCATAAACTCTACTTCAGCTACAACAGAAGTTTTACCTGGTTTAGTTAATTTTATACGTTGTGTAAAACTAGCTTTTTTTTCAAAATAGGTAATTTTCATATTAAATACAGGGTCGTCTACTGTATGTCCCTTACCTTCTTTAGTTTTACCAATTGTTGTATAGTTATCTCCTGTTTCAAAAATGAAAGCAGTAGCTATTGGTCCGCCTTCAGGTACTACTTGTGAGTATAAGTGCCAGCCATCATCTATAGTGGCTGTAGCAACTAAATCATACTCTGTAGCAGATATTTTTTTTACTGATGTTTTCCAAGTAACTGGTTCTAATATTTGTCCGTATGAGCTAATACTTATTGCTAATACAACAATTGCTAAAAAATATTTTTTCATTGTAAATTTTTTAAGTTGTTAGTTAGTATACAAATTGCATACCATATTATTTATTTTTAAAGTTAGATACACCTTCTTTTAACCAATTGTGATACTCGGTTACATCTGGTGTGTAAGCAACGGGTTCGTTTAAGTTTTCTTCATCATGGCCAATAAGCACATAGTATGGCTGTGCATTAGTGCCATAACGTATTTGTTGTAACTCACTCCATTGTTGCCCTGTATAGCGGAGCTTTTTACCTGGACGTAATTTAGAGTCAGGAGCTTCTCCTTCAAACTTAATTTTTTCATCAACATATAAAGAAATTAAAACAACATCATTCTTTAACACATTTAAAACATTGTCTTTTACCCAAACGTTTTGTTCCATTTTTCTACAGTTAACACAAGCGTGACCTGTAAAATCTATCATAACAGGTTTGTTTACTTTTTTAGCGTAAGCTAACCCTTTTTCATAGTCGTTAAAAGCAAGTATGTTATGTGGTGCCATTAAATGTGCACCTTCTGGTACTTCTTGAGTATGAGTAGCTGTACCACCACCAGTTTGCATATTACCAACACCATAAGGAGACTCACTATAATGCTGTGGCGGAGGAAAAGCACTAATTAAGTTTAATGGAGCTCCCCATAAACCAGGAATCATATATACTGTTAATGCTAATGTTACTAGACCTAAACTTAATCTGCCTACAGAAATATGTTTTAACGGCGAATCATGAGGTAGTTGTAATTTACCAAATAAGTATAGTGTTAATGCTCCAAAAACAGCAATCCATATTGCTATAAATACTTCGCGTTCTAGTAAGTGCATTTGTAAAACCATATCTGCGTTAGATAAGAATTTAAATGCTAAAGCAAGTTCTAAGAATCCTAAAACAACTTTTACAGAGTTTAACCATCCGCCAGATTTAGGTAAAGAATTTAACCAACCTGGGAATGCTGCAAATAAAGCAAATGGAAGAGCAATTGCTAAAGAGAAACCAAACATACCTACAATTGGGCCTATTTGGCTACCGCCAGAAGCAGCTTGCACTAATAAGGTGCCAACAATTGGTCCTGTACAAGAGAAAGATACTATAGCTAAAGCTAATGCCATAAAAAATATACCAACCAAACCACCACGGTCTGCTTGTTTGTCTACTTTATTAGCCCAAGAATTTGGTAGCATAATTTCAAAAGCACCTAAGAAGGATGCAGCAAAAATTAATAATAGTACAAAAAAGATTAAGTTAAACCATACATTGGTAGATAATGCGTTTAGAGCATCTGCACCAAACACAGCACTGACTATAATACCTAATAATAGGTATATTACAATAATAGATATACCATATATTATTGCATTTCGTACACCTTTAGCTTTAGTTTTACTTTGTTTTGTAAAGAAACTAACCGTCATAGGTATCATAGGAAACACACAAGGCGTTAGTAAGGCAGCAAAACCAGATAAAAATGCAATAAAGAAGATAGAGAATAACCCTTTTTCAGAACCTTCTTTTTCTTTAGATTCTTTGCTAGTATTAGCTTCGTTTTTTTTAGCTTCTGTTGTTGCAGGGGCTTTTTCTGCTTTTATATTAAATACGATGTCTTTGTAAGTAGGAGGTAAGCATTGCGAGTCATTACAAACCATATAGTTTACTTCTCCTTTAACTACAGATAACTCTTTGTTTACAAGTTTTATACGTTGTTTAAATGTTGCGGAGTTTTCAAAATATTTAACCATCATATTATCAAAAGCAGGTTCTGGAGCAGAATGTCCTTCTTCTTCAGATGGTGAGTCTACTAATGTATAGTCCTCACTTTCAACAAAAGTAAATTCAGTAGCAACTGGTCCGCCTTCTTCTAAATGCTGAGAATATAAATGCCATGAAGCATCTATAGTTGCTTTCATGACTAAATCGTATTCTGTATCAGAAATTTTTTCTACAGATGTAGACCAACTTACTGGGTCTAAGATCTGTGCTTTTACTGTACTGCTAAAAGCAGTAGTAAAAATAACTAGTAGGAAATAAAAAGTACGTTTATTCAAAATATAATATTTATGGATATATAATATAAGACGTAAAAATAACAAAGAACCCTTACTTTAATGTTGTTAAAATTGGTTAATATTTTAAAGTTAAGTTTACGCTTTCTTAATATATGAGTAGATTATAAGTGGTTTGGGTGATAAAAAAATAAAAATATTGAATAAAAAAAATCATCTTGATAAATTACCAAGATGATTTTTATATTTTAAATTGTATAGTTTACTGTATTATAACAGGCTATTTAAAACTTCTTTTAACTTAGGGTCAGATGGTCTAGGAGCATTTGCATTTACAATATTACCTTCTGTATCTAATAATATAAATTTAGGAATACCTTGTATAACATAGTCTTGTATAAAATCAGATTCAAAATTATTATCAGCAATTAATTGTATGCCGCCTAATTCTTTATCAATAACCATTTGTTTCCATTTATTATAGGCATCTGGTCTATCTACAGAGATGCTAACAAACTCTATGTTTTTGTTATGATATGCTTCTTCTGTTTCTTTTAAAGCAGGTATTTCTGCCAAACAAGGTCCGCACCAAGTAGCCCAAACATCTATATACACATATTTACCTTTTAAATCTTCTAAAGAAGTTTTACCACCAGCGTGATTTTCATAACCAACAAACTTAGGAGAAGGATTGCCTTTTTCTACTGCTTTTAATTTAGTATAATAATCTTTAACTGTCTTGTTTATCTCTTCATCTGTAGATGCAGAGATAAAGGTGTTATAGTACTCGTCTAACTTATCTGTAATAGTAATACCAAAAATAGCATCTTTTAATAAGCCATTTCTAATAGCATCAGATTCTATTGGAGCAACAGTTTTAAGCATAGCTAAGTCAAAAGAAATACTGTCTTTTTCTGCCTTTTTAGTTGCAATTTTACTGTAGTGGGCAGTTACCAAAGATTTATAAGCACTAGAGTTGCTAAAATCTTTGTCATTAGTAATGTCTATAGCGTCTAGCTCTGCTAAAAAGTTGTCAGAAACTTTAAACTCTGGTTTTTTAGCATAGTGTTGGTGGTATCTTTCATAGTTAGATAAATTTACTAGGTAACTGTAATTATTATCGTTCTTTTGAGTTGTTTTAAATGCTTCTGTTAAACCTTCTGTATTATCTACTAAAGAGTTTAATGCCTTTTTTTGAGAAGTCATTTCTTCCTTAAAAGCTGCCTCATCTAAAGTATATGGATTGGTGTCACTTTTAAAAGTAGCTTCTTTTTCTTTTTTTGCTTTAAAAAAGCTGTTTTCTGTAGAACCATTGCCAGTTATAACAATACTTTTGTTAAAATCTGTAGCATCTGCATTAAGTGCAATATTAAAACCTTCCTCTAAGTAAATATCGGTTCTGTTTTTATCATTAATAACTGCATAATGCCCTTTTGGATTTGCAATAGTATCTGTAAAAGTACCATCTGCAGCAATAGTAACTGTATCTATAGCTTTTCTATTGCTAAAACTAGCAATAATTAGCTCTTTACTGCTTGCATTTTTAATTTTTCCTGTAACTACAGCATAGTCTACAGGAGTAGATTCTGTTTTACAAGAGGCTAAGCTAATTACAGCTAAACCAAACGCATAAATTGATTTTTTCATAAGTTATTGTTGTTTAGGTTTGAACGCAATTTCGTAAGTTTTTGCGCCTTTTAATAATGTTTTTGTAAATTTTTGAATGTCTTTAGTAGTAATAGCGCTTATAATGTTTTCAAAATTCTTAGGATTGTTCATATTATATCCTTCTAAAACATAATTTTGAAGCAAGCTCATATCATAACTATTGTAGTCTTTAGACTCTTTACGTTCTTTAATAAAGTTGGTTAAAGTTTTGTCTAAATCTGTCTGATTTATTTTTCCGTTAGCTATTTTTTTAATTTCTACGTGAACAATTTTTAATAAATCGTCTACTTTATCTGGGTTACAATCAAAACCAACAGAAATACTTCCTTCAGATATTGGTCTTTTAGAAAAGCTTGCACCAGCTCTTGGAGAGTAAGCGCCACCTTCTGCTTCTCTAACAGTTTCTGTAACCCTTAATTGTAAAATATCTCCTAAAGCACTTGCTAAAATAGCATTCTTTAAGCTGTATTTCATCTCGTTTTTGTAGCCAACTCTAACAGATCCTTTTTCATCTTCCATTTTTAAGAAGATATCTTTGTCTATAGCATTGCTTGTCCAAACTATAGGGTCTACTTTGTAATTTTCTTTACTAGTATTGGCTGAAATACTTGCAATATATTTTGCTAGCAATGGTTTTAATGCATCTTTTTTAACATCACCAACAACAAAAAATGTAAAATCAGCAGCATTCTTAAACCTGTCTAGGTAAACAGCTTTCATTTTATTAAAAGTAACATCTTCCATATATGCTTTATCCATAAGACGAACTTTAGGATTGTTGTTACCGTACAACGTAACAGTAACACTGTCTTGCATTTTAGAATTTATGTCTTTGCTTTTACGAGCCAAATAGTTGGTAATGTTACCTTGTAATACCTTATAAGCATCTTCATCAAACCTTGGTTTTTCAAAACGTAAATAAACCATTTGTAGCATAGTTTCTACATCTTTAGTTGTAGATGAGCCACTAATACTTTCTGTTAAATCTGATAAGTTAATACTTGTGTTTGCAGTTTTACCAGCCAATACTTTTGGTAACTCTGTGGCAGAAAAATCTCCCAAGCCAGACATTTGTACTATGTTACCCATAATATTAGCAGAAGGTAAATCTTCTGTAGCTAATAAAGAAGTACCACCATAGCTTGTAGCTACTAGTTTAACATCGTTTTTATTTTTGTCTGCAAATTTGTAATACACTTTAACACCATTACTTAGTGTAAAAATTGTAGCTCCTGTTTCTTTGTTTTCTTCTTCAGATACAACACTGCCTACTGTAATATTTACATCAGATATTAATGTTTTGCCACTAAATTTATCTGTATAAGCAGTTAACTCACTGTTATTTTCAGATGCATTGATAATAACAAGTCCTTCTTCTTTTGTAAGGTTGTTTTTTCCTTTAACACCAGTAACACTTAATGTTCTGTTTTCTTTAGAGTAAAGAGCTTTAAGGGTATTATTAAAATCTTCTTTAGTGACAGATGAAAATATTGCTTGTACAATTTTATATTCTTCTGCAATAGGAGTAATAGTTTGTTTAGATAAGTAATTGGCTTGTATAGACTTTATTAATTGGCCGTGAGGTGTATCTTCTTCCTTACTAATAGCATTTTCATAATAGTTTGCGTATTGTTTTTTTATACGATCTATTTCACCATCTGTAAATCCAAATTTTAAAGCTCTGTTAACCTCATTCATTACTGTTTTAAAAGCTTCTTGTTGTTTACCTGGCTTTGGGGTAATATCAATAGATAAATCATTATTAAGTTTTGCTTTTTCTGTAAACCTAACTCTTGCGGCTAAAAAAGGAGCATCTGGTTGTTGTTGTATCTCACCAAGTCTAGTAGACACCATAGATGTTGCTATATTTCTTAAAAGAGATGTTTTAAGGTCCCCAATAGTTTGCTCTTTAATTTTTTTAGAGTGATTAATGCTAAAACTAATATTTGCTGTAGATACTTCTTCATCCATAGCAATGTTATAAAGCATTTCTTTATTTCCAGGTATTTCTACATAAAAGCGTTCTTTAGGGTTTTTAACAGCTGGTATTTTAGAAAATTTATCTTTTATTTTTTGTTCAATTTCATCTACGTTAATATCACCAACAATTGCAATAGCTTGTAAATCTGTACGGTACCAATCATGGTAAAAATCTCTTAAGGCTTTGTACTCAAAATTCTCTACAATATTCATTAAGCCAATAGGCAACCTTTTGCTGTATTTAGAGTTGTTAAACACAACAGGTAAAGATTGTTGCAAAATTCTCATTCTACCATTTTGGCGTGTTCTCCATTCTTCTTTAATAACACCACGTTCTGCATCAATCTCCTCATCTGTAAGTAATAGGTAGTTAGACCAATCATGTAATACCAATAAACAAGTATCTATTAGCCCATCTTTAGTAGGTATATTGTCCATATTATATACAGTCTCATCAAAACTTGTGTATGCATTAATATCTCTGCCAAAAACAGCTCCGTGTTTTTGTAATGTGTTTAAAATACCTTTTTCTTCAAAGTTTTTTGTACCGTTAAAGGCCATATGTTCTAAAAAGTGAGCTAAACCTTGTTGGTTATCGTTTTCTAGTATAGAGCCCACATTTTGTATAATGTAGTAACTGGCTACGCCTTTGGTAACATCTGTACTGTAAATGTAATAAGTCATACCATTTGGTAAAACACCTTTCTTAAATTTGGTGTTCACAGGTAACGGCTGGTTTAAATCTAGTTGCTGGGCATAAACACCTAAGCATAGAAATAAACAGAGTAATGTTGTAATTTTTTTCATTTTAAAATTTTGTTAGTTTTTTGTGAGTTTTAGTAATAGACGTAGGTAAAATGCATAACCCTTATTGCTATACTGTTAAATAAATGGTAAAATGTTTATCTGTTTACTGCAGTATGCCTGTAATTTTAAAGATATTTTTACTGCTGTAATAGTGTTTTTACGAGCTTAAATTACAAGTAGATAGTTCTTATTTTTTAACTATAAAATCATTCTTAATTAATTGTATTAACATATTTTTTAATTTTTTTATGATTAAAAATTCTAAATTAGTGACTTCTGTTATTTAAAAAATACCAAACAAAAAAACAATATAAGAGTATAAACAGAAGCTCTAAATGTTGTAAACAACCAAATTAACTTAAACTAAAATAATATGCAGATAATAGAATCTTCAACTATGTACGATGTTATCATAGTTGGTTCTGGTGCTGGTGGAGGTATGGCAACTAAAGTTTTGTCTGAAGCCGGACTAAAAGTTGCTGTAGTAGAAGCAGGTCCTTTTTTTGATCCCAAAGACCCAAAACAACAAACCCAATTTAAATGGCCTTATGAGTCTCCGCGTAGAGGAGCTAATACCGTTAGAGATTTTGGAGAGTTTGATATGGCTTTGGGTGGATGGAACATAGAAGGAGAGCCGTATACGCAAAAAAATGGATCTAAATTTGCTTGGTTTAGATCTAGAATGCTTGGTGGTAGAACCAACCACTGGGGACGTATTTCTTTACGTTTTAGTGAAAGAGATTTTAAACATAAAGATGTAGATGGTTTAGGAGAAAATTGGCCAATTGGTTATGATGATGTTAAGCCATATTATGATAAAGTAGATAAACTAATTGGTGTTTTTGGATCTAAAGAAGGTTTGGTAAATGAGCCAGACGGGTTTTTCTTGCCAGCACCAAAACCTAGATTACATGAATTGTATTACATGGATGGAGCAAAAAAATCTGGTGTTCCTGTAATACCTGCTCGTATGTCTATGGTTACTAAAAAAGTGAATAAAGACCGTGGTGTATGTGTCTATTGCGGGCAGTGTGCTAGATCATGCCAATACTATGCAGATTTTTCATCTGGGAGTTGCTTAATTTTTCCGGCACAGAATAATGGCGGACAAATAGATTTGTTTGTAAACTCTATGGTTAGAGAAGTAACTACTAATGACGAAGGTAAAGCTACAGGTGTTTTATATATAAATAAAGAAGACCGTAAAGAGTACAGACTTAAAGGTAAGGTTGTTGTTATGGCAGCTTCTGCTTGTAGCTCTGCGCGTATCCTTTTAAATTCTAAAAGTAAACAACACCCAGCAGGTTTAGGTAATAGTAGCGGTTTAATTGGTAAGTACCTACATGATTCTACGGGTTCTAGTAGAGGTGGTTTTATACCGGCATTAATGGACCGTAAAATGTATAACGAAGACGGTGTAGGTGGTATGCATGTATATTCTCCTTGGTGGTTAGACAATAAAAAATTAGATTTCCCTAGAGGTTACCATATAGAGGTTTGGGGAGGTATGGGTATGCCAAACTACGGTTTTGGTTTTAACCCTAATGGTTTTAATGAATACTTTGGAGAAAAAGTTGGGGGCTATGGCAACAGCTTGCGTGCAGATGTAAAAAAGTATTACGGTGCTACCTTAGGTTTTGGTGGTAGAGGAGAGTCTATTGCCCAAGAAACTAATTACTGTGAAATAGACCCAACCACTGTAGATGAATATGGTATACCAGTATTACGTTTTAATTATGAGTGGACAGATTATGAGCGTAAACAAGCAAAGCATATGCAAGAAACGTTTGAAGAAATAATTCATAATATGGGTGGTAAAGTGTTAGGAGATACACCAACTGCAGAGCAAGATTATGGACTTAACAAACCTGGTGAAATTATTCATGAGGTTGGTACAACACGTATGGGAGATAATCCAAAAACGTCTGTAGTAAATAAGTATGAACAAATGCATGATGTAGACAACGTTTTTATTGTAGATGCTGGTCCGTTTGTTTCTCAGGCAGATAAAAATCCAACCTGGACAATTTTAGCATTGGCTTGGAGAACGTCAGATTATATTGTAGAACAGTTTAAACAGCAAAATATCTAAGTTATGGATAGAAGAAAAAGTATAAAATCTATTATTCTTGGCGGTGTAGCCGGTGGTTTAGCTTTAAACGGTTGTAAACCAGGTGTAGATAGTGATACAACTAGTACAGAAGAAGCAGTTGTAGATGAAAAGTATTTTGGACGTACACCAGAAGAAAAAGAGCAAATAGCAAAATTAAATGCAGAACAATTTTTTAATGAACACCAAATGGAAACCTTAGGTGTATTATGTGCTTTAATTTTACCAGCAAATGAAAAATATGGTAGCGCCACAGATATTGGTGTTCCAGATTTTATAGAGTTTATGGCTAAAGATATACCTGCATACCAAACACAGCTTAAGGGAGGTTTAATGTGGTTAGACCATACAAGTAATAAAGATTATGGAGTAGAGTTTAAAAAAGCTACACCAGAGCAGCAAAAAGTTATTTTAGATGCTATTGCTTATCCAGATAAAGAAGAGCCAACTTATGAGCAAAACTTTTTTTCATTAATGCGTAATTTAACTGTTACAGGTTATTATACATCTAAAGAAGGTATAGAAGATCTAGGTTATAAGGGAAATACACCAAATGTTTGGGATGGTGTGCCACAAGATGTACTGGATAAGCACGGAAAATCTTACCCAAAAGAATGGATGCCTAAGTTTGTAGAACAAAGCAAGAGAAATGTAATGGCAGAGTGGGATGATGATATGAATTTAATTACATAAATCATTCACTTTTAAATTAAGAATGTTAAATTGCCTTTAGAGTTATAATCTAAAGGCAATTTTGCTATAGATGTTTTTGAAAAAAAATAACAATGAAAATTAAACACATACTTGCAGCTTCTCTAATTTGTTTTGTTTTTGCATGCAAAAAAAATAAAACCAAAATGGCAACTAATGTATTAGAAAAAGATACAGTCGCTATTAAAAAAGATACTGTTGTAGTACCACCAGTTAAGCAAGAGATTAAATACAAAACTTTATCTGGTTTGGCAGATACCACTTTTGTACGTTTGGCAGATTATAGTGGAGATTTTGCTTATGATTTACGTTACGCAACAACAAATAATTTTTTAAAAGCTAAGGTGTATGATTGTCCTGAGTGTTATACTCGCGTTAAAACAGCTAAGGCACTTTTAGCAGCTAATTCAGATTTTATAAAGCTTGGATACCGTATTAAGTTTTTTGATTGTTACAGACCAAATTCTGTGCAATATAAAATGTGGAAGATTGTACCAAACCCGCAATATGTAGCAAACCCTAAAAAAGGGTCTATACATAACAAAGGTGGTGCTGTAGATATTACCCTAGAGACATTAGATGGTGTAGAAGTAGATATGGGAACAGATTTTGATTTTTTTGGTAAAAAAGCATATCATGATAATACCAATTTACCTAAAGAAATTTTAGCAAACAGAAAGTTGCTAAAAGAAACTATGGAAAAGCACGGATTTTGGTCTATACGTACAGAGTGGTGGCATTACAATTTGTCTGCAATGTCTAATGCAAAAGTAGCAAATTTTAAGTGGGACTGTGGTGAGTAATATTATTGTATTTTACTACAGAGCAATACAATTTTAGAGTTATTGCAGTCTGTTGTAAAAAATAGGTAAGTGTTGCCACCATCTTTAATTTTAAACTTTTTACGAATATTAGCTACACTTTCAGGAAAATTACGTGTTGTAATATTTGCTTTTGTTAGTTGTAAACGCTGAATTTCCTTTTTGTTAAAAGCTATTTGCTTTTCAACCTTAAAACATCTGCCTGCAAAATTTAGTAAGGTGTTAGAAGTGTATAAATGTGTATGTTCATGTAATTTATGTAATTTGTAATGTGCAGCAACAGCTTTAAAAGCTCCTGCTTTTAAAATAGCCGAATTTGGCTCGTAAATGTACTGTTGAGGTTTACTATAGTTTAATACAATTTCTTTTTCATCTGTATAGTTAAAAGAAAAAAGTGCATCTTCAGTTTTAGTTAGGTTTATTGTTTTAATGTGTATATCTCCTGCATATTCTTTTTCTAAAATCCAGAGCAATTCTTTTACATCATTATTAAGGGCTACAACATGTATTTCTTTTACATTTTTTAATGACTTTATACCAACTGAAAAATCTAAAAGCGGAGATGTTTTTATTAGTATATTATTAGCTTTGCTAAAAATTAAATCTAAATGTTGTGGTACATTTGGTAAGCAATCTTCTAAAAAAAATACTTTTCCTTTGGCTTCATTTCTTCTAGATGGGTCTATATAAATCCAGTCGTAAAATATATCTGAACTTTTTAAGTGTTCAATGCCATTATCTGTAAAGGTGTTAATGTTGTTTACACCTAGTGTATTAAAGTTGTGTGTAGCTATTTTAGATACGTTTTCAGAAATTTCGCAATGGTAAACTGTTGTAATTTTTTTGGCAAAAAAGAAACAGTCTACACCTAGTCCTCCTGTAAGGTCTATTAAAGTGTTTCCGTGAACTATACTGGCTTTGTATTTAGCAGTTTTTTCTGATGAGGTTTGTTCTATGTTTAGCTTGTTTGGATAGTAAATACCAGGCGTTTTAAACCACGTAGGTAATTTATCTTTGCATTTATTTTTAGCTTCAATTTGTGCTGCTAATTCTTTATTAGTAACATTAGCAATAGTGTTTTTTTTTAGTAAAACAGACATAATATCTGTATCTAAATTATGAGCAATAAAATCCTGAGCTTGGGTATGTAAAATAGCAGTGTTCAAACTTAAGATTATAAATTTTTAGTCATAGATTTTACAATTTTATTGTCTGCAAAAAACTCTTTTAAAATTACTTTAATAGCAGTGTATCCAGGAACAGCAATAATCATACCCGTAATACCAAAAAGTAATCCGCCAATAATTATAACTAAAAATATTTCTAATGGATGAGATTTTACACTGTTTGAAAAGATAAAAGGTTGTGAAAAAAAGTTATCTACCAGTTGGCCTACAATAAAACCTATCATTACATAACCTGTTTTTGGTAAAATAACGTCACTAAAACTTTCTCCTAAATTGCTGGACATTGTTAGTGTAACCATTAAAGCACCACCAATTATTGGCCCTACATAAGGTATTAAGTTTAATAAAGCGCATAAAAAAGCAATTACAATAGCATTTTCTATACCTACAATTAGCAAAACAATGGTATAAATAACAAACAATATTAGTATCTGAAAAACAAGTCCAACAAAATATCTTGATAGTAGACTGCTAATAGTGTCCATAGATTTTTTAAATCGTCCTTCTTTGTTTTGTGGCGTTAGCATTAAAAGTCCGTCACTAAATAATTTACGGTCTTTTAAAAAGAAAAAAGTAATAAATAACACAGAGAACAGCCCTATACTTAAGCTACCAAGTACACCTACAAGAGAGTTTAAAAAGTCTGGAATAAAGGCAAAGTCTACATTGGTTAAAAAGTTAGAGGATTTTACGTTTTCTTCTAATTCTGTTGTGCTTACTCCAAAATAATTTACCACTTCAGTATATAGGTTTTCTATATTTCCTTGTAGCTGGTTAATGTCTAGTAAAGCTAAGTTGTGACCTTGTTGTATTATAAGAGGTATAAAAAGTGCTATTATACCACCAACTATGCCTATTAAAAAAAGCATTGTAATAATTACGGCTAATGTGTTATTAAACTTTAATTTATCTCGCAAAAATAAAACAATAGGCCTACCAATTAAAGAGGCAACAGCAGCAATAGAAATATAGACTAAAACAGAACTAATTTTATATAAAAAAAAGCATAATAGTACAATACCTACTATAATGCCAAGTGCACGTAATATGCCATCTGCTATTGTTTTTGCTTTCATTTACTGTTTAGTTGTTAAAAACATATTTTATAATATTTGCACCCATTTGCAAGGCTTTAAGTCTAACATCAGGGCTATCATTATGTACTTCTGGGTCTTCCCAACCGTCACCTAAATCGCTTTCTAATGTAAGTAGCAATATAAGTCTATTATTGTGAGTTATGCCAAAGGCCTGTGGTCTTTTTCCGTTGTGCTCGTGTATTTTAGGTAAACCGTCTTTAAATTTAAATTTCTGATTAAAAATTGGGTGGTTAACTCCTAATTCTTCAAGTTTTTTATTTGGGAATAATTTAGCTAATTCTTTTCTTATATACGGTTCCATACCGTAATTATCATCAATATGTAAAAAACCACCAGATAGTAAGTAGGTTTTTAAGTTTTCTGCTTCTTCATTAGAAAAAACAACGTTTCCGTGTCCTGTCATATGTAAAAAAGGATATTGAAAAATACCTATGTTGCTAACTTCTACAGTTGCTGGTTTTGGTTTTATTTTTGTGTCTATTTCCTTATTGCAAAACTGTATTAAGTTAGGTAACGCAGTTGGGTTTGCATACCAATCTCCGCCGCCATTATATTTTAAAATTGCTATTTCCTGAGCCTGTACATTATTTGTTACAGTACTTAATAAAAGAAAGTATAAAAGAGCAATTTTTTTCATACAAGTAAATGGTGATTTAAAAATGTTTAAAATACTATCCGTTATTAATCATAGCAACTGTAGCACAGGCTACTATAGCAGCGGTTTCTGTACGTAACCTATTTTTACCTAAAGATACAGGAATAAACCCATTTTCATAAGCTTGTTTAATTTCGTTAGAAGAAAAATCGCCTTCAGGACCAATTAAAATAGTTACGTCTTTGTCTGCAGCTACCCTTCTTTTAAGCTCTACTTTTTCTTCTTCTTCGCAATGTGCTATAAACAATAAATCTTTATGTTCTTTTTGTACAAACTTAGTGTAAGGTATAGGAGTGTTTAATTTAGGTAAGTATGTTTGTAAGGACTGTTTCATAGCAGATTGCAATACTTTTTCCATACGCTCTAGTTTTAGTACTTTACGTTCAGAATGGTCGCAAATTATAGGTGTAATTTCGTCTACACCAATTTCTGTAGCTTTTTCTAAAAACCACTCAAACCTATCGTTCATTTTTGTTGGTGCAACAGCTACGTGCAACCAGTGCATAGGTCTGTGTTTTTTTTCTTTAGATGTAATTTGCGCTTTACATTTTTTTACATCAGCAACCATAATTTTAGCTGTAAATAAATAGCCATTACCATTGGTTATGTACAATTCATCTCCTTCTACCTTACGTAACACCTTTACAATATGCTTGCTTTCTTCTGGAGGAAAAACAAATTGAGAAATACTGTTGTCTAAAGTGCTGTTATAAAATAATTGCATAAAATATATTAATTTGGTTACTGTTTGTTATTCGTTAATTACGTAACGTGCTTTTGCGGTAATTTCTTGTGTTGTAAATAATTCTTCTTTGTATTTTAAATAACCAACTATACCAATCATAGCAGCATTATCTGTACAAAATTGAAAAGGCGGAATAAATGTTTTCCAACCGTGTTTTTGTTCTGCTTCTTGCAATATTTTTCTAATGCCAGAATTTGCAGATACGCCACCACCTATAGCAATTTGTTTTACACCTGTTTGTGCAACCGCTTTTTTAAGCTTGCTTAGCAATACATTTATTATGGTGTATTGTATAGATGCACAAATGTCGTTTAAATTTTCAGTTATAAAATTGGGGTTTTTTTGTGTTTCTCTTTGTATAAAATAAAGTACACTTGTTTTAAATCCACTAAAACTAAAGTCTAAACCACCAACTTTAGATTTAGGAAACGGAAATGCTTTTGGGTTACCCAATTGTGCATACTTATCTATTAAAGGTCCGCCAGGGTATGGTAAACCTAAAATTTTTGCACTTTTATCAAAGGCTTCACCAACAGCATCATCTAAGGTTTGACCCAAGATTTCCATATCAAAATAGCTTTTAACCAGTACAATTTGTGTGTGTCCGCCACTTATAGTCATTCCAATAAAAGGAAACTTTGGTTTTTTACCTGTTTCATTATCAATAAAATGGGCTAGTATATGGGCTTGCATATGGTTAACCTCTATTAAAGGTATGTTTAACCCTAAAGATAAAGATTTGGCAAAAGAAGTACCAACTAGCAAAGATCCCATTAAACCGGGTCCTCTTGTAAAAGCTATTGCAGATAAATCTTTTTTGTTGATATTTGCCTTGGCTAGTGCTTGGTGCACCACAGGTACAATGTTTTGTTGGTGTGCTCTAGAGGCTAACTCGGGAACAACACCACCGTATTCTTCATGAATCTTTTGTGTAGCAACAACATTACTAAGCATTTTACTATTTTGTAAAACGGCTGCAGATGTGTCATCACATGAAGATTCTATTGCAAGTATATAGATATTGTTTTTTTCCACGTATTTTTGGAATAAATATTGAAGTAACAAAGGTAAAACATAAAGAGCTATCAAAAAACTATTTAAAATACTACTAAGAATATTGCTAGTTTTATTACTGCTTTGTTTGTTAGCGACTTTTGTTTTTTCATTGTCATCTGTACAAACACGCCTGGCTAATTACGCTACAAATACTATAAATAAAGACTTTGGAACAAATTTAAAGATAGATAAGCTAAAAGTTAACTTTATTACTTGGAACACATCTGCAAAGGGTATTTATGCAGAAGATGAAAAAAATGACACTCTTTTTTATGTAGGAGACCTTACAACATCTATCTTAGATATTAAAAATTTAGTTAAAGGACAGTTAGAGTTTGGAGATATAAATGTAGACAACCTTCATTTAAAATTAAAAACATACAAAGGAGAAAGCAGTTCTAATTTAGAGGTATTTATAGATAAGTTAGATGATAAAAAACCTAGAGCAGAAGGAGCAAAGCCTTTTAAAATGGTTTCAGGTAATGTAAATATTGGTAATAGTAGGTTTCAGTTAATTGATGAAAACTTAGAAAAACCACAACAATTAGATTTTAAAAATTTAAATATTGGCGCAACAGATTTTTTAATTTTAGGGCCAGACGTATCTACACAAATAAACACATTAACTTTTACTAGCAGAAGAGGGCCAAAGGTAGAAAACTTAACCACAGCATTTAAATACTCTAGAACACAAATGAGGTTTGATGCGTTGCAGATAAAAACAAAAGAATCTGATTTAAAAGGTAATTTAGTCTTTAATTATGACCGTAAAGACTTTGCAGATTTTATAAATAAAGTACAAATAGATGCCAATTTTGCAGACTCTGAGGTAGCATTAGATGATATTAATATACTATACAATGAGTTTGGTAGTGGTAAAAAGGTTAGCTTGTCTGCCAATGTTAGCGGTGTTTTAAATGACCTTACAACAAAAAGATTAATGCTTTTTTCTGAAAACACTGGTGTTAGAGGAGATTTTAACTTTAAAAACTTATTTACCTTAAGCAAACCGTATGTTATAAACGCAGATATGAAAAGTGTAACCACAAGTTATTATGAGTTACGCTCTTTATTACCAAATATATTAGGCAATGTTTTGCCTTCGTCCTTTTCTAAATTTGGACAGTTCACGGTTAGAGGAACAACGGCTATTACAGAGACTTTGGTTAATGCTAAAGTAAATGTTAACACAGCTATTGGTAGTAGTTATGCAGATGTAGAGTTAACTAATATTAACAATATAGATAATTCTAATTACCACGGATTTATATCGCTTATAGATTTTGATTTGGGTAAGTTTTTAGAAAATAAATCATTAGGTAAGGCAACTGTAGATATCAATGTAGATGGTAATGGGTTTGTAGCAGAAACTATGAACACAGAAATAACTGGTGAAGTTTATAGCATTAAGTTTAATAACTACGTCTACAAAAATATAAAAGTGGTATCTGGTACGTTAAAAGAGCAGTTTTTTGACGGTGCTTTGCTTAGTAATGATCCTAACTTAAAGCTAAATTTTAAAGGTTTAGCAGATTTTTCATCAGATAACAATACGTTTGATTTTATAGCCTCTGTAGATTATGCAAACTTTAAGGCGTTAAACTTTATAAATGATAGTGTATCTGTATTTAAGGGCAATATTAATATGGATATTACCGGTAATACATTAGATAATATTGTTGGTGCTATAAAATTTAGAGAAACCAGTTATCAAAATAAAAATGATACCTATTACTTTGAGGATTTTGAGGTTACTTCTAATTTTGAGACAGATTCTCTACGTAAAATAACTATTAACTCTCCAGATATTATTACTGGTTATTTAGAAGGTAATTTTAAGGTAAACGAGTTAGATAAGTTAATACAAAATTCTATTGGGAGCATATATACTAATTATAGACCTTTTAAAATTTCATCAGGACAAAAAGTAGATTTTAAGTTTAATATTTACAATAAAATAGTAGATGTATTTTTTCCAAAAGTAAAGTTTGGGTCTAACACATTTATTAGGGGTAAAGTTGTAGCAGATGAAGGCGATTTTAAACTCACCTTTAAATCTCCACAGATAGAGGCTTATGGCAATAAGCTTGATAGTATTAACGTAAAAATAGATAATAAAAATCCGCTTTTTAATACGTTTATTTCTGTAAATGATGCCACAACCAGTTTTTATGATGTTAATAATTTTAAACTTATTAATACGAAGTTAAATGATACGCTGTTTTTTAGAACAGAATTTGCTGGTGGGCGTGGTTATGATGATACATATTATTTAAACTTTTACCACACCTTTAATAAAAATAACAGGTCTGTTATAGGGCTTAAGCGTTCTTCTATAGTACTTAAAGGTAACGAGTGGATTGTAAATAAAAATAGAGATAAAAAAAATAAAGTTGTAGTAAATAGAACTTTAGATAGTATAGATATTAGAGAAATTGTTTTTAATAATGAAGCTAATGAACAAATACGTTTAAGTGGTAAAGTTATAGACTCTACTTACAAAGATTTGTTGTTGGAGTTTAGTGATGTGTCATTACATAAAATTACACCGGCATTAGAAAACTTAGAACTTAAAGGAGAGGTAAATGGGTCCTTAAATATTTACCAAGAAGAAGGTAAATATTTGCCTTCTAGTAATTTAACAATGACAGACTTTACAGTTAACGACATTAGATTAGGTAACTTGGGTGTAGAAATTGTAGGTAATGATGACTTAACCTCTTTTGATGTAGAAACACATTTGCGCAATAAAGGAGAAGATAGGTTAGTTGTTGCAGGTAAAATTACTAACGAAAACAGTAATCCTACGGCAGATTTAGATGTAGAGTTTAATGATTTTTTAATGGAGCCTTTTTCTAATTTAGGAGAAGGTATACTTTCCAATATAAGAGGCGTTATTAACGGAAAAGCTAAAATAACAGAGCGTTTAAGTAACCCGGATATTACAGGTAAATTACTGCTAAATAAGGCAGGTTTAGGAATAGATTATTTAAATGTAGATTATGGATTTGCAAACAACTCTGTAGTTAATTTATACAAACAAACTTTTGATTTTGAAAACATACAGCTAACTGATGTAGCTAAAAATACTACAGCAATATTAGATGGTACAATTAGTCACAAAGATTTTTCTGCTTGGGATTTAGACCTAAATGTAAATACAAATAACAACCGTTTTTTAATTTTAAACACAGATTTTTCTGAGGAGAGTTTGTATTACGGTACAGGCTATTTAAATGGTACAGGAAGAATTTACGGTTCTACCAAGGCCTTAAATATAGATGTTATTGGAGCTACAGCTAAAGGTACATCATTAAAAATACCACTTAGTGATGTTGCAACAGTAGGCGATTATAGTTTTATAAATTTTGTTACCAAGCAAACCGAAGAAGACAAAAGAAGAGAGTTGCAGAATTATGAAGGTTTAGAATTGATGTTTGACTTGGATGTTACACCAGAAGCCGAAGTAGAAATAGTAATAGATCCAAGCACAAAAAGTTCTTTAAAAGGTACTGGTGGTGGTACCATACTAATGGAAATTAATACCAATGATAAGTTTAATATGTATGGCGAATTTGCTGTTGCTACTGGTGAATATAATTACAAATATGGAGGTATTATAAACCGTAAATTTACTGTGGAGCCAGGTGGTACAATTATTTGGGATGGCTCGCCATTAAACGCAGAGGTTAATATGCGTGCTATTTACTCTTTAGACGCTAATCCTGCTCCTTTATTAGATAATTCTGACTATACAAATCGTATACCTGTAGATGTTGTGGTAAGTTTACAAGGGGAGTTAGAAAAACCAGAAGTAGACTTTAATATAGAGTTTCCAAGTACCAGTTCTATTGTAAAATCTGAATTAGAATATAGATTGTTAGATCATAATTTTGAACAAAACAATGCATTTTACTTACTAATGCAAGGTACGTTTGTAAATGAAGAAAGTGGTTTAAATGCAACTGCATTAAGCGGTAATTTAACGCAAACAGCATCTGGATTACTAAATTCTGTTTTTAAAAGCAACGGAGAAAATCTAGACCTAGGTATTGTTTATGAGCAAGGAAACCTAAATCCAAACGCTATACAAACAGAAAATAGAGTAGGTGTTACGGTATCTACAAAACTTGGAGAAAAAATACTATTTAATGGTAAGTTTGGTGTTCCAGTAGGTGGTGTAGGAGAATCTGTAGTTGCTGGTGATATGGAAGTGCAAATTATATTAAATGACAAAGGTACATTAAGTGCTAAAGTATTTAATAGAGAAAACGAAATTCAACAATTTTTAGCAGAGCGTCAAGGGTATACCCAAGGTGTAGGTTTAAGTTACCAGGTAGATTTTGATACGTTTAAGGAATTAATGACTAAAATTTTTCCTAATAAAGCACGTAAAGAAGAGGAGCCAAAAGTAGAAGAAAACTCAAAAAAACCTCAAAACTAAAATTACAGATACTTAAATTCTACCTAGGGAAATATTTTTTTTCTTCATTTTTATCCTTTTTTTCGGTTTAAAATCACACATTTTTAAGAGCTTTTGATAAAACTTATTAACGAAAACGTTTGAAGTTTTACCTGTGTCAAAATTTAGGGTTATTAGCACTAATTTATTAAAATAAGTTTCCTAGCTTTACTACAATAAATTAATAAATGGCATCAAAAATTAAAAAAATAGCAGTATTTACTTCCGGTGGAGATTCTCCTGGAATGAACGCGGCAATTAGATCTGTAGTACGTACTTGTGCTTATTTAAAAGTAGAATGTGTAGGTATTTATAGAGGGTATGAAGGTATGGTTGAAGGAGACTTTAAACCAATGGATGCCCGTAGTGTAAATAATATTATTAATAAAGGAGGTACTATATTAAAGTCTGCACGTTCAGATTCTTTTAGAACAGCAGAAGGTCGTAAGCAAGCTTATGACAATCTTGTGGCTAACAATATAGATGCTTTTGTTGTAATTGGTGGTGATGGTAGCTTTACCGGAGCAATGATATTTAATAAAGAATACAACTTTCCTGTAATTGGTATTCCTGGTACTATAGATAACGATATTTTTGGTACAACCTATACTTTAGGTTTTGATACGGCTTTAAACACAGTTGTAGACGCTATAGATAAAATTAGAGATACGGCTAGTTCTCATAACAGGCTTTTCTTTGTAGAGGTTATGGGTAGAGACGTTGGCCATATTGCACTAAATGCAGGTGTTGGAGCAGGAGCAGAAGAAATATTAATTCCAGAAGAAAATCTTGGTTTAGAGCGTTTGTTAGAGTCTTTAAAACGAAGTAAAAAATCTGGTAAATCTTCTAGTATTGTTATAGTAGCAGAAGGAGATAAAACTGGCAAAAATGTTTTTGAACTTAAAGAATACGTAGAAGAAAATTTACCAATATACGATGTGCGTGTATCTGTACTAGGTCATATGCAACGTGGAGGAACACCTTCTTGTTTTGACCGTGTATTGGCAAGTAGAATGGGTGTTAGGGCTGTAGAAGCATTGTTAGAAGGAAAAAGCAACTTAATGGTTGGTATACAAGATAACAAACTAATACTTACGCCAATAGACCAAGCAATTAAAGGGCACACAAAAATAGATAAAGAACTCATTAGAGTTTCAGACATAATGTCAACATAATTAATAACAAAAAGCAAGAAAATGTCAAATTTAAAAATAGGAATCAACGGATTTGGAAGAATAGGTAGGTTGGTTTTCAGAACAACAATAAAAAGAGGTGACGTAGATGTTGTTGCAATTAATGATTTATTAGATGTAGAACATTTAGCATACCTTTTAAAGTATGATTCTGTTCACGGAAAGTTTGATGGTACTGTTGAAGTAAATGATGGTAATTTAGTAGTAAACGGAAAAGTTGTGCGTATTACTGCAGAACGCGATCCTAAAGATATTAAATGGGATGCAGCTGGAGCAGAAATTGTAGCTGAGTGTACTGGTATTTTTACAACTTTAGAAAAAGCACAATTGCATATTGATGGTGGTGCTAAAAAAGTGGTTATTTCTGCACCTTCTGCAGATGCACCAATGTTTGTAATGGGTGTAAACCATAAAGAAGCAAAAGCATCAGATTTAATTGTATCTAATGCATCTTGTACAACAAACTGTTTAGCTCCTGTGGCCAAAGTTTTAAATGATAATTTTGGTATAGAAGAGGCTTTAATGACTACTATACATGCAAGTACTTCTACTCAATTTGTTGTAGACTCTCCGTCTAGAAAAAATTACAGATTAGGTAGATCTGCAATGGCAAATATAATTCCTTCATCTACAGGTGCAGCAAAAGCAGTTGGTAAGGTTATTCCAGAATTAAATGGAAAATTAACTGGTATGGCTTTTAGAGTTCCTACTCCAGATGTTTCTGTAGTAGATTTAACTGTAAGAGTTAAAAAAGAGACTTCTTACGAAGAAATAAAAAAAGTATTTAAAGCTGCCTCTGAAGGAGAATTAGCAGGTGTTTTAGGATATACTGAAGAAGATGTGGTTTCTCAAGATTTTGTAGGAGAAGCACAAACTAGTGTTTTTGATGCTGGTGCAGGAATAGAATTGAGCCCAACTTTCTTTAAAATTATTTCTTGGTATGATAACGAAGCTGGTTATTCTAATAAATTAGTAGATTTAGCTCAGCACGTAGCTAGCTTATAAATCCATTTTATAATTGTGATATAGTATCCTGAGAATTGGTAGGTAGTAACTTATTTTCAGGATACATTAATTTTAAGTAATAACGTATGATTTTAATTGTAGATAGCGGTGCTACAAAGTCTGATTGGATAGCCTTAGATGATAAAGGTGACCAGTTATTTGTGACGCAAACATTAGGTTTAAGTCCAGAAGTTTTAACCAGAGAAGTTATAGAAGACAGACTGGCAAATAATTTTGAATTATCTAAAAACAAACAAAAAGTAACTAAACTATTTTTTTATGGTGCTGGCTGCGGTACGGAGCGTATGCGTTTGTTTTTAAAAGATATTTTTAAATCCTTTTTCCCTAATGCAGAGGCACAAGTAAAAGAAGATACTTATGCAGCAATACACGCTACTACTAAGTTAGGAGATCCAGGTATTGTTTGTATTTTAGGTACGGGCTCTAACTGTAGTTATTATGATGGGGAAAAAGTACATCAAAAAGTAACCTCTTTAGGGTATATTTTAATGGATGATGGTAGTGGTAATTTCTTTGGGAGAAAGTTGCTTAGGGACTACTATTTTCATAAAATCCCTAAAGATTTGGCAGATAAATTTGCTGCTGAATATGATTTGGAAGCAGACCTTATCAAAGAAAATTTATACAAACAACCAAATCCTAACACCTACTTGGCAACTTTTGCAAAGTTTATAATAGAAAACAAAGAACACCCTTATTGTAAAGGAGTTATTAATAAAGGCCTACAGCAGTTTATTAATAATAATGTTATGCAGTTTGATTTGGCTACCAAAGTACCTGTAAATTTTGTAGGTAGTATATCTTATTTTTTAAGAGATGAGTTGGCTAAAGTTATAGAAAGAAACGACCTTATTTTAGGAGTTATTAGAAGACGACCAATTGAAGGGTTGGTAGATTTTCATAAAAGTAACTTGTAATAAAGAGTGTAAAAGCAACACATAAGTAAAAAGCGCAATCTGTAATGGATTGCGCTTTTTTTATATGGTTTAATAGTATTGTTACTTTACTGCAATCATAGAAATTTCTACGTTTACAAACTTAGGTAAATTAGCCACTTCTACAGTTTCTCTTGCGGGTGCAGTGTCTGTATTAAAGTAAGATCCGTATACCTCATTAATTTCTGAAAATTGATGCATATCATTAACAAATATGCAAGACTTTACAACGTTCTCAAAGGTCATTCCAGCTTCTGTAAGTATGGCTTTTAAGTTTTCCATACTTTGTTTAGTTTCTGCTTTAATGTCACCTTCTATTAAATTTCCTGTTTTTGGGTCAATAGGTATTTGGCCAGATATGTATAATGTATTCCCTGTTAAAACTGCTTGGTTGTATGGTCCTATCGGGGCAGGTGCATTAGTTGTTGTAATAATTTTTTTCATCTTAATTAAGTGTTTTTAATTAGTTTAAAAAGAAGAAGAATATTTTAGAAATAAATGTTGTTTTATCTCTGGCTTCTTTGTTCCCATTTAAGGTCTTTAAGAATACTACTCTTAATTCCTATAAAGAAATACCATCTTTCATAAGTTCCAAATGGTGTCCAGTTAAAATTAAGCCTAAAACTCTTTAAATCTCTTTCAAAACGCAATTGCGTTAATGAAAAACCTTGGTTTTTAAAATCGTAACCAGATGATACACCTACTTTCCATCTAGGAGTTAAATCAACATTTCCAGAAAACATTAATGAATGATTGCTAATTTCATCTTGTCTATTAGGATTGCTATAACTTACTGCGTAAGCAAGCCTAACGTCCCAAGGTATAGTATTTTTGTATAAAGGGTTTTCTTTTACCTCTTCATCTTCATCACCATTTAAGTTTCCTGGTCTTCCGTTAAAATTATCTGCTGTACCAAATAAGTCATCTGTTCTACCACCACTAGCCGCAACATAATTGTCTCCGTTATCTTCATCCTCTTCTTCCTTGTCTTTATCCTTGCTAAACATTTTACTGTTTAAAGAGTATCCTATGTTAGCTCTTGCTGTTGTAAGTCTAAATAAACTACCTCCATTATTAACGTTAAGAGTGTTAATTCTGGTGCCTTTATTATCTATTGCATAAGGATCTAAATTTGCAGAGAAATTAATGGACATTTTTTTATTTAAAATAGTAGTACCACCATTTATTCTAAACGGGCTTAAACGTAATGAATCTGCCTGAAAATTATAATTTGTAGAGATGTTAAAACTGCTTAATAAAGATATTTTTTTAGGCTCTGTAGCAGTAGAGTCTTTATCCTTTACCTTAGCCTCTAATGTGTTTTGTAAAGAAAAACTAAGGGCACTACTTTGTGTTAATCCGGGCGCACCATTTAAAGTTCCTTCAAACCTACTGTACTGTATGTATTCTCCATCGGCATTCATATATTCATCATAGGTTTCTTCAAAAGAAGGAGAATAACTATACCCTATAGATGGACGCATAGTATGTCTTATAGCTTGTATGTTCTTACTTTCATCAAAAGTCCAAGTACCGTATACTGTTGTTCCTAAACTTGCGCTAAAGCTGTATTTGTTGTAGCGGTCAAAGCCATTTATTTTTTCAGACACTACTTCTTCTGTGGTTGCATCATAAGACTTGTTGTAGGTTTCTAGCGTCCAAATATCTTCATAAGATCCACCAAGACTAACACTTAACTGTTTAAAAATTTTAAAATTTGTACTAACGGGTATTCTATGTCTTGCTCCAACTCTTGCATCATCAAACATTTCAGATTTAAAGAAAAGTGAATCTACTGTTGTTATTTGGTTTTGTGCATTAACATCATACTGAAAATTAATGTTTTGTATAATGCCTTTTTTTAAGCCATCTCTTTTTGCAAACGGAAAAATACGCTCCATACTTGCTTGCATTGTAGGTAGCGTTAAGTTAATAACGTCTGTATTGGTGTTTTGGTTATGAGTAGCCGTTAAACTAAGGTTTACAGACGGGTACGCCGGAAACGTTTTGGAGTAGGATACAGAAGATGATAAGTTATTGTTTTGTGTATTGGGTACATTATATTGGTTTAAAGAACTTCTGTAGTAATCACTACTACCAAGGTTTACATTGGCTGAAAGCCTAGAGTTGGGGTTGTTTTTAGGATCTTGCGTGTGCGATATTTGTATGTTGTAATTTGTAGATCTACTATAGTCTTCAAAACCTTTTTGGCTATTTATTTGGTTTTCAAACCTTATATTTATGTTTCCTTTATATTTATAACGTTTGGTATAGACGGATTGCCCTCTAAAACCATAACTACCATTGGTGTAAAAGTCTCCCTGTAATGTTAAATCTACATAATCACTAATAGGAAAATAATAACCACCGTTTTGTAAAAAATACCCTCTGTCTGGATCACTACCAAAAGTTGGAAAAATTAAGCCTGCAGTATTACCAGTTGTCATAGGAAAATATGCAAAAGGTAACGCAATAGGAGTAGGTACATCTGCAATAAACATATTACTATAACCTGCAATCATTTTTTTGCCAGGTACAAATTTACCTTTGCGTACAAGTATATAATAATCTGGGTTTATAGTGTCGTTAGATGTTGTAACCTTTGCTCGGCTCATAAAATAAACAGAGTCGTTCTCCTTTTTTGTTTTTTCGGCGTACACCTTCATAGCATCACTACCAATACTACCTAAACCAGCTTGCTGTTCCGTTCTAGAGTTCCAAATAAGAGCTTTTTGTGTGTCAAAATTAAACCTTATAGAGTCTGGTTTTACAACTTGGTTACCTTGTTTAAAGTCTGGTAACTGTGTGTATACACCTGTAGAGTCTTTTATACGGCCAGCATAAACTTCATTTTTAGCAAGGTCCATAATTATAATCCCTGCTTTTAGTTCTGTGTCCTGGTAATATAATTCTGCTTTGTCATACAAATATATTTTACCTTCTTTACGGTCATAACGCATATAACCTTCAGCTTTTCTTTTTACAATGTCTGCTAGTAAAGGTTCTTTTTTTACAGTAGAATCTTGTATTACGCTATCTTTTTTTGCGGTGTTACCTAGTATATCGGCAGGAATTAATGGAGCTACTATTGTATCTTTTTGTTTCTTTATAGTTAGTGGTATTACCTTATCTTCCTGTGCAGATAGGCTTAAAACCCCTAAAAACAGGAGTAAAGAAAAAAGTAAACGATGTTTATTTGATTGCAAGGCTATAAATCCTATTTTTGTATTGATTTGGCTCGTCGTTTCGGGCATCAAACTTACGCATATTTTTTATTTTAAAATACGCATTAGAATAAATTTAACCTAAATGAATAAAACATTTAATAATTATATATTAAAATTTAACAGCTTTTCATCAGTTAGACTATTGCTGCTTACTTTTTTACTTTCATCATTAAGCATTAATTTTAATTCTATTACAGCACAAGATAAATTTGTGGTTGTTTTAGATGCCGGTCACGGTGGTCATGATCCAGGAAATTTGGGTAATGGTTATTTAGAAAAAAATATTGCCTTAAATATTGTTTTAAAAGCGGGCCAATTATTATCTCAAAATCCAAACATAAAAGTAATTTACACCAGAAAGGACGACACCTTTGTAGATTTATTTGAGCGTGGGGAAATAGCCAATAAGGCTAATGCAGATTTATTTGTTTCTGTACATTGTGATTCTCACACATCAGATGCACACGGTGCGGGTACTTTTGTTTTAGGATTACACGCCAATAAGCAAAATTTTGAAATTGCTAAAAAAGAGAACTCTGTTATTTATTTAGAAGATAATTACCAGGCTAAATACTCTGAGTATAATATAGATTCACCTGAGTCTGTAATCGGTTTAACCATTATGCAAGAAGAGTTTTTAGACCAAAGTATTGCTTTGGCAAAATTACTACAAGATAAATTTTCTAATAAATTAAAGCGTACAGACCGTAAGGTAAAGCAAGCTGGTTTTATAGTTTTACACCAAACGTTTATGCCAAGTGTTTTAATAGAAACTGGTTTTTTAACTAATAAAAATGAAGGTGCTTATTTAAACTCTAGATCCGGACAATTAGAGATGGGAACGGCAATAGCAGAGTCTGTGGTTGCTTATATGGACCAATTGGTGGCTAATGCATTGGCGGCATCTACAAGTACTCCAGAACCACAACCAACAGCGCAAGTAGTAACAGAGGTTGTTAAAGAAAAAGCACAAGAGGAAAAAGAAAAAGACGTTGTTGTTACTAAAAAACCTGTTATTAAAGAACCAGAAATTGTTAGTGCACCTAAACAAGAAGAAAAAATAGTTGAAGAAAATATTTATAATATAGAATTTAGAGTACAGCTTTTTGCAAGCGGAAAATCTATACCTTTAGTACCAGATAATTTTAAAGGGCTTAATGCGTTAACAAAAGAACCAGTTAACAATTTATACCGTTATATGACTGGTAAGGCAAAAACGTATTATGATGCAAAGTTAATTAAGAGTAATGCTGATATAAAAGGGTATATATCTTCATACATTGTAGCTTATAAAGATGGCAAGCGTATTAATGTAGAGGATGCTATTAAACAATTAAAAAAATAATTCTAATTAATTTTAGAGCAAAACATATTTCTATTGAAACTATCTAGAGAATTAAAAACAGGAATAATTGTTATTGGCGGAATATTGCTATTTATAATGGGGTTTAGTTACCTAAAGGCTACACCTTTGTTTGATAATAGTAAAACCTTTTATGCTATTTATGACGATGTTGGCGGACTACAACCTGGTACGCAGGTATCTATAAATGGCTTTGCTGTTGGTAAAGTAAATGATATTAAATTTAAAGATAAAACTGGAAAATTATTGGTGACCTTTACGGTTGATAGTGATTTTCAGTTTTCAAAAAACAGTGTTGCAGAATTGTATGATACTGGAATAATTGGAGGAAAAGGAATTCAGATAATTCCTGTTTTTGATAACGCTACAACAGCAAAATCTGGAGACACATTAGTAACCAAAACTAAACCAGGTTTAACAGATTTAGTGCAGCAAAATTTAGCTCCATTACAAACTAAGGTAGAAGGGGCTATTTCTAATGCGGACTCACTTTTAATAAATGTAAATGATGTTTTAGATGCTAAAACAAAAAAAGATTTACAAAGTAGTATAGCTGGTTTAAATGATTTAATAAAGAGCTTTAAGATTACTACAAACTCTTTAAATAGCTTAATGGCTAACAATAAAGAAGATTTAGAAGGCTCATTGGCTAACATAAAAAAAATAACTGATGATTTCGCTAAAATATCTACCTCATTATCTGAATCAGAGCTAGATAAAAGCATTGCGGGATTACAAAAAACGGTTGCTAACTTAGATAATTTGCTAACAAAAATAGATAAAGGTGAGGGTTCATTAGGAAAATTAATGAACAATGAAGAACTTTACAACAATCTAGCAGGCGCATCAAAAGAGTTAGATTTACTATTACAAGATTTTAGGTTAAACCCTAAACGTTACGTAAATGTTTCTGTTTTTGGTAAAAAACAAAAAGATTATACCTTACCAGAAAACGACCCTGCTGACACTTTAAAAAACTAAATAACTAACTATTATATATGGATTACCTTCCCAACATTATTTTCTTACTGGTATTAGTTGCTGGTATAGGATTTTTTGCTAAAAACGTAAAAGCACTTTCTCGTAATATTAAATTAGGGAAAGATGTAGATGTAAGTGATAATAAACCACAGCGCTGGAAAAATATGGCTCGTATTGCATTAGGACAAACCAAAATGGTTGTGCGTCCTGTTGCAGGTATTTTGCACATAATTGTTTATGTTGGTTTTATTATTATAAACATTGAAGTACTAGAAATTATTTTAGACGGATTACTTGGTACACACCGTATTTTTGCGCCATTAGGTGTTGTTTATGATGTGTTAATTGGTTCTTTTGAAATTTTAGCGTTTTTAGTAATTGTTTCGGTTGTTATCTTTTGGGTAAGAAGAAATGTTATAAAAATTCAACGTTTTTTAAAGCCAGAAATGAAAGGTTGGCCTAAAAAAGATGGAAACCTTATTTTGTATATTGAGTTTGTGTTAATGACGCTTTTTTTAACAATGAATGCAGCAGATTTTCAATTACAAACTATAGATGCCTTGCATTATGTTAAAGCCGGTTCGTTTCCTGTTAGTCAGTTTATAGCGCCATTGTTTAGTGGTATGTCAGAGGCTAGTTTAATAGTAGTAGAACGTTCTGCTTGGTGGTTACACATAATAGGTATTTTACTTTTCTTAAATTACCTTTACTATTCTAAGCACTTACATATTTTATTAGCTTTCCCTAATACGTACTATGGAAAAGTAAAACCAAAAGGACAATTAGATAACCTTGAGGCTGTAACAGCAGAGGTTAAAATGATGATGGATCCAGATGCAGATCCATTTGCAGCACCAGCAGAGGGAGCAGATGAGGCTGCAGAGCCAGACAAGTTTGGAGCATCAGACGTTACAGATTTAAACTGGGTGCAGTTGTTAAATTCATATACCTGTACGGAGTGTGGTAGGTGTACTAGTGAGTGTCCTGCCAATCAAACAGGTAAATTATTATCGCCAAGAAAGATAATGATGGATACCAGAGATAGGCTTCAGGAAGTAGGTAATAATATAGACAAAAATAAAGGCGAGTTTGTAGCAGACGGCAAACAATTATTAGGAGATTACATTACAGAAGAAGAGCTATGGGCGTGTACATCATGTAATGCCTGTACAGAGGCTTGTCCTGTTAGTATAGACCCATTATCTATAATTATGGATATGCGTCGTTACTTGGTAATGGAGCAGTCTGCAGCACCATCAGATTTAAATAATATGATGGGAAATATAGAAAACAACGGGGCGCCTTGGCCATTTAATCAAATGGATAGGTTAAACTGGAAAAACGAATCTTAAATAGAAATCCAAAATATTTATGAGTAACGAATTAAAAGTGCCAACAATGGCAGAGTTATTTGCCGAGGGTAAACAACCAGAAGTTTTATTTTGGGTTGGTTGTGCAGGAAGTTTTGACGATAGAGCAAAAAAAATTACCAAAGCATTTGTAAAAATTTTAAATAAAGCAAACGTTAGTTTTGCTGTTTTAGGAACAGAAGAAAGCTGTACAGGAGATCCAGCAAAAAGAGCAGGAAACGAATTTTTATTTCAAATGCAAGCAGTTACCAATATAGAGGTAATGAATGCTTATGAAGTTAAAAAAGTAGTTACAGCTTGTCCGCACTGTTTTAATACTATAAAAAATGAATACCCAGGGTTGGGTGGTAACTATGACGTAGTTCATCATACGCAGTTTTTAAAAGATTTATTAGCTGAAGGAAGAATTACTATGGAAGGTGGCCAATATAAAGGTAAACGTATTACTTTTCATGATCCTTGTTATTTAGGAAGAGCAAATGGTGTGTATGAAGCTCCAAGAGATTTAATACGTAAGTTAGATGCAGAGCTTGTAGAAATGAAAAACTGCAAGAAAAAGGGATTATGTTGTGGTGCTGGTGGTGCACAAATGTTTAAGGAGCCAGAAAATGGTAACAAGGATGTTAATGTAGAACGTACAGAGCAAGCCTTAGGTACTAAACCAGAAATTATTGCTGCAGGTTGTCCTTTTTGTAATACAATGATGACAGACGGCGTTAAGAGTAAAGAAAAAGAAGGAGAAGTAGAAGTTTTGGATATTGCAGAACTTATTGCTAATGCAGAAGATTTATAAAAAAATCTTTATGGTAGAGAGGAAGTTTTATAAAAAATAAACGTCTATTTACTTTTAATAAAATAATTATGCTAGTAGATTTTAAAGATTTGCCAGATACATCTCGTATTTGGATATACCAGGCCAATAGGTCTTTAACTCCAGAAGAGTTAGCAGAGATAAAAGAGGGGCTAGATGCTTTTATTGTAGATTGGACTGCTCACGGGAGTAACCTAACTGCAGGTTATGAAATAAAATACAAACGTTTTATAGTGTTAGGTTTAGACCAAACCAATGCTTCTGCAACAGGTTGTTCTATAGATGCCTCAGTACGTTTTATTCAAAGTTTAGAGCAAAAATATAATATAGATTTGTTAGATAAGATGAATGTATCTTACAAACAAGGAGAATTTGTAGCTTACAAAACTTTGGTAGATTTTAAAAAGATGGCTAAAAATAAATCGGTCTCTAAAAAAACTATTGTATTTAACAATCTTGTAGCTAATAAGCACGAGTATTTAAACCACTGGGAAGTTCCTGCAGAAGAAAGTTGGCACAGTAGGTTTATGTAATATAAAGTTCTCCCCAAATCTTTTATACTTACTAAGTAAAGTTCTTAACCTACAGATTTACTTAAAAACAAACCTGTTTTACATTCGTTTATGCGGTTATTAGTTACATTTTCTTTATTTTTTTTTAGTTTTTTAGTAGTTAATGCTCAAGAATTAGATTCTTTAGTTACTACAGTAGACCCTTTAGTAACAAAGGATTCTATTTTACAAAAAAAATGGGTAGATGCACAGTACAGCGCTATGACTTTAGATGAAAAAGTAGGGCAGCTGTTTATGGTTAGTGTTGCATCAAACCAAAATAAACAAAGTACAGATAAAATAAAAGAGCTGATATTAAAGGAAAATATTGGCGGTGTCATTTTTTCTAAAGGAGGACCTGTACGGCAAGCAAAGTTAACTAACACATACCAAAAAGCAGCAAAAATACCTCTATTAATAGGTATGGATGCAGAGTGGGGTTTGGCAATGCGTTTAGATTCTACCTATGCTTTTCCTTGGAATATGACTTTAGGTGCCATAAAAAATAATGCCGTTGTAGAAAAAGTAGCTCAGCAAATAGGTGAGCACGCTAAACGTTTAGGAGTACAAATTAACTTTGCGCCAGATATAGATATAAATACCAATCCATTAAACCCTATTATAGGTAATAGATCGTTTGGAGAAGATAAAGACAACGTAGCTAAAATGGGGATAGCTTTTGTAAACGGATTTGAAAAAGCCGGTATATTGTCTAGCGGAAAACATTTTCCAGGGCACGGAGATACGTCAACAGATTCTCACAAAACATTACCTGTAATTAACTTTTCAAAAGAAAGGCTAGATAGTATTGAACTTTATCCGTTTAAAAAACTCATAAATAACGGAAAATTAAGTAGTGTAATGATTGCACATTTAAATATACCCAGTTTAGAGTCAAGATCAAATTATCCTTCATCATTATCAGAAAATATTGTGACTAATTTATTACAGAATAAATTGCAATATAAAGGTTTAATTTTTACTGATGCGCTAAATATGAAAGGTGTAGCAAACCACTCAGATCCAGGGGATACAGATTTAACAGCTTTTTTGGCAGGTAATGATATTTTGTTAATGCCTTTAGATGTAAGAAAAGGGAAGCAAAAAATAATTGAAGCCTATAATTATGGGGTTGTAACAGAGGAGAGATTAGCACGTTCTGTAAAAAAAATATTAAAAGCAAAATACAAGGCAAATTTGCATAATAACAAGCTGGTGAGTCTTAAAAATTTGTATAATGATTTAAATACTTTAAGTAACGATTTGGTGTATGAAGAGGCAATTGAAGAAGCTATCACCGTTGTTAAAAATAAATTAGACCTTTTGCCTATTGCAAAGTTAGAAAACAAAAAAATAGCTTATCTAAGTTTGGGTAACGCTTCTGGAGAAGATTTTATACAAGAGCTTAAAAAATACACAACAGTTACTGAAGTGAAAGAAGACAACCTTCAAATTTTACTACAAAAATTACAACAATTTAATATTGTTATAATAGGACATCACAAAAGTAATGCTAGCCCTTGGAAATCTTATCAATTTTCAACTAAAGATGCAGAAATTGTAAAAGCAGTATCCTCGTTAAGAACATCAAATTCTGTTTTAGTGAATTTTGCTAAGCCGTATACGCTTTTAAATACGGACTTAAGTACATTGGATGGTGTAGTTATAGGATATCAAAATAGCACGTTGGCACAACAGAAAACTGCTCAATTATTATTTGGAGCTATAGGAGCAAAAGGTAATTTACCTGTCTCTATAAGTACTAAATACCCAGTAGGTACAGGAATAAAATTTGAATCGTTAAAAAGATTAGGGTATGATTATCCTGAGCGTGTAGGTTTAAGCACTTACGGACTACGCAGAATAGATACACTAGTTACCGCAGGTATAGACTCATTAATGTTTCCTGGGGCACAGGTATTAGTTGCACGTAAGGGAAAAGTGGTATACCACAAAAGCTTTGGTAAGCCTACATACGAGTCTAATGAAAAAATTACCAATAATTATATCTATGACCTTGCCTCTGTAACCAAAATTTTAGGGACACTGCCAATGATTATGAAAATGGAAGAAGAGAATAAAATAGCGTTAAATAATACGTTTAAAGATCTAATTCCGGAATATGCAGATACAGAGTTAAAAGATGTTACTGTGTTAAAAGCGCTGTCTCATTACGGTAGGCTACCAGCTTGGATAGCTTTTTATGTGAGTACGTTAGATAATAACAGAAAACCCTCTAGAGAATTTTATAGTAGTAAAAAGTCTGCGGATTATCCGTATAAAGTTTTTGATCATTTATATTTAACAAGAGCCTACAAAGACTCAATTTATAATAGAATAGGAAGGCAAGATTTAAAATCTAATAGGTATAGGTATAGTGATGTAGGCTACTATGTTTTTAAAAAATATATAGAAGATACTTATAAGAATGATTTAGATAAATTGGTAGATGATTTTTTGTACCAACCAATAGGAGCAAACCGTACAGCATACAATCCTTTAGAGAAGTATTCTAAAGATATGATAGTGCCATCAGAAAAAGATAATTATTACCGTTATGCAATCGTGCAGGGTTATGTTCATGATATGGGAGCGGCAATGCAAGGCGGTGTAGGAGGTCATGCAGGTTTATTTAGTAATGCTAATGATGTTGCTAAAATTATGCAAATGTATTTGCAAGGAGGCTATTACGGAGGCAAACGCTACTTTAACGAACGGACTATAAAAAAATTTAATACCTGTTATTTTTGTGACGAAGATGTGCGTAGGGGAGTAGGTTTTGATAAGCCACAGTTAAAAGGCTCAGGATCTACATGCGGTTGCGTCTCTAGAAAAAGTTTTGGACATAGTGGTTTTACAGGCACTTATACTTGGGCAGATCCTGATGAAGAAATTGTATATGTATTTTTGTCTAACAGAACATATCCTACTCAAAACAACAACCTTTTAGTTAAATCTGGGTTAAGAACCAGAATTCAGCAAGTAATTTACGACGCTATACTAAATTAAAATATTAATTTTGCTAGAATGAAAATAGCTATTGTTTGTTACCCAACGTTTGGGGGAAGTGGTGTTGTAGCCACAGAGTTAGGAATTGCACTTGCTAATAGAGGTCATGAAATACATTTTGTTACATATAGGCAGCCTGTAAGATTAGAGTTGTTAAACGAACGTATACATTTTCATGAGGTAAATGTTCCCGAATATCCACTTTTTAAATACCAACCTTATGAGCTAGCATTATCTAGTAAATTGGTAGATACTGTTAAGTTTTTTGGAATAGAATTACTTCATGTTCACTATGCAATTCCACATGCTTATGCAGGTTATATGGCTAAAAAAATGCTAGAAGAAGAAGGCATTTATATTCCTATGGTAACTACCCTTCATGGTACAGACATAACTTTAGTTGGTAAGCATCCTTTTTACAAACCAGCAGTTACATTTAGTATAAATAAGTCTGAAGTAGTTACCTCGGTATCAGAAAACTTAAAGCAGAGTACCTTAGATCTTTTTCATATTAAAAAAGAGATAAATGTAATTCCAAACTTCATAGATAAAAGTAATTACAATGCAGATTATACAGATTGTCAACGTTCTTTAATGGCAAATGATGATGAGCGAATTATAACACACATTAGTAACTTTAGAAAGGTAAAAAGAATACCAGATGTTGTGCAAATATTTAAGAAAATTGTTGATGTAACAGCAGCCAAATTAATAATGGTTGGTGAGGGTCCTGAAAAAGAAAAAGCAGAACAATTAGCAGAAGATTTAGGAATAAAAGACAAAGTTGTTTTCTTAGGAAATAGCAACGAGGTAGATCGTATTTTATGTTTTACAGATTTGTTTTTATTACCTTCAGAAACAGAAAGTTTTGGATTGGCAGCTTTAGAGGCAATGATGCATAGAGTACCGGTAATATCTAGTAATACAGGTGGTATACCAGAAGTTAATGTAGATGGCGTAACTGGTTACATGAGTAATGTTGGTGATGTAGATAGTATGGCATTAAATGCATTAAAGATTTTAAAGGATGATGCAACATTAAACACTTTTAAAGATAATGCGGAAAAAGAGGCACATAAATTTGACATCATAAATATTCTTCCAATGTATGAAAAAGTTTATGAAGAAGCCTTTAACAAATACTATAAAAATACACATCAATAAGTTTTGTTAAAAGCTGTTTTATATCGATGAAAGCTACTGTTTACACGATTTTGTTGGACGTAGTTTGCTAACAGAATAACTTCGTAATCTTATTTGGGAAAATTAGATTATGAAAAATATTAAGGTTGGTGTTTTAGTTATTTTACTTCATACCGTTGGGACTGTTTGGGCTCAAGATTTACAACTTACAGCTAAAGATAGTATTGTTAAAAGTTCTTGGATGTTTGGTCTTGGATATAATTTTGTTGATGACTCTGGAGATGTTTTTGATGAATTATTTGATGTAGATAAACAATGGAATTCAGTAGCTTTTCCATCTAGAGTTAGTATTGGAAAATATTTTGAAAGTGGTATAGGTCTAGAGGCTATTGGTAGTTATAATAAGTATAAAATAGGTAAAATTGTAGATGGGGCTGTAAACTTAAATGAAACAGACTACTATGCTATTGATGCAAGAGTAAGTTACGATTTAAACAAAATTATAGGACAAACTGCTTGGTTTGATCCATATATTGGTGTAGGATTAGGATATACAGATGCTAATAATAATGGCCGAGGAACGTATAATGGAGTTGTAGGTTTTAGAACTTGGATTACAGACCGTATCGGTTTGGACTTTAATTCTTCTGGTAAATGGGCAATGGATAAAGGCGACGGAGTAACAAACCATTTGCAACATGCAGTTGGTGTTGTATATCAATTTAAAGCAGAAAAAGAACTTTCTAAAAAGGGATTAGAGAAACAAGCTCAGATAGAAGAAATTTTAAAAGAGAGGCAACGTGTAGCCGATTCTACTGCATTGGCTAAACAACAAGAGGAAGAAGCGAGGCAGTTAGCAGAGCGTCTTAAAAAAGAAGAAGAAGCTAACCGATTAGCTCAAATTGAAAAAGAGAAACTTGAGGCCTTAATTCAAAGAAAAGAAGATTTACAGAATAAAATAAATAGTTTAGGGAGTATCAACTTTGCTTTAAATAGCTCTTATTTAGATAAAAATTCTAAGAAAACCTTAGCAGCTATAGCAGAACTATTAAAAGAAAATCCTACCGTAGTTGTTAAACTTGGTGCGTATACAGACTCAAGAGGTACAAATAAGTATAATTTGTGGTTGTCACAGCGCAGAATGCAAAGATCTTTAGATTATTTATTATCTAAGGGAGTAATAGCATCTAATGTTAATGCTAATGCTTACGGAGAAGAAGTACTATTAAATGATTGTTTAGATGGAGTATATTGTACAGAGCAAGAGCACAAAATTAACCGAAGAATAGAGATTTTAGTAGAAAAATTATAATAACCTAAACCAAATTTTAATGCTTTTTAATTCCATAGATTTTGCTATTTTTTTGCCTATAGTATTTTTACTGTATTGGTTTGTAGTGAATAAAAATTTGAGATTACAAAACTTCTTGCTTTTAGTAGTTAGTTATGTATTTTATGGTTGGTGGGATTGGCGTTTTCTATCTTTAATAGCTTTTAGTACATTAGTAGATTACACCTTGGGTGTGTTATTAGGTAAAGAAGAAAAAGAGGGCAAACGTAAGTTATACTTATGGACAAGTATTATAATTAATTTAGGTTTCCTTGGTTTTTTTAAGTATTACAATTTTTTTGTAGAGAGCTTTGTAGATGCATTTACATTTTTTGGGCAAGAAATACAAGTTGGTACTTTAAATATTATTTTGCCTGTAGGTATTAGTTTTTATACGTTTCAGACGTTGAGTTATACTATTGATGTTTATAAACGTAATTTAGAGCCTACTAAAAAGTTTATAGCCTTTGCTGCTTTTGTTAGTTTTTTTCCGCAGCTAGTTGCTGGTCCTATAGAAAGAGCAACAAATTTATTACCTCAAATACTTAATAAACGAAAATTTAACTATTGCCAGACTAAGGATGGTTTACGATTAATGTTATGGGGGTTATTTAAAAAAGTAGTAATAGCAGATTCTTTATCCCCAATTGTAAATGATATTTTTGCTAATTATAGTACTTTGTCTTCACCAGTGTTATTAATGGGAGCTATTTTTTTTGCTTTTCAAATTTATGGTGATTTTAGTGGATATTCTGATATAGCTATTGGAACATCAAAGCTATTTGGGATTGAATTAATGTCTAATTTTAAATTTCCTTATTTATCGAAGAATATAGGGGAGTTTTGGAGGCGTTGGCATATATCATTATCTACTTGGTTTAGAGATTACTTGTATATTCCTTTGGGAGGTTCAAGAGGCTCTAAATTAAAAGGTATTCGTAATGTATTTGCTATTTTTATAGTAAGCGGTTTTTGGCACGGTGCTAATTGGACATTTATAGTCTGGGGACTTTTTCATGCGTTGTTGTTTTTACCAAGCTTTTTGATGGGTACTAATAGAAGGTATGTAGGAGTTAACAAGTCTGGTTTTAATATTGTTATACTTGCCAAAAACACCTATAAAACAATAGTTACATTTATACTTGTAACCATTGGTTGGGTATTTTTTAGAGCAGAAACTATTTCTGATGCGTTTAATTACTTAAAACGTATTGTGACTGAGCTTTCAATAGGAGAATACAGTCATCCAAATGGGTATAGATTAATAGATTACGGGCTGTTATTACTATTTTTTATTGTTTATGAATACATTATAAGGGGTAAAGAACGTAATCCTATTGGTTTTAAAAATAAATATGTGAGATTGTCTGTATATATTTTACTAGTATTTTTAATGCTGTTGTTTTATGATGATGGAGTAGATAGGTCATTTATTTATTTTCAATTTTAAGAGTATGAAAAAGGTAATATTGAAAGTAGTATTATATACTATTATTTTATTGGTTTCTTTAGAAATATTGGCAAGAATTTTTCATTTACATAATGAGCGACCAGAAAGGTATTTAGATGAATATGGAGTAGAAAAATGGATTTCTAATCAAAAAGGATATTCCATTACAGGAAATAGAAGACAAAATGTAGGTGAATATAGAATTAATAATTTTGGGTTTAATTCTGTATACGATGATTATACGGTATCTAAGGATAGTATAGAGGTAGCAATTGTTGGAGATTCATTTATAGAAGGCTTCCATCAAAACTATACAAATTCTATTAGTAGAAAAATAGAGAGAGAAATACCAGAAATTAAAGTGTTAGAATTTGGTTATGCGGGTTATAATTTATCGGAAGAATTTAATTTAATCCAGTCGTACAATCATTTATTTAAAGATATTGATAAGGTTATTGTTTATATGAGGTATACTGATGATTTAACGGTAGGAGAGTATAAAGTCTCAAGCAGGTTGTCATTAAATACACCTGTTAATCGATTGCTAAAACAAAGTAAATTAATTGTTTATGCTAAGGATATAGGATTGTTTGATCCTATTAAAAATAAAATAGCATCAACAATAAACCTTATAAAAAGAGCTAAGCCCAATGATAACGTAGAGGTGAATAAGGATTCTATTTACTTAGCTAATTTTAAAAAATTGGTTAAAACTTATAACTATGATAAAGAAAAGAATGTTTTACTCTTAGATTATAGTCTTTGTTCTAAAGAGTTTTTGGAATATTTAAAAAGGAACGATTTTGAAAGTATTGACTTTAGCGCTCTTTTTCAAAACGATTCTAGACCAAAAACGTTAATTTATGATCAGCACTGGAATAATTTAGGAAGAGATATTATTGCTGACGAAATTGTTAGGTATTTAAGAAAAGAAAATTTACAAATAAAAAAAAGCCTGTAATGGGCTTTTTTTATTGTCTGTAAGCAGGGAAAAATTCAGTTAATTTTTCACGAGAATGTACTTCTAATATGTTCGAGTTATTTTTTGAGCACAAATCTTTATAAACATTTTCATTTATAATTTTTCTGCCTGTATAAAATTGGGTGTCTTCATCTTTTGGAAAAAACATCTTTTTACTTTTGTATAAAGAATCATCATCATGTTGTCCTCCTCCTAAAACGTAAAACTTTTTGTTGTTTTTTATAGCCCATTTCAGAATTTCTACTCTTAAAAAATCATTTGGTCTGTCTGAAAAATATTTAGCTCTTGTACCTCCTAAAAAGGCATACAAAGTTTTATTATTAATTATTATTAACTCAGCAGAAACCGCTGTGTCATCTATATAATCTAATGCTATAGCAAAGCTATTAGGGTTAGAGTGTATAATACTTTCAAAAAATTGCTTAGGAAAATAATAAATATCTTTAGCATTATTTCTTTCCATTGTTTCAATATATATATTATGAAAATCAGAAATTATACTATCAGTAATTTCTTCTCCTCTGTATATATTAAATTTAATATTACTTTTTAACGCTCTTCTATAATTATTTCTAACTTTTTTAGAGAAAGCAGTCCAATGTTCTTCTTCACTATGTTTTACTTCTCCTTTTACATTTAATAAGCTCTTTACAAGTGTACCAGAGTAATTAATGTGGTTATCTGTTAAGCTAAATCTAACAAATTCAGATACAATACTATTATCTAAATACCATTGATCTACTAAGTTCCAGAATTTAGATAACTTATCAATATCTAAATCATTTTTAAATAGAGGACCTCCGTACCCATATGGAGTAATTACATCAAAATAAGAACTGTTTTTTATAGATCTTATATAAAAAGGCATAATAACAATAGGTTCTTCATTTTCTTCAAAAACAAAGTATCTCAATTTATCTGTTTTCGTTTCAAAATAAATAAGATATTCATAAGAGTAATATATATTATCCTGAAAGTGGTTTTTTAGTAATTTTTTATAATTTTTTATATCTTTTAAATTGTTGAAATTGCAAACACTTATTTTAAAAGGTTTATCTTCAATAACTTTGTTAGTGCTTTGTTCTTTTGTGTCCATTACTCTTAATGTTTTAGCTGGTAAACCAGCAACAATATGATTTGGGGGAACATTTTTTATAACAACTGCGCCACAACCTACTATTGTGTTTTTGCCAATGTCTGTAACACCGGTCATAATAGTGGAACTTATACCTAAAAAGGCTTTTTCATTAATAGTTATATTTGCACCTACATTTACTCCTGTAGAAATAAAAACGCCTTTTTCTAGTGATGTATGATGGGCAATTTTACTGCCCATACTTATTATTACAAAATCTTTAATTTTTGCATGTGGCATAATAATTACTCCAGGTAATAAATATATGCCTTTGCCTTGAATGCTATCTTTATCATAAATAACTGAGTTATGTATAAAGTTAGGAATTTCATATCCAAAGTCATACAATTTTTTTAAATATTTTGCCCTTATTTTATTATCTCCAATAGGACAAAAAACACAGTCTATTTTATTTTTTACATCCTTATTTAATAAGTCTTTAAAAGTTCCTAATATAGGAGTGTTATGAACTAGCTTTCCTTTGTTTTTTTTATTGTCATCATAAAACCCAACAATATTAAAGCCTTGTTCTTTTAAATAATTTAAAAATACCTCGCCATAAGATCCAGCACCAAGTATTACAGTATTTTTATTTTGCATTAGGGGAAGTTTTTTTTGAGCTTGTTATTATTTAGTGCCAGTAAAAGTTGTCATATTTAAATTTTCACTACTGTTAACACCTTCTTTAAAAAGGACTTTTTTAACTGTTAAAAATAAAATTTTAATATACAATAGGATAGATTTATTTTCTACAAACCAAACATCTAATTCAAATTTCTTTTCCCAAGATATCGCATTTCTTCCATTAACCTGAGCCCATCCTGTAATTCCAGGCTTAACATTATGTCTTTGTTTTTGAAAATCGTTGTAAAGTGGCAAGTATTGTACAAGTAATGGTCTAGGTCCAACTAAGCTCATATCTCCTTTAATTACATTAAGTAATTGTGGTATTTCGTCTAAAGAAAGTTTTCTAATAGTACTACCAAATTTAGTTACTCTTTGGTCAAAAGGTAAAAATTCACCGTTTTCGTCTTTTTTATCATTCATAGATTTAAATTTAATCACCTTAAATATCTTTTCATTTTTACCTGGTCTGGCATGATAAAAGAAAACATTTCCATTATTGGTTATAAACAGATACAGGTATACAAATATGAAGAAAGGTGATAAAATAAATAAACCTGTTATAGCAAAAATAACATCAAAAATTCTTGTTATAAAATTATACATAATCTTTTAGGGTATAGTGTTAATTGTTGTAGTTATATGTTGCATATGCTTTAGATTATATCTAAAGTCTATATGTATATTTAGGAGGTAAGACAAATCATCTCTTTCTTTATTATTTGGCCAAAGTTCTGAAGGATAAATGTCCTTTGTGATAAGAGTTTTTTTTACTTCGTTAAAATCTTCTCTGTTCTTAAACACCAATTGTAAGCCAAATGTACAATCAATTTTAGAGTTTAAAACTTTAAATTTTTTGTTTAATTTTAAATTTTTTAAAAGAAACTTTAGGTTGTCTTTTTTGTAAATTTGGTAATCTTTATTTAAAAAACGCAATATTAATTCCTCATTTTCTTTAGATAATTTTATTGGGGAATATTGTTTGTGCAAATATTGCTCAGATTGGTTTATTAGGTCTAGAAATTTACTTTTATCGTCATTTTTATTTCTAATAAAATCACTTTTTAAATGCATTGCTAACTTAATTTTTCTCCAATTTTCATAAAAGTCGAAATCTTCAATTAAATTATTCTTATAATTTTTGTTGCTATTTGGTTGCCATAAAATTCCTCCTAATGGTATAGGTAGTGTTTTACGTAAAGATGCTACACAATAGTCTGCATTACTGTTTAAGCAATTGGTACTTTGCCACCCATGGGAGTGATCTTCTATAAAAATTGCTTTAGCTTTAGATGTTGGTATATTATAATTATAAATACCCCAAAAATTGTTTAATATTACAATATCTCTTGGGTTAGAAAAAGTGTTTAAATCTAAATTCTCAGCATTAGAAAAAGGATCTATTTCGTAAAAGTAGATATTAGAGTAACATTTTTTTAGCCAGCTAGTAACATGTTGACAATAGTAATTAGGCAACCAAATTTTAGAAATATCCTTAGTTAATTTTATTTCGTCAATAATAAATTTTATAGCGTGCCTTCCAGTATAAAACAGTTTAAATTTTGGAATAAATTCATTTAAATTAAAATCTACAAGATCATCAGCGTTTACCTGATGAAAAAAAGAACCAATACCAGCTTTATTATTCATTAAACACCCTAGTTTTAGAAATCAAAAATAGTTAAAAAAAATTCCTGATTTTAATATGCTTTAAGCATATAGATGTATGGTACTTTTATATAGATTAACGAACTTCTTATACCTTTAAGAGCTTATCACACTTTGCAAAAGTTATGTTTTCTTTATAGTTATTAAATTTATTAACGTTGGTGTTATTTTTAATCCACTCTATATAAATAGCAGCTGTGTTAATACCTGCTTCATGAGAAAAAGGGTATCCGCCTCCAAACCTTGGATTTAGTTCTAAAACATATATGATATTATCTTTAATAAAAATGTCGCAGTCTAAATTGCCAATATGACCTAAGTTGTTCGATATTGTTTCTCCTACTTTATTTATTTCGTGGTTAATTACAGATTTTGCCTTATCGGTTTCTCCAGATCGCATAGCAATTTTTTCTCTAGCAAAGGTTCCATAATAGTTTCCATTAAAATCATTTAATACATCTAGCCCGTACTCAATGCCATCTATTCTTTCTTGTATTAAAATAGCTTCTTCAATATTGTTTTTGCTTACGGTATTTAGAATTGTATTTTTTAATTTTATTTTTTGAAGTTTATATACCAATTCCAACTCATCAAAATTATAAACCGTTTCAATGCCTATAGAGGCGCTTCCCCACCTTGGTTTTAAAATTAAAGGAAAGCTTAGTTTTCCAGTTTTTAAATCTTCATATGCTAATTTATAATCTATATAAGTCTTAGGTGTATGTAAGTTTGATGCTTTAAAAAAATTATAAGATTCCCATTTGTCAAAAGCTATATTAATTACTTTTTGTGATGATAGAATAACCCTAGTGCCCTGTTCTTTAAAAATGTCTAAACTTTTTGATAATATAGGAAGCTCTAGGTCATTTAAAGATATTATTGCATCAACCTTATATTTTTTACATATGGTTAATAAGGTGTTTATATAGGCGCTGTCATATATACTGGGTACAGTAACAGCAATATCTGCATCTACTAATGCAGGTGCGTTACTCTGCATGTCTGTAGCTATAATAACTCCTTTTTTATATAAGGCTTCTTTAAAATAATTAATTAGGTAGTTTCTTCTTCCGGCACACGTAAATAAAATATTAATTTTTTCCATATAAATAAGCTCAGCTATATGTTTAATTAGGGTTTGTATAAATTAACAGATATTTTTCTTTTGCCAGATTTTAAAGACGGTATTTCTTTAACATACGCTACAGTTATCTCTGCATCCAATCCAATATCATTTTTAAATTTACTTATTAGTAGTTTTTCTTTTGTAAACTTAACATTTGTGTTAATTTTTATTTTAAACTGATATTTATCTAATTGTATAAATTGTAGTTGCTCTATTTCTGGAAAGTCATATACATATGCATGCATTGTAAATGGATTTAAAATTTCTCCATTTGTTTTATATAAGGCATCCATCCTTCTTCCTTGAATACTTTTTAGTTTTGGTATTTCATCATTATCATTTACGGAGATTATTCCTAAGTCTCCTGTGTCGTACCTTATCATAGGAGTCGCTAAATTATATAGGTCTGTTATAACAATTCTACCTACCTGGTTAGTTTTAGCTGGTTCATCTTTCTCCAAATCTAAAACCTCTAAAATATAACTTGCCCAATTAATAGTAAAAAAGGAATCGTCTTCAGTTTGTTGCGCAATAATACCATTTTCAACATTAGAGTATCTAGACACTGTAGGGGATTTAAAATAATACTCCATTTTTTCTTTAACGTCATTACCAAGTCTTTCTGATATTGCTATTATAGAGGTAATGTTGCAATTTAGTGGAGCATAATTATTTTTATCTAAGTATTTACATATCGTTTCAAATCCAGATGCATAGCCTAACCAGCCTTTGTTACTTTTATCATTTTCTAAGCTTATAATCAATTTACGTAAATATTCATCATTAAGGTCGCTTACGTCTAGCTGTGTAGAGTTCTGAAGCCATGCAGTAAGTTTTGGTTTTTTATAGTAAGCAGCCCATAAACGCAAGTAAAGTAATTTTTGGCCCAATGTAAAGCCCGATAGTTTAGCGTAAAAAAGTGTATCTGCCGTATTTCTTATTTTTTTTCTCTTAGTCTGGTATATTTCAAAAGGGGAGCCAGTAGATCCGCTTGTTTTAACCTTGTTAACATTTGCATCTTCTCTGTTGCAAATGTTTATGTCTAAAAAGTTGTCTTTAATATCTCTTTTAGTAACTACAGGAAAATCTAATAATGAGTTGTAATTTTTATATTTTTTGTAATAGTTGGTATTATTAACGGTTAAATTTAAAAGTTTATTTAACTGTGGTTTTTGCTTGTTAATTAGGGTAGAATAGCTTTCAATTTTGTGGTAATCTTCAATCTCTTTTAAGTCTTTCTTTATAGGACTACCTTTAAAAAAATCTAATGTCCAAAAGGCATAATTTCTTATCTGTTCTAATAAATTCATAATAAAAACTAAAGATTTATTTTTTAAATAATAGAATAGCTTTTTTAGGCTAATTATAGTTACACAATTAAATGTGATTGCAAGTAAAACATTTTTTTATTAATAAAATTGCTTTTCTTTTTAAATGATTTTTTGGCCATTAGTAAATTTTTGTAAGAAAATAATTATAATTTTTTT
>NZ_MDDP01000013.1 GCF_001999725.1 Cellulophaga omnivescoria
TGGATTACCGTTTGCATCTGTGTTTAGCGGCGTTGTACCTTGAGAACTATCAGCTTGACCATTATTGTCAGCATCAGCAAAACCAGTATCATTGTTATCTATAACACCATCATTGTTGGTATCTAGAGCATCATTACCCGCTTCGTATACATCAAAAATACCATCATTATCTGCATCAATATCAAAGTGGTTAGGAATACCATCACCATCAAAATCAAAAGCAGGTTCAGTAGTTCCGTTAGTATCACCAACTAATGGATCATTAGGATCGTCATCAGAATAGTTAGGAACACCATCGTTATCATCATCTGCACTTGGGTCTATTCCGTTAGCCTCCTCTACATCTGAGATGCCATCGTTGTCATCATCCAAGATCAGCTGTGTCTGGAATACCATCGCCATCAAAATCTAATACAGATCTAAAATCTACCTCTGTAGTATCTGCATCATCTACATTATCAGTAGCAATAGCACCAGTATCTAAGTCATTGTTAACATCGTTACCAGGTGTATCATCAAAAGCGTCGTTTAAACCGTCTGCATCAGCATCAGCTAAAGGATCTAGAATAGTACCTTGTCCCGCTTCTAAAATATCATTAATACCATCATTATCAGAATCAGTATCTAAATAATCTGGAGTTAAATCTGTGTCTGTATCCTCAGGTCTTAATCCGTTAGGGTAGTTTGTATCTACACCATTAGCATCAAAAGCATCAGCAGGAGCAATGTACCCAGTAGTAGGTTGTGCTTCTACATTATCAGGAATACCGTCATCATCAGCATCAATATCTAAGAAATCTGGATTACCGTTTGCATCTGTGTTTAGCGGCGTTGTACCTTGAGAACTATCAGCTTGACCATTATTGTCAGCATCAGCAAAACCAGTATCATTGTTATCTATAACACCATCATTGTTGGTATCTAAAGCATCATTACCCGCTTCGTATACATCAAAAATACCATCATTATCTGCATCAAGGTCTAAGTGATTAGGGTAGTTGTCACCATCAAAATCATTTATAGGTAATTGTGATCCTGTGCCATCATCTGTGGTTGTTGTAGTGTTGTCATCTGTATCTACAATATCAGATAAACCATCACCATCCGTATCAGTAATTACTCCAGATCCAATAACACCATCATTATCTGGATCTGAACCACCAGCTTCAGTAACATCTGGAATACCATCATTATCCGAATCGGTATCTATTCTATCATCAAATCCGTCCCCATCTGTGTCTGGATTTTCTAAAGGCGTACCAGGAATAGTAGCATCTACAGGGTCCACACTGTCTGCTAAACCATCATTGTCGGTATCAGTAGCGTATGTGTCTATGATACCATCACCATTTGTGTCAGGGCCTCCAGCTTCAGTAACATCAGTTATACCATCATTATCAGAATCTAAATCTAAGCGATCTAAAATACCATCATTATCAGAATCTTCATCTGGTAGTGGTGTAGTTGCAATTTCATCAGCAAAACCATCATTATTAGTATCTATCATAGACGTTGGATCACCAGGGGTTGGGTAGTCTATATGTCCGTCTCCATCAGTATCTATACCTCCGGCTTCAGTAATATCAGGAATACCATCGTTATCTGAATCTAGGTCTAAATGATCAAAAACACCATCATTATCTGTGTCTAAATAAATTGGGCATGACGAAGCAATTCTCCAACCAATATTATCTGCATTGGCAGCATCTAATTGGGTTATTACAATTTTGTCTATAGGCTGATCTATTATAAACCTGTAGTTTGCCTCTTGAGCACCACCACCTATGATTGCTGCAATGGCATCACCAGTTGCAGGATCATAAGATGCACCAGCACCAACAGTGCCTGTTGTAGAATAAATAACAGCTGGGAACTGAATTTGCCCACCATTATTATAAAACTTAATGTTTTGGCTCTCATTATAAGTGCCAGATGCATTTCTTGCCAAACTTCTTAAGTTAAATTCTGACATTACAATAGCTTCCGAAAAAACAATTTCTGTAGAAGTACCTGTTACATTAGAGTTTGAATTACGAGTTTGCATATCTACCTGTATAGAACCATCTGTATAGTTAGGGCTGTTAGCACCAAATGTTCCAGTACCAATTGTTGTAGTTACTACAGCAGTCACATCATTATCAAAATCTTTTATATAAGTAACAGTATCACCATCATTACTATTAGGTGCTATAAGATTATAACTAGCATCTGTAAAGTGTATGTTGTTAGAAATACCACTACAATCATTATATTCGTCAGTATCCAATATACCGTCATTGTCATCATCTATATCCACAGCATCCATTATACCATCTCCGTCAGAATCTAATATGGATCTAAAGTCTACTTCAGTAGTATCTAAATCATCTTCGTTGTCTGTTGCAATAGCTCCTGAGTTTAAGTCATTGTTTACATCGTTACCAGGTGTATCATCATAGGCATCATTAAGTCCATCACCATCTGCATCTGCATTAGGATCTGTAATTGTACCTTGACCAGCTTCTACAGCATCTGAAGAAAAATCATTATCAGAATCACTATCTAAATAATCTGGTATTAAATCATTATCAGTATCTATAGGAGTTAAGCCTACAGGATAATTTGTATCTAATCCGTTAGTAGCTTCAGCATCTGCAGGAGCAATGTAACTAGCCGTAGTTTGTGCTTCAACATTATCTGGAATACCATCATCATCGGCATCAATATCTAAATAATTTGGACCACCAGTACCATCCGTATTAGGTATTGGAAGTGGAGATGCAGCCGTAGCGTCATCCCAACCATCTGTTGTTACGGTATCATCCCAACCATCTACAATACCGTCTCCGTTAGCATCTGTACCACCTGCTTCTGTAGTATCTGTAATACCATCGTTATCAGAATCTATATCTAAGTGATTAGCAACACCATCACCATCTAAATTACCAATAGGTAATGGGGTACCAGGACCATCTGTCAAGGCAGGGTCTGTATTATCATCTGGGTCTACTATATCCGAAAGTCCGTCTCCGTCTGTATCCGTAATTGGACCTGTACCGATTCTACCATCATTATCCGGGTCAGAACCGCCAGCTTCAATTACATCTGGTATACCATCGTTTTCAGAATCTAAATCTAACCTATCATCTAATCCGTCATTGTCCGTATCTGGATTTGGAATTGGTGTACCTGGTGTAGCAGGACCAACTGGGTCAACACTATCCGCAAGTCCATCATTATCGGTATCGGTCATAAACGTATCAATGATACCATCACCGTCACCATCTATACCACCAGCTTCGGTAGTATCCGTAATTCCGTCATTATCAGAATCTAAATCCAATCTGTCTAAAATTCCGTCGTTATCAGAATCTTCATCTGGCAAAGGAGTTGTGTCAACACTATCGGCAACACCGTTACCATCAGCATCTACAAAACCATCTACGGCACCATCACCATCAGCGTCTTCGCCTCCAGCTTCTAAAGTATCTGTAATACCATCATTATCAGCATCTAAATCCAAATAATCTGGATTACCGTCACCATCTGTATCAATAGGAGTAATACCATCAGTATCTGTACCAACAGCAGGAATACCCGTTGCAGGGTCTATTGCACCTGGAGCATTGAATCCCGTTGTAGTTTGTGCTTCAACCGTATCTAAAATACCATCATTGTCACTATCTAAATCGTAAGCATTTAGTATTCCGTCGCCATCAAAATCACCGTTATCATCAGTAGCACCATCACCATCCGTATCAAAAATATTAGATGTAGAGTTTGTTTGAACACATCCTGTTTGAGGAGTACAAGGTGCGCTACCTTCCGGTCCGTCAGTAGTATCATTATCCACTACATCAGCAAGACCGTCATTATCAATATCTGTTAAATTGTCTAAGATACCGTCTCCATTGGCATCATTATTTGCTGCTCCTAGTTCTGTAATGTCTGTTATGCCATCGTTATCAGAATCTAAGTCTAAGTGGTTAGGGATTCCATCACCGTCACTATCAAAATTGATACAAATACCATTAGCATTTAATCCGCCACAGGTTGGAAAATCAGTATCATAGTAATTAGGAGTACCATCACCATCTAAATCTGCATCAGGATCTGGTAGTCCCATAGTAGAGCAATCCCAACCATTTATACCGTTAAAATTAGAAGTACAATAATCTGGGTCTTCATAATCTAATATTCCATCACCATCTGCATCACCATTATAAATTTCTATTACATCTGGAATACCATCATTATCATTATCTAAATTTAAAGGAGCACCGGAAGTTACAGGAACTTCAATTGTGAATGCTTCACATTGGCAGTTTGTACTAGATGGTAAAAATTCTATTATAAAACTAGTTCCAGAACAAGCCGCACCACTTGTGGTAAACATTATATTTTCTGTAATAGTAGATGAGTTAGGTATAATAGTGTTTACTGTACCTGTTACAATTGCAGCACCTGTAATTTCACCATTAGTATCTGCACAGTAAATAGAATATGCATAACCAGCATCTGCATCTAAAGAGCTATTGTTTTCTATATCTATAGATAAGTTGTACTCATAGTTATTGCTAGTATCTACAGTAAAAAAACTATCATTAGCACTACCAATAAAAGTAGGTTTTTCTAGAGGCATTATTTCATAAGAAAAACCGGTTGCAACCTGAAAATCTGGACAAGCAGTAGCACCACAAGTAATACCATTTACAGTAACAAAGTTTACTATTTGTACTTCTTCAGTGTCATCACAAATACCCTCATCAGTAGTTATAAAATCAAAATCAAAAATAATTTTTTCTCCAGGGGTTACACCAGCCGGATAGTTTAATGTAATTTCTTGATGATCACCAACCGTTACTACATTATTAAAAGTAGCAATATGTGTACCAGAACCTATAAATGAGTCAGGAACATATTCTATTCCAGGTCTAAGAGTTATTTTTCCAAAATCTGCTGTACCAGTAGTTCCACCAGAAATAGTTGTTTCAACGTTAATTGTTTCTGTAATACCACATCCTTGTATTGGAGATCCAAAACCAGGTAAATTTATTGTACTAAGTGCGCTATAAGGAGCAACTGCCCCGTTTGCTTGTATACTATTTGAAACAATACGTGATCCGTTACCAATAGCTAAATCTCCACAAGGACTTTCTCCAAAAACTTTAAATATTAATTCCGAATTGGAAATAAAATCACATTCTAATTGTAGTTCAAGGTTAATGTGAGCAGTTCTTTGGTCTACGTTATTATTTGCAGGATCGCCGGTTATACCTTTTATAGCAGCAACTGCTGTATGTTCTATAATGTTTACTGTAGCTTTTCCATTGTTTATTGTAACCGTAACAGGCTGTATGTCTCCAGAGTTTTTTGGAAATTCTACGTTAGTACTAACTATAGTCATACCACCAGATCCACCCGGAATATCAAACTCCAAGAAAGGGTTTATAAGATCTGCAAGCTGAGCACTGGTTATATCTAATTCTATATTAAATGGTGTACAAACATTTTGTGGCGTATTAGGCTGATTTGTAATTGCAATTTGTACCTGTGCACTTTTAGGTTCTAAAGTTATTGATGTAGAATTTTGATAACAAGAAGCTCCAACTGCCTGAAAATCTGAAACATCTACATTAGTATCTGGGTAACCAGGATAACCCAAGCAGTCCCATCCATGTTCTACTAAAACTGTAAGGTCTGAACAGTCTTCAAAATCACCTTTAAAACGGATAGACTTTGTAGTGCTAGATGCTATAGAACCAGCTTCTATCCAGGTTTTATTTCCAGATTGATGAAATGTTACAGGTGTTTCTACTCCACCAGAAACACTAAAGGCACTAGTAATATTAATACCTGCTGGTACGGTAACTTGTAGCCAATTGAAATTTACGTCCTGCGGACTTGTGTTACTTATATTAACATCAAAATCTACTGTGTAAGCATCTCCATTAACAGTAGGAGAAGGGGATTGAATTAGAAATGTTGGTTGCGTGTACTGAAACCTGTTTGTATTTGTAAAGCTTGTTGCTTGTGGAGTTGCATATGCAAAATCATCATAATTAACTGTATAATTATAACTGGCAGATGCAGGAGAGTTACAAGTACCCATAAATTCCACATAAAATCTTGGTTGTATTAAGGCACTTTGGTCACGATCTACATATCCAGGTCCTGGAGTAATTGTTATTTGACCATTACTTTCTGATACAATGAATTCTCCTGTTGCATTAGAGTAAGCTCCATTAAATTGAGTAGAGGATACATTGCCTGTAAACCTTGCTCCTTCTGGAATATCTACTACTGTAGATCTCCAAATTGATAAAGGTCTATACTCATCTCCGTGCATATCACTAGGGGCCATATTATGAGTATAAAATAACACACCATTTGAAGGAGTACAGCCATTAGTAGACCTTGTTTGGTTACTACCGTAAATACGAGGTCTAGAATAGTATGCTCTGTCTCCCCAAGTATCACATCCAACTTTATTTGGTTGAGTATTATTTGGATAGTCTGTAAAAGCAAAGAACTCACCTCTTAAACCGCCAAGTTCAAAATAGTCTATATCCTTAAAATCTTTACTAAATTCAAACGTTAGTTCAATTTCTACTCTGTCTTGTTCAATAGCATCACCTTCATAATTATATGCAGCACTAATTAAACTTCTATAAGAGCTAAGATCAAAAGTTAATCTATGTTCTGTAGTACCATTTGTAGTTAAAACAGGAGTAACAGTAATAGTACCAGTTTGAGATGTAGTAGGGGAGTCGTTAATTGTGATTTCTCCCTCTATAAAAGAAATTATATCTGGTCCACCTGCAGCTAAGCTAGCAGTGTTGTATGTTAAATCGAAATATAAATTATCTAAAGAAATATTATTGATAGAAGCAGAAGTAGAAATTTTCATTCTATCTCCAGCTAAATATTTATTTATACCGTCTGTATTATCATCTAACGTAACTTTAGTTGTCATAGTTTCATCAGTCCAACCAGCTGTAATTCTGTTAGCATTAAAACCTTCAATTGCTGGTCCAACACATCCTCCAGGACAGTGAGTATAAATGTCTATTGTACCACAATGTATGTCTTGACTCCAGCAAACACCACTAGAACCAGTTGCAGTATAATTGGTTTTATATGGAATAGATTGTACTCCGTTAGGACCACAAGTAAATGTTAAAGGAAACTCTACCCATTCTTTAAACTCTACTCCACTAATATTAGTAGTGCTATATGTTATTTCATTTCCAGATTGTGTAAACTCTGAGGAGGCACCAGGGCGTAATGACATACCTGCTGGAGCTGTAATAGTAATACTCCAAACCGAATTAGCATTATTAGACAACATAGGTTGGCCGTTTACTAAAGGAGTACCTACACCATTAGCTTGTATAGATGGAGCTATACGAATATCAAAATCCTGATTATTTACTAAATCAGTAGGAGCTTCTACTTCTGTAACGCTTCTGTAATCTCTAATAATATTAAAATAATTTAAATCTATACGTTCTGGTAATCTTTCTCCTTTACATTGATCTTTAAAATAAACATCAAAATACGTATGTTCCCATCCCATATAATCAAAACGTCCTGTTCCACAATTATCTTTAGGAGTAATTGCAAAATCAAAAGATAAATCTGTTGAAGCTCCTGGAGCTAAATCATCAAAATATCCATCATTATCTAGATCTTCTAGACCTCCAGGTCCATCAGGATCTGATGTAAAGAAGTTTGGTGGTATAGAAACTGTATTTCCAGAGCCTCTGCCCGGGTAACTATTACTTGGTCTACTATTTGGCATAAAGCTTGGGTTAGTGCCAAACCTAAAATTTGATACATTTCTTGTATCAAAATAATCAAAATCCCATAGTGTATTATTATTTGCAGTAGATATAGGGGTAGCGTTTGCGCCCATTCCTAAGTTTATACCTACATCTATCGCCATAGAACCAGCTGTGAGTTTTGTATTTTCTAGCCTTACTGTATAAGTTACAGCTTCACAAAAATCTGGTGTTGTACTTCCTATTTTTGTTAGTGTTATATCTGGTACGTTTGCACCAAAATTTAAAGAACCAGTTTGTGGTGCAGCAGATTGGCAAGTTTCACCAGCACTACAACCCCAATAGGCATTATGTACAATTGCAGTATCAATACAATCGTCTACTCTAAACCTTTCTTCTAAAATTATAGATTCTCCGTTATCAAAACAATTATCATTATTACCAACATTCTGAAAAAATGGAGAACTGTTTAGGTCAATCTCATAAGTTAGTACTTGTCCAACTGTAGATGTTGGTGTTAAAGGAGTGCCTTGGTATGATAAAGAATAAATATCATCTACATCTTCTCCTAAATCTACATAATATGTAAAAGTCTCTGTACATCCTAAGCCACCTTGAGCAATGGTTATATTACGAGTGTAAGTTTCTCCAACATTTGCATTTACGGTGTTAATTGAAGAAATATTTAATGAGGCGGCTAATAACGCATAAGAAGATATATTGTTATCGTTATCTGTAGCAGAATTTGGGCCACCGTTATCATTAAAATTAATTGTATGTGCATCTTTAAATAATCCGCCAGAATTTAATAAAGCAACGGCGTCACAGTCTGCACTACGTTTAAACTCAAAAAAAACTTCATCTCCTACATTCCAATTAATGTTAGGATCTCCGTTTCTGTACAATGTAAAAATTGGATTGTTAGGGGTTCCTGCAACATCAATAACGTAAGGGTTAATAGTAATTGGGAGACCATTAGTGTCTAATTGAGAGGTAATGACCGCTGTACCTGCTTCATACATAACGCCATCTGGAAGATTAAACGTAATGCTAAAATTATTACATGAAGCATTTTTGCCCTGTATGTAAACACGTTCAAAAGAATTGTTTACGCCACCACAAGTGGCTAAGTCTTCTGGGGATAAGCTAACTTTATATCTGTTATCGTCTATTTGTGCGTTTAAAGCAAAAATATTAATTGTTAACAAAACAATGAACAGTAAAAAGTTTTTGAATACTTTTTTCATAAAATAATGATTAGATTTTTTCTTTAACTACGAAAGAAAATGGTTTAGTGTTTATGTAGATTAATTGTATTTTGTAAGAAAAATACGAGAAAAATACTTGTTCTAATCAAATATACCTATGAAAAAATGGTTAAATAATAATATGTTGTCTAATAAGAAGAAAGTGTAGGTGAATGGCAGAAAAGTGTATACCAATGAAAATTAAAAACATATTGTTTATGTTTTTATGAACAATGTAAAGTGTTGTATTTGCTGGTAAATAGGTAATTGTGAGGCGCTATAATCCTAGTTCTTTTCCTTTTTTTAGCATAAAATTATAAGCAGCATCATACTCGTTAGGAATAGTGCCGTCTAATATGGCTTCTTTAATAGCTTCTTTAAGTATACCAATCTCTTTAGAGGGCTGTAAATTGAAAGTTTTCATAATTTCTTCACCTGTAACTGGTGGCTGAAAATTACGAATTTGATCTCTTTCTTCTACCTCTACAATTTTTTGTCTTACTAATTTAAAGTTGTTACGGTATTTACGTTGCTTTTTAGTGTTTTTTGTGGTAATATCTGCCTCACATAAAGTCATAAGGTCTTCTATATTTTCACCAGCATCAAAAATTAAACGTCTAACTGCGGAATCAGTTACAAAATCTTCAGAAAGCACTATTGGTCTAGAGCTCATTAACACCATTTTTTGTACAAACTTCATTTTATCATTTAATGGCATACGTAATCGCTTAAACAATTTGTAAACCATTTTAGAACCAACAAATTCATGACCTCTAAATGTCCACCCCTTTTTTTTATGAAACTTTTTTGTTGGTGCTTTACCAATATCATGTAGTAACGCAGCCCAACGTAACCATAAATTATCTGTATTTTTAGAGATATTATCTACTACCTCTAAAGTGTGCCAAAAATTGTCTTTATGTTTATGACCTTCAATTTCCTCTATACCTTGCAGAGCACTCAACTCTGGTAAAATAAATGGTAATAATTGTGATTTATGAAGCAGCGCAAAGCCTATAGATGGTTTTGGGCTAGACATAATTTTATTTAACTCATCAACAATACGTTCTTTAGATATAATTTTAATTCTGTCTTTATTTTCTGCTATAGATGCAAATGATTTTTCTTCAATGTTAAACTGTAGTTGAGTTGCAAAACGTATTGCTCTCATCATACGTAATGGATCATCAGAATAGGTTATACCAGGCTCTAAGGGAGTTTTAATTGTTTTATTGGTTAAATCGTTTATTCCATTAAAAGGATCTAGCAAATTACCATATGTATCTTTATTTAAAGAAATTGCCATTGCGTTAATGGTAAAATCTCTTCTATTTTGGTCGTCCTCAAGGGTGCCATTTTCAACTATAGGTTTTCTACTATCTTCATGGTAACTTTCTTTACGCGCACCTACAAATTCTAATTCTAAGTCTTTATACTTTAGCATAGCAGTACCAAAGTTTTTAAACACAGATACTTTTGGATTATTAGGTAGTTTAGATGCAACCTTTTGGGCTAAATCTATACCACTACCAACAGCAACAACGTCTATATCTTTAGGGGTTCCTCTTTTTAAAAGAAAATCACGTACAAAGCCACCAATAACGTAGGATGCTACATTAAGTTCTGCAGCCGCTTCTGCTATTACTAAAAAAATTGGGTCTTTTATTGCGTCTTTGTAGTTTTCTTGCGTCATTCCTATTTCCGAATCACCTTTACCGTACCATCATTACTTAATTTAATTATTGATGAAGGGGTGACTTTTTGTATGTTACGCTGCAAATTTACGGCATAGTCTACACCTTTTAAAATATCAGAACTTATTTCTTTAAAACTTTTAGCTGTTGGTTCACCAGAAAGGTTAGCAGAAGTAGAAACAATAGGTTTTTTAAACTTACTTATTAAATATTGACAAAATTGGTCTGTTGCTACTCTAATTGCTAAGCTATTGTCTTTAGCGATAAGATTTTGAGCTATATTTTTTGGATTATCATATACAATTGTTGTTGGTTTGTCTGCAATATCTATAATGTCAAAGGCAACTTCGGGAACTTTCTCTACGTGTTTTTCTAGCATAAAATCATTAGCTACCAAACAAATCATAGTTTTTGTATTGACTCTTTTTTTTAGCTTGTAAATTTTATTTACTGCATCTTCATTAGTGGCATCGCAGCCAATACCCCAAACAGTGTCTGTAGGATATAAAATAACGCCACCGTTTTGTAAAACAGTTATGCAATTGTTTACTTCCTCAATTAAACTTTGATCGGGTTTATTCTTGTGTGCCATTGTGTAATTCTCGTAGTTTTATATATCTTTTTTTAGTAGCATAAGCATAAAGATAACTTATTATAACTCCTTTTTTACCGTCTAAAATACCAAATTTAACTATGTAATGTTCTAAAAATTTACCTATTGGTTTTATGTAAAGATGAAAAACAGTTGCTTTTTTGTTTTTAGCAAAATCTTCTTGAGCTTTTAACTCTTCATACTTAATTCTTTTCTGTTTGTATACGTTATAATCATAATAAGCATAATGAATTAATTTATTTTTAAGTACGGAAGATTTTCCTTCAACTTCTAACGTTTCATGCACAATTCTTTTAGTAGAAAATTTTACTTTTTCTTTATTAAAAAGGCGGTAATTTTTATCATTTTGCCAACCACAAAAGCGTAATATTTTATTATGAAACATAAATGTTCTGTAAACAAAAAAAGCAGAAGTATTTATGTTTTTATTATTTATAGTTTTTAAAATTTCGTGTTGTAAATCATCAGGGATCCTTTCATCAGCATCAATAAATAAAACCCATTTATTTTGAGCTAGACTAAGAGCATAGGCTTTTTGGTCAGAATAGTTTTTGAATGCTCTTTGAATTAAAGAAACTTTTGGATGTTTTTTTATAGCTTCAACTGTTCCGTCTGTACTATACGAGTCTACAATTATAATTTCATCAGCAAATTTTAAATTCTCAATAACAGCGTCTATATTTCTAATTTCGTTGTATGTAATTAATAACGCACTTAATTTTTCGGACTTGAGATCATTAAAGGTATTTTTTAGTGGTTTTCCAAAAATAGAATTAATTTTGAGAGCTCTATCTATAGGAAGCTTACGCTTGGCAGGCACACCGTTGTTATGAACAAATTTTTTAGCAGCATTTAACATACGCTCTGCAGATTTGCCATCTGAGTATGGGTGGTATTCATCTTGAATATATTTTCTTTGATTAGAAAATGGGTCGTTTTCAAGATTAGAGATTATTTTTTCTTTTAGGTTATTATAACTTGTAGAATTATCCCAAAATATTGTTTTGTTAATGTTTTTATAGGTTATAACTGGTTTATTTAGTAATAAAAATTCGTAAATTACAGAAGAAGTATCGCTGACCATTAAGTCAGATAACAGTAAATATTTTATAATATTATTGTCTTCTATAAAAATAACGTTTGTATTTTCTTTTGAAATAATCTTGTATATGTTTATTAAGTCTTTACTCATTAAATCATGAAATTTAATAAGTATTAAATAATTAGTATTTTTAGCTATCGATTTAATTTCATTTACCAAAAATGGGGCAGAAGTAAGACTAGGTGAAAAAGTAGGTGCATAAAGAATTATTTTTTTAGCATTGTAGCTTTTTAGTAATTTGCTTTTTTCCGTATCATATTTATTTTTTTCAGAATAGTAGATATCTAATTTAGGCCACCCAGTTTCTACAACGTCAAAATTTTTATATTTACGCTGAAATTCTAGAAATTTTTTTGTGAAATAGGGTCCTTGAGTTAAGTACAAATCAAAATAATGTCTTATTTTGAAATGACCTTTTTTTTCTCCTGCTAAGCCATGAAATATTTGCACTTTAACTCCTTGTATGTAATAAGGGACTTCATTTCCTGGAGAAAATATAATATCGCTTTGGTAAAGTTGTAGGTCTACTATTCTGGTAGTGTAATTATCTGTTTTGTAAGGGAATTTTTGGGTAAGTTTAGAGTCAATGTACCATAAAAAATCATCTCCTTTTTCAATCAATAAATTTTTAATTGGATTTAGGATTCCAAAGGCATATGCATTTTGACAAAATAAAATTACTTTCATTTATAAAATAAATTGTTGGCATTCACTAAATCTTCTTTAAAATCTACCTCCATACAGTTATGCTTAGAGATATCAACAGCAGATAATGCTACCTTGTCTTTTTCTATGGCTAATTCAAGGCCTTTTTCAAAGTAATCATTATCATCACATTCTTCCAATCTCTTAATAAATGATTGGATATCTTTTTTTGCTATGTAATTTATGCCTACGGCTTCACCAAGACCATTTTTTACAGACTTAGAAAGCTTAAAGATAAAATTATCTTTTAATGTATATTTTATTTCTTCGTCTGCAACGCTATTAGTATTAACAGCAACAAAAGAATTGTCGGTTTTTATTATAGGTAATAAAGTATTTAAAAGAGTTTCATCAAAAACAACATCACCATTTAACCATAGCACAGATTGATTTACATTTTTTACTAATGCTCTTAATAAGCTTTTAGATGTGTTAGTACAGTCAAAAAAAGGATTGTATATGTAGTTTAATTCTGGGAAGCGTTCCATAATTAAATCTTTTTTAAAACCAACAACCACACTTATATCATTCGGATTGAATATTTTAGACAGATTTTCAATCTGCATTTGCATGATGCTTTTACCATTTTTTAGTTTAGTAAGTGGCTTAGGAAAAGGGTTTCCCAATCTAGATCCTATACCAGCAGCAAGTATTACTATTTTCATTTTAAGTTCTTTAATAATTTAGGGTATCAATGATTTGTTTAAGTTATAGATGCTTAAAACTTAAATAAGTTAGCAACATAAAATATTTTATTTAGATTGATAAATTTTTTTTGCTTTTTTTCAGAAATAACTTACCTTTTTTGTTTTTTTAAAATTGAATCTAAGTCAAAATGGTCAGACAGTGCTTGCCACTGCGTCTCATTTTTCTTCTTTTTAACATTTTCTTCTTTAAGAGATACTTTTTGACTTCCCATAATAGGTACAGGTAGTTTAGGCTTAACACTAGATTCTTTAGTTAATGTATTATTTAATAAAGACATTCCTTTAAACCATAAGTCATCTGCCTTAGGTGTTAATTTTAAAAATAAGTTTTTATTAAATATTGTATTGGGCATAGAGTTAGGAGGGTATAATACTCCCCAAGATCCTATAGGTAAGTAAGGGTTATGTAAATTAGTTTCTTCTCGAGTCCTCCATTTAATAAATGGCAAGTAGCTGCCATTTTTATTCATTTTTATTTGTGTTGCTCTATGAGCGATAATACAATTTTTATGTTTTAAGTGCTCTTGGTACAACAATTCTAACCAATTTTTTTGGTACATTTGATCATCATCACAGGTTACAATTATCGAAGATAAATTTTCCTCTAAAGTATGTATAAGTTTTCTGTGAGAGCAGGTTAAATTAGAGAATTTAATTTGAAATATTTTAGACTCTAATTTAACAAGTTTTTTTGGTAAATTATTTTTTAATGAATCATTTAACCATAAAATTATTTTTTCTGGTAACACCGTCTGATTTAAAATACTTTTTATAACCAAATCTAAATTATTTAACCTAGTTGGTATAGAAGTTAAAGAGACTATTACAGGGATGCTATCTTTATGTTGTATTAATTTTTTTTGTGATTTTAATCTATACTTGCAAGTATGGTATATAGAATGGGGTAACTCTTTAAATACTTTCATTTATATTTTTGTTAAGTAAGATTATTAGAATAATTTATATTAAACTGATGGTAGTTTAAAGTAATCACCTACAATTTTATTGTATCCATCAGGATAAAATTCTTTTCGAGCATCTGTAGGGTAAAAGGTCATTTCTCCAAAAACAGATGAACCATTTACAGAGTAAAAATCAACTCTAACAAAAGGAAATCCTTTAGATAATTTTTTTGACAAAGCAATAAGTTCATTAAAATTAGTGGGCTTATTAATTTTATTTGGGTCTTTTTTCTTCCAACCAAATGGCATTTTCTCCCAATTTAAACTATAAAAATATTTTCCTAAAGTATCAGACTGAGCAATTAAAAATTTTGGTTCACCGTCAAAACAATAAAACTTATAATCTATTAAATCATTAGTTATTTTATCTTGCATAAACTGTTCAATAATTAGCCTTGGTTTTACATTTTTATAGGCCCATTCTAATCCTCCTCTATAGTATTGGTTTTTGTTTAACCATTTATACATTTTTAAGTTAGCTTTGGTTTTATTGACTTTAGATTTGTCTGTTACCACCAAATTAAAATTACATCCGTGAACACCTTTAATAACAAATTTTTCTGGTAATTTCTGCCAGTCAATTTCTTTTGGAGAATTATAAACTCCTATACAATCATTTAAGTATTGTTTGCCTATCTTTTCTTCTACAAATTCTCTTACAGCGTATTTGTCTACTAACTTTGGTAATAGAGGATTTCTGTAAAATACTTTATACCATGATAATTTTTGATTAAATTCTATTGGATTGTTATAATCTAATTTTTTGCCCGTATAATACTCATAGTAATGCTTAACATAAAATTTTTGAGGCAAAAATTTAAATGTTTTAATGAGTTTTACCCAAAATTTTCTTAATATCATTTTTCTATTTAGTATTGTTTTTCAAAAGTAAAGATTATTAAAATAATCCTTAGTACTTTTGTTATCATTTTTAATTTTATATGAAAGCACCAGACATTTCCATTATAATAAGTACATACAATTCAGTAGAGTGGCTAAAAAAAGTACTTTGGGGTTATGACACACAAACAATAAATAATTTTGAAGTTGTTATTGCGGATGACGGATCTAGAGAAGAAACTAAAAAAGCTATAGAAGAGTTAAAGAAAGTTGTAAATTATAGTATAAGTCACGTTTGGCATAAAGATAATGGCTTCCAAAAATCTCAAATATTAAATAAAGCAATTGTAGAAACTAGAGCTCCTTATATTATAATGTCTGATGGAGATTGTATACCAAGAAAAGACTTTGTAGAAATTCACAATAATTATAAAGAAGAAGGATATTTTTTATCTGGGGGTTATTTTAAGCTTCCTATGAATATATCAAAATTAATTTCTAAAGAAGATATTGAAACAAATATATGTTTTTCAATTTCATGGTTAAAAAAACGTGGATTAAATGCGTCTTTTAAAAATAATAAATTAAGGTTTACTGGTTTTGGAGCTAAATTTTTAAATACAGTTACTACTACCAAAGCTACATGGAACGGACACAATTCTTCTGGTTGGAAAAAGGATATTTTAGCAGTTAATGGTTTTGATGAACGTATGCAGTATGGCGGTCAAGATAGAGAATTAGGTGAGCGCTTAGTTAATTTAGGAATAAAAACGAAGCAAATAAGGTACAGTGCTATTGTTATACACTTGGATCATCCTAGAGGTTATGCAAATAAAGAAAGCTGGAAAATAAATAATGATATTAGAAAAGATACACGTAATTTAAAGCATAAAACAACTAAGTTTGGAATTAATAAAGATTAATTTACTTAAAACAAAAAGCCCACAATTCTAATTGTGGGCTTTTTGTTTCTCTAGTATACATCTACTATACAGCAACATCATACTCTCTTAAAGCATCATTTAAAGATGTTTTTTTGTTGGTACTTTCTTTACGTTTACCTATTATTAATGCGCAAGGAACGTTGTATTCACCCGCAGCAAATTTTTTAGTGTAGCTACCTGGTATAACTACAGAACGTGCAGGTACTCTACCTTTCATTTCTACTGGAGTATCACCAGTAACATCTATAATTTTAGTACTCATTGTTAAAACAACATTAGCACCTAAAACAGCTTCTTTTTCTACTCTTACACCTTCTACAACTATACATCTAGAACCTATAAAAGCACCATCTTCTATAATTACCGGAGATGCTTGTAATGGTTCTAAAACACCACCAATACCAACACCACCACTTAAGTGTACATTTTTACCAATTTGAGCACAACTACCAACAGTAGCCCAAGTATCTACCATTGTACCTTCATCTACATAAGCACCAATGTTTACATAACTAGGCATTAAAATAGTACCAGGAGATATGTAAGCACCGTGTCTTGCAACCGCATTTGGTACTACACGTATTCCTTTTTCTTTATAACCTCTTTTTAAAGGCATTTTGTCATGGTATTCAAAAATACCTGCTTCTAATGTTTCCATTTTCTGAATAGGGAAATAAAGAACAACAGCTTTTTTTACCCATTCATTTATTTGCCAATCGTCACCTGCAGGTTCGGCACATCTTAATTCACCATTATCAATTAAATCTATAACTTCTCTAATAGCGTCTTGTGTAGCTGTTTCTTTTAATAAATCTCGGTTATCCCAAGCAGCTTCTATAGTTTTCTGTAATTCTGTCATTTTTTTGTAAAATCAATTTTAGCAAAGATAATAGGTGAGACTTAATAATTTAACCAAATGTAAACATATAACAATTTATATATTATTTTTGCCAAAAAAAACAGTTTGGGTAGATTATTAGCTATAGATTATGGAAAAGTGCGTACAGGCATAGCTGTAACAGATGAGTTGCAGATTATAGCATCTGGTTTAACAACCGTAGCAACTAAAGAGTTAATAACATTTTTAAAAAATTACATAGCTAAAGAAAAAGTAGATAAAATTATAGTAGGGGAACCTAAACAGATGAATAATACAGCGTCTGAGTCAGAAGTGTTAATAATTCCTTTTTTAGAAAATCTTACAGCTGTTTTTCCTAATATGATTATAGAAAGAGAAGATGAACGTTTTACATCTAAAATGGCATTTAATGCAATGATAGATAGTGGATTGAATAAAAAACAACGTAAAAATAAAGCACTTGTAGACGAAATTAGTGCTACAATTATTTTACAATCTTATTTAAATAGAAATTAAAATATTAGTTGTTAAGTAAATAACAACTCACAAAAATTAAGTAGTAATATGATTTTACCAATTACAGCATATGGAGATCCTGTGCTAAGAAAAAAAGCGAAAGATATAAACCAAGATCATCCTAAGCTAAAAGAGCTTTTAGAGAATATGTGGGAAACTATGTATAACGCAAGTGGAGTAGGTTTAGCAGCACCACAAATTGGTTTGCCATTGCGTATATTTTTAGTAGACACAACACCTTTTTCTGATGATGAAGATTTGTCTGAAGAAGAACAAAAAGCTTTAAATGGATTTAAAAAAGTATTTATTAATGCTAAAATTACTGAAGAATCTGGTGAAGAATGGGCTTTTAATGAAGGTTGTTTAAGTATACCAGATATTAGAGAAGATGTATCTAGAAAAGAAAATATAAAAATTACGTATTTAGATGAAAACTTTAATGAACATACAGAGGAATATAGTGGTTTGTTGGCAAGGGTTATTCAGCACGAATATGACCATATAGAAGGTATTTTGTTCACAGATAAATTATCTTCATTAAAGAAAAGATTGCTTAAGAGTAAATTAGGAAATATTTCTAAAGGAAAAATTAGAGTGGAATACAGAATGCGTTTTCCTGAAATGAAAAAAGGAAGATAGATTTCTTTTTTATCCCTATAAAAAATATAATATTTGTAATAGATATATAAAATAAAATATGAGTTTAGATAAAATTTTATCAATTTCTGGTAAGCCAGGATTACATAAGTTAGTAACACAAACACGTACCGGTTTTGTAGCAGAATCTTTATTAGACGGAAAAAGAAGTACGGTAAACATGCGCACAAATGTTAGTGTTTTATCAGAAATTGCAATATATACGTTAGAAGAAGAAGTTCCATTAAGAGAAGTATTTAGTAAAATACAAACTAAAGAAAATGGAGAAAAAACTTCAGTTAAACACAAGGATGACAAGTTAAAATTAGAGGAGTATTTTTTTGAAGTATTGCCTAATTATGATGAAGACCGTGTTTATGCAAGTGATATTAAAAAAGTAATACAATGGTATAATTTATTACATGACCATGGTATTACAGATTTTTCTGAACCTAAAGAAAGTAAAGAAACAGAAGAGTCTGCAGCAGAATAAAAACAGAATATTAAACGATGTAAAAGGCAACATATGTAAAAGTATGTTGCCTTTTTTTATTTAACAGATGTATTTTACCGTTCGTCTACACTTACTGCTTTTCTACAGCAAATGATCCTAAATTGTATAAAAATAGACCCAAATTTGTATCAGATTACAGTTTTAACCCCAAATAAAAAACAAGTAGTATGAGTGCAAAAGTTATGAATGTAGACAATGAGGTAAAAGGAGCTTTTTTTGATATGGCACATACACCAAGCGTAATATTTGATAAAAATATGGTGTTTTTAGATATGAATGAAGCTGCAATATCTACACTAAATATTAAAAAATGTGATTTTATAGGGAAGTCTATTTTAGAGGCATTTCCTTATTTGGAGGGTACAGAAAGATTAGAAGCATATAAAAATGTAATTAAAACAGGAGAACCTATCAGTTTAGATGAAATTTCTTTTTATACAGATGATAAAACTTTTGTTTTTATAGTTAGGGCTTTTAAGGTAGGAGAAGGTTTAGGTGTAACAACTTTAGATATTACAAATTTAATTACTACAATAGATAAGCTAAAAGCTACCCAAAATAATTTGCAGATTGTAAATGAAAATTTGAAATTAAAAAATAAAGAATTAGAAGAATTCTCGTATGTTGCAGCACATGATCTTAGAGCTCCTTTAACAAATATGCAAAGCCTATTTGGTATGTTAGAGTCTAGCAATGCAATAACAGATGAAGTAAAACCAATATTTGATAAGCTAAAATATGTTGGTAAACTTATGTGCGATAAGTTAAAGGCTTTAAACAATGTAATTGCCTTAAAATCTAATTTAGAAGAAAAAAAAGAAAAAGTAATATTTAAAGATGTTGTAGAGAAAATAAAAGCAATACACTCAGAAAAAATAATTACCAGCAGGGCAATAATTAAAGAAGACTTTACTGCTGTGCAAAGTATAAATTACAATCCTATACAGTTTGATAGTATTTTGCATAACTTAATATCTAACGCTATTAAATACAAACACCCTCGCAGAAAACCAATAATAAGTATATCTACTCATTTAGAAAACAATAAACCAGTTTTACTAATTAAAGATAACGGTTTGGGCTTTGATACTAGTAACGGAAAAAGTAAAGTATTTGGTTTATTTAAAAGAATGCACACACACGTAGAAGGCTTGGGCGTTGGACTTTATATTATACATTCTATTGTTGTAGGTAACGGTGGACAAATATTAGTAGAAAGTGAAGAAAACAAAGGAACACAATTTAAAATATATTTTTAATGGATAAAAATACAACCAACTTATGTAAAATTTTACTAATTGAAGATGATGTAGTAACTAACTTTATAACAACTAGTAAATTAAACAATTTAGGATATAATAACATAACTGCTGTAGAAAATGGTAAAGAAGCTATAGAATATTTAAAACACAATAAGCCAGACTTAATTGTATTAGATATTAATATGCCTATTATGGATGGTTTTGAGTTTATGGAGAGTAAAGAGCAAAACTGTATTTGTATGGGTGTGCCTATTGTAATTGTAACTTCTTCTGGCAGACCTTCAGATAAAGAAAAAGCTAAAACATTTTTAGATGTAATTAGTTATTTAGAAAAACCATTAAATTATGATAAACTTCAAAAAATATTAATGTCTTTAAGAGAATGTTTAAAATAATAAATGCCTTGTTTTTACAAGGCATTTAATTTATGTTATCCTCTTCTTCTTTCTAGTAAAATCATCATCATTAAGCCTAGCATAATACGGTCGTCATCGTCATTATCTAGTTCGCCTAGTTTGGTTAGTTCAAAATTTCTGCCAAAAAATGAAGCAGATTTTTTTAGTTTAATAATAGACTTGCCTTGGTTATCTTTTACGATATAAGAAGGATTAAATAAATAACCAGTAAACATACTTAACACGGGAATTTCTCCTAACATAGAGTCAAAAACTTTAACCCAAGGATTTTCTTCAGATATATTGTATTGTTGCTTTTGGTTTTCATCTATAATATCGTAATGTGCTTTCCATAAAGATCTCCATCCTTTACGAGCAACTTTGCCAAATTCTTTACCATTTTCATCTTTAAAGGCATAGGCAGCAGAAAAATCTAACCATTTATCTGCCTTAATGCTATAATTAACCTTTGCTTTAGATTCGTCACTATAAATTTTAATTTCTTCTTTAAACTTAAACATCTTTTGTTTAACATATGCTATTGTTTTACCACTAGCATCTGTAGCAGTAAAATCGTTAGAAAATGAAGAAATTTTAAATTGAAACTTTACAGGAAATTGAATGTTTTGCATAAAATAAATCTAAGTTTTAGTTGTTTATAGGTTATATAACTCTTTGGAGCTTGTGTTATTGCGTTAAAATAATAACATAAATATTTAATAACATTTAGCACCTTAAAACAATTTGTCTATTTTTTAAATTATTTTAATTTTTTTTCCAATCTATAAGTTCACTAGGGTAATAGTTCACTCTCATACTGTTTAAATAAGGGGTTTGGTTAGCTAATCTATTTTTGTAGTTTTCCCAATTCCTATTTTCTTTTATGGTCCAATTTAGCTCAGAGTAACCAATAATTCTTGGAAAGGCTAAATATTCTAATTCCTCAATATTACTAATAGTTTCAGACCATAAAGGAGCTTCAATTCCTAATACTTGTTCTTTAGGTAAATTTTTTATAAAGTTTTCTGGTGTCCATAAATAAGCCGTGTCTACAGGTATATAAGCTGCCCAAGTTAAACCGTGTTTAGACAGGGAATCGTATTTCATATCTAAATAAGTTTTTTTAGCTGGTGATAAAATAATTTTCATACCCTTATTTAAAGCCAATTTTGCGTTTTTTTCACTTCTCCAATATTGTGTTATGGCATTGTTTTTAATATCAGTTGTAGCAATTTCATCCCAACCTATTGGTGTTTTTCCGTGACTTTCTACAATTTTTGATACTTTTAAAATAAACTTTTTAAAATCTTTCTTTTTAGTAACGTGGCTTTCATCACCGCCTAAATGAAAATATGGTCCTGGAGAAATTGCAGAAATTTCTCTTACCACATCATCTATAAAAGCGTATACAAGATCTTTATTTGTGTCTAAAGTACTAAAGCCAACGCGCATACCAGTATAAACTTTTGGTGTTTTTCCGTTGCCATTTAGTTGTGGGTAAGCTACAGCGGCTGCGTTTGTATGTCCGGGCATATCTATTTCTGGTACAATTGTAATATGCCTTTTGGTTGCATAACGTACAATTTCTTTAAAATCTTCTTGGGTATAAAACCCTCCAGGGCCACCGCCAACTTCTGTGCTAGCGCCAATTTCTGTTAATTTTGGCCAAGATTTAATTTCTATTCTCCAACCTTGGTCATCTGTTAAATGTAAGTGCAATGCATTAAATTTATAGTAAGCTAAAATATCTAGGTATTTTTTAACATCTTCTACACTAAAAAAATGTCTCGCAACATCTAACATTGTGCCTCTATACTCATAATTAGGTTGGTCTATTATTTTTCCACTAGGTACAAGCCACATTTTATGGGTAGTAAGCGTATCATTGCTTTTTAGAGGTATAATTTGTCTTAGTGTTTGTATCCCTCTAAAGGCTCCAGCAGCTGTTTTAGCATTTATAATAATAGAGTCCTGTGTAATATACATTTGGTAAGCTTCTTTACTTTTTAGCTCCAAGCTATCAGTTTTGTTAATGTATATAATTTTAGATGTATTTGTATTTGTAGTGTTTACAGGAACATCTAATTTAATTTTAGCACTTATTTTGTTAGATAAAAAGGAGCCTACTTGTTTAAAACCAGAGTCGCTAGATGTAAAAATAGCAGTATTTTTATCCAACCCAAAAGCACTATTAGTTGGTGTTATTTTTAATGGTAAGGGAATCATATTCTCTGCAGATAAATCTGTAGTGGGGTATTTTATAATTACTCTTTTTTCTTGGCAGGCAATTATTAAAAAAAGACCAATAAGGGTTAAAAAGGTTCTAAACAAGATAGAGTTTTTCATTTAAAGTGGTTAATTAATATAGTTTGTAATTACGCTTTGCCAAATTTGGTAACCTTTAGCGTTCATATGTAGATTATCTTTTGTAAAAATATCAGTCTTAACTTTATTGCCATTTAGCATTGGTTTCCATACATCTACATAACTAATGTTTGGGTCTTTTTTTGCTATTTTTTTGTATTTTCTGTTTAGCTTTTTATAGTCCTTTTTTAAATGCCATCTTGCAATACTGGGCTTAACAGATATTAAAACAATTTGTGTGGTAGTATTAGCACTTTTTATTTTAGTAATTATTTGTTTTAGTTGTGTTAGTATTAGATTGCAGTTTCTGTTCCCTGCTATATCATTATCACCTTCATAAATAAAAACTTGTTTAGGGTTGTATGCTAATATTAAATCATCAGTAAAAAACAATAAATCTTCTGCAGTAGAACCACCAAAACCAGTGTTTATAATGTTCTTGTTTGGAAAATCTTTTTGTATTGTTTTCCAATATTTAATGCTAGAACTACCAGTAAAAACAATGCTTGGTTGTGTGCTATTACGTTTACTACTATATTTTTCTTGAAGCTTTTGTACTTCATTATAAAAACGATGTTTGTTTTGGCTAAAACCAAAAAAGGTGATAAATAAAAAAAAGGATAGTAAAACTCTCATACTTTCAAATATAATGTTAATATGGCTTGCATTTATATGTTATATATGTATTTTTTATAGGTATAAGATAATATTTTAATAAAGGTAATTTTTAAAAGTAACAAACTTTTTTGTAGTGTGTGCAGAGTTTTATTAATGTATTCTATTAGAGTTAATTACAGTTTGGGTCTTAACATTTTCTAAAAGAAAGTGTTAACCATAAAAATAGCATTACTTTTGCATTTAATTTTAAGAACAGACTCTAATATAAAGTTACAGTTCAGTAATACTAATTTATGACATTTAAAAACTTAGGTTTATCTAATAATCTATTAAAAGCAATAGATAAAAAGGGGTATACTACTCCGTCTCCAATACAAGAAAAAGCAATACCACCAGTTTTAGAAGGTAAAGATGTTTTAGCATCTGCACAAACAGGAACAGGTAAAACAGCTGGTTTTACTTTACCATTATTACATTTGTTATCTCAAGAAAAACCATTAAGAAACAGGCCTGTACGTGGTTTAATATTAACGCCAACAAGAGAATTAGCTGCTCAAATATATGCTAATGTTAAAGAGTATAGCGAGTTTTTAGATTTGCGCTCTGCCGTAATATTTGGTGGAGTAAACCAAAAACCGCAAATAGCAAATTTAAAAAGAGGAATGGATGTTTTGGTGGCTACACCTGGGCGCTTACTAGATCTTCATAACCAAAAGTTTTTGTCTTTAAATAAAGTAGAAATTTTTGTTTTAGACGAAGCAGACCGTATGTTAGATATGGGTTTTTTACGAGATATAGAGCGCGTAATGAAATTAATACCAGAAAAGAGGCAAAACTTAATGTTCTCGGCAACTTTTTCTAAAGATATTAAAAAGCTAGCTCACGGTATTTTAAATAACCCTATACAGGTTGAAGCTACACCAGAAAATACAGCTGTAGAAGTAATTAAGCAAAAAGTTTATAGAGTTGCAAAAGGTAAAAAAACGGGGTTAATTATAAAGTTAATTTCCGACGGTAATTGGCAACAAGTTTTAGTTTTTACAAGAACTAAACACGGTGCAAATAATTTGTGTAAAAAAATGAGTGCTAAAGGAATTTCTGCAGCAGCTATACACGGTAATAAAAGTCAGGGTGCACGTACAAAAGCTTTAGATGGATTTAAAAAAGGTACCTTACGTGTTTTAGTAGCTACAGATATTGCAGCACGTGGTTTAGATATACCTTTATTACCGCACGTTATTAATTATGAAATTCCAAACGTGTCTGAAGATTATGTACACCGTATTGGTAGAACAGGAAGGGCAGGAGCTAGTGGGGAGGCTGTTTCTTTAGTAAGTGCAGATGAAACAACTTATCTTAAAGACATCCAAAAATTAATTGGAATGCAAATTCCTGTAGAAATTGTAGAAGGTTTTGAGCCAGATCCTAATGCGTCTACAAAACCAATAAAACAAGGGCAACGTGGTGGTTCTAGAAACTCTAGTAACAGACCTAAAAAAACAGGATCTAAAACTAGTTCTAGTAATAATCGTAAACCTAAACGTAATAATGACCGTAGGTCTAACAATAAACACAATTAATAACAATGCAAAAGTCTAATGACCCTTTACACGGTGTAAAACTAGCAACTATTATAGATGAGCTGGTAGACTTTTATGGCTGGGAATATATGGGTAATACAGTTAATATACGCTGTTTTACCCACAGGCCAACAGTAAAATCTAGCCTTCATTTTTTACGCAGAACACCTTGGGCGCGTGCTAAAGTAGAGCAAATGTATTTACAATTTTTGCAAGAAAAAGAAAAGCAATAATGCTATTCTACTTTTTGTTAGTTTAAATAAATTACTCTTAATTTTTGTGCCCTAAAAAAATATAGTCTTTGTACTTTTACCAAAACTTTTTTTAGGATGAACTCTAGAAGCAAACAATTACAAGCTATAGACAGGTTATTAACCATAATGGAAGAGTTGCGAGAGCAATGTCCTTGGGATAAAAAGCAAACTCTACAATCTCTGCGTCATTTAACTATAGAAGAAACGTATGAGTTAGGCGATGCTATTTTAGACAACAATTTAGAAGAAGTTAAAAAAGAATTAGGAGACTTATTATTGCACATAGTATTTTATGCTAAAATTGGTAGTGAAACAAATGATTTTGATATAGCAGATGTTGCAAATGAAATTTGTGATAAATTAATTCATCGTCATCCACATATTTACGGAGATGTAAAGGTAGAAGATGAAGAAGAGGTAAAACGCAACTGGGAAAAACTGAAACTAAAAGAAGGAAAAAAAAGTGTTTTGGAAGGTGTTCCTAAAAGTTTACCTGCCCTAGTAAAAGCAAGTAGAATACAAGACAAAGTTGCCGGTGTAGGATTTGATTGGGAAGAACCACAACAGGTATTTGAAAAAGTGCAGGAAGAACTAGCAGAGTTGCAAGAAGAAGTAAATGATGCTAACCAAGACAAAATAGAGGCAGAGTTTGGTGATGTGTTATTTTCTATGATAAATTACGCACGTTTTTTAAAGGTAAACCCCGAAGATGCTTTAGAACGTACCAATAAAAAGTTTATAAAAAGATTTCAGTATTTAGAGAATAAAGCAATTGAAATGAATACATCTTTACAGGATATGACACTCGCCGAGATGGATGTTTTTTGGAACCAGGCAAAAAAAGAAAATTAATACTGTTATTAGATCTAAAATAATTTTACTTTCATTTTTTAAAGCATTCTAAATTTGAAACAATATACCAAAGAATTTAAATACAACTTAAAGCTAGCATTCCCAGTTATATTAGGCTTGTTGGGGCACACATTTGTAGGTTTTGCAGATAATATAATGGTTGGCCAATTGGGAACAGCAGAATTGGCAGCTGTATCTTTAGGTAATAGCTTTGTGTTTATAGCAATGTCTTTTGGTATTGGTTTTTCTACTGCAATAACACCATTAGTGGCAGAGGCAGACGGAGCAAATAATGTTAACAATGCTAAAAGTGCATTAAAGCACGGACTTATATTGTGTACCGTTTTAGGTTTATTTTTGTTTGGAGTTATACTGTTAGGTAAGCCTTTAATGTATTTAATGAAACAACCGCCAGAGGTTGTAGAATTGGCTATACCTTATTTAGATTTGGTAGCTTTTTCATTGGTTCCACTGGTAATTTTTCAGGCATTTAAACAATTTTCAGACGGTTTATCGCAAACAAAATATCCTATGTATGTTACCTTAATAGGTAATGCTATAAATATACTTTTAAACTATTTGCTAATTTTTGGAACTTTTGGTTTTCCTAAGCTTGGTATAATTGGTGCCGCTATTGGTACTTTGGTATCTAGGGTTGCTATGGTGGTTTTATTTTGGGTAATACTAAAACAAACCAAAAAATTTCATAAGTACGTTACAGGTTTCAACTTTAAAAAAATAGAAAGTAATGTAATGAAAAAAATTATGAGTATTGGTTTTCCATCTGCATTGCAAATGTTTTTTGAGGTAGCAATTTTTACGGCAGCAATATGGATAAGCGGTGTTCTGGGTAAAAACCCACAGGCAGCAAACCAAATAGCATTAAACCTATCTAGTATGACGTTTATGGTGGGTATGGGGCTAGGTGTAGCTGCAATGGTACGCGTAGGTAACCAAAAAGGATTGGGTAACTTTAAAGATTTGCGCAGAATGGCACAATCTATATTTTTACTCACATTTTTATTAGAAGTTATTTTTGCTGCTCTATTTTTAATATTTAGACATTGGTTACCAACAGTGTATTTAGATGTAAATGATGCCGCAAATATTGTAGATAATACAGAGGTTATTATAATAGCAGCTCAACTACTACTTGTTGCAGCATTTTTTCAAATTTCAGACGGATTGCAAGTTGTAGTGTTAGGAGCATTGCGTGGTTTACAAGATGTTACCATACCAACAATAATTACCTTTATTGCTTATTGGCTAATTGGTTTTCCTATTTGTTTTTATTTAGGGTTATACACACCTTTAAAAAGTACAGGAATTTGGATTGGCTTATTGGCTGGCCTAACTGCATCTGCCTTATTATTGTATATTAGATTTAATATGCTAACAAAAAAATTAATACTTAATACAGAAGAATAATTATGGATTTTCCAAAATTTTTATTGGGCGACAACACAGATTACCCAACCGCTATATTTATTATACATACAGATTATCCTAGGTTTATAATTAATTTAGAGGATGATGAGGTAGAGTGGCTAGAAGATTTTACAAAAGAGGATGAAGCAGAACTAACAGAAGAGGCAGAAAAATTAATTGCTGAAGCTACAGCTTTTTACGACAGAGAAATTTCTCGTTACGAAGAATAATTTACTATTATGCTTGAAGAATTAATACAATACGATACCAACTTTTTTTTATACTTAAATAATTTAGGAACTAGTACTTGGGATGGTTTTTGGATGTTTGTTACCAATAAAAAAAGTTCTATACCATTGTATGCTGTGTTGTTATTTTTTACGTACAAGCAAGTTGGATTTAAAAAAACAATTTTAATATTAGTATCTGTAGGTATTTTAATAGGTGCAACAGACCAATTGGCTAATTTTTTTAAATATGGTATTGCACGTTTAAGGCCTTGCCATAATACAGATTTAGATGGTTTAGTACGTTTGGTAAAAAGTTCCTGTGGTGGTAAATATGGCTACTTTTCTGCACACGCAGCAAATTCTTTTGCTGTTGCAGTATTTTTTGGAAATGTGCTTAAAGATAAATTTAAATACATAAAAGTACTCCTACTTACTTGGGCAGCATTTGTTGCCTACAGCAGAATATACATTGGTGTACATTATACATTAGATGTTGCTACAGGTATTGTAATTGGTAGTTTTTTAGGCTTTATTTTCTGCAAATTAATGCAACTAATGGCAGCTAAGTTAAAGCTATAATTATGGTAGTTTTTTAAATATAGAGTTGTTTAGTGGCGCTAAAAATATAAGTATAAAAATAGCTCCAAAAACTAGTTCATAAACCTCCCAAGTTCTACCAGCAGGGTTGCTAACTACTAGTGCTGTTGCTATTAAAAAGGCAATTGTATGGTGCCACTTAACCATTGGCACAGCAAACATATTAACTAGCTTTTTAAACCACTCTTTTTTTCTGTAAAGAATAGGGGACACAATTAAATACATAACCATTACAACCATAAGTAATTGGCTAAAAATAAGTTTATTTACCTTAGTTTCTCCTACAACCATATTGTGTAAGTTGGTTTCTCCCTGTGCATTGTTCTCTATAAAAAACTCACTAGATTCTACACCAAGAATGCGTTGGCCCCATGAAACTTCTTCTCCGGCTCCAAATAAAAACAAAATAGCAAAAAGTAATGTTCCAATTTTCCAGGTAATAGATTTTCCTTTAGATATTGTAACTAACCTGTATAAACAAATTAAACTAATAATAAACAGCATTAGTGCTGTTCCGTACTCTACTAAGCCGTCTTCTTGAGCATATGAAGTATCAAAAAAATCTTTATCTGTTAATCCATAATATAAACCTATACTACAAATTAAAAATAAGGCTGCGTAAACTACTTTATCTAATGTTTTCATTTTGTTTTTTTTGCTAATTATCAAAGGTAATAATTGCCATTTAAAGGTATGTTATACTTTGGTAAGATTTTAACTTTTATGTTTAGTTTCCTTTTTTAACTACTTTGTAATTTAAGTATTTATGTTTCATCCATAAATAGGCAAAGCAGTCTGTTAAAGGTCCAATAGACCTATTCCAAAAACCAAATTTTGATTTTCCTTCAATTCTAGAAGAATGTTGCACAGGAACTTGTTTTATTTTTCCATTTTGTAGCAACACCATTGCGGGTAAAAATCTGTGTAAACCATTAAAAAGGGGTATTTTTTTTGCATAAGTTGCTTTAATCACTTTTAATGGGCAACCAGTATCTTCTACGCCATCTTTAGTAAAAGCACGCCTAATTTTGTTGGCAAGGTTAGAGGATAACTTTTTAAAAAAAGTATCTCTTCTTTGTATTCTAATGCCAGTAACTAAGTCGTATTCTGTTGTGTATTTTAATAAGAGGTTAAAATCTAACGGAGATGTTTGTAAGTCTGCATCAATATAACCAATAAGCTCGGTTTCTGCTGCATCAAAACCTGCTTTAATAGCAGCTGTTAAACCGTAATTTTTATCAAATTGTAAAAAAGAAAAAAGTGGATTATTACAGCATATTTGTTCTAGTAAAGCCTGACTATTATCTGTAGAACCATCATTTACAAACAAAACAACTGTTTTTTTTAGTGCAACTTTTAGGTAATTGTTTAACTCTTTTCCTAACCTGGCTATACTGTTCTCTTCATTATAGATAGGAACAACTATTGTAAATTCATACATCATAATATATAACTATTACTTACTGTGTAACTTTAGTAATTTATCTGCAGCAGTAAAGGGTGATGTTTTATTGTTTATAACAGCATCTATAGCAACTTGTAATTCTGCCTTTACACTTTTATTGTTGTAAAACTGTTGCTTTAATTGGTCTTCAATGGTTTGTAATAGCCAATATTTATTTTGCTCTTGTCTTTTTTGTATAAAAAAGTTGTTTTTGGTGTTAATAGCAACATAGTTTGTTACTGTTTCCCAAACCTCTAAAATACCAATATCTTCTAATGCAGAACAAGCAAGTACTTTTGGTACCCAACCATTATCTTGTGTTTTTAATAAATGCAAGGCCCGCGTAAATTCTACTTTGGCCTTTTTTGCACGTTGTATATTATCTCCATCAGATTTATTTATCACAATAGCATCAGCCATTTCCATAATACCACGTTTAATGCCTTGGAGCTCATCACCAGCACCTGCTAATTTTAAAAGAAGAAAAAAATCTACCATACTATGTACAGCAGTTTCACTTTGTCCAACACCAACAGTTTCAATTAAAATAACGTTGTAACCAGCAGCTTCACATAGCACAATAGTTTCTCTGGTTTTACGTGCAACGCCTCCTAAAGAGCTCCCTGAGGGCGAAGGTCTAATAAAAGCATTTTCATCTTTTACCAGCTCTTCCATACGTGTTTTATCTCCCAATATACTGCCTTTGGTAATAGTACTTGTTGGGTCTACAGCCAAAACAGCCACCTTTTTACCTTGTGCTGTAAGTTTTTTTCCAAAACGCTCTATAAAGGTACTTTTACCAACTCCAGGAACACCAGTTATACCAATTCTAATACTCTTAGTTTTGTGCAGTAGGCATTGCTCTATAATTTCATTAGCTTGTTTTGTATGTGTACTATTAGTACTTTCTATAAGTGTTATAGCTCTACTTAAAGCTGTTTTGTTACCACTTAAAATACCTTTAGCTAAACTGTCTGTGGTAGGTAAATCTCTTCTAAACTTTTTAATTCTAGAAGCACTTTGGTTGCTTATATTTTTATTTGTGTTCAATATTATTTACTAATAGGTACGCTAACTTTGGTTTTGTCCCAAGCTAAAGTTAAGTACGGTTGTTCTTTATGTTCAAAGTTAATGGTAAATCTTTCTTTAACCGAATCTAATTTTGTTACAGGTACAGTTACTGTTACAATATCTTGTTTTGTATTTCTGGTAGTTTCTGCTCCACCGCTTAAAATTGTAACTCCCCAATCTGGAACTTCTTTATTAAAAATGATATCCCAACTATTTTTGTTTGGTTTAGACCATAGGGAGTAAGTGCCAGCGGCTAAATTTTTACCATCTATTTTAATGTTAGAAGTTGTTTTAAAAGTAGTAGGCTCATTAGCACCTGTTCTCCAAACTTTATTGTAAGGGACAAGAGAGCCAAAAATTGCTCTATCTTTTTTAGATGGACTACAATAAACTACACTTAGGTTGTAATTATTTTTGTTATAGGTAACAGTTTCTTCTGGACTAAATTTTTTTGTTTGGTCTTTCATCATTGGTATACCAACAAAAACAGTAAGTAGCCCCAATACAACTACGGTAATAATCATCCATTGTATAACTTTCATTGTGTGGTTTTTTTAGGTTTTTTCTAAGTTACTAAATCTTGTTTAATTAAGAACAGCCCAAATTACACTTTTAGCAGTATTTTATTTAAAGTGTAAAATTGCTTTAAATTTATAGGGATTACCATAAAAAACTAAAAATAAATTATGTTTTTGCAACATCAATAATTTTGTGTCGTCTTTATTTAAACAAACGCAACCAAAAAAAACAATTAATGTCTACTGCTGATATTGTTAAGAAATGTAAAACAAACAACCGTAAAGCTCAAATGCAGCTTTACAAACAATACTGCAATGGTATGTATTGTGTTGCAATGCGTTTTTTAAAAAATGAGAATGATGCAGAAGATGTGGTACAAGAGGCATTTATTAATGCTTTTCAAAAAATAGAGCAGTATAGCGGTGAAGTAACTTTTGGTGCTTGGCTTAAAAAAATTGTAGTACACAAATGTTTAGATTTTATAAAGGTTAAAAAAGATAAATATGTTGCCTTAACGGAAACCAGTTTAACAATTGTAGAAGATGATGATTGGTTGGTAGAAGATACGGTAACCCTACAGCAAATAAAATTTGCAATTGCACAACTACCAGATAAATACCAATGTGTAGTACAATTATATTTAATAGAAGGATATGACCATAAAGAAACATCTGAAATATTAGATATTACAGAGTCTGCTTGTAGAACACGTTTACTAAGAGGCAAAGGCTTATTAAAAGAACTTTTAAAAGAGAAAAGATATGGGACAGGATCTTAGGGAAATATTTAAGAAAGAAAGAGCAAAGCAAAAGCACAACTTAAAAGATGGGCATATTACTAGGTTTGAAGACAAGTTAAACGCTGCTATGCCTGCCCCAAAGCAAAATAAATGGTATGTGTACAAAATTGCCGCAAGTGTGATTGTATTGCTTACTATTTCTATTTTGGTTTATCACAATCAATCTAAAAATACAACAGTTAACAACACCGTAGTAGACATAGAAAAGCCATCTAAGGAAAAAGAAGGTATAACATTAGGAGCTCTTTCTCCAGATTTAAAAAAGATTGAAGATTATTACAAAGTAAATATAAATTTAGAGTTAGCACAGTTGCAAGTGTCTAATGATAATAAAACATTGGTAGATAGTTATATGGAGCGCTTAGCAGAGTTGCATAAAGAGTACCAAGATCTTAATACAGAGTTAAATACCATTGGGCCTAATGATCAATTAATTTCTGCTTTAATTAACAATTTGCAATTGCGTTTGCAGTTGCTACAAAAACTTAGAAAAAAGTTAAACGAATTAAAAAGCAATCAAAATGAAACAATTAGTGTGTAAAAGTATAATAGTATTAACAATACTTGCTTGTACAAGTATATACGCCCAAAGGCAAACAAAAGTATTTAAAGAGGTGTTTAATGTAAATAAAAATGCTGTTTTAGATTTAGATACCAATAATGCAGATATAGAGTTTGATACTTGGAACAAAAATGTAATACAAGTAGAAGCAACCATAGAAGTAGAAGGTATGTCTATAGATGAAGCAGAAAAATACTTTGCTCGTAACAAAATGGATATTTTAGGAAATTCTAGTAAAGTAACTGTATCTACAGGAGGAAATAAATTTTTTAGTAAAACTGATGCTTTTGTTAATGCGCAGCCAATTCATTTTAATACCTCTAATTTTCCTGCAAGAGTGTCTTTTGATATGGACACAATAAGAATGGATACTATAATGTTGGGCTATGATTTGAAAGATGTAAAGTTTGTGGACTTTAATTATGATGAATACCAAAAAGGTGGTAAAGAGTATATAAAAAAGTGGCAACAAGAGTTTCAAAAAGATATGGGAGCAAAAAACGAAGCCGAAATAAAAAAATGGGTAGAAGAAGTTAAAAAGAAGGCTATAATTACTCAAAAAAAGTCAAAAATTTTAGCCGAGAAACATAAGGAGCTTTCAGAAAAAGTAAAAGCTAAAGTCTTAAAAGCACAGCGCAACGGAGATGTAATTTATATGAACTCTAATGAATTTTACACTAGTCCCAATACATTTTACATTTCTAAGGATGGTGGTACAAAGAGCTTAAAAGTTAAAAAAACAATCAAGATTAAAATGCCTAAATCTGCAACCATAAAAATGGATGTACGTCATGGTAAAGTAAAACTTGCGGATAATACAACAAATATAAATGCAAACTTGTCTTATGCAAGTTTGCTAGCTTCTACAATTAAAGGAGAAAAGACGTATGTAAATGCGTCTTATTCTCCTATATATGTTACTAATTGGAATGTTGGGCAGTTAAAAACCAGCTATACTAAAGATGTAGAATTAAAAACGGTAAAAGAGCTTACTTTAAGTTCTGTATCTTCTAACATAACCATAGATCAGTTGTTAAAATCTGCTTTTATGAAAAATGATTTTGGAAATGTACAAATAAACTCAATATCATCAGACTTTGAAGATTTAGATATTACTATTACAAATGGTGAATTAGAGGCCATTTTACCAAAAACACCTTATACTATATATATAAAGAGCAAATCATCAAAAACAGTTTTACCTTCTAATTTATCAATAAAAAAATCTTTAAATCAGAATATGGTAGTGCACAAAGGCTACAACAACTCAAAAAACACAACAAGGTCTCTTAACATAGATGCATCATACAGTGATGTTGTTTTAAAGTAGTACTAAATTTAGTGAGTATTTTTCTTTAATAACTCAGGAAACTTATTTTTGAATCTATTTAATCTTGGTACAGATACATTTTTAATGTACGGGTTATTAGGATGTTTTTTTTCGTAATCTTGGTGGTAGTCTTCTGCCTTGTAAAAAGTTGTAAAAGGGGTAACCTCGGTAACAATTTTAGAGCTAAATACTTTTTCTTTAGTAAGTTTAGCTATATAGTCTGTTATAATTTTTTGTTCTTGCTTGTTCTTATAAAAAGCAATAGATCTATATTGTGTGCCTTTATCTGGTCCTTGGCGGTTTAATGTTGTTGGGTCTTGAGATCCAAAAAAAACTTTAACCAAAGTAGCATAAGAAACTTCCTTGGGATTGTAATATACAACCACAGCTTCTGCATGTGTGCTATTACCACTACCTACTTGCTCGTAAGTAGGATTTTTTTCTGTGCCTCCTGCATAACCAGATATTACTTCCTTAACACCTTTAACACTCTCAAAAACAGCTTCTACACACCAAAAGCAACCACTTGCAAAATAGGCAGTTTCATAAGAGCTTAAATCCTGGATAATTGTTTTTGTCTCTACCTTTACCTCTGTACTAGTTTCTTTTTTTGTATTGTTTTTAGATGAACAACTGGTAGATATTAATATTGTGCTTAGTAATAATGCAACTTTAACTATTCTCATAAATTTTCTTTTTAATAAATTAGTGTGCTACTTTTAAATATACTTACAAGGGTACACTTATTTTAAAAATACATTAACATTTTATCTATGCAAAATACAGCAAATTTTTTGCAATCTGTAACGGCAGGTTTTACTTCTATTATTAATACAACCAATTTAAAAGACAGTTATATTCCTGTGGACTTATCTACAGGTAATAAAGAATTAGATAAGTTAGATATTACTAGGGCAAATGAATGTGAAGCCTACATTACACAACAATTAGAAAGTAATAATGCCACTGTTGCTTATGGTGGTTATTTAGAAATAAGAAACTTATATGCTAATAACAAAAATTTTTCTAAAGAAAGTGATAATATACGTAATATACATTTGGGTATAGATTTTTGGGCAAATGCTGGGGCAGAAGTTATAGTGCCTGTAAGTGGAGTAGTGCACAGTTTTAAAAATAATAACGTGTTTGGAGATTATGGGCCTACAATAATTTTAGAGCATACTATTAATAATCATTCATTTTATACTTTGTACGGACACTTAGCTCTTTCTTCTTTAAATGATGTGTATGTAGGTAAAGAGTTTGCAAAAGGATCAGTTTTAGCAACTTTAGGAACGGCAGAAGTTAATGTAGGTTATGCGCCACATTTACATTTTCAGGTAATAATAGATATTAAAGATTTTAAAGGAGATTACCCAGGAGTTTGTGCTAAAAAAGATGTAGAGTTTTACAAGCAGAATTGCCCTAATCCAAACTTACTTTTAAAAATATAGCTGTCTTTTACTAAGATTAAATGCACTTAATTTCGATTAGCGGATTTTTACTTATTATCAGTCATCGAAGATTTTTTACACTTTATCATATAATTTGTCAAATACCGAAAAATAAGGGTGTTTAAGCGATTTTGATTTCTGTAACATTATGTTGGTAGTAATTTTACATCAACAAACAAAGTTACTATGAAAGCAATTATCACTTTATTATTCGTTATTACAGTAGGCGTTACAGCACAAGCACAAGAAGCTAAAGTTACTCCTGTTTTAAAAATGGAAACTAAAGAGGTAAAAGCAACAGTAGTAACTGAAGAAGCTGCGGAAAAAGAAACTGAAGTAGCACGTTTGTACAAGTTTAAAAATTCTAAAATTAAAAAGGCATTATCTTTTTCTACAAAACGTAGCAAGTCTAAAATAGCTTAATCTTCTCATTTTATTCAATTAACTAATTTTTTATAGCAAATACCTTAATTTTAGAAATTGCAAACACTATATTTAGTAAAAGTTGAGATAAACGTAGTTTAAAATTGTCTTTTTCCTTTCATCTATAGTTTAGCGTTCTTTATCTACAATTAGCAATTTTTGTTGTTTAGGGTAAGTAGCTTTGTAATACAAAACAAAAGTATTATGAAAGCTATTATCACTTTTTTATTTATTCTTACATTAGGATTAACAGCAAAAGCACAAGTACCAACACAAGTAGACAAAACCGTTACAGTTTTAAATTTAAAACCAACACAAGTAATATCTTTAGAAAAAAAAGTAGAAGTTGTTAAAGAAAAAGCTGAGGTAGCGCGTTTATACAGATTTAAAAATGCTAAAATTAAAAGAGAATTAACTTTTACAGTAAAAAAAATAATTACTAAAATAGCTTAGTTTTTTCTTTAAATTTTTGTTTTGTTAACTTTTATCTACTCTTAAAAACTACGTTTATATTTTTTGTAGTCATATAACATCAGTTGTAATGCACTTAATTTCGATTAGCTGATTTTCACCTAATTTCAGTTGTCGAAGATTTTTTACACTTTATCATATAATTTGTCAAACACCTAAAAATAAAGGTGTTTAAGCGATTTTGATTTCTATAACATTATGTTGATAGTAATTTTACATTAACAAACAAAGTTACTATGAAAGCAATTATCACTTTATTATTTGTTATTACAGTAGGCGTTACAGCACAGGCACAAGAGGCTAAAGTTGCTCCTGTTTTAAAAATGGAAACTAAAGAGGTAAAAGCAACAGTAGTAACTGAAGAAGCTGCGGAAAAAGAAACTGAAGTAGCACGTTTGTACAAGTTTAAAAATTCTAAAATTAAAAAGGCATTATCTTTTTCTACAAAACGTAGTAAGTCTAAAATAGCTTAATTTTAAACATTTTGTAACTAATTGTTAAATAGTTGTTTAGTTTTTTTAAATCCGATAAAATGTTTGTTTTTTAGGATTAAGTGTTGGTTAACAAAAAAACTACTATTTTTTAATAGGTAGTTCATCTAAGTTGTTGCAAGTCAACGATAAAAAAGTGTTTTTAAACGAGTAAGAAAAAGTTCGGGAAAATAAGGGTTGTAATTTTATGGTAAACAAAACCTATTTATGAAAACTCTAGTTACCTTATCTTTAATTTTATGTGTTGGTGTATCTGTACAAGCACAAAAAACTAAAAAGTTACCTGTTAGTAAAGTTGAAGTGCCAAAAATAGCTTCAATTGTAAAAGGGTCTACAGTTTTAAATAATACAAAACAGAATAGCGTTGCACGTTTGTATTTAATTAAAAATGCAAATATTATTAAAGCGCTTTCTTTTGAGACAAAAGCAAATAAAGCAAAATTAGTTTAATTATGATATATTTAACTTTAATTACAATAGCAGCTATTACATTTGGCCTGTTATTTAATAATAAACCAAAAGTGCGTGCAATTAAAGTTCCTGTTCGTAATAAACATATTAAAAAGTAACTAACGATGACAGCAGTTTTACACTGCATATAAATAAAAAAGCAGCTCTAAAAGAGCTGCTTTTTTTATGACTATTAAGTACTAGTTTTATTCTTCAACTAGTACCCATTCACCTCTAGTTAATAAAGGTTCTGCTTGTTTAAATTTAACAACTTTAGATTCGCCATTCATTACATTTTTAATTGTAACTCTGTCATTTCTACCAATTTTTGGTCTTTCTCTAGTAATTGTTTCTGTTACTTGTGGTCTATTACCCTGTGTTTGGCTAGCAGCCCTGTTTTGTGCAGCTAACTCATCACTGTTAGGTATTTCTTCTTTTGTAGTTTGTAAGTTTGCTTGTGGCCTTCTTACAGTTCTTGCTTCCTGTATGTCTGATGTGTCACCAGTTGGTAATTCTGCTTTAAACAAGAATGATACTACATCTTTATTAACAGTATCTACCATAGCTTTAAAAAGCTCAAAAGCTTCAAACTTATAAATTAATAGCGGATCTTTTTGTTCATGCACAGCTAATTGTACAGATTGTTTTAACTCATCCATTTTACGTAAATGAGTTTTCCAAGCATCATCTAAAATTGCAAGTGTTATATTCTTTTCAAAATCGTTTACCAATTGCTTACCGTTACTTTCGTATGCTTCTTTAAGGTTGGTAACTATTTTAAGAGCTTTAATTCCGTCTGTAAAAGGAACTTCTATACGTTCAAAATTATTGGCAGCATCTTCATAAACATTTTTTATTACCGGAAAAGCAGTAGCAGCATTACGCTCCATTTTATTTTGGTAATAATCATAAACTACCTTATAAGTTTTGTTTGCAATATCTTGTACAGACATTTTAGCAAACTCATCTTCGTTAATAGGAGCTGTTACAGAAAAATACTTAATTAATTCAAATTCAAAGTTTTTATAATCACTAGCAGCTTTATTACCATCTGCAATAGACTCGCAGGTATCATAAATCATATTAGCAATATCTAATTTTAAACGCTCTCCTTGTAAAGCATGACGTCTTCTTTTGTAAATTACCTCTCTTTGGGCATTCATAACATCATCATACTCTAACAAACGTTTACGTACTCCAAAGTTGTTTTCTTCAACTTTTTTCTGTGCACGTTCTATAGATTTTGTCATCATTGAGTGCTGAATAACTTCGCCTTCTTCTAAGCCCATTTTATCCATCATTTTAGCAACTCTATCAGAACCAAATAAACGCATAAGGTTATCTTCTAAAGAAACATAAAATTGAGAACTTCCTGGATCTCCTTGACGCCCGGCTCTACCACGTAGCTGCCTATCTACACGTCTAGAATCGTGACGCTCTGTACCAATAATTGCCAAACCACCAGCATTTTTAACGTCTGTAGATAATTTAATATCGGTACCACGACCTGCCATATTGGTAGCAATAGTTACAATACCAGCATTACCTGCTTGTGCAACTACATCTGCTTCTTTCTTATGTAACTTGGCGTTAAGTACATTGTGCGGTACTTTACGTATGGTTAACATTCTAGATAACAATTCTGATATTTCTACAGAAGTTGTACCAATAAGTACCGGTCTGCCAGAGTTAGATAGTTGTGTAACTTCCTCTATAATGGCATTGTATTTTTCTCTTTTTGTTTTGTAAATTAAATCGTTTCTATCATCACGAGCAATTGGTCTGTTAGTTGGTATTTCCATAACATCTAACTTGTAAATTTCCCAAAATTCACCAGCTTCTGTAATGGCTGTACCAGTCATACCAGCAAGCTTGTTGTACATTCTAAAGTAGTTTTGTAATGTAACTGTAGCAAAGGTTTGTGTCATTGCTTCAATTTTTACATTCTCTTTAGCTTCTATAGATTGGTGTAAACCATCTGAGTAACGACGACCGTCCATAATACGACCTGTTTGCTCATCTACAATCATTACTTTATTGTCCATTACTACGTACTCCACATCTTTCTCAAAAAGAGTGTAAGCTTTTAGTAATTGGTTCATAGTATGTATTCGCTCACTTTTAATAGAGAAATCTTTAAATAACTCTTCTTTTAGTTCAGCTTCTTTTTCTATGTTTAGGTTTTGGTTTTCTATTTGAGCAATTTCATAACCAATATCTGGCATTACAAAGAAATTACTGTCTACATCACCAGAAATATGTTTAATACCTTTATCTGTTAACTCTATTTGATTGTTTTTTTCATCAATTACAAACAGCAACTCTTCATCAACCGTTGGCATTTCACGGTTGTTATCTTGCATATAAAAGTTCTCAGTTTTTTGTAACAACTGTTTAATACCTTCTTCACTTAAAAACTTAATTAGCGCTTTGTTTTTAGGTAAACCACGGTAAACACGTAGTAGTAAAAAACCGCCTTCTTTTGTGTCACCTGCTTTTATTAATTTTTTAGCTTCGGCTAAAACACCAGTTAAGTATTGTTTTTGTAGTTGTACAATGTCTGCAACTTTTGGTTTTAACTCGTTAAACTCGTGTCTGTCTCCTTCGGGTACAGGACCAGAAATAATTAACGGTGTACGTGCATCATCAACCAAAACAGAATCTACTTCATCTACAATAGCAAAGTTATGCGGGCGCTGTACTAGGTCTGTAGGTTTGTGCGCCATATTATCACGCAAATAGTCAAAACCAAATTCATTATTTGTACCGTAGGTTATGTCTGCATTGTATGCAGTTCTACGAGCATCAGAATTAGGTTGATGATAATCTATACAATCTATTGTAAATCCATGAAACTGAAAAATTGGTGCCATCCACGCGCTATCTCTTTTTGCAAGATAATCGTTAACGGTTACTAGGTGTACACCATTACCAGTAAGAGCATTTAAGTAAACTGGCAATGTAGCCACAAGAGTTTTACCTTCACCAGTTTGCATTTCTGCAATTTTACCTTGGTGTAGTGCAATACCACCAATTAGCTGTACATCATAATGTACCATATCCCAAGTTACCTGCTTACCTGCAGCATCCCAAGAGTTTTGCCAAACGGCTTTGTCACCTTCTAAGCTAACATAGTCTTTAATACCAGACAACTGCCTGTCATATTCTGTAGCAGTAACTGTAAGTGTAGTGTTGTTTGCAAAACGTTTAGCAGTTTCTTTTACAACAGCAAAAGCTTCTGGTAAAAGATCTGAAAGTGATTTTTCTAACGTTTTATATACTTCTTCTTGTAAACGATCTATTTCTGTATAAAGATCTTCGTTTTTATCTATATCTGTAGAAGACTCAACCTCAATTTTAAGAGCTTCTATTTGTTCATTTAACTCTTTAGTGTCTGCCTTTAATTTTTCTTTAAACTCTACTGTTTTTGCCCTTAGCTCATCTAGACTAATAGCTTCTAAACTTTGTTCAAAGGCTTTAATTTTATCTACTATTGGCTGTAATTGCTTAACGTCTTTTTTGGCTTTATCACCAACAAAGGCCTTTAGCACGGAATTAATGAAACTCATATGTATTATAATTTATAAAGTCTGTGGTTTACAAAGTAAACACATTCAACTATTTAGATTAATGTTCCGTATAAAATGCGGAATGTAATTTGTTACGCAAAAGGTATTCCAGTTTTTTAAAAGGCTAAAATAGCCACCTGCGTCTGCCAAAATTACATAAAAAAAAAGCCTCCAAGGAGACTTTTTTATGTATTTCTTTATTTAATATTCATCCTCGTTCCAGAGGTAATCTTCTTCTGTAGGATAGTCAGGCCATATCTCCTCAATAGATTCGTAGATTTCTCCACCTTCTTCTTCCATAGATTGTAAATTTTCTACAACTTCTAATGGTGCACCAGTTCTAATGGCGTAATCTATTAATTCATCTTTGGTCGCTGGCCAAGGCGCATCACTTAAATAAGATGCTAGTTCTAATGTCCAATACATGGTAATAGTTAATTTTAATTTTTTGCAAAAATAAATTTTTAAACAAGAAAAGCAAGTTTTTTTGTAGTTTTTTAATTTATTTTTATAAAATTGTTGATATTCAATATGTTGATAACGTTAAAATAATGTAAATATTAGTCTTTCTTCTCAGGAATCCACTTTATTTCGTTTGCATCTAGGTCTTTACTTAGTTTTCTAGAGAGTACAAATAAGTAGTCGGACAATCTATTGATAAATGACAAAACATTTGCTTCAAAAGGTTCGTTCTCGTTTAAATGAGATGCTAAACGTTCTGCTCTACGGCAAACAGTACGTGCAATATGACAGTATGACACGGTTGTGTGTCCGCCAGGTAAAATAAAATGTGTCATCTGTGGTAAAGATTCATTCATTTTATCCATTTCTTGCTCTAATAGTTCAATATCTGCGTTGCTAATTTTTTCTATATTTAGCCTTTCTTTTCCGTTTTTAAGAACCATTTTTTCTGGATCTGTAGCCAAAACAGCACCAACGGTAAATAATTTATCTTGTATAGTAGCTATAATATCTTTGTAGTGGTTATTAATTTTTTGGTCTCTTATAAGTCCCATCCAAGAGTTTAGTTCATCTACAGTACCGTAAGATTCTATACGTAAATGATGTTTGGGAACTCTAGTGCCGCCAAATAGGGCAGTAGTTCCTTTATCTCCTGTTTTTGTATATATTTTCATATGTTATTCTTCTTTGAATTTTGAGTCTATAGCTTTTTCTACTTTTAAAACTAAAGTAATAATACTTGTAAGCAATAGCGCTATACAAATAACAACTGCAATTTCTTTTTTAGGTTGATATAGAATACTAAATAGAGATGATAATGCAAGTAAAAAACCAATTTTTATTAATTGTATTGATGAATATTTTTGCGCAAAATTCCACCTGTTTTGGTTTAACATAGCCTTGCTAGTTCTGTAACCATATAGATTATTTATTTTTTTAGGAGGAAATTTAAGCTGAAAAAGTCCAACAATTATAAATAAGCTGCCGGAGCCAAGAGGAATGTGAAATAATGGGTTGCTAAAATCCAAATTGCTTACTCTTTACGTTTGTAATTACTCATAAATTTACGAGATTTTCTTTCTTTGCTTTTCTTTTTGTTTCTAAAATTTACAACAAGAAAAATAACTAGTACAATTCCGCAAACAATAAATGTAGTATAGTCCATTGTTAATTTTTATAATTTTAAAAATACAGTATTATATTCTTATTTTAAAATGTTCTTTTGCTTGTTCTTTTCTAAAAAATACAGCTGCACCATAAAAAACATCTACAGTAACGGTGACAAAATCTAACATTTTAATTTGCTCCCAGATTTGTTCTGTTTGTTTATTTTTATAAATGTTATTAATAAAAACCATTGTGTTATTATGGTAGTTAACACTTTTAAAAACGGTTAAATCTGGAGTGTTTAAATACCCAAAGTCTACATTAGTATTGGTATAATTTATGTTGGTTTTTATATGTTTTTTTAATTCTTTATTCGTTACAAAAGCAGTTTTTACATTAAAATAAGAAATACTTTTTAGTACAACGTTAAAACTTTTATTACGGTGTAGCTTCTCTTTTTTATACAAACACTTAGTAACGTAATTATATATAAAAGGTGAGTGTACACCGTGTTGGTTAGTTGCTTTTAATAAAAAACCTAAATGCGCAAGTGTTTGAAACATAGTTAAGCAAAATTAACCTTCAACAATTGCAGAAAGCTCAAACCAGCGTTCTGTTTTTTCATCAATTTCATCAATAACAAGTTGTAGTTCTTTAGATAGCTTATCTATCTCATCACCACTTAAGCTAGCATCAGAAAATTTGTTTTGTAGTGCTACCTTTTTTTCTTCTAACTTTTTAATTTTGTTTTCTATGTTGTTATATTCTTTTTGTTCTTGAAAAGATAATTTGTTTGTTTTGCCTTCTGTTTTCCAAGATTTTTTATCTGTTTTAGTTTCTTTCTCTTTATTTTCTCTACTTTCTAATACAGCGCTGTCTTCATAAGACCTAAAATCTGAATAGTTTCCTGGGAAATCTTCTATAACGGCATTGCCTCTAAATACAAATAGGTGATCTACAATCTTATCCATAAAATACCTATCATGGGATACTACTAATAAACATCCAGGAAAATCCATTAAAAAACTTTCTAAAACATTTAATGTAACTATGTCTAAGTCATTTGTAGGTTCATCTAGTATTAAAAAGTTAGGATTTTGTATTAATACAGTACATAAATATAACCTTTTGCGTTCGCCACCACTTAGTTTTTCAACAAAGTCATATTGTTTTTTTCTATCAAATAAAAAGCGTTCTAATAATTGCTGAGCAGATATTTGACGCCCTTTTTTAAGCGGAATATAATCTCCAAATTCTCTTATAACATCTATAACTTTTTGGCCTTCTTTTATTTTTATTCCCTTTTGAGTGTAATAACCAAATTTAATAGTTTCACCAACAATTACTTTTCCGCTATCTGGTTGGTCTGTGCCTGTAATTATATTTAAAAAAGTAGATTTTCCAGTACCATTTTTGCCAATAATACCAATACGCTCACCTTTTAAAAAGTTATACTCAAACTTATCTAAAATAGGTTTGTTTGGGTAGGCTTTAGAGATTTTTACAAGCTCCATAACCTTACTCCCCATACGCTCCATATTAATCTCTAGCTCAATAGTGTGCTCTTTTCTGCGTTGGTGAGCTTTGGCTTTAATATCATTAAAATCGTCTATTCTAGATTTAGATTTGGTGGTACGTGCTTTGGGTTGTTTACGCATCCAACCTAGTTCTTTTTTATATAAAAGTTTAGATTTGTGGTGTTCTACAGCCTCTTGTGTTAAACGCGCCTCTTTTTTTTCTAGGTAGTAAGAGTAGTTACCTTTGTAAGGGTAAAGTGTATTATTATCTAACTCAATAATTTCATTACAAACACGCTCTAAAAAGTACCTATCATGTGTAACCATAAACAGGGTAATACTTTCTTTTGCAAAATATTCTTCTAACCATTCAATCATTTCTAGGTCTAAATGGTTGGTTGGCTCATCTAAAATTAATAAGTCTGGCCTGTTTATAAGCGCATCTGCCATAGCTAAACGCTTTTTTTGTCCGCCCGATAGTAAACCAACTTTTAAAGAAACATCATCTAACTTAAGTTTAGATAATATTTGTTTGTATTGAGTTTCAAAATCCCAAGCTTCAAACCTATCCATAGCATCAAAAGCAAGCTGATATTTTTCTGCATCTTCTGGGTTTGCGAGTGCTTTTTCATAATTTGCTATAACTTTTAAAACTTCATTGTCTGATGCAAAAATGGTTTCTTCAATAGTTAAATCTGGGTTCATATTAGGCTCTTGCTCTAAAAATGAAACTCTAATCCCTTTTCTGTAATTTACCTGTCCGCTATCTGGAGAGTCTTGACCAGATAGGATGTTTAAAATAGAAGTTTTGCCGCTTCCGTTTTTTGCTATTAAAGCAATTTTTTGATCTTTATTTACACCAAACGAAATGTCTGAGAATAGTGCGTGTTCTCCGTAAGATTTTGATATGTTTTCAACCGTAAGTAGGTTCATTTGCTAGTTTTAGTTATTTTGTTTTTTGCCAAATAAATACATATCTAGTGGCAAGTGATAGTAGTATAGGAATAAATACTGGATGAAATTTTTGAATTCCTATTATTTGTACAATAGGCACAGCCAGTAAAAATACAAGTAAAATTATGCTGTATTTATGTAATTTAGTGTTGTTGTTTTTCTTTTTTGGTAATAAAAATAAGGCAACTAAGTTAAAAGGTAATGCCCATAACAAATTAAAGTTATTTGCTGTAGCAGTATGGTCTGTAGCAAACCATAATAAACTTAATATGAAGCCAACTATACCAGTAGTAAACAGTAAAAAAATATCTATCCACCTAGACCATAATTGATTTTTATAATCTGTGTATGTTATAAAAAGAACAAAAATTAAAAATAGATAAGACCAGAACATAGGAGTTGCTAAAAAGTTAATACTAGTTACTTTTTTATGTTCTTTTAAAATAGTTCTGTTTGACAAAACTAATGGAGCATTTTTAATAGTGCTGTTATTTAATTGAGACCATACATAGTCTGGTAAAAAAGTGTGTTGTAAAACGGTTGCTTTTTTATCTATTTTAGAACCTAAGGCTAAATCTATACCAAAACTAGCCCACGTATTGGTGCTTAATTTTTGATCTAACAACTCTCTAAATGTAAAATTTTTTTCAATGTGGTTTTCTTTAAAAGTAATGTCTTTGCCTATAGATGTGTTTAAAACCTCAATAATTTTAGTTGCACAATTGTTATATAAATAATCATACAAATAATCTCTATTTTCTGGTTTTACATTTTTCTCTAAGTAATTATAAAGTTGCTGTTTTTGTTTGGTGTTAAGGTTTAAAACCTGCTCCTTAACCCATCTTTTTTCATACTGATATTCATATAAAAACCTTGAAAAATCTTGTTTATTTACCTTAAAAAGTAATTTTCCTTTTACAAAATTTAGATAAAAGTTAGGGGCATTAAAATCAAAAATACCATAGTTATATACCTTATCTGTTCTTGTTAAAGGGTCCCATACTCTTATAGCGCTATGGCCAAAGGTAGAGTATAATTGGTCTCCAGAGCCACAGGTAAGTACACTAATTTGTGCATTGTTAGATATAGCACTGTTTTGAGAATACATAATAATTGTATTGCTTAATAACAGTATAAAAACGATTGCTTTAATGTGTTTTTTCAAGTTTACTATTTTTTACGAGTAACAAATATCGAACAAATTAGAAGAACTGCCGTATGCTTTTTAAAAAAGCAGCTTTTTAAATTGTTTTTTTTAAAGAAATACTATTTTTACCAAAGCAACTAATATTACTGTATTTTTGAAGAATATAGCAATACACTAAACTTACTAAAAAAATGAAAAAACAGATACCTAACTTAATTACGCTTTTAAATTTATTTTGTGGTTGTTTAGCGGTGCTTTTTGCTGTACACGGAATTTTTGAAATGGTAGCTGTTTTTGTGTTTTTAGGTATATTTTTTGACTTTTTTGATGGTTTTGCTGCTCGTATGCTAAAAGTACAAAGTGAGCTTGGTTTGCAATTAGACTCTTTGGCCGATATGGTTACAAGTGGTGTTGTACCAGGTATAGTAATGTATAAATTATTATTAATGTCTACTACAGGCGGATGGAGTTCTGCTATGTTTACAGGGTTAGAAGGAAATTTTTATAGTTCAGAATTTCAAATATCTTCAATAATTCCTTTTATAGGTTTTGTAATAACCTTAGCATCTGGTTACAGGCTTGCTAAATTTAATATTGATGAAAACCAAACAGAATCTTTTATCGGATTACCAACACCAGCAAATGCTCTTTTAATAATTTCATTGCCGTTAATATTGGTTTATCAAAACTACACCCTGTTAAATGATTTAATTTTAAATCAATGGTTTTTACTAGCAGTTACTGCTTTAAGCGCATATTTATTAAATGCTAATTTGCCATTGTTTGCATTAAAATTTAAAACTTGGAATTTTAAAGATAATGCTATTCGCTACATTTTTTTAATACTATGCATTGTTTTAATAGTAGTCATTAAATATTTAGCAGTGCCAATTATAATATTGGTTTATGTGCTACTATCTATAGCTAGTAATTTAGGAAGTAAAAAGGTTTAAGCAGAAAGTATAAGGGGCTTAAAAATCTATTTTAGTTTTACGTAGCTCAAAGTTTTGGCCAAGGTATACTTGCCTTACCATTTCATCGGCAGCTAGTTCTTCTGGCTCTCCAGACTTTAAAATACCACCTTCAAACATAAGGTAAGATCTTTCTGTAATGGCAAGTGTTTCTTGTACGTTGTGGTCTGTAATTAAAATACCAATATTTTTGTTTTTTAACTGAGCAACAATACGTTGTATGTCTTCTACAGCAACAGGATCTACACCAGCAAAGGGCTCATCTAGCAAAATAAATTTTGGATCTGTAGCTAATGCACGTGCAATTTCTGTACGTCTACGCTCTCCTCCAGATAGTAAATCTCCTCTGTTTTTACGTATGTGTCCTAAACTAAACTCTTCAATAAGAGACTCCATTTTCATGTGCTGCTCTTTTTTACTAAGTTTTGTAAGTTGTAGTACACTTAAAATATTTTTTTCAATACTAAGCTTTCTAAAAACTGAAGCTTCTTGTGCCAAATAGCCAATTCCGTTTTGTGCTCTTTTGTACATAGGGAATTGTGTAATATTCATATCATTTAAATAAATATTACCACCATTAGGTTTTACTAGCCCAACAATCATATAAAAAGAAGTTGTTTTACCGGCACCATTTGGGCCCAACAAACCAACAATTTCTCCTTGGTTTACTTCCAAAGATATTCCTTTTACCACTTGTCGTCCTTTATAGGACTTCATTATATTGTCTGCTCTAAGCTTCATTTTTTCCATAGAATATCCAAATCTAAGTTATTCTTTTTGTAAACAGAGAAGATTTACCTTTTTTTTAACCTTCGTGGTTAGCTTCAATAGCTTCCCAATATTCGTGTGCACGTCTTAAATGCGGAATAACAATACTACCACCAACAAGTGTAGCTATACTTAAGGTTTCCATAATTTCTTCTTTGTTTGCACCTTCTCTGTGCGAACTCTCTAAATGATATTTAACACAATCATCGCAACGTAAAACAGCAGAAGCAACCAAGCCTAGTAGTTCTTTAGTTTTAACATCTAATGCGCCTTTACTATATGCATTAGTATCAAGATTAAAAATTCTGTTAATAACCTTATTTTTATCTGCTAATATTTTCTCGTTCATTTTAGAACGATACTCATTAAATTCTTTAACTGGATTTTGTGACATTTTTACCTAATTTTTTAGCTTCGTTTTTTAGCACTCTTTTAGAAATATAAATACTAATTTGGTATAGTATTAAAACGGGTATTGTTACTACAATTTGACTAGCAACATCTGGCGGAGTTATAACAGCAGCTACTATTAATACTACTACCAATGCTATTTTTCTGTGCTTTTTAAGCACTTCTGGAGTAACTAAGCCTACTTTTGTTAAAAAGTATATTATTATAGGTAGCTCAAACATTATGCCGCAGGCAATTACTGATGCTTTTACGGTAGAGATAAAGGAGCTTAAATCAAATTCATTTAAAACCTCTTCACTAACTTGATATGTACCTAAAAAGTTGATAGAAAAGGGAGTAACAATGTAGTAACCAAAAAGTACGCCAGAGAAAAATAAAAACGACGCTGCAAAAATAAAACCTTTAGAGTTTTTGCGCTCTTTTTCATATAAACCAGGACTTATAAAACGCCACATTTCATATAAAATGTAAGGAAAACCAACTATAAAACCAGCCCATATAGACGTCCAAATATGAGCAGAAAACTGCCCTGCCATTGTTCTACTTTGTATGGTAAAGGGTAAAGTTTCTGCACAAAAACTAGAGTCCATACCAAAATAGGTAGCTACAGAGCAAAAGAATTTGTAGGTAGGGAAATTCATTTTTTTAGGGCCCAGTAATACCGTGTCAAAAATAAACTCTTTCATTGCAAATGCAACTATACCAATAATTACAACTGCTAGCGTAGATCTAATTAAGTGCCATCTAAGTTCTTCTAAATGGTCTAAAAAGGACATTTCGTCCGGATTTTTTTTACTCTTTGCCATTATAAAATCCCTTCGTTTACTAGGTTATGTAAATGTAATAAGCCAACGTATTTTAAGTTTTCTATAGCTACTAATTGTGATATTCCTTGTTGTTGCATTAGTTCTAAAGCATCAACAGCTAAAACATCTGTATTTACAGTTTTAGGATTGTTAGACATAATGTCTTTAGCAGTTAAGCTACCAATATTGTCATATGTATTAAGCATTCTTCTAATATCGCCATCTGTTATAATACCAACTACTTTATTATTTTCTAAAACGGCAGTAGCTCCTAACATTTTTTCAGAAATTTCTACTATTACTTGTTTTACAGGAGTGTTGGTAGTAACCTCTGGTTTTTGGTTGTTATTTACAATGTCATTTACGCGTAAATACAATTTTTTACCTAACGCACCACCTGGGTGATATTTTGCAAAATCTTTACTTGTAAATCTTTTTAGTTCTAATAAAGAAACGGCAATTGCATCACCAATAACCAATTGCGCTGTTGTACTTGTTGTAGGAGCTAAATTATTAGGGCAAGCTTCTTTTTCTACATAAGTGTTTAGTACGTGGTTAGATTGTTGTGCTAAAAAAGATTCTGTATTACCGGTCATACCAATTAAAACATTACCTCCTCTTTTAATAAGCGGCACTAGAACTTTAATTTCTGGTGTATTACCACTTTTAGAGATACAAATAACAACATCATCTTTTAAAACAGTGCCAAGGTCGCCATGTATTGCGTCTGCAGCATGCATAAATATAGATGGTGTGCCAGTAGAATTTAAAGTAGCTACAATTTTTTGTGCAATTATGGCACTTTTTCCAATTCCAGAAATTATTAATCTTCCTTTAGAGTTGTAAATAGCATTTACTGCGTCTGTAAAGTTAGAATCTAGCAGGTTAGATAAATTTTTTATAGCATCAGCTTCATTAGAAATTGTTCGCTTAGCAATATCTATAATTGTTTTGGAGTTGCTCAATGTAATCTTAAATTATGTGTTCTTTTAAAAAAGATGTACTATCTTTAAGAATACAAAATTACGTAAACTTATTTTTATGTGATACAGTAATTTGATGGAAATTAATTTTAGCTTAAATTTTGTATGGATTACTAAAATTTGAGTATCTTGAATTTTATTATATTAATAAACAGTAAATACAATCACTATACTATACTATGAGTAACTCTAACATTGATTTGCACGCTTCCTTAAAAAAGCATTTTGGATTTACAAAATTTAAAGGATTACAAGAAAGTGTCATCAATAACTTGCTTAAGGGTAATAATACGTTTGTTATAATGCCAACTGGCGGAGGTAAATCACTCTGCTATCAGTTACCTGCGTTAATGCAAGAAGGTACAGCTATTGTTGTTTCGCCTCTAATAGCTTTGATGAAAAACCAGGTAGATGCCATACGTGGTATCTCTTCTGAACACGGAATAGCACACGTTTTAAACTCTTCTTTAACAAAAACTCAAGTAAAGGAAGTGAAAGAAGATATAGTAAACGGAGTAACTAAATTACTTTATGTAGCCCCAGAATCTTTAATAAAAGAGGAGTACGTAGAGTTCTTAAGATCTGTAAAAATCTCCTTTGTTGCAGTAGATGAAGCACACTGTATTTCTGAGTGGGGACACGATTTTAGACCAGAGTACAGAAACCTTAAAACTATTGTTGGTAAATTAGGAGATAGTATTCCTATGATAGGTTTAACTGCTACTGCTACGCCAAAAGTACAAGAAGATATTGTAAAAAATTTAGGTATTGCAGATGCTAAATTATTTAAGGCATCTTTTAATAGACCTAATTTATTTTATGAAGTACGACCAAAAACTCAGAATATAGAAGCAGACATTATACGTTTTGTAAAGCAAAATGTTGGTAAATCTGGTATTGTGTATTGTTTAAGTCGTAAAAAGGTTGAAGAATTAGCACAAGTGTTACAGGTTAATGGTATAAGTGCAGTGCCTTACCACGCTGGTTTTGATGCAAAAACAAGATCTCGTTACCAGGATATGTTTTTAATGGAAGAGGTAGATGTTGTTGTTGCAACAATTGCCTTTGGTATGGGTATAGATAAACCAGATGTACGTTTTGTAATACACCATGATATACCTAAAAGTTTAGAAAGTTATTATCAAGAAACCGGTAGAGCTGGTAGAGATGGAGGAGAGGGCCATTGTTTGGCTTTTTATTCTTATAAAGACATAGAAAAGTTAGAAAAATTTATGTCAGGGAAACCCGTTGCAGAACAAGAGATAGGAAATGCACTGTTACAAGAAGTTGTTGCCTTTGCAGAAACATCTATGTCTCGTAGAAAATTTATTCTTCATTATTTTGGAGAGGAATTTGACGAGGTTAATGGAGAAGGAGCAGATATGGATGATAATACCCGTACTCCAAAAGAAAAAGTAGAGGCTAAAGAAAATGTAGTTAAACTTATTAGTGTTGTACAGGGGACTAAAGAAAAATTTAAGTCAAAAGAAATAGTGAATACCTTAATTGGTAAAAAAAATGCACTTATAGCGTCTCATAAAACTAACGAAAAACCATTTTTTGGTATAGGTAAAGATAAAGACGCTGGTTATTGGATGGCATTAATTCGCCAAACTTTAGTAGCAGGTTACTTAAGAAAAGAAATAGAGCAGTACGGAATTTTGCGTGTTACACCAATGGGTGTTGATTATGCTAAGGAGCCAACATCATTTTTAATGACAAAAGACCATGTGTATAGTCAGGCTAATGATGATGCTATTGTGAGTGCAGCAAAAAGTTCTGGTGGTGTAGCAGATAAAGAGCTTGCACAGTTGTTAAGGCAACTTAGAAAGTCTGAAGCTAAAAAGCACGGTGTACCTCCTTTTGTGGTTTTTCAAGATCCGTCTATAGATGACATGGCGCTTAAGTACCCAACCAGTATGGAAGATATGCTTAACATACATGGAGTAGGAGAAGGTAAAGCTAAAAAATACGGGAAACCATTTTTAGCACTTATAGCTAAGTATGTAGAGGATAATGATATTGTTAGGCCAGATGATTTAGTAGTTAAAAGTACAGGAGCTAATTCTGCTTTAAAACTGTATATAATACAAAACGTAGACCGTAAGTTGCCATTAACAGATATTGCAGATGCTAAAGGTTTAGAGCTAGCAGAGTTGATAAAAGAAATGGAACAAATAGTATATAGTGGTACAAAACTAAATATTACTTATTGGGTAGATGAAACTTTAGATGAAGACCAACAAGAAGAAATACACGATTACTTTTTAGAAGCAGAATCTGATAATATTGATGCTGCTGTAGAAGAGTTTGATGGTGACTATGAAGATGAAGAACTACGTTTATATAGAATAAAATTTATTAGTGAAGTAGCAAACTAGTATACGAATAAACTTAAAATAAAAAATCCCAATACATATGCATATGTATTGGGATTTTTTCGTTATCAATATAAATCTATTGAAGTTTAATATTGCATACTATCCATACTTCCTGCTGTAATTGCAGCTATTATAACTCCAAAGTATAGTATTATAAATACAAGATATAGGGCCGCAATAACTAATCCTATAATAGATAAAATCTTTGCGGTTTTTACATTTTCAATTCCTGTATATTGACCTGGATTTTGCTCATAAAGCAATCTTGCTTTTTTACCATTAGATAAACTAATAAAACAAAAAATAGCTCCAAGAGGTCCGCAACATGCAACAGTTGCAATTAAGCCAATTATTCCCATCGTCATAGCGCTACTAGCACCAGGTAATTCTTCTTTCATAATTTATTTAATAATTATAATCCTTGTCCTTGGTTGTATCCCTTCATAAACTCTTCCATCATTTCATCATAAGCACCTGTAGATTTAAAGAATATGTATAGTCCTACAATTATTACACTTAACACTAACCCAATAATGGAAACAATTTTAGCGGTTTTCAACTGTCCAAAATTTGAATATTCTTGAGGGTTTTCTTGGTAGGTTTTAGTGTCTTTATTTATTAAAAATAGAGCTATACCAGAAAAAAGTATACCTCCAAATCCAGAAGTGCAGCAGCATCCTACATAAGAAATTATTCCTAATACTAAGGCAATAGTAACGTTTGGTAATTTTTGTTGTTCCATAATTTTAATGTAATTGGTTAAAGAAATTTATTAATATAGTTGGTAAATATTATTACAAAATTAATGACTAGTAATGTGATAATAATTTTATTGGCGTGTTTTATTTTATAGAAATGGTTAACAGCTATAAAACCAAAAAGCAAAATTAGTGTGTAAATTGCCGGGTACATTTGAAAAGCACCACTAAAGTCTCCTTGTAAAATTAATGATAATGATCTTTGTATACCGCAACCAGGGCATTCAACACCAAAATACTTCTTGTTCATACAAGGAAGCATATAGTCATTAATGTTAAACTCTAATATAGGTAACGGCATTTAGTATTGTAATCTATTTTTGAAACGGAAAAATACTATTATTTTTGTGGAAAGAAAATAAACGCCTTATAATTTTTTAAAAGAAAAATTTTAAAGACGTAAATTAAAGGTATGGCAAATTTTAGTATTGGTGATAAGGTAGAGGTTTTAGACGATACAATTTCTGGTGTTGTTGTGGCTGTAAATGGTTACAATGTCACTATTGAAACAGATATGGGTTTTGAGATTTCTTATTTAAAGAAAGAGCTAATTAAAATTGCAAACGCAGATACAATAAGAGTGTCTAATTATGAAGTGGCTAAAATTAAACAAGAAAAAGAACAGCCCAAGCGTAAAAATAGGCCATCTGTAAAGCCTAAAGAGCGAAATATTCCTAAGATGGAGGTAGATTTACATATAAACCAACTTGTAAAGTCTAGCAAAGGTATGGGTAATTTTGATATGCTCAATCTACAGTTAGAAACAGCTAAACGTCAATTAAACTTCGCTATTCAAAAAAGAATACAAAAAGTAGTTTTTATACACGGAGTAGGAGAGGGAGTTTTAAAAGAAGAGTTGCATTACCTTTTTAATAAATATGACAACTTAAAATTTTATGACGCAGATTATCAAAAATACGGACTAGGAGCCACTGAAGTTTATATTTTTCAGAATTAAAATTATTGAGGAACTGTTGTTGTTAGCACTGCAAAATCTTCAATATTTAAATCTGTTATACGTGTATCATCACTATTGTTTAGTGTAATATCTTTAAGTTTAATGGTGTGTATAAAGGTACCTTCTGTTTCGCCAGCAACTGTGTTTATAGTAATGGTCCCTTTTTCAGCATTAATTTCTTCTAAAACTGTTGGTGTTGCTGGTGGTGGAGAATCACAAAAATAATTACTAGATACTGTGCCAGAAAATGTACGATATGTAAGTTGACTAGCTTCTGGTATTGCACTTGTTATTTCAGCTTCAGAGACTTCATTTTTAAGCAATCCACTTTGTAAGGTTAATATTAAAGTTTCATTACTATTTATTTTAAAAAATAATTCAGTATCAACACTAAGTGTACCGCAGTTTTGGGCTGTTACTGTACTAAAATCTAAAGTTTCAATTTGTAAGTCACCATCACTACAAGATAATAAGGTAAAAAGTGCGCTAAAAAGGAAATATTTCTTCATACATCAAATGTAAAAGTTTTTCTTTTGATTACATGTAGATTTTAACGTTTTTTAGAATTATTTAATTTTAAATCCCCTATTTTTGGGGGATTATAATTTTTGATAAATTCTGATGCAAAAAGTTTATTTAGATAGCGCAGCTACAACACAGGTTAGAGAAGAGGTTATTGCAAAAATGCAAGATGCTTTAGGAGAATGTTACGGAAACCCGTCTTCTACACACAGTTTTGGTAGAACAGCTAAAACTGCAATAGAAAAAACACGTAAAACAATTGCAAAGTATTTAAATGCACATCCAGCAGAAATTATTTTTACATCTGGAGGTACAGAGGCAGATAATATGATTTTGCGTGGAGCAGTAAGAGATTTAGATGTGCGTACTATTATTACATCAAAAATAGAGCACCATGCTGTTTTACATACAGTAGAGGAATTAGAAAAAGAATACGGTATTGCTTTGCATTATGTTAATTTAGATGCTAATGGTAATCCAGATTTAATACATTTAAAAGAGTTGTTAGCACAAGATGACACTAAAAAAATAGTGAGTCTTATGCATATTAATAATGAAATAGGCAACAAGTTAGATATTGATGCTGTTTGTGCATTGTGTAAAGAGTACAACGCTCTTTTTCATTCAGATACTGTGCAATCTGTGGGGCATTATGCTTGGGATGTACAGCAAACACCTGTAGATTTTTTAACTGCTGCAGCACATAAATTTCACGGGCCAAAAGGTATAGGTTTTGCTTACATAAAGAAAGATAAAGGTATTAAGCCTTTAATATTTGGAGGTTCACAAGAACGTGGTTTTAGAGCAGGTACAGAGCCATACCATAACATTGTTGGTTTAGAAGAAGCATTTGTAAAATCTTACGAGAATTTAGAGCAAGAAAAAGCCTATGTTATAGAGTTAAAACAATATTTTATAGATAAAATTAAAGCGGATATTCCCGAAATTAAATTTAATGGTTTGTCTGGTAACATGGATAAAAGTACGTACACATTGGTTAATGTAAATATACCAGTAGACGAGAAAAAAGGATTAATGCTTTTATTTCATTTAGATTTAAAAGGTATTGGGTGTTCTAAAGGTAGTGCTTGCCAATCTGGAAGCAGTTTAGGGTCTCATGTATTAACAGAGGTATTGTCTAAAGAAGATTTGCAAAAGCCGTCTGTGCGTTTTTCTTTTTCTAAGTACAATACCAAGCAAGAGTTAGATTATACTATACAAGTATTAAAAGAGTTTGTAGAGAGTTAATTTTTCTTATTCTTTTTTACTCTTTCTTTATCATAAGGAAATTTACGAGTTGCTTTTTTCATCATACCATCTATAAGATCTATGGTGTTTTTGCCAGTCTTCTTGTTAATTTCCTTTTCGTATTTCCATAATAGTTTGCCAGAGTCACCATCACTAACCTTTATTCCAATACGCCCATAATTAGCGTTTCCATCAAAATAATCAAAGAAATTAAAGTCTGTAGAAACTCCATCAGATAACAATACATTTAAATCTATATTACCACTAATAATACCATCTACATTTAATAGCTTGGCTAGTTCTTTAGTGGTATGTATATCTATATTTTTAAATGTAATATTATTTTTAGCTAATAAAGCATTAGTGTTTTTTATGTTCTGAAATTCTACAGCGTATTTCTTCTTTTTTTTACCTCTTAAAAAATAAGTTTCTAGTGCATTTTGCACAGCGTATCCCTCTTTTTCTTCTAACTCTTTTAGCTTTTCTTTTGTAATGTTATCTTTTAGCTCCAAATTAGCTAAAAACGGAATAATTGCCAGTACTTTATGGTCTTTGCTTATGGCATCAAAATGTTTGTTTTCGTATATGTTTTTTTGTGCTTGTACTCCACAAAAAGATAGTACTATTATAAAAAGTAATGTTTTTTTCATTTTTTGTATTCTCTGTAATTACACTGCCGTGTTAAAGTTTAATACACTTTATTTTTTTGCAAAAGTATATGAAATTACTAAACTTATAAGCTTTTAATCTTTTAAACTATTGTTATTTTAGGTGTGTATTTTATTAAATTAACTGTTTTTATTTACCCTTTTGCTATTGCAGTGTTATTTTCTATAAAAAGTAGTTTCATATGTTGTAGTGTTGCCTACGTTATCTGTAACAACAACTTTTAAATTACATTCTTTTTTATCTAGTATTTTATCATCAAAATCATAGGTTATGGTGTTGGTTTTATACTCATAACTCATTAATATCCATTCTCCGTTAATGTAAGCATTGTAAGTGTCAATACCACTTAAATCATCTACAATTTTAAGGCTTAAATATTTGTAATTGTTTAGCCATTGTTTTGCTTTAAAGTTTTTAGGAGTAATAACTGGTGCAACTGTATCTTTTGCTAAAGTATAAGTACCTAAATTTTTTGTTCTTGTAGTAAAGGTATTTCCTCTTTTATATGTAGTTGCGTGTATAGGTAAGTTTTTGCTATTTAACCTGGCAATAAAAAGTTGTTTTTTTTCGGCATCAGTATATTTACTAACATCAAAAGTTATGGTAAAATTACGGTGAGCAGGAACCTCATTGTTATGAATTTTTACAGTATCTGTTCCTTTTTTTAAGTCAATATAAAAATCGTTATAAAATGTATTTGCAGGAAAATATACTTTTGCACCATCTAAATTGTAATTGTTTGGCTTTTTAGCAATTAAATAATTGTTGGTAACTTCTATTTTTTTAGGTGATTTTAATTCTTGCAATTTACCTTCAACAGGAATAATAATTTTGGTGGTGTTATTTTCCCAATCTTTTAGCAATAGTTCTACATTGTAGGTAAGACCATTAGTTATGTTAATTTTACCGTTGTTATGTAAATCAGAATATACACTTAGTTTGTTGCTAGGATCTTTATAGCACTTTACAATGCGCTGGTTATATTTACCATAATGTTGGTAGTCTATTAAGGTGTTAATGTACCTTGTTTCGGCAAAAGAAAATGAATCGAATTTAAATTTAGAATACGTTTTACCATTAACCAGTTGTTCTATGGAGTAAATTCCGTTTTTATTAGCGGCCATATCTTGCCTGTCATACCCATTAAAACCAATACCAATAGTACCAGAAGCGTATACTTTATCTGCTAAGTAAGAGCCATCTGCTTGTTTTTTAAACTTTATTTGCGTTTTATTAGCACTTTGGTTTATTTGTGCATTTTCACTTAAAGGGTATGCGTATAGGTTTAAAATTGTTGGGTCTGTAGCGTCTCTAATGTCATATCCGTAAAGTAATGGGTTTGTAGGTTTGCTAGTGGTATTACTTCTAATTTCAAAATGTAAATGTGGACCAGAAGAACCGCCTGTATTACCAGAATAGGCTATTACTTCTCCTTTTTTAACTTTAAGCTCACCAAAATCAGGAAAAGTCTCTACTTGGTATGATTGCTTTTTGTATTGTATTTTTTTTATGTACTCTTCAATTTTAGGAGAAAATTTTTGCAAATGGGCATACACAGAGGTGTAACCGCTAGGGTGTGTAATGTAAAGAGCTTTACCATATCCCCAATGCGATATTTTAATACGTGTTACAGATGCATCATCTATAGCGTAAACAGCTAAACCTTCTCTTTGTTGGGTTTTAATATCTATACCAGAATGAAAATGATTAGAACGTAATTCGCCAAAATTACCCGCTAAAATTAACGGAATGTCTAAAGGAGATTGAAATTTATTTTGAGGATATTTCTCTTGTCCGTTTACAGATGTTAGTAAAAATAGTGCAGCTATAAATGCGTAGATTCTCATAAGTATTTTTAAAGTTGATACGAAAATAACCAATCCCGTTTAATTGAAAAAAACTAATATGCTATAAAAATTACAAAACACCTTATTACAGAGGGTTAAGTGCTAATATTTAATTCTTTACAAGAATAATTGAAAAAAGTATTGCGCACTAGTTTAATCTATGTTAACTTTGTGATAAATGCATCGATTTTTGTAAATGAGCGAATTAGTTGAAATTGTTGATTCTTTAGAAAACAAAGTTAGCAAGCTACTTCATAAAATGGAGTTATTAAAGCAAGCAAATACTAGGTTGTATGAAGAATTACTATCGCTTAAACAAGAGCAAGCACAAACTTCTAATTTGGTTTTAGAATGGGAAGAAAAATACAATGCTCTTAAACTTGCAAATTCTATGCTAGGCAGTAATAAAAATAAAACAGAAGCAAAGCTTAAAATAAATACATTAATAAGAGAGTTAGATCATTGTATTGCTCAACTTGCTGAATAATGTAATATTAATACTTATGGCAGAAAAGCTAAAAATTAAACTTTCTATTGCAGATAGGGTTTATCCATTAACTATAGATCCTAGTCAGGAAGAAGGTTTACGCAAAGCTGCAAAAAATATAGAGCAGTTAGCAAAAAAGTTTGAGCAAAACTATGCCGTTAGAGATAAACAAGATGTATTGGCAATGTGTGCCTTGCAATTTGCCTCTAAAATTGAACAGAAAAGTATTGATAAACAAGAAGATACAACAGAGGTTACTAAGCGTTTACAGGCTTTAGAACACATTGTAGATTCTAAGCTTAGCTCTATATAATATAAAATACGTTCATTACATAACATTAAATTACTGCCCACATTGGTATTTTTTTGACAAACTCAACATTAATTTGTTTTTAAAGGGTGAGTTTAGTTTGTAAAAGCAAGCCTTACTAGTATAAGGATCCTTGATCATGCTGTTAGCCCTAATCCTGTTTTATAGGAGTTTGTACAAAACACCCCCAATGTGGGTTTTTTAATATATATAAACAACCATGGAGAATATTACATTTATAATTATAGGAACTATAGTAGGTTTAGCAATTGGCTTTATAATAGCTAAGTTTTTAGAAAAAGGAAAAGCCTCTAAAACAATTGCTAGTGCTAAATTAGAAGCAGAATCAATACTAAGAAATGCAAAAACCGAAGGTGAAAGCATTAAAAAAGATAAAATATTACAGGCTAAGGAAAAGTTTTTAGAACTTAAGGCAGAGCATGAAAAAGTAATTATTGCTAAGGATAAAAAAATGTCTGAAGCAGAAAAACGAACAAGGGACAAAGAATCTCAGGTGAGTAATGAGCTTGCAAAAAATAAAAAGTTAAACGACCAGTTGCAATCTAAATTACAGTCTGTAGATCATAAAAACGATTATTTAGAGAAAAAGCAATCTGAGTTAGATAAGTTACATAAAAATCAAGTTCAGCAATTAGAGGTAATTTCTGGTTTGTCTGCGGATGAAGCAAAAGAGCAATTGGTAAATTCTTTAAAAGAAACAGCTAAGTCTGATGCTATGGCGTTTATGCAAACAGCTATGGAAGAAGCTAAACTTACTGCAGAGCAAGATGCTAAAAAAATTATAATAAATACCATACAGCGCATAGGAACAGAGGAAGCAGTAGAAAACTGTGTGTCTGTTTTTAACCTAGAGTCTGATGATGTAAAAGGGCGTATTATTGGTAGAGAAGGTAGAAACATTAGAGCTTTAGAAGCGGCAACAGGAGTAGAAATTATTGTTGATGATACGCCAGAGGCAATTATACTTTCTTGTTTTGATTCTGTTAGAAGGGAAGTTGCGCGTTTATCTTTACATAAATTAGTAACAGATGGTCGTATACACCCTGCGCGTATTGAAGAAGTTGTGCGTAAAACAGAAAAGCAAATAGAGCAAGAAATTGTAGAAGTTGGTAAGCGTACAATTATAGACTTAGGTATTCACGGTTTGCACCCAGAGTTAATTAGAGCTGTTGGGCGTATGAAATACCGTTCTTCTTACGGACAAAACTTATTGCAGCACTCTAGAGAAGTAGCTAAACTTTGTGGCGTAATGGCAGCAGAACTAGGTTTAAATCCTAAAACAGCTAAAAGAGCAGGATTATTACACGATATAGGTAAAGTTCCAAATACTGAGGTAGAGGTAGAGACTCCACACGCTATTTTAGGTATGCAATGGGCAGAGAAATATGGAGAAAAACCAGACGTATGTAATGCAATTGGAGCTCACCATGATGAAATTGAAATGAAAACTTTAATAGCTCCAATTGTACAAGTTTGTGATGCTATTAGTGGTGCAAGACCTGGAGCAAGAAGACAAGTGTTGGATTCTTACATACAACGATTAAAAGATTTAGAGGAAGTTGCATTTGGATTTGTAGGCGTACAAAAAGCATATGCAATACAAGCCGGTAGAGAATTACGTGTTATAGTAGAGAGTGAAAAGGTAAATGATGATAAGGCAGCTGAATTGTCTTTTGAGATATCTCAAAAAATACAAACAGATATGACGTATCCAGGACAAGTTAAAGTTACGGTTATACGAGAAACAAGAGCAGTTAATGTAGCTAAGTAAAAACAAGTTAATTTTATAATATAATGTAAAAGCCTCCAATTTGGAGGCTTTTTATTTGTATAGAAGATAAAGAAATATGTTATTTTTTTCTTTTTCCAAAAATTGCTGTCATCATTAAACGTAAGCTGTAATAAAATAATGCTAATGCGGCTAATGAGAGTATAAAGCCAAGTATAAGTACGGGTAGGTATAAAGGATGATTCTCGTTTTTAAAAGCTTCATAAATAGCTCCAGGACCAGAAAACATAAGTAATACTGTTAACCCAAAAAACTTAATGCTTTTGTAAAAAGAGTCTGACTGTGTTGTGGGCATATTAAAAATAGTATTTATTAGTTTATAGTAATTTTATATTCGTATGTCTCAGAAAGGTTAAAATAGCCTAAGGCGTAATCTTCTTCATTAGTAACATTAACAATATTTCCTCTAATTGTAGCTGGTGTTGTTTGAAAAGGTCCACCAGCACTTTCTCCACTTTGTGCTAAAATTAGATTCATATAATTATAAAACTGTTCATCTGTTCCATTTAACTTTATAACAACTTCCTTGCCAGGGGATAAATCGTCATAAAAATAAGAGAATTTAAAAGTTTCACCCTGAAAAAATTCATCGGAAGTAGTTAAAAACTCTCCAAAGTCCAAATCAAATAAGTAAAAATCATCTCTATTTGGGTTGTCTGTAAAAGATACTATTAATTCTGTATCATCGTCATCAAAAAGTGTAGCATCTCCTTGCTCAACATTATCAATTGCAACACTAGGTATTAATGTTGTTTCAGCAATGTATGTATTGTTGTTGTACTCTACATTTAACTGATAGGTTTTGTTAAATTCTGGTGTAAAATTATTAGAATTAGCCTGGTAGTAACCGGCATTTCCGTTAGATGAAAATGGGTAAACCGTTCCTGTGCTTAAATCTTCAATAAAAACATTTGCAGTAGTTACGGGATTATCTTCTGTATCAAAATAATTTGTTGTTAAAGATAGTTTTACAAATCCGTCAGTTCTTACTGGGGTTTCTGTTGTGTAAACATTAAAACTAGCGTCTATAACTAATTTAGGCTCCGAGTTTGGTACTTCTATGTCTACTACATCTTCGCATCCAAAAATTAATAGCAATGGTATAATGTATAATAACTTTTTCATTAGTATTAAAATTTAAAATTATAAGTTACAGATGGTACTACACCAAAAATTGAGGTACGCAATGCTTCATTGTTACCTGTGTCTTCATTTCTAGAAAAATTGATAGAAGCGGCATTTTTACGATTGTAAACGTTGTAAACACCAAAAATCCATTGTGCTTGTAGCTTTCTATTTTTATTTTTTTTAGGTGTTAGTGTAGCAGATATATCTAACCTATTGTAGCTTGGTAGACGTTGATTGTTGCGTTCTCCATAAATAGGAATACTTAAATCTTTATATTCAAATTGTCCTATTGGGTAGTTTGTAGGTTGCCCAGATTGGTATATTAAATTGCTATTAATGCTCCATTTGTCATTAATGTTATAACTTGCATTTAATGATAAATCGTGGGTTTTATCAAAAGAGGTTGTATACCATTTTCCGTTATTTATTCCTGTTTCTTCTATAGTTCTGCCGGGTGTTTGTTGTTCAGATTTTGATAAGGTATATGATAGCCATCCGTTTAATTTTCCACTATTTTTTTTGAGCATAAACTCTAAGCCGTAAGATCTCATTTTTCCGTTTAAAATCACTTGTTCTATTGCATCATTAGCAATTAAATTAGCGCCATCTATATAATCTATTCTGTTTTTTACATCTTTATAATACGCCTCAGTCTCTAAAGAGTAATTATCATTTTTAAAATTTTTAAAATAGCCTATAGCATATTGATCTAAAATTTGTGGTTTTATATATCTTCCACTAGGAGACCAAACGTCTAAAGGAGTAGGGGAGCTAGTGTTAGATAGTAAATGCAAGTACTGCGCCATATGATTGTAACTTGCTTTAATAGAGTTGTTGTTGTTTAATGCGTATGATAAGGCTAGTCTAGGTTCTAAATTATTAAAAGTTGTTATTTGGGCAGTTCTTTTAAAGCGTTCTTTACCTATAGGTTCTGCACTTTCATATATCTGAAAATCAGTATTAAAATTAACTGCTTGGTTGTTTTCGTATATAAAAAGTTCATCTTGCCCAAGTCTAGTGAAATGGCTCCAGCGTACTCCGTATTGTAAGGTAAGTTGGTTAGTAATTTTGTGTTCTGTGTCTATATAAGCGGCAAATTCGTTGGCGTATTTATCTGTTAATTTATTTGGTAAAATGCCAGAGTCACTGCGGTTTGGCTTTATCTCACCAGGATTAAACCTGTAATAGGTGTTATTTATGCCGTAATTTAACTTTAAATTATTAGAAATGTAATTTTTAAAATCGTATTTAAGATTAAAATTTTGAATACCTGAGTTCCATTTAAAACCAACAAAATCTAATTCTAGCCCATAAAAGTAGTCTGAGTAAATTAAAGATAAGTTGCTAAATAATTTATCAGTAAATAAATGATTCCATCTCAAATTAATAACAGAGTTTCCATATGTGTTTTCAAAACTATTAGCAATACTAAAAACATCTCTTCCAAAATAACCAGAAAGATATAAGTTGTTGTTTTTGTTTGTTTTATAATTTAGTTTGGTGTTTAAATCATAAAAATACGCTTTATTATCATTGTCTATTAATGGTAAAAATAGGTGGGCGTAAGAACTGCGGCCACCTACTAAAAAAGCTCCTTTATCCTTTTTTAAAGGGCCTTCTAATAATAATCTGCTAGAAACAATGCCAATACCTCCGTTAGCTTTAAACTCTTTACTGTTTCCTTCTTTTTGATAAATATCTAGTACAGATGAAATTCTGCCTCCGTATTTAGCGGGAATACCGCCCTTGTATAGCTTTAGATCTTTTATTGCATCTGGGTTAAAAACGGAAAAGAAACCAAATAAATGTGAAGAATTGTAAATTGTAGCTTCGTCTAATAAAATTAAATTCTGATCTACAGAGCCTCCTCTAACATTAAAGCCAGATGCACCTTCACCACCACTTGTTACACCAGGTAGTAGTAAAATTGACTTTAGAACATCTGCCTCTCCTAATATAGCTGGTATCTTTTTAATACTGCTTGATGACAAGGAGTTAACACTCATTTGTGGTTTTCTAATATTAATTTTTTCTATGTCTTCGGTGAGTATTACTTCGTTTAGCTCTTCAACAGCTTCATTAAGTTGAAGGTTTAAAGTAGTGTCTTTTGTTAAATTTATTTGCTTTTTTACCTCATTAAAGCCAATATAGCTAACAATTATAGTATGTGACCCTTTGGGTAAGGTTAAGGAATAAAATCCGTATTCATTAGTAATAACACCTGTCTGTAGTTCTGGTATTGCTATAGAAACGCCAATTAGTGTTTCGTTGCTAGAAGCCTCTGTTATAGTGCCGTATAGTGTATATTTTTCCTGAGCATTACTTTTGGCAAAAATAAACAAGAATATAAAAAGGCAGACAATGGGTCTGTGCATAATTGGTGTGGTTTTTTGGTAAAAATAACCACTTTTATAGCTAGATAATAATAGTTAACATTTATTTAAAATAAAAAAAAGCCTACTCTTGGTTAAGAATAGGCTTTTTTTATGATAATAAAAATATTAAATACTGTTAATAATTGTATTTAAGGTATTACTAGGCCTCATAGCCTTAGCTAAAATTTCTTGATTAGGCAGGTAATAGCCTTCTATTTCTACACTAGAACCTTGAGCATTAATTAATTCTTGATTAATTTTATCTTCGTTATCTTTTAAAGAGGCATAAACTTCTTTAAATTTTGCTTGTAAAGCGGGACTCTTAGTTTGGTTTGCTAAGGCTTCTGCCCAATATAACGTTAAATAAAAATGAGAACCTCGGTTGTCTATTTCATTCACTTTTCTAGACGGAGATTTATCATTTAATAAAAACTTTTCTGTTGCATCTCCTAATGCTTCAGCAAGCACAAGAGTATCTTTATTTCCAGATTTTTCTGCTTCGTGTTCTAACGAAACTTCTAGAGCTAAAAATTCACCTAAAGAATCCCAACGTAAATGGCCTTCTTCTGTAAATTGCTCTACGTGTTTTGGGGCAGATCCACCAGCGCCAGTTTCAAATAAACCACCACCATTCATTAACGGTACAATAGATAACATTTTAGCACTTGTGCCAACTTCTAAAATTGGGAATAAATCTGTTAAGTAGTCTCTAAGTACATTACCAGAAACAGAAATTGTGTCTTTACCATCTTTAATTCTGGCAAGTGTGTATTCTGTAGCTTTTAAAGGTGAAAGAATTAAAATTTCTAAACCAGAGGTATCGTGGTTAGGCAAGTATGTGTTAACTTTTTTAATTAATTCTGCATCATGAGCTCTGTTTTCATCTAGCCAAAAAACAGCTGGTGTATTTGTAGCTCTAGCTCTAGAAACTGCTAGTTTAACCCAGTCCTGTATAGGTGCATCTTTAACTTGGCACATTCTCCAAATATCACCAACTTCTACATTATGCTCTATTAGTACATTACCATCTGCATCTATAACTTGTACTTTTCCGTTGTTTGCAATTTCAAAAGTTTTATCATGAGAGCCGTATTCTTCAGCCTTTTGAGCCATTAAGCCAACATTTGGAACTGTACCCATTGTTGTAGGGTCAAAAGCACCGTGTTTTTTACAAAAGTCTATAGTTGCAGCATATATTTCTGCATAACTGCTATCTGGAATAACAGCTTTTGTGTCTTGAGATTTACCATCTTTATTCCACATTTGTCCAGAATTACGAATCATTGCTGGCATAGATGCATCAATAATAACATCACTAGGAACGTGTAAATTTGTAATTCCTTTGTCAGAATTTACCATAGCTAAATCCGGCCCATTTTCAATTGCCTTTTCTATTTCAGCTTTAATTTCTGCTCCGTTAGAAATTTTATCTAATTTATTAAACAAACTCTCTAAGCCATTATTTGCACTGATACCGTTTTCTTCAAAAACTTTACCATATTTTTTAAATACATCAGCAAAGTAAGCTTCTACTGCATGACCAAAAATAATTGGGTCAGATACTTTCATCATTGTAGCTTTCATATGAACAGAAAACAACACACCTGCATCTTTGGCATCTTTAATTTGCTCTTGTAAAAAGGCTAAAAGTGCCTTGTTGCTCATTACTGTAGCATCTATAATTTCTCCAGGTAATAAAGCAATTTTTTCTTTTAAAACGTCTTTAGAGCCGTCTTCTTTAACTAGTACAACGCTAACGTCTGTACCTTTGTCTAGTGTAAGAGATTTTTCGTTAGACTTAAAATCTCCAGCAGACATAGTTGCTACATGAGATTTAGAATCTGGTGTCCAAGCTCCCATTGAGTGTGGGTTAGCTTTTGCGTAATTTTTAACTGCTTTAGGGGCTCTACGATCAGAGTTTCCTTCACGTAATACAGGATTTACAGCACTACCTTTAATTTTGTCATAACGACCTTTAATTTCTTTTTCTTTAGCGTCTTTAGGATCGTCTGGGTAGCTAGGAATTGCATATCCTTTTGATTGTAATTCTGCTATGGCTTCTTTAAGTTGTGGTATAGAAGCACTAATATTTGGTAATTTTATAATGTTAGCCTCAGGACTTTTTGCCAATTCTCCTAATTGAGCTAAAGCATCTTCAAATTGTTGCTCTTTAGAAAGGTAATCTGGAAAAACAGCTAATATACGAGCTGCTAAAGAGATATCTTTTGTTTCCATTTCTATACCTGTAGTTTTGGTAAAAGCTTGTACAATTGGTAAGAAAGATTGAGTTGCTAAAGCTGGAGCTTCATCAGTTTTTGTATATATTATTTTTGGCATATTATATTGATTTATTTTAAGCGAAACAAATATACAATTTTCAGTTATCTTAAGGAATGAGATATTTTTAAAAAACTATTAAAAATTGTGATTATTATGCAATAAATCAATAGAAAAACAAAAGCCATATCATAGTATTGTATACATTGATATGGCTTTTAGAAACAATTCTTAACTTTTGTGTGTTTTATACCTTCTATAAAACGGCAACCATTGATTGCAGTTAACTTTTGTTTCTACGTTTAAAACATAACAATACTTAATTTTAATTAAGTCAATATATTATGTTTCTTCTTGTTACTATTTTTAAGTTTATTAAACATATAATTTAAAAAGTTAAAAATCTAAAGTAAGGTTTTATCAACCCGCTATAGGTCTTCTGTATAACATTAATTTAAGATGTGCACTTAATTAACATAATAAAGAGATCTTGCAACAATATAAAGAACGCAACTTTATAGTCACTTGCTATACATTTACCTAATAATGATATTAATAGCAAATAACTGTTAAATTTAATAAATATAAATTAATTAAGCAATAACTTTAACATATTATGATTATTTGGCTTTGTAAATAAAAATAACATATATGTATTAATAAAAAAAGTCTACCGCTAGGTAGACTTTTTAGTATTGTGTAAGAAGTAGTTTTATTTACGAACTTCTTTAATTCTTGCTTTTTTACCAGTAAGACCTCTAAAGTAGAAGATACGAGCTCTACGTACTTTACCTTTCTTATTGATTTCAATTTTTTGTAATGCAGGTAAATTAACAGGGAAAATACGCTCTACACCAACAGTACCAGACATTTTACGGATTGTAAAAGTTTCTGTAGCACCGCTACCTCTTCTTTGGATAACTACTCCTCTAAAGAACTGAGTACGAGTTTTTTCACCTTCCTTAATTTCGTAGTATACAGTAATTGTATCACCAGCAGAGAATTTTGGAAAATCTTTTTTAGGAACAAATTCGTCTTCAACAAATTTAATTAATGCTTCCATCTTATGTTTTTTTTATGTAAGTTTATTAAAATCAACAATTCACGTATTTCGCCAGAGGTTAATTTTAAATCGAGTGCAAAAATACATTATTAATTTTATGTGGCAAGTTTTGAATAGAATTTTTTGCTATAATAAAGTTGTTATGACTCTTTTTTTAGTTTGCTAACAGCTATAATAAAGCCAATAACAAAAATAATAGAGAAGAAGCAGCTTAACACATTAATACTATAGTTAGCTAACATTAGTTGTTCTGGCTCTAAATTAAGTACACTTGTTAAAGTTGCTATTAGTGGGTATGCAATTGTGCAGAGCAAGCTTACAATACTACCAATAATCATAAAAATACCCTCTATACCTTTTCGTTTGGTAGTATAAATTATAGCGCCAATTATTGTGGCAATAGCTATTAAGGCGTAAATTATAGAGGTTATTCCGTATAATATTTCAAAATTGTCAATCATTATCTAGTAAATCTGGTCTTAGTTGTTTGGTTCTTTCATAGGCTTGGTCTTCTCTCCATTTTTCAATTTTTGGAAAGTTGCCATTAAGTAATATTTCCGGTACTTTTAATCCTTTGTATTCTGCAGGTCTGGTGTATACAGGCGGAGCTAACAAATTATCCTGAAAAGTATCTGTTAGTGCAGATGTTTCGTTATTTAATACACCAGGTATTAATCTAATTATAGTATCACATAATACAGCTGCTCCAAGTTCACCTCCAGATAAAACGTAGTCTCCAATAGATATTTCTTTTGTAATTAGGGTATCTCTTACTCTTTGGTCTACACCTTTATAATGTCCGCAAAGAATAATTATATTTTTAGATAATGATAGTGTATTTGCCATTTTTTGGTTTAACGTACTACCATCTGGCGTCATATATATAACATCGTCATACGCACGTTCTGCCTTTAGTTTGCTAATGCACTTATCTATTGGTTCTATCATCATAACCATACCTGCACCACCACCAAATTGATAATCATCTATTTGGTTGTAACTTTTATCTGTATAGTCTCTTAAATTGTGAAAATGAACTTCTACTAACCCTTTTTCTATAGATCTTTTTAGAATTGAAGCTTCAAAAGGACTCTTTAATAATTCTGGTAAAACCGTAATAATATCTATTCTCATACTAAATTATTGGCAGCAAATATACAATTTAGATTTTGCTAATTGGCTGTCCAAAAGTAGTGAAAAGAGTTTGTATCTTTTTTCCAGTTTAATTTTTCGTATAATTTTTGTGCAGGGTTGTTTGTTGCGGTCTCTAGTGCAATCCCTTTGTAGTTGTTAAATAAGCAAAACTCTTGAGCTTTTTGGAGTAGGGCAGCACCAATATTTTTAGATCTATGGTTTGCATCAACAAATAAGTCGTTTAAAATAAAAATGGGTAGTAGAGATACAGAAGAGTACGAAGTATAAAGTTGTGTAAAACCAACGGCTTCAACTCCTTTAAAAGCAATAAAAATATGGGATTGTTCTTTAGTTAATCTTTCTTTTAAAAAAAGAGTGGCAGCCTCTAAATTAGACTCTTGTTTGTAAAATATTCTGTAGTTATTAAACAGAGGAGCTATAGATGAAATATCTTTTACTGTTGCCTTTTTTACTGTTACCATAGTTTTAAAAATAAAAAAAGCTCCTTAAAAAAGGAGCTTTTATGTGTTATTTTTTATGCTTATTAAGTTCATCCATGAGCTGTCTGCTTATTTTTTGCTCTCGTTCTAAAGCTCTTCTTCTGTGGTCTTCAAACTCAGTTTCTAACTCTGCTAAGTTTGTTTTAGCTTCTTGGGTTAGTACATTACTTTTTCTAAATCTGTAAATAAATAAAAGTAATAACGTAAGTAAGCCTCCAATAATAGACCAAAGTATAAGGTTATAAGTTACTTTGGACACCTGCATACCTAAAAAAAACATACTGTCTTTTTCTTCTGTAATTGCAGTAAGGTTTTTTGTGGTAGCGTCTAGTTTTTGGTTTAAATCATTAATTGTCGTTTCGTTTTCTTTAATAGTACTTTTTAAAGATATTTCGGTTTTATTGTAAGCAGATAAAGAATCTAAAACATTCTTTTTTAGTTTTTCTAAACTTGTAACTTTTACAACTTCATATCTTACACCTGCAGCTCTATAATTTCCAGACTTTTTAGCAACGTAATCAAATTGAGATTCAATTGGTCCACTCTCTAAAGAAAAAGTGGAGTCTCCATCTTCAGAGTCGTTATCTTCCTGAGCAAACTGTAGGTTCCATACTAGTAAAGCAATAAATATTGGTAATAGCTTTAAGCCTTTCATATAATGTTGTGTTTAAAAAAAATTATGAGTTGGCTAAAGTAATTTAATATTTTTAGATAAGAAAAAAACTCCGCTGAAACTTGAAGAATAAAATAGAAAAATGTCTAAAAAATGCTCCAATTTATGAGTTACAACGAAGTTTTCCAACACATAATCGATTAATAGTACGTAAATCTTCTTACTTTAGAGATGTACTTAGCTAACCTTATTACTTGATGAGAGTATCCATATTCATTATCATACCAAATGTATAAAATAATGTTTTTACCATCTTTAGAAACTATGGTGGCAGGGCTATCATAAATTGATGGGGCAGAAGTACCAACAATATCAGATGATACTAACTCATTGTTTAAAGAATATTTAATTTGCTCTACAAGATCTCCTTCTAAAGCATATTTTTTAAGAATAGTGTTTATACCTTCTTTAGATGTTTTATTGTTAACGTCTAAGTTTAATATAGCTAAAGATCCGTTTGGTACTGGTACCCTAATTGCATTAGAACTTAATTTACCTTCTAAACTAGGTAAAGCTAAACATACTGCTTTACCAGCACCAGTTTCTGTAATTACCATATTTAGTGCTGCAGCTCTACCACGACGGTATTTATTGTGCATATTGTCTACTAAATTCTGGTCGTTGGTATAAGCGTGTATAGTTTCTAAATGTCCTTTTTTAACACCTAAAGAATCTTCAATAATTTTTAAAATTGGTGTAATTGCATTTGTAGTACAAGATGCCGCTGAAAATATTTTAGTAGTATCTGGGTTGTGCTCTAAGTGGTTTACACCGTGTACAATATTTGGTATTCCTTTACCAGGAGCTGTTAGTAAAACTCTAGATGCACCTTTAGATTGCAAATGTCTGCTTAAGGCTTCTTTATCTCTAAAAGCACCTGTATTGTCTATAATTAAAGCGCTAATTATACCGTATTTAGTATAATCTATATCTTCTGGTTTTTGCGCAGAAATAATATGTACTGTAGTGCCATTAATAATTAAAGCACTGTTTTCTACATCTACATCAATAGTACCTGTAAAATGTCCGTGTACAGAGTCTGTACGCAAAAGGCTAGCTCTTTTTTCTAAAACCTCTTGGTTAATTGCTCCTCTGGTAACAATGGCTCTAAGGCGTAATTGGTTTCCTTTACCAGTTTTAGCCATAAGCTCTCTGGCAACTAATCTACCAATTCTACCAAAACCATAAAGAACCACATCTTTTGGTTTTATTGTTTTGGCGCCATTAGCATCTTTTAACTTGTCTAAAACAAATGCTTTTACATTACTGTAATTATTATCATCTGCGTGGTATTCATAAGTTAATTTACCTATATCTAATTTAGCAGGTGGTAATTTAATGTCGTTAATTGCTCTTAAGATTTCAACAGAATCAAAAATTGAAATTGGTTTTTGTACAAATTCACCTGCATACTCGTGTAGGTTAATAATGTCACTAACATTTTTATCAATAATCTGATTTTTGAAAAGAACTACCTCAATAGACTTGTCATACCACAGGTTGCTCACAATTTTTATGAACTCTGTAGTTGCTTTTCTACGGTCTGCTTGAAAAGCTAATTCTTTCTCGTACGATTTACTGGCACTCATTAAATATGATTTAAAATGAATTTAATTTTGGGCAAAAGTACTATATTTCAAACGTTTTCGTAAAGTGTTTTATAAAAAAAAATGCAGACTTCGTTAAGTCTGCATTTTTAATCGTTTAAAAGGTTTGTGTTTATTGAAAGATTAGTCGTTCTCTTTCTCCTTTTTCGTTAACCATAGTTATACTAGTGTACCCGTATCTGCCAATAGAGCTAAATAGGTTTTTGGCATCATACACATTTTTAATCTCTTTTTTTCCTACAGCTATAAGTACTTTGCCTTCTAAATTGTACATTCTGTATAATTCCGGGACTCCTATAATTTTTACACCGTTTTTAGTTTTAAATTTTTTACGGTCTTTATCATTTAGGTTTTTTACTTCCAATCCAAGTCCTTCAATAATTATAGTTTGTCTTTCTTTTAAAATTACAGGCTTTATAATTTCTTCATTATCTCTTTTAATAGCTATTTGTATTGTGTCTCCTGGTCTTTTAGAAGATAAATAACCATTTAAGTCAGATAGCTTGTGAATTTCAACTTCATCAGTTTTTTTAATAATGTCTCCGCTTTGTAAACCGGCTTCAAAAGCACCAGAATCTTCAGTTACATCTTCAATATAAACACCATCAACTTCATTTAAGCCATTTTCTAAAGCATATCTAGAGTTTACTTTTGGTGTAGAAATTCCTAAAATTCCGTCTAAAACATTTCCATATTCAATTATATCATCTACAACCTTTTTTGCAATATTGCTTGGTACGGCAAAAGAATAGCCAACATAAGATCCTGTTCTAGAGGTAATAGCTGTATTTACACCAATTAAATCTCCGTTAGTATTTACTAAAGCACCGCCACTGTTTCCTGGGTTTACAGCAGCATCTGTCTGTATAAAAGATTGCGACTTATTGCTCATATCTAAATTACGAGCCTTAGCGCTAATAATACCTGCTGTTACTGTAGATGTTAAATTAAAAGGGTTGCCAACAGCTAACACCCACTCGCCAACTTTAACACTATTGCTGTCTCCAAAAGCCAAATAAGGTAATTTCTTTTTTGCATCAATTTTTAAAAGAGCAATATCTGTATTTGGGTCTGTGCCTACTAATTCTGCTATATAAGTTTTGTTATTGTTTAGCGTAACTTGTAATTGTGTGGCATTGTCTATAACGTGGTTATTTGTAACTATATAACCATCCTCAGATATTATAACACCAGATCCGGTACCAACTTGTGGTTTTGCAGAAACACTTTGTCCGTAAAAAAACTGTAGTACACGATTTTGTTCTTGGTCTATAGATACATTTTTAACGTGCACAACTGCATTAACCGTATTTTCTGCCGCAGTGGTAAAATCTACTTCATTAATACCAGCACCTCTAAAAGAAACAGGGGTGTTACTTGTTGTAAAAGTAGATGCATTAGAGTCTTCTGTTATAATGTGATAATTTTTCTCCTCCAAAAATAATTTATATGCTCCTAAAGTTATTGTGCCTGCAAGCACAGAAACGGCTAGTAAACTTGTTATTTTTTTCATAATCATTCAATATATTAACATTTTCAACTGTAAAATTATCAATTTTATATTTCAATAAGTCTAATTTAACGTCTTTTTAACTGCTAAAAAAACCTTAACAAATTATATATTTGTGACTATGCAAATTACATTTTATAAATATCAAGGAACAGGGAACGATTTTGTTATGATAGATAACAGATCTTTAAGTTTTCCAAAGGAAGATACCAAGTTAATTAATAAGCTGTGCGACCGTAAGTTTGGAGTGGGAGCAGACGGTTTAATTTTACTTGAGAATGATGAGGAATTAGATTTTAAAATGGTGTATTACAATGCAGATGGTAATGAAAGTACTATGTGCGGTAATGGAGGAAGGTGTCTTGTTGCATTTGCTAATTTTTTAGGTGTGATAAAAGAAAAAACCACATTTAATGCTGTAGATGGTTTACACAATGCTACTATTAATGCAGATATAGTAAGTTTACAAATGATTGATGTTGAAAATATAAAGGAAAAAGAAAATTACTCTTTTTTAAATACGGGTTCTCCGCATCATGTGCAATTGGTAGATGATGTTACTAATTTTGATGTTTTTACAGAAGGGAAAAAAATTAGGTACGGACTTTATGGTGAAGCTGGTAGTAATGTAAATTTTGTGGCTAAAAATGATAACGGCTATACTGTACGTACTTATGAAAGAGGTGTAGAAGATGAGACCTTATCATGCGGTACAGGTGTTACCGCTGTAGCTATAGCAATGCATAAATCTAAAAATACTAATTTAACAACAATACCTATTAAGGTAATGGGTGGTAATTTAGAAATTAGCTTTACGGTAGATAAAGATGGTTATAAAAATGTGTTTTTAACAGGTCCAGCAAAACAAGTTTTTAAAGGAGAAATAGTATGCTAAGTTTACAAGGAGATCGCATATATTTGCGTGCTATAGAGCCTAGTGATCTAGATTTTTTGTATCAATTAGAAAATGATACTAATATTTGGGAAATTAGCGGTACTACAGCTCCTTATGCAAAACATATTTTAGAATTGTATTTGCAAAATGCCTATAAAGATATTTATGAAGCTAAACAATTACGCCTTTGTATTTGTGATACAGAAGATCTTGTTATTGGATTGGTAGATTTGTTTGATTTTGACCCTGCCAATAAAAAGGTAGGTTTGGGCATTATAGTATCAGAAAAAAAGAAAAGAAATAAAGGAATTGGAGCAGAAGCGTTAGATTTGGTTTGTGCTTACGTGTTTCAAGTTTTGCAAGTGCATCAAATTTATGCAAATGTTTTAGCAGATAATGATGCTAGTAAACATTTGTTTAAAAAAATGGGCTTTATTGCTGCTGGTGTTAAAAAAGATTGGATTTTTACTGGCAGTACGTTTAAAGATGAAATATTATATCAAAAGATAAATAATTAATGTATTTAAAAAGAATTTTAGTAGCAGTTTTACTTATAGGTTTAGTAGGTTGTAGTGTTTTTGCCTATATGGTTTACGGAGTGTTTTTTGTTGATAACACTAATTTTAATAATGATGCGGCATACGTATATATAAAGTCTACAGACGATTTTAACGATATAAAAGAGCAAGTTACACCGTTACTAGGTAGTATACAAGATTTTGAAGCGGCTGCTAAACGTAAGGGTTATATAAATAATGTTAAAGCAGGTAAGTTTGAAATTAAAAAAGGAATGAATAATAATGAGATCATTAACTCGCTTCGTGGTCGTAACATACCTGTTAAGGTTTCATTTAATAACCAAGAAACCTTAGAAGACTTAGCAGGTAGAGTAGCGGTTCAGATTGAAGCTGATAGTGTGTCTTTAATAAACGCATTTAATGAACCTCAATTCTTAAAAGAAAATAATTTTACTCAAGCTAATAAATTAGCAATGTATATTCCTAATAGTTATGAGTTTTATTGGAATAGCTCTGCTGAAACTTTTAGGACTAAAATGCTTACAGAATACAAGCGTTTTTGGAATGATGAAAGAAAAGCCAAAGCAAAATCTTTAGGATTAACAGAAAATGAAGTTGTTGCATTAGCATCTATAGTACATAAAGAAACAGCTAAAGTAGATGAAAGGCCAAGAGTTGCTGGTGTATACTTAAACAGGTTGCGTAAAGGGATGTTGTTGCAAGCAGATCCCACTGTTATTTATGCGTTAAAATTACATCAAAATAATTTTAAGCAAGTAATTAAAAGAGTTCTTTATAAAGATTTAAAATTAGACTCTCCTTATAATACATATATGTACGCTGGTTTGCCTCCTGGGCCAATTGCAATGCCAGACATTTCTGCTGTAAATGCTGTTTTAAATTCGGAAAAACATAACTACTATTACTTTGTTGCTAACGTAGAAAACTTTGGTTATCACAAGTTTGCAAAAACATTATCGCAACATAACCGAAATAAAGAGCAATATATCCGATGGATAAACAAGCAAAACATTAACAGATAAACACTTAATCCGTTAATTGGTGTCGAATATCCTAAAAATCTCATCTTTTATGCTTTTTTAACATTTTAAGAACAATATGAGGAGTAAATTTGCACCCGAGAAATTTAAGCTGACTTAATATTAATTTAATATTAGACCGTAAGTCTTAAGAAATGAAACTATATGAGAAAGTGGATTAATAAGTTAATCCCCCTAATCATGATTTTTATTTTAACGAGTTTTAGTTACAATATTATTGTGCCAAAAATAGGTACAGTGGCATTACCTAAAACACTTAAAATAGATGAACCTACAGAAGTTTTGTATCCCAAATACAAAACTGCTATTGAGAATGATGATGAAATGTTGAGTGTAAGTCCTCCTTTTTTAGGAGATTCATACAACGCATTTAAAGAAGCTCTTGCATTTAAGGAGTCTCAGGGAGATTATTTTGTGACAAACACATTAGGGTACTTAGGAAAGTATCAGTTTGGATCAGAAACACTGCAACTATTAGGGGTTACCAATGTAACTGCCTTTTTGAGCAATCCTATTTTACAAGAAAAGGTGTTTTACGCCAATTTATGTAGAAATAAATGGATTTTACGTAGAGATATTAAGCGATTTGCAGGTCGTAAAATAGCTGGGTTAGAAATAACCGAATCTGGAATCTTGGCAGCAGCACATCTAGCAGGGCCAGGCAATGTAAAAAAGTTTTTACGTTCTAGAGGTACGCACACAGTACAAGATGCTTATGGATCTAGTATTGTTTATTACATGAAAATTTTTGCAGGTTATGATGTATCTGTTGTGAAAGCACTACGAAACCCAAGAATTTAAAATACTACACAATGAAAATGGAAAAAGCCTCAGTGTTATTGCGAGGCTTTTTTTTTATGCTTGAAAAATAAATATTGTAGGTCTTTTATTTAAGTCTATATTTATTTTTTTCCATTCTGCTACAGAGTTTGTTGCTATTTGTTCTGTTGGTAATGTAATGTCTGTTGCAATGCATAACAATGTATGTGGAGCAAGTGTTTTTAAAAACTCAGCCAACAACTTGTCATTTCTATAAGGGGTTTCTATAAATATTTGCGATTGATTGTTGTCTTTAGAAATACGCTCCATTTTTTTTATAACAGCTTTCCTTTCACTACAATCAATAGGTAAGTAGCCATTAAAAGCAAAACTTTGACCGTTTAAACCACTGGCCATAAGTGCTAAAAATATAGAGGAGGGTCCTACTAAAGGTACTACTTGTATGTTTTTTTGATGAGCAATTTTAACCACTTCTGCTCCGGGATCTGCTATTCCTGGGCATCCAGCTTCAGATATTATACCTATACTTTTTCCTTCAAGGCAAGGATCTAAAAAACTTGGTATTATTTGTGGATCTGTAAACTTATTAATTAACTCTATTTGTAAACTAGGTTGAGATTTACCTGAGCTTATTTTTTTTATAAATCGCCTTGCAGTTTTTTCATTTTCAACAATATAGTAATCTATTTGCTCTATTGTTCTTTTTATAGATATTGGTAACACTTCCAATGGTTCATTGTCACCCAAAGTAGTAGGTATTAAATATAGTTTTCCTTTTTTGGTAGTGTTTTCCATAGGTTATTGGTTTTTTAATGTTTTGGCAATATTTGTACAGGCTTGGTCTATTAAGTTGTAAACATTTTCAAAACCTTGGTCGCCACCATAATAAGGGTCAGGTACTTCGGTAATTTTTGTATCGCCAAAATTTAGCAATAATTTTACCTTATTTTTGTGTTCTGGTGATTGGGCTAGTGCAATAACATTATTGTAATTGCTATTATCCATTACAAAAATGGTTGTAAAATTATTAAAATCTTCTACAGTAAATTTTCGGCATACTTGTTTACTAATATCTATTCCGTATTTATTGGCTACGGCAATAGATCTTGGGTCAGGAGCATTTCCTATGTGGTAACCTGCAGTGCCTGCAGAGTCTACAAATACAGTGTTTGGGTTTACTTTGTTTTTTAGTATCCCTTCGGCCAATGGTGACCTACAAATATTTCCTAGGCAAACCATTAGTATTTTTGTCATTATCTTAAAATTTAAGAGAATTTTTTAGTAAGATCTTCTATGTATTTGCGAAACTGTTTGTCTGTTTCTGCTAAATTATCTACAGTTTTACAAGCGTGTAGCACTGTAGCGTGGTCTCTTTTTCCTATTTGTGATCCTATACTTGCTAAAGATGCTTTTGTAAATCTTTTTGCAAAAAACATTGCCAATTGTCTAGCTTGTACAATATGTCTTTTTCTGGTTTTAGATTGTAATGTAGAAACATCCATTTCAAAATAATCAGAAACAACTTTTTGTATATAATCTATAGAAACTTCTCTTTTTGTATTTTTTACAAATTTCTCAACTATTTGTTGGGCAAGCTCTATTGTAATTTCTTTTTTGTTAAAGGAAGATTGAGCTATTAACGAAATAACAGCGCCTTCTAGCTCTCTAATATTAGATTTTATGTTTTTGGCAACATAATCTATAATCTCTTCAGGCATCTCTACGCCATCTCTATAAAGCTTGTTCTTTAAAATAGAGACTCTTGTTTCGTAATCTGGAGTTTGTAACTCTGCAGATAATCCCCATTTAAATCTAGATAACAAACGCTGCTCTATGTCTTGCATATCTACAGGAGCTTTGTCTGATGTTAAGATTACCTGTTTTCCATTTTGGTGTAAATGGTTAAAAATATGAAAGAAAACATCTTGCGTACCTGATTTTCCAGATAAAAACTGAACATCATCAATAATTAAAATATCTATTAATTGGTAAAAATGAATAAAATCATTTCTAGTATTCTTTTTAACAGACTCTATATATTGTTGAGTGAATTTTTCAGCAGAAATATATAATACAGTCCTTTCTGGGTATTTATCTTTTATTTCTACACCAATTGCGTGTGCAAGGTGAGTTTTACCTAAACCAACACCGCCAAAAATTAATAATGGGTTAAAAGATGTTCCTCCAGGCTTATTAGCTACTGCCATACCAGCAGATCTTGCAAGCCTATTAGAGTCACCTTCTAAAAAGTTATCAAAATTATAGTTAGGGTTTAACTGAGATTCTATTTTTATGTTTCTAATACCAGGAATAACAAACGGATTTCTTAACTCAGGATTTTTAGATTTTATTGGTACATCTAACTCTTGAGGTGAAACGGTTGTTCTGTTTGAACTTGGTATTTTTTCTGTAAAAGGTTCTCTGTTGCCGTAAGTGTTTTCCATTCTAATAATGTAAACCAGCTTAGCGCTTTCCCCTAATTCTTTTGTAAGTGAAACTTTTAGTAGTTTCACATAGTGCTCTTCTAGCCATTCATAAAAGAATTTACTAGGAACCTGGACACTTAAAGAATTATCTGATAGTTTAATTGGTTTTATAGGTTCAAACCAGGTTTTGAATGCTTGGGGTTGTATATTGTCTTTGATAAAAGACAAACAATTATTCCATACTGATTCTGCAGTAACACTCATTATTAGATAATCTTTTTTTGGTTAGTATTGTGTTCTCTCTGAAAGAAAATACGGGGATGTTAACTTCCTTATCAGGGGTGGCAAATATGTGAACAAAATTTCTAAAAAAAAAATCAATTACTATTGAATTTGAAGTTTTTTTTTTGCATGTTGTAAGCATAGAATTTCCCATCCTTTAAATATATAATTTTTGTTGATATAATTATGCGAAAAAATAAAATTTCTTTTACTGTAAGATATGGAGAAACAGATCAAATGGGAGTGGTGTATCACGGTAACTACGCGCAATACCTAGAGTTGGGGAGGTTAAGTTGGTTAAAGGATTTAGATGTTTCCTACAAAAAAATGGAAGAAACCGGAGTTGTATTGCCAGTAATTTCCTTACAGATTAATTTTAAGAAATCTGCGCTTTATGATGACACTTTGACGGTGGTAACTAAGCTCAAAAAAAAGCCTTCTGTTAAGATAGAATTTGACTATGAAATTTACAATGAAAATGATGAATTGTTAGTAACAGCAAATACTATTTTGGCATTCTTAAATAAAGAAACTAAAAAGCCTATAAAATGTCCAGAATATGTGTTAAAAAAGATTGATGAATTTTATGATTTTTAATCTTTAATTACAACATACTGCATGGTATTAAAAATTTCAAAAATTTCGTTAGCTTTTGTTTTTCTTACTGAAATTATGTAAACACAATTAGATTCTAACTTTTGACTTATAATGTCTAGTTTTTTTTGCTTAATAACTCTCATTACACTATTCATATCCTTATACGCAAAGGTAATTGTGTATAGTTTAGTTATTATTTTCTTTTTAATGTCTGCACTCTCAATTGCAAGTTGTGCGGCTGTTTTATATGCGCTAATTAAGCCACCAACACCTAATTTTGTCCCTCCAAAAATACGTACTACAACAACAAGTACATTTGTAAGGTTGTATGCTTGTATTTGTCCGTATATAGGTTGTCCGGCAGAATTATTTGGTTCGCCATCATCATTTGCTCTATACCTAATGGTATCTGTTCCTAGTTGCCAGGCATAACATGCGTGGTTTGCTGTGTGATGTTGCTTTTTTAAATCTTCAATAATAGGTTTAACATCATCCTCAGATGTTATAGGAAATACATAGCCAATAAATTTGCTTTTCTTTTCTTTAAAGAGAATTTCGGGACTTGGTTTATCTATGGTTAAATAAGTGTCTTTTTCTGTGCTCATATTATATTGCCATTAAAATTATACTGCAAACTGCAAGTCCTATTCCTAGCCAGTTTTTAATGCTTAATTTTTCATTAAAAAAAACAATACCAATTAGTGTAGTAAATAAAACTATAGCAACATTATTAATTGTAAAAACTGTTGCGTTTGTAAAGTTGGAGCTTCTTAGCGCTTTAATTAGGTAATAAATAGAGAAAAAATTAGGTATGCCAAGACATATACCAGCTAATATATTTTTAAAATTTATTTTTAAAGGGTGTTTTTTGGTTCTAACTAATATAAAAAGCACACCAAATACACCTGCAGCTAAAAATATAAAGGAAGAAAATAAAGGGATTTTTGCATCGTTAACGTAAGCTTCTTCTAAATACTTAATGCTAATATCTATAGTGCCAGAACCTAAAAAAACTAAAAAAGGTAACAATAGTGTATTTTTTTTTATAGTGCTCTTATTTGTTTTGGTGGAGGCAAGGTAAACTGCGGCTAACGCTAATAGTATGCCTATTGTTTTTATATTGGTAAGTGTTTCATTATACAAAAAAATACCACCAATTACAGGCACTACCAAAGACATTTTAGTGGCCACAGATGTAACGGATACACCTAAATTTTGAGATGTTTTTGCCATAATGTAAAATACAAGTATAAACAAAACACCTAAAAATAAAGCTCCTAAAAACCAAGGTTCATGTGTTAAATTTGTTGGGTTAATTGGTGCTTCGTAAAATAATAATCCTACCAAACAAGCAACAAAGTAGTTTGTTATTATGGCGTATAATGTTTGTATTTTAAAAATTTGAAAAAGCTTGAATATTACAAAAATTAAACTAGAGAATAAAATGCTAAGTATTAAGCTAATCATATTTATAACTTACTTTTTAGGTTAATGATATCTTCTTTGCCTACCTGTAAATTCCAGCTTTTAATGCCTAGTTTTTCTGCTGCAACTGTATTTTCTTTGGTATCATCAATAAAAAAAGTTTCTTCTGGCTTTAAGTTATTTTCTTTAAGTACAAATTCGTAAATAGCAGCGTTAGGTTTTCTAAAATTTATTAAATGCGACAAATAAAATTGTTCAAAACAGTTTTTAAATCTATTATATCTATCAATGCTCATATTTTCAATTACTTGTTTTATGTGTAACTCGTTGGTGTTACTAAGTAAAAACAGACGATAATTATTTTCATTGGCAAGTGTTTCAATAAATAATAAGCGCTCTTCAGGAAAATCTAAAATAATTTTGTTCCATGCATGTTTTAATTCTTGTGGTGTGGCAGCAGGAAAAATTTTGTTTGTTTTATTTATAAAATCATCAGAAGAAATTAACCCCTTTTCATAATTCTTCATTAATAAGTCTAGCTCAGGGGTAATTTTGGTAAAACCAAATTTACTTAATTCTAATGCGGTAGCTGTTTTGTTCAGGTTTATAAAAATATCGCCAAAATCAAAAATTATATTCTTAATCATTATAGTAGGTCTTTAAGGTATCGGTTTTAATAGTGTCTGTGCTTTTTAGTTTCCCTGTAAATTTTGGTGCTACAATACCTTTGTTAAAGTTTGTAATGCCAGTAAAAACACGTGCTTCATCCCAAAGGTTTTCGTTAATAAAGGTTTGTAGTGTTTTGGAACCGCCTTCAATAATTACGCTAAGTATATTGTGCTTATGTAGAATATTGCAAATTTGCATAGCTAAAGGTTTTTTAAAATTTACACTTTCGTAAATAATACCTTGTAGTTGTTTGTTTTTGCTAAACTCTTTTGTTATTACAATAGTTTTTGCAGTCGTATTTAATATGTTTTTGCTTGCATCAACCTTTAAATTTTGATCTATAATAATTCTAGTAGGAGACTTTCCGTGCCAGTTTCTAACATCTAGTTTGGGATTGTCCTCTATAACTGTATTTGTGCCAACTAAAATACCTTGTTCTTCACTTCTCCATTGGTGTACAAGTTGTCTGGCTGCTTTTGTAGTTATCCAAAAAGGTTCTGGCGTGGCACTTCTTTTTTCTTGCAGTGGCGCAATAAAACCATCATTTGTTTCTGCCCATTTTAGTATAATATACGGCCTCTTTTTTTCATAAAAACATAAAAAACGCTTATGATGTTCTCTGCATTCTTTCTCTAAAACACCGGTTATTACATTGCACCCTGCGTTTTTAAGTTTTTTAATTCCGTTGCCAGACACTTTTTCATGCGGATCTTTTAACCCTATAATAATATTTGGTATTTTATGCTTAATAATTAAATCTGCACATGGCGGGGTTTTACCGTAATGAGAGCAAGGCTCTAAAGTAACATAAATGGTAGCCTCTTTTAAAACAGATTTATCTTTAACGTTATTTATGGCATTAACTTCTGCATGTGGACCCCCATAAGGAGAGGTAAAACCTTCTGCAATTATTCTATTATTATGTACAATTAATGCGCCAACCATAGGATTAGGAAAAGTAGAACCTAAACCGTTTTTGGCAATTTGTATGCAGCGTAAAATGTATTTTTCATGTATCTTCACTTCGCAAAAATAGAATAATATTAAGATATAGTTTTTGTTTTATGGATAATGTAGTTATTAGGCCAATTTTACAGAAAGATAATGCAGCTGTTGCAGAGGTAATTAGGCAAGTATTGGTAGATTTAGGAGTGCCAAAAGTTGGCACTGCCTATGCAGATAAATCCTTAGATTGTATGTATGAAAACTACAATGTACCTAAAGCAACATATTTTGTGGCGGAGCTAAACGGTAAAATTTTAGGATGTGCAGGAGTTGCACAATTAGAAAATTATGATAGTGATACCTGCGAATTGCAAAAAATGTACTTTTTAGAAGAAGCAAGAGGTAAAGGTTTAGGAAGTAAAATGATGGATGCTTGTATTTCTAAGGCGCGAGAATATCGTTTTAAAAAATGCTATTTAGAAACAATGCCATACATGAAAGATGCACAAAAACTATATAAAAAAACAGGTTTTAAATATATAGATTGCCGTATGGGGGATACAGGGCATTATTCATGTCCTGTTTTTATGTTATTAAATTTATAAGGGTAAGTCTGTAAAAAAATAATTAAGCCGCGGGTTTTAAGTATGTTATTAAAAGAAATTAAGAAAATTTACCATATAGAATTGGCAGCTATTTACCCGACACAAGAGGTAGATAGTTTTTTTTATATGACAATAGAGCATTATTTAAAACTAGATCGTTTTATACTAGCTTTACAACCTAATTATGTAATTAATAAAGAAGAAGAGGATGTTTTGTTTTTGGTAATTAATCAACTTAAAGAGCAAATTCCAATACAGTATATTTTAGGTACCGCACATTTTATGGGTTTAAATTTTAATGTAAACTCTAATGTGTTAATACCCAGACCAGAAACAGAAGAGTTAGTAAGTTGGGTTTTAGATGAAGTAAATGTTGATGAGGAAATTACAATATTAGATATAGGTACTGGTAGTGGTTGTATAGCAATAACACTAGCTAAAAATTTGCCAAAAGCTAAGGTGTTTGCTTTAGATGTTTCTAAAGAGGCAATAAAGGTTGCTAAAAGTAATGCAGAAGTTAATAATGTAGATGTAACCTTTATAGAGAAGAATATTTTAGAAGAAATTAATTTAGCAGAAAAGTTTGATGTTGTTGTTTCAAATCCTCCATATGTTAGAGATTTAGAGAAAAGCGAGATGAGTGCAAATGTTTTAGAGCATGAGCCTAATTTAGCTCTTTTTGTTTCAGATACTAATCCATTAGTCTTTTACAAGGCTATCTCAAGTTTCTCTTTGAAGCATTTACGTAAAGATGGGAAATTATTTTTTGAGATTAATCAATATCTAGGTGAAAAAACAAAGCAACTTTTAGTAAATCATAACTATAAAAATATCTATTTAAAAAAAGATATTTTTGGTAATGATAGGATGTTAAAAGGACAGATAAATAGCTAAACTAAATACAATAAAAATATCAATTCAGTTTATCAGATAATGAATAAAGCTGAATTTAAAAAATAAACAAAATGTCTGTAAAAGAGCAAATTGAAGCATTACGTGACGAGCTGCGTAAACACAACCATAATTATTATGTTTTAGATACTCCAACCATATCAGATTATGATTTTGATTTAAAATTAAAGGAATTACAAGCATTAGAAGCTAAGCATCCAGAATTTTATGATGCTAATTCGCCTACACTACGTGTTGGAGGAGAAATTACTAAGAATTTTAATACAGTTGTGCATGAGTACAGAATGTATTCTTTAGATAACTCTTACTCTAAAGAAGATTTGTTAGATTGGGAAAAAAGGGTTGAAAAAATAATAGGAGATTCTAATATAGAATTTACGTGTGAGCTAAAGTATGATGGGGCTTCAATAAGTTTAACTTATGAAGATGGAAAATTAGTAAGAGCAGTTACTAGAGGAGATGGTTTTCAGGGTGATGAAGTAACTACGAATATTAAAACCATTAAATCAGTTCCATTACAATTAAAGGGAGACTACCCTGCTAAGTTTGATATAAGAGGGGAAATTGTATTGCCTTTTGAGGGGTTTAATAAAATGAATGAAGAGCGAATAGCAAACGGAGAAGATCCTTATATGAATCCTAGGAATACAGCGTCTGGTAGTTTAAAATTGCAAGATAGTTCTTTGGTTGCACAGCGCCCATTAGAGTGCTTATTGTACAGTGTTGTTGGTGCAAATTTAAATATAGAAACACAGTTTGAAGCCTTAGAAAAAACACGCTCTTGGGGTTTTAAGGTGCCAACAGTTGCCAAGTTGTGTAAAAGTGTAGACGAGGTTATGGCATTTGTAGAATATTGGGATGTACATAGGCATGAGTTACCTTATGAAACAGATGGAGTGGTGGTTAAAGTAAATACATTACGTTACCAAGAAGAGTTAGGGTATACTTCTAAATCTCCACGTTGGGCAATGGCTTATAAGTTTAAAGCAGAGCAGGTTTCTACGGTTTTAAATGAAATAAGTTACCAAGTTGGTCGTACGGGAGCAATTACTCCTGTTGCTAATTTAGAGCCTGTTTTGTTGGCAGGTACAACGGTAAAAAGAGCATCATTGCATAATGCAGATCAAATAGAAAAATTAGATGTTAGAGTAGGAGATACTGTTTTTGTAGAAAAAGGAGGAGAGATAATCCCTAAAATTGTGGGTGTTAATTTAGAGGTAAGACCACAAGATTCTTTACCTACGCATTACATAGAACATTGTCCAGAGTGTAATACAGAATTAATTAGAACAGAGGGCGATGCAAAGCATTATTGCCCTAATGAATATGGTTGTCCGCCACAAATAACAGGTAAAATTCAGCATTTTATATCCAGAAAAGCAATGGATATAGATGGTTTAGGTAGTGAAACTGTAGAGTTATTGTTTAAAGAAGGATTAATAAAAAATTACGCAGATTTGTACACTCTAACAGTAGAGCAGTTGTTGCCTTTGGAGCGTATGGCAAAAAAATCTGCAGAAAATCTTGTAAAAGGTGTTGCTGCATCTGTAGAGATACCTTTTGAGCGTGTTTTGTTTGCATTAGGTATACGTTTTGTTGGTGAAACTGTAGCTAAAAAATTAGCTAAAGCTTATAAAAACATAGATGCCTTAATGTATGCTTCTGCATTAGAGCTTGCTACCGTAGATGAAATTGGTGAGCGTATAGCTTCTAGTGTTGTTGAGTTTTTTCAGAATGAAATTAATTTAGATATCATAAATAGGTTAAAAAGTTACGGACTCCAGTTTCAGGTATCAGCAGATAAACTTTTAAATCAAACTGAAAAATTAAAGGGTCAAACGTACGTTGTTTCTGGTGTTTTTGAAATGAGTAGAAATGACCTTAAAAAATTAATTGAGGATAACGGAGGTAAAGTAGGATCTTCCATTTCATCTAAAACAACCTTTTTAATTGCAGGAGATAAAATGGGTCCTAGTAAACGCACAAAGGCAGAAAGTTTAAATGTGCCAATTATTACAGAACAAGAATTTTTAGAAAAATTGACTTAATTTTTAACACATGTAAGTGTTTTTATTTGAGGTGTTTATCTTTATGTTTTTTATTTATATTTCATTTTGTTATATTTATAACAAAATGTTTTATTTAAAAAACAAAGTAGCTTTGTATCTTTGCATTAAATTGTGCTAGATAATAATTACATTTGTGTAAATGTAAATTGCATGTTAAAAGGCATAAAAAATAAATTTAAGCGCAAGGCTGCTGTTAAATTTTTAAACGACAACAAAAACAAGCGTATGGCCTGTTCTAGGGTTAAAAAAGGAATTGCTAAAGTTGGTTGTATAGTAGATTTAGATAATGTGCCAGATGGTACAATATTTAATGAGTTTATAAAGGAATTTTCATTACAGCCAAACGCATTAAAAATAATAGGGTATAAGGCAGAGCATGATAAAAACTCGCCTTACTCAACACCTGTTTTTTCTGAAGAAGATTTAGGTTGGGGAGCAAAAATAGAAAATAGTTACGCATTAGAATTTTTAGATAATGAGTATGATATGCTAATAAGCTATTATACAGAAGAAAATTTACTATTGCAATTAATGACTATGCAATCCAAAGCCAGATTAAAAGTTGGTTTTGGTGAAATTGATGAGAATTTAAATGATTTAATCTTAAATATACCAAATAAAGATTTTAGCATTTTTAAAAATGAATTGGGAAAGTATCTCTCGGTTTTAAATGAAATATAATAAGAACGTACTACTTATGGCGCGTTCTTAAATTTTGATTACTAAATTTATACGTGTGAAAGAATTAGTTGGTACTGGTGTTGCACTAGTTACACCTTTTAAGGAAGATTTGTCTGTAGATGTTACAGCATTAAAAAATATTGTTGAATACAATATAGCTAATGGTATTAATTACTTAGTGGTTTTAGGTACCACAGGAGAACCGGCAACGCTAACGGAAGAAGAAAAACAGTTGGTTATAGATACTGTTGTTAAGGTTAATGCAGGTAGGTTACCTTTAGTTTTAGGGGTTGGCGGAAATAATACAATGGCAGTAGTTGCAGAGTTAAAAAGTAGAGATTTAAGCAATTTTGTGGCTGTATTATCTGTTTCTCCTTATTATAATAAACCAACTCAAGAAGGGATTTATCAACACTTTAAAGCCATTTCCCTAGCATCCCCAAAGCCAATAATCTTATATAATGTACCGGGTAGAACAGGTAGTAATATGTTGCCATCTACTACGGTTAGGTTAGCAAAAGACTTTAGTAACATAGTTGCTATAAAAGAAGCATGCGGAGATATGGTTCAAATACTATCTATTATAAAAGATAAACCTAAAGATTTTATGGTAATTTCTGGAGACGACTTTACGGCTTTGTCTACTGTGTTAGCAGGAGGGTCTGGAGTAATTTCTGTTATAGGACAAGGTATTCCGGCAGAGTTTTCTAAAGTTATTTCTCTTGGTTTAGAAAACAATGCAGCAGAAGCTCATCTGTTATACAACACTTTGCATGACGTTATAGATTATATATTTAAAGAAGGAAACCCTGCAGGTATTAAAGCTATTTACCAAAACCTAGGCTTGGCTACAGCAAAAGTTAGACTTCCTTTACTTGAGGCAACACCAGAACTAAAGTCAACAATAAATACATTTATGAATAGCTTTAATAAGCAATTAGCTTAGATATTCGCAATTTTAATGAAATTTTAAGTTAAAACTTAGCCAAAAACTACGGTTAACAATATTCACATTCCTATTTTAGCGGTATAAAAAATGTTTTTTATATCCGTATATAATGACTAATTTTGCAAAATGTTTTTAAGAATGAAGAAATTATTACCACTTTTATTGTTGGTGTTAGTCTTAGGCTCTTGTAGTGAATACCAAAAGGTATTAAAAAACCAAGACGTTAAGGCTAAGTATGAAATGGCCGAAGAGTTTTATGATAAGGGCGATTTTAAAAGAGCAAACCGTTTATTAGAACAAATAGTTTCTAATTACATAGGTAAGCCACAAGGAGAGCGTGTAATGTTTTTTCATGCAAATAGTTATTATCAAATTAAAGATTATAACAACGCAGGCTATCAGTTTGAGCGTTTTGTAAAAGCGTATCCAAGAAGTGAAAAAGTTCAGGAAGCTTCTTTTTTAGGAGCAAAGAGTTATTCTTTTTTATCGCGTAAATATTCTTTAGATCAGACAGATACTGATAAGGCTTTGTTAAAGATACAAAACTTTATAAACACGTATCCAGATTCTGAATATTTACCTGAAGCAAACGAAATTGCTGCTGCTTTAACTAGAAAAAAAGAGAAGAAAGCATTAGAAATAGCTAAACAATTTACTAAATTAGGTGAGTTTTATGATTTAGAATACTCTATTTCTGCAATAAAAGCATTAGAAAACTTTATGTTAGATAATCCTGGATCTATATATAAAGAAGAAGCATTATATTACAAGGCGCTTGCAGCTTATAATTTAGCAATAAATAGTCATCCTAGTAAAAAGGAAGAGCGTTTAAAGGCTGCTAATGAAGCTAATGGTAAGTTAATGAAAACTTTTCCAGAAACAGAGTTTGCTAAAAAAGCAAATAATATGAAGGAAAGATTAGATAAAGAATTACAAAATTATTCAAAATAAATATTAGGCTATGAATATGAACGACTTGAAAAATTCAAAAGCAGCTGTATCTACAACTACAATTAATAAAAATGAGTTTGATGCTGGTACAGGAAATATATATGAAGCAATTTCTATAGTTTCTAAAAGAGCAATACAGATTAACTCTGATATTAAAAAAGAACTTTTAGAGAAGTTAGAAGAATTTGCTACGTACAATGATAGTTTAGATGAAATTTTTGAAAACAAGGAGCAAATTGAGGTTTCTAAGTTTTATGAAAAATTACCAAAACCACACGCTTTAGCAGTAACAGAGTGGTTAGAGGATAGAATATACCACAGAAACACAGCGAAAGACTCATAAAAATGTTAGGTGGTAAAAATATCCTTTTAGGAATAACCGGAGGTATTGCCGCATATAAAACAACATTTCTTGTTCGCTTATTAATAAAAGCTGGCGCTAACGTTAAAATTATTTTAACGGATAGCGCCAGCTCTTTTGTTTCTCCTCTTACCTTAGCTACGCTATCAAAAAATCCTGTATTAACATCTTTTGTTAGTGAGGATAAAGAAGAAGGAACATCTTGGAACAATCACGTTGAAATGGGGTTATGGGCAGATATTATGGTTATTGCTCCGGCAACAGCAAATACTTTGTCTAAAATGGCAAATGGTGTTTGTGATAACTTATTGCTTGCAACATATTTGTCTGCTAAATGTCCCGTTTTTTTTGCTCCTGCAATGGATTTGGATATGTACAAGCATCCGTCTACTTTAGGTTCGTTTAGCAAATTAAATTCATTTGGTAATATTATTATTCCTGCAGGAAGTGGTGAGTTGGCTAGTGGTTTACATGGAGAAGGAAGAATGGCAGAACCCGAAGAAATTGTTAAGCATTTAAAACAATTTTTAAATTCTGGTTTGCCTCTAAGTGGTAAAAAAGTGGTTATAACAGCAGGCCCTACATATGAGGCAATAGACCCTGTGCGTTTTATTGGTAATCATTCCTCTGGTAAAATGGGGTATGAGCTTGCTTTGGCGGCTGCAAATAAAGGAGCTAAAGTAGTTTTAGTTTCTGGCCCATCACACCTAACTATTTCGCATGATAATGTTACACTTGTACGTGTAAAATCTGCAGATGAAATGTATACAGAGGTGCATAAGCATTATGCAAAAGTAGATATAGCTATTTGCGCAGCTGCAGTAGCAGATTATAAACCTAAAACTATAGCAGATCAAAAAATAAAAAAGAATGATGCTGAAATGCAGATAACTCTTGTAAAAAACAAGGATATCTTATTTTCTTTAGGAGAGCAAAAAGAGCATCAATTTTTGGTTGGCTTTGCATTAGAGACGCAAAATGAGATAGAAAATGCTACTAAAAAGCTAAAAAAGAAGAATTTAGATATTATAGTGCTTAATTCTTTAAATGACAAAGGTGCTGGTTTTGGCAAATCAACCAATAAAATAGCTATCATAGATAAGAAATTAAATATAAAAACGTTTGAACTTAAGAGTAAGGCAGATGTAGCCTTAGATATTGTAAATGAAATTATTATAAAGACTAATGTATAAACTTGTAATTGCTTTTTTTTGTTTTGCTATTTTTTCTTCTGCTACAGCACAAGAATTAAATTGTACAGTTACGGTAAACTCAGAGCAAGTAGGGCAAACCAACCAGCAGGTATTTAAAACATTAGAACGTGCACTTAATGATTTTATGAATAAAACTAAATGGACAAATCGTGTTTTTAAAGAGCAAGAGCGCATAAATTCCAGAATGTTCATTACAATTACAGAATACTCATCAAGTAGTTTTAAAGCTAATATACAAATACAGTCTTCTAGGCCAGTTTTTAATACTTCTTATGAAACTCCTATATTTAATTATAAAGACAATCAGTTTAATTTTAACTACATAGAGTTTCAGCCTTTAGTTTACAATCAAAATACATTTGATTCTAACCTTGTAGGAGTCATGTCTTATTACGCATATATTATTCTTGGTTTAGATGCAGATAGTTTTGCGTTAGAAGGAGGTACAGAATATTTTAAAAAAGCACAAGGTATTGTTACACAGGCACAAGGTAGTAGTGCTGCAGGTTGGAGCCAGTCTTCTAGTGAAAGAACTCGTTTTGAATTGGTAGATAATATTTTATCTAATGCTTACAGGGAGTATAGAGTTGCAATGTATAATTACCATAGGAAAGGTATGGATGTACTTGCAGATAATAATAGTACAGGTAAACAAGTAATCTCGGGTACATTACGTCTGCTATCTACTATAGCAAAACGTAGAACAAATGCTTTTGTATTGCAAACTTTTTTTGATGCAAAATCTGATGAAATTGTAAGTATATTTTCTGATGGACCTAAAATGGATGTTGTAAAACTAAAAGAAGTTTTAAATACAGCAGCACCTTTTTATTCTAGTACGTGGAATAAAATAAAATATTAACCTTCGCTTTTTATATTATAATTATATTTGGTGTAATTTTTAATTACACAAATTGTTAGTATCACTTTCTATAAAAAATTACGCCTTAATAGACCATTTAAATGTGTCTTTTACAAACGGTTTTACCGTAATAACTGGTGAAACTGGAGCAGGAAAATCTATATTGTTAGGTGGCTTAGCTTTGGTATTGGGTAAACGTGCAGATTTATCATCATTAAGAGATAAGAAAAAAAAATGTGTTATAGAGGCAGAGTTTTCTATAGGCAAATATAATCTTGAGCCTTTTTTTAAGGAGAATGATGTAGATTATGAGGAGCGTACCATTATTAGAAGAGAAATATTGCCTAGCGGTAAGTCTAGAGCTTTTATTAATGATTCACCTGTAAAATTAACTATACTCTCTACATTAGGAGATAGTTTAATAGATGTGCACTCACAAAATCAAACACTGCAACTAGGAGATAATGCCTATCAATTTAAAGTTATAGATGGTTTAGCTTCTAACGTCCCATTATTAAAAAAATATGAGGAAAGTTTGCGTCAGTTTAAAAAGGAAACTAAAGTTTTAGAACAATTGCAGCTTGCTAAACAAGAAGGGATAAAAGAACATGATTACAACACTTTTTTACTAAGTGAATTACAAGCCGCTCCTTTAAAAGAAGGAATTTTAGAAGAATTAGAAGAGCAGTATGAGCAGCTAAATAATGTAGAAAACATTATGGAGCACTTGTCTAAAGGTCATCAGTTAATAGCAGATGAACAAGTTGGTGTTTTAACTTTGTTAGCAGAGTTAAAGCAAGCTTCAAATAAGTTAGCAAGCTTTGGTTCTCAGTTTACTAATTTAAATGAGCGTGTACAATCTGTTTTTATAGAGGTTAATGACATTTTTGAAGAGTTTGAAAGTTTAGAGAATACTGTAGAAGCTAATCCAAACCTGTTAGAAGAAGTAAATGCAAAACTCCAATTATTGTATGATTTGCAAAAAAAACATGGTGTATTAGAGGTTAGTGAGCTTTTAAAAATAAAAGAAGAATTAGCATTAAAAGTTGATGCAACAGAAAATATAGATGCTACAATAAAAGAAAAAGAGGAAGAGATTGCTGCACAAGAAAAAGCACTAAATACAATATGTGCTAAAATTACAAAGCAACGTAAAGCAATAATTCCAGAGCTTAAGCAACAGTTAGAGTCTATTTTGGCGTCATTAGGTATGCCAAGTGCCGAGTTTAAAATTGAAATAAATAAAACAGAAAGTTTTACATATAATGGTAAAGATGAGTTGGTTTTTCAATTCTCTGCTAATAAAGGATCTGGTTTTGGAGAGTTAAAAAAGGTAGCGTCTGGGGGAGAGCTTTCTCGTATAATGTTAGCCATTAAAGCAGTGTTAGCTAAATATGAAGATTTGCCAACATTAATGTTTGATGAAATTGACACAGGTGTATCTGGTGAAATATCTAACAGAATGGGAGTTATTATGCAGGAAATGAGTAGTAGTATGCAAATATTTTCTATTACACATTTACCACAAGTAGCATCTAAGGGTAACCATCATTATAAAGTTTACAAAGAAGATAAAAATAACGTAACGCACACGCAAATGAAGCAACTAACTACAGAAGAAAGAGTAGTAGAGTTGGCAGAAATGTTGGGAGGAAAAGATTTGTCGGATTCTGCTATTGCACATGCAAGGCAGTTATTAAATTAGAAGCATTGCATTCTACTTTTTTTGAATATCTTTACGCGCACATAAATTACCAAAATAAATAGCAAATGGCATACAATTTATTAAAAGGAAAAAGAGGTATTATATTTGGAGCATTAGATGAAAACTCTATAGCTTGGAAAACTGCAGAAAGAGTACACGAAGAAGGTGGTACTTTTGTGTTAACTAACGCACCAATAGCAATGCGTATGGGGCAAATTAAAGAGTTAGCAGAAAAAACAGGATCAGAAATTATACCTGCAGATGCAACTAGCGAAGAAGACTTAAATAATTTGGTGGCTAAGGCTACAGAAATTTTAGGTGGTAAGTTAGACTTTGTTTTACATTCTATTGGGATGTCTGTAAACGTAAGAAAAGGGCGTGCATATACAGATGAGAAGTATGATTTTACAGCAAAAGGATGGGATGTTTCTGCATTATCTTTTCATAAAGTAATGCAAAGTTTGTATAAAGCAGATGCAATGAACCAGTGGGGAAGTATTGTAGCTTTAACTTATATGGCAGCACAACGTACTTTTCCAGATTATAATGATATGGCAGATAATAAAGCCTATTTAGAGTCTGTTGCACGTAGTTTTGGTTATTTCTTTGGAAAAGAAAAACAGGTGCGTGTTAATACAATTTCGCAGTCGCCAACTCCAACAACAGCTGGTCAAGGTGTTAAAGGTTTTGGTGGTTTTATTGCTTACGCAGACAAAATGTCTCCGTTAGGTAATGCAACTGCTCAAGATTGTGCAGATTATACAGTTTCGTTATTCTCAGATTTAACAAAGAAAGTAACAATGCAAAACTTGTTTCATGATGGAGGTTTCTCTAATACAGGAGTTAGCCAAGAGGTAATAGAGCACTTTACAGAAGAATAAATATAATATAATATAGTAAAAGCCATCCTTTTTTTGGGGTGGCTTTTATGTTTACAGTGGTACTACATGAATTTTTTGTTTTCTTTTATAGTTCCGGTTTATAACAGACCAAATGAAATTAGAGAGTTGTTGCAAAGTTTAGAGCAACAAACCTATACTAAACCGTATGAGATAGTTATCGTAGAAGATGGTTCTACTATAAGCTCAGAAGAAGAAGTCTCTCACTTTTCTAGTTTACCAATATCTTACTATAAAAAAGAAAATTCAGGGCCTGGAGATTCTAGAAATTACGGAATGCGCAAAGCAAAAGGTAATTACTTTATTGTATTAGATTCAGATTGTATTTTACCTCCACATTATTTAGAAACTGCGGAAGCATCATTACAAAAAAACTATGTAGACTGTTATGGTGGTCCAGATGCTGCACACGAGTCTTTTTCTACGGTCCAAAAAGCTATTAATTACGCCATGACATCTTTTTTTACAACAGGTGGTATACGCGGAGGTAAAAAGGCGGTAGATAAGTTTCAGCCACGTAGTTTTAATATGGGAATTTCTAAGGTAGCTTTTGAAAAAACTGGCGGTTATGGCAATATTCACCCAGGTGAAGATCCAGATTTAACCATTAGAATTTGGAATAACGGGTTTACAACCAAATTAATTCCAGAAGCTTATGTGTATCATAAACGTAGAATAGATTGGAATAAGTTTTACATTCAGGTAAATAAGTTTGGTATGGTTCGTCCTATCTTAAACAAATGGCATCCACAAACAGCAAAAATTACCTATTGGTTTCCAGCTTTATTTTGTTTTGGATTTTTAGTGTCATTATTAGCCTCATTTTTTGGTTTACCTTGGTTTTTATATGGTTATGGTTTATACTTTAGCTTGTTGTTTGTAGATTCGTTATTAAAAAATAAAAGTATAGCAATAGCATTACTATCTTTGGTTGCTGTTGTAATACAATTTGTTGGGTATGGTTACGGCTTTTTAAAGTCTACTTTAACTTTAAACTCAAGTAAAAAAAGTGCGCAAGAGTTATTTCCAAAATTATTTTTTAAATTATAAAGGTGTTAAGTAAAATAAAAAGCGGTTTAAATAAACGAAAAGTGAAAATATTTTCACTCTTTTTGCTATGTGCCACAATGGCTTGGTTTATTAGTAATTTATCCGATTCTTACACAGCAAATACATACTTCAATTTAGAATATGTAAACGTACCCGATAGCTTATTTTTTGCTCAAAAACATCAAACCCAAGTGCAAGTTAAAGTGCATGCTGGTGGTTTTCAGTTGTTGCGTTTAAATATTTTTAGAAAAAATATAAAAATAGACTTATCTAATGTAGAAGAAAAAGAAGACAAGTATTTTTTAAGGCAATCTGTTTTTAGAAAACAAATAGAGCAGCAATTGTCTAGCTCATTGTCTTTAACAGAAGTTGGTTTTAGTGATACCTTATATATTGACCTCTATAAATTACATACAAAGAAAGTGCCTGTTTTAGCAAATATAAAAGTAGATATGGCACAGAATTATGTGTTAGAAAAAGGTATAAAAATAACTCCAGACTCTATAAAGGTATCTGGACCTAAATCTGAGATAGACACTATTGTAAGCGTAACAGCAGAGGATTATAATTTTAGAGATGTATCATCAAATATTAGTAAAACATTACCGTTAATACTGCCTCAGAATTTAGCTAATTCTAAGTTTTCGAATAATGAAGTTGTTGTTTCTGGAGAGGTATTTCGTTTTTCAGAAAAGTTAATTACAGTGCCCGTTACAGTATTAAATTTACCAAATGATATAAGTATCAGAACTTTTCCTAGCGAGGTATCTATCTTATGTAAAGCAAATATAGAAGTATTAAAAAAAATTACGGCAACAGATTTTAGTTTAACGGCAGATTTTAATGAGTATGTAGATGAAAATTCGCCAATATTAAAATTAAGTCTTACTAAAAAACCGGAAGGTGTTTATAGCGCAAAGTTAAAAGAAGAATCTGTAGAATTTATTTTAAACAGAAAATGAAAATAGTAGGTTTAACAGGTGGTATAGGTAGTGGAAAAAGCACTGCGGCTAAAATGTTTGCAAACTTAGGTGTGCCTGTATATAATTCCGATACAGAGGCAAAAAAAATAATGCATACCTCTGCTAATGTAAAAGAACAAATTATAAAGTTACTTGGTGAAGAAGCTTATCAAAATGGTGTTTTAAATAGAGAGTATATAGCTCAAGAAGTTTTTTCTAATGCTAATTTATTAGAGCAATTAAATGCTATTGTACACCCAGCTGTAAGAGCACATTTTTTAGAATGGGCTAAAAAACAAAACGCACCTTATGTTATACAAGAAAGTGCAATTATATTTGAGAATAACAACCAAAATTTTTATGACTACATAATTTTGGTAACAGCACCCTTAGAAGTCAGAATAGACAGAATAATAAAAAGGGATAATACTACACGAGAAAAGATTCTTTCTAGAATGGACAATCAATGGACAGATGAAAAGAAAGAAAAAATGTCTGATTTTAAGTTAATAAATGAAGATATTGTAAAGTTAAAGTTAAAAATTAAAGAAATTCATTGTATATTAAGGGAGTTGTCTTAATAATCGTTAAAGTTTAACTATTAGTGTTAAGGTTAGGTTAAACCGGACAGACTATATATGTTAAAATCTTAATTTTGCCCAAATGAACAAGAAGTTATTGGTTATACTTATTGTATTGATGACCTTGTCTTTGCTAGGAATTATTTTTGTTCAAGCATATTGGATTAAAAAATCTATAGAAGACAAAGAGGAGCAATTTTATCAGACCGTTTCACAGGTTTTAGATAATGTAGCAAGTAAGATAGAGACTAGAGAGGTTAATGAATACGGAAATAAGTTAATAGCACTAAAAGATAGTGTTGGTAAACCATCTGAGTTTCAAATTAGAGACATCTTTTTTAAAGAAGTGGATGAAGACTCTAGAGAAGTAACCATTTATAATCATGGAATATTAAAAGAGAATTATAATATTCCACCTTCGTTCTTTGACAATGATCTTTTTAATGATAGTACAACAACTATTACCAGTTATACCAGTAAAACTGTAGAAACCGTTTTTAAGGAAAATTTTGGTATGGATGGTAAAGGATACAGTTTTACTCCAATTAAAACCATAACAAAATTTGGAGATATATCTAGGTTTGAGCGACTGCAATTTGAAGAAATGTTTAGAGATGCAGCCAATAAAAAACCTATGTATAAAAGAGTTTCTAAAGAAGAAATTAGGTATTCTTTGGAAGAAGAATTTAAAAACAGAAAAATAGATATAGATTTTGAATTTGGTATTTATAGTAAAGGATTGCCAACCTCTGTAAAATCTAGAAAGTTTAAGTTTGATCCTGAAACTGTTAATAGAACACCAATTTTTAGGGATAGCGAAGGAAAAACAGATTTTTCTTTATTGGTATCGTTTCCAGAGAAAAAAGAATATTTAATTGGTTCTATTTTAGGAATGGCAGTAATAACATTCTTGTTTACAACTATTATATTAATTACTTATGTTGGTGCTATTTACCAGTTAATTAGACAGAAAAAAATATCTGAAATTAAAACTGATTTTATTAACAATATGACGCATGAGTTTAAAACTCCTATTGCAACTATAAACTTAGCAGTAGAGGCTATTAAAAACCCGGGCACTATTGGAGATAAAGAAAAAGTTGGGCGGTACCTGCAAATGATTAGGGATGAAAATAAACGAATGCATGCACAGGTTGAAAACGTTTTACGTATATCTAAATTAGAAAAAAACCAATTAGATATAAGTAAGGAAAGGGTAGATGTACACGACATAATTGAAGACGCTATTACACATGTAGAATTAATTGTAGATGATAGAGGTGGTTATATTAATACACACCTAAATGCAAAACGTACAGATGTTTTAGCTAATGAAATGCATTTTACTAATGTACTAGTAAATGTTATGGACAATGCTATTAAATATTCTCCAGAGGCACCAAAAATAGATGTGTATACAGAGAGTACAAAAAATAGTATTTTAATAAAAATAAAAGATCAAGGTTCAGGAATGAGCAAAGCTGTTCTTAAAAAAGTTTTTGAAAAATTTTATAGAGAACATACAGGAGATATACATAATGTAAAAGGGCACGGCTTAGGGCTTGCCTATGTAAAAAAAATAATAGATGATCACCAAGGTGAAGTATATGCAGAAAGCGAAAAAGGAAAAGGAAGCACTTTCTACATTAAATTACCTATAATTTAATAGATATGGAAACAGTAAACAAGAAAATACTTTTGGTAGAGGACGATCCAAATTTTGGAATTGTACTTAAAGATTATTTAGGAATGAATAATTTTGACGTTGTTTTAGCTAAAAACGGAATGGAAGGTTTTGAAAAATTCAAAAAAGACATTTATGATGTTTGTATTTTGGATGTGATGATGCCTTACAAGGACGGGTACACGCTAGCAAGGGAAATTAGAGAAAAAAATGAAAACGTACCAATTGTTTTTCTTACTGCAAAAACAATGAAAGAAGATGTGTTAAAAGGCTATAAAGCTGGAGCAGATGATTATTTAAATAAGCCTTTTGACTCTGAAGTTCTTTTAATGAAGCTTAAAGCTATTTTACAAAGAAAGTCTTCTAATACAATGGCAGACAGTAAAAAGTTTGAGTTTACTATTGGTGATTTTAAATTAAACTCTAAACTTAGATTTTTAAAGTATAAAGAAGAAGAAGCTGTTAAATTATCTCCTAAAGAAAACGACCTTTTACGTTTATTGGCTTTGCATGAAAATGATTTAATGCCAAGAGAATTGGCGTTAACTAAAATTTGGAGAGATGATAACTATTTTACATCTAGAAGTATGGATGTTTATATAGCTAAACTTAGAAAGTATTTAAAGAAAGATGAGAATGTTGAAATACTTAACATTCACGGTGAAGGTTTCCGTTTGGTAATTAAAACTGAGGAAGAGTCTTAATATTTAATTCTTTTTACAATATACTAAAAACCACCCTTTAAGAGGGTGGTTTTTTTATGCTTGTAGTTTATCTTCAATTATTGTAATAATGTCTTTTGGATCATCATTAAAATTTATCCAAAGTGTTTCTTTATTTTTTTTAAACCAAGTAAGTTGTCTTTTGGCAAATCTTCTGGTATTCTTTTTAATTTCAGATAGTGCAAACTCCAAAGTCCAATTTTCATTAAAAAACATAAATAACTCTCTGTAGCCAACAGTTTGTAGCGCATTTAGGTTTTGGTGTTTAATTAATGCCTTAGCTTCATCTACTAAGCCGTTTTGCACCATAATATCTACCCTTTTGTTAATTCTTTCGTATATAATTTCTCTATCAGCCTTAATGCCAACGGTAATTGTGTTAAACGGTCTTTTCGGTTTTTTTTGATTTAAAAAAGTAGAGTAGGGCTTGCCAGAACCTATGCATACCTCTAAAGCTCTAATTAACCTATGTGGGTTATCTTGGTCTACTTTGGTATAATATTCTGGGTCTAAAGCTTGTAGTTTGGTTTGTAAAGCAGTAACACCTTTTTCTTCAAATAGCGAGTTTAAATCTGCCCTAACACTAGCATCTATTTTAGGAAAACTATCTAAGCCTTTGGTTACAGCATCTACATACAAACCACTACCACCAACCAATATTACAATATCATTTTCTTTAAAAAGTTGATCTAATTTGATAAGAGCCTCTTTTTCATAGTCGCCAACGGAATATGGTTCTAAAATGCTTTTATGTTGAATAAAGTGATGTTGTGCAGCGGCAAGTTCATCAGTATCTGGTACAGCAGTGCCAATAGCCATTTCTTTAAAAAACTGACGAGAGTCTGCAGAAATTATGTGTGTTTTAAAATGCTGTGCAAGCGTAATTGCCAATTTTGTTTTACCAATTGCGGTAGGGCCTACCACAGCTATTAAAGTTTTAGTAATCACTTTGCTATTTTTTCTATTTTAATCATTCTCTTCTTGGCTTAACTTGTAGCCACATTTTCTGCAATAGTCAGCATCAGATCTCTTAATTTCACAGCTGCAATTTGGACAAGATCTTCCTTCGTCCATTGTTTTGTTTGGGTTTATGTTAGATGCGTACTCGGCAGATACAATACCTGTAGGCACAGCAATAACTCCATAACCAATAATCATTATTAAAGTGGCTAAAAATTGTCCCATTGGTGTTTCTGGAGAAATATCTCCATAGCCAACGGTAGTTAGCGTTACAATGGTCCAGTATACACTGTGTGGTATACTATTAAAACCGTGTTCTGGTCCTTCAATTAAGTACATTAAAGTACCTAGTAGTACAGATATTATTAATACAAAAAATACAAACACAGATATTTTTGTTCTACTAGCTCTTAAGGCGTTAATTAGCTTATTAGACTCACCCACAAAACGCACTAGTTTTAATATTCTAAATACACGTAGTAAACGTAAAGCTCTAAAAGCTGTTAAGTATTGTGAGCCAACAAAAAAGAAAGCTAAGTATTTAGGAATAGTCGATAAAAAATCTATGATACCAAAAAAACTAAAAATATATTTTTTAGGTTTGTTAATACAAATTACTCGTAATGCATATTCTATAGAAAATAAAATAGTTACTACCCATTCAGATATATTTAAAAACTCATGGTACTTAGTATCAAAACGAGGTACACTCTCTAGCATTACTATTATAACGCTATAGACAATTAATACAAGCAATAAAATATCAAACAACTTACCTGCAGGTGTATGCGTGCCGTAAATTATTTCATGAATTTTAGCTTTCCAATTTTTAGATGGTCTTTCGTTTTTCAATGGTTAGTTTAATTGTATTTGTTGTACTCTTTTATTTTTTCTTAGATAAGCTAATATTAGGTGAATGGTATTTGGGGTACTCGTCATATTAGTAATAATAGATTCTAATATATGAATATTATTTATTTGATGGTTTAAATTGTAATAGCCGTAACCTTTAAATTTTCCGTCTTTAATTAAAATAGCAGAATACTCGCCTATTTCTCTGCCTTTATCTTTTATTAATACGTTTTTACCAATTAAGCTATATGTTTTAATTACTTCTTGTGCTCTTGCGTTATACGTTTCTGTAGCCTCTTTTTTTATACAAGCTCCATTACATTTTCCGTCTTCATAATTACCACAGTTGGTTTTTGCTTCAGAAATAAGGTTTATTTTTTTACATAAGGTAAACTCCTTTGTTATTTTATGAACAAAATTTTTAGCAGCAATGTAGCTACTAAAAGTACCAATTGTATGGTCTGTTGTAGTAGTTTTTTCAATAAAAAAATAAAGGTATCCATCTTTATTTTCTTTTACAAAAATACCATAGTTAAAAAGTTTTTTACGTAAACTACTATTGTATTTAGGCTTAACTTTACGCAATTCTTCGTTTTCTTTTAGTGTAGCAATTAGGTCGTTTCCTGTTTTTTCAAAAGTAACTTTACGTGTTTGTTTTTGTAGTTTTTTTGCAACGTTAGAAACACCTGTAAAGTGTTTATTTACTTTTTTCTTGATATCTGTAGATCTACCTAAAAAAATTAAATCACCATCTTTGTCATACATATAATAAACACCTGTATCATTAGGTAATTGTTCTACAAGGTTTATTTGTCTGTCTGATAGCTCTCCCATAGAGCCCTCTTTAATAACAGTTTTAATAATACTTTTATTAGTGTCTTTTGCAAGCAGTAACTTAAATAATTGGAGCGTTGCTAATGCGTCTCCGTTTGCTCTATGCCTATCACTAACAGGTATGCCTAAAGAGCGTACAAGTTTTCCTAAGCTGTATGATTCTTTGTCTGGTATAAGTTCTTTAGATAAGTTAACAGTACATAATGTTTTACGTTCAAAATTATAGCCTAAACGTCTAAATTCTGTTCTTAGAATTCTGTAGTCAAACTGTGCATTATGTGCTACAAGAACTGCGTCTTCAGTTATTTCCACAATACGTTTGGCAATTTCATAAAACTTAGGAGCGGTACGTAGCATTTTGTCATTAATGCCAGTAAGTTTTACTACAAAAGGCTGTATTTCTTTTTCTGGATTAACTAAACTAATAAATTTATCTACAACCTTATGGCCATCAAACCTATGAATAGCAATCTCTGTTATTCCTTCTTCATTAAATTTACCACCTGTGGTTTCAATATCTAAGATTACGTACATTAAATTTGTTTAGCCTGTTGTTATATATAATTTCTGCTACCAAAAATACTACTTCCTATACGTACCATTGTACTTCCTTGGTCTATAGCAATTTTATAATCGCCACTCATACCCATAGATAATATTTTTACATCTAAGTTAGTAGATTTTGTGCTTTGTAAGGAAGAGAAAACCTCTTTTAACGTACCAAACTCTTTTTTTACTTGGTTTTGGTTGTCTGTAAAAGTAGCCATACCCATTAAACCAACCACTTTAATGTTTTCTAATGTTTTAAAAACATCAGAAGATACAAGGCTATTTAGTTCTTCTAAATCTAGACCAAACTTTGTGCTTTCTTCTGCAATATGCATTTGTAATAAGCAATTAATTACTCTGTTATGTTTTTTTGCTTGCTTATTAATTTCTTTTAATAGTTTTAAACTGTCTACACCGTGTATTAAAGACACATATTCAGCCATATATTTTACCTTATTGGTTTGTACGTGACCAATCATATGCCATTGTATGTCTTTTGGCAAAACCTCCCATTTTTGGGTCATTTCCTGAATTTTATTTTCGCCAAATATACGCTGTCCAGCAGCATAGGCTTCTTCTAAATCTGAAACAGGTTTTGTTTTAGATACAGCTACAAGTGTAACCGTTTCTGGTAAGCTATTTTTAATTTCTAGTAAAGACTGTTTAATTGACATAATTTTAATTAAAACTAAAATTCATAAATGGTAACACCGCTTCTTAATTTTGGTTCTATAAAAGTGCTTTTTGGAGGCATTTTTAAACCGTCATCTGCAATGCTTTTTAATTCTTCAATATTGGCAGGTATCATACCAAAACCAACTCTAAATTTACCACTATCTATTTTATTAACTAAACTTACAATTTCTTTTTTACCACTTAAGTAGTCTATTCTATTATTTTTACGAACATCTGTAATGCCAAGAATAGGTTTTAAAATGGTATTGTAAAGTAATTGCGCATCTAATTTATCTAAAGAATTTTTAAACGTATAAATAGATTTACGTAGGTGTAATGAATAAAATTCACCATCTAAATACATACTAAAATGATGTTTTTTATTTGGTTTATATGGTATAGCACCTCTGTTTTCTATACGGTAAATAGCATCTAATTGTATTAAAAACTCTTCTTTAGTTAAACCATTAAGATCTTTAACCAACCTATTAAATTCGTGTATTTTAAGCTCGGACTCAGGAATAAAATAACTCATAAAATAGTTATAATTCTCTGTGCCATTATGTGTTTTGTTTTGTTCTTTACAGTCTAAACATAGTAATTCTGATGACGAAGATCTGTGGTGACCATCTGCAATATATAATGTTGGTATATTATTAAAAGCATTAATAATGGCACTTATAGCTTCTTTTTCTGTAATAAGCCAAAGGTAATGCGTGTCTCTGTACGTTGTTGTAAACTCATATTCTGCACGCTCTTCTTGTTTCTTTTTTATGATAGAAGAAACCTCTGTATTGTCTGGATAAGTAATAAGTACTGGCTCTGCATTAAAACCAACAGTTTTTAAATAGTCTTTAAAAACAACCTCTTTGCTAGCAATAGTATCTTCATGCTTTTTAATGATGTTATTTTTATAATCTTCTACGCTTGCGGCACCAACAATGCCATTAAAAACTTGATTATCTCTGTCTACAACTTTATAAATGTAAAAATAAGGAGAAGCATCTTGTGTAAAAACACCATCTTCTTTAAATTCTGAATACCTATTTTTTACCAATTGGTAACGCGCTACACCAGATATTTCTTTATCATACTTATAACCAGGGTTAACAATATGTAAAAAAGAGTAAGGGTTGTGGTCTAGTCTGGCTTCACGTTCTGCCTGAGTATAACTTTGGTAAGAACGTGAAGCTACTAAACTAACTTTATCTCTTGTTGGGCGTACTGCTTTAAAAGGTTTAATATTTGCCAATGCTAATTATTTTGCAAATTGAGAAGCTACTTTTTCTGCTTTTCTAGATTCTGAATAATCATAAAAACCTTCTCCAGATTTTACACCTAATTTTTTAGCCATTACCATATTTACTAAAAGTGGACAAGGTGCGTATTTTGGATTTTTAAAACCATCATACATTACGTTTAAAATACTTAAACAAACATCTAAACCAATAAAATCTGCCAATTGTAATGGTCCCATTGGGTGCGCCATACCTAATTTCATAACGGTATCAATTTCTTCTACACCGGCAACGCCATTGTATAGAGTTTCAATGGCCTCGTTAATCATTGGCATTAAAATTCTGTTTGCTACAAAACCAGGATAATCATTAACCTCTGTAGGTGTTTTACCTAATTTAGTAGACAATTCCATAATAGTAGCAGTAACCTCGTTAGACGTGTTGTAACCTCTAATAATCTCTACCAATTTCATGATAGGTACAGGGTTCATAAAGTGCATACCAATTACTTGTTTTGGCCTATTAGTTACCGCAGCAATTTGTGTAATAGAGATAGATGATGTATTTGTAGCTAAAATTGTTTTAGCATCACAAATAGCGTCTAAATCTTTAAAAATTTTAAGCTTTAAGTCTACATTTTCTGTAGCAGCTTCTACTACTAAATCTACACCATTAACACCATCTGCAAGTACAGTGTGTAGTGTAATGTTAGCTAGAGTATTGTTTTTATCTGCTTCAGATATTTTTTCTTTAGCAACCATTCTATCTAAATTTTTAGTAATGGTAGCTAAACCTTTATCTAAAGATGCTTGTGCAATATCTATTAAATTAACCTTATAATTATTTTGTGCAAAAACGTGGGCAATACCGTTACCCATTGTACCTGCTCCTATAACTGCTATATTTTTCATTTTATGTATATTAAAAAGATTCTATAATTTGTAAAGCTACTCTTAATGCATTTGTTCCTTGTTCTAAAGTTACAATAGGAGTAGTGTTATTGTTTATGGCATCGGCAAAAGTTTCAAGCTCATCTAAAATAGCGTTGTTACCTGCAACTTCTGGATTTTCAAAATAAATTTGCTTTTTCTCTCCTTCAGCATTTTGTAAAATCATATCAAAATCACCAGCTTGTTCTGGCGCATCTTTCATTTTTACAACTTCAACTTTTTTCTCTAAAAAGTCTACAGAAATATAGGCATCTTGCTGAAAAAACCTTGATTTACGCATATTTTTTAAAGAAATTCTGCTAGCGGTTAGGTTCGCCACACAACCATTTTCAAACTCTATACGTGCATTGGCAATATCTGGAGATTTACTAATTACAGATACGCCACTTGCGTTAATACTTTTAACCTTAGAATTAACCACACTTAAAATGGCATCTATATCATGTATCATTAAATCTAAAACAACAGGAACATCTGTACCACGAGGGTTAAATTCTGCCAACCTGTGTGTTTCTATAAACATTGGATTTACAATGCTATTTTTTACCGCAGAAAAAGCAGGGTTAAAACGCTCTACATGGCCTACTTGCCCCTTAACATTGTATTTGTTTTTAAGTGCTATAAGCTCTTCGGCTTCTGCCAAAGTATTGGTAATTGGTTTTTCAATAAAAACGTGTTTTCCTTTTTCAATTGCTTTTTTAGCACAATCAAAATGAGAAAGCGTAGGTGTAACAATATCTAGTACATCTACAGCATCCATTAGTTTGTTTATATTATCAAAATAAGTATAACCAAATTCTGCTTCAACTTTTTTACCGTTAATAACATCTGGGTCATAAAACCCTACTAAAGAATATTTTTCTGATTCGTTAAGCAAACGCAAATGGATTTTCCCCAAATGACCTGCTCCCAAAACTCCAACTTTAAGCATAAAAATCAATTTTCAACAAAAATAGGGATAATGTTTGTTCTATGGTTTATGTGTTTAAAAGTTTATACAAGTAGAATTATAAAAATGGTAGAAATGCCCTTTAAATATGTAACTAATTTTTAGTAATAGTTACAAATTAGTTTAATAATTGTAAATTTAGCAACCAAATTAAATACTCAAAAGAATGAAATTGAACACTTTTAAAGCTGTATTATGTGCAGTACTATCTTTAGGTACAATAACCGCTGTGTCTGCGCAAGATAAGCTAAAGAAAATGCCGGGCTATGAGCAGTATATGAAAATAGCTCCGCAAATTAGAGGATCTGTAGTTACTTCACCAAATTACGTAAAATGGAATGATGCCGGAACCGCTTTTCAATACAGAAAAGATGGAGAAATAAAAGAGTTTACTATTGGTAAAGGAGAAGCTACTGCTACATCTGCATTTAAGGATGATAGGTATGCAAATTGGGCTAATAGACCTGCTCGTGGTAGGCAATATGCATCTGCAGAATCTCCAAACGGAAAATACAAAGCATTTACTAAAGACAGAAATATGTTTTTTAGTAATATAGATGGGTCTAATGTTGTTGCAATAACTACAGAAGGTAATGATGAAAACCAATTAAAATTTGGTATTGCTACTTGGGTTTATGGTGAAGAATTGAGCCAAAACACAGCAATGTGGTGGTCTCCAGATAGTAAAAAAGTGGCTTTTTATAAGTTTGATGAAAAGGAGTCTAAAAAATACTATGTTTTGTACAACCAAACGCAAATACAAGATTCTGTAGAGATTGAAGCATACCCTAAAGTAGGTGCTAAAAATTTACCTGTAGATTTATTGGTGTATGACTTAGAAACTAAAAAAATTACTGAATTAGATCTTAGAGACGGTAAACCTTATAACGATGGTGATTTAGGTACTTATATTTATGACATTAGCTGGACACCAGATGGTAAAGAGTTGCTATACCACAGCACCAACCGTAAACAAAATATTATGGAACTTAGAGCTGCAAACCCAAATACGGGTACATCTAGAACCGTAATAAGAGAAGAATGGTTGCCAAGCTATACTGAAAACAGTCCAGAGATGCACGTTTTAGAAAATGGAAAGCAGTTTATTTGGGCATCAGAACGTTCTGGTTTTAACAACTATTATTTATATGATTTTAGTGGTAAATTAGTTAAGCAATTAACAAAACATAATTTTGAAGTTGATGGTATTGTTAGTGTAGATGAAGCTAAAAAAATATTGTACTACACAGCTCGTAGTGGAGAAAACCATATGAAAATACAGTTGCACAGTGTAAAATTAAATGGTTCTGGAGATAAGAGGTTAACAGATCCTGCTTTTCATCATACAGTTTATGTATCTCCAAACCATAAGTATTTTGTAGATGTGGCAGAAACACATAACATTGCTCCTGTTACTAATTTAAGAACTATAAAAGGGAACAAAATAGCGGAGATAGGAAAGTCAGATTTAACAGAGTTTAATAAATTAGGATTAAAAACTGTTGAAGCATTTACTTTTACTTCTGCAGATGGTAAAACAGAATTACACGGATTTTTACATTTTCCTTCTAATTTTGATCCAAACAAAAAATATCCTCTTCTTTTAAGTAATTACGGAGGCCCTGCAACTAATGAGTTTACAGAACGTTTTACAACGCCTAATGCCTTAACAGAATATGGCTTTTTGGTAGCAGAAGTAGACGGTAGAAACGTAAAAGGCAGAGGAAAAAGATTGTTAGACAATTTATACCAAAAGTTAGGTTTTACAGAGATGGATGATTTTGCTGCAGGCATAAAATCTTTATATAATAGGCCTTATTTTAATAAAAATAAAGTTGGTGTATATGGTACATCATACGGTGGTACTACATCTGCAACCTTATTGTTACGTTACCCAGAGGTTTTTCACGCAGCTGTAGCAAATTCTGCTGTAACAGATTGGCGTAATTATGATAATGTGTACACAGAGCGTTATATGGGCTTGTTAGATGAAAACAAAAAAGGATATGAATCTAGTAGCCTAATAACTATGGCTAAAGATTTACAAGGCGAATTAATGATTTTCTTTGGTACTAGTGATAATAATGTACACCCAGCAAACTCTTTACAATTTATAAAAGCATTACAAGATGCTGGTAAAAGTTTTGAGGTGCAAATTGGTCCAGATAAAGGACATACTGCTATGGATAGTAGAAGAATGATGGAATTTTTTATAGAGCATTTAGTTTTAGATAAAGAGTAGTTGCACTATCTTTATTTTAAAATTTAAAAGGCTTCATTGTAAAATGAAGCCTTTTTTTATTTTTTGAAGTTAACAGAGCTTTTAATGCGGTAATTTATCTCTAATTATACCATAAATAAATGTTCCAATAATAGAAAAAACTATAACAATTAAAATAGGAGCAAAGCCTGCGCCAACCAATGTAAACATTGGTCCAGGACAAGCACCAGCTAACGCCCAACCTAGCCCAAAAATAATTCCACCAAATAGATACCTACTAATGCTTTTATTTTTTGGTATAAATTTTATTTCTTCTCCGTAAATAGACTTTATTTTAAATCGCTTAATTAGGTAGGTAATTACAACACCTAAACCAACTGCAGAGCCTATAATGCCATACATATGAAAAGATTGCATTTGAAACATTTCATAAATACGAAACCAAGAAGCGGCTTCTGACTTAAACATTGTTATACCAAACAATATTCCAATAAATAAATATATAAGGGTTCTCATAATCTTAAAATATTAAAGGATATAAAACGTGAATCATAAATAAACCACCAATAAAAAAACCAATAACAGCAATTAATGATGGTAGCTGTAAGTTACTTAAACCAGATATTGCGTGCCCAGATGTGCAACCACCAGCATACCTTGTTCCAAACCCAACTAGGAGTCCGCCTACAGCTAATATTACAATACTTTTTATATCTGTTAAGGCATCTAAACTATATAGCTCTGTTGGTAAATACGCATTACCAGCACTAGAAAAACCAAGTTGCTGTAAATGTTCTACGGTATCAGGATTAATGGTAACCGCAGTAGTGTTTGTTAAAAAGTTAGCGCCTATAAACCCACCTATTATAGCACCTATCATTACAACTAAGTTCCATCTTTGACTTTTCCAGTTAAACTTAAAAAAGTCCGATTTTTTATCTGCGCCGCAAATAGTACAGAGGGTTCTTAAATTGCTAGACATACCAAAGTTTTTACCCACAAAAAGAAGTAAAAAAAGCACTAAGGCTATTAACGGGCCAGATACATACCAAGGCCAAGGTTGTAAAATAAATTTCATTTTAAATTTTAATAATTATTTGATGCTATGCAAAGAAACCTTATTTCAGAAAAATAGAAAGTAACTTAGGTTACAAGAGTATATTATTTTTTATAAGAAAGTTATAGGGCAACTGTAAACGTAATATTTGCTTATAAATATACTTTATAATTTTAAAGACGTAGCTTTGTGTAACTACAATTTTAAGATGGACTCATTAACGCAAATAGTATTAGGAGCAGCTGTAGGTGAAGCTGTTTTAGGAAAAAAAATAGGTAATAAAGCTATGCTTTATGGCGCAATAGCAGGCACAATACCAGATTTAGACACTTTTGCATCTTTCTATACGGATACTGTTACGGGCTTAGAACTGCACCGTGGTTTTACACACTCTGTATTATTTTCTGTAGTATTTGCTCCAATTTTTGCGTGGTTAGTTACAAGGTATGAGAAGTATAAAGATTTTAGAGGTTGGTGTTGGCTTTTCTTTTTAGCTTTTGTAACGCATCCAATTTTAGATGCACATACAACTTGGGGAACGCAATTGTTTTGGCCGTTGGAAAACCGACTAGCATTTAAAACTATTTTTGTTATAGACCCATTGTATACAGTTCCTTTTTTGGTGTTTGTAATTCTAACAATGTTTCAGAAAAAAGAAAGCTTAAAGCGTAAAAAATATAATAGATTAGGTTTAATAATAAGTAGCAGTTATTTGGTATTAACCTTTGCTTTAAAAGGTGCAGCGTATTATCAATTTAAAAAACAATTGAAGGAACAAAATATAGCGTACACACAAATTGAAACAAAACCCTCTCCTTTAAATACCATTTTATGGACCGCAAATGTAGAGACTGAAGATGCTTTTTACATAGGTAATTATTCTTTTTTTGATACCAAATCTATTGTGTTTTCTAGGTATAATAAAAATCATTTTTTAATAAACGATTTAAAAGATAATCCAAAAATGCAACGGATGATTGCCATAAGTAAAGGATGGTACACTATTAGTAGCAATAAGGATTTTTTATTTTATAACGATTTGCGTTTTGGTACGCTTGGTTTAGATTATAATAATCAGGACTTTGTGTTTAGCTATCAAATACATAAATATGGAGATGGTAGTATTTCTTTTGATGAAATTCCAAAAAATAGGAGTCAGGCTAAACAGCTACTTGCAAATTTGTGGGAACGTATTAAAGGCAATTAAATAAGTAAAATGCTAAAGCAATATAAAAATAAAGCTTTAGCATTTTTTGTTTTATAAAGTAGATGGACAAACGTAATTACTTACAGGTATTTTAGTTTCTTTTAATGCTACAAAACCACCATTTATATTAATTAAATTATGTATTCCTCTACTTTTTAGTATAGATGCAGCAATCATACTTCTATAGCCACTAGCACAGTGTATGTAAAAGTTAGTATTACTTGGGTACTTTTTTAAGTACTTATTAATAAAATCTAAAGGAGTATTTACTGCATTAATTACGTGCTCAGACAAAAATTCGCTTTCTTTTCTAACATCGTAAATTTTTGTAGAATCATTTACCTCGTTACTTAGCTTTTCTGCTGTTGTGCAGCTAACAGTATCATACTCTTTAGCAGCCTTTTTCCACGTGTTAAATCCGCCTTTTAAGTATCCAAGCGTATTATCAAAACCAACTCTAGATAATCTTATCACTGTTTCTTCCTCTTTACCTTTAGGAGTAACTAAAATTATAGGTTGTTTAACATCTGCAATAAGAGCACCTACCCAAGGAGCAAAACTACCATCTAAGCCAATAAAAATAGACCTAGGAATATGTCCCTTTGCAAACTCATCTTGGTGTCTTACATCTAAAATTATAGCTCCAGTTTTGTTTGCTAAAGCTTCAACCATATCTGGGTCTAATTCTATAGTGCCTCGTTGTATAATATCAGAAATATCGTCATACCCTTCTTTATTCATTTTTACGTTTAACGGAAAATATTCAGGAGGTGGTAATAAGCCATCAGTAACCTCTTTAATAAATTCTTCTTTAGTCATATTTTCACGTAAGGCATAATTTGTCTTTTTTTGGTTACCCAAAGTGTCTACCGTATCTTTACTTAAATTTTTTCCGCAAGCAGAGCCGGCTCCGTGTGCTGGATATACTAAAATAGAATCTGCTAAAGGCATAATTTTGTTTCGTAAACTGTCGTATAAAAAGCCTGCCAAGTCTTCTTCTGTAATTTCACCGGCTTTTTGTGCTAAATCTGGCCTACCAACGTCACCTAAAAATAGGGTGTCACCACTAAAAATAGCGTGGTCTTTACCATTTTCATCTTTTAAAAGGTATGTTGTACTTTCCATTGTATGTCCTGGTGTGTGCAAAGCTGTAATGGTAACATTACCAATTTTAAAAACTTCATTATCCTTTGCAATAATAGCATCAAAAGTGGGATCTGCTTTAGGTCCGTACACAATAGGAGCTCCAGTTTTTTGAGCTAATGTAACGTGTCCGCTAACAAAATCTGCGTGAAAATGAGTTTCAAAAATATATTTAATAGTAACGTTATTTTCTTCTGCTCTTGTAGTGTAAGGAGAGGTTTCTCTTAACGGATCTATAATAGCAGCTTCTCCGTTGCTTTCTATGTAATAAGCACCTTGAGATAGGCAACCTGTGTATATTTGTTCTATAACCATAACATTGTAGTATTTAATTTGGACTACAAATTTATAAGTTATTGATTTGTACAACAGTAACTTAAGTTACATTTAACTTATGTTTATAATTTTTATGTAATTTCTGTGTAATTCTATTTTTTCTAACTTTTCTAACTTCTTTAGTAATCTAGAAATCACCACTCTAGAACTATGTAGATCATACGCAATTTCCTGATGCGTATTTTTAATAATAGAGCTATTAGTTACCCTTACCTTTTCTTTTAAGTAATTTAGCAATCGTTCATCCATTTTTAAAAAAGCAACACTATCTACAGTAAGTAGCAACTCATTAATACGGTTATGATAACTTTCAAAAACAAAGTCTCTCCAAGATTTGTATTTAGATGTCCAAATTTCCATTTTTTCTATAGGAACCATAATTAACTTAGCATCTGTTTCTGCAATAGCTCTAATTTCACTCTTTTTTTGGCCCATACAGCAAGCCATTGTCATAGTACAAGTTTCTCCTTTTTCTAGGTAGTAGAGTAGTAGCTCATCTCCTTCAGTATCTTCTCTAAGTATTTTTATGGCACCAGATACAAGCAAGGGCATAGACTTTACGTAGTCGCCAATTTCTATAAGTTTAAAACCCTCTGGAACTTCTTTATAAGTAGCCACTTCAAGAATTTCTTGTAGTAATTGGTCTTCAAATAAAGTGCCGTAGCTATTTTTTAATTCTTCAATCATAGTAGCATCAAAATTAAATAATAGTTTAAAATATTGATGTTAAAACTGTTAAAGTTTATCCTTTTTAATTTATGGTTGATGTTAATTTTCTCTTATTAAGTTTATTTAGAATTAATAAAAATAAATCTTGTTTTGTAACTATTCCTGTTTTAAGTTTGCATCAATAAATTATTTTAAATCAATCTAAATAAGAATAATGAAAAATTTAATGACCTTAGTAATGTTATTAGCAATAGTGGTTACAGCTACAGCCCAAAACACTACGTTAAAAGGTAAAGTAACAGATGTGAATAATACACCATTAATGGGTGTAAATGTAGCCTTGCAAGGAACAAATTTAGGGGCGCAAACTAATTTTGATGGAGCCTTTAGTATAGCTAATTTAGAAACCGGAACTTACAAGGTTCTTGTGTCTTATTTAGGATATAAAACAAAAGAGCTAGAGGTAACAATAGCTATAAATGAAGAAAATACATTAGGAACTATACAGCTTTATGAAGGAAATGAAATTTTAAAAGAAGTAGTTGTTAGTGGTGAACGAAGAAATAAATTCTCTAGAAAAGAAACTGCCTACGTTGCTAAATTACCTTTAAAAGATTTAGAAAATACTCAGGTTTACAGCACAATAACATCAGACTTATTAGTGTCTCAAATAACTACAAAATTTGATGATGCTTTAAAAAATGCCGTAGGTGTAGACAAGTTATGGAGCTCTACTGGTCGTGGTGGTGACGGATCTGGATATTACAGTATTAGAGGCTTTAGCGTGCAACCACAATTGGTAAATGGTATGCCTGGTTTAACCAATGGTACCATAAATGCAGCAAACATAGAGCGTATAGAGGTCATAAAAGGACCATCTGCTACTTTATTTGGTAGTTCTGTAACATCTTACGGAGGTTTAATAAATACAGTTACTAAAAAGCCATACAAAGGTTATGGAGGAGAAGTGTCTGTAACAGCAGGTTCTTACGGTTTATCTGTACTTTCGGCAGACTACAATACAGCTTTAGATAAAAATAATGACATCTATTTTAGGTTAAATACAGCTTACCACACAGAAGATAGTTTTCAGGATGCAGGTTTTAAAAAGTCGTTTTTTGTAGCACCATCTTTATCATACCGTGTAAATAATAAATTATCATTTTCATTGTATGCAGAAATTACAGAAGCAGAACAAACAAATGCCACTTCGTTATTTTTAAACAGAGCAGCACCATCTGCATCTGCAAGTGTAGAAGAAATGGGGTACAATTCTAAATTGTCATACACTTCTAACGATTTGTCTATAGAAAATCCAACATCTAACTACCGTGTAGAAATGGATTATAAATTGTCTGACACTTGGCAGTCACAAACTATTTTGTCTAAAAGTAATACCTCATCAAACGGATATTACTCTTATTTATACGAGTACGGAACTTTAGAACCTAATACATTTTCTAGAATGATAAATAAAGAAAATGGAAAAACAAATACTACAGACATACAACAAAACTTTATAGGAGACTTTAAACTAGGAACATTACGTAACAGAGTTGTTGCAGGTTTAGATTATTACCAAGCAACAAACATAGACCAAAGTTCTGGTTTTGCTTTTTACGGTAACGTATTACCAAACGGAGATACAAACGGTGATAACCCTTTTACACCAGAAGTAGAAACGGATGCTTACCCATTAACAGAAGCAGGAGTATTGTCTGTTTTGGCATCACAAACAGCAAACAATATAAAATCTAAAACAAGTACTTACAGTGCTTATGTGTCTGATGTATTAAATATTACACCAGCATTATCTGCAATGGCAAGTTTACGTGTAGATAGGTTTGATAATGAAGGTGATGTAACTACAGATGCAGATGATTACGAACAAACAGCTTTTTCTCCTAAGTTTGGTGTGTTGTACCAACCAATATTAGATAAATTATCGGTTTTTGCCAATTACCAAAACGGATTTACAAATATAGCACCTAGCTTAGTGGGTGATCCTGCAGATGGCCCACAAACGCTAAAATCTTTTGATCCAGAACAAGCAAACCAAGTAGAGTTTGGTATTAAGACAAACTTATTTAATGGTAAATTAAATGCAACAGTAAGTTATTATGATATTACAGTATCTAATAAAGTAATGACAGATCCAACATCTGCTTTTAATAAAATTCAAGACGGAGAAGTAGAAAGTAAAGGTATAGAGATAGAAATTAATGCAAATCCTATTAACGGATTAAATATAAAGGCTGGTTTTAGTAATAATGATAGTGAAATTACAAAAACAGATAATGCAATATTAGCAGGTACAAGACCTTTAGAGTCAGGAGCAGAAACTTTATATAACCTTTGGGCTAACTATGAGTTTCAGGTGGGAAGTTTAGAAGGTTTTGGACTAGGTTTTGGTTTAAACGGAGCTAGTGAAAGTTCTATTATTAATTATGGCCCAGGAGGTACTTTTGATTTGCCTAGCTATACAATTTATAACTCTTCTGTTTTTTACCAAGCAGATAAGTATAGAATAGGACTAAAACTTAATAATATGTTTAATGAAACATATTACAAAGGATGGACAACCATTACACCACAACAACCAAGAGCATTATTAGCAAACTTTACATATAAGTTTTAAAAATAGTTTAAGTTGGATTTTTGCAGTAACATCTTAGTCTGGCATTGTACCAGGCTAGGATGTTTACATTAAAAAGAAATAAAAAATGAGCGTATTAATTTTAGTTACCACCATTGCTTGTTTGTTGCATTATAGCACTTCTAAACGTGCTGTAATTACTAACGACACCAAACTTTTATATTGGCTACATAAAAGAAATATACTTGCTAAAATAAGCGCTTTGGTAGTTTTTGTTATAAGTTTTATACTCGCAATTTATACCTTGGGTTTTGGGGCAGGAATACTAACTTTTTTGCTTTTAGTTATGTTATTATGGAGTTTAATAGTATTGCTAACTCCCTTAAAAATTATAGATTATAAACTAGTGCTAGTAATATTTGTACTGGCTATTTTTTTAGAACAAACATTATAAATTATGCCAGCAAATTCTAAATATTTAACTACTAGTTCTTGGCAGCAATTTGCAAAAATATCTGCAGGTATTGTTGGTGGTTATATTGTAACATCATTAGTACATATAGCATTAGCATTATGGTTACCAAACCCTAAAATAGTATTGGCAACATCTATATATACCATATTTATAGTTTGGGGAGCATTAATGGTTGTTCCTTTTTTATTTAAAAACGGATGGTTGGTTTGGTTACTGTATTTAGGGCTAAGTCTACTGTTAGCTATTGCAATTTATTTTGGAAAACTTAATTCACCTTTAGTATAATGAGCAAACGTAATTACAATGTTTTTTTTCATACACATACCGTTAGTGGTATTGTAATTAGTGTAGCTTTATACATTATATTTTTTGCAGGAGCCTTTGCGCTTATTAAGGATGAAATTACTGCTTGGGAAAAAGGAAATACAGCAGAAATTTTAACTCCGGAAGACATAGATTTTAATAGGCTTATTAAAAGCATAGAAGCAGAAGGCCATACACTTTATGGTAGAGACATACGTATAATACCACCAGATGCAAAAAAGGATATTTATGTACAATTAACAGACTCCAAAGATACTACAGTAGTAAATATACCAGAAAAACCAACTTACTTTTATGCAGATCAAGAAACGTATAAAATAAGTGAGTATTATGCATTTTATAGTTTGGGAGAGCTATTGTACAGGTTACATTTTTTTCATCAACTACCAACTATAGGTATTTACATAGCAGGTTTTGTAGCATTCTTTTTCTTGTTTGCAATTGTAACAGGTGTAATTGTTCATTGGAAAAAAATGGTGTCTAATTTTTATGTATTTAGACCTAAAGCTAAGCTAAAAACTGTTTGGACAGATGCGCACACAGCATTGGGTGTAATAGGTTTGCCTTTTCAGTTTGTATACGCAGTTACAAGTTGCTTTTTATGTATGTCTGTTTTTGTGTTGTTACCAGCTAATTATGTGTATAACAATAACCAAGATAAGCTTTTAGAGGACATACGTCCAATGATGAAAACTTATCCTTTAGAAGAAAAGTTAGATACTATTTTAGACGTAAACTCTTTTATGGCTAAGGCCGATAAAAAATGGGAAAATTTTGCAGCACAGCAAATATATATTAAGAACTACGGAGCAACTAATATGATGTTTCAGGTTGATGGTTTATTAGGCTCTAAAGAAAAGTTTTTAGGCAACGGAAGAGTTGTTTATAAAATGGCTACTAATACTATTGAATCTGAGAAAAACCCATATAAAAATAGCTATGTAGAAGATGTAGAGCTTACCATACGTAAATTACACTTTGGAGATTTTGGAGGTATGTACTTAAAGGTAATATACTTTATACTAGCCTTAATAACCTGTTTTGTAATTATATCTGGAGTACTTATTTGGTTAGAGGCACGTAACAAAAAAAATATATCTGCAGCAAGGCAATTGTACAATAGGCGAGTAGGGCACGTGTATTTGGCCATATGTTTAAGTATGTTTCCTATAACAGCGTTATCTTTTATAGCATCTAAACTACTACCAAGAGATTTAGATGCAAGTAGGCAAACCATTTTGTATCTCATATTTTTTGTAGGCTGGTTGCTATTAACCATTTACTTTAAAAGTAAAAGAGACAATTACATTACCAACAAATACAGCTTGTTATGGGGCAGTATTTTAGGGTTTTTAATACCAATAGTTAATGGTTTGGTATCTGGTAACTGGTTTTGGAAAACATTTGCAAATAACCAATTAGATGTTTTTACAATAGATGCCTTTTGGTTGGTATTAGCATCAGTTGCGTTGGCTATATATTTTAAAATAGAACGCAAAGTACCAAAGGTTAGTCACGCTAAACTAGTAGCAGAATACCAGAAAACAGTTTTAGACCAAAGAAAAGAACAAGAAAACCAACAAGAAGTAGAAAAAGATCAATCTAAGAAAATAAAATTTATGAGAACAAAAATTTCAATATACTGGTTACTAATTGTAGTAGGCTTTATACTGCACCACGTTTACGGTTTATTTGGTGTGTATTATAATGAGAGTTTAATGATAGAAGGTGCAACAGGAGATGTACCCGTAGAACACCATTTGTACCGTATATTTTTTGAAGGTATAGCAATGCTTTTTTGTATAGCAACTTTAGAAATATCTAAACAGTGGTTTAGACTATCCTCTATAATTTGGGCAATTTTATTAGGTATTTTTAATATATACCACTTTATAACAGCTATAGCTTATGAGGCTTCTAACATATCAGAAATACTAATACTAGCATTAATGGGCGTTGTAAGTGTATTATTAGTAAAGACACTTTTACAATGGCGAAAAGAAATAGCCTAAAAAGCGTATAGTGAAACTAGAAAAGCATTTAGGTTATTCTAAATGCTTTTCTAGTTCTTTAAACTTTCTGTGAATAAACATAATTTCTTTTAAAGAAAACTCTTTTTCTTGAAACCAGTCGTAAGCTTCAATTTTGGCATTTTCTACCTGAGCATCTCTTATAGCTTCTAATGTAACAATATGCCAATGTGCTCCTTTGTTTTTAGAAACAGGATAACCAACATCACTAATAATGTAAGATTTACGAGGCTGATTTACCAATCTTACTCCGTTTTTTAAAACAGCTAAGGTTTTGGTAAGTGAAACAACCTCGGAGAAAGAGTAACGTGCAAAGTCGTTAAAACCGTCTCGTTTTACATTAAAAAGCTTATCGCCAACTTCTAAATATCGCATAATTTATTTTACAAAGAGTTAGCAAAAATAGAACGATTATCCCTTTTTTACTTTACTACCAAGCACTACTTATTAACAATGGTAAGGGTTTTGTAGCTATTAAGCTGATACTGATAATTTTTAAGAGTTATTTTTTTGTAGAATTATAGTAAATTAGTTTCTCTGTTAGTGCACACATTTTACTTGTTTGCTTACTCTTTACGGCACGAGCGTGACGCTCGCG
>NZ_MDDP01000014.1 GCF_001999725.1 Cellulophaga omnivescoria
ACAAGAAAAGCAATTAACAACTCTTGGTTCTAATATTAATGCGCTAGAGGTTAAGGGAACATTTGACGATTGTCAAGCTATGGTAAAAACTGCTTTCTTGGATAAAAATATAACTAGTAAAATACAACTAACATCTGCAAATTCTATAAATATAGCACGTTGGCTACCTCAACTGTTTTACTTTATGTTTGCTTACAAAAAACTACACCACAAGTATAAGGATATTGTCTTTTCTGTCCCAAGTGGCAATTTTGGAAATTTGTGTGCGGGCATGATGGCACAGCAGCTAGGCTTACCAATTAACCACTTTATAGCGTCAAACAATAAAAATAATGTCGTTGCTGAGTATTTAAAGTCTCAGTTATACACCCCTAAGCCTTCAGTGGAAACTATAAGTAATGCTATGGACGTAGGAAATCCTAGTAATTTTATTCGCATCCAGGAAATTTATAAAAACAAGTTTGAAATCTTAAAAAATAATATGTCTGCTTACAGTTTTTCAGACTATGAAACTAAAGATGCCATTTTAGAAATTTATGAAAAATACAATTATATTTCGGATCCACACGGAGCAGTTGGTTATTTAGGATGTAAAGCTCATTTAAAAAAAAATCCAAATGCATATTGTGTCTTTTTGGAAACGGCCCATCCTTCAAAATTTTTGGATATAGTCGAAGATATTATAAAAAAGAAACAGCCATTACCTAAACAAATTCAATCTGTAATTGAAAAAGATAAAATAGCAACTACAATATCAAACTATGAGGATTTAAAAGAGTATTTATTAAAATAGTCTTCTTCCGTTACCCTTATCTTGACTAAATGACTATCGATATTACCAACCCATTTATAAAAACAAGTATGGAAAACGAATTGATAAAAAAAGCAATTTTAGAGCTGAAAAGCCCTACTTTAATTGCAACTCAACAATATCTTGAGATTCATTCAATAGAATTAGAAAACGAATTACCAAGAGTCGAGCATGTCGACTTTAAATCATTTAAGAAAAGTAATGTTGTCTATTTTTCTATTAAAAATGAATCCTTTTTTTTTAGCATTTACTTTTCTAAAGAAAATAATGAAATAACTAGGGTTTCTATAGAAAATGGAAATCAAATATATTTAACTGCAACTTCATATAGCCTAACTTTTGATGAACTCTCCAAATTAACAAATTTAAATGGTTTCTCTGGTTGGAATATGAATAAGGGCACAAAAGTTCATAATGGGAAATATTATAATTTTAGTCAAATAACATTTGAACCACTTAAGAGTCAAGCATATAATATAGAGGCTGCAATAAAATTATTTCTGTCTATATTAGAACAAGACCTTGAAGGAGTAAAAAAGTTAACAGAATTGTCTCAAGCAAAAATTTCCATACATAGAAAGCAATATTTAAATACAAACAAAGACATTCTTATTGATATTGACATTATAAAAAGATTATGTAGTTTAAATCTAGGAGTTGAAATTGATCCTACATGTTTTTGGAGGTGAGATAAATCATCAAAAAAAGCACCTAGTCAATTAAACCTTAGATACGTTACACTTTATCTTAGTTCGTAATTTAATTATATCCAGAAAAAAACTAGGACTAAACTTTGATTTAAGTCTAGTCCTAGTTTTTTCTGGATACTATTTAATAATGTTTTTTTTAATTTACAATTCCATCTATTATAGGAATTAAACCTGCAAAAAAAAACTCTACTGCTATAACCATAACAATTAGTCCCATTAATCTCATCATAATGTTAATTCCAGTTTGTCCCAATACGTTTATTATTTTTGAGGAGCTATAAAGTATTAAGTAAGTTAAGAGCATAACTAGTAAAACGCTTATAACTAAAGTCACTTTTTTCTCAATTGAATTAGCGTCTTCCATCATTACAATAGCATTAGTTAACGCTCCAGGTCCACAAATCATCGGAATTGCTAATGGTGTTATAGATATATCATCTATATATAACTTCACTTCTGATTTTTTCACCTTTACTTTCCCTAATCTTGCTTGTAACATATCCATCCCCATTAAAAAGAAAATAACCCCCCCCACTATTCTAAAGCTATCAACAGAAATTCTAAAAAAATTAAATAGTAATTGCCCTGAGTAGGCGAAAAGTATAATCGTAATAAAAGAAGCAATAGAAGCCTTTTTTGCTGTCTTAGCTCTGTCTTGACTATCCAATTCGGCTGTCATAGTCATAAAAATAGGCATAGTTCCAAAAGGATTTATTAATGTAATAAATGAGGTGAAGCTTAAAATTCCAAAAGCTATAAAATCTGTCATTACTTTCTACTTTAAATATTTAGTTCTTAATCAAGACCTTTTACATTGACTACAAACTTATTCATTGTATGCTTTTTTTATCATTTCTAAAAAAACTTCTTCAGGTTGAGCTCCTGAAATTACTTTTTTATTGTTAAACACGAAAAAAGGAACTCCAGAAACACCTGCTTCTCTAGCAAGTTTCTGGTCCTTAGATACATTATTAGCTATTTCTTTATCCATTAATTTAGAAGCTAAGTCATTAGCTTTAAAGCCTAATAAAGCTCCTATATTCAATAAGACATCTATGTCATCAATATTTAAACCATCAGTAAAATAAGCTTTTAACAATAGTTCTTTTGCTTCATTTTGCTTGTTAATTGTTTTAGCTATGTGAACTAATTTATGGGCATTGAAAGAATTTGCAACAACAATATCATTTAAATTAAAAGTAATCCCTACTTCTTTAGCCATCTTAGTAGCGTTAGAAAATAAATCTGTCATCTGCTGTTTACTAGCTCCTTTACTTACGTAATAATCTATAGTACTAATAGATGTATTCGTTTGCAGTCTAGGATCTAATTCAAAACTTTTCCATTCTACATTTACCTCATCTTTATGACTGAATTGAGAAATTGCATTCTCTAATTTTCTTTTTGCGATGTAACAAAAAGGGCATCTTATATCTGACCAAACAGTAATTGTCATATTCAATTATTTAATTATTATTTATTGTCAATGCTCCTGAGGGGCATTTGGAAATTTGGCTCTTAATTTTCTCTTTGGAGGCATTTTTTGTGTTTATCCAAGGAGTTTCATTAGGTTTATAAACATTTGGCAAAAGTTTAACACAACACCCAGCGTGTATGCATTTAGATGCATCCCATATAATACATAGGTCATCTTTTATAAATTTTTCCATAATATATAAATTAATCATAAAACGTTTTAAGGGCCTATTTCTAAGCCCTTAATATAATAAAGCAGAATACCACTCTTTTTTATAAAATATTTAAAGTAGCATTCATTTTCACTTTATTAACCATAGTAGCATAATTAGGTGAAAATTTAATTACTTCATCAGCTGCTTCTTGGTACTGAGCTTCTGTTCCGTTTCCTTTTACAGTAAACGCATACTCGATAGTATCAAAACCTACTGGAGAAGTTTCATTAATACCTAAGAAGCCTTGTAAATCTAGTCCTGACTTAATATCTAAAGTAACAGACTCTAGTTCAATTCCTTTAACAGAACACATTGCTACAAAAGTAACCATCATACATCCAGAAAGACCACCTAATACATAATCTTGAGGAGTTGGTGCAGAATGTGCTCCCAATAATTGTTCTGGCTCATCAATAGTAAATGAAAAATCGTGAGGGATTTTTTCATCTCCTAATTGCAAAGCTTTAGTTTCTACTCCTACTTTAGTACCGCCCATCCAAGTAGCTTTAATACCACCGTTGTACATACCATTTTTTGCATCCTTCTCTACAGTTTCTTTGTAAGCTCCTAATGCATCTAAGTTTAATCCGTTAATCATAATATTAATTTTTAAAAATTATTGTGATATATTTAATTCAAGTAACCGTTTTCAATTAGTTGCTTTTGCACTTCCATATAAGTATCTGCATATAATTTATCTATTTCTTCTATAGACATAAATGCGTCAGAGAATCCAGGATTTTCTGGATCAATCATTAATTTTACAGACTGGATAAAATGCTTTGCTAATTCTTTAGGATTTTCATTACCTACAGATATTCTCATTGTTGTTTTATGAATTCCCGATTTCAATAAAGCTTCTTGATCTAATTCTGAATGTGAAGTAAATGCTGGACATAACAATGTTGTGTTAATTTGTCCTAAACTTACTTGAAAACCAAAGGCTGGAGCTAGAGTATCAAAGAATTTTTTGAATGCATTATCACTTACTCCTGCTTTTTCAAAATCAATAGTAAATAATGGAGCTGCTAACTGATACTTGCTAACTTTTTTCATAATAGCATTGTTAGGACTACTCTCAAGAGCATTACAGATAACAGACATCTCTGGATTAGAGTTAAAGAATTTAGCCAACACTAATGTATTTACACATTTTTGAGTCATTCTTAAATTCATTGTCTTCATTCCTGATAGGATTTCAAAAGCAGCATCTGCATTTAAGAAAGCACCTTTGATGTAGTATACATTCCAGAATAATGACTCATCCCAGTTAACACCATCAATTTTCTCTCCTTTTGGCACGAACATTAAGCTATTTTTTCCAATAATACCACCTGCAATTGCATTACCAGAACCAGTAATATCTTTTGTATAACTATGGAATAAGAAATCTGGTCTACAATCCTCATCTTCTTGTTGTAGTGGCTTAATTAAAAATGGAGTTGCTACTGTACCATCTAGCATTACCATAGAACCATTTTGTTTAGAGTACTTACAAATTGCAGGAACATCTAGCATATAACCATGAGGGTTACAAGGAGACTCAATATATACATGTATCTTTTTACCGTTAGCTAGTTGATCTTTATAATCTATTTTAGCTTGATCCATTACAGGTTTAAAGTCTTCTAGTGTATATCCATCAAACCAAACAACCTTAATGTCCATCTTATTCTTTTTTGCAAAGAAATCTTCGATCAACTGGTAAGCTCCACCATAAATGTTCCTAGACACAATCATAATATCTTGGTAGCTTAATACATTACATAATAACGCATCGATAGCTGCCATACCACTATTAAAGTTCCAAGCAGTATATTGATCTGCATATTTACCAGCCTCTAGGTGTACTATGTGCGTACCAAGAGCCATAGATGTTGGGTTTAATGATCTTGAATATATGTGGTGAATAGATTCTTTACCATTAAAAGCATCATCAATCCATTCTGTACATGAGTAATCGTAAGTAGATGTACGAGCAATTACTGGTGTAGCAGAAAATAATGCAGCGATGTTATTAAACATAGGCACTGGTCCTTTTGCATTTAATGTAGCATCTGATTGACCCAATGACTCGTATGTTTTCTTTAGTGGACCTTGTAAAGTTTCCAAAACTTTAGCGATTTGAAAAGACATAAAACGCTTAGCATTAAAATAAGCTACTTTTTCACTAGCATCTAACTTACTTACAGTGTCAAAAGTGATTTCTTGTAATTTAGAAATATCTGCTTGTGCAGTATAAATATCTATAGCTGCTTTTTTTAATGTTTCTCCGTAAGCACTATTAGCATCTATATCAAAATATGCTAACTGCTCTGCTGCTAACTCTTCTACAGTTGTGCAAAGTGTAGAGTTTCTTTTTGGCGATAAAACCTTTGAATTATTTATATTACTCATTTTATTTATTATTTAAGGTTGAAACAAATTATTTTAGTTGTGCTCATTTCTTGGATTGCAGATTTAACACCTTCACGTCCAATTCCACTTTGCTTAATACCTCCAAAAGGCATCATGTCAATACGATAGTCAGAAGAATCATTTACCATTACTCCACCACATTGTAGTTCGTTGGTAGCTTTAAATGCATATTCTATATTATTCGTGAAAATTCCAGCATGTAAACCATAAGGAGAATCATTACTTGCAGTAATACCTTCTTCTAATGAGCTTATTCTCGATATTGTAGCAACTGGGCCAAAAATCTCTTCTTTACCGTTTAATGCATTATCAAAATCACCTTCTATAATAGTAGCTTCGAAACCGTTACCAACACGTTTTCCGCCACATAGTACAGTATAACCTCCTTTTTCTAAGTCAGAAATTGCTCTTTCGATTACATCAATAGCTTGACTTGTAATAATAGGTCCCATATCAGTACTTGCGTCTTCAGGATTTCCTAATTTTACAGCTTTAGAAAGGCTAACAACCTTTTCTTTAAAAGCGTCATAAATTGCATCGTGCACATACATACGTTTTACACCAACACAGTTTTGTCCAGCAGCCCATACCGTACCACCGACACAGTTTTCTGCTACAGCGTTTACATCTACATCATCCATAACAATTACAGGTGAACTAGACCCTAATTCCATACCTACTTTCTTGACGCCAGCAGCTTTAGCAATAGCCTCCCCAGATTTAGAACCTCCTGTAAAACTTACCATATTTACTCTTGGGTCAGTAACTAAAATATCTCCAAAACTACTACTAGGGCCAGTAATTATATTAAGAATATGAAATGGCAAACCTGCCTCTATAAACAACTCGCCTAATTTTATACCAGAAATTGGCGTAAAATTTGAAGGTTTCAATATAACTGCATTTCCTGCGGCTATAGCAGGTCCAATTTTATGAGCTACTAAATTTAATGGATCATTAAATGGAGTAATTGCTGTAACGATACCAACGGGATTATACACATAGTGTCCTTTTTTTGTAGAAGCTCCTGCAAATGCAGCAAAAGGAACAGTTTCACCTGTTATTCTTTTTGCTTCTTCTCCACAAAGAGTAAGTGTATTAATACATCTTTCTACTTCTTTACCTGCTTCAACTTTTGTTTTAACACCTTCATTTACGATAGTCTGTGTAAACTCTTCTTTTCTTTCTTTTAACAAAGAAGCTACTTTTACTATAATTTCACTTCTGTCATAAGGAGATAAGTTTCTAGATATTACTTTCCCTTTTTCAGCAGATGCTAATGCTTCGTAAACGTGCTCTTTGGTAGCACATGAAATTGTATATACTTCTTTTCCTGAATATGGATTTAAAACAGCTAATTTATCTGTTGTTTCAATCCAATTCTCCCCTATAAGCATTCCTTTTGAGCTTATTTTTTCTAATAAATCTACTGACATAATTTATTTGTTTTTCATTATTGATAATACATCAGAGAAAACAGAATATCCTGTTTCTAGTTTACCTGCTCCTGGTCCTGTTATCATTACTTTTCCTAAATATTTTGTAGTGATTTCAATAGCATTGGTTACCCCTCCTATGTTAGAAAGCGCATCAGAGATTGCTAAAGCTTCAGGTTGTACTTTTCCAGTTACCCCATTTCCATCTTTCTTTAAACTCCCTACTAAACGAATATTCTTTCCTTCATTTTTGGCAGTATCTAATTCTAACTTAGAAATATTATCAATTCCAACAGTAGGTATATTATCTAAGCCTAGATCTACCCCAAAAACTTTGTGAGATAATATTGCTACTTTCCCTCTTGCATCATAACCTTTCACATCATTTGTAGGATCTGCTTCTGCATATCCTTTTTCCTGAGCAACACTTAAGGCACTTTCAAAAGCATCACCTTCAGACATTTTTGAAAGGATATAATTACTAGTACCGTTAAGTATTCCTCTAATTTCAAGAATTTCATCCCCTGCCAAGCATTCTTCAATAAGAGAAAATGTAGGAGTACCACTTAGTACTGTACCCTCGTAACGAAGTGATACTTTATTTTTTTCTGCTATCTTATTTAATTCTGTAAAATGCAAAGCAACAGGACCCTTATTTGTTGTAACAACATGTTTACCACTTAAAAGAGCATCTTTAATAAATGTATAAGCAGGGTCTCCAGTTTTATAATCACTATAGGTAGCTTCTACTATTAAATCTACATCTTCTATAGATGCCACAGTTTTAACCTCAGACAAGCTCCCATCACTAATATTTTCATCATTATTAAGTTTAGTTAAAAGCTCTACTAAATTTATACCATTGGAATTATATATGTTTCCTTTCTGTATATCTTTAACCGCTACAAGCTTAATATTTTCTCCGTATTTTTCTTGCATCCAATTACCCTTTTCAGATAAAATCTCAATAAATCCTCGAGTTACTGTTCCAAGGCCTATAATACCTATGTTCATTTTTTTAAATTTATAATTTTTACACTGAACAATATTCCGTATTTTTGTCACAAATAAGAATTATAATCTTATTTTTTTTTAATAAAATGAAAATAATTCTAGAAAAACTAAAAAAATGAAACTAGACCAGAAGGATATTCAAATATTACGGTTATTACAGAATAATGCACGACTTTCTAATAAAGAGCTGGCTGCTGAATTAAACATTGCACCATCTACTTGTCATGAAAGACTAAAAAAATTAACACAAGAAGGCTATTTTAAAGAATTTAACGCAGACTTAAATTTAAAAAAGTTAGGAATTAATATAGAAGTCTTGGTAGCGGTACGTTTAAAAAGACACGAAAGAGAAATAGTGAATTCATTTATTAAAAAATTAAAATCCTTGGATGGGATTATACGATTTTATCACCTTGCTGGGGATACTGACTTTATGCTACATGTAGCTGTTGAAAACTCTAATAGCTTAAGATCATTTATTATGGATGAATTAGCTAACTTTAGTTATATTGATCATATTGAGTCTTCTATAATTTATCATAGTGAGTGTCTACATAACTTATCATACAACAATGTAATACTATAAAACTCTTGTTCTATTTAATATAAATAGAACAAGAGTTGGATTACTTAACAAATTTGAAGTTTAAAAATTAGTCTTCTTAATATATCACTTTTTTTATCTTTATGATAATAGCATTATCTACTTTAAGATATGTTTAAGCCAATTTTATAAACATAGATTTTATGTTAATTGATGATAAAAAGCATTAGTGCTTTAAATATATAATAGAATTAAGTAAGCCCACTATTTAGCTTGTTTAATATTAAATTTTAAATACTCTTCAACTATTACATCTCCTCTTTCAATTTTTAAGATTTCATTAAAGTTACTCATCATAAATTCAAAATATTCAGCTTCTTCATTGGTAAGCCCTTTATACATTTCTGAATTTAAATTCTCTTTATAATATTGACTTTCATCATACCAATAAGTTCCTTCACCAATATAACTCCAAAACCTAACTAATAGATTATATACTTTATCCCATCCTAAAAATCCTTTAGAATTTGCATAAAAACCTGTATAGTAACCTAACTTAACTGCTGCTTGTCTTTCGGTTGATGTACCATGAGTAACCCCACTCCCGATATCATAAAAATTTTGAAAAGTAGTAGCTGCGTCTGCCCAACTAATATTCTGACCGACATCACTGGCCAACCAGTACCCTGCAAAAAAATCGGCTCCTATTTCCTGATTTTTTCCACTAGCCCAATACCAGTTATTTTCATACTGAAGAATATGACCAAACTCATGAGCAATAATAGCTTTTGCAGCATAAGCGTCATAATTATTAAGCATACTATTCCACCAAGTTTCTCCTATAAAAACTCTATTTGGATTAGAATAGGCAAGCATATTATTTGTGTTATTTCCCCTCCAATTGTAAACAGTTGGGTTAACCCCAAAAAACCATTTTAAATTAGGAACTGCCCATTCAATATAAACTTGCCCCTGATACATTTTGCTTGTTTTATAACCACCATAGCTCCCTGTATTGAAAGGAGTAGCAGATGCTGCTCCTAATAAATCTTCATCACTAAGATGAGTTATGGAAATTAAATTTTCTTTTTCTCTACTAATATTCTCTGTTGCTAGTAATTCCTCATTATCACAGGAATACATCGTAATCACTAAAAGTGAATAAAATAATACATTTTTTTTCATAATAATTAAATTTATTTAACATAAGTACAAAAAACCAGATTTCGAATATACACTAGCATATATGTATATATCATAAAAAAATACATATAACATATTTTTATAATTGATTTTTTACTAAAAATATATTTAATTAACAATTAATAGTATTGAAATATAAAGTAAAAAGTAAAAACCGAAAAAGATTCCGTATTGAGCAGTGAATTAAAAAAATCCCAAAACAATATTCGTAAAAAAGAGAGATTTTATCTAAAAAATATCTTGTAAATAGTTAATATTAACGTACAAACTCTTTTATCTTTTAAAGAAATAGACAACTCCTTTCTATTTAAAACAAGTCGTAGTTTTTAAGTTCTAAATTAAATACATAAGTGAATAATAATTTACTTCATTTTTAGAGTTCAAGATTGATCTAGCCCGAATAAAATCCTGTAATAAAACAATTAAACATCCAGTTTTAGAATAAATTTCATTTCAATAAAAAAAACTACTCCACAATTATCCATTTTATAAAAATATACTAAAATTAGTTAAATATATTTTAATTTATAACTCAAAAAAATCATCAATAATGTAAAGAAAAACACAAAAAACTACACAGTTCACAAATACCTAAGTATTTATGAACTAAAGAGAAACTATCTTACAAAAAACTAACTAAAACTCAAAATTATGACAAATAAAAAACTCAGGAAACACCACAAACCAGACTGTTTTTATTTTAGCAAACAAAAAAACATTCTTTGCTTTTTCTTATTTACACTCATTACGAGTATGTATGCACAAGATAAAGTAAATGTACAAGGTAAAATAACAGATAAAAATGAAATACCATTGTTGGGTGTTTCCGTTATTGTTAAAAACTCTACCGTTGGTACACAATCAGATTTCGAGGGAAATTATACTATTAAAGCCAAAACAGGACAGACTTTAGTTATTTCATTTATTGGAATGAAAACTATAGAAAAGGTTGTTACTAATTCTAATATTATTAATATAACTTTGGAAGAAGATACTGAAAGCCTAGATGAAGTTGTTGTAGTTGCTTATGGCAAACAAACCAAAAAATCAATAGTAGGTTCAGTTGCTTCCATAGATTCAGCAACTTTTGAAAAACAACAAGCAACAACAGTAACAACGGCATTACAAGGAACAACAGCAGGTGTAAATGTGATGTCTGTCGGTGGACAACCAGGATCTAATCCAATAATTAGAATAAGAGGATTCAGTTCAATAAATGGAAGTAATTCTCCTCTGTTTGTTGTAGATGGAGCTGTTTATAATGGTAATATAAATGTTTTTAGCCCAGACCAAATAGAGTCAATTAGTGTTTTAAAAGATGGTTCAGCAACTGCTCTTTATGGATCTAGGGCTACAGCTGGTGTTATAATAATTACAACTAAAAAAGGTCGTAAAAACACAGCTCCCAAAGTCACCTTAAGAACACAAATTGGAGTATCAAATCATACGGTAGAGCCGCATAAGATTTTAAATATAGATGATCAATTTACATATACTTGGGAAGCCATAAAAAACAATGAACAATATGTTTCTGGTAATGATGTAACAACATCTGCTACAAGAGCCACTAGTGGGCTGTTGGAATTTATAGGTTACAATCCGTATGGACCAAATGTACCTAATCCTGTTGGCATAGATGGTAATTTAGTTACAACAAACAAAATTTGGGAAACAGATTGGAGAGATGTTATTTTTAATGGTGCGGCAATAAGATCAGAACATAGCTTTTCTGTATCTGGTGGTAATGAAAATACGACTTATTTTTTATCAGGAAATTATTTAAATCAAGACGGTTCGGTAAAGACATCTAACTTTGAACGTATTACAACTCGCTTAAATGTAGATACCCAAGCAAATAAATGGTTGAGCGCTGGACTAGGAGTTACTTATTCAACATCTCAACAAAATGTACCCATACAAACTGGTGGAAGTACTACAAGTGCAACTGCATGGGCATTAAGTTTATCTCCAATTTACCCTGTATATCAACGTGATGAAAATGGGCAGCTTATGAAAGATCCTGGTGGAAATCTAATATATGACCTTGGAGCTAGATCATTACAATTGATAAACGGAACAAGACCGTATGCTCCAAATCAACATGCTTATGGTCAATTATTTTTTAATGATCAAAATACAATAAGAGATAATATTAGTTTAAACGGGAACATAAAAATAAACCTAACACCAGAACTAAGTTTTAAAACAAGTGTAGCCCATACATATTATGTAAATGATTATTATGGTTATTCTAGTAATAAATATGGATCTTCTGTTAGTGTAGGTGGTAGCATAACTCAAAATAAAAACACATCTTTAACAACAACTATAAATAACTCTTTGTCTTACAATAAGAGTTTTGGGGATCATAGTATTAATGCCTTGTTGTTACAAGAAGCTTATAAATACAAATATGGAGAACTCAGTGCTACTGGTCAAGGCTTAATAGCTACTAGTAATACCTTAGGAACGACAACAACACCAACAAATGTTTCTGGAGGTGATGTATTACATAGAATTACAAGTTATTTAGGAAAACTTTCATATGATTACAAAAAAAAGTATTTTGTTGAAGGGTCATATAGAACAGACCAATCTTCAAGATTTGCCAAACATGCTAGAAAAGGTGATTTTTATTCTGTAGGTGGGTCATGGGTAGTTTCAGAAGAACCGTTTCTTAAAAACAATAATATTCTTAACTATTTAAAATTAAAAGCATCTTATGGAGAATTAGGAAACGAATCTCATAGTGGCTATTTTTTATATCTTACTCCCTTCATAGCTGGCTCATATAATGAAGGTAATAATCCTGGAGTTTTGTTAGCTTGGCCTAATGATCCAGATATAACTTGGGAAGAAGCTGCTGCAACAAATTTTGGTGTAGACTTTAAATTGTTTAACTTTTTTAATACATCTGTTGAATATTTTAATAAGCAAACCAATAAATTATTTTATGATGTTCCTTCTGCTCCATCTACTGGCTATTCTGAATTTACCACAAATAATGGAAGCCTTAGGAACTATGGCTGGGAAGTATCCATAAATACACAAAATGTTTCCAACAAAAAATTTGAATGGTCTAGTAATTTTAATATTTCTACACTTAAAAGTGAAATAATAGAACTTCTTAATGATGTTAATAGTGGAGATACAAATTTGCAAGAAGGTGGTTCTAGGTTTGAATTTTATATGAGAGAATATGCGAGTGTAAATCCTGATACAGGTGAAGCTCAATGGTATAAGGATATACTAGACACAGATAACAAGCCAACAGGTGAAAAAGAAGCCACTACAGATTATAGTTCTGCCACAAGGTATTACACAGGGAAACAATCTATTCCAGATTTTACGGGTGGTTTTAACAACTATTTTCGTTTAGGAAATTTTGATCTTAACATTCTACTCAATTACAGTTTTGGAAGTTATTTGTATGATTCTGACTATGCTCTATTAATGAATGGTTTTAAATCTCAAGGTACTGCTGCCTCTGTTGATCTTAAAAATAGATGGAGACAACCTGGAGACATTACCAATGTACCAAGACTTCAAACAAGTCCTAACTCATTTAACTCCAGATCTGATAGATTTTTATTTAAAAATGATTATGTAAGGTTAAAAGCATTGAATTTTGGTTATAATTTACCTAAAGATGCTATTAAATCATTTGGAGCTTCAGCTCTAAGAGTATACTTCCAAGGAGATAATTTACTAACCTTTCAAAGTCATAAAGGTGTTGATCCTGAACAAGGATTTGGAAGCTCAACAAATCAAAGAGCCTTAGGACAAAGAATCTATACTTTTGGAGTTAAACTAGAATTTTAAAAATATGAAAAATATGAAAAATATAAAAATAGTATTAATAGTTCTCGTTACTTTTAATATAACAAGTTGTGAAAAAGACTTTCTAGAAGAACCGCAATCAACTGGATTACCTCCTACTGTCATTTTTAAATCGGTTGAAGGTATGGAAGCTCATGTGTCTGGCATGGTAAGATGGCTAAGAATTGGTGGAAGTGTAGATGCAGCATCTTTAAATTCTATATACTATGCTCGTTCCGTTAAAGGTAACGATATAATAAATAGGCAAACATTTTTTCAATATGATTATGATCATATTTATAGAAACGATCCAACATGGAGAAGAACTACATTTACTTGGTCAAGACTCTATATATTAATCGATGAAGCTAATGTTTTTATAGAAGGAGCAGAAAATTCAAATTCAGTTCCTGATGTAAGTAAAAACCCGTTAATTGCACAAGCAAAAGCTATGCGTGCTCTGGCTTATTTTGAATTGGCATTGGAATATCAACATACGTATGCTTATGACCCATCATTACCTGCTCCTCCTTTATATACAGAACCATCAGTAAACACGGGACCTATAGGAATGAGTACTATACAAGAAATATATGATTTTATTATAGAAGACTTAACATTTGCTGTAAACAACTTAACAGAAGATCGTATTAGCAAGTCATACGTTAATGTTAATGTAGCTAATGGTATCTTGGCACGTGTTTATCAAACAATGAATAACTGGACTGGTGCTGAAGAAGCTGCTAACAAAGCATATGGAGGAGTACCTTCTAATGCATTATTCCCTGGAGAATACAATAATGGTTTTGATGACATTACAGAAAGTAATGAATGGATGTGGGGAGCTATACAAACTGAAGATCAAAACCAAGGTTGGGCAGGAGCTCCCCATGTAATTTCTGACCATAGGGTTCTATCGTATTATGGAACTTTTATAAATAATGATTTTGTAGACTTATTCACAGATACAGATGTTAGAAAACTGTTTAGAAATCATTATAATGCTGCTGAAACTAGTTACCGTCATTGGGTTACAGATAAATTTGATTTTGCGTTTGATGCGGACATTCCGTATATGAGAACTCCTGAAATGATTCTTATTGAAGCAGAAGCTAAATATCATAATGGAGATACTGCTGGAGCACATAATTTACTGTACGCTTTACAATCTAACAGAGACGTAAATGCCATAAAATCTAGCAATACTGGACAAGCATTATTAGATGAAATTCTAGTAGAGAGAAGAAAGGAATTGTATGCTGAGTTTGGAGTAGAATGGTTTGATGCTAAAAGATATAGAAAAGGAATTACTAGAACCGGAAACCATAGAGTATTTTTGGATTTAGAACCAGATGATGTAAAGTTTATTTTAAAAATACCTCAAGATGAGATTGATGCAAATGAATTTATTGATCCAAATGTTAATTTAGGTCGATAGTTATAAAAAAGATAAAATCCCTTGTTAAAATTTTATATGTAGTCATATAGCTAATTTCTTAACTTTACTAAGTGTTCAAAAATAACTTAAGCTTTTTTATTATATTTTTGTTATGACAAAGTTCTTCAATAGTATTGAGTTTATAATAAAGTTCGCAATTCGTCAACATATAGACATAGAATTTAGCACAAGCCTCTATAAAGAAAGGATAATATAAACAGGTTTGAATCCTGTCGAGGTCACTAAAAGCTTGCTAAATCTTATATTTAGCAAGCTTTTTTCTTTTTACTACTATACTTAATTATTAAGCACAATACTATAAAATTTTAGTATAAATTTATGCTATTTGCTTAACAACACATTCTTTACCTACTAAATTATTTTTAAGAAATGAAGTAATTTTATTTACCAAATAGTCATAATCTCTTTCTGCATAAAAATACAATGCAATTTCATTTTCATTTTCACTATAACTAGGTATTAAAGCTCCATTATTACCAAGAATTTTAATAAGAGAATTATATAACTCTATAACTGTGTCTATACTAATATCTTTTTCTTGCAAAAACTTTGTTTTTACATATACTCCTAAACCAACCAATTTACCAATTGGATATTCCACATCAAAACTTGAATTAGCATTTTTGTCTTTTGCATAATATTTTAACTTGGAACCATTTGCTACTTCAATATTTTTTGCAACAAAAATTATATTTTCTTTCATTTCTTGAGAATACGATACTAAATCAATTTCTATATCGCAGGATTCTGGCTCTCCATTTTTACCAATTAAAGTGCCCCCACCACTAACAGATCCCCACTTTTTTTTACGAAGCATATAATCTAAAGAATCTTCTATATGACCACGATGTTGTGGTTGAAGTTTCATATTTAAAGACAATTGAGCATAGGCCATAGGTTCAAAAACAAATTCTTCTTCAATTACTTCATCATTTTCCTCTTCTTCCTCTAAAAAGGATTTGGCCTCTAATAGCAATTCATAAGTTGAAGGATAATCATCACCTAACTCAATAGCTTTTTCAAAATAAGGAATAGCTTCTGTTTCTCTACCGTCTAAATAAAATAACGAGTAACCTACTCTAAAATACCAGTCTTTATCTTCTTTACCTTGCTGGCTAACATTTTGTAACAAACCTAACGCTTCTTCATAAAGATTAAGATTATTTAATGCTCTAGCCAAAAGGCTTGTTAATATATAAGAGTTACTTGTTTCTGGAAAAGACTTTAACTCTAGCACTACTTTTAAATGATTGCCGGTGTTATGCCAATCATTTAACTTTTTTATTAGCTCTTCTGAGAGGTTTTCTTCTGTTTTCATTTGTACTAATTTATAATGAATTAAGCATAGTTGTTTTTTTTAAAAAGGCTAATTATAATCACTAGTTACATTAGCAAACTCTACGGAAAAGTCATCATTAATGTTAAACTCAAAATTAATAACCTCATTAACCTCCCAGCTTTCATACTCATCCTCTACCAATCTATTGTCATTAATACTAATAATTAGTGTTTTATTATTAATGACAATAGATAACCTATCTACATCTTCATTTCTCATACCTGCTGTTTCATCATACATAGAAAGGTCTTCTAAATCTGCTGGCACAGAATAAGTAAGCTTATTAGATTTAGCAACATCATTAATTTTTATATACTTAATAAATTTTTTAAATATTGGAGAATATTTTTTATAATCTTCCGGAAAATTAAGATTGTTATGGTATTTATTTTTTAAACTATTTATAGCTCCAACAGCCCTATCAATGTGTTGTTGCTCATACATTTTTATTAGACGTACATTTTCTTCTTCTATATCATTTAAAATAATCTCTACATCTTTTTGAGGTTTATACCAACCTTCTTTATCAAAATAATCTTTTGTATCTCCATTCTTAAAAATAAAACCTTTTCTTGCAAAAATTTCATTACGTAATAATGAAAGCCACCATCTACTTTTAGGTTTTAAATAAGACTCTGGTATTATTTTAGTATCTAGTTTATTATGTATAAGAAGTTCATTTTTATTAGGGTTGTATGCATTATTAGAAAACCACAACTCTCTGTCTGTCTTAGAATTAATAAACTGCTCACTTAAAGCATTGTAATTTACAAGTTTGCTGTTACCTGTGATATCTAATAATTTTTTAACATCCGCTAAATTCTCTAATCCTTTTAAAGATTTTAGTTCACTATTATTATGCAGGTCTAATTCGTCATTAACGGTCTCTAAACTACCAAATCCTGTTAAGTCTTCTAATGCATGATTACCTCTTAAATATATTTTATTAGCACTCTTTATGTTATTAAAACCACTTAAGTCTGCTAACTTATCATTTTCATCTACCCACAGATAGTTTATATACTCTAAACTTTTAAATCCATTAATACTTACCAGAACAGGATTGTCTTCTATAGAAAATCTTTCATTTATTGTTTTTAAACTATTAAAACCTTCTACACCAGTAAGCGTAATATTGTCTTCTATTTTTATACCTCCTCTTATTGTTTTAAGACCATTAAAACCCTGCAAAGAAATTAACTTTTCATTTCCTGTAACAACAATATTTTCTATATCCACTAATTCATTGGGGCCACTAAAATGCTCTAGTGTTTCTGTGCTACGCAGATAAAAATTATTATTTATATGTGTAAGTTTTTTAAAAGAGTTAGTTAAGTCTACCACAGTCAATTTTGTGCCAATTCCCATATTTTTACCAACCTTCACAAGGTTGTTAAACATATTCATTTCTTTAACTTGATTTAAGTTTATACTTAAATTTCCTCCTATATACTTAATATTATTAAATCCTGTTCCTTTCTGTAAAACATCTATAGAAAGCAATACATCTTCTTTTACTACTGTAATATTATTTAAACCAGTTAGCTCTGTTAAAGATTCATTTCTATAAATTGCAATTCTAGTTATTGAATCTTTTACTGTATTAACGCCGTTAATATTAGTTAGCAAAGGATTTTCTGATATGCTTAAATCTCCTTTTATTGTTATTAATTTTTTTAAACCAGTTAAACTATTTAGCGATTTATTTCCTGTAATAGAAAAGTCTTCTCCTACACTTTTTAAAGATATTAAACCCTCTAAGTTTTTTAGTTTATCATTATTTTTTATGTGGAGAAAATTTTTAATCTCTGTAAGTTTTTCTAAGCCTTTAAAATTTTCTAAATCAGGGTTTAATCGTATTTGAACTTCGCCATCTACCTTACTTAAACTACGTAACCCTTTTAAATCTTTAAGGTAATTGTTACTAATAATTTGTAAATGACCATTTATTGTAGCCTTAATATTATGGAGCCCCTCTAAACTTTGTAGTGATAAATTAGAAGTAATTGCTATATATTCTCCTACACTATTAATACCAGACAATTGAGAAATATCTTGCAATCTTTTATTTTTACTAATCTCCAATCCATTTGGTATACTTCCTAAAAGGCTATTTAACCCTTCTAAACTTGTAAGTACTGGGTTGTATGAAACATTTAATTTATCAACCTTTTTTAACTTTTTTAAGGCTGATATATCAATTAGTAATTTATTGTCATTAATTTCTAGTTCGCCAGAAATTTCTTTTAAGTTGTTTAAACCATTTAAAGAAGTAATGTACTTATTACCTTCATTTAAATTAATTTTATAATTATCAATACCAATATATACGTTACCATTTACAGATGTTAAGGACTTGAGTTGTGCTAGGTCTGTAATTTTTGAACCATACACTTTTAGATCTCCATGTAAGGACGTGTATGCGCCAGATTTAAACTTATCAAAATCTTTTGGAAATAAATCTCCTTCCCAAACACCAGACTCTTGAGCATTTAGATTAAATATACATACGACATATGCTAATACTAATATTAAACTATTTTTCATGAGTTAGAATTTTAACAAGAGAAACAGAAGTCTCTAAATTTTACTGCTGAACATTTATTATTTTGTAAACTCATTATAGATGGGTTATAGCCATTATCCTGGGTTTCAATTTTTTCAATAATTCCTTTTGTTATCTCTACTCCTTTTATTCCTGTTGTAACAAGTTCTTTTTGAAGAGCGCAATAACTATATAATTCAGGGTTGTTTATTAATGAAAAACTACCGCCCACTGCTTTTAAATTCTCTAAGCCTTTTAAAGATTCTAACTTCTTATTATCACTTATAACAATATTACCAGAACACTTTTCAAGTTTTGTAAGCACTGTTAAATCTGTACCTTGGTACTCTTCAATAATAATATTACCATCAACTTCTGTATACTCCCCTGAAGTAAAATCTTCTAAATTTTCTATTGCCAAATCTCCCTTCCAAATTTTTTGAGCTTGAGTTTTAACTATACCCAAAGTAATTGTTATTACTAATACTAAAATGAGTTTATCTAATTGCATATTAAATATTTTAAAGTTGTATTACTTATATTAACGCCAAACACTTAAACAATAGTAAATGTAATTACCTAAAGCACAAAGCAGCAGTTAATATTTGATAGTGTACAGTACATATTTGCAATTACATAAGTATAAATTATAGAAACTATTACTAATTTGTATTTTATACTTTAAATAAAAAACCAATTTACTACTCCAAGTTAGCTATTTTACCTTCTTTTATAACCAAATAAAAACTACTACCAATAGTAACATTTTGGTCCATACTTTTAGAATAAGCGGGTGTCATCCTTGGTAGCTCATTAATTGTTTTTATTCCTATTTCTTCTAATTTACTATTATTAGACTTTATATTACTCGCAAAAGGTTTTACACTACCGTCTGTTGTAATCAAAAATTTTAATTTTAAAGTGGCATTTTTAATTACTACATCTTCAAGCTCTAATTCTTTAAGTATTCTTTTTCTAACACTATTACGCAAACAAATTCCTTTGTCAACACTGTTTTCGCAACCCGGGTAAATGGGGTCTTTATTACCTGTAACAGGGTGCTCAATAAGCGGAATTTCTTTTCTATCTCTTTTAATCAACTCATTTTTTGCGTAAGTTGGCCTATCTGTTATATTTGTTGCTTTCATACTCACAACAACCTTGTGCGTAGGAAACTCGCCTTTTGCTTTATTGTAGATGTTAGACATAGTAATACTTATTTTAACCAATGTGTTTTCTAAATTCCACGCTGTACTTTTGTAATAACTAGTGCTATCATTAATTTCTAAAGGAATACTTCCTTCTGCCTTACCATCACCCATAGAAGCAATCATTGCTTTTTCTCCTTTTAGGTAAAAACTAAGCATCTTTTTTCTAAACTCTAAGTCCTTTTTATTATTCAATTTTTGGTTGTGATTGGCTACATCCCATTCATTAATAATTTCAAGAATAAGACTATCTTTTTTAAAATAAACATATCTAGCTATTACATCTACATCTGTAATTAAATTATCTTTTCTTATAAATGAAATCAGTCCCAAATCATTTGAAACGGTATAGTAATCAGAATTTAATATTTGACCTCCAGTAAAGTTTTTTTCTGCCTCTAAATATGTTGAAAGAGGAAATTGATTTAACTCTAGATTTGGAGGTTGACAGAAGCCTGCACTTACAGCAAACAATATAAAGAGCGCAATTAGTTTTTTCATATACGTATATTTTATTTGCTAATGTTAGGTTATGACTCTAGTTTAATACGTAACAACTATTCAATTTTTCTCATCTTAATTGTACTCTTTAAAACTAAATTAATAGATTCTTCAATCTCACTTACATTAAAAATTTCGTCTTCTAAATCTAGAATTTTAAACCTAGTTTTATTTCTTGACAAAACACCTTTTTCATCTTTCCATCCATAAGAAAAAACAATTTCATCATCAACAAAAGACCATTTTTGTATAGCTGTTTTATCTGGATCATTAAATTTAACTTCACACGTTCCGTCTTCATAAAAAATAATCCAACTATTGTTTGGGTCTAACTTAAAGGCTTTTGCTGCTAATTCTGGATTAGATTCTACAACATCTGGATTAACGTCCAAATAATCTGGTTTATAGTAATACATACCCCATTTAGTATTACAAAAAAGCTGCATTTTTTGTTTTATACGAGCCTCTTCTTCTCGTTGCTTTTTCTCTTCAAGTACAACTTCGCGCATCTTTAATGTATCTTTCCATCTTTGCTGACCTGTAGTCAACATTTCATAATATCTTTTACCAGATAAATCTTGGTTATTTTGCTTTAAAAATGCCAGCTGCCATTTAAGTACTTTATAATCATAAACTGTTATCTCTTTCCTAATTGCCAGTAAATCTTCAGTTTCACTTGCATCATCATATTGTTTATCAATAGGAGCTGTACAACCTATAAAAAATAACATTACAGGAAGTATTATAATTTTTTTCATTAGAATTGATATTTAATTTCCTATCAATAATACCTACAACTAAGCAATAAAATAAGTAGTAATTTATATTTGTAAGGGTTTAGCGCTTATTTGTATCAAAATATAGAATAACCAACTCAAAAAAAATGTAACTTAATCTAAGAAAAACAAACCATATTTATCATCTACTGTAATTGTAATTAAAAGATATTAATATTCTAAAGACTTGGCATAATCTACAACTTTGCTTATAATTTTATTAGGATCGTTTTTTCTAAAATTGATAAACAAAGAAATTTGCTCGTCTAAATCTATAAACCTAACATTTTTAGATTTAGAAAATTTAAATGATGAAGGCAAAATGGATACTCCAAGTTCTTTAGATACTAAACTTAAAATCATACCTCCAAAGTCTGACTCAATTATTGTTTTGGGCTGAAAATTATTTTTCTCAAAAATGTTTCTTAAAAGCGATGCAAAAAAAGTTTTATTATGCAAACCAGATATAATAAACCGCTCATCTTTTAACTCGTTTAAACCATTAAAAGATTTTTTATTTATCCAATGATTGTTGGGTACAACTAATGCTATTGGCTCTGAAAATAGTTGTATTGAAACTATGTTGGTATTTTTTATTTTATCTCTACTAAATGCTATATCTGTAGTATAATTTAGCAATAATTGCTCGTGATTTTCATCTGTTGGTTCTACTAGTTCTAATTTTAAGTTGGGCAAATTTAAATTTAAAGCCTCTAGAAAATTGGGCAAAAATTTAAATGCTATAGAACCAGGGTAACTTATAGACACAAAACCAGAGGTGCCTTCATCTATTTTTTTAGCTTGCTGCGTAACAAGATCAAAATCATTAATTAAAACAGACCATTTTGCTTGTAAAAACTTGCCAGCATCTGTAAGCTTTACATTTCTTTTGTCTCTTTCAAAAAGTTGCAGGCCCATTTCTTCTTCTAAGGACTGTATTTGCCTACTTAGTGCCGACTGAGATATAAACACCTTCTCTGCCGTTCTCCAAAAATGGAGTTCGTTAGAGAGTACTAAAAAGTATTTTATTTGCTGAATTGTCATATCTAATGCGTTTTATGCATTAATAAACCAAAAATAAGTATTTTATAGTCTACAGCATAATAGTTCTTTTGCATTAGAAATTAATTTAATTATTAAAATTGAAGAAATAATGGGTGTAGAAAATTTTATAACATTTTTATTTACTGCTTTTATTTTTATAGCAACCCCTGGCTTAGATACTATTTTTGTACTAAACAAATCTATTACTCAAGGTAAAAAGTCTGGAATACGCGCTACATTAGGCATAAATACTGGAATTTTAGTACATACCATTTTTGCAGCTTTGGGATTATCTGTATTGTTATCTAAGACTAATTATGCTTTTACTACAATAAAATATGCTGGTTTTATTTATTTACTATTTTTAGGAATTACCAAACTAAAAAACAGTAATAAAGCATTAAAACTTGAAGAACATAAGAAGCCAAAGAAACAAAAAAGTGATTTTTGGTCTGGCTTTATCACAAACACATTAAACCCAAAAGTTGCATTATTTATTTTAGCTTTTTTTCCTCAGTTTATAAACCCAACACAAATTAAAAATCCATTACCGTTTATAATACTAGGTACAACTTTTGCCATACTAGGTACAATTTGGTACGTAGCACTAACATTTTTTGCAAGTAGTTTTACACAGAAAATTAATAATAACCCAAATTTTAATTTGTGGTTAAACAGGCTAAGCGGTATTGCGTTTATACTTATGGGAATTTCTATAGTATTGGCTAATAACTAATGCTGTATTCAATTAAATTACTTTAAAGAAAGATCCATAAAACAGTTCAAAATGTACAATTTAGTCATTATTAAATTCAAGCTGATAGTAACCATCTCCCGTTTTAATTTTTAACCAAGTGCCATTTAGGTTTTTCATTGAATTCTACTGTTTTGAGGTATTATGCATAACGGTTAGTATAAGAAACGTAGCGCAGTAAACAAGCACTTTCGTTTCGGTTTATCACTTAGTTAAATATAAACGTTTTACTTTTATTTTTCGTTTAAATGCCAAATTTTATATTTGGCGTCTTTGTAAGTAAACACAAAACTTTCGAGTTAGCATAAAAGCCCTATTTTTTATATACATTGTTAGACTGCGTTTGTTCTAGGTAATTTAGTTTCATCTTTTCTGATGACAAAATTATTCAGTTTGAGAGAATTTCTACAAGCGTTGCTTATTCTATATTCTCGAATACAGAATCTTAGATAATATATAGAAGGTGATGAAATTAAAGTGATTATTGTAAAAATAAAGTAAGGTGACGCTACCGACGTTGGCAGAACCGAACCAAAGAAAAAGATAGAAAGAAGAAAACAATTAATAACAGATATTGAGATAACCGTGATAAGAATTTGTCTTTGCCAGCGTTTAGTCTCAAACTGATATTTTTTTATCATCTTCCTTTTTTCTTTTGAAATCATATATTACGTGTTTTCTGCAAACCAAAATTAACACATAATCATCTAACTATTAAGTGTTTACGTATTTTGTTATCAACAATATTTTGGAATATATAGCATAAATTACTACTATATTAATAAGATATCCTATTTTTATTCTATTTACGGTAGAATATATCGATATATTCTATTAAATTGTGAATATGTTATGAAAAGAGAAATAAGAATATATATATTAAAAGGCGTAAAAATTGATTTAGAAAATCAGTCAAAATCTGAGTATAATAGCTTAATCAAGGTCCACGCTTTTTATACAAATTTAAAGGAACTGTATGATAGCTTTGATTCTGATACGATTCAATCTTATTCGACAGTTGCCTCCCACATACAAAAAGATGGTTTTTATCGAATCAGAGATGGTAAATATCGTTATGGCGAATCATTTGAAAGCTTTAATGAAATTACTATTACAAGGGCGTTAGCAAATAGAATATATTATAAAAAAACTTCAATTTCGCTTTCCGATTTAATACTAAAAGAGGCGAGCAGAATTAGTGAAGATGGTTTTACGGTTTTTAAGTGATTCAATGCAGCCTAACGGTTTGTGTATGAAACGTATCGTGCAAAAAGACACAAACTTTTTGGATTAACACAGAGCCGAATTTTTATATTTTGTTTTTATTTTTTCTATTTAAAAAGCCAAATCCAAAAGATTTGGCGGACACTCTAAATATAGGCAGACCTTAGCTTAAAGCCTAAAACCCGTATTAATTATAGGCATTGTTGTAATGCGTAATTTTATTCTACAAATTTTAATTCTTCCGTTTCTATATTTATAAATCCGAATTTTTTCTCTCCGTTTAAGCCTAACATAAACTTCTTAAAATCAAGGTCTCTATCAATACTACTTTCGGTGAGTAATGATATTTCCCAGTTCTCAAATCCGTTTTCATTTTTCCATTTCTCAATTGAGTCCTTTAGTTTTTCTGATTGTTCCTCTTTTAAGTTATCATAAAGCTTTTGATTTGATATCTCGAATTGTTCTCCACTTTTTATGTAGTCAACTCGATAATGGTATATGTGCTTTTGGCTAAAATTATCGAACTCGAAGAAAGAAAATCGATTGCCAGTATATTCCGTTCTATCTATTTCTTTTGGGAAGTAGAAGTTATAAAATGATTTTTCCTCAATTAACTTATTTGTCAATGAACTACATAATTTATTTAATTCCGTGAATGTTTTTTCTTTTTCCTTATCTAATGGTTGAGCAGTGTAAATATTATTTACCCAACGATAAGTTCCATCACGATTTGCAATCCGATTTGCAATCGCTCTTGCGTTTGGAAAATAAACTCGTATATCCTTTTCAAGTTTTTTGGAAGCTTTGATTTTTACTTTAATTGCCTCATATTCTTTTTCAAATCCTTGTTTGTCAAACTCAAAAGGCTCTTGTTTTCCAAGATTGTATTCGACTGCAATAGGATAGTCATTATTTTCAATGATATAAAATATAAACCCATAAATTTTTCCAAACTCGTGCCAAGTTCCGATGAATTCTGTTTTGAACTGGTCGTTATAGATTTCCACTATTTTGGATTCCATAAATTCCGTCGCCTTTTTCTCTTCTTTCTCGAACATTCGGTTCTGTCCGTGACATCCAAAAGCAAGAAAAGTAATTATTAAAACGGATAGGTTTTTCATTCAGGACTGTGTTATGTCATTATGCATTACAACGTCTCGTATAAGAAACGTAGGGCGATGATAAGCAATACGTTCCGAGTTTGTACTAAGCCAAATATAAATATTTTGCTTTTATCATTTTTAGTAAACGCCAAATTTTATATTTGGCGACTTTGCGAATAAACACAGACTTTTCGGCTTAGCACAAATGCCCTATGTTTTTTATACATTGTTAGCTACTGTATTTTTCTTTTAGTTCTAGTTTTTTTATCCTTGACCTTATAGCTCCATTATTACGTTCAAAAATTTCACATAATTCTTTAATAGATTTTCCTTGACAAAAAAGAGACTCCAGTTTGTTGTCATCATCTTTTGTCCATTTCATATAAGCGTTTGGATGCTTTATTCTTTTGTCATCAAGTGAATACGATTTGTCAGTTTGAAGTGTTACAGGGTTATGTTTATTGATTTTTATTTCTGAGATGTTATTTAACTCAAGCATAGCCTCATCTAGATTAGTGTTAGATGATTCAATAAAATCAATTAGTTCAATTAGAGTTGCACTTGTTGTTTCTCGACCACTTATAATAGGGAATTTAATTCTCATATTATATTCTATCAGTCTAGCAATATTTCTATTTTCTAATGGTTTACAATATTTTAACTTTAATGAAGGGCGTTCTTTTTTATATTGTTTTTGTCTACGCTCAATATTGTTAGTGATGCCAAACTTACAACCTTCATTGTCTTGCATTATATAAATGAATGTTTTCCAATCATAACCTTTCCCATTAAGAACTTTAAATTCCTCCATTTTTAATTTATCAGTTTGCGTTTTTTGATATAGTAGCTAACTACATATAAACGCAAATCATTGCGTTTATTCACCCATATTGGTGTAATAAACGCACATTTTTACTTTTATCGCTTAATTTTCTTACAATATAAAAACATTTTTTGTAGTACAAATACAGATATGTGTAATTGTATTAAAATAGTTTATAAATGGCAGCTATTGTAACTTAAAATGTAAAATACTTTTAACTTTTAAGGATAAAAAAAACCATACTTTACTACAAGTATGGTTTTATGGTTTGTGTTTAGTATAGCCCTAAAATGGGATAATTTATTTTTTCTTTAGCTTTTTTATTACTGCTATAGTTTGTTTTACGGTAGCTTCTAAACCTTTATAATCTTTATTAGCTATAATGTCTTTACTTATTAATTTAGAGCCTATACCAACGCAAGTAACACCTGCATTAAACCAAGCTGCTAAATTATTTTCTTCTGTGGTTACACCACCTGTTGGCATTACGTTTGTCCACGGTTGTGGGCCTTTTATAGCTTTTACAAAATCTGCTCCGTAGGTTGCACCAGGAAATAGTTTTACTACCTCACAGCCCAACTCTTCTGCAGTGTTTATTTCTTTTAAAGAACCACATCCAGGAGACCACATCACTTTACGCCTGTTACACGCTATGGCAATGTCTTCTCTAAAAGAAGGTGTTACTATAAAATTGGCTCCCATTTGCATATACAAAGAGGCTGCTGCTGCATCTGTTACAGAGCCTACACCTAGTACCATACCTGGCAATTCTTTTATGGCGTATTTGTTTAACTCAGAAAATACTTCAAAAGCAAAATCGCCGCGTGCGGTAAATTCCATTAAACGTGCGCCTCCATTGTAACAAGCTTTTAAAATGTTTTTTGCTAAATCTACATCAGAATGGTAAAATAAGGGTACCAAACCGGTTTCATTCATTATATTAAAAACTTCTATTCTGCTATATTGTGCCATAATTGTATGCTGTGTTTTTATTATTTTAAAGTGTTAGCGTGCTACTTTACCAGAGGCATCGCCACTCATTAATTTTTCTACTTCATCTACAGTAACCAAATTAATATCTCCGGATACAGTATGTTTTAAACAACAGGCTGCCACTGCAAAATCTACTGCTTGTTGTGCGTTATATTCTTTATTTAATAAGCCATAAATTAAACCTCCCATAAAAGCATCTCCACTACCTACCCTGTCTACAACAGGCGTAACATCTTTAATTGCGGCGCTATAAAGCTCTCCATTATCATACAAAATACCACCAATTTGCTGGTGAGATGCGCTTATAGAGTAGCGTAATGTTGTAGCTACTTTTTCTAAATTAGGATACAATGTAAATAATTTATTATACAAGCTTGGTAAGGACTCTTTGTTATTGTAATCTGGATTTTCTTGTGCCAATCCCGACATAAAAAATGCGGTGTCTAAATCTCCCAAAATTACATTGCTGTAAGATAATAGCTCTGGCATAATATCTTTTGGTTCTTTACCATATTGCCACAATTTTGCTCTATAATTAAGGTCTGATGTTATAAAAACTCCCATTTTACTAGCAGCTTTTACAGCCTCTAAACACACATCTGCTGCCGTTTGCGATACTGCTGGCGTTACACCACTCCAATGAAAAACGGTAGCGTCTTTAAAAACTTCCTCCCAATTTATAGTACCAGGAGTTATAGTTGCCATTGCACTATTAGCCCTATCATACACCACCTTACTACCTCTTGTACCTGCACCGGTTTCTAAAAAATACACCCCTAACCTATCACCACCAAAAGCAATATTTTTAGCTTGTACATTACGTTTTTTTATTTCCATTAGGGCCGTTTGGCCTAAGTCATTATCTGGTAAGCGTGTAACAAACTCGACCTCTAAACCGTAGTTAGCTATAGATACAGCTACATTAAACTCTCCGCCGCCATAGGTAGCTGTAAAATTATTTGCTTGTGAAAAACGCAAATGTCTTTGCGTAGACAAACGCAACATAATTTCTCCAAAGGTGACTACTTTACTCATTTTTATACTTTTAAAAGTTTGGCAATTGGTTAATCGATTAAGCATTGGGGTAAAATAAAATCAAAACCGCGTTGTAAACAACTATAGCTTTGATTATAAGTGTATTTTCAATACTTTTGGTTAATCGATTAAGCAAATATATTAAAAATTGTCAAACAAAAAAACCACCCTTAAAGATATTGCCGGTAAATTAAATATATCTACGGCTGCTGTTAGTAAGGCTTTACGTAACGATTCTAGAATTAGCAAAAAGACAAAAGAGGCTGTAAAAAAAATAGCTAAAGATTTAGATTACCAACCAAATAACCTTGCTAGTGCTTTGCGTAGTGGTAAAAGCAACTTGGTGGGTGTTATGGTACCAAGCACAAGTAGCTCTTATTTTTCATCGGTTTTACAAAATATAGAAGAGGTTTTAAACAGTAAAGGCTATAACGTTATTGTAACACAGTCTAACGAGTCTTACACTAAAGAATGTAACAATATAGACACCTTACTTTTTACGCAAGTAGATGGCATTATAGCATCTATGGCAAATGAAACTATAGATTTAAATTACTTTGAAAAAATTAAGTCTAAAGGTATACCACTTATTTTGTTTGATAGAGGTGAAAACAACCTAAATGTAGATTATATTGGTATTAACGATTATGATAGTAGCCATATGATTGTGAACCACTTGGTACAAGAAGGTCGTAAAAATATTGCTCATATAGGCGGATTTAAACACACACGTATTTTTAATAACAGAATTAGAGGTTATATTGATGCGTTGCAAAAACACAAGCTTACTTTGTTTGATGATTATGTAAGTGAAAGCAACCTTACTATTGAAGATGGTAGAGCACAAATGAAAAAATTGTTAGCGCTTAAAAACCCACCAGATGCTGTATATGCTGCTAGTGATTATGCTGCATTGGGTGCTTTGCAAGTTTTAAAAGAAGAAAAAATAGCGGTACCTAAAACTATTGCGCTTGTTGGTTTTGGTAACGAACCCTTTACCACAATGGTTACACCAACTATTACCACAATAGACCAACACAGTGCTGAAATTGGCAAAATTGCTGCACAAACCTTTTTAGAATATGCTGACCAAAAAACAACTACACAGCAATTAAATAAAAAGATATTAGAGGCTAAGCTTATTGTTAGAGAATCGTCCTAAAAAAACTTAGTGCTGTAAATACAAAAAGTCGTGCTTTGTAGCACGACTTTTATATGTAGTAAAATAGTAAGTTTACTTAAACGGAAATAACTTAGACTCTGTATGAGAATCTTTCATTATTTGTTTTAACTCTGCTACTATATTTAAGTTTGTAGAAGCAACATTGTATTCTTCTTTAGGGTCTGTAGCTAAATTATACAGCTCAAACTTACCTTGCTTTTCTGCATTTATTTTATACCATACACCTTTCCAATCGCCTTTTCTTACTGCTTTTCTCCCTTTTTGTATATTAAATTCCCAATACAAATACTTATGTTGTTTTTGCTCTCCTTGGTTTAATAATGTTGGCACTAAAGAAACACCATCTACCTCAGCCGGAATTATAGTTTCTGTAATATCTGCTACGGTTGGTAAAATATCCCAAAAAGCAGATACCATATTTGTGGTTGTACCTGCTTTAATTTTGTTAGGCCATACTGTTATAAATGGTGTACGTATACCACCCTCATACAAATCTCTTTTTTCTCCTCTTAATCCGCCTCCACTATTAAAATATGCAGGGTTTGCGCCACCTTCTTTATGTGGACCATTATCACTAGCAAACATTATAATAGTATTATCTGCAATGCCTAATTCTTTAACCTTTGCAACAATTTGCCCTACATACACATCTAACCTATCTACCATAGATGCATACATTGCATATGGTTTGTTTTGAGAACTATATTCTGTTGGGTTAATATGTGGTCCGTAGTCTGATGTATAACGTTCTTTAGTGGTATGCGGTACTTCTTTAAACTTACCATCATACTTTTTAAAAATAGAATCTTTAGGTGCCATTAGCTCTGCGTGTGGAAGGACCAGTGGTACATAAACAAAAAAAGTTGTATCCTTATTCTTTTCTATAAACTTTAAAGTTTCATCTTGTATAAGATCTGGTGCGTAGGTCACGGTATTGGTATAATCATTACCCTTTAAAAGCACTTTTTTATCATTTTTCCATAAATGCGTTGGGTAATAACGGTGTGCTTGTCTTTGACAATTGTAACCATAAAATTCATCAAAACCTTGGTTTGTTGGATCTCCAGTAGAACCAATATAACCCAAACCCCATTTACCAAAAGCTCCATTTACATAGCCTGCTTCTTTTAACACTTCTGCTATAGTAACACTAGAAGCTGGTATGGGCTCCTGCCCTTCTTGATCCTTTAATTCTCTGTTGCCTCTAATTGGTGTGTGCCCAGTATGCAGACCTGTCATTAAAGAAGATCTAGACGGTGCGCAAACCGCAGAACCTGTATAATGTTGTGTAAATTTTATTCCGTTTGCAGCAAGTGCATCTATGTTTGGTGTTTTAAAATTTACCTGACCGTAACTACTTAAGTCACCATAACCTAAATCATCTGCAAGAATATAAATTATATTAGGTCTTTGTTTTACTTTTTCTTTTTTGTTTGTATTAACTGCAGATATGGCTTCCTTTTTGGTCTCTTTACAAGCTAAAAATAAAAGCAATGTTGCCACAAAAACAAAACTAGAATAGCTTAATTTATTCAATTTCATTTTATTAAAATTTAATAAGTTTATTGTAATTATCTAAGTTTTAGTTGCTGAATATTATTGTAGTTTTTACCACGTATAGCCTCAAACTCAGTAATCATTTCCCGTAACTTTTCTGGTTTAGCTTTTGCCAGATTATTTTGTTGTGCCTTATCTTCTTTTAAATTATACAACTGAAAATCTGGACTACTACCTGTTTCTATATCTACTTTTTCTTGGTATGCTTTGCCTTTGTAAGGCGGTATCATTAACCAATCTCCACTGCGTAATGCTGTTCTTGAGGTTGCCTCTATAATTAAATTATCTCTTCCCGTTTTTTCTTCACCCAAAAATGTTTTTAAAATATTTTTACTATCTGTAGAACTTTCTTGTGTACCTACTAAATTTGCTATAGAAGCTAATAAATCTACTTGGCACACAATAGCGTCAGATTCCCCAGGCGTAATATGATTTTTCCAATACGTTATAAAAGGAACACGTGTACCAGCCTCAAACAAACTGTACTTACCACCTCTTAAGCCTCCTTTAGGATCGTGATTTCCTAGTTTCTCTACAGCATCATCATGATACCCATCGTTTAAAACTGGACCATTATCACTAGAGAAAACTATTAAAGTATTCTCTAAAATACCTTCTTCCTTTAATGTTTTTACAAACTCGCCAATACACCAATCTGCTTCTAAAATAACATCACCTCTTGGGCCTAAACCAGATTTACCTGCAAACCTTGGGTGCGGAGTACGTGGTACGTGTGGCTGTTGCATTGCATAATATAAAAAGAACGGAGCGTTTTTATGTGTTTTTACATAGTCCTTAGCTTTAGCTAAAAAATGATCTGCCATATCTACATCACTCCATTTAGCAGCCTCACCACCTTTCATATACCCAATTCTACCAATACCATTTACAATACTATTGTTATGCCCGTGATGCCATTTCATATCTACCATTTCTGGGTTATCTACAGCAGTTGGTTCGCCCACAAAATTAGTTTTATAGTTTACCTCTATAGGATCATTAGGATCTAAGCCTACAACATTACCATTGTCTATGTATACCGTTGGTACGCGGTCTTGCGTTGCAGCAAGTATATAAGCATCATCAAAACCAACCTCATTAGGACCTGGAGAAACACGCTCATTCCAATTTACATTTCCTGTTCCCAAACCTAAATGCCACTTGCCAACAATTGCAGTTTGGTACCCTTGGCTTTTAAGCATTTTAGGTAATGTTTGTTGTTCTGTACTAATTAATAATGGTGCTGTACCAGGCAGTATTTTAGCATCTTTATTGCGCCAAGGATACACACCTGTTAGCAACGCATACCTACTAGGTGTACAGGTTGCAGAAGTTGCATAACCATTTGTAAACTTTAAGCCTCCAGAGGCTAAGGCGTCTATATTTGGGGTGTTTAATTCTGTTGCTCCATAAGAACTAATATCACCGTATCCTAAATCATCTAAATAAATGACAACAATATTGGGCTTAGTATTTTCCTTTTCTGCAGTTGCAACGACTTTGGTTTCTTTAGGTTTTTCTTTACAACTAAAGCTTACTAGTATAAGAAATAGTACTGTTAGGTTAAGTATTTTTTTCATAAAGTGATTGTTCTAATTTTAAATAAACTTATTTGTGGGGCATAAAAAAAAGAATTCCACTTTACTATAAAACTAAAACGGAATTCTTGTAATTTACTCTTCTAAAACTGTAACTGTTATGGTTTTATCTACTTTCCAGACATCACCACTTTTAACAGATTCTGCCACAGAGTCTTTAAAGATATTTACAAGTTTTATATCTTTTTCTCCAAGTTCTGTAAATAATACGTAAACTAAATTATCTGTAGATATTTTACCTGCGTTGGGTTTTATAAAACGCGCATAATTTAAAGTATCTGCAGCGGTAAAATTACCACTTATAAAGTGCATACCGTCTTCTATTTCCCATTGATGGCTAACTAAGCCCCTAGAGAGGTCGTTAAACGCAACGTACTTATTTAAACCGATAACTCTTTTTTCTTGTTCATCTTCATCAAGATCAAAAGAGGTCCAAACTGTTAAACTAGAAAAGTCTCCGTATGGTGGTTCATAATCATCTTCTTCTGAACAGCTAAATGCCAAGCAAAAAAACATTAGTAACAGAGTAATTTTTACTATTTTTTGTATATTTTTCATTAATTTATGTTTTAAAAATTAATCATCAATTCTATTGTTATTTAACCTTTCTCCTTGAGGAATATCAAAATAACCCGTTTGCCCAGCAGACCAAGCTGCTGCTGCATCTATATACTCAGAAAACTTTTTAGGACCATTCCCTTTTTGTAACAAGCTTTGCTTACGCACACCCTCTTTTCCATTAGTTCTAGTATACGTATAATCTGCTACAGAAAATACTTGCGTGCTTAAATCTTGAAATCTTTCTAACGTAACTCCCCAACGACGTAAATCTATAGTTCTTGTAGAAAACCCTTCTAAGGAAAGCTCTAGTGGATATTCTTTATACATTAAATGCTCCATTAAAGATGATGATGAATACGTAACACCATCAAAATCGTGTGCGCTACCATCTGGAATACCTAACAATTGCAATCCCCAACGACTACGTATTTGGTTTATTAGTTTTAAGGCTCCACTTACATTACCGGCTTGTAAAAAGCATTCGGCTTGCATTAAATACACGCCAGAGAGACGATTAACAACTACATTTCTTCCAGATTTCCAAGGAGATGTAGAGGTTTCAAACTCGGTTATATGCCCAATATGGTTGGTATATTTTTTATAATTAGAAAATCTTGTGTTACCAAACGTTGTAGTTTGTGGTGCTGTATATTTGTAATACTCAGAAATTTCATCATTAACAACAGCAATAGTTTGTGCTGCTCTTAATGGTATAGTTCTTAATTCCCCGGTAATATCACCATCTATATAATTTCTAGGATCTTGGGTATCCATAGGTTCTGTAGTATACTCATACGTTAGCCAAGCAGATGGCAATAACTGCGCTTGTCCACCTATTGCTAATTTTTCTTCTGCGTGTTTTGCAGTTGGCGCACATCTACGAGCCAGTCTGTTTGCAAAAGACTCTTCATCAAAAAAGCCATCTTCTAATTGTTGGTCATTAGCATAGTTAATTTCAAAAATAGACTCTGAGTTAAACTCACCTGCTGTTGTAAACATTTTAGATACATCTTGTTCTAACTCATACCCATAATCTCCTCTAACATTATTAATAATATCATTAAAATAAGTACTGGCTTTGTCATACTCACCTCTATACAAATAACTAGTACCTAAAATAGTAGCTGCGGCACCTGCATCTACTCTAGATTTAGGCTCCATTTGTAATGGTAAATTATTGTAGGCATATTCTAAATCTTCTGTAAAAAAAGCTATTACTTCTTCAGATGTAGATAAAGGCTTAGAGTAGTCTGCCGTAGATTTTGGAACAGATTCTCTTATTATTATTTTTCCTTCATTAAAAGTTGAGTGCAGGTAAAAATGCATTAAACCTCTAAAAAAACGCGCTTGTGCCATTTGTTCTGTCCATCTTTGTTTAGACTTTAAATCATCTGTCATAGAATTTAAACCCTCTATAACTTGGTTAGCTCTCCAAATTATACGGTATTTAGAATCCCAACGTTTTTGCACTACAAGATTATCAAAAGTTAAACGGTGTTGGTACCAAGGTAAATATGCTCCTGTTGGGTTGTTTCTTGGTCCTGGATGTGCCAAATCTGTACGGTAAAACTCTTCTTCTAAATCTAATATATAATGATCTAACATACCGCCATATATTGATGTTAGGTTAGATTCTGATTCCTCTAATGTTCTCCAATAAGTATCTGAAGACAAAAAGTTAGGGTTGGTTTCTTCTAGGTAATTTGAGCAAGATTGAAAAAGTCCTGCCGCAATTAATACGATTATAATTATATATTTTTTCATAATATTGTGTTTAGAAGCTTATATTAATACCAAGTGAATACAAAGACGTTAAAGGAAACCTAGATAAATCTAGTCCTCTTTGTGCTACATTGCCCCCACCTACCTCGGGGTCATAACCATCATAACCAGTAATTGTTAATGGGTTTTGCGCAGAAAAATAAAGTCTTAATTTAGAAATTCCATTTTTCATTAGCATATCTTTATCTAAGCTATAGCCTAAAGAAACTTGTTTTAGTCTTAAATAATCTCCGTTTTCTACCCATAAATCTGTATCACCATCATAATTTGGGTGCCTACCATTACGATCTATATAAAAAGGAATATTAGACGTAGGGTTGTCTGGTGTCCACATATTATACAAATCTCTATGACGCCCTCTTGTAAAAGCATCTGCTTTGGTACCGTTAATAATTTCTGCACCTACAGAAGCATACCAGTTCATTGAAAAATCAAAGTTTTTATAAGCCCAAGTTAAATTTAAACCAGCTTCAAAATCTGGTAATCCACTACCAGAGTACACTCTGTCATCATCTGTAATTTTGCCATCACCAGCATCTGCAATACCATCATTATCTGTATCTACAGTTTTTTGGTCTGTGTAAATTAAATCTCCCAGTCTAGCATTAGCGTCTAATTCTTGGTAGGCCAATAATTGCTCTTCGGTTTTAATAGTTCCTTGTGTTTGGTGCAGCCAAAAAGAGGCAGCTTCTCTACCCACCTTAAAAACGGTTACTGGAGATAGTAATACTTGTGAATTAGAATTGTAAATAATATCTACACCATCTACAATATGTGTAATTTCATTAGAGTTTTTAGTAAATGTAGCGCCAATAGTAATTTTACTTTTTCCTATCTTCTCATTGTACTGTGCTCCTATTTCTAAACCTTTATTGGTCATATTACCAATATTTAAAATTACATTTTGTGGTTGACCAGATACTACACCTGTAGAACCAGGTAACCTAACAGGAAACAACATATCTTCCTTTTTTGTAACGTAATAATCTGCAGATAAGGTAAATTTATTTTTAAAGAAACCTAAATCTATACCAATATTGTCTGATATTGATGTTTCCCACTTTACTTGAGGATTAGAGTAAGCAACTACAGCAGAACCTAAGTTTACAACCGCATCATTAGGATCAAAAATATAGTCTCTTTCACCTGCTATTACAGATGCAAATTGGTAATCGTTAAAACTATCATTACCAACGGTACCGTGACTGGCTCTTATTTTAAAATTGTTAACTGTTGCCTTTAAAGATTTCCAAAAATTTTCACTAGAAACGTTCCAAGCACCAGAAATAGAAGGAAAGTTACCCCAACGGTAATTTTCTCCAAACTTACTAGACCCATCTCGTCTTATTAAACCAGATAATAAGTATTTGCCCTTGTAATTGTATTGTACCCTTCCTATTAAACCTATGTTTTTTCTAACATAATTAATACCAGATTCTGCTAATGGATCTTGCCCAGCGTTATTTATAACTTCTACTTCATTAGAAATAACACCGTTTCTTGATGCTAAAAAAGATTGAAAATTTCTTTCATCAAAAGAAGTACTTGCAAGTGCAGTTACGGTATGATCTCCAAAAGATTTTTTATAGTTTAAACTACCATCCCAACTAAAAACGCTTAATCTAGATGATTCTGCAGATACACCACTTTTTAATGGGTCTACTTCTGAAGTCTCTGTAGTAACATCAAAAAGTTCAAACCTAGGTCTAAAAATGTTTCTTACAGAGTTATTTATATTGGCACCAATTCTAGTAGTAAAATCTAATTCGTCTGTAATTCTTCTGTTTACACTTAAGCTTACATTTATTTTATCTGTTTTTTGGTTATCCTTTCTTTTAAGGTTTTGTGCAAGTGTATTTAACGGTGTTTCTACACCACCTTGTCCAGATTCTGTAAAAAATACATCAGAGTCCCTATCTATTATAGGAAAATAGGGTTTGTAACGTATTGCATTGGTTAACAAACTATTTGTTGCTCTGTTACGGTCCTCTAAAATGTAACCAATACTTGTATCTATTTTCCAGTTTTTTGTATTGTATGTAGTATTTGCTCTACCATTGTACCTTTTAAAAGAAGATCCTACCAAAACACCATCGGCATCAAAATAACCACCTACTACGTTGTACGTAAACTTATCTGTACCGCCAGAGATATTTAAATTGTATGTTTTACTTTCTGTATTATTTATTAATACAATATCTCTTAAATCGTTATCATTATTTAACCATTCTGGTCTGTTTGGTCCCGGATCAAAAGCTTGCGGATAGTATCTTTTTATTTGAGTTTCAAAATACACCTGTTCTTTAGTGTTAAGTAACGGTATGTTTTTACCTAAATCTTGTATTCCGTAAGAGTGATTAAACTCTACACGCATTGCACCTTCTTTACCTTTTTTAGTTGTAATTAATATTACACCTGCAGCACCACGTGTACCGTAAACAGCGGCAGAAGCGGCATCTTTAAGTACATCTATAGTTTCTATTTCATTAGCACTTAACCTAGGGTCTCCTTGTTGTGGTATACCATCTACTACAAATAATGGTGTATTACTACCAGATAAAGATGTTATACCTCTAATTTGTATGCTAGACTGTTCTCCTGGTTCCCCAGAGTTTGCAGTAATATTAACACCTGCTACTTGGCCTTGTAAAGCAGAAGCTAAATCTGGTGTTATAAATTGTTCTACCGCTTCTGATTTTATTTGTGCTACAGCACCAGTAAGTTCTTTCTTTTTAACAGTACCGTAGCCAATAACAACTACTTCATCTAAAGTTTCTAAATCTGTGTCTAAAACAACGTTTAATTTACTGCTGGTTACCTTTATAGATTTTGGCTCCATACCTATAAAACTAAATTCTAAAATGGCTCCTATTTTAGTATTTATAACATAATTACCATCAAAATCTGCTGCTACACCATTAGTAGTTCCTTTTTCTACTACAGATACTCCTGCAATTGGTAAGCCATCATCAGAACTTGTAATTGTTCCTTTTACCTCAATATTTTGTGCAATTGCTGTAAATGTGAAGAACAACAACAATACCGTTGGTAGTATTTTTAAACCAAAAGCCTTACTTGGTTTTATTGTTTTTGTTTTGTTTTTCATTTCCTTTAAGTTTAGTTTTTTAGTTTTGTTAGTTTTATTATCAATGCATTTTTACTTCATATTTTTTTTGTTTTAGTTACTACTTATTTAAATGTTAATTTACCTACAGATGCATCTGTTTCTAATATTTTAGATGCTTTACCCTTGTAAATATTTTTTTTAAACTGAATGTTTTTTGAATGACTTATACGTATTGCAGGATTATTTGTGTGCAACTGAGGAAAAGTACCGGAATTGGTAATTATGTTTTTTGTAAACAACAACCCATCTGTATTTTTAACCTGAAGTATTAAATTATCAAACTGGTTAAAAGTATTGTTTTCTATGGTTACATTTTTAAAAGCAATATTAGCGTTATCATCATCTGTATCAAACCTAATTACTCCTCTATTAAAACCACTGTGTTGGCAATCTTGAAAAGTGTTTCCTGTAATTAACAAATCACTAGCACTGCCAGACTCATACCAATGTCCGCTTTCTACAGGAATTAAAACAGCTTCCATTTCTGTACTAAAAAAGTTATTTTTTATAACTGTTTTTTTAGGTGTAGATATTAATAAACCACGTGCTCTGTTATTTTTTATTGTACAGTTTTCTACTGTTAACTCTGGATACGCATCTAAATTTTCTATTAAATCTCCTACGTTAAGATTTTCTGGTAATTTTTTATTAAAAGTGATAATTTGATACCTACTATTTATTTTTTGAATACTCTTTATAGAATTTTCTGCATAAGGGAAAAAAGAATTACTTAAACGTAAAAAACCTATTTTATCATTAGCTCTACCTATTACAAAACCTTGCTGCTGAAAATGTCCCATTCTAATACCCAAAGTATATTCATCTTTAATATCCTGTACAATTTGGTACGTACCGTGTACATTTGTAGCATCATCTAACTGATTAGAAAAAGTAGAATTTTTTAATACCACTTTACCTCTACAACCTACAAAATGTGTAGCATCTGCACTTGTAGATACCATACGCCCGTTAGAAGCTGTTACATTAAAACCATCTAAAATTAAGTTTTCTGAGTTTTCTGCAATTAACCCCATACCACCAGCGTGGTGTACATTTACATTAGTAGCAAAAAAACCGATAACGTTAGACACTCTAAATGCTGGTGCTAATCTATTATGCTGTTGTTCTCCTTTACTAACTATAATTTTACCAACCTCTGGCAGTTTCTTTCTATGGTTGTAAATGCGTACAATACCCGGTTTTATTTCTTTAAAAATTAAATTAGACTCACGACTAATAATTCTTTTATCTGGATCTAACTTATCTGTAGGATATTTATAGTTTATTTTATCTAAATTTCTACTTACACTTACCTTTTTATACAATGCCAAAGAAGTATACGCTTCTGTATTAAAAGAAATTGCTTTGCGTTTTGGGTCAAACAAAATTGCTTGTCCAAAATCATGTTCATAATATTCTTTAACAAAAATTAATTGCTGATTTCTAATTTCATAAGGATACTCATCAGATATTTTAATATCAAAAGTATGCTCTTCCTTATTATTAGCAACTATAGTAGCTTCACTATGGAAGGGCACTGCCCAGTCTACCGTTACATTTTTAACTGTAATATTTGTAGAATTATCTATTAAAAAAGGTATCATTCTTCCGTGAAAAATAAAAGTAGATCCTTGCCCATCTATTGTTAAATTTTTAAAATTTTGGATAGGAAAAGCAGTTTTTATAATTACATCATTATGGTTAGATATATGTACATATTTTTCTAAACCTAGGTCCGGATAAAAATGATATGTACCTTTTTCAAAACTAATTTCTGATATTGGTAATTTATCGGCCTTTAAAATTCTTGCTAAAACATTTGGTGTTGCATCTTTAGCTATATCTAATTTAAATAGTACTTTGTCTAATGCTCCTACTTGCCCATAATTAAAACTAGTTACAAAAGTAACTAAGATAAAAAGTAGCGCTAACCTAAGACTTGTATTATTTTTAGAATGCTTGTTCATTATTTACTATTAATTTGTTAAATGTTTTATAAAATTGATAATTCTATACAATAGTATTGTCTACACGCGTAAAAGAAATGTATCTTACCGTAAAACAACACATAAACACCTAAAAAACAATTGTTTACACTCTAAAATTATTATACATTAATAATATTTAAGTTCTATAAAACACGTTAAAAGATTAAAAATTTGTTTATTTAAAACAGAAAACGGCTTTAAAAAACAACTATAAATAAGTAGAACCTTAATAACTTTAAACTTCTACAAAAAAAAACAGCCTCTATTAGGTTTTAAAGCCCATAGAAACTGTCTTTTGTTAACAGATTGTTCCCCAAACAGTCTATTTTATCTTAAAATTGTAAGTGGTTTGCAAACTATCAGAGGTTACTTTAATTGGTACGGTTCCAGGTACATTACCAACTCTTACTACTGCTGTAGCAATACCTGCTTCGGCAATAACAGCACCAACATTTACTAACTCTAAGCCATTACCCAAATTAACGGCAATTTCTCCTTTAAAATTAGGATCTATAGTACCGTTTTTATCTACTGCAGCTATGTAAACAAACAATACATCGTTTACATTTGCGGTAGCAGGTTTTCCGCTTTCATCTACCCAAACCTTTAGTTTAGTAGCCGACTCTGGAGTTTTCACTACATCTTCGGCCACTTGTTTACCGTTAATAAACCCTTTAGCTACAAGCTTACCGGGTGTAAACGAATTTAACTTAAACGTAAAAGGTGGGTGTTTTAAATTAGTAGAAATATTATTTACGTCTGGTTTTTGAGTTGCAATTAATTTATTGTTTACATATAACTTTACCTCATCTACATTAGAAAAAATTGTTACGTCTGTAGGAGAATCTTGGTTCCAATAAGTTGCAATTTTTAGTATCTTATTTTGCTCCGCACTTTGTTGACTTTGATAAAAGTAATACGCAAATTTTGGCAATCTAAAAATATCCATTATTCCTGATGCTTCAATGTTATCATGGTAACCGCGGTTATAATCATACATAACCCAATAACTATCTGAATATGCAGGAGTATTTAAATTGTCATTATGAGATTCTTGCACATTATATGCTTGTTGCAACAACCTAACCTCTCCGTCTGCTCTTAATTGTCTACTACTTTTTTCTAGTCTAATATCTTTTGGTAATTTATGCTGATTTAAGCCTGCATTGTTAGAGTAATATTCCCAATCTCCGTATTCTGAAACAGAGTATGGTTTGTTTTTTAACTCATGCGGATGTAAAATTCTGTGTTGGCGAGCTTGTAAATAAATATCATACACATCATCCATCCAACCACAAGAATATACATTGTCTCCAGGATATTCTGTATGTACTATTTTGTGTAATTCCTCCATAAAAAAGATAGGCATTTTAGTTTCGTTTAACGATACTTCCCATGCTAAAACAGAAGGTCTATTCCTATCTCTACGTATTAATTCTGATGCAGAACGGTAGCAATATTCTCTAAAAGCATCTGTGTCATTATAATATTGCCAGCCCATTATTGCATCAATAACTACTAACCCAAGCTCATCACAAGCATCCATAAAAGCTGGTGATTGTGGGTAGTGTGACAATCTTATATAATTAAAACCTGCTTCCTTTATTTTTTTAGCATCACGATACTGTGCATTATCAGATAACGCATAACCAATAAACGGATACTCTTGATGCCTGTTTACACCACGTAAAAATGTTTTTTCTCCGTTTATAAACAACTGGTTGTCTGTAAACTTAAACTCACGAATACCAAACTTTGTTTTTTGTACATCTACATCTTTACCGTTTAGTACAACTTTGGTTTCTAACACATATAAATTAGGAGTATTTGGCGACCATAAATTAGGGTTGTTTAAACTTAATTCTGCAATATTATCTACATTTTTGGTAGCTTCTATTTTTAGAATTGGTGAGGTGTACGTTTTTATAACCTTACCATTATTGATAATGTTTTGTACAATGGTTACATTCTGCTCCTTTTTGCTATCATTAGCAATATTTGTTTTTATTTTAATTGTAGATAGCTCTTTGTTTACCTTAGGATATGTTATAAAAATACCTCCACCAGCTACTTTATTTGCTAATACAGCATCAGAAATATATACGTTTTCTTTAACCAATAGTTTAGCGTTTCTATACAAACCACCATACATATTAAAGTCTAACCTTTTTAATGGTTTTGGACCTGTAATTTCATTATCGGTATTATCGAGTCTAATAGCAATAGTATTTTCACCTGCTTTTATATAGTTTGATAAATCTAATGCTATAGGTAAATAACCGCCATGATGCTCAGAAACTAATTTTCCATTCACCCAAATTTTTGAAAAATTCATAGCGGCCTCTAGCTCAAAAAATACTTTTTTTGAAGCATCTGCTTTAGAAATGTTTACTAATTTTCTGTACCAACAAATGCCTTGCCATTGGTTGTTAACTACCAACGGTTCTATGTTTGCAGTATGCGGTAATTGTACATTTTGCCAATCTTTATCGTTAAAATCTGCTGTAAATAATTCTTTAGTAGCAACTTTAGACTCGTCTACTATTTTAAATTTCCAATTTTTATTAATGTTAATTGTAGTGGGTTTATCTTGAGCATAAGACTGTATTGTTAAACTTAATACTAAAATAAAAAAAGTATAAGCTGTTTTAGTTTTCAGGTAATTCATTTTTGGTATTTCTTATTTATTAGTTTCTTTTTTTAATGCCTGCTTATACTCTTTATTTAATTTACTATGTCCTATTTCTACACCAGAAAGCATTTTTTTATACTCTTCTGGTTTTTCCTTTTTAACCCACTCTATTAGTTCTGGTCCATTAGTAATAACAGGATTGTAGATGTCACTAACTGGTTTCATTTCTTCATCTAAAAGAGCTGTTTTATTGCGTAGCTTTTGCAATACGTCTTTGTACTTAGGGTTTTCTGCTAAATTTACCAATTCGTAAGGATCTTCTTTTAAATTGTACAGCTCTTCTTTTGGTTTTGTAGGAGCAAAAAACGGAGCCTGATTTTTGTTTAATTTCCCCTCTTTATAAAGGGTACGCATAACATGTACAGCTGGTCTGTAAAATTCTAAATATGCTTGGTGAGCATCATAAGGAACCTCTGGCATATCATTACGTATATAAGACCATTCTGTTGTGGTTACAGACCTAGATTTCTCCTCTATTTCATCCCACAAATCTCTTGCACCATAATTGTATTCTCTATTAAAATTTTCACTAAAAATAGGTTTCCCTGTCATATAACTTGGCACATCTATACCTGCAAAATCTACAATACTAGCTGTAATATCTGTTGCGCTAACAACATCTTCTCTAACTTGGTTTCCTTTAAATTTAGCTGGGTAATGCACTAACAAAGGAATACGCAAACCTGGATCTTGCAAATACCCTTTACCACGAATATTGCAACGCCCATTATCACCAATAAAAATAACAATAGTATTGTCTGCCAAACCTTTATCCTCTAATTCTTTAAACAACATACCCACCTCATTATCCATATACTCTATTTGGTCTAAATATTTAGCCCAATCTAGTCTTACCGCAGGATGATCTGCCATATATGGAGGCAATGTAAGTGTTTCTGGATTTACTGGGTGTTTAGATTCTTCTCTTATTTGGTCCCACCAATCTCCTCTGTGTGTTACTTGTAATTGTATTTGAGCAAAAAATGGTTCATCAGTTTTTTTAATAGTATCATATTTATCAAACAAACCAAATTGAGTTTTTCCATCCCACTCACCAATAGCTTCATGCTTAAAATTTACATCTATTTTTCTTCCTTTATTTAAAACAGCATGATTACCTAAAATGGTTGTATAGCCAGCATCTCTTAACAACTTAGTAAAAGGTGTAAACTGTGCATTTAAAGGAACTTCTCTATTACTACGGTGATTGTGTGTATTTGTTTTTAGTTGATGTGTACCCACCATCATAGCAGATCTACTAGGAGAACATATAGGGTTTGTAACAAAGGCATTGGTAAAAAGCACACCTTCTTTTGCCATTTTATCTAAAAACGGAGTTTTAACATCTGGCATACCATAGCACGCTAAATCTGTGCTCATATCTTCTGCCATAATCCAAATAATATTTGGCTTTTTAGTTTCTGTAGGTGTTTTTACAGCAGTTGCTTTTTTATCGGTTTTACCTCCACAAGCCATTAGCATTAAAGCCAAGGCCATACACCATAAAATTTCTTTTACTTTAATCATAATCTTAATTTTTAAATACGCCTCCAGAAAATGGATAATGCGCTATTGGCACACTCTGCTCCTTTAAAATTTTATTTGCTTTGGCTACTATTTCTGGATGCTTGGTAGATACATCTTCTTTCTCATACAAATCTGTTTCTAAATTGTACAATTCTGTTTGGTAATTATCTTTATAACGTACTGCTTTCCAGTGACCAAAACGTGTAGCCTGCTTAAATCCTTTTACAGATTTACCTTCCTGAATTTCCCAATATAAAAAATCATGTTTAGGTTGTTTGTTGCCTAAAAGTTCTGGTAAAAAAGAAATACCGTCTGTTTTATTAGGTACTTTTGCATCTGCTACTTCTGCAAATGTTGGCATAACATCATAAAAAGTACTGGGATGATTAGTGGTTACTCCTCCTTTTATTTTTCCTTTCCAGTAGGCTATCATTGGCACTCTTACGCCTCCTTCATACAAATCTCTTTTGTAACCGTGTAAATTGCCAGAGCTATTAAAAAAAGTATAATCATGATGGTTTTCATTGGTTGGTCCGTTATCACTAGAAAATACAATTAACGTATTTTCTAACTCACCGCTTTCTTTAAGTTTAATAAATAAGCGCTTTATTTGTGTGTCCAACATTGTAATGCGAGCTGCGTGTCTGCGCTCTATCTCTGGCCACTCTTGTATTTTATCACTGTACAAATCATTTTTACTTAAAAAGAACTCGTGTGCGTGTGGCGTTCTATAAGACATGTATAAGAAAAACGGCTTACTAGCATCCTTTTTATCTAAATACTCTAGTGCAAAATTGGTTCTAAACTCATCTAAACAACTGTAATTATTATAGTTGTAAAAAATAGAATCTTGGTTATTATTTACCCAATGTACACGCTCATCTATTTCATTACCATTGGCATCTTCTCCCCATTGTTCTTGTACAGCATAGGTAAACCCTCTGCCTTTTGCCCAGGTAGATACATCTTCTGGTACACCCAAATGCCATTTACCAATCATAGCTGTTTGGTAGCCAGATTGCTGTAGCATTTCTCCAATAGTTTTTTCTGATTTTTTTAAAGGAACCCTATCATATTTGTTAGGGTACTCTCCTTTATTACCTCTAATACTAACGTGGCCTGTGTGTAAGCCTGTCATTAATACAGCTCTAGAAGGCGAACATACAGATGTACCCGCATAAAATTCTGTAAAACGCATACCTACAGAAGCCAAACTATCTAAAAACGGGGTTTTAATTACTTTTTGTCCGTATGAACCCAGCTCTCCATAGCCCATATCATCTGCCAATAAAAAAATAATATTTGGCTTTTTAGTTTGAGGTTTTTCCTTTTGCTCACTAGAAGCAACTAAGGCAATATCTTTTTTATTTTTAGTATTGCAAGAGATACAAAATGCAAGCAGTAATATTGATAAAATACAATTTTTCATATCACTTAATATTTAAATTTGCATAAACAGGAACAGCTTCCTTTTCCCAATTTGCAAGGTCATTTTTAAGCTCTTCTTCTATTTGAAGACCTTTACCCATTAAATCATCTTGCTCGCTTATATCTTTAGCTACATTAAATAATTGGTAGGTACCACTGTGATATTTAATCAATTTATAATCGCCTGCCATTACAGCAGCATATTGATCTTCATAACTTCTAAAAAAGTATAAATTTCTTTTTTCTAAAGTTTCACCTTTTAAAACCGGTAATAAACTAACACCGTTAATTTGAGTGTCTTCGCATTTTTTACCAGAGGCTATTTCTATTAAAGTAGGATAAATATCTATAGATTGTACTGGTACATTTGTCTCTGTGTTGGCTTTGGTTACTCCAGGATAATTTATAAGTAATGGTACACGTGCACCACCTTCACCTAACGTATTACCACCTTTTTTACCACCACTTAAAGGTGCATTTGTATACGCGCCACCTTGGTCTGATAATACTATAATTACTGTATTATTTGCAATTCCTTTATCTTCTAATGCTTTGCGTACACGGCCAACAGACTCATCCATAGCCTCTACCATTGCAGCGTGGTGCGCATATTTTCCTTTTAGGCCAGCATCTTGGTATTTTTTTAGCAAGTCTTTACGACCTATAGATGGTCCGTGAACAGAATAATACCAAAAAGATAGCATAAAAGGCTGGTCTTTATCATACTCTTTTATAAAGTTAACCGCACCATCTGTTAGCACATCCGTTAAATAATCTCCTTTTTTAACTCCTGATTTTAAAAACCCTCTTGGATCATCTTCTGCCTTAAAAAATGGGTAGTAATAGCTTTTGGGGTGTCCTGCATTGGTTGTACCATATTCTGCATCAAAACCTTGATCTTTTGGGTAACGTCCTGGGTGACCTAAATGCCATTTACCAATAAACATGTTATAATACCCAAATTCTTTTAAACACTCTGCATACGTTATTTCTTTTAATGGCAAATAATTTCTAGAAGGCATTTGTACAGGGTCTGTAGGCCATAAGTTATATTCTGCTTCTGGATTATCTTTATTTAATGAAATATGCCTAGGCATACCAAGCCTAATGGCTTCTTTACCGGTAAGCAAAGACAACCTACTTGGACTGCAAGTAGGTGTTGGTATATATGCCCTTGTAAAGTCTAAACTTTCTTTTTTAAATTTATCTAAGTTAGGTGTAGTAAAAGTTTGATTTCTATACCCAATATCAGACCAACCGTAATCGTCTACAAACAACAATACAATGTTTGGTTTTTTAGATGTTATTTCTGGTTGCTTAACAACTATATTTTCTGTCTGTTTTGGTTTGTTTTTACATGCTGTAAAAACAAATACAAAACCCATTACAGCAAGTAATGAGTTTTTGTAAATGTATGCTCTTTTCAAAATTTAAAAATGTTTAATGTAAATATCTTTAATATGTGTACAGTAAATGTATCTGGTGGTTTACAAAATGTATTTTTCCGTAAATTATAATGCACATTGTTATTTAGTTACAGTCTGTATCACTCACGGCATCTTCTTCTGTTTGTACAATAAAACCATTTTTAAATCCTGTTCCAGAAACAGTCTTTTTATTTAAAACAACTTTGTAATTTGGTGTATTTAGTACCGCACTTATTGATGGCCCCCAGTATGACTCGCCTCCTGCTGTAATTGGATTTTCATCTATTAAATCTCTTAAATCACACGGCATAAATTTGTAATGTTTTGGTTTTAATTGAGCATCTTTATTACCATAAGTTGCATTAACATTGTTAATTGTAACTTTACTAAAAGTGCCATCTACCAAACCTGGTGCACTGTATTTTTTAGAAACAAAGCCTCCCTCTATACGTACAGCAAAACCACAACTGTTTGCTGTTATGCCATTTACATAAACTTTACCATTATGCATAGCATGAGGAGACACCATTACAGCTGCATTACCATTTGTACATGAAATGTTTTCACCGTACATATCATGTACTCCACCAATTTGTAAGTCGTTCATAAATGTCCAACCAGTTTCAAAACGAAGCGTTACACCACCCGTACCTTTTAAATTTTTATACAATACATTTTTAGCAGCTTGTACTTGCACCAAACCATACCCATAATCTGAGTTTAAAGTAACTGCATTTTTTACTACACCGTTTGTTGGCCACATATACTTATTGTTAAACTCGGTAATACCCATTGTAACCGCAGAAAACTTTGTAAGCGCATCTTTAACCCTAAAATCTGAAATTAAAAAATTAGATATATTATTTAAGTTAAATACAGCTACGTTACTGTTATTAGCCTTGGTTAGGTCTACAGTAAACTTTTCTCCGTTAGAACTTGATATGCTTACATTTTTAACAACCGCAGATTCTTTGCCAAACGTAAACATTGCATAATTTTTGTTATCAGGCCTTGTAGACGGTCTAAAAACAGCTTCGCTATTTACAACTATATGTACGTTAGACTTTAGTTTTATTTCCGATACTGTATACTCTCCCTTAGGTATAAGTAATTTGCCTCCTCCTTTAGAGGACACATCATTTATTGCTTCTTGTAGTTTTTTACTATCATCTGTGGCAAAAATTTTATCAACACCATAATCCTGTACCAAGTTTTTAGTAACAGCATAATTATTAGGTGGTGTGTAAAAATCAGTCTCATTAAGCATTAAAACTTTTACCTCTGTACTGTTCTCTTCTAAAATACTTAACTCGTCTGTAAAAGTATCTTTTTCATCATTAGAGCAAGAAATTAGAGCTATTGCTAAAAGCCCTAAAATAAAGTAGTTTGTTTTTAAACCATTAAAATTTAATTTTTTGTTTGCATTGTTATTGTTTTTCATCATAGTAAAATTAAGGTTGTTTAATTACTGCTCAAATCTAAACTGAATATTTAGTAAGATTGTACTCACAAGTAAAAAAACTGTATTTTATCGTAATTTTATAACCTACATAGTTTAACTAAACTATAATTAACTGAGACATACTATTTACCTTTAACTACATTTTGTTACATACAACACTATATATTTGACCAAACCTTACCATAATTACAACCAAAAACAATTATGACAATTAACGTCTTTTATACCAAAGCATTTATTGTTTTATTATTACTTTTTATATCATTTGTAAGCTTAGCACAAACTAAAAATGGAATAATAGGCAAAGTTTTTGAAGAAAACAACCAACCAATTGAAGCTGCAACAGTTACATTACTTAACCCAAAAGATTCTACTTATATAGATTATACTATTACAAATACTACTGGTTATTTTAATTTAGATAAAGCAAAGGAAGGAAACTACATTTTACAAATCTCATCTATGGGATTTGAATCTTTTTTTAAAAATATTAATTATAATACAGATTTGCTAGACCTTAAAACAATTGTACTTAAAGAAGAGTCCTTTGCTTTAGACGGTATAACATTAACTGCTGTTGTACCCATACAAATAAAACAAGACACTATAGCCTACAACGCAAACTCGTTTAAAACAAATCCTGATGATAATTTAGAAGAACTACTAACCAAACTACCTGGATTAGAAATTGATGCAGACGGAAATATTAATGCTCAAGGTAATGAAGTTGCCAAAATAATGGTAGATGGTAAAGAGTTTTTTGGTGGTGACCCATCTATTGTTTTAAAAAATTTATCTGCAGATGCTATTGCCAATATAGAAATTATAGATAAAAAAAGTGATGAGGCAGAACTTACAGGTGTAGATGATGGCAACAAGCAAATGGTAATAAATTTTACGCTTAAAAAAACAAAAAAGAATAATGGTTTTGGCAAAGTATCTGCCGGGATGGGTTTAGACAGTAAGTATTTTAGCAACCTTAATTACAATAAATTTACTTCTAAAACTCAGTTTTCTGTAATAGGCAAACTTAATAATATAAACGTAACAGGCTCTAACATACAGGGCTTTTTAAAGAATGTAAATGGTATTGCAGATGAATCTGATGATGAGGAAGATAACAACCAACAAAACAAAAGCTTGAGCGGGTATTTAAAAACTGGTGTTGCAGGCATAAATGTTGGTCACGAGTTTAAAGACAAAGAATCTTTAAACATAGATTTTTTTTACAACTTGTCTGATAATGAAGGAGTTTCTAACACTAAACGAATAAATTTTTCTAATAACTCTAATTTTGATTTTAGAACAGAAAATACTTTTAATAACAGCTCTAACAATTACAATCTAAATTTTGATTATAAAAATAAGTCTAACAAAAACAATAGCTTGTTAGTTAAAGGCAAGTTTACCAAAGATAATATTGACTATACAACCAATAGAGATGGTTTTTATTTTAACGAGTTAAATGAATTAGCTACCTCTAATATACTGGCGTCTAATAATAAAAGAGATAAAAACCTTGCAGACGTTACTATTAATTTTTACCAACGTTTGGCTAAACTTGGTCGTAGTTTTAATGTTGGATTAAGAACCACGGCTAACAACTCTAACAGGTTAAATAACCAAACAACATTAATTACCAGAAAACAAAATACAAATAGCCCAACTACTAGCAATATTGATGCCATTAGAGATGAAGGTTTTTCAACCACTATGGTAAACCTCAACTTTAAATATACAGAACCCTTAGGCAACAACCACTATGCAAAATTAGAAACATATTTAAGAAACAGAACTAATAATGAAGATGTCCATCAATCTAAAACTACAATAAGTACAACTGCCAAAGACGAGTTGCTTGCTTACAAGTACAAGCATATAGAAAATAGCACGCAAACAAGACTGGCACACAGCTACAGCCCAGGCAAATTAAATACCTATGCTGCAATAGAATTACAAGAACTAAGCAGAACGTTTGGTGTACTAACAGAAGTAGATATAGTTTCTAGCAAATTGTATGTTAACCCTATGGCAAACATTGTTTACAAACCAGTTAGAGGTCAAAAATATAGACTGAATTACAGAAAAACGGTGCGCAACCCTAATAGTTTTCAGAGTTCTACTGTTATTAATGATATAAACCCATATAATATACGAAAAGGAAATCCTGAGTTAAATGCAGAAAAAACAAACGCATTTACCATAAATACGGTAGTACATAACTTTAAATCTGACTTAAGTTTTAACACCCGGTTTGACTACCAAAACACAGCAGATGCAATTATTAGGAGTATTACCATAGATGACGATTATATAAGAACTATTAGTTACCAAAACAGTGGCAAAAAAGAACGTTTTAATAGCAACATAAGCTTTAGTCAAAAACTAAAAGATATTGGACTTAGGTATACCTTTAAAAACAAAAACACCTACACCAGTGCCAACTCTATTGTTAATTTACAAACCAATAAAGTAATGTCTACAGATATTATGCTTAGCCTACTTTTAGAAAACAATACTAAAAGTGCTTTAGATGTTAAAGCTGGTGCAACATACAGCACTAACAATACCACTTTTTCTATAGAAAACAACTTAGACAGAAAATTTACAAAACAGCAGTACTTTGTTATGTTTGATAAGGATTTTACCAAAAAGCTTAGCTTTAATACACAGTTAGATTATCTTGTTTTTGTTGATGATAAATTTAAATCTAACCAAAAACTACCTCTGTGGAACTCAACTATATCTTATGCTTTTTCTAAAAATAAAAGCAATATATTAAAATTAGTACTGATAGATTTATTAGATAAAAATATTAATATAGAAAGAAGAAGTACTATAAACTACTTTGAAGAAACAGAATCTGAAAGCCTAGGGCGTTATATTATTTTAAGCTTTACGCATAAACTAAGAGGAACAAAAAAGAAGACTAAATAACAGGTATCTAGCCTTCTTTTTAAACTTAAAACAAACAATAATCTTACAGTTGTTTTGCTACTTTTAGCAACAAATCTTTTGTTTTTTGTACTCCTTCTTCTTCCGGTAATAAGGTACCTTCATACTCTATACCAACAAAACCAGTATATCCAGATTCTTTAACCAATTTCATTATTTTATAAAAATCTATATCAGCCTCTGTACCATCGGCAGCAAAATTTCTACTTTTAGCACTTACACCTTTTGCAAAGGGCAATAACTCTTTCATCCCTTTATACATATCATAAGATGATAAACAATTTTTATCTTTATCTTTTTCTATACAAAAATTACCAAAATCTGGTAACGTTCCGCAGTTAGCCAAACCTACTTGTTTTATTACATTAGCGAGCCATACACCATCTGATGAAAAACCTCCGTGATTTTCTACAACCACATTTATATTAGAACCTTTGGCAAAATCTGCTAATGTTGCTAAAGAAGCTGCAGATGCTTTTGCAGCATCACTTTTATTGTTTCCACCTCTTAAGTCTACACGTACCGTTTTACATCCTAAAAAATGAGCCGCATCTACCCATTTATAATGTTTTTCTATAGATTTTAATCGCACTCTAGTTTCTGTATGAGCTAAACCACCTTCGCCACCTATCATTATTAGAACATTTTCTACACCAGCATCTGCTGCTCTAGAATTCATTTGCTTTAAGTACTCTTTATCTTTTGCTTTAGTTTTAAATAAGTTAGATACGTACTCTACACCTGTACAACCAAAACTTTGCGCTTTGGCAGCAAAATCTAAATGATCCATTTCTCCAGATTTTATAGCCCTATGAAAAGACCATTCTGCTAAAGACAATTTAAAAAACAAATCTTTGTCCGTGTTGGTAAAAGGCATTCCCAACATTGTGTTAGGTAACAAACTACCCAAGGTAAGTAAAGCTCCTGTTTGTGCAGATTTCTGTAAAAAGTTTCTTCTCTTCATCTTATATTGTTTTTTACTTAAAACTATCTACTTTTTTGTAAGCTTCTATTACCGCTTTTTCGCCTTCTTTTCCGGGTTTAGAATTTCGGTGCTCCATACCTAAAATACCATTGTACTTTTTATCGTTAATAAACTTAAGCACATTAGTGTAATTTATTTCTCCTGTGGTAGGCTCATTACGCCCAGGATTATCTCCTATTTGCAGGTATGCAATCTCATCCCAACAAGCTTCCATATTTGGTATTAAATTACCTTCTTGTATTTGTTGATGGTAAATGTCAAACAAAATTTTACAAGACGGAGAATCTACTGCCTTACAAATATTATATGCCTGTGGAGAATCTGTTAAAAATGCCCCTGGATGATTAAAAAAGTTTAATGGCTCTAATACCATTGTTAAATTATGGGGTTCAAAAATAGCAGAAGCACGTTTTAAGGTCTCTACTACATTTGCTTCTTGATATCCTTCTTTTACTTTTTTAGCTGTATTTCCTGGAACCACTGTCATCCACTTAGCATTAACCCTTTTTGCAACCTCTACAGACTCTTTACAGTATTTTATAAAAGCTTCTTGTGCATTTTTATCTCCAGAAGCTACATTACCTTCTTTTAAAAAAACAGCTACAAAAACACCCATTTCTAAGCCTCTTTTTTGCATTGTTTTAGCCATTTTCTCTTGCAAGGCAACATCTCTTTTACGCATTGTATTATCTTCAAAAGCCGTAAAACCTTGGTCTGCAATAAAGTTTAATTGATCTATTGGGTCTTTACCTGCACTATTTTCAAACATTCCTATGTGTGGCGCATACTTTAAGTTAAAAGTAGGTTTTACTATCTTCTGCTGCTTAGTTGCCGCGTAAGCAACAGAACTCCCTAATGTTAATGCACTAGCAGACAAGGCAGACTTTTGTATAAAGTTTCTTCTTTTCATATAAGTTTAATTTGCATTGATTAAATAGACCAAGCTTTGCCTTTAGTTAACTTTTCTACACTATCACAAGCTATAAATTCTCCTGGTACAGGTAAATAGGCTAATACTTTTTCTCCCACATACTCATTGCATTTGTAGCCCCAAATAGTTAACTCTCTTACTTTTTTGGCAAATGCTTTATCTTTTTCCTTATCCTTTAAAAACATAAGCACTATTGGTGCTATATCTTTTTCTGTAAGTGCTACTATGTTGTCTTTCTCTGAAGATTTTAAAGCCTTTTCTGAAATTAAATCTAGTATAGCTTTAAAGTCTTTTTGCTGCTTTTTTTCCATTACATTAGCGGCAAAATTGTCTAGAAATACGTGCACGTTAACTTCCGATGCAGAAGGTGTATCGGTTTTTGGCAAAATAGAATCTACTACACCAATTAAGGTTACACCTTGCTCTTTAGTAAAAAATATTGGAGTCCAAACTTCTTTTTTCTTGTCTTTACAACTCTGTAATACACTTACAAAAGTTGGTACAGCTACAACATAGCCTAAAGACATTCCCATTTGCATTAACGCTTTTCTTCTGTCCATTATAAATTTCCTTTTTTAAGTTCTTGTGCTGCGTGGTTTGCTGCTCTTGCTGTAAAAGCCATATAAGTTAAAGACGGATTTACACAACTTGCAGATGCCATAAAAGCACCATCTGTGATATATACATTTGGTACAGCGTGTATTTGGTTGTGTGCATTAACTACAGATGTCTTTGGATCTTTTCCCATACGGGCTGTTCCCATTTCATGTATACCATGGCCCATATTATACTTGCCATTTCTGGCTTTAATATCTTTAAAACCTGCTTTTTTAAGCATATCTGCTGCTTGGTTTACCATATCTTCTCTCATTTTATGCTCGTTATCTCTAATTTCTGCATCAAAATTTATTGTTGGTAAACCCCATTCATCCAATTTATCATAATCTAAAAACATACGGTTATCTTGGTATGGTAGTATTTCTCCAAAACCGCCAATACCCATAACCCAGCCTCCAGGTTTTAAAATAGCATCCTTTAATGGTGCTCCCATTGTAAGTTCTGCCACAGCATCTTTCCAGTTTTTACGGCTAGCACTACCTTGGTAACCATAACCCCTTATAAAATTTTTACTGTTAGATGTACCTCCTAAATTTTTAAATCTAGGAATGTAAATACCACCAGGACGTCTTCCTTTATAATATTTATCTTCAAAACCATCTATAGTTCCACTAGCACCAGTTCCTAAATGATGATCCATAACGTTTCTTCCTACCTGGTCAGAGTCGTTTCCTAATCCGTTAGGAAAACGATCTGATTTAGATTGTAATAATATTGATGCCGTTGCCATTGAAGATGCACACAAGAAAATTACTTTAGCTTTAAAAATGTATTCTTCTTTTGATAACCTATCTATAACTTTTACACCAGTTGCCTTTTTTGTATCTGCATCATAAATAACCTCAGACACAATAGAATCTGGTCTTAAAGTCATATTCCCAGTACGTTCTGCTGCTGGTAAAGTAGATGAGTTACTACTAAAATATCCTCCAAACGGGCAACCACGTGTACAACGATTTCTAAACTGACACTTGGTACGACCTTCAAATTTTTTATCTCCAGTAATGTGCGCTATTCTGCCGGCAGTTACCACTCTACCATCCATATTTTTACCAACACCATCTCTAAAATGTTGTTCTACACAGTTGTGTTCCATCATAGGTAAAAACTGTCCGTCTGGCAATTGTTCTAAACCTAAATTTTCTCCAGATACACCAATGTACGTTTCTACTTTATCATACCAAGGAGCAATATCTTTATAACGCACAGGCCAATCTACACCGTGACCATCTTTAGCATTTGCTTCAAAATCAATCTCACTCCACCTGTAACTATGCCTACCCCACATTATAGATCTACCACCAACGTGGTAACCACGTACCCAGTCAAAAGGTTTTGTCTCTGTATACGGGTGTTTTATATCATTTACAAACCAATTATTTACATCTGCGTTATTAACACGCCCTGTTCTAGTTTGCTTTAATTGCTGTGCTTTTTGTTCTCTAGTTAATTTTCCTCCGTTAGGAAAATCCCAACTATCTAAATGTGCTGTAGTATAATCTTTAATATGCTCTACCATTTTACCACGCTCTAGCACTAGTGTTTTAAGTCCGTTTTCACAAAGTTCTTTTGCTGCCCAACCACCACTAATTCCAGTGCCTACAACAATAGCATCATAAAAATCTTGTTCCTCATTAAAATAAAATTTACTCATTATTTTTGGTTTTGTTTGGTATAGTTTGATGTATTTATAATCTGTTTTAGTTGATAGGAAAAGCAGTAGAATTTGTGTGTGCAACCTTCATTATCTGCTGCATTTCTGCTACAATTTTTGGGTGTTTACTAGCTATATCATTACTTTCTGATGGATCTAATGCTAAATTATAAAGTTCCATTTTTCCGTCCTTATTAATATTATACACAACTGCTTTCCAATCTCCTCTTCTAACAGCTTTCCGTCCGTTTTTAATATTAAACTCCCAGTATAAATAAGGGTGCTGTTTTTGTTTCTTTTTAGCTAACAGAGTTGGTAAAAATGAAATTCCGTCTGTTGTACTTGGCGTTGGCACTGCTGCAACTTCTGCTAAAGTTGGCATTACGTCCCAAAATGCAGAAATATGGTTGGTAACAGTTCCTTTTTTTATTGTATTTGGCCAATAAGCTATAAATGGTGCTCTTATACCACCCTCATACAAATCTCTTTTAATACCTCTAAAACCTGCTGCACTGTTAAAAAATTCTGGATTTGCCCCACCAGCATCATGCGGACCATTATCACTTGTGAACATAATAATAGTATTTTCTTCTAGCCCTAACTCTTTTACCTTAGCTACAATTTGGCCAACGTAAACATCCATCCTATCTACCATAGAGGCAAAAACAGCATACGGTGTTTTTTGTGTACAGTACTTGTATTTTACAATATCAGGACCATAGTCAGACGAGTACTTGTCTTCTGCCGTATAAGGAACCTCTTTAAACTTACCTTTGTATTTAGCTAGTATAGAATCTTTAGGCGATATTAGCTCTGCATGCGGTAATACAAAAGGTACGTATGCAAAAAAAGGTTTGTCTTTATTATCCTCTATAAAATTAAGCGTAGCTTCCTGTATTTTGTCTTGGGCGTAGGTTTGTGTTTTAATCCAGTTGTTACCTACTAAAAAATCTATTTCTTGATTGTGATTTAAATACGGAGGATAATAGCGGTGCGCCAGTTTTTGATCATTGTAACCATAAAACTCATCAAAACCTTGGTTGTTTGGATCGCCGGTACCAAAACCTAAACCCCATTTGCCAAACATACCCGTTTTATAACCTGCTTGTTGCAACATTTCTGCAATGGTAAAAGCATTGTCAGGTAACGGAATTTGACCTTGTAAATCTTTCCCCGCTTCTTTATTACCACGAACAAATGTGTGTCCTGTATGTTGCCCAGTCATTAATGATGATCTAGATGGTGCGCAAACAGCAGAACCGCTGTAATGCTGTGTAAATTTTATTCCGTTTGCAGCAAGGGCATCTATATTTGGTGTTTTAATTTTTTGTTGACCGTAAGTACTTAAATCTCCATAACCCAAATCATCTGCCATTATATAAATGATATTGGGTTTCTTTTTGTTTTTTTTAGATTGGCCAAATACGGTTGTGCTAAAAAACAGAAAAGCACTAATAACAGGCAGAAGTAAAAATTTAAAGTTAGTTGTAAGCTGAAGCATAATCTTATTTGGTTTTAATAAAATAAAATTCATTAAAAACAGTAAAAAATGTGTGCTCCTTAATAAATAGTTTGTAGTTCTACGTATAATAACTACTAAATACAAAAAAGCACCAAAAAAAGAAATACGATCTTTTTTTGGTGCCTACAGAAACTAACAAACTTTATTATTCTAAAATGTAAGCACTGCCATTGCTACCATCTAAACCTGGTTCTTTATACTTAATTAACTGCGATAGTAACTCTTTTTGCATTTTATCTCTTATTGTTTTATAAGCTTTATTATTATAAAAATTGATAAGCTCATCTGGATCCTTTTCTAGATCAAACAAATATGGTTTTTCTTTTTTGTCTAACACCAGTTTATATCTATCTGTAACACCAGTAACCCACCAGCCACCGCTTTTTGCGTAATAGGTTAACCTGTCTGCATCTGTAATCTCATTTTTAGTACTTAAAAAATCTTTTGATGTGTCTGTACCATGAAAAGATGCATCTGTACTTACATTCATTAAACTTAAAATAGTTGGTGTAAAATCTACATTAGTATATGCTGTATTAATTACTTTACCTGCTTTAATTTTTTCTGGATATCTAATTACAAAAGGGATTCTTGCAGAAGCCTCGTAAGGTACGCCTTTGTTTCTACGGTTGTGTTCAAAAAACATATCTCCGTGGTCTGATGTAAATACAATTATTGTATTTTTTTCTAAATTATTCTCCTTTAAAAACTTTAAAATACGCCCAACACTATCATCTATATGGCTTACCATACCAAAGTATTGTTTTAAAGCCTCTTTTTGTTTCTGAAACGATTTTTTCCCTACTGCCTCATTTGCATCTTTGCTACCTCCTGCCCAAGATGGTTTTATTGCTGTATACTCTGGAGCCATTGTTTTTGGTGCTTGTATATTTAAATCTTTATACATTGTATTGTATGGCGGCTTGGCATAATCTGGTGTGTGAGGATCTGGTATAGAAAGCATTAATGCAAACGGTTTGTTTTTATCTCTTTCTAAAATCTCTAACGTTTTATCTGTAAAATAATCTGTTAAATGTATTACCTCATCTGCAGGTAATTTAGCTGCTACTTTTTCATTAATTCCTTTAACTCCGTTTGGTGTTAGCTGAAAATAAGGAGCGTGACCACCGCGCATCATATACCTATTATCATCAAAACCAGCTTTGTATTTAATCCCAAAAGTATACTTATCATGACCTGCCAAATGCCATTTACCCACATAAGATGTTGCATACCCTTTATCTTTTAAAATTGTAGCAAATGTTGGTATATCTTCACTAATATGCAATCCGTTTTTTGGTGCGCCAGTTGCTTGCGGATACAGACCACTTACTAATGATGCTCTAGAAGGTGTACACACAGGAGAAGAAGCATAGTAACTGGTACAAATTGCACCTTCATCTGCAATTTTATCAATATTTGGAGTGTTAGAATTATTGCCTTTTCCCCAAATAAATGCTTGGTCTTCTGGTAATAGCTTTTGATAGCAACTTAAGGTTCTAAAATTATGCTCATCTGTGTGTATAATAATTAAATTAGGCTTTTTCTGCGCCATACAACTTGTTGCAAAAACCAATGCTGTTGCATAATAAAATAACTGCTTTATAATCATAATTAGTTTTTAAAATTTAATAAAAGTCTTAAATACATTTGTGTTCCGCGTAAGGGTTACGTTAAAAAAAATAGTCCTATCTAACATTTTTTTAAAAAAATTATATTTACTAAAAGTAATTTACTATTAGTACAATTGATCTAAATTTCTGCTTGATTTAATTGTAGGATCTGCAGGTGCATCTACGTAATTTTTCATTTTTTTAAATCGAAGTTTACTAGACTTTTTTCTTTTTAAAGGCACCCATTTTTTTAAATTGGTTACAATTTGTGTGTACTTTTTATTTGTAATTAAGTTTTCCCATTCTAACGGATCTTCTTCAATATTGTATAACTGCTCTGTGCCATTTACAGTTACCATATAATGCCATTTTCCTTTTAAAACAGAGGTCCCATCTTGGGTAATTGTTATCCCCGGATATTCCCAATCTGCTTTCGGATTTTCTAAAATTTTAGAAAAACTATGACCATCTAAGTTTTTCTTTTCTGGTAATTTACTTAATTCTATTAAAGTAGGATACAAGTCTATTAAGCTTACATTTTGGTCTACTACAACTGCCTTTTTCATACCAGGTATGCGCACAAACAATGGTGTTTTAACTGCTTCTAGCCAAGTAGTATTTTTAAGGTATCGTTGTTTTTCTCCCAAATGCCAACCGTGATCTCCCCAAACCACAACAATAGTATTGTTAGCATACTTGCTTTCTTCTAAAGCATCTATAACAATTCCTAAGCAAGCATCTACATAAGATATGCTTGCTAAGTATGCCCTAGTTGCTTCTTTTTCTAGTGCGTGTTTTTTAATCCATTTATATTCCCCTGTAGGCTTATATGCCATTTTGCCATCTGTAGTTAAAATATCATCTAAGTCGTTTTCGTTTACCACTGGTGGTACAACCTCATCTAACTTATATAAATTAAAAAACTCTTGTGGCACAATCCAAGGTAAATGCGGTTTAATAAAACCTACACCCATAAAAAACGGTTTATCAAAATCTCTTTGTAATTGTGTTTTTGCCCAATCTGCTACATTATAATCTACGGTTTCCTCAAAAGCATCTGTAGTTGGTCCCCAACTTAGTTTACTCTCTTTACTTGCAAAATCTGCATTGCGCTTACCATTAATAATACCTGCTTTAGAGGAAGTGTATAACTTTTTGTTTACAGGATCATTATTATACCTACGAGCACGTGCAAACTCATTAAAAGCCCAATGACCAAAATCTGTTCCGTTTGCAGTACCGTGTTTATGAAATATTTTGCCGTTTGCTAATGTATGGTATCCATTTTTAGAAAAATATTCTGGCAGTGTTGCATTTACTTTTACTATATCTGAATACAACATATTATGCGCATTACCATACACACCAGATGTACTTGGCAAAAAACCAGATAATAATGCCGACCTAGATGGTCCGCAAATTGGAGCTGCGCAAACCGCATTTTTAAACACCATTGCACCCTTTTTGGTAAACTTATCCATATTAGGTGTTTTAGCTTGTTTGTTGCCCGATAAGGGAGATACCCAGTCATTAATATCATCTATAGCTACAAATAATATATTAGGCTGTTGTTTTTGCTTTTGTGCTGTAATAGTTCCTAAAAAAAGCAACAGTATAAATGTGCTAAAAATTGTAGTTCGTTTTTTCATTTCAGTAAGTATTATTGTATTGTCACAAAATAAATCAGAAATAAAAAAAATAATGTCTGCCTTAGTATAACAATTGTATGTTTAGGTATTAATGCTCTATTTTAACTTTGTCTTTAATTCTTTTCTAAACTGCTCTAAAATTATTTTACTAGATTTTTCTTGGGCAATATTAACCCATTCATTAGGGTCTGTATTATGGTTATACAACTCTTCAAAACCATCTGGATACACAGTGTATCTGTACGTACTGTTACGCAAAGAGTGCATATTTTTTGCCTTTGTAGTTAAGGCTGTAAAATTCCAATTTGCGTTAGGGTTGCTTAGGAGTTTTACCAAACTATTACCTTCTAAATCTTTTTTCTTTGGCAAGTTAGCAATGTCTACTAAAGTTGGGTAAACATCTAAAAGAGATACAATTTTTGTACTTACACCTACATTTTTATTTCTTGGATCTACAATTAACAATGGTGTTTTTGCTGCACGCTCCCATAAAACGTTTTTAGACCAATGTTGTTTTTCGCCTAAGTGCCAACCGTGATCTCCCATTAACACAACAATTGTATTATTTGCATAAGCACTATTTTGCAATGCGTTTAGCAAATAACCTACACAAGCATCTGCAAAAGAAATATTAGCTAAGTATGCCCTAACCGCTTCTTTCCACTTATTAGTTTCTAATAAAGACGCGTGCACGCCTTTTTTTGCCATATTATTTCCTATGCGTCCAACATCATTTAAATCGTTTTCTAAAACTACAGGTAATTTAATGTCATCTAAATTGTACAGATCAAAATACTTTTTAGGTACATACCAGGGTAAATGAGGTTTAAAAATACCACAGGCAACAAAAAAGGGTTTTGTATGCTTTTGCGTAATAAAGTCCGCACAATATTGAGCCGACTTAAAGTCATTATTATCTTGGTCTTGTGTGTCTGTTGCAGCCCAATCAAAAGATCTTAAAAACGAACCTTTTACTCCGTGTTTTTTTAATTTTAAATTGTGAGAATGGCGGTCTTTTACATCTGGGTAAACCGTGCCTGCATTGCCTATTTTTTCTTGTTGAAAAGATCCGGGATCACTCCCCTCTTTTGGGTCTTTACTACCACCTCTTGCATTATGAAAAATTTTGCCAGCCGCAGCAGTTTCATACCCGTTCTGCTCAAAATACTGTGGTAGAGTAACTGTGTTTTTAAAACCTTCTATTTCTCTAAAAATCTCATTATTACCATAAACACCCGTAGTATTTGGTTGGTAGCCTGTTAAAATGCTAGTTCTAGATGGGTTACATAATGGCGCAGAACAATAGGCATTTTTAAATACAACACCCTTTGCTGCCAAAGCATCTATATGAGGTGTAATTGCTTGTTGGTTACCACCAAAAGCACCAACCCAATCATTTAAATCATCTACCATTATAAATAAAACGTTTGGCTGTTTTTTGTTATTTTGGGCTGTTATCATACCACAAATAAGCAGTAAAAAAACTAGGCTACTATTAATTCTTTTTATCATTTTAAAAACTTAAATTATTTAATTTTCACACCTGCTTTTGCAAGGTTGTAATTGGGATTTTGCTTCATCATTTGTGCACCAACAGATGCTCTCCATTTTACCAATTTCTTTTTTAATTTACGTACCTTGGCTACATTGGTATTTACAAGGTTTGTTGTTTCATTAGGGTCTATAGCTAAGTTGTACAACTCTAATTTTCCGTCTTCAAAAAACTCTAATAATTTCCAATTGTTATTTACAATAGATCCGTAAGGTTTTGTTCTGTGATAGTGTGGATAATGCCAAAACAAACTTTTTCGTTTTAATTTACTTTTTGCACCAGTAAGTATTGGTAAAAAAGATTCGCCATCTATTTCTTTAGTATTATAATTTGTTATACCAACCATATCTAAAATTGTTGGGTAAAAATCTATACCCATAATAGGCACATTAGATCTACTGCCAGGTACTATATTATTGGTCCATTTTACTAATAAAGGCTCTCTTACTCCGCCTTCATAAGCATAACCCTTGTACCCTCTTAAACCGTTTGTTGTAGCATCATAATTCCCGCCATTATCTCCTGTTAAAATAACAATGGTATTATCTGCTATACCAAGCGTATTTAACTTGTTTAGTATTTTACCAACACTAACATCTAACCTTTCTACCATTGCAGCCCTAGTTGCACTAACATATTCGTTTTTAGTATTTACAAAAGTGTTAGATTTTTTCTTGTATTTTTTTACCGTAGCCTTAGGTGCCATAACCGGACCGTGTATTGTGTAATATGAAAAGTATAGTAAAAAAGGATCTTTTTTAGATACCGTATCTAAATACGTTATTGCTGCGTTGGTTAACTTGTCGGTTAAAAAATCGTTTTTTTTACCATTATCTAAATTAGGCATATCAAAAGGAGAAAAATATTTACCTCTACCTTTAGGTTGTCCCCATTCTCTGCCACCAACGTTAATATTAAAACCGTGATTTGTTGGGTAATGCTCATTAAAATTTTGATTGTTTGTAGGCATTAAATGCCATTTACCAAAAAAGGCAGTTGAGTAGCCTTGCTCTTTTAACACCTCCGGCATTAATTTTTCTTTATGTGCTAATTGCTTATTCCAGTCTGGCACTGCTAATTTAGCATACGCATAATTATGACCGCCAATCCAGTCTGTTAAGTTTAGTTTTGCAGGGTATTTACCTGCTAAAATTGCGGCTCTACTAGGTGAACATACTGTACTAGCTGCATAGCCGTTAGTAAAGAGCATTCCTTGCTTACTTAGCTTATCTATATTGGGAGTCTCGTTAAATGTTGCACCATAACAGCCAAAATCTCCCCAACCAACATCATCTACAAGTAAAAAAACAATGTTAGGTTTACTTGTTTGGGAAAACAAAACTGATGGTAAAAAATAAAGTATAACTGCTATTACTTTCATACAAACTGTTGTTATTTAATAGCTGTAACTTTTACAAATATTACACCGTGTGATGGTACCATTGCTGCAAAACTATTGGTAAAATTACCTACATCTTTTTGCCTCCATACATCTCTTACCAACTGTTCTCCTTTTAAACCTAATTTATCCCAATTAACAGTAATAACTTGTTCTTTTTCTTTTAGGTTGAAAAGACCTATTGCTTTACTACCGTCTGATAATTCTTTAACTACAATCTCCATTGTATTATCATAAAACACTGTTTTTCCTGGTATGGCAGTAGCATCTTGATGAATTTCCAAAACCTCTGAATTGGTTACCAAATTAACCGTAAACTTATCCATAGTTTCTATTGGGCAACCTATAAGCAAAGGTGCTGCCCATAAAGACCAAAGTGATACGTGCGAGTATTGCTCATCTGCAGTTAAACGGGAAGGTTGCGGATTTTTACTTCTTGTATTTAATTCCCCAATAACCAACATATCTGGATCTGGAAAATGGCCAGGTGCACCTGCAAACCCATTTTTCATCCACTCTCTGTGCGCTACCCATTCATCTCTAATACTTTTATGACTGCCTTTACCATCCCAACGGTCTTTTAAATCACCGTAAGTTCTAAAGCAATTTACATACTTACCAAAAAGCGCTGCATTTTTAATTGGTGCTGTATTACTTAAAGAGTACACAATGTCTCTATTGCTTTTTTGTAGTGCATTGGCCATACGTACGGTACTTTCTGCATCATTAGGATTCCAATCATACTTTAAATAATCTATACCCCAATCTGTCCATTGTGCAACATCATTATCATCAAAAGTATATTTAGCAACTCTTGTATAAGTGCGTTTCTTTTTTAGTTTTTTATCGTTCATTGTTTGATCCCAATATCCGTCTTCTGTATCACTAGAACCACCTATATAACCTGCATATGTAGTTACCCACGGAGATGAATAAATACCAACTTTTAATCCCATTTTATGAATTTTACTGGTCATTGCATACATATTTGGAAACTTTATAGAATCTGCTAATATGCCATTGTGTTTACCACCCCTATGAGATTGCCAACCATCGTCTAAATTAATATAGCTCCACCCATAATTTGCCAGGCCTTTGTTAACCATTGCTTGCGCAGAGGCAATTACATTTTTTTGTGTAACATTGGGTCCCCAACAGTTCCAGCTGTTCCAACCCATAGGCGGAGTTAAGCTAATAGTTTTGCCAACTACAATTTTAAAGTTTCTTTTTTGTTCTCCTTTTTTATTTTTTGCTACAAAGGTTAAATCATATTCTTTAGCTGTGCTATCTTTTATAACACCATTAATTATGCCTTTTTCTGTATCTAATTTTAACCCTGCCGGTAAACCTTTAACTGCAAACTCCATAGGTCTTTTACCTGTAACTGGTATAGTATATAAAAACTGAGAACCCGGACGTACACCAAATACTTGTGGCCCGTTAATATTAGGACTAGCGCTTGCCTTAGGTGTTAAAATATACTTCCCTTTTGGGTTTTTAGGTTGATATATTTTTTGATCTGTTGCAGAGTTACAAGAAATAATTAGAGCAAAACATATTAATAAACATAGAGTATTGGAGTATAAAGTGTTTATCATTTTTGGTTTGTTTAAAATTGGTATTGCTAAGTAACAAATAAGCAGAGGCGTAAATGTTTCTCTTAGTCAAAATTTTGTAGTTGTTAGTGCATAAAAAAACGTGCCTGTATTTATCTACAGGCACGCTTTTACAAGTTATAGAGATTGTTTTATTAAATTTTTAGCTGTAATTTATTATTTGTTAGATTTTTACAACAAATAAAATAACCATATACTTTGTTTTTTATTTGTTGTTTTTTTGTTTATTTACCATTGTTTTGCAATCCATCATTCCACCTTCTAACAAATTCATCAGACCAGGCGTCCCATCCTATTGTGGCTAATGTCCAAATGGTAATACCCACAACAATTAAATTAATTATTAATCCAATAATTGCTATAATTTTTCCTTTCTTTATTTTAGCGATATTAGTATACGCATTGGGATTTTGTTTATATTTTTTTTTAGATTTTTTAGCTAATATGTATGAAATTAAAGCAAAAACAATTGTAATTCCTCCAAAACAAAATAATGTGCAACTCAATATTGCTAAAGTGTAAATTAGTTTTTCATTTGGTAATTTAGTTTTCTCCATATTTTTACTGGTTATGTATAATATTACCCAAGTTAACAAATAAAAAATTTTACTCTAAAAAATAATATCATATTAAAACTAATACTTACGTATTATAATTGTAATAAATTATTTACCATTTTTTTCCTTCGTAAAATTCATTTTTAACAAAATTGTAATCAACAAAAAAGCCTGCTTTTAAATTTGGATGTTTCTCTTTTAATTCGGTTCTTTTACCATCTGGCATTCTCCAATGTGCATCAAGTCTTTCTAAATTTTTCATTTCTAAAATTACATCATAAGATTTATCTCTTATTGATGTTGTAGACATATCCAAATGCTTTAGTTGATTAAGCCTTTTAAAGGGGACTAAACTATGAAGCATTAAGTTTTTTGGAGCACTAAAATCTCCTCCTATACAAAGCCCCGTTAATTCTGTAATATCTCCTATAGTTTCATAATTTTCTACTTGAAAACAATTTTCAATTGTTAGCCTTCTCAATTTGTTTAACTTTTTTAAAGCCGACACATCTTTAAGCTTACTAAAGGATTGAAGAGATAATGACGATAAATTACTAAGTTTTGAAATAGAATTAATGTTCTGAACTGTTGATGTCCAAAAAAATAAAGTTTTAAGGTTTTTCATTTTACAAATAGCCTCAAAATACTCCTGGTTAACTCTATGTCTTATACTTAAGCTTGTAATATTATCTAACTTCGGGAGTAGTTCAATCCATTTGTTTTCCAGTTCATCCCTATGCTTTTTAGAAACAGATTCTGGGAAATCCATTGCCAATGTAGAGATATGAAGTTTTTTAAAATCTGAAATATTATTAGGTATTTCTTGACAAGTTAATTCTACATCAGTCTTGCCCTCAACATCATATAAGTAACAAAGTTTATTTCTATCTGGGGCATTTTTCATAATTTTTAAAAAAGTTTTTTACAACAGTAAGTTACAAAGTTAAAGTTAATGCTTTTTTGCTTTTTTACTTTTCATGTAGTCCTTTTACTTAATCCCACCATAAGAACAGTCGTTTTTCTTCTCTAATTATTCTTTCAAGTTCACTTAATTCTCCAACTCCTTGGTCTACTGAGTCTGGACAAAAGTCATAAACTTCTGTTGCAAATGCATTAACATCAATAATATCTTTATTAAATGTTAAGTGAACCCAGTCATAATCAGCCCCTAGTATTTCAATTCCATATTTCTTATCCCAAACTTTAAGCTTTGCTATAACATCTTTGTTCTCTACATCAAAATTGATTCCATCGGTTTTTTGAACTCTAAGAATATCAAACTTGTTCATTGATTTAATTACGGAAACGGTTGAAGGGCTTTGATATCCCATTTCAGATAAAAATTATTGATAACCTTTACTTTGTAATTCTCCCCGATTTTCTAGAATGATTTTGTACGCCTGATTTTCGGATGTTTTAAATGAAACACCATTTAACTTTTTAATTCCAGTTTTATTTTGCACGCCATTTTTATCCATAACATATCCAGGTTCGGATATTTCAAATTGGAAAAACTCATTAGTTGTTGATTTTTTTAATTCAGACAAAATTTCCTTATCAAAGCCTATATTTTTAAACAATAATAATTCGGTTTTTGAAAAATTTACTGAATCCTGTACGCAACCAAAGAGAATTATTAATAGTAGACCGTAAATAAATTGTTTCATAATGTTTAATGATGTTGTTTAAATAGCAAATAACAGTTTTGTAAATGAGTAGTAGTAGATTTTTGGTAGCTATTTCTTCGGTTTTACCTAGACTATAAATATACAAAAAAGCCATTGATGAATAATTAACTCAGCAATGGCTTATAATAATTTGGCGGTAATGTTTTTTATTACTTCCAGCCCATAAAATAGAATCAACTTTTTTTTCTATTCACCTTTTATAATTGGTTGGTATTTATACCAGTTAACAACAATTACCCAAATATTAATAGCAAATAGTATTAATGCTACTCCAATTCCTGCTAGGTTGTGTACTAAATGATGAACAAATATCCCTACCATAACAGGAAGAATTACTAACGCCCCTAGTGCTCTTGTCTTAGGTATTGCTATTAAAGCACCTCCTATGATTTCAATAATTGCTACAAGCGGAAAAATCCATTTTATAGCCATAAATCCAGCCATAACTTGCATCATTTCTTCAGACATTTTGGGCATAGGCATATAGTTTAAGAATTTGTTTAACCCTGAATTAATCATCATTAATCCAAATAAAATACATAAAGCTGTAAAAATCTTGTTTTTCATTTTCAATTGTTGTTATTACTAATATTGTAAAATTAACTATTTTTGATTACCATTAGTAATCAGCTACCTATAGGTAATCAGTTACTTTAAGGTAATCATTAAATTAGTAGAGATGAAAAAAAAGGAACATAAGGAGTGTATGTCTGCTTTGCTACCTGTAAGAGACACTTTAGATGTAATTGGAGGAAAATGGAAACTTTTAATTTTAATTTCAATTTGGGAAGGAAATAAGCACTTTAGAGAAATAGAGCGAAGTATTCCAAAGTTAAGCACCAAAGTTTTATCAAAAGAATTGAAGGATTTGGAAGAACATCAGTTAATTACAAGAACTGTTTTAAACGGTTTTCCTGTTAGAACAGAATATAAGCCTACAGAGCATTCTAAAACACTGGAAAAGGTCATTTTTGAATTGCATAATTGGGGTATCCATCACAGAAAAAAAATTTTTGGAAATAAGTCAATTTCAAATAATTGAGTTAGTACGTAATGTAAAACCGGATTACATTACCCCTAACGTATTTAAATAAGCTTATTCAGGATTAAATTAGTATTTAATTTAGGATTAAGCTCTTAGCCATCACGACGCTTAGGGATTATTTTCTTTTAACTTATCAATCTTAAAAGCCAAATTTAAAAATTTAGCGGTCTTTGCAAATAAACACAGACCTTTCGGTTTGGTACTTAATAGCTATGTTTTATACACGTTGATACCATACGTACTTTTTTACA
>NZ_MDDP01000015.1 GCF_001999725.1 Cellulophaga omnivescoria
GGTTAATATGGATACTTGCTTTTAGCTTAAAATTAAGCTATTTAAAACTATTTAAAAGCTAATGACTATAAGATACAAAAAAGCCCTAGAAATTATATTCTAGGGCTTTTGGTGTTATAGATGAATTCAAGGATTTGTAAAAATGATAATGTAACTATTGAACAAAAAAAGAGAGCAATTATATTTTGCTCTCTTTAATACATTTTATCTAAATTGTTATTCTTCCTCTCCAGCAGTATCTTCTTCCTCTTTATTAATGCTGTTTTCTAGTATATTTAGCTTTTTTAATTTTGCTTTCCATGTATTTAAGGATTCCTTTTGATTATTTATGTTTTTTAGTACATTTTTAACTAAAGGATTATCTTCAGATGCATTAGAGAAAAATTGTAAGTTGTTTTCTAATTGACGAATTTCATTTTTACTTTCATCAATTTTTCTTTTAATGAATAGTCTTTCTTTGTAAATAGCATTTTCATTATCACTACTAGATAGTTTTTGTATTTTATCACCATACTTTAGTAATTCAGATTCTTGTTTGCTAATATCTAATTTTCTAAAGATTGCATCTAAAATTGTATTAAACTTATTATTGATGTTCTTCTTTTTAAATGGTACGTGCCCGTACTTTTTCCATTCGTTAATAAATTCTTTAATTGTAGCTAAGTCTTTAGATCTATCCCCAGATAACTGAAATTCTTTAAGTTTATCTAGACATGCAGTTTTGTATTCTAAATTCTCAAGTTCTTCTTTGCTTGATTGATTTTTTAAAGCGTGTAATCTATCAAAATAATGGTTACATGCTCCTTTAAACTCATTCCATATTTTATCTGAATACTTTCTAGGAACATGGCCAATAGTTTTCCATTCACCTTGTATGCGCTTCATTTCTTTTGTTGCAGCATCCCAATCTTCACTATCTTTTGTTTTAAGTGCAATATCTAATAATGCTCTTTTTTTGTCTAGATTGTCTTGTTGCTCCTTTTTTAAGTTTTTGTAAAATGCATTTTTAGATTTGTTGAAAGATTTTACAGCATCTTTAAAAGTTGCCCAAGTTTGCTCGTTAAATTTTTGAGGTACTTTTCCAGCCTTAAAGAATTCTTCTCTTAATGCTTCTATTTCTTTTATTTGTTTTTGAAGTTCTTTATGATTGCTAGATGTATTTTTTGCAATTTCTGTTATTTTAGAAATTATTTCATTTTTCTTATCTAGATTAACTTCGTAAACCTTATCTAATTCTTTGTAATAATCTTGTCTTCTCTGGTGTAAGACTTTAGTAGCGTTGCTAAATTCTTCCCAAATTTGTTCTCTATGTTCTTTGCCTACAGGACCTATGTCTTCTTTCCAGATTTTATGCAAAGTTTGTAATTCTCTAAAAGCCTTGTTTAAATCTGGTTCATGAGCCAATGCATTGGCGCGAACTATTAATTTAAGTTTTTCTTCTAAATTGTGTTTAAAGTCTAAATCTCTAAGTTCTCTATTTAGGTGTAAAAAATCATAAAAAATTTCTATATGATGGTGATAAGTTCTCCATACATTGTTATATTCCGTTCTAGGAATTGGGCCGGCATTACGCCAGTTTTCTTGTAAATCTTTAAAGTTTTTATAGGTAGTATTTATATCTTCTTCTACATTAACCAAGCCCTTTAATTCTTCAATTATTTGTAAGCGTTTGTCTAAATTACTTTGTAAGTTCTGCTCTAAGCTTTTATAGTATGCATCTCTTTTTTCTCTGTAATCTGAATACACCTCATTAAATTGTCTTTTAGTTACCGAGTTGTATCTAAAATCAATTTCATTACCTCCATTACTAATAAATTCTTCTTTTTTATGTTCTAGAAACTCTTGAAATTTTAAATCAAATTCATACTTAATGCCATCTACATGTTTTTTTATGGCTTGTACTTTTTCGTTTTTTACTAGACGCTGTAATTCTCCAACTAAATTTTCCATACTCATAGCATGGTAATCAAGTAAGGGAATATCATGTCTTTGAAGATTGTCATTATCCTCTGCATCTTCTGCATTGGTTTCTTCAATCTCATTTAAAATTTCTTTATCATCAGAAATATCAGTTGATATTTTTTCTATCTTATCACTTTCTATTTCAGTAGTTTTCTCTGAAACAGTTTTAGGATCAGTAGTTTCTGAATTTTTATCACCCCCTACATTGTTTTGTAGTTCTTCTTTGTTGTCTTCCAACATAATGTGTGTATTTGGATTTCTTTATAACGGTAATATACTAACAACCAAACAAACGGCAAAACTTAATATGTTTTTTTAGTACTCTCAAAATCAATATATAAACCTAGTTTTACAAATAGTAGCTATTATTTTTTACTGTGTATTACAAATAGTGTTGTTTTATGCTATAATTTTTATTCCTTCTGTATTTATTTTAGATACGTGAATATCATAGGGTATACCTACTTTGTTATATACATTTTGCATAGCTTCTGCTACTTTTTTTGCTGTTCTAAGTCCTTTGCTTAAGGCGTAGATTGAAGGTCCTGAACCTGAAATACCACAACCTAGAGCGCCAGAATTTATTGATGCAGATTTAACATTATCAAAAGCAGGAATAAGTATGGAACGTATGGGTTCTACTATGTGGTCTTCTAGAGATCTGCCTATTAAGTTGTAATCTTCAGTGTAAAGACCTGCTATTAGTCCGCCCACATTACCCCATTGTTTTATTCCGTCTGATAAGGATATGGTTGTTTTTAAAACTTTTCTAGAGTCAGATGTCTTAATTTCTATTTGAGGATGTATAACTGTAGCGTATAATTCTTTTGGAGTATTTATTTTTATTACATCTAAAGGGTTGTAGCTACGTACTAAAGTAAAACCACCAAATATAGCCGGTGCAACGTTATCTGCATGTTGTACTCCGCTTGCAAGTTCTTCCCCTTTCATTGCAAACTGTACAAGTTCTAAATTACTAAAGGGTTCGTCTAATAACTTGTTCATTGCTGTAACAGCACCAGTAGAACTTGCAGCACTACTTCCTATACCGCTGCCAGCTTTAATTTTTTTATATATTTCAATTTCAAAACCTCCGTTATAGTTGGATGCAGACAAGAATGCTAAACCAGCAACACCAGCTACATTTTTATGAGTTTCTAACGGTAATTCTTGACCATCTATTTTTGTGATAATTATTCCTTTTTTGCTTGTTTTTTTAACAACCATTTCATCTCCAACGTTATCTAATGCAACTCCTAAAACATCAAAACCACAAGAAATATTAGCTATTGTAGCCGGACAAAATACCCTAATTTCGTTTTTCATAATTAAAAATTTCCTATTCTTACTATATCTGCAAAAATACCTGAGGCAGTTACGTCTGCGCCAGCTCCAGCACCTTTTATTATCATAGGTTGGTTTGGGTATCTTTCAGTAAAAAATAATACGATATTATCACTTCCTTCAAGATTATAAAAGTCGTGCCCTTTAGGAATATGTTGTAATCCAACGCTAGCTTTACCGTCTTCAAATTGTGCAACATATTTTAATTTAGAATCTTTTTCTGCTGCAGCTTTGTACATATCTTGAAAAGAAGCTTCATGTTTAATTAATGACGCAAAAAAGTCATCATTATTAGTTGTATTTAAACTTTCTAGAGGTAAAAAAGGTTTGTTTTTAATTTCATCAATATCTAATTTATAACCACTTTCTCTAGCTAAAATTAAAATTTTACGAGCAACATCAATCCCACTCAAGTCAATCTTTGGATCTGGCTCTGTATAGCCTTCTTCTTGTGCTTGTTTAACAACATCATGAAATGTTGTTTGGTTGTTAAAATTATTAAAAACAAAGTTTAAACTACCAGACAATACAGCTTGTATTTTTAAAATTTTATCTCCGGATGCTATTAAATGTTTTAAGGTATCTATTATTGGTAAACCAGCACCAACATTGGTTTCAAATAAAAACGGAGCATTATATTTTTGTGCTAAGTACTTTAGTTTGCTATAATTTGTGTATTGAGATGAGCAAGCAATTTTATTACATGTTACCACAGAAATACTATTGCTAAGATAGTCTGCATACGTGTTAGAAACTACATCACTAGCAGTGTTATCTACAAATATGCTATTTCTATAATTTAGACTGTTTACTTTATCAAAAAAGGCTTCTTTATTTGCTTTTTCTCCACTAGAAAGTAAAGTTTCCCAATTTTTAAGAGAAATGCCATCTTCATCAAAAAACATAGTTCTAGAATTAGATATGCCAATTACTCTAACATTAAGTTTTAGGTTTTCTTTTAAGTATTTTTTTTGTTGTTTAATTTGATGTAATAGTTTGGATCCCACATTACCTACACCCATTATAAATAGGTTAAGTTGTTTAGTGTTCTCTTCAAAGAATTTTTCATGGAGGGAGTTTAGTGCTTTTTTAACATCTGTTTTATCTATAACAGCAGATATATTACGCTCTGATGAACCTTGCGCTATAACTCTAATGTTTACATTGTTTTTTCCGAGTGTACTAAACATTTTGCCACTTAAACCTTGATGGTTTTTCATATGATCACCAACTAAGGCAATAATTGCAAGGTTACTTTCTACTAAAACAGGCTTTATTTTTTTTAATGAAATTTCATATTCAAATTCATTATTAATTGCTTCTTCGGCAACCAAAACATCATCAGCATTAATTGCGACACAAATAGAATGTTCTGATGACGCTTGCGTAATTAGTACTATGCTAATTTGCGCTATTGATAATACCTCAAAAAAACGTTTAGATATACCTGGAATACCTACCATACCAGAACCTTCTAATGATATAAGACTTATGTTGTCTATATGGCTTATTCCGCGTACAGTTTTCCCGTTTTTATTTAAGTTTTTGGTAATTGTTGTGCCTTTAGAGTCTGGATCAAAAGTATTTTTTATCGTAATAGTAATTCCTTTGCTTAAGACAGGTTGTATTGTAGGAGGGTATAAAACTTTTGCTCCAAAATGAGATAATTCCATAGCCTCTTGGTAAGATATGTATTCTATAGCCTTAGCTTGTTTTACTAATTTGGGATTTGCTGTGAACATTCCACTAACATCTGTCCAAATTTCTAAATTTTCTGCATCTATAGCAGCAGCTATAATAGCCGCAGTATAGTCAGATCCGCCTCGACCAAGAGTTGTAGAGTCTCCTTTTATAGATGAAGCAATAAAGCCACCAAGAACTGTAATTTTACTCTTGTTTTTAGAGAAAAAGTCTTTAATTAACATATTGGTTTCATTAAAACTATAAATTGCAGCCTTACCATAATTGGTATTTGTTTTAAGTAAATCTCTGCTATCTTTGTAGTTTGCATTTAAACCCTCGGCTATAAAATATTCACTAATTATATATGATGATAATAGCTCACCATAACTCACAATCTTATCAGATAATTTAGGAGTTATTTCTCCAATAAAGAAAGCACCTTCTAATAGTGTTTCTAAAATATTTAATTCGCTTTTAACCTTGCTTAGCACTTTACTTTGGTTAGCAACAGGTATTAATTCTTTAATTGTAGATATGTGTCTTTCTTCAATCTCCAAAAAAGTTTTTTTGTATTCTTTTTTGTGTAAAGACGCTTGTTTAGCGGCATTTAATAGCAAGTCTGTTACTCCTCCAAAAGCTGAAACAACAACTGCTGTTTTATTTTTATTGTTTTTAACTATATTTTTAACTAACCCTATGTTCTTGGCATTGGCAACCGAAGTTCCGCCGAACTTTAATACTTTCATTGTAAAATAATTATAGATTTTTATATGTTGTATTGTTTAAACAATACGTAAACGGACGTGTATTATATAGCAGATTACCCCAAAGGGGTAATTGTTGTGTTTGTTATAACACAAGTAAAAATTGTAGTAAAAAATGTAGTTACGTTGTCCAAAATGTTTGTTTAAGCTTTGCTTATTAACAAGTCAAATGTAGTACTTTTGTGTTTTTAAACAAATGATTTCTAAAACTTTTACCAATTTAATAGTAAAAGCTTAATATTTTTATAGAATGAAGATTTTTACAGGAGAACAGATATACCAAGCTGATAAATTTACAATTGAAAAACAACAAATTACGAGTGATGAGCTTATGGAGCGCGTTGCTGTACAAATATTTAACTGGTTACACTTACGCCTACAAGGTGCACAACCAAAAATACATTTGTTTTGTGGAATTGGAAATAATGGAGGTGATGGGTTAGCTGTTGCCAGACACTTAAAAGAACATGGTTACAATATTGAAGTTTACATTGTAAACTATAACGAAAAAAGAACAGAAGAGTTTTTAATAAACTTAAAGCGCTTAAAGGATAGAAATGTTTGGCCTAATTTTTTATCTACAGAAACTGAACTGCCTGCTATTGGCAGAGAGGATATTATAGTAGATGCTATTTTTGGAATTGGGTTAAACAGGACACCAGATAATTGGGTAGCTAGTTTGATGACGCATATTAATAATTCTGAAGCTTTTATTTTAGCTGTAGATGTACCTTCTGGTTTATTCTTAGATAAGATTGTAGAAAATCCTAAAGCAATAATACACGCCAATCATGTACTTACTTTTCAGTCACCTAAATTAGCTTTCTTTTTACCACAAACTGGTATCTACTGTAACCAATGGGAAATTATTGACATAGGTATAGATCCAGAGTACTTAACGGTTACAGAAACAATTTATACTTTAATAAGTAAAAACGAGGTTTTACAAAGTTACATACCTAGAGAAAAGTTTGCTCATAAAGGAACTTATGGACATTCCTTAATTATAGGTGGAAGCTATGGTAAAGTTGGGGCGGCTATTTTAGCGGCTAAAGGAGCATTAAACTCTGGTAGCGGATTGGTGTCTGCTTTATTGCCTAAATGCGGGTATGTACCAATGCAAAGTTCTATGCCAGAAATTATGGTGCAAACTGGAGCCAATGATGATCTTTTAGCTAATTTTGATTTTGACTTAGAGCCAACTGTTATAGGTGTTGGTCCAGGTTTAGGAAAAGCACCACAAACGGTAGAAGCTTTTGGTAAATTTTTAAGGCAAAATAAAATACCATTGGTAATAGATGCAGATGCATTAAACATTATATCTGAAAATAGAGATTTATTAAAGTTGATTCCGGAAGATAGTGTGCTAACTCCTCATCCTAAGGAATTAGAACGTTTAATAGGTAAATGGGAAAACGATTTTGATAAATTAGAGAAAGCTAAGCTATTTTCAATAGAACTAAAATGTATTTTAGTGATAAAAGGCGCTCATACCATAGTTTTATATCAAGGAAAAGGTTTTATAAATACGTCAGGTAATCCTGGTATGGCAACAGCGGGTAGTGGAGATGTACTTACTGGTGTAATTACCGGTTTAATTGCGCAAGGATATCCAAAAGTAGTGGCTGCAATTTTTGGAGTGTATTTGCACGGGAGTGCAGGTGACCTTGCTGTGGAAGGTTTAGGATATCAATCTTTAACTGCTTCATCTATAGTAAACACTATTGGTGGGGCTTTTATAGAATTGTTTAAAAGACCAGAAGCTCCTCAGCAACAAGAGCAACAAAAAGCATAATTTATAAGTTACTAAAGTGGCACTTAAACTATTCTTTAGTTTTTGTTGCCGCTGCGGTAGCTAGCCTTCTTTTTACCCAGCTAAGAGCATTTGTATATTCAATAAAAAATTTCATAGGCTTTTTATAGAACATTTTTTCAATTTTGAAATTGTGCATATCTATTTCTTTTACAGAAACAATAGCAAATGCTTTAAGGTTTTCTAAGCCTCTAACAAAATTATAAACAGTGGGGTCTATTGCATATGAATTTTTACGCAAACTAATGTACCCAAAATCTTTATCTCTAAAGTGTATTTCGGATATTCCTATAATTTGAAAAGCTTTTTCTAATGTAATAGTAGTTCCTTCATCAAAAGAAGCTACCATATAGTTGTCATATATGTATATTTTGCCAGACTCTAATTGGTATTCTTTAACAATTACAGCCTTTTTGGTTTGCCCCATCTTCATATTCTGTATGTAGTAAAATAGTGTTCAGAAGCTAAATTAATTTTATGTTAAGATAATTAGAAAAAAACTAGATAAAAGGTTAATATATCCTTTAACAGTTGCTAATATGCTTTTCTAGCTTTGATTTTCTTACGTTAATTATAAACTAAATAAAAAAAGGAGTCAATAAAAATTGACTCCTTTGTACTTATTAACTTACGTTTTTTTTTAAGCTTCAGATGCTTTTCCTTCTTTCTTAATTTTTATGGTAAGTTCGTTTTTTTCATCGTTTAAGTCCATAAAAATACTATCTCCTTCCTCTAGCTTAGAGTTCACTATTTCTTCAGCTAAAGCATCTTCAATATACTTTTGAATTGCTCTTTTTAAAGGTCTTGCACCATATTGTTTGTCAAATCCTTTGTCTGCAATATAGTCTTTTGCTTTTTCTGATAATGTTAAGTTATACCCTATATCCTTAATTCTTGCATAAAGTTTGCTTAACTCAATGTCAATAATTTTATGGATATCTGTTCTTTCTAATGGGTTAAATACTATTACGTCATCAATTCTATTTAAAAATTCAGGAGCAAATGCTTTTTTAAGGGCATTTTCTATAACACTTTTTTGGTGTTCATCTGCTTGTGCTTTTTTGGCAGATGTACCAAAACCAACACCTTGGCCAAAGTCTTTTAGCTGGCGTGCTCCAATGTTAGATGTCATTATTATAATAGTATTTCTAAAGTCTATTTTACGACCTAAACTATCAGTTAAAAAGCCGTCATCTAGTACTTGAAGCATCATATTAAATACATCTGGGTGTGCCTTTTCTACCTCGTCTAGTAAAACTACAGAATAAGGTTTTCTACGTACTTTTTCAGTTAATTGTCCGCCTTCTTCATAACCAACATATCCTGGAGGAGCACCAACTAATCTAGAAATGGCAAATTTCTCCATATACTCACTCATATCAATTCGTATAAGTGCGTCCTCAGAATCAAATAACTCTTTTGCTAGTACTTTAGCTAACTGGGTTTTACCAACACCGGTTTGACCTAAAAATATAAACGAACCAATTGGTTTATTAGGATCTTTAAGTCCAGCTCTATTGCGCTGTATAGCTTTAGATACTTTTGCTACAGCATCATCTTGTCCAATTACGTTACCTTTAATTAAACTTGGTAATTCTGCTAATTTGTTAATCTCAGTTTGTGCAATTCTGTTTACAGGAATACCGCTCATCATGGACACAACATCGGCTACATTTTCTTCTGTAACTGTTTCTCTGTGTAATTTACTTTCTTCTTCCCATTTTTCTTGAGCAAGAGCTAAGTCTTTTTCAATTCTTTTTTCATCATCTCTTAGTTTTGCAGCCTCTTCATAACGTTGCTTTTTAACAACCGTATTTTTAAGTTCTCTAACATCTTCTAGTTGTTTTTCTAACTCAAGAATTTGTTTTGGTACATCCATATTAACTATGTGTACTCTAGATCCAGCTTCATCTAATGCATCAATAGCTTTGTCTGGTAAAAAACGGTCTGTCATATAACGGTTCGTTAATTTTACACAAGCTACTAAAGCTTCATCTGTATAATTAACATTATGGTGCTCTTCATACTTGCCTTTAATGTTTTGCAAAATTTCTATTGTTTCGTCTACAGAAGTAGGCTCTACTATTACTTTTTGAAAACGACGTTCTAAAGCACCATCTTTTTCTATGTATTGTCTGTACTCATCTAAAGTAGTAGCGCCAATACATTGAATTTCTCCACGAGCCAATGCAGGTTTAAACATATTAGAAGCGTCTAAGCTTCCTGTAGCACCACCAGCACCAACAATAGTATGTATTTCATCAATAAAAAGAATAATATCATCATTCTTTTCAAGCTCGTTCATTACGGCCTTCATACGCTCTTCAAACTGGCCACGGTATTTGGTGCCAGCAACTAAAGAAGCTAAATCTAAAGTAACAACTCGTTTGTTGTATAAAATTCTAGAAACCTTTTTATTGATAATACGTAATGCCAAACCTTCAGCAATGGCACTTTTACCAACACCTGGTTCACCAATTAAAAGTGGGTTATTTTTTTTACGACGAGATAATATTTGAGATACACGCTCTATTTCCTTTTCTCTACCAACAACAGGATCTAATTTATTTTCCTCTGCCATTTTGGTTAAATCTCTACCAAAATTATCTAATACAGGTGTTTTAGATTTTTTGTTAGATTTTGGTCCAGCAGTAGCGCCACCTCCAAAGTTTTCTTTTTCATCATTATCACCATCGGTGTCGCCAGGGAAAGACTCAGCTCTTGGTGTGTCTATGTAGTCTTCATCTTTGGTAATAATTGTTTTAAACTCACTTTTTACATTATCGTAATCTACTTTTAGTTTATGTAAAAGCTTTGTAGTAGGGTCATTTTCGTTTCTCAAAATACATAGTAATAAATGCGCCGTATTAATAGAAGAGCTTTGGAAAAGCTTAGCTTCTAAAAAAGTTGTTTTTAGTGCGCGTTCTGCTTGCCTTGTTAAGTGCAAGTTTTTTTTATCTTTTTGCAAATTGTCAGAACTAGGATTTGCTGGGCTAAGTATTTCCACCTTGCGTCGCAAATGATCTAAATCTACCTCTAATGCATCTAATATATTAATTGCTTTTCCGTTTCCGTCACGCAATAAGCCAAGCATTAAGTGCTCGGTACCAATAAAATCGTGTCCAAGTCTTAATGCCTCCTCCTTGCTATACGCAATTACATCTTTTACTCTAGGTGAAAAATTGTCATCCATAAATTAATCCTTAATCAATTATAAAAGTAATAAATCTATTTTTATATAAGGCAAATACTGTTCCTATATTCGTTAAAGTTTGAATATTTGTCGAAAAAAACAGCTTTGACTATCATAATTTAAATAATTATTAACTATTTGCCTATTAAAAAGTGTTAATAAATATTGTATTAAAGTAACTTAATATTGCTTTTCTCGTGATGATTTTATGTATATTGGCATCAATTTTTAATCAAATTAGTATATAAGATTTTAATATGGCAGAAGGGGAAAAAATTATTCCAATAAACATAGAAGACGAAATGAAATCTGCCTACATTGATTATTCAATGTCGGTTATAGTATCACGTGCCTTGCCAGATGTAAGAGATGGTTTAAAGCCAGTACATAGGAGGGTTTTGTATGGTATGCATGAGTTGGGTGTTCGTTCCAATAGCGCACATAAGAAATCTGCCCGTATTGTGGGTGAGGTTTTAGGTAAGTATCACCCTCATGGAGATACTTCTGTTTATGATTCTATGGTACGTATGGCTCAAGAATGGAGTTTGCGTTATATGCTTGTAGATGGCCAAGGTAACTTTGGTTCTATAGATGGTGATAGCCCTGCAGCAATGCGTTATACAGAAGCACGTATGCGTAAAATTGCCGATGACATGTTGGCAGATATAGAAAAAGACACTGTAGATCATCAATTAAATTTTGACGATTCTTTAAAAGAACCAACAGTTTTACCTGCAAGAATACCAAACTTATTAGTAAATGGAGCTTCTGGTATTGCAGTAGGTATGGCAACCAATATGCCTCCACACAACTTATCTGAAGTTGTAGATGGTACTGTTGCCTATATAGATAATAAGGACATAGAGATAGACGAATTAATATCTCATATAAAAGCTCCAGATTTTCCAACAGGAGGTATTATATATGGTTATGACGGTGTTAGAGAAGCTTTTAAAACCGGTAGAGGTAGAGTTGTAATGCGTGCAAAAGCTACTTTTGAAGAAGTTCAGGGTAGAGAGTGTATTGTGGTTACAGAAATACCATACCAAGTTAACAAGGCTGATATGATAAAGAAAACAGCCGACCTTATTAACGATAAAAAAATTGAAGGTATATCTACTATTAGAGATGAATCTGATAGAAACGGTATGCGTATTGTATACATTTTAAAGAGAGATGCTATACCAAATATTGTATTAAATACATTATTTAAGTATACAGCATTACAAACATCTTTTAGTGTAAACAATATTGCTCTAGTTAACGGAAGACCACAATTACTTAATGTTAAAGAAATGATTCACTATTTTGTGGAGCATAGACATGAAGTAGTTGTACGTAGAACAAAGTTTGAACTTAAAAAGGCTGAGGACAGAGCTCATATTTTAGAAGGTTTAATTATTGCATCTGATAATATAGATGAAGTAATTGCTATAATAAGAGGTTCTTCTAACGCAGATGAAGCAAGAGAGAACTTAATTAAAAGGTTTGAGCTGTCTGAAATACAAGCTAAAGCAATTGTAGAAATGCGTTTGCGCCAATTAACAGGTCTGGAACAAGACAAGTTAAGAGCAGAGTATGATGAGATTATAAAAACCATTGCAGACTTAAAAGATATTCTTGCTAATGAAGATAGAAGAATGCAAATAATTAAGGATGAGCTTTTAGAAGTTAAAGAGAAATACGGAGACGAAAGAAGATCTGAAATTAATTTTGCAGGGGGTGATTTAAGTATTGAGGATATGATACCAGATGAGCAAGTGGTTATTACCATATCTCATGCAGGTTATATTAAACGAACGCCATTATCAGAATACAAAACACAAAATAGAGGTGGTGTAGGGCAAAAAGCATCATCAACAAGAAACGAAGACTTTTTAGAGCATTTATTTGTTGGTACAAATCACCAATATATGTTGTTCTTTACACAAAAAGGGAAATGTTTTTGGATGCGTGTTTACGAAATACCAGAAGGTAGTAAAACATCTAAAGGTAGAGCAATACAAAATCTAATTAATATAGAGCAAGATGATAAAGTAATGGCATTTATATGTACTCAAGATCTTAAAGATGAAGAGTACGTAAATAGTCACTACGTTATTATGGCTACCAAAAAAGGTACTGTTAAAAAGACATCTTTAGAGCAATACTCAAGACCTCGTTTAAACGGTATTAATGCCATAGGTATAAAAGAAGGAGATGAGTTGTTAGAAGCTAAATTAACAACAGGTACTAGTCAAATATTTTTAGGATTAAAATCTGGTAAAGCCATTAGGTTTGAAGAAAGTAAAACAAGACCAATGGGTAGAAATGCTTCTGGTGTTAGAGGTATTACATTAGCAGATGATAATGATGAAGTTGTAGGTATGGTATCTGTACACAACTTTGATGATGATATTTTAGTAGTTTCTGAAAAAGGATACGGTAAACGTTCTAGCTTAGAAGATTACAGAATTACCAACAGAGGCGGTAAAGGTGTAAAAACCATTAGTGTTACTGATAAAACTGGTGGTTTAGTAGCTATTAAAAATGTTACAGATTCTGATGATTTAATGATTATTAACAAATCTGGTATTGCAATTCGTATGGGCGTAGAAGATTTACGTGTTATGGGTAGAGCAACACAGGGTGTTAGATTAATAAATATAAAAGGAAAAGATTCTATTGCAGCAGTTGCAAAAGTTATGAAAGACGAAGATGCTGTAGATGAAGAAAATCTAGAAGGCGCTAATCCAGAAGGACCACAAAATACAGATAGTGATACTGATAATGGCACGGCTCTTGATAATGATACAACGGAATCAACTGAAGAATAAATTTTTTACACTAATTATTTAATAGAAATTGAAATGAAAACTAAATTTTTAATATTAACAGCAGCAATGTCTTTTTCTGCAATGTCTTTTGCACAAAAGAATGAAGTTAAAGCTGCTGATAAAGCATTAAAATCTGATAATGCTGCAGAGGCTAAAGCTGCTTTAGATAAGGCAGAACCGTTATTAGGATCTGCAGACCCAAAAACAAAGGCACTTTACTATTTAGTAAAAGGAAAAACATATTCTAAACTTGCTAAAGCAGGTGAAGAGGGAGCTTTTAAAAAATCTATAGCTGCTTTTAACGATTTAATTGCTTACGAAGAAGAAGTAGGTAAAAAGAAATATACAGTAGAAGCAAAGCAAGCTATGACTGGTATGACTGGTGATATTGTTAACGCAGCAATTAAAGATAATAATGAAAAAAAGTTTGAAGCTGGTGCAGACAAATTATACCTAGCTTATAACTTGAGCAAAAAAGATACTGTTTACTTATTTTATGCAGCAAACAGTGCTGTAAATGCGCAAAATATGGAAAAAGCTCTTAAATATTATAATGAGCTTAAAGACATAAATTATGACGGTAGTGAAGTTAAGTACTCTGCAGTAAATATTGCAACAGGAGAGAGAGAGGAAATGGCTAAAGCTCAAAGAGATTTAATGGTTAAGTCTAAACAATACAAAGATCCAAAAGAGGAAAAGTCTCCATCAAGAAAAGCTGAGATTGTTAAAAACATTGCGTTAATTTATACTCAATTAGGTGAAGATGAAAAAGCATTAGAGGCTTACAAAGATGCAAGAGCTAACAATCCTGGTGATGTAAACTTAATTTTAAACGAAGCAAACCTACAATATAAATTAGGTAATAAAGATAAGTTTAAAGAGTTAATGGCAGAAGCTACAAGAGTAGACCCAAATAACCCTGATTTATTTTACAATATTGGCGTAATTAATATGGAGCAAGAAAACATTGCAGAGGCAAGATCTGCTTATGAAAAAGCAATAGAGCTTAATCCTGGATATGTTAACGCACAATTAAACTTATCTACAACATATGTAAATGAAGGTAACGGTTTAATTGATGCTATGAATGCATTAGGTAGCTCTAGAGCAGATATTGCTAAGTATGATGAGTTAAAAGCTAAAAAAGACGGTTTGTTTAGAGAAGGAGCACAAATTTTAGAAGATGCTTTAAAACAAACTCCAGGTAACCAAGCCTTGTTATCACAGTTAAAAAACATTTACGGTGCATTAGGTGATACAGAAAACTTTATGCGTCTTAAAAAATTATTAGGAGAGTAATTTTCTAGTAAACTTAAACAAAGTAAAAAGCCTTCAGAAATGAAGGCTTTTTTATGCATTAAAGTAAACTAACTTTAGTTTAAATTATCTTTTTTATAACACGTAATTGATGCGTATATTTTTTTAGTTCGGCATTAAAAATTCCTGTGTGGTCTATGCGGTCTATACGTACTTTGCCGTGACAATGAATAATGTAGTTGTCTTGCATAATAATACCTACGTGGTCTATTACACCTTCTTTATTGTCAAAAAAGGCTAAATCTCCAGGTTCACTTTCTTCAATAAAACTAAGTGGTTCTCCTTGTGTAGACTGTTCTTGCGCTGTACGTAGCAATTTATAGCCATTTATCTTATAAACCATTTGTGTTAAACCAGCGCTGTCTGTACCAAAAGGCGTTTTTCCTCCAGATAAATAAGGACTATTTAAATACAATAATGCGGTATTTACAAGTTTACTTTTACTTTGTATGCCTTGTATATAATTACCTTCAAAAGAATGGTTTAATATAGGTATACCATTTAAAACAGAACCTACAATAACAGGCATTAAATCGTTTTCTGAGGCAGAAATAAATGCTACCAAATCCGAGCTTAATGCTATGTCTGTGGTAGCATCTAAGGCATCATAATCATCTTCATCAATAAAATAGAACTGATTATTACTTACCCAGGCCTCTACACCGTCAAAAGCAATTCTTATTCTGCTCCAAAATTTACGGTGTTCAAGAACCTTAAAATGGTCGCCATACAAAAGTTGAGCAACCATTTCTGAGTTTTCTTCAGGTGTAAATCGTACTGGAACTATACTAAGATTACAAATACCGTATTGCATACAAATTGTTCTATTCCGCTATATTACGCTTTTTCTAAAACAATTGCAGAGGCACCACCACCACCATTACAAATAGCAGCAGCTCCAATTTTTCCGTTATTTTGTTCTAATACACTTAGTAAAGTAATAACAATTCTTGCTCCAGAGCAGCCTAGTGGATGTCCTAAAGACACAGCACCACCATTAACATTTACGTTGGAGTCATTTAAACCTAATATTTTCATGTTGGCTAGACCAACAACAGAAAATGCTTCGTTAAATTCAAAATAATCTACGTCATCTATTGCTATACCTGCTTTATCTAATGCTTTTGGTAAAGCTTTTGCTGGTGCAGTTGTAAACCATTCTGGTTCATGTGCCGCATCTGCATAGCTTTTAATTTTGGCTAAAGGAGTTAAGTTTAACTCTTTTGCTTTATCTGCACTCATAAGTACTAGAGCAGCAGCACCATCATTAATAGTAGATGCATTTGCAGCAGTTACAGTTCCCTCTTTTGTAAAAGCAGGTCTTAATGCAGGTATTTTTTCTAGTTTCACATTTTTAAATTCTTCGTCTTCAGAAACTAGAACTGGCTCGCCTCTTCTTTGTGGTACTTCTACTGGTACAACTTCATTGGCAAACTTACCTTGTTCCCAAGCAGCAGCAGATCTTTTGTAAGACTGTATAGCAAAATTATCTTGGTCTTCTCTACTAAATTTATATTCTGTAGCACATGCATCTGCGCAAACGCCCATTGCATTTTGGTCGTAAGCATCTACTAAACCATCTTTTTGTAACCCATCTACTAATGATGTTGGTCCAAATTTTTGTCCGTTTCTTAAATGTACGTAGTGTGGTACCATACTCATATTTTCCATACCACCAGCAACAACAATATCATTATCACCTAAAGCAATAGACTGTGCAGCTTGCATTATAGTTTTCATTCCAGAAGCACATACTTTGTTTACTGTTGTGCAAGGAACAGTATTTGGAATACCAGCGTATATAGCCGCTTGCCTTGCAGGAGCTTGTCCAACACCAGCTTGTACTACATTACCCATTAAAACTTCTTGAACCTGAGATGGCTCTAGTTTAATTTTATCTAACGCGCCTTTTATAGCAATTGCACCTAATTTTGGAGCTGCAACACTAGATAATGATCCTAAAAAACTCCCAATTGGAGTTCTTGCCATAGAAACTATAACAACATCTTTCATAAATTCTAAATTTTAGTGTTGCAAAATTAATAAATTAATGCACATAGAGTAGGGTTCTTTTGTCAAAACCATTTTTTAAGCGCATAATTTTCTATTTTTGGAAAAAGTTCCCTTTAACTACAAAATCTATCTTGGAGAAAATTTATAAAAATCAATCGTTACTATACAAGTGCTTTCTATATGTGGGTACCATTTTCTTAATTGTATTTTTCTTTCCTAAAGGAGGTAAGTTTAAGTACGAGTTTCAAAAAGGAAAACCGTGGCAGTATGAAAATTTATATGCACCTTTTGATTTTTCCATAAAAAAAGATGTATCAGAAATTGAAAAAGAAAAGCAAATAGTAAAAAATTCTCATTTAGATTATTATACCTATAACCAGGACATTGTTACATCGGTCACAAAAAAATACAATACTAATTTTAATAATGCATTTAATGACTTAGGGTTAAACTCTGAAGAAAAAAGATATTTAAAATCTGTAGGTCAAGAAATATTAAATACGCTTTATTTAAACGGAATAATTAAAAAAAATAAAGTTGCATCAAAAACTCAAAAGTTTTTTTTATTACGTAATAATGAAGCTAAAGAATTAAGTTACAATGATGTTACAAGCATACAAAGTATAGACAAAATTATAACTTCTGTATTACGAAAAAAGCAACTAACAACATATAACACACAATTTAAAAAGCTATTTTTTAACATAGTAAAACCTAATGTTTTTTATAACGATAATATTTCTAAAAAAACTTTAGATGAGGAATTAGCCAAAATCTCTGTTACTCGTGGTACTATTGATGAAGGCAAACTAATTATAGTTAAAGGAGAAGTAGTAGAAGCAGATAATTATAAAATATTAAACTCTTTAAAACAAGAATATGAGTCTGAGCTTTGGACGGATAATAATTATTACATAATTGTATCTGGTTACACAATTTTGGTAGCTCTTGTATTGCTAATGTTGCTTTTATTTTTAAAAAAATATAGGGCTTCGGTATTTAAAAATAACACTAAAGTAACTTTTATATTCTTTAATATTTTACTAATGGTTTTTATAACCACAATGGTAATTAAGTATAATGAAGCCTATGTATACGTAGTACCGTTATGTATATTACCGTTAATACTAAAGACGTTTTTTGATGCCCGTTTAGGTCTTTTTGTACATGTGCTTACATTATTAATTTTGGGTTTTGTTGTGCCAAATAGTTTTGAGTATATTTTTCTTCAGATAATGGCTGGTATTGTAACCATATTAACGGTTTCTCAATTGTATAAAAGAGCTAATTTATTTATTTCTGTAGGGCAAATTACTTTAATATATATAATAGGATATTTTGCTTTTCATATTATACACGAGGGTAATTTAAATAATATGTATGCGGTTACATTTGGTGTGTTTTTGTTAAACGGAATGATTACTCTTTTTGTACAACCGCTTATTTATATTTACGAAAAGATTTTTGGATTAGTGTCAGACGTATCATTGTTAGAATTATCAGATACCAACTCCAAATTACTTAAAGAGCTTTCTAACAAGGCGCCAGGTACATTTCATCATTCTTTACAAGTAGCAAATTTGGCAGAAGCAGCAGCACAAGAAATAGGAGCAAATGCAATGTTGGTTAGGGTAGGAGCTTTATATCATGATATTGGTAAAATGAATAACCCTACTTATTTTACAGAAAACCAAGTAACCAATGTAAATCCGCATAATGAGCATACACCCTTAGAAAGTGCAAAAATTATTATAAACCATGTATTGGATGGTATAGAAATAGCACGTAAAAATAATTTACCAGACAGGGTTATAGATTTTATAAGGGTACATCACGGAACCTCTAAAGTGTATTACTTTTTTAAAAAACAGTCAGAGATTGATGAAGAGGTGAACGAAGACGATTTTAAATATCCTGGTCCATTACCTTTTTCTAAAGAAACTGCAATTTTAATGATGGCAGATGCGGTAGAGGCAGCTTCAAAAAGTTTAAAAAACCCTACTTTTTTAATGATAGATGAATTTGTAGATAAAATTATTGATGGGCAAATGAGAGCTAATCAATTTTCTAATGCCAATATTACATTTAAAGAAATTATAGAAATAAAAAAGGTGCTAAAATTAAAACTTACTAATATTTACCATCTTAGAATTGAATATCCAGAATAAAAAAAATCTAACTAAACACAAATATTTATAAACCATTTTAGTATGAAAACATATGTTGTTTCAGTAAATGATGAAGAGTTAGCAATAAATAGCGATGAGGTTTCTGAGCTAAATATTGTTAAAAATTCAGATAAAGAATACCATATTTTAGAAGACAATAAAAAGTACAATGCTAAATTAATTAGCGCAAATTTTTTAGAAAAAACCTTAAAAGTTGAGGTTAATGGTAATAGTTATACAATTGCCATTGCAGATGAGTACGACCAGATGGTTAAAAAAATGGGCTTACTTGCTGTAAATACAAAAAAAGAGAAAAATATAAATGCTCCTATGCCAGGGCTTATTTTAGATATTTTGGTAACAGAAGGCCAAGAAGTTAAAGAAGGAGAGCAAGTTTTGGTTTTATCTGCTATGAAAATGGAAAACATTATTACAGCACCTAGTGATGGTGTAGTTAGTATTGTGAACGTTGCTAAAGACGATGCTGTAGAAAAAGGACAATTATTAATAGAAATAGCATAACTATGAAAAAAATATTAGTTGCTAACAGAGGTGAAATAGCATTAAGAGTAATGCGTTCTGCTAAAAAAATGGGAATTAAAACTGTTGCTGTTTTTTCTGATGTAGATAGGGAGGCGCCACACGTAAAGTTTGCAGATGAAGCGGTGTGCTTGGGAGCAGCACCATCTTCTGAGTCATACTTGGTAATGGACAAAGTAATAAAAGCAGCAAAAGATACTGGAGCAGACGGTATACATCCTGGATATGGTTTTTTAAGTGAAAATGCTGAGTTTGCAAAAAAAGTAACAAATGCTGGTATCACATTTATAGGACCAAAACCACACGCTATAGAGGTTATGGGAAATAAATTAGCGGCAAAAGAAGCTGTTAAAGATTACAATATTCCTATGGTTCCGGGTATTGAAGAAGCTATTACAGATGTAGACTTAGCAACCAAAATAGCCAAAGAAATAGGTTTCCCTATTTTAATAAAAGCAGCAGCTGGTGGTGGCGGAAAAGGAATGCGTGTTGTAGAAAATATAGAAGAACTACCAGATCAAATGAAACGTGCTATTAGTGAAGCAGAATCTGCGTTTGGAGATGGTTCTGTTTTTATAGAAAAGTACGTAGCATCACCAAGGCATATAGAAATACAAGTTTTAGCAGACAACCACGGTAATGTAGTACACTTATTTGAGCGTGAATGTAGCATACAACGTAGACACCAAAAAGTGGTAGAAGAAGCTCCTTCTGTTGTGCTAACTGCAGAAATAAGAGAAGCAATGGGAGATGCTGCAATAAAAGTGGCAAAAGCCTGTGACTATGTAGGGGTTGGTACAGTAGAATTTTTATTAGATGCAGATAAAAATTTTTATTTTCTGGAAATGAATACACGCTTACAAGTAGAGCATCCAGTTACAGAACTTATAACTGGTGTAGATTTGGTAGAACAACAAATAAAAGTTGCAAGAAACGAAACTCTTCAAATTAGACAAAGCGACTTAAAAATTAAAGGTCACGCTGTGGAAATAAGAGTATATGCAGAGGATCCGTTAGATAATTTTATGCCAAGTATAGGTACACTATCTACTTATAAAAGACCAAAAGGTAAAGGCATACGCTTAGATGATGGGTTTGAAGAAGGTATGGAAATACCTATTTATTATGATCCTATGTTATCTAAATTAATAACCTACGGTGATACAAGAGAAGAGGCTATACAACTAATGTTATCTGCTATTAAAGATTATAAAATAGAAGGAGCTTCTACAACCTTGTCTTTTGGTAAGTTTGTGTGTGAACATCCTGCTTTTTTATCTGGTAATTTTGATACACATTTTGTAAAAAAATATTATTCTGCAGATAAGTTAATAGCAGCACGTTTACCAGAGCACAAAGTTGCAGCTCTTTTTAGTATGCACTTGTTTAACCAAAATAATAAAATAGTAAAAACGCCAGTACAAGAAACTTCCAATTGGAGAACTAACAGAAACACTAAGTAACATGGGAGAACAAAGCAAAGAAAATATATTACAGTCAAAAATAGAATTAGCCAAATTAGGAGGCGGTAAAGAACGTATAGAAAAACAACACGCTAAGGGAAAGTTAACTGCCCGTGAGCGTATTCATTTTTTGTTAGACGAAGGATCTTTTGAAGAAATGGGAATTTTAGTAACCCACAGAACGTCTGACTTTGGAATGGATAAACAACAATTTTATGGTGATGGAGTCGTAACCGGTTACGGTACCATTAACGGAAGACAAGTTTGTGTTTTTGCACAAGATTTTACTGTTTTTGGTGGTGCTTTGTCTGAAACTCACGCAGAAAAAATTTGTAAAATTATGGATATGGCTATGAAGATAGGTGTACCTGTAATTGGATTAAATGATAGTGGAGGAGCAAGAATACAAGAAGGTGTACGCTCTTTAGGTGGTTATGCAGATATTTTTCATAGAAACGTGATGTCTTCAGGTGTTATACCTCAAATTTCTGCAATTATGGGACCTTGTGCTGGTGGTGCTGTTTACTCGCCAGCTATGACAGATTTTACACTTATGGTAGAAAACTCTAGCTATATGTTTGTAACTGGACCAAATGTTGTAAAAACAGTAACAAATGAGGAAGTAACCTCAGAGGAATTAGGAGGTGCAAAAACACACGCTACAAAATCTGGTGTAACACACGTTACTGCTGCCAATGATATTGAATGTATAAACCAAATTAAACAAATGATTAGCTATATGCCTCAAAACTGTGAGGATAAACCAGCTAAATTGCCGTTTACGTTGGGGGATGAAATTAGAGAAGAATTAGAAACTATGGTTCCGGCAAACGCAAATCAGCCTTATGATATGCGTACTGTTATAAACGGAATTATAGATAAAGAATCTTTTTTTGAAATTCATAAAGATTACGCAGATAATTTAGTTGTTGGTTTTGCACGTTTAGCGGGTAGGAGTATAGGTATTGTAGCTAACCAACCAATGAGTTTGGCAGGTGTCTTGGATGTAGAAAGTTCTAAAAAAGGAGCACGCTTTACTCGTTTTTGTGATTGTTTTAATATTCCGTTACTAGTTCTTGTAGACGTTCCAGGCTTTTTACCAGGTACAGACCAAGAGTGGAATGGTATTATTACAAACGGTGCTAAATTATTATATGCATTAAGTGAAGCTACAGTGCCAAAAGTTACTGTTATTACACGTAAAGCTTATGGTGGTGCTTATGATGTTATGAACTCTAAACACATTGGTGCAGATATGAACTATGCTTGGCCTGGAGCAGAAATTGCAGTAATGGGAGCTAAGGGTGCTAGTGAAATTATTTTTAGAAAAGAAATACAAACAGCAGAAGACCCAGCAGCTAAACTAGCAGAAAAAGAAAAAGAGTATGCAGATACATTTGCAAATCCTTACAGTGCAGCGCAAAGAGGTTTTATAGACGAGGTTATTTTGCCTAAGAATACGCGTAAAAAACTAATAAAAGCAATGGCTATGTTAGAAGATAAAGTAGTAAACGTACCTAAACGTAAACACGGGAACATTCCGTTATAGTATATAATGTTAAAAAATAAAAGCGCTAATTTTAATATAAAATTGGCGCTTTTTTTAGAAGTGTGTTTTTCTATTTTTTAGTAATTAAAATATGGTATTCCCAAGGAGCCAATTTTAAAGCTGTGTTTTCTTCAATAGTAAAAGTGTTGTTAGAGATGTAGTCTGTAAATTCACCATTTAAACTAATAGTTGCTTCTTTTATGGTATTACTTAAATTAGCAATAAAATAAACAGTTTCACCATCTTTATCTCTTTTAAATGCTAGTATAGCTTCGTTATTAGATGTGTTAACTCTTGTGTAATTTGCTGCTTTTTTACCACCGTTTAAAGCCGTATTTGTATTTTTTAATTCGCCTAGTTTTTCTAATAAAGTAAAATATTTTCCTTTAGTTTTAGGAATTGTGTCTTTTTCAAAAAAGCGTAATCTGTGTTCCATATCATATTCCTGTCCAGAATATATTAGTGGCATACCTGGCATAACATAAGTTAAAGCTGTAAATACTTCTTTGTTATTTGGCATTCTTTCTAATAAAGTACCATTCCATGAGTTTTCATCATGGTTTGTAACAAAGTTCATATTAATGTCATCTGCTTCTAAAATAGTATCTAGTTTTACCATATATTCATCAAACTTAGTAACGTTGGCTTCACCTTTCGCTATTTCATTAAAAATATGGTGAACCTCCCAGCCGTATTGCATATCAAAACCATTTTGTAGCAAATCTGGTTGTTCTGCTTCCGCCAGCATAAAAACAGGTTTTACAGTTTTCATTTCTTTTATAGCGGTATTAAAAAAGTCTACAGGTACTTTGTGTGCAACATCCATTCTAAAGCCGTCTATATCTGCTTTTTCTACCCAAAATTTCATATCACTAATCATTTCCTTACGCATTTCATCATTGTCGTAATTTAAATCAGCTACGTCTGTCCACCCCCATGATTCTCCTGTTTCTGGGTTTATAGGATCTATAATTTCTCCTTGTTCATTTTGAGTGTAGTATTCTGGATGTTCTGCAATCCAAGGATGATCCCAACCTGTATGGTTTGGTACCCAATCTACAATAACTAAAATACCATTGTCATGAGCAGTGGTTACCATATTTTTAAAGTCATCAAGCGTTCCAAACTCAGGGTTAATGGCTTTGTAATCAGATACTGAGTAATAGCTACCTAAGTATTTTTTACGCTCTTCTTCATCTTTAATATCGCTAGTAAACTGTCCGTCTGTAGCTTTACGTTTAACTTTAGATATAGGATTAATTGGCATTACCCAAATAACTTTAACTCCAAGTTTTTTAAGTACAGGAATATCTTTTGTAAAAGCATTAAACGTACCTTCTGGTGAGTATTGGCGAATGTTGGCTTCGTAAATTACTCCATCTTCCATAACTTCTGTTACAGCAATTGGTTCTTTATCTACAATTACATTGTTTTCTTCTTTTTTAACTTTTTCCTTGCAGGATAGTACTACTGCAAATAAGGATAAAATTGTAATTATTTTTTTCATTTTTAATTGTTTTTAAGTAAAAAAGTTAGTGGTATGCTTATGCGTTTTTGCCAAGAGTTTTCACTGTGGTTTTCGCCTTTAAATTTTAAGTTTCTGTAATTTTTAGATGTATAACCTTTGTTTAAGTAAATGCTATCTACAGTAGTTACATGCTTTAAATAATAAGCATCTAAAGTTTCAGTGCCATAATCAAAATACAATTTATGTGTTTTAGAGTCTGGTATATTAGATGCAGCATACTTAAAAATTAAACTAGGTAGTACATTATTTTCCATAGGTTTAAAGCCTACCCAGTGAGTAGATAAACACACAGCTCCGCCAAAAACGTTTGGATATTCTGATATGGCATACATAGACATTAAACCTCCCATACTAGATCCCATAACAAATGTATTTTTGGCATCTTTTTTTACAGAGAATGATGTATCTATTATTGGTTTTAGTTCGGTTACTAAAAATTTTAAATACTGGTCTCCAGTAAGCTTGTTTATATCAAAATTATCTTTTTTAAAATCTTTAGCTAAAGAAGTGTCTATAGCACTTATATTATTTGTTATAGCTTTTGTAGGAAAAAGATCTTGCCACCTTAATTCTGCTATGTTGTGCACAGCAACAACTATAAAATTTTTAATGTTTTTATCATTATTTAATTTACCTGCTACTTCGTCAACTTTCCACTCTTGTTTGTTCCAAGTTGTTGTGCTGTCAAAAAGCATTTGGCCATCATGCATATAAACAACAGCATATTCTTTTTCTGTTGTATAATTACTAGGTAACCACACATCTACAGGTCTAGTTGTAATGTATTTAGATGAAATACTGTCTGCTCTAAATAATGTTCCGCGAGCCAAATTTATTTGGTTTACTTCTTTAAACAGTAATTTGGTTTTTACTGCGTTTGTTTTATTAGTACATGAAAATAAACAGCTCAGTATTAAAAAATATAATAATGATTTCATTAGTTAGGCTTGTTTACGTTTTTAGTTGTTAAAATGTAACTTCCTTTTTTGGGAAGCGTTAAATTATTGTCCCAAACAACAGCTTCACCAGTAAAAATATTGGTAAGCTTTTTACCGTCTAAACCAATCTCATTAAATCTAGAAAGATTTAATTGGTACGGTTCTTCATTTTTATTTAAAATGATGGTAACAACATTATCATTTAAAATTCTAAATAATATATAAACCCCATTTTCAGGAGCAAAATGTATGGTTTTTCCTTTATGAATAGTCTCACTATTTTTTCTGAAATTTAATAGTGTACTCATAAATAGTTGCATTTCTTTTTGATTAGAGTTAAGGCCTTCTCCTGTAAATGCGTTGGTAGAGTCAGATGCCCATCCTCCAGGGAAATCTGTACGTATTAGTCCGTGATCACCTGGTTTTGCTGTGTTTTGCATTAGTATTTCTGTACCATAATAAAATTGAGGAATACGTGGTAGCAAAGCTGAGTATGCTATTGCCATTTTTGTGTTTTCTACATTTTCATTAAGTTGAGTAAACACTCGGTCCATATCATGATTGTCTAAAAATACCATAATATCTTTAGGAGATTTGTACGCAAAATCATTAGCTAAACCTTCATAAGCCTTTACAAATCCAGTCCCCCAAGTTTCTTCTTGGTTTAAAGCATCTACTATATTTTTTTGCATGGCAAAATCCATTGTAGAGGTTAAGTTAGACTCATAACCGTCTTTATTTGGGTTGTTTTTTTGCCAGTATGCAATTAATAGAGGGTTATAACTCCATTCTTCTCCAACAATTGAGAAATTTGGATATTCTTCCATAATAGTTCCTGCCCAATTAGCCATAAAATCTTTATCTGGATAAGGGTAAGTATCTTGGCGTATGCCTCCAAGTTCTAAAGTTTCTATCCACCAAATACTATTTTGAATAATATAAGTTGCTAAAAAAGGGTTGCGTTGGTTAAGATCTGGCATATGGTTACCAAACCAACCGTGGGTCATTATTTTATTATCTGCTTTAGATGCGTAAATATCTTGGTTGCTGGTTCTCTTGTGGTTAGAGATTTCTACTGGTTTGTTATTGGTAAATTCTTCTTGGTAATTTACCCAATCTTTAAAGGGTAAATCTTTCATCCACCAATGTTCTAAACCACAATGGTTAGCAACTTGATCCATTATTAGCTTAATTCCTTTTTCTTTAGATTTTATAGCTAATTGCTTGTACTCATCTAAGGTGCCAAACCTAGGATCTACACCATAAAAATCTGTAATTGCATATCCGTGGTACGACTGCTTAGGCATATTATTAGTTAACAAGGGACTAGGCCAAATTGCCGTAAAACCTAAGGAGTTTATATAATCTAAGTGTGCTGTAATCCCCTTAATGTCTCCACCGTGTCTGGCATAATCATCTGTACGATCTATATTTTTCTCAAGCAAAGAACTATTTGTGTCGTTAGAAGTATCTGCGTTAGCAAACCTATCTGGAGTAATTAAATAAACTGCATCTGCACTAGAAAAACCTATATAATCTTCAGCTTTTTTAACTCTGTTTTTAAGCTCATAAGTTTGCGTTTTTGTAGTGCCATCTTCAGATGTAAAATCAATATTAAATAAACCAGCTTTTGCTGTTTTACTAATCTCTACATCAATAAACAAATAATTAGGACTATCTGCTTTAGTTACTTTTTTTATAGAAATACCTGTTTTAGAAATCTTTGGAGTACTATTGGCTATATTAGGACTTTTAACCAATAATTGCAGTTTGTTGTTTTTAAAACCTACCCACCAATGAGGAGGCTCTACACGCTCTATATCATTAGAAATTGTAACAGGAGCTTCTTCTTGTTTCTGTTCTTTTTTAGGAGAACAAGAAACAAAAAGAGCAAAAACTAATACAAAAACACTTACAAATCCTTTTTTCATAGCTTAAATAGTTTTTATACTGTAATTAAGTTATTTTGATTTATGGTTATAGATTTACCGTTAACCAATAACGTAAGTTCTTCTCCTTTTAAAAGTTCAAAAGTATTTTTAGTTTGTGTAACACTTACTTTAATAGTATGGTTTCTAAAATTAACTTTAAAAGAATAGCCATCCCATTCTTTTGGTATTTTAGGACTGAAAGACAACGTATTTTCGCGAACACGCATACCACCAAAGCCTTCTATAATACTCATCCAAGTACCTGCCATAGATGTAATGTGTAAACCTTCTTCTACCTCTTTATTATAATCATCTAAATCTAGTCTGGATGTTCTTAAGTAAAAACTATATGCTTGGTCCATACGGTTTAACTTTGCGGCTAAAATACTATGTACACAAGGAGATAAAGAACTTTCATGAACTGTAAAGGGCTCGTAAAAATCAAAATGTCGTTCTATTTCTTCAATAGTAAAATTATCTTCAAATAAATAAAAACCTTGTAACGTATCTGCTTGTTTAATATAAGGCGAACGTAAAATTCTGTCCCAAGACCATTTTTGGTTTATAGGACGTTGAGAATTATCTAAACTAGACACCGGAGTTAATTCTTTATCTAAAAAACCGTCTTGTTGTAAAAAAACATTATGCTCCTCAGAAAACGGAAAATACATATTATCCGCAACTTCTTTCCAACTATCAATTTCGTTATGAGTTAAGTTTACTTTAGATATAACTCTGTTATAGTCTTCTATGTAATTTTCTTTTACATTAGCTATTGTTTCTGCTGTATAGTTTATACACCATTGAGCTATATAATTGGTATACCAGTTATTATTTATGTTGTTTTCATATTCATTAGGTCCAGTTACTCCTAAAATTACATATTTGTTTTTATTGGTAGAGAATGTAGCTCTTTGGTGCCAAAAGCGGGCAATACCAATAAGAACCTCTAATCCTTTTTCTGGAATGTAACTGTAATCACCAGTATATCTGTAATAATTGTAAATGGCAAAAGCAATGGCACCGTTTCTGTGTATTTCCTCAAAAGTTATTTCCCATTCGTTATGGCATTCTTCGCCATTCATAGTTACCATTGGGTATAAGGCAGCTCCGTTAGTAAAGTCTAATTTTTCTCCATTTTCAATAGCCTTTTCTAGGTGATTATACCTGTAGGCTAATAAATTACGACCAACATTTTGGTCTTTTGTAGCCATATAAAAAGGCAAACAATAAGCCTCTGTGTCCCAGTACGTACTACCACCATATTTTTCGCCAGTAAAACCTTTTGGTCCAATGTTTAGTTGTGCATCTGTCCCTAAATATGTTTGGTTTAATTGAAAAATATTAAAGCGTATACCTTGTTGTGCTTTTACGTCTCCGTTTATCGTGATATCTGATGTTTCCCAAATTGTAGCCCAAGCATTTTTTTGAGCTTCTAACAATGCAAAAAATCCAGTAGATGTAGCTTTCTCTAAAGCAATAGTAGCAGCAGTAATAAGCTTTTCTTTAGGGTGGTTTCTGTCTACAGTATACCCAGCAAATTTATGTATGGTAAACGAAGAATTTGCTTCTATATCTGCCGTATAGTTATAGGTGATTTTATTTTCTAGCTTTTCTATTTTAGGAGTAATATCTGTTTTTTTATCATTTAAAAAACACTTAGACTCCATAAACGTGCAAGTATGAAATTCTGTTTTTAAAGTATGTGCTTCTATAAATGCCTTACTACCTGTATTATTTATGTTAGTTATTTGCCAGAACTTATCATCCCAATTGGTATCTTCATTTGTAATACCTGCATCTAAATAAGGACTAAATGTTATTGTAGCGTCTACGTTTACAGGAGTAATTGTGTAATTAATAGCACCAACTTCATCTAAAGTTAAACTTAAAAAGCGCTTTGTTTTTACAGAAACAATTACATTATTTTTTAAGGTAGCAGTAAAAGATCTAGAAAGCCAACCTTCTTGCATATTTAACTCTCTCTTAAAATTATCTACTTTACAGGTAAATAAGTCTAAATTTTCTCCGTTAACTTGTACATTAATACCAATCCAATTTGGAGCATTTAAAACTTTTGCAAAATACTCTGGGTAGCCTTTTTTCCACCATCCAACTTTAGTTTTATCTGGGTAATAAACACCTGCAATGTAGCTACCTTGAAACGTAGGTCCAGAGTAGTGCTCTTCAAAATTAGCTCTTTGCCCCATTGCACCGTTTCCAATGCTAAACAAGCTTTCTGAAGATTTAACTCTGTCTGTGTTAAAACCTTCTTCTATTATAGACCAGTTGTTTGGTTTAATATAATCTTGATTCATAATTTCTTATGCTATTGATTCTTGTAAATAGTACTTTTAGTAAGTTAGTATCTACCTTATTTTTTTATTAATTCTTGTATAAAGTCTGATGAGATTTCTGTAAAATCTTTAAAAACGTAATCTGCTTCATGTAAAACGGTAGCATCTCCAATACCAATGCTAATCATATTTGCAGCATTGGCGGCTTTAATACCAGCAGTGGCATCTTCAAAAACAATACAATTTTCTGGAGCTATAGAAAGTGCGTTAGCAGCATTTAAAAACACTTCAGGATCTGGTTTACCTTTAGTAACCCCATTACCATCTATAATAGCACTAAACTTTTGTATTAAATTCACTTTTTGTAATATAACCTCTGCATTTTTACTTGCCGAACCTAAAGCAATACCTTGTTTTTCTTTTTCTAAAAGCTCTAAAATTCTAGGTACATCTGGTAAAATTTCAGAAGCGTCCATTTTTTCTATATGCAGTAAATAATCTTCATTTTTTTTAGCCATTAAGCCAATAAACTCTTCGTTTTCTAGAGTAATATTACCCCAGTTAAGTATTTTTTCTAAAGATTTTACTCTGCTAACACCTTTTAGTTGCTCATTTTGTTCATTAGTAAATTCAACACCAATAGAATTAGCTAGTTTTTGCCAAGCTAAAAAATGGTATTTGGCTGTATCTACAATAACGCCATCTAGGTCAAATATGAATCCTTTTCTTTTCATTTTATTCTTCTATTGTTTGATAAGAAATTGCACTTTTTTCGGTAATTAAGAAGTTGCATAAACCAGCAATAATTAAGCTTGTACCAGCAATAATCATTGCATTTATAGCGCCTTCTCCTAATAAATTAGAGATAATATTTATGCCACCTATAGCAGCAATAATTTGAGGTATAACTATAAACATATTAAAAATGCCCATAAAAACCCCCATTCTTTTAGGGTCTACAGCACTAGAAAGCATAGCATATGGCATAGATAAAATACTACCCCAAGCAAAGCCAATTAGTATAAAACATAAGGTTAAATATTCTGGAGAAGGAATAAAGTACATTAACAAAAAGCCAACACCACCAATAATTAAAGAAAACATATGTACTAGTTTTCTATTAATTCTTTTTCTTGATGTATATAAGACTAGAATTAAAGCAAACGCCATAGATGATAAGCCATAAGTTCCCATATAAGAACCTACTAAGTTTGATGATTTTTGAAACGCTTCATTAGTTGTGTTAAAAGCAAGTAAATCTGCAGCTATTTCCATATTATAATTAGCCTCTACTGGAGCAGGTGTATTAAAAACGTGTTCTGTTAGTGCTGGGTTAGCCATACTCCACATTGTAAAAAAGGCAAACCAGCTAAAAAACTGAATTACACCTAACTTTTTCATAGTAGAAGGCATATTGCCAATATTGTTTATGATATCTGAAATAAACTGATTTTTTTTAGCCTTTTCTCTTTTAAATTCTTCCATATCTTCTGGCGGATACTCCGATGTAGTAAATATGGTGTACAGTATGCTAATTAAAAATACAACCGCTCCTATTGCAAATGCTACTTTTACAGACATTGGTACCACTCCAGAAGGAGCAGCATCACTTACTCCAAGTTTAGATACCATCCAAGGTAAATTACTAGCAACCCAAGTACCAATACCAATAATTAAAGTTTGTATAACAAAACCGTAAGAGCGTTGTGAGTCTGGTAATTTATCTGCAACCAAAGCTCTAAACGGCTCCATAGATACATTAATTGATGCGTCTAAAATCCATAAAAAACCAGCTGCAATCCATAAAACAGGTGAGTGAGGCACCAAAAATAAAGCTAGGGAGCTTAAAATAGCACCAATTAAAAAATAAGGTTTTCTTCTTCCCCAACGTTCGCTCCAAGTTCTATCACTTAAATAACCAATAATTGGTTGTACAACCAATCCGGTTAAAGGGGCTGCAATCCATAAAAGTGGTATAGCGTCTTTTTCTGCACCTAGCGTCTGAAAAATTCTGGACATAAAACCGCCTTGTAGGGCAAATCCAAATTGAATTCCCAGAAACCCGAAACTCATGTTCCAGATCTGCCAGAAACCAAGTTTCTGTTTTTCCATAATGTAAATATTTAGTATAAAAATACAGCGCCAGATTTTGTGTCTGTTTGGCGTGTATAGGGTGCGAAGTACAAAAATATTAAGTGTTAAGTTTAATATTTTATGGGGGTAAAGATATAAAATTTTTGATACAGATTACAAAACTGTATTTTTTTCTGATGATTTTCTAATAATTAAATCGGTAGAAATAACTTTACGTTGGTATTCTTTATTAGCAGTTTTATTTTGTATGCGGTCTAACAATAATTCTGCAGCGTGCTCGCCAATTGTAATGCCGTGTTGGTCTATGGTAGATAATGAAGGTGTTGAAAATGAAGATATTAATCCATCTGTAAAGCCAACAACACAAAGCTCATTAGGAATTTGTAAATCTTTTTCTTTAGCTATTTTTATAACATTAGCAGCATAAATTTCATTAACAGCTACTATTCCATCATAACTTAAATTAGAGTTGTGCATAAATGTGCTAATTTGTTTGGTAATGCTAGAGTTGTCGTTTACTTTAAAAATAAGATTTTCGTCTATTGCAATTCCTTTCTCTTCTAAAGCTCTTTTGTAGCCAATTGTGCGTAATGCGCCAACATTTACGTGGTCTGGTGTAGATAATATGGCTATTTTTTTACACCCTACATCTAATAAGTGTTTGGTAGCTTTGTAACCACCACCAATATCATCTACAATAACTTTATCACAATCAATTTTATCAGAAATTCTATCAAATAAAACCAAAGGAATATTGTAATCTTTTAATTCGTTAAAATGTTCAAAATCTCCTTTTTCTAGGGTTTCTTTAGCTATTGAAACAAGCAAGCCATCTACGCTTCCGTTAGCCATCATTTGTATGTTTAATTTTTCTTTTTCGTAAGATTCGTTAGATAAACATATCATAACATTGTAATCTCTACCGTTTGCTATTTTTTCTACACCACTAATAACTCTAGAAAAAAAATGATGTACTATTTCTGGAATAATTACACCAATTACCATTGTTTTATTATTGCGTAATTTTTGCGCAAGCATATTTGGTTTGTAATGATATAAGTCTGCAAAGGCCTTAACTTTTTTACGTGTTTCTTCACTTATTTCAGGGCTGTTTTTTAATGCTCTAGATACTGTAGAAGAAGACACACCTAACTCTTTTGCTATGTCTTTTATGGTAATTTTGGCTTTCATAATATAAAGATACAACGTTTGTAAACATCAATTAAGTATTAACGCTAAATTGACAATACTTAATTTTTAATAGCAAATAAATAACAATCTATTAAAATTGCAGTCATTTTTTATGATAAAAACACACTTTTTGATAAAGTTGTTAACATGCAACGCGTTGCGTAACCTTGTAGATTTGTTAATTTAAAGTTAACCATATACTTTCACTGTGCGAAATATAAAAATGTGTTAAGTTTTAATCAAATTATTAACTCAAACTAACTTTATGAATAAACTAAAAAACATCTTTTTAGGTGCGTTTCTACTTTTTCCACTACTATTTTTTGCACAACAAACAGTGTCAGGAAAAATTACAGACAATGTAACAAAAACTCCATTACTAGGAGTTAACGTTGTTGTAAAAGGAACAACAAACGGATCTATTTCAGATTTTGATGGATTGTATGAAATTAGAAATGTAAATATGGGTGATATACTTGTATTTACATCTATAGGTTATAATCCTAAAGAAGTGAAAGTTACTTCTAGTACTTTAAATGTAGAAATGGCAGAATCTACAGAATTATTAGAAGAGGTTGTATTAATTGGTTACGGTAGTGCCAAAAAAGAAGATTTAACTGGTTCTGTAGATGTATTGTCATCTAAAGACTTTAATCAAGGTTCTGTAGTTTCTGCAGATCAATTATTAACAGGTAAAATGGCAGGTGTACGTATTACATCTAATGGTGGGCAGCCAGATGCAGCACCAAATATTAGAATTAGAGGTGGTTCTTCTTTATCTGCTAATAATAGCCCGTTAATTGTTATAGACGGTATACCTGTAGATAATACAAACCCTGCTGGTGTTGGTAACCCTTTATCGCTTATTAACCCTAATGATATAGAAAGCTTTAGTGTTTTAAAAGATGCTTCTGCAACGGCTATATATGGTTCTAGGGCTTCTAACGGTGTAATAATTATTTCTACTAAAAAAGGGACTTCTGGCGAGGTAAAATTTAATTTTTCATCAGATGTTTCTGTTAGCAATGTAGCTAATGATATAGATTTAATGAATAGTCAGCAATACGTAAGTTTTATTCAGCAGTATCATCCAACATACACAAATTTATTAGGTATTGATGATCCTAGTACAGATGCTACAGATAACCTTACTACACCTGGTATAGAAGGAAGAATAATTGCAGATACAAATTGGCAAGATGAAATTTATAGAACAGCAATTTCTACAAACACTAACTTTAGTGCTAGAGCTAACTTAGGTGGTAAAATACCATTTAGAGGTTCTATAGGTTATACAAATACTGGTGGTGTTGTAAAAACTAACGATTATGAAAGAGTTAGCTTATCTGCTAAATTAACACCTACTTTTTTTGATGATCACTTAAAAGTTAGTTTAAACGCTAAAGGATTATATTCAGAAAAAAATGCTATTGATGAAGGTGGAGCTTTAGGAGGTGCTGTAAATATGGATCCTACAAAACCTGTTTTTGATGTAAACCCAAACAACCGTTTTGGAGGATTTTACCAAAATACAATTGTAGATGGTAATAGATTATTATTAGACGGGCAAAGTAATCCGTTAGCATTATTAAAACAAAGAGAAAGACCAGAAGAAGTAAAACGTTTTTTAGGAAATATAGAACTAGATTACAAATTACACGCTTTGCCAGAATTAAGAGCAGTTTTAAATTTAGGTTTAGAAGCATCTAAGGCAAACATTGAAGAAAGGTTTTTAGATAATTCTATTGCTACCTACAGGTTTAATAACGCAGATACAGATATTAATACTAATTATTTGTTTAATCCTGGTGTTAATTACACAGAAAATCAAGACATTACAAATACAACATTAGATGCTTATTTAGTTTATACTAAAGAGTTTAAAGGATTTGTAAAAAGATTTGAAGTACAAGGTGGTTACTCTTATCAAAATTTTAAAAATGATGGCACATCTGTTCAATACAGATATAATGATGAGTCAGGTTTAAGAGAAGAGTTAATAAATCCAAACAATTTAAATAATAGGTATTATAATGTACTAAACTTACAGTCTTATTTTGGAAGAGCAAATATAGATTTAGCAGAACAGTTTTTAGTAACATTATCTTTTAGAGCAGATGGTTCTTCATTGTTTACAGAGGAAAATAGATGGGGATATTTTCCTGCGGCAGCGGTTGCTTGGAAAATTGGTAATGCTGGTTTTGTAGAAAATTCTAATGTTATTAATGACCTAAAACTTAGGTTAGGAGCAGGTAAAACAGGGCAACAAGATATTACTGGTGCTGTTGGTTATTATCCATCTTCACCATTATTTACTATTGGTTCTACTACTAGTCAGTACTTAAGTGGAGTAAACTTATACTCTGCTAAAGCATTTAATCCAGACTTAACTTGGGAAAAAACAACAACATATAATGTTGGTTTAGATTTTGACCTATTTGCAAACGGAATTGTTTCTGGTTCGGTAGATTTCTATCAAAAGCAAACAAAAGATTTATTAGCAAGAACAGCTGTACCTCCTGGGCAAGCATTATCAGATGCATTTGTACAAAATGTAGGTGAAACAGAGAGTAAAGGTTTTGAAGTTAATTTAAACCTAAGACCTGTTAGCACAGAAGATTTTACATTAGAATTTAATTCAAATGTTGGGTACAACAGATCTGAGGTTACTAGTTTAAAAGACGTAACTAGAATTACTGCAGCAGAGTCCGGTTTACCAACAGGTACAGGAGTAAGTTTAGCGTACCACGCTGTAGGTTATCAACCATATTCTGCTTGGGTATTTAAGCAGGTATATGATACAAATGGAGATCCAATCTCTAATGCATTTGTAGATATTAATGGAGATAATGTTATAGATAATGATGATAGATATTATGAAACATTAAGACCAAATTGGACTTTTGGCTTTGGACTTAATTTTAACTACAAAAACTGGGACTTAAGTTCTAGCTTTAGAGGACAATTAGGGGGGCAAGTATACAACGCAAGAAGATTAACTTCTGGTTGGATTGATAGAGCTATACCAAACAATAGCAATAGTTTAAGTAATGTGTTAGATTTTAATTCTGATGCGGCCACTACTTCTTTTGCTAACGTACAAGGTAATATTCCTTTCTCAGATTATTTCTTAGAAGATGCATCTTTTTTAAGAATGGAAAATATTGTAATTGGTTTTAGAGTACCTAATTTCTTAAAAGATACTTCTTTAAGAATTTATGGAGCTGCAAATAACCTTTTTGTTATAAGTGATTATAGCGGACAAGACCCTGAGAATTTTAACTCAATAGATAATAATTTCTACCCAAGACCTAGAGTATTTACCTTGGGATTAAATTTAGACTTTTAGGATTATGAAAAAAATTATAATAGCTTTTCTAGGTATAACTATGTTGGTTAACATAAGTTGTACAAAAGATTTAGATACAGATCCACTAGTAGAATTAACGTTAGAAGAATTAATTAATAGAGACCCTAACGCTGTACAAGGTATAGTTTCTAGACTTTACGGTTCTTTTGCGCTATCTGGCCCAGATGGCCCTGGTAGTTCTGATATTAGTGATAATGCAGGTGAATCTCCTTTTTTAAGAGGAATTATAAATCTTCAGGATTTTACTGCGGATGGAATGAAAAATAGATGGGGAGATGATGGTTTGGATCAACTTACAACTACATCTAACTGGGATGAAAATAACAAGTTTTTTAGATACCTGTATAACAGAATTTACTACACAATTCCACAATGTAACAACTTATTATCTGTATTAGATAACGTAGATACAGAAGGTAAAGAAGAAGTAATTGCAGAGGTGCGTTTTTTAAGGTCTTTAGCATACTACTACTTAATTGACACTTTTGGAAAAGGAGTTTTAGCAACAGAAGAAAACTTTGGATCTTCTGCACCACTACCAGAAGCTACAAGAGCAGAACTATTTGCTTATGTAGAGTCAGAATTATTAGACGTTGTAGAAACTTTACCAGATTCTAATGACTACGGTAGAGCTAATAAGGCGGTTGGTAATATGCTATTAGCAAAGTTGTACATAAATGCAGAAGTATATACAGGCACAGATAAGTTTGCAGAAGCATTAACCACAATAAATAAAGTAATTACTAGTGGTGGTTATACTTTAGCAGATAGCTATGTAAGTATATTTTCTGGAGATAATAATACATCACCAGAAATAATATTTCCTTTAATTGCAGACGCAGTAACTAGTCAAAGTTACGGTAATACTACCTATATTGTTAATGGTTCTAGTAGTTCAGAAACTATGACTTTAGCAGACTACGGATTAACAGATGGTTGGGGAGGACATAGAGCTTCTAGAGGTTGGTACGGTTTGTACGGAGATTTAGAAACTTCTACAGATGAAAGAGCTAGTTTGTTTTTTACAGAAGGGCATTCATATGAAATGAATGATTATAAAACCTGGACAGATGGTTACCCACCTATAAAGTTTAGAAATACTAATGCTTTAACGGCTTCAACTGCACCAACTCCTTTTTCTAGTACAGATTTTCCTTTGTTTAGGCTAGCAGATGCTTACTTAATGTTTGCAGAATGTGCTGTTAGAACCAATCAAAATTTAGGCGAAGCATTAGGATACGTAAACCAAATTAGAGAAAGAGCAAATGCAGAGCCAATCAGCGCAGGAGACTTAACACTAGATTTTATTTTGGATGAACGTGGTAGAGAGCTAAACTTAGAAGGACACAGAAGAACAGACTTAATCCGTTTTGGCAAATTTACAGGTAGCTCATACCTATGGCCTTGGAAAGGTGGTGTAGTAGATGGCACAGGAATTCCAGATACATACAAATTGTTTCCTATTCCTTTACAGGCATTAGAAGCAAATCCTAACCTAAAACAAAACAACGGATACTAAATAACTAAAAACCATAACTATGAAAAAATTAAGAATTATAGGATTATTTATCCTAGCTGTTGCAGGCTTATCTTCTTGTGAAGACGATGATAATTTAATATATACCGCACAAACACCATCAGAAAATGTAGCTTTTACTAGTACATTTTTAAATGAATACGTTTTAACGCAAGCTACTAAAGATAATATAGCAGAGCGTTTTGTTTGGAACTCACCAAATTTTGGTATAGCTACTCCTAATGCTTATGACTTGCAAGGCTCTGCTACCGAAGATTTTGCTGAAGTATTAGAATTAGGCTCTACTCCAGATAATAACTTAGGAGTTACTGTAGAAAAAATGTTAGAATTGGCAACAATTGCAGGCTTAGATAATGACCCAAGTACAGCAGATATGCCAAATACAGGAGTATTGTATTTTAGGGTTAGAGCTTATGTTGGTGATGGTGCCGAAAATGCTCCAGAAAGCTATTCTGATGTTACAGCGCTAAATGTTGTTTTACCAGAAGATACAGGTGCTGGTAGTGGAATAGAAATGTCAACTTGGGGTATTGTTGGTTCTGCAGCTAATGATTGGGGGGCAACACCAGATATTCCTTTTTATACAACAGAAACACCAGATGTTATTGTTGCTTATGCAAACCTTATTGCAGGTGAAATTAAATTTAGAGAAAACAATACCTGGGGCGGAGATTTAGGTGATGCCACTTTAGATGGTATTTTAGATGCAGATCCAGATAACAATATTGCTATTGCAGAAGCTGGAACCTATAAAGTTACAATTAACTTAAGCGATAACTCTTATACAATTGAGGAATTCTTTTGGGGTATTGTTGGTAGTGCAGCTCCTAACGGATGGGATGGCCCTAATGTAAAATTAGCGTATGACTATACCACAGATACTTTTAAGGCTGTTGTACAATTAATAGATGGCGAAATAAAAGTTAGAATGAATGATAAGTGGGATACTAGCTATGGTGACGGAAACTTAGATGGCGTATTAGATACAGACGCAGACAATAATATTGCTGTTACTGCTGGATATTACTTATTAACGGTTAACTTTAATACCTTAGAGTATACATTAGAAGAAACTACAATATGGGGCTTAGTTGGTTCTGCTACTCCTAACGGATGGGATGGTCCAGATACTAAATTCACTCCGGATTTTGCTAATCCTGGCGTTTGGACTATAGATAGTATAGACTTAGTAGACGGAGAAATAAAGGTTAGAGCTAATGATGCTTGGGATGTAAGTTATGGTGATGTAGAACCAGACGGAGTATTGGACACAGAAAATGACAATAATATTAGTGTTGTTGCTGGTACATACAAAATTACAATAGACTTTTCTGATGAAGCTTCTCCTACAATTGTAATAGAATAAAGTAAATAAACTTAAAAGGGTTGCACATAGTGTAACCCTTTTTTTTTAATAACTGACTATGAAAAAAACTGTACTACTACTTTTACTATTTTTAACATCAATTGCTATTGCACAACAGCAAAACGTAACTTACTCAATTTCTCCAGAAGCTTTTGGAGAGAACGAAGAAATTACCATTACCGTATCTAATTTAGATACATCTATTTGGGGTGTTACTGATGTTTACCTTTGGGCTTGGTCCTTAGATGCAGATGGTGAAAATTCTCAAGACTCACCTACAAATGGTAGCTGGACAAACTCTAATGAAGATCAAAAACTTACAGCTAATACAGATGGTACTTATAGCTTTACTTTAACTCCCTCTAGTTTTTTTAATAGAACTAATATAGGGCAAATAGGGTTGCTAATAAAAGCAAAAAACGGAGACGGCGATAAAAAATCACAAGACTATATCTTTAATGTTGGTACGTTCCAATTTAACCTTAACTCACCAACGCAAACAACAACTGTATTAGACTCTGGAGATAATTTAGCAATTACAGCTACTTCTTCAATCAGCGCAACTTTTGTTTTAAAGGCAAATAATGTAGTTGTAAATACCCAAACGGCAATTACAGATTACAGCTATAATTTTAACATAACACAAAACACCAACTTTAGTTTAGAGGTTACAAATGAAGCAGAAACTAAATCTGCATCATTTAATGCCGTAGTTTCTCCAACAGTAGAGGAAGCTCCGGTACCTGCTGGTATGCTAGACGGTATTAATTTAGACCCAGTAGATGCTACAAAAGCAACACTGGTTTTATATGCTCCTTTAAAAGATTTTGTGCACGTTATTGGCGATTTTAATAACTGGCAAATAGACAATAACTATCTAATGAAAAAAGATAGTGCATCAGATAGATTTTGGATAGAGCTAACAGGTCTAACACCGCAAACCAATCATATGTATCAATATTTGGTGAATTTTGAAATTAATGTTGCAGATCCTTATTCTACTTTAGTTTTAGATCCATACTCAGATCAATATATAGATGAGGTTACATATCCTAATTTACCTGCTTACCCAACAAATTTAACTACAGAAGCTGTTACTATTTTACGTACTGGTGATACAGATTATAATTGGCAAACAACAAATTTTGTTGCTCCAGATAAAACAGATTTAGTAATTTATGAGGTATTACTTAGAGATTTTGATGCGCTGCACTCATTTAAAGCACTAGAAAACAGGTTAGACTATATTCAGGAACTTGGTATAAACGCTATAGAACTTATGCCTGTGAGTGAGTTTGATGGGAATGAAAGTTGGGGATACAATCCATCTTTTCATATGGCATTAGATAAATATTATGGCACTAAAGATGCTTTCAAAAGTTTGGTAGACGAATGTCATAGCAGAGGTATAGCTGTAATTTTAGATGTGGTTTATAATCACGCCAGTGGTCAAAACCCATATTTTAGATTATGGAATGATAGCAATGGTGGTTTAGGCGGTAGGGTTACTGCAGATAACCCATTTTTTAATATTGATGCAAAGCATTCTTATAGTGTTTTTAACGATTATAACCATCAATCTGTAGCTACACAAGAGTATGTTAAACGTACTGCTCAATATTGGATAGAGGAATTTAATTTAGATGGTTTTAGATGGGATTTAACCAAAGGCTTTACTCAAAATTGTACCGCAAATGATGATAGCTGTACTAATGCTTACCAACAAGACAGAGTAGATGTTTTAAAACAATATGCAGATGACCAGTGGGCAGTAAATAATGATTTCTATATTATTTTTGAACATTTAGGAGGTATTACAGAAGAAGAGCAATGGGCAGATTATAGAGTTGCAGAGGGTAAAGGAATTTTACTTTGGAATAAACAAACAGAAGCTTACAATGAGGCTTTAATGGGATATAATACAGCTGGTAAATCTAATTTTTCTGGTGTTTCTTACAAGCAAAAAGGATTTAAGCAAGCGTCTGCAATATCTTATATGGAAAGCCATGATGAGGAACGATTGCTTTACAAAAGTTTAAATTTTGGTAATGAAGAAGGCAATTACTCTACTAAAGACCTAAATACATCTTTAGAGCGTTTGCAGACGGCAGGAGCATTCTTCTTTACAGTTCCGGGACCAAAAATGATATGGCAATTTGGAGAACTTGGGTATGATATCTCTATTGATGAAAACGGCCGTGTAGGTAATAAACCAATATTGTGGGAGTATGCAAATGACCCTAATAGAAAAGCAGTTTACAATAGCTGGAGCAAGATTATCAATCTTAAGAAAAATGCAGAAGTATTTACTACTGCTAATTTTACTGTTGATGCTTCTAATGCAAACGGTTTAAAAAAAATACATTTAACGCTAGAGAGTGCTACATCAGACCAAATAAAATACGTAGTTGTTTTAGGAAATTTTGGAATGTCTGCACAGAATATAACTGCAGATTTTCAGGAAACTGGTACGTGGTATAATCTTTTAAGTAAAAACACACCGCTAGAAGTAACAACAACCGCTACAGGCATAAATTTAGAAGCAGGTGAGTTTATAATTTATGCAGATAAACCTTTTGTAGACCCTAATGATTTGGATAGTGATGGTGTTGCAAATGCAGATGACGCCTGCCCAAATACTCCAGTAGGTACTACCGTAGATGTTACTGGATGTAGTTTATTTACATTGGCAGTTACCAACTACCAAATAGAAACAGTTAGTGAAACTTGTAAGGATGCCAACAATGGTAAAATTACGGTTACAACTGCAGAAAGTTTAAATTATACAGCAACAGTATCTGGACCTAATAATTTTTCTGTACAAGAAAACTTTACAACAGAATTAGTTTTAGACAATTTAAATGCTGGTACATATACTGTTTGTTTTACTATAGATGGTGAAACAGATTATGAGCAGTGTTTTACACTTGTTATTACAGAACCTCAAGATTTATCTGTTTCTTCTAAAATAGATACCTCTAATAAAAGTGCAAGTTTAAGTTTAAAAGGAGCTAAGGTTTATTTTGTTACGGTAAATGGTATTACTTATGAGACTACAGAAGACCAAATACTACTTAAATTACAACCCGGTATGAACAGAATTTCTGCAGAAACTGGTATAGATTGCCAAGGAAAATATACAGAAGAAGTTTTTGTGTCTGAGGAGGTTCGGTTTTTTCCTAATCCAGTAGAAACAGAATTAAAAGTATACTGCGCAGGTAAAGATTTAAAAGTTACCTATACTTTGTATGATTTTACAGGTAGACAATTGATTTCTGACACAAAAGAGGTTGATGTTAATAGGGAAATTTCAATTGCTACTTCAGCCTTAAAAAAGGGGAAATATGTGGTAACTGTAAAAGGGAAAACAATAAACAAAACATTTAAAATTATTAAGTAATGTATACAAAGTATTTAAAAATATACGGATTTATAGCTGCAGTAATTTTATCTAGTTGCGGTGGCGGCGGAGATGATAGTCCGTCTGAACCAGAAGTTTTTCCTCCAACAGCTTCTACCTTAAGCTTACCTGCAAATGATGAGGTATGTTTAACTGGCTCATCTATAAATGGTACGCAGGCTACAGTTACATTTACATGGCAAGGAGCAACTAATGTTAACAGTTATAATGTAGTAATTAAAAACTTAAGTACAGAACAAGAAAATACATTTACAACTACATCAGAAACATTAGATGTTACTTTAACCAAAGGAGAACCATATTCATGGTACGTTGTTTCTACATCTAATACCACCACAGAAACGGCAAAAAGTGATGTTTGGAAATTTTATTTGGCAGGAGACGGAATTGTAAATTATGCACCTTTTATGGCAGAAGCGCTATCACCAGAGATAGGAGAAACGGTTTCTGCATCTAATAATAAAGTAACTTTAAGTTGGCGTGGTACAGATGTAGATAATGATATTAAAGACTATGAAGTTTTTGTAGCAACAACATCACCACCGGCTACAAGTATAGGTACAACTACAGATGCTTTTTTAGAGCACACTGTAAGTCCAGGAACAGTTTACTATTGGCAAGTTGTAACAACAGACCAAGAGAATAACAGTTCCAATTCACAAATATTTGAGTTTAAAGTTAATTAAACCAAGTGTGTTAGTAAGTTTTGTTTGGCCAGAAATAGTAGTATTTCTGGCCTTTTTTTATACTTACTTACTTACTTACTTATTTATAATTATAAATTCTGATCTTCTATTAACAGCGTGTTCTTCATTAGAACATTTTACACCGTTTTTACACTTATTAAGCAGTTGAGATTCTCCAAAACCAATACCCGAAATTCTGCTTTGCTCTACACCTTTAGATACAAGATATTTTACAGTAGATTTTGCTCTTCTTTTAGATAGCCACAGGTTGTAGGTATCACTCTCTGTACTATCTGTATGTGAGCCAACTTCTATTACAACCGTAGGATTCTCTAGCATATAGTTTGCAACTTTATCTAAATCTGGATATGATTCTACCCTTAGGTAAGAACTGTTAGTATCAAAATAAATAGATTTTAATTTTAAATAGTTTGTTAAGTCGGAGCCTACCGCTGTTGCTTCTTCAGAATTTTGTAATTCTAAAATAACCTCTTTATTTTTTGTACTATTTTTAGGAGAATATATATACTTTACAGCATCTGTGTAACCATTGCTCTTGGCTATAAAACGGTACTTTTTTTCTGGTAAATTTATTTCTGTTGTAAAAAAACCATTTTCATCACTAATAGTTTCTATTAAATTATTGTTTTCATAATCATAAATAGTAACAGTAGCATTAGCTACAGTTTTTTTAGTTTCTTTATCAATTACTTTACCATTTACATTAGTAGAAATAGACTCTGTTGTAAATCTATATATATCATCACTTCCTTTCCCTTTAGGTCTGTTAGAAGAAAAATAGCCTTCGTTTTTAGATTCGTTTATAATTAAAGAAAAATCGTCTTGTTTACTATTAACACCCTTTCCCATATTACTAACCTCAGCATTTTGTTGTTGTAGGTTGATATAAAAAATATCTAAGCCGCCCAAACCAGGATGTCCGTCTGAAGCAAAATACAAGGTTTCAGATTCAGATATGTAAGGAAACGTTTCTCTACCTTCGGTATTAATTTTAGCTCCTAAATTTTGCGGAATTCCAAAGCTTCCATCACTATTAATAGCTACAACAAAAATATCTGAAGCGCCAAGCGTACCAGGCATATCTGAAGCAAAGTACAATTTATCTTCTGCGTAGTTTAGTGTTGGGTTAGCAACGGAATAGTCATCATTATTAAAAGGCAATTCAGTTACATTTGTCCATTTACCATTTTCTAATGTAGCTTTATAAATTTTTAGTCTGCTTAATCCGTTTTTATCTGGAGAAAATTTACCGTTTTCCGAGTTATTTCTTGTAAAATATACCGTTTTACCATCTTTAGTAAAAGCTGTAGAAGACTCGTGAGTTTTGGTGTTTAACTCTTTTGCAAAGCTACCTAAGTGTATAAAGTCGGTGCTGTCTTTTTTTGCAGAATGTAAATTTAAAAAAGGTCTATTGTTCCACTCGTGTACATTGTTTACCAAAAAACCAGTATCTCTAGCGCTAGAAAAAACTAAGGTATCTTTATAGAAAGATGGCGCAAAGTCTGACTCTACAGAGTTAGATTTTAAGTTGGTTAAGATGTATTTTTGTTTGATGTTTTTTAAGTTTTCTAAATAATTTACTTTTTCTATAAATTTTGACGCTCTTAAGTCTTGCTGCTTAATTTTATTAAACTGAAGCATTATTTTTTCTGCTTCATCATATTTTCCGTTAGACCTTAATGTTTGTGCGTATTTAAACAAATATTCAGAATCAGAATTTTTTAGATCTGGCATTATTAATTTTGAATAGCAATTAGCAGCTTCTTTATAGTTTGCATTTAAGTAATACGCATCACCTAATTTTTTATAAATATCTATAGAGGTTTCACCTTTACTAATTAGTTTATTGTATTCTTTAATGGCTAGGGCATAAGCTCTGGTATTAAAAAGTTTATCTGCCTCTGCTAACTGTTTTGTTTGTGCAATTGCTGTAAACTGAGCTGTTACAAATAAAAAACTACCAATTATAATTTTATGTATTTTCATATTAAAAGAATCTTGGTGTTAGTGCATTTCTAAATTTAGATTTAAAATCGTATCTAAGAAAAACCTCAAAAGAGCCATCGTTAAAAGTAGTGCCACCTAAAGCAGAGGTTTCTTTATCATACGCCAATCCTATCATTAAACGTTGTGTGGCTTGTATGCCAATTAGGGCACTTAAAGCAGCATCCCATCTGTAAGCAACACCCATAGAAAATTTGTCTTTGTATAAAAACGTAGTAGAAACATCTACTTGTAGCGGAGCGCCATAAGTTGTTTTTAATAGGGTAGCGGGTTTCATTTTTAAATCGCTATTTAAATTAAAAACATAACCTGTAATTAAATACCAGTTCACTTGTTCTTCTGCAATGTATGATGTGCTTGTAGAAGACTCATCAAAATGTTTAGTCTCTAAAAAATTAGGAATAGATAAACCCGCATAAAATTTATCTTCGTGGTAATAAATACCAGCGCCAAAATTTGGAGAAAATTGTTTGTCTACACCATTATCTGGTGTGGCAACTGTAGGGTTATTGGCTCTTAATTTATTGTGATTTATATTTAAAAAATGACCACCAGCTTTTAATCCAAATGAAATTTTTCCTTTTTCTGATGCTTTAATGGTATAGGAATATAAGGCATCTATATAGGTATCTTGGTTAGTACCATTACCAATTTCATCATTAATAACAGACAAGCCTAAGCCTGATTTTGCAGAAACTGGAGCGTGAATATTAAATGTTTGTGTAACAGGAGCACCATCTAAACCAACCCATTGTGAACGGTGTAAAGCTGCTATACTTAATGCTCCTCTAGAGCCAGCATAAGCCGGATTAATAGAAATTGTATTGTACATATATTGCGTATACTGCGCATCTTGCTGAGCGTTTACTCCAAGAGCAAATAACAGCAGCCCAATAAGGCTAAATACGTGTTTTTTATGTTTATATATTGATATCATTTTATACAATTAATTAAGGTATAAGTAGCCGTTTTTAGTTTTTGGTTCTCCCTTTTTTACATAGTTAATTATGTAGTAATACACACCAGCTGGTAATGTGCTGCTAGACTTAACAACGGCTCTACCATTAGAAACTCCTGTAAATGCTCTAGATGTATTATCATAAGATTTAGCACTGTAAACTTTTACACCCCATCGGTTAAAAATTTCTACAGTATTATCAGGAAAAGCTTCTATGTTTACTATAACAAACGTGCCGTCTGTAGTACCAGGTGTAATGTTTTCATTCTGTATTTTAATATCACAAGCAACACCTAAAGGAGGTGTACCACCAACCGAGTCACAAGCATCTAAAGGATCTGTATTATCTGTAACTTCTTGTCCATCTAAAATTCCGTCTTTATCTGTATCAGGATCTTCAGGATCTGTGCCAATTGCATTTTCTTCTGCATTAGTTAAGCCGTCAGCATCACAGTCAGACGTACCTAAAGGTGTTCCGTTAAGAGAATCACAGTCATCCAAAGGATTGGTGTTATCTGCAACCTCTTGTCCGTCTGTAACACCATCATCATCTGTATCTGCGTCATTAGGGTCTGTACCAAGTGCAGCTTCATCTTCATTAGTTAACCCATCATTATCAAAATCATCTGTAATAAAAATAATAGCTGTATTTGTATTACCTGCTGCATCAGAAACAGTAATATCTAATGTACTAGGAAAACCTAAACTAGGTAAAGTACCACTAATTGGAGTAGCCGTGTTTGTATCTAAACTAAAGTTACCTGCAGCATCTGTTGTAACTGTATAAGTAACTTCTGGTGTACCGTCAGCATCAACATCAATAGCAATAGTTAAAGTTTCATTTGCACTACCAGTACCAGTAATAATAGGCGTAAGGTTATCTGTAGTTTGGTCATTTGCAATAGGAGCTTCTGTATCTATAACAATTGGATACGTTGATGAAGAAAAACTAATATTGCCAAAAGTATCATTAGCTACCGCAGTAATATTATAGTTTCTATCTGGTAAAACAGTTGCGGTATAGTCTAATATCCAATTTCCTGTAGTGTCCGATGTTGCTGTTCCTATTTGTACAGCATCAATATATATTGTTATAGTCCTGTTAGGTTCAGAAGTTCCAAAAATTAATATGGTATTATCGTTAGTAATTCCGTCGTTAGGAATATTACTATCTATACTGATAGCTGTAATAACTGGCGTTGCAATAGTTGCGGTTTGTACATTGTAAATTTTAGTTGTAGATATACTATTAGTGTTGCCAGCCACGTCTGTAGTTGTTAAGCTTGCATCTATAGTAGTATCTGCATCTAAAGCTAAATTATTTCCAGACACTATTATACTAAACGTTCCGGTATTACTAACAGTACCTGTTGTAGAAACACCGTTTATTAATAATGTAACCGTATCTCCGGTATTAAATTCTCCTGTAGCAGAACCTGTAATTGTTATATTTTGAGAAGCTTCAATAGCATTAATGGTATTATCAGCAGTTACATCATCAATAATTAGTGTTGGTGTAGGAGCTGTAATATCTAAAGCATATATTTTTGTTGCATTAATTGTATTACTATTACCAACACTATCTGTGGTAACCAAGCTAGCGTTTATTGTTACATCTGCATCTGCAAGAAGATCTCCACCACTAACGGTAATGCTAAAAATACCAGAAGCATTAACAGTACCTGTTGTAGAGACACCGTTTATTAATAGTGTAACTGTATCTCCGTTATTAAATTCTCCTGTAGCAGTACCTGTAATAGTTATGTTTGATGTTGATTCTGCCATATTTATAACGTTATCTGCGGTAACATCATCAATAATTAGTGTTGGAGTGGGAGGTGTTGTATCTACATTATAAACCTTGTTGGTTGTTCCTGTGCCTATATTACCAGAAGCATCTGTGTTACTAACACTGCCATTAACAGTTAAGTCCGTATCTAAAATAAGTTCACTACCAGCTATAAGGACACTAAAATTACCTAAAGCATCTAAAGAACTGGTATAAGAAGATCCGTTTACAGTTAAAGTAACAATATCACCTGCTGAAAAATCTCCAGTAACGTTGCCAATTACAGTAATAGTAGTAGAAGCCTCCGTAGTATTAATAGTATTGTCCGCCGTAATATTATTTATGGTAATTACCGGACTAGGTAAATTGGTATCTACATTGTAAAGTTTTGTATTGTTAGCCGTACCTATATTACCAGCTACATCTAATGTATTAATAGAGCCATTAATGGTTGTGTCTGTATCTAAAGCTAAGTCTGAACCTGGTACAGGAATGCTAAAATTACCAGATGCATTTACACCGTTAAAAAATGAGTTTCCGTTAATTAGAACTGTCACAAGGTCTCCAGTATTAAAATCGCCACCAACAGTACCTGTGATTGTTACGGTTGATGCTGCCTCATTGGCATTTACTACATTGTCTGCAGTAACATCATTTATTGTTAGTGTAGGTGTAGGAGCTGTAACGTCTACATTATATGTTTTAGTTGCATTTACGGTATTACCATTTCCAGAGCTATCTGTAGTTGTAATTGATGCATCTATTGTTGTGTCTGTATCTGCAGTAAGATCACTACCGTTAACAGAAATACTAAAATTACCAGCGGCATCTACAGTTCCAGTATTTGTAACACCATTACTAACAAGAGTAACGGTTTCACCTGTGTTAAATTCGCCACTCACAGTACCTGTAATGGTTATGTTTGCTGCTGCTTCTGTGGCATTTATAGTATTATCTGCAGTAACATCATTTATTGTTAGTGTAGGCGTAGGAGCTGTAACATCTACATTATATATTTTAGTAGTATTTATGGTATTTGTATTACCAGAGCTATCTGTAGTTGTAATTGAAGCATTTATAGTTGTATCTGAATCAGCAAGAAGATCTGCACCACTAACGGTAATACTAAAAACACCAGAGGCATCTACGTTTCCTGTGCTAGAAACACCATTTATGATTAGAGTAACCGTATCTCCCACGTTAAATTCTCCTGTAACAGTACCAGTAATAGTTACGGTTGATGCTGCTTCTGTGGCATTTATAATATTATCTGCAGTAACGTCATTTACTGTTAGAGTAGGTGTAGGAGCAGTAACATCTATATTATAAGTTTTAGTTGTATTTATTGTATTTGTATTACCAGAATTGTCTGTTGTTGTAATTGATGCATCTATTGTTGTATCTGCATCATTTGCTAAATTGCTACCACTAACAGGAATACTAAAGTTACCAGATGCATCTACGTTTCCTGTACTAGAAACACCATTGATAAGAAGATTTACACTGTCTCCAGTATTAAATTCTCCTGTAACGGTACCTGTAATAGATATGCTACCAGCAGCCTCTGTTGAGTTTACTGTATTATCTGCGGTAACATCATTAATTGTTAGCGTAGGCGTAGGCGCAGTAATATCTACATTATAAGTTTTAATTGCTGTAGCTGTTCCTATATTACCTACAGTATCTGTTGTACTAACACTACCATTTATAGTTGTATCTGTATCTGCAGCAAGATCACTACCGTTAGCAGAAATACTAAAATTACCAGCGGCATCTGTAGTTCCTGTGCTTGTAACACCATTAATTACCATAGTAACGGTATCACCAGTATTAAAATCACCACCAACAGAACCTGTAATGGTTACGGTTGATGCCGCCTCAGTGGTATTAACTAAATTGTCTGCAGTAACGTCATTTATTGTTAGTGTAGGCGTAGGAGCAGTAACATCTACATTATATGTTTTAGTTGTATTTACTGTGTTTGTGTTTCCAGAATTGTCTGTAGTTGTAATTGATGCATCTATTGTTGTATCTGCATCATCTGCTAAATTGCTGCCACTAACAGGAATACTAAAGTTACCAGATGCATCTACGTTTCCTGTACTAGAAACACCATTTATGATAAGTGTAACCGTATCTCCCACGTTAAATTCTCCTGTAACAGTACCAGTAATAGTTATGGTTGATGTTGATTCTGCTGTGTTTATAATATTATCTGCAGTAACATCATTTACTGTTAGAGTAGGTGTAGGAGCAGTAACATCTACATTATATGTTTTAGTTGTATTTATTGTATTTGTATTACCAGAATTGTCTGTTGTTGTAATTGATGCATCTATTGTTGTATCTGCATCATTTGCTAAATTGCTACCACTAACAGGTATACTAAAGTTACCAGATGCATCTACGTTTCCTGTACTAGAAACACCATTAATAAGAAGAGTTACACTGTCTCCAGTATTAAATTCTCCTGTAACGGTACCTGTAATAGTTATGCTACCAGCAGCCTCTGCTGAGTTTACTGTATTATCTGCGGTAACATCATTAATTGTTAGCATAGGCGTAGGCGCAGTAATATCTACATTATAAGTTTTAATTGCTGTAGCTGTTCCTATATTACCTACAGTATCTGTTGTACTAACACTACCATTTATGGTTGTATCTGTATCTGCAGCAAGATCACTACCGTTAACAGAAATACTAAAATTACCGGAGGCATCTACAGTTCCTGTGCTTGTAAAACCATTAATTACCAGAGTAACGGTATCACCTATATTAAAATCACCACCAACAGAACCTGTAATAGTTATGCTACCGGCAGTCTCTGCCGAGTTTACGGTATTATCTGCAGTAACGTCATTTATTGTTAGTGTAGGTATTGGCAATATAGTATCTATCCTAGCAGAATCGCTTCCATTAGTACTAGTATTTCCTGCAGTGTCAGTAATAGAAGCCGTTACCGTTAATGTGTTGCCTTCTCCCGGACTTGGAAAAGTTGTTGTTACTTCTGTAGCCGTAATATCTGCCGCAGTTAAAGTCTGATTAGTACCGTTTATGGTTAAAATATCCCCAGCAATAGCTTCGGAAGGTAATGTAATGGTAACATCAATATCACCAACCAATTCTGTACTGTTTATAATAGCGTCGTTATTGGCATCTTCAGTAATTACAACTACAGGAGCAGAAGTTGGAGCAGTATTTACAGAAATACTATCAGAACCAGGGTTACTAGTATTACCTACAGGATCTGTAATTGTTGCGGTAACTGTTAAAGAACCATCTTCTGCTGGAGGAGTAAAACTTACAAGTATTTCTCCGTTTGTAATATCGGTTGCAGTTAAAGTTTGGTTGTTACCATTTATGGTTAAAATATCATTTTCGGCAGCATTGGCAGGTAATGTAATAGTAACATCAACATCTCCAACAGATTCGCTTGTATTTAAAAAACCATCATTATTTGTGTCTTCAGTAATAACAACAATTGGAGCATCTGGTGGTGTATCATCAAAAATAATTGTAGCACTACTAGAAGTAAGATTGGCACAAGAAAAGGTTTCATCATTAATAATAACTTGATATAAAAACCCATCATAACTAGCTGTAATCCCTGTTAATGTAAGTGTGTTAGTTTTGCTGCCAGTATAAATATCTACTGTGTTGGCATCATTTATATCTACAAAACCATTACCATCTAAACGGTCTACTTGCCATTGATATGTTAACGCTTGTCCAGTTGCAGTAACCACAAAAGTTTCTGGGTTTGTGCCATTGGTTAAAATATCTTGTGGCTGGTTTGCTGTGTTTGTTATAGTTGGCGCTTGTCCTACTTGCTGAAAATCTAACACTGTATTTCCTGTGCTGCTATCTGCATTGTTAGGTGTGGTATAACCATCTATTACCATACTACTAATAACAGTACCATTTGTTGTAACAACTGTTGGTAAATTACCAAGTATCCCATCGTAATTTTGATCTGTAAATCCTGCTTCTAAAACATCATTACAACCATCGCCATCTGCATCTAGCTCTAAATAATCTGGTGTTCCGTTTGGTGTTGCCTCAGAATCTGCTAAAGTATAATCAACAGTGCCATTATTAACACCACTACTGGTTTGTAAGGCATCAAAAATACCATCTTCACTAACAGCAGTACCTAAAATACCATTGGTATGAGGTTGGTTATGTCCGGCTTCAATAACATCAAAAATACCATCGTTATCAGAATCTAAATCCAATAAATCTGGAACACCGTCGTTATCCGAATCTCTGTCATTACAAGCAAATAGTATAAGTTCTATTTCATCTTCTGTACCAGAAGGAGTTGTTTGTGTTAATTGTAATGTAAAAGTAGATACTCTTTGGTTAATTTGTAATGTTCCAGCAGCAGAACCATTGCTATCTTTTAATGAGCTTTCGGGGTCATAACCATCTGATGGTAATCCAGTACCACCATCTTTTACAGTGGTTGCATCAGAAACAAAGTCGAATGTACCTGCGAGTTCTGACCACGTTAAACCGTTTAATAGGCTTATTTCTGCCGAGGTTTGATTATCACTAATATCATTACCACCAATTCTATCCAGATGAAGCATAGGTTTATCTACAAAAACGGGGTTGTTAGCGGCATCTACAAACTCAACAGTAACTGTTACTCCGCTATCATAAGTAGCAGCAAGAGAAATATCTCCTTGTAAATCCTCACTCCAAAAATCTACACCAGGATTTGTAAAATTACCACTTACAAAATCGGTAGAGTTTGTTGTGGTTATGTTTGCAATAACTCCGTTACCATAATTAAAAGAAGCAGTTTTGCCAGCAATAGTCCAAGCACCAGATTGTACAGGAGTACAACTACCTTCATCGGTATCTAAAATACCATCATTATCATCATCTAAATCGCAACTATTATTTATACCGTCACCATCTGTGTCGTTATCTGTAGGAGTACCAACAATAGCTCCAGAGGTACAAGGGTTTATTACTAGGTTAGAAAAAGCAAATTCTACTTTATCTTGATTTGGAGCGTTATTAAGAGGAAAAAAAGAAAATCGTTGCAACTTTGTTTCTAAACTGAAAGCATTAATCAAGGCATTAAATTGTAAACTACCTCCAGCCTTGTTATCACATTCCTCAACATCAAATAAAGTTATTAAAGTAGGGCTAGTGCTCCCTGAAAAATGCGTGTTCGAATCTTCAAAATTATCATTGGAGCTTAGTTTATTCCATTGGTAACCTCCTGCTAGATCAAAATTACCTTTAGAGTTTGGACCTAATAATCCGGGATTTGTCTCACCAACTTTATCCACGTGTAAAATAGGATTTTGGATATCTACTAAGGCATTTGTTCTGGTATCATAAAACTGAAAAGTGATTAAGCCAGAATCTTCATCACCAGTAATTGCTACTTCTAAAGACGGCGTTCCTGTAATAGTTGGGTCACTAAAAGCATCAGGAGAACAAAGCATAGTATCACCGCCAAGAATATCTACATAACCAGTAACTGTAACTTCTATACGTACTAAACCGTCAGAACTTATAGATGTCCATTTTCCCACACTAGCTTCTGACCATACACCAGAGGTTTGAGCAAAAAATAGTTGACTAAAAAATATAAAAGCTAAAAGAGTAATTAATTTTACACTGTTTATATGAAAGAATTTTGTATTCAATTTTATCATAAAAAGTTTTTTATGAATAATCTAATGGTTGATTTTTTTAAAAAAAGTTATTCAATTTAAAAGCTAATTTATACTGAAAAATACCGAACAGTGTATTAATGTTGTGAATACTAGGCTTTTGTATGCGTAGGCCTAATTGTAATACGTTTAAGGGCTAGAGTTTATGTAGTTTTCTATAAACAATATGAACAGTTGTTTTATTTGTGGTTAACCGCTGATGTTTATTGGGTGTTTAGCCGTTTAGCGTTTTTAATTTTAAATATTTAAGTAATATATGTTTTAACGGTAGTTTTTAAGACCAAATAAAAAATGTTTACAAATTTGAGAGGTATGTTTTCAAAAAAAAGAACAGCTTAAAAAAGCTGCTTACTGCAACTCATTTAATTTTTGGTTTAAAAATTTTAATTAACAATTAATTAAAATTAACATTACAAGAGTAAGGGTTAATTAGTTTTTATACGTCTTAGTAGAAAATAACAAACCTTTAAAAAATATCAATTCTGTACTGCTTATAAAATAGTATCAGTATTACATATACAACATAACCTTTCTTTATACTTTGTTTTTAAGTGTGAAAATTTTTGAATTAGTCAATCAATAAAAAAATGAAAGAATGTTGTTTAAAGGGCTATTTTTAGTGGGTAGCCCTTTTTTAATAAATAAAAAATAAATCGTACTAAATAACGATTAAAAAATAAATGTTGTGAGTGTTAAAGAACAAGTTTTAGTAGATAAAAGTTTAGAAAATTATTTTCAACAGTTTTCTAAAGGAGTAGTAGGTAACAAACATTACTTTAAAACCCTATACGGCCAACAAAAATTAGTATATGCAGATTGGATTGCGAGTGGAAGATTATATGCTCCTATTGAAGAAAAAATGCAATATAATATTGGTCCTATGGTGGCAAATACACATTCTTTCTCTAGCGAAACCGGTAAAGCATCTACCTACGCATATAAATTAGCTCGTAAAATAATTAAAGAACACGTAAACGCAAATGAAGATGATATTTTAGTAACTACTGGCACTGGTATGACTGGTGCAATTGTAAAATTACAACGCATAATTGGTCTGCGTAAAAGCTTTAAACATAAACCTAATAAGCAAGACAGGCCTGTGGTTTTTATAACGCATATGGAGCATCATTCAAACCACGTTTCTTGGATGGAAACCCTAGCAGATGTAGTTATTTTAGACTGTGATGAAAATAAACTTGTAGATGTAAACAGCCTAGAACAAAAATTATTAGAATATGCAGATAGACCTATAAAAATTGGTGCTTTTACAGCTTGTTCTAATGTTACCGGTATTATAACACCTTACCAAGAGTTGGCTAAAATAATGCACAAACATAACGGATATTGTGTGGTAGACTTTGCAGCTTCTGCACCCTATGTAAAAATGGATATGCACCCAGCAGATCCAGAAGCTTATTTAGATGCTATTGCATTTTCTCCGCATAAATTTTTAGGTGGCCCTGGTAGTTGCGGCGTATTGGTTTTTAATAAAAAGTTATATAATGCTAAGTGTCCAGATACTCCAGGAGGAGGAAACGTAAAATGGACAAATCCTTGGGGTAGTTATAGTTATTTTGATGATATTGAGGTTAAAGAAGATGGAGGTACACCTGGTTTTTTACAAACAATAAGGGCTGCTTTAGCAATTAGGCTAAAGGATCAAATGGAAGTAACAAAAATTCATAAAAGAGAAGAAGAATTATTACAATTAAGCTACCAGAAATTAAGTGAAATAAATGGACTAGAAATTTTGGGAAGTACAGATGTACCAAGAATTGGTTGTATTTCTTTTACTATAAAAAATATTCACTACAATCTTATAGTACGCTTATTAAATGATAGATTTGGTATACAAGTTAGAGGAGGTTGGTCATGCGCTAGTACTTATGGTCATTATTTATTTGATATAGATAAAAAAGAATCTAAAAAAATAACACGTAACATTATACAAAAAGACCTCACCAACAAACCTGGTTGGGTACGTTTGTCTTTGCACCCATTAATGACTAATGAAGATATAATTTTTATTAGTGATGCCTTAAAAGAGATACAAAAGAAAATTGCACTGTGGAAATGTGATTATCAATACAATTCTAATACCAATGAGTGGGATTGTCTACAAAGAGGAGATCAAGAAATTAAACAAGAAGTTTGCAAATGGTTTAGTTTGTAGCTACTTAACAAGAACTTAATTTAGTTTTTATTTCTAGAAAACGCTGGTAACTTTAATTGTTACTGGCGTTTTCGCTTTTATCTTTTTTACTTTACATCTAATTAGTAATCTATAAACATTGTTTTGGGTCGTCGTATACTAATATTAAATAAAGGTTTTGTTAATCTAAACCTAATATTAACTTGACCTTGGTAAGGTATTTTAGCTGTTTGTAAAAATGGCGATGAAAACGAAATTTTATATAGTATACCTCCTGTTATTAGCTTCTTTGTATGGCTACTCTCAACAATTAAAGTTTATAAATTATACTACAGACCAAGGATTGTCTAACAATTCTGTTCTAGATATTGTAAATGATAATGATGGCGGATTATGGATGGCTACTTGGGATGGACTTAATTATTTTGACGGTTACACCTTTACAACATTTAAACACAATATTAACGATCCAAAATCTTTACAAAGTAATTACTTAACTAATATAGAAAAAGATAAAAACGGTTTTATATGGACCTTTAGTAATGAGGGCTTAATTAGTAAATACATAGGTAATAATGAGTTTAAACACTACAAATTTAGCCAAAGACCTAGAGCAATGTACGCATCTACAAGTGGTGTTATTAACGTTTGGGTTGGTAATAAAATTTATAAATATAGCAATGGTAGTTTTGTAGAGGGCGCAGATGGTGCATCTAAAAACAAGGAAAAAAACGAATTAGAAAAAATACTTTTAGCTAAATATCCTAACGTAGTTATAAATGATGTTCTAAAGGATAAAGATGGTAATTTATGGTTTGCTACCTTTAAAAATGGTATTTACATTATACCTAATCATGTAAACAATTTAACTACAAGCTTAATACATAATTATACTTACGATGCTTATACGCCATATACTTTTTTTAGTAATGAAATTACATCATTAAACCAAGATGTTTATGGTAATGTTTGGTTAGGTCAAAAAGATGGTGGTTTAGCTATGGCATATGCAGGCTCACAAGAAATTTCGTCTGTTATACCACATCCTAATAGATTTCCTCACTTACCTGTAGAAACCACAAGAGCCATAACCAAAGATGTAGATGGTAATATTTGGATAGGGTATTACAATAGCGGATTATACCATTATAGCCAAAAAACAAAATGTTATTTAAAATTTGCTGTAAAAGAGTCTACATATAATGATGAGTGGGAGCGTATAAGAAGTCTTTATACCGCTAAAGATGGTAGTATTTGGGTAGGTACATATGCAGGTATTTTGCGTATTAAAAATAATAGTTATACCACTTTTGAAGCTGCTAATATACCAGAGTTGCCCAACAACAGAAGTTATTCTTTTTATGAAGATGATGCCAATGTATTATGGATTTCCTGTTGGGGAGGTATAGCCAAATACAATATAAAATCTCAAAAATTTGAAACATTTAAGGGACAAAAAAATTTTGAAGACTACAATATAAGAAACATAAAAAAAGATGGTAATAATTTAGTAATTGCTACCGAACAAGATGGCGTTTTTATTTTAGATCTTACCACGGGTAAACATAAACAACTTACAAAAAAGAGTGGTATTTTAGGTAATAGCGTTTATTCCCTTTTTATAGACCATACCACATCAAATTATTGGATAGCATCACTAGGAGGTGTAAGTGTGTATAATAAGCAAAAAGGAGTTGTAAAAAATATTACAGATGCCAATGGTTTACCAAGCCATATGGTGTACGGTATTCTAGATAATCAAAATCAAATATGGGTAAGTACAACTAAAGGAATAGCTGTTATAGATAAAAACACATACCAAGTAACTCCGTTTAATCCTAAAGAAGGTTGGCAAGCACCAGAATTTTCTGAAGGAGCCTACTATAAAGACAACAAAGGATTATTATTTTTTGGTGGCGTAATAGGACTTAATTATTTTAACCCTAATGCACTTGCCATACAACCTAATACAGCTAAATTAAAAGTACAAGTAAATAACAAATCTATAACCAACAAAGTAATTAATAAAAAACATAGTAATAACACTGTAAATGTAACAGTAACTCCTATTGTGTTTCCGGTACGTAAAGCAAGTACTTACTATTATAAATTACAGGGTAAAAACACAGACTGGGTTTTAGCTCAAGGAAAACAAAATATAGCATATCAAAATTTAGCTTCCGGTAATTATACTTTTCTATTAAAAAATAATTTAAATGATACGCCGCAGGAGGTTTTTAGTTTAAAAATTGAAAAAGCATTTTATGAGACCATTAGTTTTTTTGTTTTAATATTAATGCTAGTGGTATGTATAGGATTGTTGTTTATTTATTTAAAAAATAAAACTGCAAAAGCAAAACACAAAAAGCTTGAAGAGCAAATAACAGCAAGAACAAAACTTATAGAAAAACAGAAACAAGATTTACTAAAAATTAATAGTGAGCTAGATGATAAAAACCAAGAAATTATTCTTCAAAAAGAAAAACTCCTAAACTTACACAACAATTTAAAAAATCAGGATTTTGAGGTAGATAAGTTTAAAACTTTTGTGCTTTCTCAATTTCAGCAGCCATTATCGGTAATATTAAAAATGGCAAATGAAATTAAACAAAACCAAGAACCAAAAACAGAAATATTACAACAATCTGGTAAAATAATAGATTTAATATCAGAGTGGAACTATTTAGATCATATTAAAGAGTTAGGAGACGTTAAGTTAACCTCTGTAAAATTATTACCTATTTTAAAAGAAATAGCTACTAGTGTAAAAGATAAATTAAAACAAAATAACGCAAATTTTAATGCACAAATAGATAAAAGTATTAATTGGGTAGAGGTAGACCTATTAAGGCTAAAACTATTATTAAAATATATTTTTAATGATATAGTAAAGTACTCAGAAGCCAAAAGCTTATTAGATGTAGCTATTGTTTTACAAGAAAATACATTGCAATTTACAGTAACGTCTAACAGTACAGTTTTACAAAGTAATGTAAAAAATATAATAAACTATAGTCCGTACTACAAAGCATTTTTAGTACTTATAAAGGACCTTAATGGTACTTGTAACCTAAATGAAACAGGTAACTTTAGTTATAGTTTTACTTTACCAGTTTTAGTAATGGAAAACAGCACAAAAGCTGTAGAAACTATTTCATGGAAACATTTAGATATAAAAGAAAAACTTCCGGCCAATAAAAATAAAATTTTAGTATTTACTAGTACATCAAATTTTAATATATCTAGTCAGTTATTGCAAAATCCAGATAATTACTTGTTGTTTGAAAATGTAGTAACCAACCTTTCATCAGCATTAAAACAATTACAGATAGATGTTTTAGTTTTTTACCAAGTAAGCTTTACTAAAGAAATAGCTTATTTTTTACAGAAATATAAAGAAATTCCTAAAAAGGATAGAGTCCCGTTAGTGTACATATCAGAAGAAATTAACTATGCATTGCAAGAAACCTCATTAGAGTTTGGTATAGATGTGGTAATACAATTACCGGCTAGTAAGTTTTTTATTAGCAATAAAATTACGTCTTTAATTAACAGGAGTGCAGGTCGTGGGCACAATAAGTTTCAGCAAGAAATTTTTAAAATTTTAACAGAAGAAAACGACCTACAATCTAGCAATGAAAAACTTTTAAAACGAAGTTTAGAAATTATAAAAGAAGAATTGCCCAACCCATCCTTTAATGTAGAGAAACTAATATCTATCTTAGAAATATCTAGAATTAAATGCTATAGATTGTTTAAAGAGCAATTGGGGCAATCTCCGTCAGATGTAATTACTTCTTTACGTCTACAAAAAGCAGAATACCTACTTAAAAACAAAAAATTTAATATCTCTGAAATTGGGTTTGAGTGTGGTTATAGCGATAGCAAATATTTTGGGCGCACATTTAAAAAGCATTTTGGTGTAAGTCCTAAAACGTACAAAGAACAAAAAACATAAAATTTATTGTTTGCTTAGGATTAGCTATATGTTAGGTTAATGTTACTGTAACAAAAGTCCTATTTTTTGATGCTCAAATAGCACTTTTTGCACTAATAGTCCGCCTGCATGATACAATTTTACCCCTTTTAAAAAATACCACACAATACATTTGAGCAAAACAAAAAACTATAAATTAAAATGAAAAAATTATACTTTTTTCTAACGCTCAGTTTAGGGTGTTTATCTACCATGCTAGCGCAGGTAACAGTAAAAGGCACAGTAGTGTCTAATGCAGACGGATTACCAATTTCTGGAGCATCAGTAACTATTAAAGGTAAAACTACAACAGGTACTGCAACAGATTTTGATGGTAATTTTACATTAGAATTAAAAGAAGAAAACGGCGTACTTGTAGTCTCTTCTTTAGGCTTTGCTAGTAAAGAAGTTGCTTATAATGGTAACCAAACTATTTCTGTTGGTTTAGATGAAGCAACAAATTCTTTAGATGAGGTTGTACTTATTGGTTACGGATCTACAAAAAAAGGAGATTTAACTTCAGCAATTGGTACAGCAGCTAATGTAGGTACAATTACAAGCAGACCTGTTAGTAATTATAAAGAGTTTTTACAAGGTAATATAGCAGGTGTTACGGTATTAAGTTCTGGTGGAGATCCAACTAGTACTGCCAGTATTAAAATCAGAGGTATTGGTACATTAAACTCAGAGTCTCCATTGGTTGTTGTTGATGGATTACCATACAACGGCCCAGAAATTAACCCAAATGATATTGCTTCTATATCTGTATTAAAAGATGCCGCTTCTGCTGCCATTTATGGTGCACAGGCTGCCTCTGGTGTAATTGTTATAGAAACTAAAAAAGGTAAAAAAGGTAAACCTAGGTTAAATGTTAACTATTATACAGGTATTAAAACGGCCGCTAATTTGCCTACTCCTTTAACAGCACAACAACAGGCAGACGTATATAATTTAGCAGCAGATAATGCTGGTGTACCAAGACAGTCTGCTCATGATGCCGCGCAAAACCCATACGGACAAGTAAACCGCACCAATTGGATTGACGCAATTTTTAGAGATGCTACTGTAAATAATTTAAATATAGATTTAAGTGGGGCAGGAGAAAAGTTTAATTATTACACTTCTTTTGCATTTAGAGACAGAGAAGGTGTATTAGAAGGTACAAGTTCTCAAAACTATAGTTTAAGATTAAAAGCAGATTTTAATATTACAGATAAAATTACAGTAGGAGAAAATATTTATTTCTCTAGAGATGAAGCCTATGGTACTAATACAGATAATCCATATTCTGGTACTATAATAAACGCAATTTATATGCCTTCTGCATCACCAACACGTTATGAGGATGGTAGTTTTTCGGGTGTTGTACCAGAGAGTTTATCACAGTTTGCAGGTGCTTACGGAGATGTTTACAACCCATTAGCTTTATTGTTAAGACCAACAAAAGAGTCTCCTAAAACATTTATAAATGCAAACGTATATTTTAAGTATGATTTGTTAGATGGTTTAGCATTTAAATCAAGCTACTCATATTCTTATAGAGATAATAAAACAAAAGAATTTTATCCTCGTGTACCAGAATTAGGGCGTAGTAACAGTCAAAATTCATTATTACAAACAAGTAATACCCAAAATAAATGGATTTGGGACAACCAGCTTTCGTATAATAAATCTTTTGGAAACCATAATTTAAATGCAACAGCAATTTATTCTGCTCAAAAAACAAAAGGAGATTATATATACTTGCGTGGAACAGGTTTTTCATCTGAAGAACCATTCAATCAATATTTACAAAATGCAGAACTTATAAATAAACCTAGCAACAATCCTTTTGAAGAAACTTTAACTTCTGCTATTGGTAGAGTTATGTATAACTATAACAATAAGTATTACATTTCTGGTAGTATACGTACAGATGAGTCATCTAGGTTAGCTGTAGAAAATCAGTCAGATACTTTTACTTCTGTATCTGCTGGATGGAGAATTTCTAACGAGTCTTTCTTTAATATACCTGCAATTAACGATTTAAAACTGAGAGCATCTTGGGGAGAAATAGGTAACATACAATCTATTAGTGGTTATTACCCTTTTGATGTTCCTGTGGCAAGTGGTAATGTAGTTATGGGTGAAAATGGTGCTTATTTTGATAATGTTGGTAGTTACGTACAAAGAAACGCTAACAGAGATTTAAAATGGGAAACAGCAGAGTCTTTAGATTTTGGTTTAGATGCATCTTTATTTAACAATAGCTTAAGTTTAACTGTAGATTATTTTGAGAAAACAACAAAAGGAATGATAATTCCTGGTTTAGCAGATATTAACCAAGGTATTTCCCCTGCAGATGTAAATGGCGGACAAGTAAAAAATACTGGTTTAGAGGTTTCTGCTACATATACAAATACAAATGGTAAGTTAAATTATAGCATTAATGCTAATGCAACAACTATTAAAAATGAGTTAGAGAACTTAGACGGTTATGCATCAATTGGTCAAGATATTTTTTATCATAATGACAATGTAAGAAGCGTGTTAGTACCTTACCAAACAAAGGTTGGTGGTGCATTATACACACCATTTTTAATACCACAATTGGGTATATTTAATACACAAGCAGAAATAGATGCATATACTAAAGATGGTAACTTAATACAACCTAACGCTAGGCCTGGAGATTTTAAATTTCAGGACACTAATAATGATGGTAAAATAGGCTCCGAAGACCGTGTGTATTATGATGCTTACCAGCCAAAATTAACTTACAATTTAGGTGCTAATTTGGACTATAAGGGTTTTGATTTTAATGTTATTTTACAAGGAGTTGCAGGTGTAAAAGCTTTTAATGGTTACAAGTTTACAACGTATAACGCTGCATTGTCTGGTTATAATTTAGATAACAGAGTATTAGACGCTTGGTCACCTACAAATACAAATACAGATATTCCTGTTATTTCTACAAAAGATGATAATAAAAACTTTGGAACTGCATCTAGTTGGTATTTAGAAGATGCATCATACTTACGTATTAAAAACGTAACCTTAGGATACACTTTTAACAACAAGGTAATGGATAAATTATCTAAAGGATCATCATTAAGAATGTATGTGTCCGGAGAAAACTTAGTAACGTTTACTAAATATTCAGGTTTAGATCCAGAAGTAGGTGGTAAAGGACTAGATATTGCTAAATATCCAGTAGCAAAAACATTCACATTAGGATTATTACTGTCATTATAATCTCACTAAAAAAAGAATACAATGAAAAATACATATAAAAAATTAGGGTTAGTTGCTTTGGGTGTTTTAGGGTTAAATTTAACCTCTTGCTCAGACGATTTTACAAACTTAGAACCATTGGGTAAGGTGTCTAATGAGAGTTTTTGGAAAACAGAAACAGATGCAATACAGGCTGCAAATGGTTTGTACCAATTAATGGAAGACCAAGAAATGTTTGGTAGAGGTTTTTTCTGGTACATTAACGCCTCTGATGATATGATTACTGGGCGTATTAAAGCCACAGCAGACGTAATTAAAGATTTTAATATTGATGGTAGTGAGGGGAGTTATACCTCTACTTGTTACACAAAATCTTACCAAGTTATTAGACGTGCTAATGATATTTTGTTAAACGTTCCAGAAATGGAAATATCAGATGACATTAAAAATCGTGTTTTAGGTGAAGCATATTTTATGCGTGCCTTTAGCTACTTTTGGGTAGCACATACATATGGTGATGATGTTAATGGTGGTGTACCAATTATTACAGTAGATAATATGTTTGATGAAGGAGGTAGTTATGCAAGACCTGCTTCTGTTGTAGAAAACTACAAGCAAATTGAAGAGGATTTAAAAATGGCAGCAGATTTGTTACCGTTGTTTACAGACTATAGTGCAGAAGATTATGGGCGTCCTCATAAAGATGCTGCCCTAGGTTATTTAGCTAAAACAAACTTATACTGGGCAGCATATGATGCCTCTAGGTATGCAGAGGTCGTAAAGTATGCAGATGCAGTTGCAACATCTGGTTCTGGAAGAGCTTTAATAGATACAGATAACCCTGCTGTAGATTACAGAGAACTACATAGCCACTTAAATAATTGGACAAGCGAATATATTTGGTCTGTAAATTCTGGTGTAGATCGTGGTAGTATTTTATCTGGTGTGATGCTAGAAAACAAAGGCTGGGGTAAATACAACGGTTGGGGTTATTACACTCCGTCTGAAGGGTTGTATAATGAGTACGAAACAGGAGACGTACGTAGAGGTGTTACTATTTTAAATTTTGGTGATGAATTTAAGTACTTTGGGGAAGATAGAAGATACCAATCTGAAAACTCAATCTCTGGTTTCCAGTTTAATAAATATATGTATGAGTTTCAGTTTGAAAACCCTATTGGTCAATATTTAAATCCAAACGGAGACAATCCAACTACTGTTTACAATGTGCCACTAATGCGCTACGCAGAGGTGTTGTTAATGAAAGCCGAAGCCTTAATTGCAGACGGTAAAAATGGAGATGCACCATTAAATATGGTTAGAGATAGAGCTGGTTTAGCACCAATAACTAATGCAACTATAGAGGACCTTAAACACGAGCGTAGAGTAGAGTTGGCTGGTGAGTTTGCAAACAGGCATTTTGATTTGGTTCGTTGGGGAGATGCAGCTGCTACCTATGCACAACCAATTTACGGCAGAGTTTACACAGATAGGTCTAACCCAGATTCTCCATACACGTCAGAAATAGTATGGCCTGCCAGAAATTTTGATGCATCTTATATGAATGTGTGGCCAATACCTAACACAGTAATAGAATCATCTGGAATACCACAAAATAAAGGCTGGTAAAATAATAAAGTTTCAATTAGTTTTTTTAACAAGGAAAGGGTGCTGTAATTGCGCAGCACCTTTTTTATAATACACTCATATGTTCACATTTAAGAAAAAATGTATCATTCTTCTCGTTAGCTTTTTTTCAATAATTTCTTTTGCTCAAAAAGAAAATGAAATTCTTATTCATTCTCATAATGATTATTTACAAAATGTGCCTTTTTGGAATGCTTTGTCTAGCGGAGCTAATATTATAGAAGCAGATGTTTGGCTTACTAAAAACAATTTATTTGTTGCACATACAAAAAATGAAATAATACCAAGTAATACGCTGCAAAGCTTGTACTTAAACCCTTTGCAACAGGCGGTAAAAAACAATCAGTTAACAACGTCTAATTTAATAGTAATGATAGATGTTAAGTCTGATGCAGAAAAAACAATAAACAAAATTATATCGATCTTAAAAAAGTATACAGATTTAACTACGCACAAAAATATTAAGTTTTTAATATCTGGTAACAGACCTAAACCAAGTACATATTATACGTATCCTAATTATATTTATTTTGATCATCAGGAGCTAAACAATAACCTAACTTCTAAAAATTGGGATAAAGTTGGTATGGTTAGCACAAGTTTTAAACAATATAGTGTATGGAATGGTAAAGGTAGATTAACACACACAGATTTTGATGTGGTAAGCAATGTAATAGCATCTGCTAAAAAATTAAATAAGCCTTTTAGGTTTTGGGCAACACCAGACTCTAAAACAGCATGGAGAACATTTGTAGATTTGGGTGTAGATGTTATTAATACAGATATGCCATACAAATGTGCTACCTACACAAAAACATTAGATAACCGTACAGTAACAACTCAAACTTTATCAGAAACTTATATACCTACTTATGCTTCTGATAATAAAAACAAGCCAATAAAAAACGTTATTTTAATGATTGGTGACGGTATGGGCTTGTCTCAAATAACGGCAGCAACAATTGCAAATAAAGGGCAATTAACACTTACGCAGTTAAAATCTGTTGGGTTACTAAAAACCCAATCTGCAGATGATCTAGTTACAGACTCTGCTGCTGCTGGTACTGCCATTGCTACTGGTCAAAAAACAAATAATAGGGCTATTGGTACAGATATTAATGGTAACCCTTTGCCTACTTTAGTAGAAATATTAGCAAAAGCTAATTTTTATACAGGTATTATAACTACAGATAAAATAACAGGGGCAACACCTTCTTCATTTTATGCAAAAGCAATAGATAGAGATAATACAGCACAAATAGCAAAAGATTTATTAAAAAGCGATCTTCATTTTTTTGCTGGTGGCGGGGCTAGCTTGTATAAAAATTTACCTTTAAATAAGCAATATACTATTGTAGATCATATATCTAAAGTAGGAGATAATACCTCTAAAAAACTAGGTGTATTTTTAGCAGATTCAGGAGTGCCATCTGTAATGGATGGTAGAGGTAATTTATTAGCCGAAACTACCAAACAAGCATTATTATACTTAAACAATAAAAACAAACCATTTTTTTTAATGGTAGAGGCAGCACAAATAGACTCGTTTGGGCACCATAATAATACTAAAGGTATTGTAACAGAGACCATAGATTTTGATAAAGCAATTACAGAAGCAATAAAGTTTGCAGATAGTAATGAAGAAACCTTAGTAATTATAACTGCAGATCATGAAACATCTGGTTTTGGTATTGCAAGTGGTAACGGTAACCACCAAAAAGTAGAAGGTGACTTTATAACTCATGACCATACCGCTACAATGGTTCCTGTTTTTGCTTACGGACCAAAGTCTAACAATTTTACAGGAGTTTTTGAAAACACAGAGGTGTTTTATAAAATATTAGAGGCATTAGAAGTAAAAAAATAGTTTTTTAATATTTCGTTTTTTAGTTTATTAGGCGTGGCAAAGTTTTTTGTCGCGCCTTTTAACTTTTAAAAAGTAGTACTCTTTTTAGTTTTAAGATAGAAAAATATAAAAATAAATTACTGTCTGTTTTATCATTTACTTTAGATCTTAAAATGTAAAAAGCTTTGGTAATTTGGGCTTCTACTGTTTTTATAGATATATTTAAATACTCTGCTATTTCTATATTAGTTAAACCTTCTTGTTTACTTAATAAAAATACATTTTTACACTTAGGAGGTAAATTTTGTATTTCTTGCTTTACCTTTTTAATAAGACTGTCAAAAGATATAACATCTGTTTCTTCTACTAAATCATGTAAAGCATCTAAATATTTTTTCTCTAACGGAAAAACATTTTTTTGTTTACGGTAATGGTCTATAAATTCATTATATACAGATTTGTATAAAAAACTCTTTAATGAAAAATAGGCCTTGAGCCTATCTCTTTTGCGCCAAACTCTCATAAAAACATTTTGCACAATATCTTCTGCCTCACTACGGTCATGTGTAAGGTTAAGGGCATAAACACAAAGCTTTTGGTGGTAATCATTTACAAGTTTATTGTATGCAGTTGTATCACCGGCCTTGAGTGCATTTATAAAATTAATGTCGCTATTTAATGTGGGACTCATATAAAAAGACAATAATTGGTTAAATATGTTGCCAATATATAAAAAAGTTTAATAAAATGTTAGGGTTATGTAAAATGCTTACGTATTAAAGTATATATGTTAAAAATATAATGAAAAAGAAAATAACAAAATTAGATAAGTTAATAGTTAAGTACCTTACTAGAGAGTCTACTAAAAAAGAGCTCGATGGTTTAGAGGAGTTACTTAATAACGACTTAAATAATGAAAAGTTTCTAAAGGAATATATAAAAATAAATGTTGTATCAGATTATGTATTACAAAAGTTTAATACAGAAAAAGCAAGGCAACAATTGTTAGATACTATTAAAGAAGATAAAAAGAAAGCAAAGCAAGCTAAAATTTTTACCTTAATAAAATATTCTGCAGCTGCAGCTGTAGCGGTACTTGTAATGTCTGGTATATTTTTTAAAACATCTTTATTTAATAAAACAGGAGCGGAGCCAGTACAAGTATCACATAATATAAAAGTAGGTTCTAATAAGGCAGTATTATCATTAGAAGATGGATCGCTGGTGGTTTTAGAAAATGGTAAAGAGGTTAATGTTGGCAAGGCAAAAAGCAATGGTAAAGAGCTTACTTATAAAAAAGGGAGTAGAAACAGTAAAATTATTTATAATTCTTTAACTATACCACGCGGAGGTGAGTATTCATTACAATTGTCAGATGGAACTAAGGTTTGGTTAAATTCAGAAACAAAAATAAAATACCCAGTACATTTTAAAAAAGGAGAATCTAGGACTGTAGAATTGGTTTACGGCGAAGCTTATTTTGATGTTTCACCAAGTACGCACCATAACGGAGATGGTTTTAATGTGGTTACCAACCAACAAAATATAGCAGTTTTAGGAACTGAGTTTAATGTGAAAGCATATAAAGATGAAAACTTTATATATTCTACTTTAGTAGAAGGCCATATAGTACTAGAAAATGGGACATACAAAGCAGATCTGTTGCCAGGACAACAGGCAGTTATAGCAAACGGAATTTCTGAAAAAGTTGAGGTTTACAACGTAAATGTAGATAATGAAATTGCTTGGAGAAAAGGAGTCTTTAACTTTAAAAATAAATCTTTAAAAGAAATAACAAAAGTATTGTCTAGATGGTATGATGTAGATGTTGTTATAGAAAATAAAGAATTAGAGAATATTAACTTTAAAGGAGTATTAGGAAAAACTCAAGACATAGAAACAATTTTACAAATAATTAAAAACACTAGTAATATAAATGCCTATGAAATAAAAAATAGAACTATTTACATAAAATAAAGGGAACAAAGTTTATGCCGTCCAAAGAATAACACTTTATCCCCCATTTTATTTGAATCTTGATTAATTAAGTAACTAACCAAAAAAACACTCAAATTTATGAAAATTAAATTAATGAATGTTCTCTTCTGCTATAGAAGAAAACTAATGATGACGATTATGAAAGCTTTTATCTTTTTATGGTGTACTGCAATTTTTAGTTTTACCACTACAAATTCGTTCTCACAAAATGCTAAAATTAGTATCAAAGCAGATGCTATAGTTAGCGTAGATATGGTTTTTGATATTATTATGGAGCAAACAGACTATAAATTTATTTATAGTGAAGGCTTTTTTGATGCTTACCCAAAAGTAACACTACATAAAGGAGTTATAAAAGCGAACGCACTGTTAGATAAAACACTAGAAAATAGTGATGTGTCTTATGAATTTTTGCCAAATAAAACAATAGTTATAGTAAAAAAAACAGATAACCTTACTGCTAATATGCAAATGCAAATTAAAGGTAAAGTGTTAGATGAGGGTAATTTACCATTGCTAGGAGTAACTATACTTGTAGAGGGTACAGCAAATGGAGTTACTACAGATTTTGATGGTAATTATGCCATAAAAGCGAAACCAGGTGATGTGTTAAGTTTTTCATATGTAGGTTATCTTACTCAAAAAGTGACTGTTACAGAAAATAAAAGTGTGATTAATGTAGTTTTAAAAGAAAACGTAAATGTTTTAGATGAGGTTACAGTAATTTCTACAGGATATCAGCAAATATCAGAAGAAAGGTCTACTGGTGCTTTTGAAACAATTAAAAAAAGTCAGTTAGACAAGCCAGCCTCTAGTATATCAGAAAGGTTAGTTGGTATGGTTGCTGGTTTACAAAGTACAATTAATGCAGACGGATCGGTAGATTTTCAGATTAGAGGTCAGTCTAGTTTATTTGCAGACCAACAACCTTTAATTGTATTAGATGGCTTTCCTATAGAAGGTGGTTTTGAAACCATTAACCCTAACGATGTAGAAAGTATTACCGTTTTAAAAGATGCTGCTGCTGCTTCTATTTGGGGTGCAAAATCTGCAAATGGTGTAATTGTTGTTACAACAAAAAAAGCAAAACAAGGAAAAACTAATATATCTGTATCTACTTTTGTAAAGGTTTCAGACAAATTAGATTTGGATTATTCTATCGCTTCAGCTTCAGCCAGTGATGTGTTAGCTTATGAGCAATCTGCTTTTGATACTAACTTTTTTGGAAGTCTTTTTGGAGGTCCTCAAGGCGCTAGTCCGTTTAATTTAAATTCATACTCTTTAGGGTTAACGGCTATGAATGAAGCTCGTTTAGGAAGAATAACAGCTTCAGAAAGAGACGCTACATTAGCCACCTTATCTGGATTAAATAATAAAAAGCAGATAGAGAAATATTTATTACAATCTCCTATTACATCACAATATAATATTAGTGTGTCTGGAGGTAGTGATACCATGAAAAATAACTTATCATTATTATATGAGGATAATAAAACTTTCTTTAAGGGAGATGAGCAAAGCAAATACCTTATTAATTATACGAGTAAAATAAAGGTTAATGATAGATTAGATTTTGATTTTGCAGGTATGATGCAGTATAGAGATATAAGAAACAACTCTGGAGAGCAAAATTTATATGGAGAAGGAGATATGCTTAGTACTATTAGGTCTTTAGCTCCTTGGGATATGTTGGTTAATGAAGATGGTAGTAGAACAGATTTATCATATTTAAAGTATTATACACCTAACTTAAATGCTTTTGTGCCTACAGATGCATTTCCGTATTCAGATTGGTCTTATAACCCAATAACCGATGTAGAAAACAGAGATTTTTCTACAAAAAGTTTAAATAGTCGTATACAGGCTGGTTTAAATTTTAAAATTATGGACGGTCTTTCTATTTCATCTAAAATACAGTATGAAATTTTTAAGACTAACGAAGAAAATTATTACAACGAAAAAACCTTTGATGTACGCCAGTTTGTAAACGAAACTTCTGGTTGGAACCGTGATTTTAATACTATACCAACACAAAATATACCTTCTGGTGGTATTTTAAAAAAATCTGACGCAACAATAAATTCTTATAATTTTAGAAATCAGCTTAATTTTAATAGAACATTTGCAGACAAGCATACTATTAACTTTATAGCAGGTACAGAACTGTCTAACAGAGTATATAAGAGTACAGTGCACCCAGATTCTTTTGGTTATAGTGATGAAACTTTAGCATCATCAGAACTGTTAAACCCTGTGCAATCTGCTACAATGTGGAATGGTTTTCCATTGCGTTTTGCTAGTTTCTATTATCCGTTTAACTTAACACCAACTAGTACTTACCAAGAAAATACAAACAGATTCTTTTCATTATTTGGTAACCTTGGTTATACTTTTAATAATAAATATACCATAACTGGTAGTTATAGAACAGATGCATCAAACCTAATAACAGACGATCCATCATTTAGGTACAATCCGTTTTGGTCTGTAGGTGGTAGCTGGAAAGCGCACAAAGAAGGTTTTTTAAATGATGTAGAATGGTTAAATAGGTTAAACTTAAGGGCAACCTATGGTTTTAATGGTAATGTAGACAGGTCTACTTCGTTTAAACCACTAATTGCTTTAGGCTCTTCATTAAATGTTTTTACACAAGAAAACACTGCAACCATATCTAGTTTTGGTAACCCAACACTTAGATGGGAAAAAACCAAAACTTTAAATTTTGGTGTAGATTTTTCATTATTTAAAAGCAGACTTAACGGTTCTGTAGATGTTTATAATAAGCAAAGTTTTGATTTAATTGTTTCACAGTCTATTGCATCTGTAAACGGTACAACTAACCAAAAATTTAATAATGGTGAAATGTATAACAGAGGTATAGAGGTAACACTTGGTACCACTTTACCTATTAGCGGTAATGATGTAGTTTGGACCGGTTCTGTTAATTATGCTTATAATAACAATAAGGTTACTAATTTCTTTAAAACTAATTATCAAGCCCCAGAATTATATAGCGGACCAACAACATCTTACGTAGAGGGGTATAACGCCAATACGTTATGGTCATACCAATATTCAGGTTTAACCAATGTGGGCACAGATGCCAATCCGGTATTAAAACCATCTGTTGTAGGTGAAGGAGGAACTCCTATAACATTAATTAGTTGGCCACAAGGTAATGCTATAGAATATATGGAGTCTCAAGGTACTTTAGTAGCACCTACCACAGTAGGTATGAGAAACTCTTTTAAAATTTATGATTTTGATTTATCATTTATAGTAACAGGTAAATTTGGACACGTATTTAGAAGACAAGGCTTTAACTATAACTCATTAGCAAGCGGTGGTAATACACAAGTTAATGAAAAGTATAGTGAAGTAGCTAACGGAGATCCAAACCAAATATTACCTATACCTGAAGAAGAAGGACGTTATTTTTTTTATGATCGTTTTCATCCTTATATGGATTATTTAACCGAAGATGCATCACACATAAGATTTCAAGAAATTAGTTTATCATATTCTTTACCATCTAAAGTTGTTAGTGATTTGGGTATTAATGCCTTACGTTTTTACGCACAAGCTAATAATGTTGGTACTATTTTATTTAACGATTTTGGAGAAGACCCAGAGTATCCTAAAGGAGGTTTACGCTTACAAAGCTCATTAACTTTTGGAATGAATTTAAACTTTTAAAATAAAGAATTATGAAAACATACAAACATATATTAGTACTAGTTTTATTGTGTGCAGGTGTTAGTTGTAACGATTTTTTAGAAGAAAATCCTTCTAAAACTACATCTGTAGTGCCAGAAACTTTAGATCATTTAGAACAGTTACTTAACAATTATAACAGCTTTGCCAGTGAAGGAGCATCAGAATTAATTTATGGAACAGATGATTTTGCCATACAAACAGATTTGTACAATGGTATTTCTAATGTATTTACTTTAGAAACCGTGCAATATGGTACTTGGGATATAGATTATTTGCCAACAACAGGTAGACCGTATTGGCCAGAGGAATGGAAAAAAATATTTACGGCAAATCTAATTTTACAAAATTTGCCAAATGTAAGCGGAGATCCTACGCAAAAACAAATGATAGAGGCAGAGGCTCATTTTATTAGAGCTTATAGCTATTTTCAAATGGCAAATATTTACTGCTTACCTTATACCAATGCTAATAAGGCAGAATTAGGTTTACCATTAAAGCAAACTACTAGTTTTGAAGAAAACATAGAAAGAGCAACCTTAGAGGAAACTTACGCATACATAGATGCAGATTTACAAAAAGCCTTAGAGTTAAATAGAGATTTAGAGGTTATAAACGGACAAAACAGAACCTGGAGAGCAAGTACGGTAGCTGTTTTAGGTTTTGCAGCCAGGTATTATTTATCTTTAAATGATTATGCAATGGCGCAATCATACGCAGAAGATGCCTTAGATTTACATAGCTATTTAAGAGATTATAATACAGATATGCGTTTTTCTACTAGGCCTAATCCTGTAACTATTTTTAATCCAGATCCAGAAACGGTTAATATAGATTACCCGTATACTCATGATTTACAATCTATACCTACAGATAAGTTAGAGTGGGGAGAGTCTTACTACTATAGATTTTTAAACAATGGCGCTTGGAACTATTTTCCATCAACAGAGCTATTATCTATTTATGACCAAGATTATGACTTACGTTATAAATTTCATATAGTAGAAGATTATACTTACGACAGAGGTTCTGTAGATCCGCCATATAGTTACCCAGGATATATTTTCTTCTTTAAGTCAGATATTTTAAGTGGACCGTCTGCACCAGAAATGTTATTAATAAAAGCAGAATGTCAAGTTCGTCAAGGAAACTGGGCAGATGGTATACAAACTGCAAACATTTTAAGGCAGTATAGAATAGACGCCAGTGCACCTGCTAATATTAGAGATTTAGCTGCAACATCACAAGCAGATGCTTTAACTAAAGTTTTAGAAGAGCGTAGAAGAGAACTACCTTTTGTACATAGATGGTATGATATTAGAAGGTTTAATAATAACGAAGTAGATACAGATGATGTTATTATGAGCAGAACTTTTTATCCATACACAAGTGGTTCTATTTTAGATGCAGAAACTCCTATAAACTTTACTTTAGAGAAAAACTCAAGAAGGTTTGCTCGTCCAATTCCAGAGACAGACATTATTGCCTCTGGCGGTACTTTAAAACAAAACGAGTATTAAAACTAATAAAGGAAGTAACCTTTTAGTTACTTCCTTTATTTTCTTGATTATACAGCTACTTACGTGTAAAATACATAGTAAGTACAGAGATGCTATTTTATAATTTTCTTCAAATAAATCATTATTTATACCATATTATGCCTAAACTTTTAAAAAATACAATATACTTATTGTGCGTTTTGTTGCTTTCATTTTCTAATGAAATTTATGCACAGCAAGCCAACAACACATTTACACTTAAAGGAGAAATTAAAGGATTAAAAGGTAACTTGTATTTTAGACATCCAGATAAAAAATATACAAGAGAAACACTGTCAGATTCTATAATTGTAACAGACGGAAAATTTAATTTTTCTGGTACTATTTCTAATTTATCGCAAATTAGAGTGTATCCTGGTTTTGATGGACCAGATGGTAAACTTTTTAAAAAGCCAAAAGGTGGCCGTGGAATGTTTCCTGTAAAATGTGTATACCTAACATTTTATGCTTTTCCAGGAGCAAATATTACAGTAAGTGGTGAAGCTACAGATTTTATGAACGCTTACCCAAGCGGTGATAAATTTAATAACAGTTTAGCTGCAGCAAACAGGTTAATGTACCCAATGTATAACAAAATGGGAAACTTAGCTGTTAAAAATACCTACGAGACAGACTCTGTAACTATTAAAGCCAATAATAAACAATCAGAATTACTTTTTACTGCATCCATTAAAAAGTTAAAAAATCATATAAAAAACAACCCTAATTCTGTAGCAGCGGCTTGGTATTTAAACGATTTAATTTTACGCACACAAGTTACTAATGAAGAGGCAGAAGAGTTATTTGCTTCATTATCTACAGATTTAGCAGAATACTCAGATTACCAAAGTGTAGCAGAACGGATAAAAGGAATAAAAGCTACTGCAGATGGTTCTCCAGTACCATCAATACAAACTACAGCTACACTATCTGGCAAAGAGTTTAATATTAATTCTTTAAAAGGAAAGTATGTGTTAATAGATTTTTGGGGTATATGGTGTGGTCCTTGTGTTGCAGAAATGCCACACGTAAAAGAGTTTCAAGAAAAACACAAAGATAATTTAGTTGTATTAGGAATTAACTCTGGAGATACTAAAGAAAAAATAGAGGCATTTACGGTTAAAAACGGATACAATTGGCAACAACTTTTAAGTGATAAAGCCAATACAACAGACAACTTTGTAAACCGATTTAATGTACAAGGTTTTCCAACCAAATTTATTATAGATAGAAGAGGAAAAATAGTGAAACGCTTTGTTGGTGGAGGAGAAGAAGCTTTTGAAATGTTAGATGAATTATTAAAATAAAATTTTTAGAGATATGGGTACAAAATTAAAAGTATTAGTAGCAATTATAAGTTTTAGTACTGTTTTTTATTCTTGTAAAGATAAAGAGCAGTCTAAAAATAACAAAGGTTTTGTTGTTAACGGAACAGTAAAAGGACTAGACAATTCATATGCAAAAATTACAGACTATCAATTTTTTAACTCTAATCCTTATACAGTTATAGATAGTGTTGCAGTGGTAAACGGAAAGTTTGAACTTATAGGAGAAGTTGCTTTTCCAGATATGGTAACGCTAGAAATAGGAGATTACAAAACAAATTTTTTCTTAGAAAACAGTACAATCAAAATTTCTGTAGATGTTTCAAATGTTAAGAGTCCAAGAGATCAGGTAAAATTAGATGTAGTTGGGTCTTTAAGCCACAGTAAATATAAGGCCTTAGAAGAACAAACTAGTGCTGTTTTTAGCGATAAAAAGTACGATGTTTTTAAGGAGGTAAGAGAAATGTTTGCCAAAGCTAAAGAAGAGGGTAATGAAGAATTACTTAACGAAGCTTTAAAAAAACAAGAAGGTTTACAAGATTTAGCAGAAGAAAGAAATGCTAGATATAAAAATATAAAATTTGATTTTGTAAAAGCTAATCCAAGTAATACAATTTCGCCTTATGTTCTTGGTGTACAGTATACAGAAGGAAGAATGACTAGAGAACAACTAAAAGAATTCTATGCTATTTTTAAAGGAAATGCACGCAAGACTACATTTTTTAAAACCTTTATTACAAAAATATACAAAGATAATTTTGAAAACTTAGGTGTAGGAAATACAGCTCCCGATTTCACTTTAAACACAAACACGGGAGAAGAGTTAACCTTGTCTAATGTAAAAGGTAAATACATTTTAGTAGATTTTTGGGCAAGTTGGTGTGCACCTTGTAGAGCTTCTTTTCCGCATTTAAAAGAGTTAAGAAAGCAGTATAAAGATAAAGGATTTACAATAGTTGGCGTAGGTACAGCAGATGAAAAAGAAAAGTGGGAGAAAGCAATAGAGGAAGACCAAACACCGTGGAACCACGTTTATGATACTAGTGAAAATCACTCTTATGGCCCAATTGCAAAATCTTACGGCGTACCACATCTACCAACAACACTACTGGTAGATAGCAACAGAAAAATAGTTTTAAGAAACCCAACTAAGGAAGAACTAGATAGCAAATTAAAAGAGCTACTTGGGCACTAATTTATTAAAACCGCAATTATGAAAAATTCTTTTTTAAAATTAACAAGAGTACTTCTTATTAGTTGTTTATTCTGCATAGGTTGTAAAACTAACACAGAGCATAATGGGTATACTATTACAGGCATTGTTAAGGGAGCTAAAGAAGGAGCTTGGGTAAAATTAAAAAATACACCATCGCTTTTTACAGATCCCATAATAACTTTAGATAGTACTAAAATTACTAACGGCACATTTAAATTTACTGGTAATGTAGCCAATGTAGATATGGTTGGTGTTTATATAGAGCCTAACATTGGCACATACTTTTTTTTAGATAACAATACTATTAACATAGCTATTGATGTAGCAAAATCTGAAAAAGGAAACGGGTATACACCAGCTAATATAACGGGTTCTAAAACCCAAGCATTGTATGAGTTGCAAAAACAAAAAATGGATAGTATACGAAGTCAAGACAAATACAGTGCGTTTATAGGCTTTAGAGAAATGGTTATGGCTGCAAAACAGTCTAAAGATAGTATTTTAATGGAGCAAGTAAAGCAAAAAATGACAGCTTTAGAGCCATTAGAAAAACAGCAACAAGAAGAACTTAAGGAGTTTAAAATAAACTTTGTTAAAAACAATCCAAATTCACCAATTGGTCCTAAAATTATGGGCATCACTTTTAGTGAAATTATGATGTCTAGAGAAGAAATGAAAACGGTATATAACCTGTTTAAAGGAGACGCTGTAAAGTCTAGCTCATTTGCTTTTATCAAAAAAACGTATCAAGATTATGTAGAAAAATTTGTTCCTGGGGCTACGGCACCAGATTTTACCTTAACAACCAATACAGGAGAACAACTAACATTATCTAAGGTAAAAGGAAAATATATTTTAGTAGATTTTTGGGCAAGTTGGTGTATACCTTGTAGAGCTTCATTCCCTAAGTTAAAAAAAGTTTATAATACTTATAAAAATGATGGTTTTGAGGTTGTAGGTGTTGCTACTGGCGACAAAGATAAAAATTGGAGAGATGCTATTGTAAAAGACCAAACTCTATGGTTACACGTTTTTGATGAAAACAAGAAAAGCAAAGGACGTAATGGCGACGTTGCAGATGCTTATGGAGTTCCTTTTTTACCAACTACCTATTTGCTAGATAGTAACCTTAAAATTATACTTAGAAACCCTACAAAAGAAGAGCTAGATGCTAAACTTATAGAGTTGTTTAGACTTTAGTAATTAAAATAAAAATGACTATGAAAAATGTTCACAAACTAGTATTGCTTTGCTTTTTGGCACTTATGAGTTTTAAGCAAAATAACGCACAAAAAACAGACAATACATTTACACTTACTGGAGAAATAAAAGGATTAAAAGGCAACTTGTATTTTAGACATCCAGATAAGGAATATACTAGGAATACACCATCAGACTCTATTGTGGTTAAAAATGGGAAGTTTAAATTAACTACGAATGTATCTAAAATGGCTATGATAAGGGTGTTTCCTTCATTTAAAGGGCCAGACAAAAAGCTATCTAAAATTCCTAAAGGTGGTAGAGGTTATTTTCCTGTAAAATGTGGTGCTATTATGTTATATGTATCGCCGGGGGCAAATATTACAATTAAAGGCGAAGCAAAAGATTTTTTTGATGCTTACCCAAGCGGCGATGCTTTTAATGATGGTTTAGCTAAAGTTAACAAACTTATGTATCCAATGTATAACAAAATGGGCAACCTAGCCGTAGAAAGCACTTACGCAGAAGATGAAGCTAAAAAAGAAGAAATTGAAAAAAAATCTGAAATTATCTTTAAAAAATCTATAGATGCTCTAACTAATCATATAAAAAATAATCCTAACGATTTGGCTTCGGCTTGGTATTTAAACGATTTAATGTTACGTACCCAAATAACCAATGAACAAGCAGAGGAACTCTTTAATTCTTTATCTACAGATTTAGCTGAGTATCCAGACTATAAAGATGTTGCAACAAGAGTACAAGGTATTAAAGAGACTGCAGATGGTTCTCCTGTACCAAGTATAAAAACTAACGCTACTTTAAGTGGGAATTCCTTTAACATTAATGAACTTAAAGGAAAATATGTACTTATAGATTTTTGGGGTATTTGGTGTGGTCCTTGCGTTGCAGAAATGCCAGAAGTTAAAAAATTTCAAGAAAAACATAAAGATAATTTGGTAGTTGTTGGTATTAACTCTGGGGATACAAAAGAAAAAATACAAGCCTTTGTAGCTAAAAATAATTATGGTTGGATACAGTTAATGAGTGACAAAAAAAATACACTAGACAATTTTGTAAACAGATTTAATGTACAAGGGTTTCCAACAAAATTTATTATAGATCCTAACGGAAAAATTATTAAAAGATTTGTGGGTAGTGGAGAAGATGCCTTTAAAATGCTAGAAGAATTACTTAAAATTTAACCTTAAAACATAAAAAATGCGTTTTTACCGTATTATTGCCATTTTGCTTTTTGTGGGTGCAAACGTTAGTGCTTATGCCCAAGATATAAAAAGTAAGCCAGATACACCTACATCTTTAGACCCAGTACAGGTTAGTGCTAGTATTGTATCTACAGAAGACCCAACAGTTAAAACTCTAATTTTTAATGTTGCAATTTTAGAAGGATATCATATTTATGCTTATGTATCTCCGCAAGATCCGTACATCCAATCTAAGTTAAAATTGGAACTTCCAGAAGGTGTTACAAATTTAGGGGAGCTCCAAACACCAACTCCTACTGCTTATCCTGGCAAAGGAGAGTTATATGTATACACAGGTAACATTCAGTTTAAGCAGCCTTTAAAAATAGCTGAAGATTATAACAACTTAACTGCTATTAAATGCGGACTGTTTTACCAAACCTGTAACGCAAATATTTGTTTGCCACCAATACAAAAAGACGTTTTACTAACTTTAAAAAACTAATTATATGAAAAATTTATTTCAAAAATTATTGCTTTTCATTTTTATGATAGCTTTAGTGCCTACAGGCTATAGTCAAACTAAAAAAAACGATTTAAAAATTCTTTATGTTGGTACAAACCCAGATAAGCCTTTAAGTGACAGGGAAAAAAGTATATACACAAACCTAGAACGTAAAGTTGCATTAAGAAAAACAAGGGCTAACGATTTTAAAGACTTAATTAGTAAGCACTTTAATTCTGTAACAGTTGTCTATGGCGATGATTTTAAAGAAGAAATGGCTGCTGATTATGATGTAACAATTATAGATACTTATTTAACACCTTTTGCAGGCGGATATGAGAAAGACGAAAATGGTAAAATAATTGGGTACAATACCAAAAAATATTTAACGGAGAACTACAATGCAGCAACCATAATGATTGGTGAACCTTCTGCATTTATAGGAGAAGGAAGAGACCTTAAAATGGATCATTTGTGCTTGTGTTTAGATGCGCACGCACACGGTATGAAGTTAGATCATCCAATTTTTAATACACCTAACAAAATAAATGTAACCTATGAAACTAAAGAAACTCCTGCTAACTACAAGGCAAGATATGGCGGTAAACACTTAGACAAAACAATGCAAATGTGGCGTATACAAACAGAAGGTTATACAGAAGGCAAAGGAATGCCTATAGGTTTAGTATCTACAGGTTATGCTTTTGATAATGACATAGATGCAGAGTGGATTTCTGGGGGATATAATTCTAAAGGTGTAGAAGCCACAGCTATTGGTCGTCATGCAAACTTTTTGCATTGGGGTTTTGCTGCAGCACCAGAGTATTTAACACAAAGCGCTAAACTAGCTTTTATAAATGCAATACACTACATAGCTAAGTATAAAGGCGCTAAACAAGTTACCCGAAAAATAAAAAGAATACCTTTAAGACAATATTTAAGAGAAAGTCAATGGACTGTTTCTGATGAAGGTTCTGCTGCATGGTTGCATTATATAAATAAAGATACTTTAAAAATGCGACTAGAAAAAGAAAAAATACAAGCTAAAAAAGATGCAGGTAAGCAACTATCAGAATTAGAAAAAATGCAACTTAGAATGCCAATTAGAAAAGAAACCAGAATATGGACTATTAGGCATGAACCACAGTATTTAAAAGAAAAATTTGGAGAAAACTGGGCAATGTATGAAAACTATTATAAAGAGAATATGGATTATTTTTATCCTATTCCTGATGAAAGATATACATATTGGAGTGCAGTAGATGAAGATGCTAAAGCTTTAGGGATAGCGAATAACAACATTAAAATTTTGGAAACCGCTATTGCGATGCTTACTAATAATGACCGTACAGAAATGGCTAAGCGTATTTTAAAAAGGTATACTAATGAAACTTTTAGCACTGCAAAAGAATGGAAAAAATGGTTTAATAAAAATCGTAAAAATCTCTATTTTTCTGAAGGTGATGGTTACAAATACATAATTATCTAAAAAAAAAAGCCACCGTTACGGTGGCTTTTTTTTATAAGGCTAGATTACAACTGTTAATTTACTATCCTTATATCTTATATTTTGACAAAATAATTTTTCTACGTTAGCAATATTTTGAAGTACCTTTAAGCAATAGGCAGAAACTTCATCATCTTATATATGTGAAAAAAAATTATAGCTATTACTAAAAAAAACTTATATGCGCTACAATTTATTTAGCTTTACTGTTATAGTACCATAAATTTACTATAAAGTTTAAGGACATACCAATTAGTAATAAAGGTATAAAAAAGCTTTGTGTACAAACCAGTTCTAAAAATACTTCTGTATTTGTCCAAGAGTTCCCAAACTCTATTCTATTAGCGTAGGCAATATCAAAAAAAATGTAAGAGATTAGTAATATTGGCATTAGAAGAAATACTATAATTCTAAAAATTTTATTTTTAAATATGGGTAAAAACCAGATGCACAATAATATGTATATAATACATAACATAAGTGGCAGTACCAACTCATTATTATAAGGGTTGTAGTACTCCATTTTGCTTAAAAATAATTTTTGAAAAACCAATACAGGCCCCCAAATAGAGAGTAGGGAAGTAAGTAAAAAAATTATTTTAGATATAGGCTTTTTTTTAGCTTTTGGCATAGTAAACGTATTTATTACATGAACGTTATATACGTGTCTAAATTGTTTATTAATACTTAAAAACATAAAAATACTACATAATTAAAAAGCCAGGCAAAATGCCTGGCTTTATTGCTAATTACTTAACGAGGTAATGAAAAACTAAAAAACTAAAATTAGCAAGTTATTGTTATTTAGTAACCTGTGTTTTGTATAAAATCTTCGGTTACATCTGTTGTTTCTTGTGGTATAGGAAAAACACGTCTAAAAGGTTCAGTTTGTGGTTTTGCAGTATATGCTTCATCAAACTTACCAAAACGTATCATTTGTGGTCTTCTTTTCATTTCCCAATACAACTCAAATCCAATTTCATTATATAGTTGCTCTTCATCTAAACTAGTAAGCGCTTGGCCAGGAGCATTACCATATAAAGATTCTCTAGTTCTGCTGGTTCTTAACATATTTATGTCCTCTAAAGCCAATGCAGTTTGCCCATTTCTAAAGTAAGCTTCTGCTCTCATCGCATATATTCCGCCTAAACGGTATAAAGGAATATCTACTTTACTTCTTCCATTACCAGATTCAGGATCGTATTCAAACTTAAAAATACGTGCTCCGCGGTTTATTTGGTCTTGAGCAAAAATTGCTTGTACAGGATTGTCAAAATTTAATTCTGGTGTAAAGTCCATTGGAGTTGTAGCACTTTTTTCCATTACTAAAGCAGATACTTCTATTCGGTTATCACTAGTCATAATATACCCACCATTACCATCTAAAACAGGGCCAAATTGTTGTCCAAATAAAAATCCACTATTAAAATGAAACCAAGGTAAATTGTCTGAATTTGGTACAATATCTTCTGCAGGTACGCTAACATCAGAACCATCATTCATAAACCAAGTACCATCTGAGTATTGGTATTTTCTAGAAAATCTTGGGTCGTCTTGGTTATCATTCCAGGTTGCAAAAAACTCTGGAGTAGTACAGGCCGCATTAGTACCTCTGTTTGCAGGTGATGGTCTTTGGTTACGAGCTACGCAAACATACCCAAAGTCATTATCTCCAGATCTTACAGCTTCAATTTCCTGTATTACAGCAAATATCATTTCTGAACTTTGATTGTTGTTTATAGAAAAATTAGAGAAGTAATTAGACTCTAAATTAAACGTACCAGAATTAATTATTAAAGAAGTATATTTTATTACTTGTTCCATATCGGTTTTACCAGCCTCTAAAGATGCTTCAGTAAAATTGAAGGAAGATGCACTATTATATCTATCTTTAAAAACAGCTCTGTTTAAATACATTGTTGCCAATAAGCCATATGCAGCTTCTTTAGTAAATCTACCATTAAATGTATTTTGTTCCCCTATAGATGCTAAGTTAGGCAGTATGCTTTCTACCTCTAATATTAAATCATCTATTGCATCTTCTGCTTTTAAAATTTGTATAGTTTGGTCTCCTCCATAAGGGTCTCTGTAAGGGGCTTGTCCAAATAGATCTAAGGTAGTGTAAGTATAAAAAGCAACTAGACCTCTGGCCTCTGCCAAAAATAATTCTTTATCACTAAACTCTGCTTGGTTTATACTCTCTACGGCAGTTAACGCTCTGGTAATACCGTTTGTTAAGTTGTTCCAGTTACCAGTTACTATACTGTTATCTGGTGTCCAAGTAAACTCATGCATAGAACGCCATTTACCGCCATCTCCCCAGTCACTACCTCTTGTTGCAAGCATTGCAATGTCTGTAGAGTATTCTTGTAAAGCAAATACACCTCCGTGATCTACAAAAGTTTTATCGCCTAAACGGTCATATGCAGCAGCTAATACACCTTCTGGGTCTGCAACTTCTTCTCCTAATTCTTCATCTAAAACAACTTCTTCTAGATCTGTACAACTTGTAATTAAAAAGTTTAGTAATAGAAAAGCTATACCTGCTATTTTTATTTTTTTATGCATCATTATTATATTTTAAAATTTTAAAATTGCTCCTAATATAAATGTCTTAGAACCTGGGTAACTAGAGTAATCTATACCTAATGATTGATTACCACCATCTGCTTTAGGACTGTTTATTAATGGATCATAACCAGAGTAGTTGGTAATGGTTAATAAGTTCTGCCCAGTAACATAAAAATTAATACCATTTAACCAGTTTACGTTGTTTAATTTTAAATTGTATCCTAAACGTGCAGTGTTAAGTCTTATAAAATCTGACTTTTCTAGGTACAAAGTTGATAATTGAGGTGAGTTTTCTTGATTAGCTCCAGACTCATAATACTTTTTAGATACGTTACGGTCTGATGCTAAATTGTTTATATTTAAAGCATTTAACCCTGTATTATTCACCAAATATCCACCAGCTTGACCAATAATTGAAAATGAGAAATCAAAATTTTTGTAATTCATTTGACTATTAAATCCGTAAGAGAATTTAGGTAAAGCACCTTCAATTATAATTCTATCATCACCAGTTATATTACCATCATTATTTACGTCTCTGTAAATATCTTCGCCATTTTCATTAAAACCTATATGGTCTAACAAGTAAAAAGAACCAGCAGCATAGCCGCTTTTGTAAATGTTGGCAAGTACTCCAGATTGTCCTGGACCAGATATGGTTCCTGATAAAATTTCTGATACAGGTAAATTTTTAATTTCATTATTCAATGTTGCACCATTTATATCTACATCCCAATTAAAATTTTCTGTAGCTATTAGGTTAGATCCTAACATAAATTCTAGGCCTGTATTTACAATTTCGCCATCTATATTTACCCAAATATTGTTGGTTGGGCTAAGCACTTGTGACGGTATATTTAAAATAGCATCTGTAGTTGTTTTTTTAAAATAATCTAGAGAACCATACAGTTTTCTGTTCCATAAACTAAAATCTGCACCAATATTATACTGTGTTACTACTTCCCACTTTAAATCTGGATTTGGAGTTCTTAAAACAGAAACACCGTTAGTTAGTGTTTGGTCATCATACAAATAATAACCATCTGCACCAGATATAGCGTAACTAGCTTGTGTTATTTTATTTTGCACCTCCTGGTTACCTGTTTGCCCCCAACTTGCTCTTAGCTTTAAATTATCTACATTACTATTAATTAAAAATTCTTCATTAGAGATATTCCAACCCAATGCAAAAGAAGGGAAATAACCGTACTTATTGTTTTTACCAAAACGAGTAGAACCATCTGCACGCATAGATGCCGTTAAAAGGTATTTACTATCATAAGAATAGTTTAATCTACCAAAATACGACTGCAATTCGTTTTCTTGCGCAAAACCGTTAATACCTATTTGTGAGTTATTAGATGTAGGGTTGTGTACAGGTTTAACCCCAGTTCCTTTTTCAGATAAATTATCGTAACTAAAGTTGGTACCAGAGCGCTCAAACTTTTGATAAGAGAAACCTCCTAAAATTTCTAACTTATGCTTGTCTGCTATGGTTGTATTAAATGTTAAGTAATGCTCTAACAAAGAACTTTGAGACTCTAAGTTATTTTGCACATACATTCCCGTAGGATTTAAATCTGTTAAGTTTGGATATACTGTGGTGTTACGCTCTGCAACAGACCTGTCTACTCCATAATTTAACTTATACTCTAAACCGTTAAATACACGTAATGAAGCCTCTATGTTACCCAAAACACGTAATGTTCTTGTTTCATCTTCATAAATGCTTAACAAGTATGCAGGGTTGTAATGTGCATTCATATTAAAGTTTGTATATGCTCCGTTTTCATCAAAAACAGGCCTTGTAGGATTAGCCATTAAGGTGTGTATAATTAGCTGGCCGTTAGATCCTCCATCATCACTAGTTGGTACCCCTTTGTCTTTAGTTTCACTTGCAGTAAGATTTACTTTTATTTTTAAACGTTTGTTATCTAAAAAGCTTTCTTCTACATTTACTCTACCAGATGTACGAGAAAATTCACTATTATTTACAATACCTTCTTGATCTATATTACCTAAAGAAACATAGTAGTTACCACTTTCTGAGGCTTTTGAATAAGACAAAACATTATTTTTTGTAATTGCTGTTCTGTAAACAACATCTTGCCAATCTGTAGTGCTGCCGTGGTCAAAAGTAGGGTCTTTTAAGGCATTTCTGTATTCATTTGCATTTAGCAAATCTATTTTATTTGCAACGTTAGAAATACCAATGTAAGAGTCTAAAGATAAAGAGCCTATACCAGCTTTTCCTTTTTTAGTAGTAATTATTACTACACCGTTAGAACCCCTAGCTCCGTATATAGCAGATGCAGAAGCGTCTTTAAGTACATTAATAGATTCTATATCACTAGTATTTAAAAAGTTTAATGGGTTTTTAGCACTAGAATCCCCAAAACCAACATTACTGCCCGTTGGGCTAACATTATCGTTAGTTAACGGCACACCATCTACAACAAATAAAGGGCTACTACCACTTCTAATAGAACCTACACCACGTATTGTAACATTAATACCTGCACCTGGTTCTCCGCTAGCATTAACAACTCTAACACCAGCAACTTTACCTTGTAAAAGAGCATCTGGAGATGTGTTAATACCTTGTCTAAAACTACTTTCTTTTAGTTGTGTTACGGCACCAGTAACATCTGCTTTTGTTTGGCTACCGTAGCCTACAACAACAACTTCATTTAACTCAGCAGCATCTAGTTCTAATTGTACGTTTACTACATTTTGTGTAACCTTTATTTCTTTACTCTTATACCCCATGTAAGAGAATTTTAAAACGCTTCCGGTTGTAGCAGTTATAGTGTATTCTCCATCAAAATTTGTTGTAACACCATTAGATGTTCCTACTTCATGAATGGTAGCACCTGGTAAAGGATCTCCGTTTTCATCTACAACAGTACCTGTTATTTCTTTTTGGACATTACTGGTAGTTATAGTTGTAGATTTCTTTTTTATTAAAACAATTTTATTTGTTATTTTATAACTAAAGTTTGCCTTTTTACTCAGGTCTTTTAAGGCAGACTCTAAGCTGATGTTTAGGTAAGATACTGTGTATTTATTTTTGTCTTTTATAATATCTTCACCGTAGCTAAAGTTATATGATGTTTGGTTACTTACCTCTTTTAAAAGGGTTACTAAATTTGTGTTTTTATAGTTTACAGTTATATTTTGTTTTTTGTAAACACCATTATTAGGTTGCACTGTCTGACAAAAAATTGCAGATAATACAAAAAAAAGTATGGTTTTTAATTTAAAAGGAATATTTTTAAAATACATTAATTTAAGTGTTAGTTAATAATACTTGAAAATTTAACCGTAGTTGTTGGTAGCAGCTGCGGTTTTTCTTTAATTAGTTTTAAGTGTAATTATTTCATTCTCATATAGTAATTTTAAATTGGTTATATAATTTAGTTGTTCAATAATCTCATTTAGTGTAGCGTTTTGCTTTATAAATAGTGTTATTTTAAGAGCCAATACATCTTCATTTTTTATAGCGCTTTTTACATTGTATTTAATCTCTAATAAGTCTAAGGTTTCTTTTAATGATACCTCTGCTAAGTTTAAATCTTTAGTATACCAGTTAGAAGTCATTAAAACTGATGATTTTTGTTTGCGTAAAGAGTTGTTTGTAGCTACGGCTTCTTGCCCAGATACTAATTGTTGTTGGTTGTTTTTGTAATTTACCTGTACTTTTCCAGTAACTACAGATACTTTGCTTTCCTTTTTTTGTAACCCTATATGAAAAGAAGTACCTAATACCTTTGTTACCAAGTCACCAGAGTTTATAATAAATGGTTTGTTTGGGTTTTTAGCAATGTTAAAAAATGCATTACCCTTTATTAGGTTAACCTCTCTTGTAGTGTTGGTAAATGTATTAGGGTAACTAAAATTAGATCCTGGAGCTAGGTAAATAGTAGAACCATCTGCTAAAAAAACAGAATCTATTGCAGCACCAGTATTTACCGTAACAAAACTTGGCTGGTTAGTTTTGTAAGTAGATAATAATATACCACCAAGCGTAAGTATTGTAACTGCTATGGCAGCATATTTATATATATTAGTTTTTGTGCTTTTAGTTTCTTTAAGTACAATTTTAGAACGGATATCATCTTTTATAAAAGTTGCATTACCCATTTTATTTGTATCCCAGCCAGACTTATCATACATTTTTTTAAAAAATGTATGTAATAACTTTTCTTCTTTAGCACTAGTTTTTTGTTTGGTGCTTTTTGCAATAAGCTTTTTTAATACAGTGCTTTTTTTCTGTTGCATAAACTTGTTTTATATAGGTAAGTACCCAAAACAAGTAATTAGTACTATTGGCAAATGTTACCAAAAGTTTAAGCAAACATTAAGTGAAATATTTTTTTAAAAAAAGAACGGAAATAGTAACCAACTAAGTTGTTTAAGCTCTAGTCTAAGCTGTTTAATTGCAGATGATAATTGATTTTTAACCGTTTGTTTTGATAGCTTTAGCTCCTCTGCAATTTGTTCTACATTCATTTCCTGTAGCTTGTTCATTAAAAAAATTTCTTTTCGCTTAGCAGGTAACTTATCTACAATATGAAAAACGGTTTTAGATAGGTCAGATTCAGAAATAGATGGAGATTCCATAATAAAATTATCAAACTCATTATCTATAGAAGTAGTGTTAAAAGTGTTTTGATTGTAATGCTTTAAAATTTGATTTTTTACTGCTCTAAATAAAAAATGCTCAACAGAGTTTATGTTTAAGCTATTTTTACGCTCCCATAAATTGGTAAATACGTCTTGTATAATGTTTTTAGATAAGTTGCTGTCTTTTGTAACTTTAAATGAAAAAGCATATAATTTTTCCCAGTGTTTAGAATAGATATCTTCAAATTCTTGGGAGGTTTTCATAGGGACTAAAAAATTCTGGAATTAGTTAGTGTAAATAAAAGACCCTAAAGTTTAAAATTGATTATGCCAACGTTATCTTTAAATTAACTTTTTAAAACAGACTGTAAACTTATAAGCTAATTATTGTTTTTACTTAGGTCTGTTATAGTATTGTTTTCTAAATTAATACTAAAGTGGTTGGACGGTTCACTGTTTAAAAAAGAATTAAAAATTTTAAAGAATAAAAGTAATTGTTTGGCTGTAGTATCTTCTTTATTAATATACTTGGTTTGTGAAGTAATTGTGTTGTAAATAAATTTATACTGCTTTATTTTTTCTGTGGTAATATCTTCTAAAGCCAATTCATCTGCATTTCTAAGTCTATAAAAATCAAAAACTAAATCTAAGCCTTTCCACTTTCTAAAATCTTTAGCTTTTAAATTGTTTTTAGCTAAAGGAGTGGCAATAATTTTTAACTGATTTTTTCTTGCTTTAGTATTGTTACGTATTTCTTTTAATGCTTTAGAAAAATCTAGTTCACTATTTTTTGTAGCAAGTAATAACAACTCTTCACCAGTAACATTACTTAAAAATATATTTAAATCTATAGGAAAATCATTTGGTAAAAAGCGCAAACGTATAAGTTCTTTTAAATGCCAAGCTGTAAAATCTTTATAGGTGTTAACCTCTAGTATTTTTTTGTTCCAAACATTGTTATTGTGCTCTAGTTTTAGTTTGTTGTATTCTACTTTATACAAATCAAATAACAATTTAAAATTTTCTGTATCGGGTATAGTAACAGTTTTTACCTCTATGTTACTACTGTTATTAATTTTTAAAATTTTATAACCTGGTATGTAAGCAGCTAAGGAAGGTGTTTGTATGTTAACCAGTAAGTTTCCTTTTTTAGACCTGTGTACTCCAGTGTCATTAATATGCATATGTCCTGCTATGTGTATTTTTAAACCACTATCTGCAAATGCTTCTGCTACTTCTTTTACAGGTACACGTTGCAATTGCCATTTGTTATTCCCCATTAATTTTTTAATGTTGCTAGTGGCATTATCATTAAAGTCTACCATAGGAAAATGACTAAAAGCAATTAATGTTTTATTGTTTTTTTTAGCTTCTGTAACTATATCTTTCACCCATTTAATTAAGTAATTTTTATGTATTATAGTGTTGTTATAGCCTACGCTAGCACTAGAAAAGCTACCATCCTTTTTTTGCAAAAAGGTGTCACCATCTATAGCTAGTAACCAAATACCGTTTACGGGCTCTACTAAATAACTAGTATCTACCATTTGTAAACTGTCTATAGCAGTATAGGTTCTTAGTTTTAAGTTAGATGCAATTTGTGCCTTTTTAAAAGAGTAATTGTTGTAGTTATAGGTAGCAAACGGAGTGGTCCAATATTTATAATTTGGTTGTGCATTAAAACCGTACTCACCTAAAATATTAAGTACACCCGTATATCCCATTTTAGCAATATCAGTACTAATTAATACAGGATGCTCATTTTTTTTAGATGCATACATTCCTTTTTTACTATATACAGGTTGATTTTTACCTTCTGCACCTAAAAAATCACTTTTTCCAGATTCCTGTTTGTATGGTCCTGCAGGATCATGGTTACCAGTTGTTATAAAAAATTGTAGTCCGTGTTTATTTTTGTAATCGTTTAGTATTTTTTGCAGTCCTCTTAAGTGTATAGGTTGTCCGTCATCTGTATAATCACCAGGTAAAGCAACATAAGTAATGCCTCTACTAACAATGTCATCTAGAGCTGTTTTAAATGCAAAATAGTTCTCATTAAAAATTCTAGTAGAGTTTAATTGAGATTGCATTGTTCGTAATACTGTATGCTTATTGTTATGCGGATTTTTAATACCCTTGTAATTAATATCGTTAAAAGAACCATACAAATCCTGAAAATGAATATCTGCTAAAAAAGCTATTTCTATTTTTTTTGTTTGTGCAGTTATTTTAAAACATATGAATACAATTAAAAAAGGTATTATTATTTTGGTTGATGACATTTGATTCCTCAATATTAAAAAAATTACTGCTAGATTACATATTTAAAATTCCTTTTAAATTAAATTAAGGTTAAGAAGAAAATTTAAAAATATTTCTTTTGTATATTATAGAAAAAGTGAAGAATGAAAAAGGTATTACAAATTACAAACGGTATAGCTTTTATATCTACTGTATTTATAAACTACTTGTCTAATACAGGTAAAATGAACGGTACAACTATAGGGGAGGTTTCTAGAGGTTTAAAAACTTTATTTACACCCGCGGGTTATGCGTTTTCTATATGGGGATTGATTTATTTTTTGGTATTTGGTTTTGTTATTTATCAAGGCAGAAGTCTATTTACAAAAGTACGTAACAATGATTTTGTATTAAAAATAGGCTGGTGGTTTGTAGTATCTTGTTTAGCCAATTGCTGCTGGATAGTATGCTGGATTTATGGATACACAGGTTTATCTTGTATATGTATAATTGTACTATTATTATCACTACTAAAAATTGTTTTTAATAATAAAATGGAACTTTGGGATGCACCAATTTCTGTAATTGTTTTTTTATGGTGGCCTTTTGTAATTTACACTGGCTGGATAACTGTTGCTAGTATTGCTAACATATCTGCATATTTAGTAAAAATTAATTGGAACGGTTTTGGCGTAGCTCCTTTAATATGGACCATTGTAATGATTGTAGTGGCAGTTATAGTTAATTTAATTGTAACCTGGACCCGTAATATGCGAGAATTTGGGCTTGTTGGTGCCTGGGCACTTATAGCAATTGCAGTAGCTAATAAAGGAGTAGAGGAGGTATTAGTTTATACAGCTTATATAGGAGCCGCATTAATTATATTTAGCAGTAGTATGCACGCATTTAAAAACCGAAAAACAGCACCCTTTGTAAAGCTAAAAGAGTATTTTAATAAATAAATGCGTTGGGTTTAAACCAAAAAACCTTGCTATTAAAATAATAAGCAAGGTTTATCTGTTGGGGAACAGAACACTATCAATATTAGTAAACAAACAAATACTATACCAGCTTTTTGTGTGTCTATAAAAATTTTTTAAAATAATGGGTAACAAAAATACTTAGTGTAGGCTACACTGTACTTATAATTTAGATATTTTAAGTTTAGTTATGCACCATAAAGATTACAACACTACTATTATCTTTGTTTTATGTGTTTTTGAGTACATTCTACTAAATATTAAAAATGTTTTAATTGTTTATTGGTAACATTTTTAAATTTATAATGTTTCAAAATATAACAATAGCCTTATTAGTGTTTATTACTAGTTGCGCTATTGTCTAAATTATTTCTGTACTCTTTGGGTGTTTTATTAAACTTAGCTTTAAAATTTGTAGAAAAATAATTTGGAGAGGAAAATCCAACAGCGTATGCTATTTGCGAAATGGACATATTAGAGTTTTTAAGCAAATTTTTAGCTTTAGTTAATCTAAAATTTAAAATGTAATCACTTATACTTATGCCAATTATAGCTTTAGTTTTTCTGTATAATTGTACTCTAGATATATTTAGAGTTTCTGCCATACTTTCTACAGAAAAGTCAGAGTTGTCTATATTTTCTTCAACAATAGAATTCATTTTTAAAATAAATTCCTGGTCAGTTACATCAAATTTTTCGTGAGGGTTTATTTTATGAATGTTGTTTAGATAGTAATACCTGAGCTTTTCTCTATTGTATAGTAATGATTTTATAGATTGAGATAATACTGGAAAGCTAAATGGTTTTGTAAGGTATGAGTCTGCACCACATTTTAACCCTTTAACGTAAGATTCATTATTATCTAAAGCAGTTAGCATAATAATTGGTATGTGTGATGTTCTTAAATCATTTTTTAAAACTTCACAAATTACAAATCCATCTTTGTCTGGTAAATTTACATCGCATATTATTATATCAGGTATAATATCTAATGCTTTTTCTATACCATCTATACCATTAGATAAGTGTACCTTATATGTTTCTATAAGTTTATTTTTAAGTATTTTTATAAGTTCATCATTATCCTCAATAATTAATACGTCGTACTTGTTTTCATTATTATTTACTATGGTTTGCTTGTATATGTTTTCTTCAATTTCCTCTGTTAAAATAATTTCTTGGTTGGTGTAAATACTTGGTTCTATTATAACTTCATTTGGCAGTAAATGTTTTTTGTCTTTATAAATTTTAAGGGTAAAAATTGTGTTTTGCTCACTGCTAACAGTTATTTCTCCTTTGTGCAGTTCTACAAATTGTTTTGTAAGGTGCAAACCAATACCAGAGCTTGCTTTATTGTTATTACTTCCAACCTCAAAGGGTTTAAAAATATTTTCTAGATCATCACTAGGAATACCAATTCCACTATCTTTAAAAGATATATTAATAAAGTTTTTGTTTTTATAATCGTCAATAGAGATAACAATCTCTCCATTATCTGGTGTAAACTTTAATGCATTAGATAAAAGATTAAAGTATACTTTATCCATTAAATTTCTATCTATATAAATTTCTAAGTCTTTATTATTTGTTTTTAGATCAAAAACAATATCTCTATTTTTTGCTTCAATTTTAAAATCATTAATTATTTTGGTAGAAAATTGAAAAATGTTGGTTTTAGAAGCTTTTAAGGTCAATTTTTTCTCATCTGTTTTTCTAAAATCTAAAAGCTGATTTATTAGGCGTAGCAAACGTTTAGAGTTGTTGGAGATTAGAGTTACTTCGGTGGTTAAGTTATTTTTAGTAAAATTGTTTTTTTCGGTAATAGATTCTATGGCAGATAATATAAGAGTTATTGGGGTTTTAAATTCATGAGACAGACCAGTAAAAAAGTTAGCCTTAGCTTCATTACTTAATTCTGCTTCTTTTGCAATTTCTTTAATCTCTAAAGATTGTCTTATAATTTTTGCATTGTATAGCTCTAAATCGTGCTTCTTTTTTCTAATATTAATGCCAGAATAGATGCTAAACGCCCCCAATAATATACTAAGTACAAATAGGGCAAAAAGTATTTTTAGCATATTGCCTTGTGATGCATAGGTTTCTTCTTGTTCTTTAATTTTGTTTTGTTGCGCAAGTAAACTCTCTTGATGTTGATTTATTTTATCAAACTGATGTTTCATTATATCAGCATTTCTGCTATCTATAACAGTAGTTTCTAGTATGTTGTTTTTATTAATTTTTTTTCCATCAATAATATCAATAGCATATGTAATAGCTTCATTTCCTCCAGTGGGGTAATAAACAGTAGCTTTTAGTATGCCATCTTTTACATACTGTATACCACCGTTAGGTCCGTTTAAACCATCTACACCAATAATATTTACTTTTTGTTCTAAATTGTGGTGTTTTAAAATTTCCCAAGCACCAAGCGCCATACGGTCGTTATGGCAAAAAATAAAATCTATACTGTTATTGTTATTTAAAAAGTTATTTAGAGGTTCTTTAATAGAGCTCGCTTCCCAATTACCTTGTATAGTATGTGTTATTTGTAAATTAGGTATAGTTTTAAGAGTAGAAATAAACCCTAAGTGGCGTTCTGCAGCAGGCGATGAACCTTCTAGGCCTTTTATTTCTAGTATCTTTTTATCTTCATTGGAGCTTAAACTAGCTATGTAATTTGCAGCATTTACACCTACTTGATAGTTATCACCTCCTATATACGAAGTGTAATTTGGTCCGTCTATTTTGCGGTCTACAATTAAAACAGGAATATCTTGTTGTAATGCTTTGTTAACTAAAGGAGTAATTGGTTTAGATTGTACGGGAGATATTATTAATACATCTACTTTTTCATCAATAAATTGGTTTATATCTTCTATTTGTTTTTTTACATCATCATTACCATCTAAAATTTTTAGTTCTATTTCTGGATAAAAGTCTGCTTGTAGTTGCATAGACTTGTTCATAGATTTTCTCCATTGGTCATTAACACCAGTTTGCGAAAAGCCAATAATTGTTTTCTTTTCTTTTTTTGTTGAATTACAGCTGCATAGACTAAGTAAAGTTGTTATAACAAGTAAAAAGCCAAGTTTAGAAAATTTAAAATACCGCATTACTTTAATTTTTATTAGTTGCCCAAAGGCTATAAAATTCTTTGGTTAACTATATAAGTATAATTAAGTAAGAAAATTAACTGTATAATTAATTTATTATGTGTTTACACATTAAACTTTTACGTCTTAAAATTAAACAAATAATAAATAATTATTACTAAAAATGTAAGAATTAAACAATTATGTTTGTTTTTAGGGGAAGAGGTACATTTAAATATATATTGAAAACAAAAAAGCCCTCAGTAAAACTGAAGGCTTTTTGTGATCGCGAAAGGATTCGAACCTTTGACCGTCTGCTTAGAAGGCAGATGCTCTATCCAGCTGAGCTACGCGACCATTGAAATGACAAATGTTTTTGTCTTTCGGGCTGCAAATATACAATAATCTATTTTTAATATGCAAGTTAATTTTACATTTATTTTTACTTTTTTTATTTTTAGTAAAATGAAGATAAATTGAAAGTATTATACTAAATAAGAGTTACCATTTTCTTGTAATTAAACCATAAAATTATGCTTAATGTTTGCTAATTAAATGTAAAGTGGAATTAATGTAAAAAAAGTTTTTTTGAAATGTTCTTAAAATGAATAGGTTACAAAAAAGATTGAAAAAAAAGATAAAAAAAGTTTAAAATAGCTTGGTAGCTACGCTTAATCGTTATATATTTGCACTCGCAATTGAAAACTGCACAAGTTCATTAAAGATTTTGGAGAGGTGCCTGAGTGGCCGAAAGGAGCGGTTTGCTAAATCGTCGTAGGTGGAAACATTTACCCAGGGTTCGAATCCCTGTCTCTCCGCAAGAGCTGCCAAAGCATATTGCGAGGGCAGAAAATTTCTCTAAGTATTGAAAGTATTAGATAACCTATCGGGGTGTAGCGTAGCCCGGTTATCGCGCCGCGTTTGGGACGCGGAGGTCGCAGGTTCGAATCCTGCCACCCCGACAAATGAGTAGAAAGACTCATAATAAATTAAACCAGTAATTTTTATTACTGGTTTTTTTATGCTTAATTTTTAGAGAAACATACTCCTTTTAGGGTTAATAATAATTTTAATAGGGTTAAGTTGTTTTTTGAAATTAGTAGATTTTTGGGTTGTTAGTTGTGGTTTTTAATTTTTTACTGCAATACTAATAAATAACCTAAAAACACACTAATACATGGCTATAATTGGGAACATCATAAAAGGAATAATACACGCGTCTGATATTATTTCTGGAGAATACAATGCAGCAGAAGAACAACGTGCAGTACTTAAAAATTTACTGCGTACAGCAGAGCACACTAAGTTTGGTAAACATTATAGTTTTACAGGAATATTAAATTCTAATAATCTAGAGAAAACTTTTAGTGCTAAAGTTCCTTTTTCAGATTACAACCAAATAACTAATAATTGGTGGCAGCACGTACAAAATGGAGAAGAAAATATAACTTGGCCCAATAGTCCAGACTATTTTGCTCTTAGTTCTGGTACTACAGGTAAAACTAGTAAGCGTATACCAGTTACAGATGATATGGTTAAGGCCATAAGAAATGCAGGAATACAACAAGTTTTAGCACTTAAAAATTTTAATTTACCTGCAGATTTTTTTGAAAAAGAAATAATGATGCTTGGGAGTTCTACAGATTTAGAGGAACATAACAATGCATTAGAAGGTGAAATAAGTGGAATAAGTGCTAGTAATATACCGTTTTGGTTTCAAAACTATTACAAGCCAGGAAAACAAATTGCTAAAATTGATGATTGGGATAAACGCGTACAGCGTATAGCAGAAAAAGCATCAGATTGGGATATTGGAGCCTTAAGCGGAATACCATCATGGATAGAACTTATGCTACAAAAAGTAATAGAATATAATAATATAAAAAACATACACGAAATATGGCCTAATTTACAAGTATATACCTCTGGTGGTGTTGCTTTTGGTCCATATAAAAAAAGTTTTAATGCTCTTTTAGGTAAACCAATAACTGTAATAGATACCTATTTGGCATCAGAAGGTTTTATTGCTTTTCAGCAAAGACCAGAAACTGATGCTATGAAATTGGTAACGGATAACGGTATTTATTTTGAGTTTGTGCCTTTTAATCCAGATTATATTAAGCCTGATGGATCTCTAAAACAAAATGCACCAGCACTTACAATTTCGGAAGTAGAGTTAAATCAAGATTATGTTTTAATATTAAGTAGCGTAGCTGGCGCCTGGCGTTATATTATTGGAGATACTATAGAATTTACTGATATTGAACGGGCAGAAATAAAAATTACAGGTCGTACAAAATTCTTTTTAAATACTGTAGGTTCACAATTATCTGTAAATAAACTTAATGATGCTGTGCAACATTTAGAAAAACATTTTGATATAGAAATACAAGAATATACATTATGTGCAAATCGTATTAATGATGATTTTTACCACTGCTGGTACCTAGGTACTAATGCTAAACTTAGCAATAGTAAGTTAGCAAGTGAATTAGATGACTTTTTAATGAATGCAAATAAAAATTATAAGGTGGCAAGGTCTAAGGCATTGGAAGGGGTTAAAGTTACCACTGTTTTGCCTTCTGTATTTTATGAATGGAGTGGTAGTAATAAAAAGAAAGGCGGACAAGTAAAAATGGAGAGGGTTATGGGACAAGAGCGTTTTGCAGAATGGGAAGATTTTGTAATAGCAAATTCTTAAAAAATAAAAAGGAGCAATTATAATTGCTCCTTTTTTTCTTGTTGTTTAACTAGTTGCATAATTTCTTCCGGGGATAAGTAGTATTTTATAATCCTTGCCTTATAACTAGGTTCTATTTCAGCATTGTTTAATATAAAGTGTTTTGTTTTTAATATGTATGTTCCCATACCAGATGTTACGGCATAGGAGTCTGCAGCGCGTTCTGCTTCCTTTATATAATTGTCAGACAACGAATATTTTATGCCAAACCAAAGTAAATTAAAACTACTACGATTTTGATAATCTAAAATATGACCAAGTTCATGGCCTAGCCAACCAATAAGTATATCACTATCTACATCTGTAGTTTTAAATTCTTTTCCAGAAATTTTAAATTTTTTACTCATTAAAATAAGGTAACGTCTTTTTTTCTTAGATTTTAAAAGACTACCAAAAACTGGCTGCGCAAGCATTGTAGATTTTTTAATATTATCTTTAAATCTAAATTCAATTTCTGTGTTTTTTAGTTGTGGATAATAAGATAAGGCTGTAGTTGCTTCTTTTTCAATAATTTTAGGTATAATGTGTTGTGCATTTAAGTATTTTACACTCATAAATAATAGTATATAAATTATATTTTTCATTAATTTTTAATTGTTTTACTTTTATAATAATGGACTAAAAAATTTAGCAATACCTTCTAATAATTTTTTCCATAAGGCTCTGTTTTTAAAGGTTTCGTACTTTAAAATAGTATCTTCATTACATATAATATTAAATTTTTCTTGTATGCTTTTTGTTATTTTTTGATCGTATATCACGGCATTGGTTTCAAAATTGTGCTCAAAACTTCTATAATCAAAATTTCCAGAGCCTACAGATAGTATTTCACCATCTATTAATATCATTTTGCTATGAGAAAAATCTGGTCGTAAATAAATTTTTATTCCAACTTCTAAAAGTTCTTCTAACCTAGAGAACATACTGTACTTTGCCATTAAAGAATCGGATACTTTAGGAATTAATATAGTAATTGAAACTCCGCTTAATGCTGCAATTTTTAAAGCTTGTAGTACAGATGTACTTGGTATAAAATAAGGATTAGCTATGCAAATATTGTTTTCGGCAATATTTATCATTTGTATGTATTGTTGCATTATTGCAGGTTGTTTAGAGTCTGGACCTGCTGCTACAATTTGTGCTGTATGTTCCCCCTTTTTATCCGTATTAAAAATGTATTTTTTATGTAATAAAACCTCATCATTACTAGCAAAATAAAAGTCTTTAATAAATACTCTATGTAAACTGTTTACTATGGGCCCTTCCAGTTTTAAATGTATGTCTTTCCAAATTCCTACGTTAGAAATAGGTTTAATGTATTTGTCTGTTACATTAACACCTCCTGTAAAACCAACTTTACCATCAATTACAATAATTTTTCTGTGGTTTCTGTAGTTAAGTGTGTATAATAAATTGCCAAATTTTATTGGCATCATTGGAAACGCCTTTACACCAATACTTTTAAATTTTTTTATAGTTTTATTTTTAAAGGAATAGCTACCAAATGCATCATAAATTAAGCGTACTTCTACACCTTGGTTAATTTTGTCTTTTAAAATTGAATAAAAGCGCTCTGTTAAGTCACCTTTCGAAAAAATATAGTACTGTAAATGAATATACTTTTCTGCTTTTTGCATAGCATTAAAAATGCTATTAAAAGTTTGTTCCCCGTTATTAAGTACAGTTACTTTATTATTGTTGTATGCTTTTAATAAGGTGCTGCTTTCAATTAGTTTAGATAATTTTTGTTGTTTAGATGTTTTAAAAGTTACTGTGTTATCTAAGGCATGTAAGTTTTTGTATTTTTCATCAAATTGTTTCTTTTTTTCTTCTTGCTTGTCTCTAAAAAAATTAAACTTTCTTCGGTTTACACCAAACATATAATAGAGTAAGGCGCCAGCAAAAGGCAACAGAAGAACCGCTAAAAACCAACTTAATGATTTTGTAGGTCTGCTACCATGAAATATAATACTACTAATACTCCTTAGTGTTACCAAAGCGTACAATATCCATAAAAAAGTACTCATAGTTCTTTGTTTTATACCTACAATATAATCAACATGTTTTTGTTAACCGTTAAGTTATTTGTTTAGAGCTACAAAAGAATTTAATAACGTTAATTATAGGCTTTTTTTGGTAGTTAAGTAGTTTAATTGTAGTTATTTATGTAGTTGTTTTTTAGTCAAATTTTTAGAGGTAATTTATAATTTAATAACGTTAAAAAGGACTAATGCTTACTTGTATCTTTATACTATAATCTTAAAAAAAATAAAAATGGAAGCAACAGAAACAGCTATTGGAATAAAAAAAGACAACAGGAAAGCTGTAGTAAAAATGTTAAAACAATTATTGGCAGATGAGTATGTAATGTATACAAAATACAGAAACGCTCACTGGAATGTAGAAGGTTTAGATTTTCATAGCAAACACGTATTTTTTGAAGAAGAATATGGAAAACTAGAAAATACTATTGATGAAGTAGCAGAGCGTATACGTATGTTAGGTTTTTATTCACCAGGTAGTATGCAGCAATTTTTAGAATTGTCTGAGCTAAAAGAAAACGGTCCAGACCAAAATGACAGTGCTAGTTTTATGGAGGTTTTATTAGAAGATCACCAAACAATAATTAAATTTATTAGAGAGAGCATTGGAGAAAATGCTGAAGCACATAATGATGAAGGTACAGCAGATTTTATTACAGCAATATTACAAATGCATGAACAAATGGCTTGGATGCTACGTTCATCTTTAAAAACATTTAAATAATATAGTTATTTAATATAAAAGGCGGTAAGGTTTTAATCTTACCGCCTTTTTTATGTACTTGCTATAGTTTATAAGTTTTAATTATTATCTAATGCCTATATAACTGTATTTTTAAAATATTGGATCATTTTAAAACTAAAAACTCCGCTTAAAAAGCGGAGTTTTTAGTTTTATATATTTTTACAGTACTAAGCAGTAAGTGGTGTAGAAAATTGATTTTCTTGATAGTATTTTGGACTACAATTATACTTTTCTTTAAATATTTTAGAAAAATAACTTCTACTTGTTAAACCAACTGTATACACAATTTCAGAAATATTAAGGTCTGTAGTTTTTAGTAAATTCTCTGCTTTTTCTACTCTTGTATTTCTAATAAAATCAGACACGGTACGGTTGTGTAGCAGTTTAAAACCTTCTTGTAATTTTGCAGGAGACATACCAGATTTTTTACTTAAATATACCAGTGTATACTTAATTTCTGGATAATTTCTAATAAAATTAGATAATTCCTTAACAGTGTCCATTTCATTTCTTGTTAAAGAACCAAAATTTGTAGCGCCGTGTTTTTTATCTTGGTTGTGTTGCTCTATTTCTAACGCTAAAACAGTGTGTACAATTCCCTTTACTAATAGTTGTCTAACAATACCTTTTTGTTTAATAGCCTCTAATTGTTGCATTTTTTCTGCAATTTTAAGGTTGTAAGAACCTACATATGCAAATATTTCTTTTTCTTTAGAGGGCATAAATGTTTTTAATAGCTGGGTTTGTAACAAATCATCAGCCTCTTCATCAGCATTTTCGGTATAGGTATTTATACTAATATTAGAGAAAGTTACAGCTTGCCCTTTTCTAAAGTAAAAACAAGCGTCTTTACTAGGGTCACTAGCAAATATCCCTGTCTGAAACTGGTTTAATGATCTTTGTTTTCCATTTAAACCAAAACTGTGACTCATTTGTCCTTCTGCACAATATAAAAAGTAAATTGGGTTGGTAACTGGTGTGTTTCTTACTATAATAGTGTCTTGTGCAAACTTTAAATTATACTCTATAAAAGATATGTTTTTGTTTACAGATACACCTTTAATGTCTCCTGTAGCAAAATTATTATCTAATTCTAAAGAGTACTCTTTATGCGTATACTCTAAACTTCCGCCTAGATCTGCTTTAAATTGATTAAAGTCTTGTTCTATATTGTTTGTTTTAAGATTTATAACTTTCATAACGTTTCTTGTTTAGGAGATTCTTACTTATTTTTCTTGTAATACTTTTATAATAAAAAGTATTGTGGCTGCTACTAAAAAAATATGTGCTATGTAACCTAAAGCGTATATAAAAAAGGCAAGTGCCCAAATTATTATCAAAATTATTGCCAGTGGTAGTAATAGCTTTTTCATATTATTTTTAATGATTGTTTGTTTTTTATTAAATAGACTTTAAGAGTTACTCTTATTCCTTATTTAAATTTTTAAAACGATCAGTAGTTTTTTTAGTAGATTCTTGTTTGTTTTTTTTTGGACGCAATGATTCTTTAACCCAACTACGTCCAACTCTAGAGTTTGTAATGCACGCTTGTTTTATATGTATCATATTGTTATTGTTTTTTGTTTGATACAAAGTTGGTGAAGAGTGCGTCTTTTTTTGTTATATAATTTTTGTTTTATGTTATATAATTATTAGAAAAGCCCGGTTTTTGGACGTTAAGCCATTATTTATTGATGCTTTTAAGTAATATTGCTGCTTTTTGATACTATTTTTTATAATTTTATGGAGACATATTAAACTATAACATTACACTACAAACCATTACCTATGTTAGAAATTTTTTCTAGTGCAGATGCTTGGATAGCATTGCTTACTTTAACTTTTTTAGAAATTATATTGGGGATAGATAATATTGTATTTATATCTATAGCGGCAGGTAAACTACCAAAAGAACAGCAAAAAAAGGCCACTAATTTAGGATTGTTGTTGGCAATGCTTCAACGTATTATATTGTTATTAGGAGTATCTTTTTTAGTTGGACTAAAAAAACCGTTTTATACCATTAATACATCATGGCTAGAGGTTGGTATTAGCTGGCAAGGTTTAATATTATTTTTTGGTGGTCTTTTTTTGTTATACAAAAGTACATCTGAAATACATGAGAAAATAGATGAACCTGGTGAAGAGGAAGAAGAATTAATGGCGAAAAAAATTACCACACTACCAAAAGCTATTGTACAAATAGTACTTATAGATTTTATATTCTCTATAGATTCTATTTTAACTGCAGTGGGGATGACAAACGGTATTGGTACTCAGGAAAACCACTCTTTAATATTAATGATAATAGCAGTTGTAATATCTATTTGTGTAATGATGCTTTTTGCCAATACTATAAGAGAGTTTATAAGTAAACACCCATCTATGCAACTATTGGCATTATCTTTTTTAATATTAATAGGTTTTATGCTAATTACAGAAGCAGCTCACTTATCTGGTACCGTATTGTTTGGTAAAAGTATTGGCGCAATACCAAAAGGATATTTGTATTTTGCTATTGCATTTTCATTATTGGTAGAGTTTTTAAATATGAAACTAAAGAAAAACTCTGCCAAACGTAAATAATATTAAACTGGTAAATAGATACAAAATGTAGATCCTTCACCTTGTTTACTCTTAGCAGTTATATGCCCTCTATGGTTAACCACAATTTTTTTACAAATGGCTAAACCTATGCCAGTACCAGAGTACTGTTCTTTTTGGTGTAGACGTTCAAAAAGACCAAATATTTTTTTAGCATTTTCTTGATCAAAACCAATACCATTATCTTTTACAGTTATTTGGTAATAATTTTTTCTTCTTTTATCAAAAGTTTCTTTAATTTTTGTGCGCGGTATTTTTTTACAGTCTATTGCTATTGTTGGGCTTTCTGTAGTAGATTTGTATTTTATAGCGTTATTTACCAAATTATTAAATAACTGTTCCATTTGAAAAGGAATGGCTTTTACTGCAGGTAAGTTAGCAACAGTAATAGCAACACCAGATTCATTAACCAGTTCTTCTAAATCATCTAATACTTTATTTAATGTATTATTAAGCTCAACTTTTACAAAATCTTTTTTAGTTCTATTAATTCTAGAGTAAGCTAATAGGTATTTAATTAATGTTTGCATTCTGTTTGCAGAACTATCAATTTTACTAAAGTACATTTTTCCTCTGTCTGATAGTTTTTCTAATTCTCCCTCAGACAATCTAGAAATAAACATTTGTATTTTACGCATAGGTTCTTGCAAGTCATGGCTTGCTACACGATTAAAAGATTCTAGTTCTGCATTAGAACGCTTTAGCTCTTCATTTTTAGCCTTTAATTTTTCTTCGGTTTTTACACTATCTGTAATATCTTGTACAACACCAACAGAAGTGTTTCTGCCATCTTTAATAATGTTTTGGCCGTTTACATAAATATGTTTAATTGTACCAGATTTGGTAATTATACGGTATGTGTGTATGTTAGAGCTTCCTTTTTCTACCATCTCTTTGCCAAACTTGTCATACCTTTTTAAATCATCTGGGTGAACAAACCTACGGTAATTATCAAAAGTAACTTCAAAAGCATTTGGCTCATATCCTAAAATACGGTAAAAGTTATCAGATATTACCGCAGCACCAGTATCTAAATACCAAACATAACTACCAATATCTGCAACTTCTTCGGCATCTTTAAAAATAGAGTTTTGTATTTCAATCTCTGTATATAATGCGTTTAGTTTTTCTGCTCTTGTTTTTTCTAAGGTTATGTCTCTAGAAGTAACCGTTACACCATCATTTAATTTTATAGCTGTATCATGTAACCAAATCTCTTTACCGTTTCTGTTAATTTTAGTTTCATATTCTATTTGGCGAGACTCTTCAATACAGCTAACCATTTTTTCAAAAACTCCATTTTTAAAAATATTTGGATAAATTTCTGTAGCTCTTTTGTATTTTAGCTCAGACGGAATGTTGTTTTTAATTCCTTCATTTAAAGCATCATTTATAAATAAAATTTCAAAATCTATTATGTAACCCTTATCATTTCTAATAGATTTAAAATGTGTAACTATGTTAGATGTGCTTTTAAAAACATTACTTAAAAAAGCTCTATTGTCTAGCAATAATAAATTTTGAGCTTCTAGTTGGTCTTTGGTTACTGTTAAGTTTTTCTTTATAATATGTTCTTCTGTAATGTCACTAGCAGTTGCTAAAACACCTTTGTTAAGTTTTACAACATTTGTTTTAAATCTGTAATCTGTACCATTAAAGATATGGTTTCTTTTAAATTTTTGATTTTTGCCAGTTTCATAACAATCTACCAAAATCTCAAAAACGCCATTTTTAAACTGTATGGGTAATATGGCAGATAGCAATTTACCCTTCATCTCATTAACCTTTGTACCTAATACATTTTCTATATTGTGGTTTATATAGTCAATTTTAAAATCTATTATTTTATTAGCCTCATTTTTTACAGGTGTGTAATAACTAACTATGTTTTCGGTGTTTTTTAAAACGCTTTCCAAAAAAGCGGTGGTACGGTTGTTTTTTTTACGTTGCTTATTAATTTGCCAAAACGACACAAGAAAAATAACCAAAGCAGACATTCCTAAAAATAAAGTAGTTATAGGAGTTATAAGTCTAGAGGTAGAAAATTGCTCTTGTTGTTCTGCTAAATAATGTTCTGCATTGGCAAGCATAGTAGTTTTAATAGCTTCAATTTCATCCATTAAAACAGAAGCATTATGTAACAAAATAGCATCGTTTTTTTCTTCTAAGGTAGTATCTGTTTTATATGCATTTAATTGATCTAGCGCCTTGTAAAAAGAGTTTTGTATAGTGCTTAATTCTTGTAATTTTTTTTGCTGGTTTGGTTTGTCTTTAGTTAAAATTTTAAGCCTATTAAATGTAGTTAAAGCACTATCTTTTTGTCTGTTTAATAATATGGTATGGTTTACCTTGTCTTGAAGTTTATTTTTTAAAACCTGAGACTGCATCATTGCATATCTAGAAAAAAGGGTGTTTATTTCTGTTTCTACACGAAGAGTAAAAACAACCAATTCTGCAGTTTTTTCTTGTTCTCTAATTTGTTTGTAACTGTTACTTCCTAAAAAGGTTAATAACGCAATAGATAAAATTAGAAGTACAATAAATATTTTAGAAGATTTAACCACTTGCTATATTATTTTTAGTGTTTGGTTTGATAGACAAGCTAAAGTAAGAAAACAATTTTTTATACAACCTCCTTTAAGAGTTGCTTAATGTATAGAGTTAAAAATAAAACGGATAGAGCACATAAGAGAGTAAAAAATTTTGTGCTCTATTTTAATGCATTACAAACGCAGTAAAAAATTATCTCTGTTAAGTGCAGAGGTATGGTACTGCCAATTTATTTTTACTATTTTGTCTATAACCTTTTTTAAAGCCGAAAAACTATTGGGCTTGTTAATGTAAATGTTTGCGCCATGTACAAAAGTCTCTTCTATATCTTGTTCTGATGAGGAAGTAGAATAAATTGCTACACACAATTCTTTAAGAGCATCTGTATTACGTATTTCCTTTAAACATTGCATACCGTTTTTAATTGGCATATTTAAATCTAGAAAAACAATCTCGGGCAAAATGGTGTCCGGTAACAGTAAATAATCTAATAGTTCCTTACCATCTTTAAATAAAGATAGGTTTGTTTTTACATCAATTTCTTCAATAGCCTCCTCAAACAATAAGCGATCGTCAGAGTCATCATCGGCTAAAACTATATTCATAATATCTACCGCCATTAGTTTAGGGTTTTACTATTCATTTTCCTTTCTTTTATTAATTATCCTCTGAAATGCAGAAGGTGTTAAGCCCGTTGTTTTTTTAAATTGGGCAGATAAATGTGCTACACTACTGTAATTAAGTTCATGAGCTATTTCTGTAAGCGTATAATTTTTATGAATAATAAGTTCTTTAGCTAAGTCTATTTTCTTAAGAATTATAAAGTTTTCTATAGATGAATACGTAGTTTCTGAAAACACAGAGGACAAGTGCGCGTAAGAGTAATTTAGTTGTTCTGCTAGATAGTCTGATGCATTGTATTTGCTAGACTTTTCAGTATCGTTTATAAGTTCTGTAATTAGTTCTTTTATGCGTTGCACTAAAGCACTTTGTTGGTCTACTATAATGCTTATGCCATAATGTTTTAAGGCTTTTGTTACTTGCAGCAACTGTTTTTCTGTTGGTTTTCTTTTAAACTCAACCTCGCTTAAACTATTAATTTTATACTCTAAATTTAACGCACCTAACTGTTCTTGCAAAATGGTTTTACAAATAAAGTTATAATCAAATTTAAGATTCATTTTCATAAAATGACACTAAAATTGTACTCTGTTTTTTTACAGAAATAAACGTTTTATTACTACAATAATTAATTTGCTAAATATAGGCTTTTTATTAATATGCACTCCTTTTTTTAGGCTGTGCACTATATTTTTTAATAAGATAAAACTTAGCTTATTAATTATTAATAAGTTAGTATTTACTTTTTAAGTGTGCTTTGGTAACCTATTAAAATAAAAAAAGGATGCTTTTAGCATCCTTTTTTTATTTAGTAAATGTATATACTAGCTTATGTCTTCTAAAAACTTAATAGTGTTTAAATCAGACTTAATATTGTTCATTTGCTTTAACAGCACTGTTGCTGTGCTAGATGGTAGTGTGGTATCTTTTAGTACATTCTCGTATTCTTCTACGGCAGCTTTTTCTCCTCTAATAGATTCTTCTAACATAGACTCTGCATCATCTGCAGCAAAAAAGGCTTTAGTGTCCATCCAAGCTCTGTGCATTGTACCTGTTAAACTTCCTCCTTTTTCTGGTTCTTCTCCAAATTTAGCAATCTCTGTTTTTAATTCATGTCCAAAATCATAACGTTCTTTACTACGTTTGTTAAAGTATGTTTTTAGTGCACCGTGATCTGTATTTTCTGCTGCTTTTTTATATCCTTTTTCAGCATCGTATGTTTTTTCTAGTAAATTGTTTAGTTTTGTTCCTACTTGTTCAGTGTATGTTGTCATATTTAAAAAAAATTATGTTACGGGACTTATTTGTTTAATGATATAGTCCGTTTAATATCATACTCAAATTTACAAGTATTAAATAGCTAAGTTTAACGCTATTAATTAACTTTTTTGCTCAATTAATAAAGTGTTTTTTTAGCATAAGTGTTGTAAAAATAAAACGCTAAGTCTTTATAAGTCTTAGCGTTTATTTTATTTGTATATTTTTATTTTTTAAGCTTGTGTAATTGCTTTTGCGTTTACAAATTCTTTTACTCCAAAACCTCCGTGTTCTCTTCCGTAGCCAGAGTTTTTAACGCCACCAAATGGCATATTTGGATACGCCAATCCATAGGAGTTTATATGTATCATACCTGTGTCAAAATAATTTTTAGCTAGGTCCATTGCCTTATCAACATCTTCACTAAAAATTCCTCCACCTAAGCCAAACTTGCTATCGTTGGCTATACGCATAGCGTCTGTATTGTCTTTAGCTTTAATTAATGATGCAACAGGCCCAAATAACTCTTCATTGTAAGCAGGTTGTCCAGGTGTTACATTTCCTAAAACGGTAGAAGGGTAGTAGTAGCCTTTTGTATTTGGTATTTTTCCTCCACATAAAATTTCTGCTCCTTTTTCAACGCTTTTTTCAACTTTCTCATGTAGTTGTTCTCGTAGATCTTTACGTGCAATAGGCCCTAAATCAAAATCATCATTTGTAGGATCTCCATAACTCATTCTTTCTAAAATATTTACAAATTGTTTTTTAAACTCATCATAAACACTATCTACCACAATAAAACGTTTGGCAGCAATACAAGTTTGCCCATTATTGTAAATTCTTGCATCGGCACAAATTTTAGCGGCTTTGTTAATATCTGCATCATCTAGTACAATATAAGCATCATTACTACCAAGTTCTAAAACTGTTTTCTTTATTACTTCTGCAGATTTTACGGCAACGTGTTTACCTGCTGGTGTACTACCTGTTAAAGTAATACCTTTTACATATTTGTTTGCAATAATATCATCAGAAACATCGTGATTTATGACTAACACCTGAAACAAGTTTTTAGGCAAGCCAGCTTCTTCATATATTTCTTTTAATTTTAAGGCACAACCAGTTACATTTTTAGCATGTTTTAGTAACACACCATTACCGGCCATTAAGCTAGCAATAGAATAACGTATAGGTTGGTATAACGGAAAATTCCAGGGTTGTATACCATAAACTACACCAATTGGCGAGTAGTGTATTGTTCCTTTACCACCATCATAAAGGGGTCTTTCTTCATCTTGTAATTGTTTTATTCCTTCTGTAGCTGTGTAGTTACAAATAGCAATACATAAATCTATTTCTTGGTAACTTTGGCTAAGTAACTTACCCATTTCTTTAGTCATTAATTGGGCATAACTTTCTTTATGTTTCTCTAGGGTTTTACCAATAGATTTTATGATATTTGCTCTCTCATCTAAAGATTTTAGTTTCCAGTTTAAAAAAGCTTTGTGGCAATCCTCTACTTTATTAGTTGCCTCATCGCCACTTAAATATGTGTATTCTGCTATGGTTTCTTCGGTAGCAGGATTTATTGTTTTAAATTTGTTTTTGTCTGTGCTCATTGTGTGTTCTTTTAATTTATTCTTCTTCTAATTCCTACTACTATAAATTATCTTTATTTGTATTAGCCCTCTCTGGCTCTTCTAAATTTTCTTTAGACTCACCACCTTGACCAAACAGACTGTTTTCTTCATCTATTAAGTTATTTTTGGTATAAATTTTACTTTCATTTCTGCCAGGTATGTCTAAGTCTTTACCTTGAAAATCTATAATTTCTTTTCTGTTTTGCAATAATTCATCATCACCCGTATCTAAACGTAAGCCTCTTTTGCCAATAGCTTGTAAGTCCTCTTCAGTAATATTAGAATTATAAGTTTCTGTTTCTGTATTAACTTTATTTTTTTTATCTGTGTTCATTGTAATTTTTTTATGTGATGTTTCTTTCTTCATTCTTCCCTAAAAAAGCAATTGCTATTCTAAATTTATACTACCTAACACCCATTTTATCTTTTGTTTTTTGTAATTGATTATCCAAATCTCTTACGGTTTCAGCAATGGCAGATTCAAAATTATCTGCATTTGTAGATGCAAAAATTCTAGGACCAGGCATACTTAAGCGTATATCGCAAATTTGCTCTTGGTCATCGGACCTGTTTTGTACTTTAAAAAATACATCTGCCCTGTGTACAAAGTTGAACTTCTTGTGTAAATGTTCTAATTTTTCTTTTGCTATGTTTTCTAGTCTGCTACTTGCTGTAACATCGTGGTATTCAAATATAATTTGCATATAATTTTTTTTTAGTTTGTAAATTATTTTAAGTAGTACTATTTGTTACTTAAAATGATTTTTGTGAATTTATAGTTTCTAGTAAATCTGATTTAGAGGTGCTTAAACCATAAATTTTTTGATCTGGATCCATAATTTTAGTGTCGCTTAAATTACCAACATAAACTGCATCAAAACCAATATCTTCTATTAATTCTTTTACGACAGATTTACTTTCTTGATCTTGTGCTGCAAATGGTATAGATAATTTATCTGTGTCTTCAAAAGCACGGTTCTTTAAATCTGAAGCCTTAATGGTGTTAAACGCCTTTGCCGTTTTAGCAGAGCTAAATTTCATTGCAGTGTACTCTGATGCGTTGTAATTTGCATCTCTAACATCTTGTGCCATTTCTCCATCTCTTTCTGGATATGGGTTTGTAGCATCTAGTATTACGCTATTGGCGTATTCACCAGCATAAAGCTCAGATATTTGGTCTATAGCTTTGTATGGCATTGCTAATACATAAACATCTGCTTTAGCTTCAAAAGTATCTGTAATACTCATTGCTTTTGCGTTAGGACCAGCTTCTTTAACCAAGCTACCTAATTCTTCTGGGTGTCTAGAACTAAACATAACATTATGTCCTGCTTTTGCCCAATGTTTTCCTAAATTTCCTCCAATATTTCCGCTTCCTATAATTCCTATTTTCATATGATATTAATTTTATATTCTGACGCATCAGAATGTTATACTTTAATTTCTATATCAAAATTACAATCTACTTATAGTTGGGGTTAACTGGTATCCGTTCTTTTTTGATGCTATCAATAAAATGAAGCTATTTTGAGTGTTTTTTGTTTAAAAAGGATTGTTTTTTAGGTGTTTTTGCTTTAAAAATGCAAAAATTAGTAAAAATAAGGAGTGTGGTGTTAAGTGCTTTTTTAATTAAATACTGTTGCCAGATTCTCCATATTGATTTTTATAAATGCGGACAACAACAAGAAAAAGACTAACCAATAATGGGCCAAAAATTAAACCTATAAAACCAAATAAAGGGACACCAACCAATACACCAACAAGTGTAATTAAAGGGTGTACATCATCTAATCTTTTTAAAATATATAATCTAAATATATTGTCTGTAGCTCCTATTGCCACTAAACCGTAGATTAAAATTCCCCAGGCCTGAAAAGTATCGCCATTAGATAAGGCCAATAAAAATACAGGTATTGTACCTAATGCACTTCCTACAAAAGGAATCATAGAACCAATAGTAACTATAGCTGCCCAAAAAAACGGATCGTTAATACCAAAAATATAAAAACCAATTAACGCAACTAAACCTTGACCTATTGCTACTAGTGGTATGCCCAAAGCATTTGCTTTTACGTTAGCAGTAATTTCTTTTCCTATAGTTTTTAAATTGCTGTCTTTAATGGGTATATACTCAAATAAAGACTCTCTTAATTTTTTTCTGTTAGTTAACATAAAATACAGAATAAAATACATTATGGTTATAGATATTACCATAGTAAAAGTACTACCTGCAAAATTCTGTAATTTACCAGACAACCAGTTTGTTATGGAGCTGGTATCTATCTCTGTTCCTAAATCTATGTTCAAAAAAGATTCTATCTTTTCTAGTTGAGTTTTTCCGGCATTAATTACTTTTTGTGAATTATCTACGGCATATTTAATTTTGGACCCCATCATAAAACCTAATCCAGTTATGGGTACCATTATGCACAAGAAAGATAATATCATTAAAAAAATAGCCGCAATATTGGCTTGCCAACCTTTTTTAGCAAGTTTTTGCATTGGTTTTTTTAAGATTACATACATAGTTATGGCTCCTAAAACACCACTTAAGTAAGGTAGTATTTCTTTAAATATAAGTCCGCCCATTAATACTATTAGTAACAGAACAAAAATTTGTCTAATAATATGTGGGCTAATATATTTCATAATTTATGGTTTTAAACTTGTATGTAATTAGTGTGTCAAAGTTGTATTATTAGGCTGTATTGTATTACTCTTATTGGTTAAATAATTAACTCTTATAGGGTTTTATTCATTATTCCTTTTTTATACTTATTGCTGTTGGCTCTATGCCTTTACCGTATCTTTTTGCATATACATATGTAAATTCTGCTCCAAAAAATAAAATTAGAGAAGAGTAACTAACCCAAAGAAGAATTAGAATAATGCTACCAGCAGCGCCATAGGTAGAGCCAGGATCTGCCTGACCAAAATAAATGCCTAACAAAAGTTTACCAATAACAAAAAGTAACGCTGTTAAAATTGCACCAATCCATACTGTTTTCCACTTAATTTTAGCATCTGGTAAATACTTAAACATTAGTGCAAAAAGTATAGAAATAATACCAACAGATAATAAAAAGTCTAAAATATAAGCTAGATATAGTAAAACGTCTGGTAGTACCTCTCGGATGTAATTATTTAGTGCACTAATGGCGGTAGTAACAATAAAACTAACCAACAATAAAAACCCAATAACCAAAATAAAAGCAAAGCTTATGGCACGGTCTGTAACTATTTTCCAAATTTTAGCTTTCGGGTTAGGTTTAATTTTCCAAATTTCATTTAAAGATATTTTTAACTGGTAAAACACACCTGTAGCACCAAAAAGCAATGTGCCAATACCAATAATTGTAGAGGTTAAGTTTTTATTAGAGTTTTGTGTTTCTCCAATAATATTCTCAATAGCTTTGGCTGCATCGCTACCCAAGGCAGAAGAAATTTCGTTTGTTAAATTTCCTTGTACAATATCTATTCCCCAAATAGCGCCTACAACGTTAATAATTATAACTAACAAAGCTGGTAAGGCTAAAACGGTGTAATATGCTACAATAGCACTTAACCTAAAGGGATCGTCTGCCATCCAAGAGGTGTACGTTTCCTTTAATAAAGACGGTAAGTCTTTGCTTGTAAATGTATCTGAGTTTCTATCCTGTGTCATTGGTAATTTGCATTAAAAGTCAAGCATATATAGCTTAGCTTGCTATAAAACCACTTTTGTACTCAAAATTGGCTTTATTTTTTTAAAGCAATTAATCCAAATGCATTTATTGTTAATGCAAATCCTTTTTAATAATCTTACTTTTTATGTTTTTTTCTGTAACTAGCAGGAGATAATTTGTGTAGTTGTTTAAATTTTTTAAAAAAGAAGGGGAGCGATTCATAACCACAGGCATAACCAATTTCTGACACAGATTTGTTGGTGTGTAGTAACATTCTAATAGCTATATTAACTCGATATTCATTTAAAAAAACAAAAAAAGTTCTTCCCATAATTTTAAAAAAAAACCTAGCGAATGATTGCTCTGACATGTTTACCTGCTTGCTTACTTCTTTTAAGTAAATTTTACGATTGTAATTTTTGGCTACATACAAGTGTATTTTAGATATTTTACTTGTATAATCATCAGATATATTTTTTGTAAAACTACTGTTAGATAGTGTTTTGTAATCTGTATTAGTAAGTTTTAGTAACAAACTTAGTAGACTTATGTATAGCTTGCTGCCCTCTTTATGCGTCATTTTTTTAAGTTCAGGAATAAGTATTTTACTTTGCTCTTTATTAAAAATTATTCCTTTAGAAGCAGCTACAAATAAATTGTGTAATGGTTTTAACTCAGGTATGTTAGTATAAATATCTTTGTTCCATTGTACTACAAATGAGCTAGATTTTACCGTGTCACTCTTATTATTTGTCCAGCAATGTGGTACATTAGACTGTATTAAAACTAGCTCTCCTGGCTCATAAGCACCAACATAGTCGCCAATAAATTTGGTGCCGTAACTTTCTTCAATATACGTAAGCTCTAGTTGTGGGTGAAAATGCCACGGAGTTTCAAAATCTCTACTAGTATAATTAAAAGCTACTATACTTTTTTCTATTCCTAACGGAATTGTTTCTAAAATAGGCTTCATTTTAGGCTAAATGTTGGTTATAGAATACATATCAATACATATATAAATATAGCTTATTTAATTGATTTTTTATTTGTTTAAAATTTATAATGATAAAATAGTTTATTTTTTTGATGAAATAGAGAATGAATTCATCTAACTAAAAACAGATATTTGTTTAGCTTAATAACTAAAACATTACGTATGGCTAAATGTAAATTTGCAGATGCTTTTAAAGAAGAAAGAGAAAAGTCTGGAATTGGTAAAATGGATGACCAAGGAGATCCGGTAGTTATGTTATTAAATCATAAAGATGTACGTAAGGCTGCTCATAATTACAAAGTATTTTCATCTGAAGCAGTTCCTGGGCGTATTGTTGTGCCGTCTGAGGTAAATATACGTACCACGCGCCAAATACCTTTTGAGGTAGACCCGCCAATGCATAAAGAATACAGATCCTTATTAGAAGCTTGGTTTAAAAGGCCTTTGCAAGATACTTATGAAGAGAAATTAACTACTATAATTAGTACTGTTTTAGATGATGTTTTGTCTAAAGATAAAGTAGATGTGGTGTCAGATTTAGCACTAGTAATACAGTCTAGAGCGTTAACTCTTTTATTAAATGTTCCGTTTGATAAATCTGTAAAATGGATTTCATGGGGAACTCACGTATTTAGGAGTGAAGGTGAAGCCTTAGACGGTGATAAAGCAGCTATTCTTTACAATTATATAGATGAAGAAATAGATAATGCCATTGCTAACCCAGCAGACAATTTGTACAGTACATTGCTAGCTGCTGAAGTTAATGGTAAAAAGCTAACAAAAGAGGAAGTTAAAGGAGTACTAATATTAACTTTTGCAGGCGGTAGAGATACTGTAATTAACGCTTTAACTAATATGATGAGCTACTTTTCTGCAAATAAAAAGGCTTTAGATTACATACGTTCTAAGCCAGAGATTATTAAAACTGCTGTAGAGGAGTTTATAAGATATTTTTCTCCACTAACACATATGGGTCGTGTAGTAACAGAAGACACTACTGTTTGTGAACATGCTGTTAAAGCAGATAGTAGAATATCTTTATGTTGGGCATCTGCCAATAGAGATGAAAAGGTTTTTGAAAATCCAGATGAGGTTATTTTGGAGCGTAAAGTAAATCCGCATGTGGGCTTTGGCTTTAGTCATCACAATTGTTTAGGAGCAACGCACGCCAGACAAATTATGAGAATTACATTAAAATTACTAGCAGAAAAAGTAAGTGATATTACTGTTTTAGAAGCAGAAGAAAATATAGAAAATTTAGGAGAGTTTACCCGTAAAGTTGGTTACAACTCTTTAAAAGCAACATTTAAGAAAAGATAAGATGGCAAAAATTACATTTATAACAAGTAGTAATGAAAAAATAACTGTAGCGGCAACAGAGGGCTCTGTAATGGAGTTAGCTGTAAATAACAATGTACAAGGTATAGATGGCGATTGTGGTGGTGTTTGTTCTTGTGCTACATGTCACGTATTTGTTGCTCCAGAAGATGTAGATAAGGTGGGTGTAGCTAGTGAAATTGAAACAGATATGTTAGAGTTAGCAGATGATGCAAATGAATACAGTAGACTTTGTTGTCAAATTCCTGTAACAGATGCTATAGATAATGTTGTTTTTACTGTAGCTAAATAAATAGGATGTGTACTTCTAAAGATATTTGTGTAATTATAGGTGCAAGTCACGCTGGGGTAAACACAGCATTTAATTTGCGAAAAGAAAAATGGTTAGGAAAAATTATTTTAATTGATGCAGACCCAGAATTGCCATATCACAGGCCACCTTTGTCTAAAACATACTTAACAGCAAACACGTCTACCACAAACTTATTAAAACCTGTAGAAAGTTATAAAAAAGATAATATAACCTTGTTGTTGGGTAAAAAAGTTACCCGTTTAGATGCTGTAAACAGATGTTTGTTTTTAGATAATGAAACCAAAATATATTATACAAAATTAGTACTTGCTACAGGAGCAAAACCTATTATACCTACTATAGAGGGCTTAAAAGAAACTGCCTCTTATTTTTGCTTGCGAACAGCAGCAGATATTGTTGCTATAAAAGAGAGCTACAACGCAAGCAAAACAAAAAAAGTAGTAATTATTGGTGGCGGTTATATTGGGTTAGAAACTGCTGCATCTTTAAAAAAGATAGGAGCAGAGGTAGTGGTTTTAGAACGTGAGTCTAGAATTTTAAAGCGTGTAGCTACAGCAGTAATATCAGATTTTTTTAGAGATTTACACACTCAAAATGGAGTTCAGATATTAGAAAATAAAGAAGTAAGTAAAGTTGAAAATACTCTAGAAAATGGTGTTAAGGTAACTAAAGTTCACTGTACAGATGCATCATACTTTACAGCAGAAGTTCTTATTTTAGGAGTAGGTGTAGTGCCAAATAAAAAACTTGCCAAGCAAGCGGGTTTAAAATTAAAAAATGGTATATCTGTAGCCAATACAGGAGAAACTAGCAATCTAAATATATATGCTGTTGGTGATTGTGCTTATCATTATAATTTGCATTATAAAACATATGTAAGATTAGAGTCTGTACAAAATGCGGTTGACCAGTCTAAAATTATAGCAGCTAATATTTGTGGTAATCCTTTAATGTATAATACTATTCCTTGGTTTTGGTCTGACCAATACAATGTAAAACTCCAAATAGTTGGCTTAGCAGAAAACTACACAGATTATATTGTTAGAGAAGAGCAAGATAAAGAAAATGTAATTTCTGTATGGTATTTTAATAATGATGAGTTGCTAGCTGTAAATGCCATAAACCATACAAAGGCTTATGTTATAGGAACAAAATTTATAAAAGAAAGCAAAAAAATAGCTAAAGAAAAATTAGCAGATACTAGTATTCCTTTATCAAAAGATATTGCTGTAGTTAACTAAGCTAAAAGGTTATTTAACCACAAGGTTTTGTTGCTTTAAATACTGCATCATTTTTACATTTAAATCCCACTGACTTACCAAATGTTTTGTAGTGTTAGGCTGATAAGGCATATATGGGTATGGACCAAACTCTGGACAAATGTAAAAAGTATTTTTGCCAAGCGTTTGTGCATTGGTAATAACTTGTTGCCACCAGTTGGTAAAGGTTTTTAAAAATATATAGTTTTCTTTAGAAAATGGATAATTTACTTGAGACCTTTGTGTATCTGCAACTCTAGCGTGCAAATACTGGGTGTTATTTATTGCTTTTTTTAAAGATTGCATTTGGTCTTCTAGCAAGCTTTCAGATACTACAGTCCAATGAGAAAAATCTGCAGTAAGCTTTAATTTAGGAAACTTATCTATAAAATTTTCAGTTGTTTGTGCACTGTAATTAAACCTACCTCTGTGTGTTTCATGGTAAACATTAATTCCTGTTTTTTCTTCAAACTTAAAAACAGTTTCTAATACACGACAATTTTCTTCAAACTTAAAAAAATCTCTACCTGTATGCGAGTTAATAAAAATTGGGTTAAACTCTGCTAACTTATATAAACGCTCTTCTAATCGTTTACTATATTCAGTTACAGACTCATTTAAGGGGTGTAACCATTGCTGACCAATAAGCTCTAGTTCTGAGTTGTTTAACGCAGATTTTAATTCGGTCTCAAAAGTTTTCTCAGCAGGTATGTTTACTTCAACAGCATTGTAACCAGCACTTGTAACTTTACTAATAAATTCTTTTGCTGTAACACCTTCTTGGCCCCAAAATGGGCACACATATTTTAGTTTCATTTTAAAAAAGTATGAGTTATAAAAATACAAAACTTGCTCCTGTTTAACGTACTAAACTAGAGCAAGTTTTTAAAAAACTAACAGTATTTTTTATGGTCTAAGCGAAGCTTCAGAAACGCTTAAATTATCTATATAAAAACTTATAATTTCTGCATTATCTTGGTTGTAACCTCTTATCTGAAAAGTTTTATCACCAGATTGACTAAACTCTACAAAAGTAGAACTGTAAACCCACTCACCAACTGCAAAGTCTGAAGTAAATGTAGGGTTGCCACCAACGGCCCAGTCTGTGTCTGGAAACCAAAAGAAACGTAAATCAGGATCAAAACCAGCAGCATTATTATTGCCTAAACTAGTTACGTAAACCCATAGACCAATTTCATAAGTTTTACCTGCTTCTACAGGAAAGGTTATTTCGTCTCCAGAAGTTGTTTTGTGACCAATAATCATTCCGCCAGCAGCATCCATTTCTATATAAGCGCTTTTAGCGCCATCTAGTGCTTGGTCACTAGAAATTTCTAAGTTGTAAGCATCCCAAGGAGCACCCCAATTCATATATGGCCAGTTAGCTACTGTAGAATTTTCAAAACTATAATCATAATTAGATGCTTCTTTTAAAATATTTACCTTGTTAAAAATTAGCTGACTATCTGCAAAGGTTTCAGCTTCTACGCCATCTAAAGTTTTTAAACTTCCTTTGGTGTAGTTAACAGTAACAATATCATCATTATAGATAGTAGTGCCCTCCAATGAAATCAGTAAAATATTACCTTCATCGCTATCTATAGAAACCGAACCAATTGTAGTTGGTATAGCTACATCATTATTAGTTACCGTTACGCTAAAATCTGCAGCATTTATAGATGATGCATCCATTTCTCTGCTAAATTCAAGTGCTATAGCACCGTTTTTATCTGTAACTTTTTCTAAGTCTACAGGGTCTGTAGAAGGTATTACTTTTATTAAGTTTTTAAAAGAAATTGTATCACCACCAAAAGGGCGTTGTCTGGTTGCAGCAAAACTTAAATTATAAACGCCTTGTCTTTTGTATTTAACATTAATTTCTGGATCTGCGCCATCAAAAGTTTCTGGGTCACCACCATCAATAGTCCATATAAAGTTTTCTGGTTCACCATCTACTACATAAGCAAATTGTACAGATCTACTAGCAACAACCTCATTCTCTGCGTTTTCACTAATATCTAAGGCAGCACCTAAAGTACCATCAGGATTTATATGATTAGCTTTTATAGAAGCCTTTACGGGGTTTAAAACTGTTACTACAATAGTGGTATCTAACTCTTTACCTTTTAAACTTGTACCAACGTAAGCGTTGTTTTTAAATGTTTGATTAAGAGTAACGTTGTGTATACCTGCTTTATTAAAAACAGCTTTTACGTTTTGATCTTTAGATGTAGAAACATTAGCAACGCCTTCAGGAAAATTCCATTCTCTAGATACTACACCTGGTGATGCATCACCAAATGTAATACTGCCATTAATTTCTACTTTATTTTCAAAATCCATCTCAGAGGTGAAAATTACTCTATGACTAGGTTCTGTTAAATTTTCAGTATCATCTTCACTACAAGAAGCAACAAAGATTAAAGACATAAAAGCCAACCCTATTAATTTAGGTCTTAATATATGTTTCATGTTGTGTTATTTAGTCGTTAAAATTATCGTTTGTTTGTAATTCTTGCGCAGGAATAGGCAAGTAGTCATGTGTAGCAGAATCATAGTTATCTGTTGCTAAAAAGAAATCTGGTCTTACACGTTCTTTTATAAATAAAGGAGCAATACCGTTATCTTCTATTTCTAATTCTGCTAAGTGCTCTGTTCTCCATATTTCATCTGCTCTAAGCTCTGTAAATACTTCTTTAACAATACCCCACCTAACTAAATCTTTCCAACGGTGACCTTCATAACACAGCTCCAATGGTCTTTCTACTCTTTGTATGTGTGTCATTACTGTGTTAGCAGAGGCGGCAACCATTGGCTGTGAGCCATGTACTTGTTTGCTAATGTGTAATTGCGGAAACATACCTCCGTTTTCATCCATATATTGTTGTAGTGTTTTTACACCAGCTCTACTTCTAACAAGGTCTATGTAGGTAATAGCAGTGCTAAAATCGTTACTATTGTTAATTACAGCCTCTGCATACATTAAATATACATCTGCAAGTCTAATGTGTCTAAAGTTAATACCAGATCTACTTCTGCTATCTTCAGCTTTTAGACTATACCAATTGGTAAACTTTTTTATGTATGCACTTTGGCCAAAGGCCCAACCACCTTTTTCTCCTATTTCTAATCCGTAATACAAGCCTTCTCCATTAATAGGAACAATGCTAGAATTCATTCTTTTAGACCAAGTATTACCATCATTTATAGGGTTTGTAGGGTCTACTTCATCATTTGTAAAAAGTTCATGCAAATAATAAGTAGGTAATAAAGTATTGTATGCTCCAAAGCTTAATTGCCCTAATGCTGTAGCCATTGTAGATGCTTCTGCACCTGTAGTTGCCGGTGTATCATCTACATTACCTCCTGGAACACCTGGGTTAAGATCTGCAGAGTAAGCAACTTCAAAAATAGATTCACTATTAAATTCATTTTCATCTGTATAATTATCCATTATGTTAGGAGTTAATTGGTACAAATCAGAATCAATTACGTTTTTAAATTGTGTAACTGCATTTGGCCAATCTTCTGCAAATAAATAAACTTTACCTAGTAATGCTGTTGCTGCGCCCCAAGTTGCTCTACCTGTATCATCTGGACCCCAAGTGGTAGGTAAATTATTTTGTGCGTATATTAAATCTGGAATTATTACTGTAGTGTTTACGTCAGTAATAGAAGATAAAGGTTTGTTTAATTCTTCATCTGTTTTAGGAATACCAGTATGTAAAATTGCGCCACCATATGTATTAGCAACCTGAAAATAGAAAAATGCTCTTAAAAATCGTGCTTGTGCTTCAATTTCTGCTTTGCCGTTTCCTATAAAGTTTGCATCATCAGCTTGTGCTAAAAATTCTATTATTTGGTTGGTTCTAAATATACCAATGTAAAGTTCGTTCCACTTATCTGTTACGTAGTATGTAGCGTCTGTATACGTTAAATTTCTAAACGCAGTTGGTCTGTACCAAGATTCTGAACCCGCAATGTCTCCCAATGCCATTTCATATTGTAATTCTCCGCCACTAATACTCTGAAACTGAAGCGTACCGTAAGCAGCAGTTAAACCACTATTAAATTGCTGTTGTGTTTCCCAAAAAGTTTCTGATGTAATAGCGTTTGGGTTTTCTTGATCAAAAAACCTGTCTTCATTACAGCTAGTAAATATAAATATAGAAACTAGTGTTGCTATAGTTAAATGTATTTTTGATATTTTCATAATTGTAAATTAATCAGTTATTAAAAGTGCAATTGCACTCCAAGTAAAAATTGTCTTGCAACTGGGTAGTTACCTTTATCAATTCCTCTAGTAAATATACCGTCACCACCAACCTCAGGGTCATATCCTGTGTACTCTGTAAACGTAAATGGGTTAGTAGCAGAGATATAAACTCTAGCAGAGTTTAACCCAAGCTCTGGTATGTCTTTAAGTGTGTATCCTAGACTAATGTTTCTTATTCTAAAGTAAGAGCCATCTTCTAAAAAATAATCAGATCTAGACCTTACATTATTGTGTATAGCGTTTTGCCTATTTGTAGGGATGTCAGAATTAGGGTTTTGTGGACTCCACATATAAAACTGCTCTAAGTGTCTGCCTTGTGTGTATGCGTAATACCTGGCGCCATTATATATTTCGGCACCTTGTGAGTAGTAGGATTGAACGTAGAAATCAAAATTTTTATAATCTAAGTTTACACTTAAACCAGCTTCAAAATCTGCTTGTCCAGAGCCAGCATACACACGGTCGTTATCATCTATAACATTATTGCCATCTATATCTTTGTACATCATATCTCCTAGCTGAGCACTTTTGTTTATAACCTTGTAAGCATCTAACTGTTCTTGTGTTTTAATAACACCATCATGCTGTACTAAGAAAAAGGCGCCGGCCTCATAACCTTCTGCTAAAAAAGTAGTAAAATCTATATCATTTGCTAAAACGGTAGAAGGAGCTCCGTTACCATAGCCTCTTGTTGTACCATTAAGGCTAGTTACTTCATTGTCATTTTTGGTAAATGTAGCGCTAATAGTGTAGCCAAAATCTCCTTTTTTAGATCTGTTTTTAAAACTAGCAGCTAACTCTATACCTTTGTTAACCATATTACCAGCGTTAATAACTTTTGTATCGTACAGATTAGTGTTAGGGTGGTAAGTACCCGCAGATGCTGGTAAACGCTCTTCTAAAAGCATATCTTTTTTGTCGTTTTGATAGACGTCTGCAGTAATATTAAGCTTATTATCTAATAAAGTAAGGTCTATACCAATGTTTTTAGATATAGTAGTTTCCCATTTAATATTAGGATCTACAAATCTTCTTTGAGTTAGCCCAAAACTTAAAGACTCATTACTGCCAAAAGGGTAATTAACACCACTTTCTATGGCTGGTATGTAGGAGTAAGATGGTATGTTTTGATTTCCTAACTCTGCATAACTAAGCCTAAGTTTAAATTGGTTTACAAAAGATACATTTTGAAAAAAGTTTTCTTCATGAATGTTCCAGCCAGTAGAAAAACCAAAAAAGTCTCCATACCTATTTTTTTCAGAAAAACGAGAAGACCCGTCTCTTCTGTAACTAGCAGAAAACAAGTATTTTTCATCAAAATTATATTGTACTCTTCCTAATTTACCAGCTAATTTTCTTTCGTCTATGTATGATGTAGGAGCTATAGGGTCACTACCAGCACCTAAAGTTTTAGAGCTATTACCAGATTCTTCACTAAAGTTTACACCTAAACCTAATGTTTTAGATTTAAACTCTTCATAAGATAAAACAGCTAAAAAGTTTAAGTTATGTTTTCCAAAAGATTTTTTATAGGTAAACATATTTTCAATAACGTTTCTTTCAGTAGAAATATAGTTTTCTTCTAATTTTGCATTTTCTCTAGATGCGGTAGGGTTTAAACCATCTTTGTCATACACTAAATATTGTGGTTGAAAAAAAGATCGACTGTAATCATACGTATTTCTACCTAGGTTTATTTTATAGGTAAATCCATCAAAAAACTCATACTGCAAATTGGCAGCAATATTTACACTTGTAGTTTTACGGTCGTCTTCGTTATTAAGTTGTTGAGAAAGGTAACTGTATAATATAGCGTTACGCACAGGTATTTCTACCCCGTTACCACCAACACTGTTTAAGCCAGTTAAAGGTGGCTGCCAAGGTTTTTGAGCTATAGAATATTCATATAACCCCCAAGGTTCTTGCTCTCTATTTTCATTTGTATAACCAATGGTTGCAAACGCTTTAAATCTGTTTTTTCTAAACTCACCTGTAAAACGAGTTGCTAACCTGTCAAAACCAGAATTAACTAAAATACCATCTTGGTTAAAGTAATTTGTATTAAAGCTAAGTGTTAAGTTTTCACTACCACCAGAAACACCTAAACTGTAGTTTCTTATTATAGCCCTATCATTTTGCACATCACCCACAAAATCTGAGTCATAATCTAATGCATCAGGATTAAAAAAGAAAATTAAAGGATCGCGCCCTAGTGCTTTAAGCATAACATCTTCTGCGTATATCTGCTGTTGCGTATTCATTAGTGGTGTACCAGATGTAATATCTTGTATACTAGTGTAAGTGTTAAAATCTACTTTTATACTACCAGACTTTCCTTTTTTTGTAGTAATTAAAATAACACCGTTAGATGCTCTTGTACCGTATATTGATGCTGCTGCACCATCTTTTAAAATATCTACAGAGGAAATGAGTTCTGGAGATATATTTGGGTTATCTTCATAAGGAATACCATCTACAACATATAAAGGTCCAAGGGCATTAGGACTAACAGAACCAAGCCCCCTAATTTGTACATTTGCAGCTTCACCAGGTCTACCACTACTTGCTTGTATGTTTACACCAGCAACTTGGCCTTGTAAAGCAGTACCAAGATCAGATGTAGCTGTTTTATCAATTACATCATTACTAACACTAACTACTGCTCCGGTTACTTCCTTTTTCTTTTGTGTACCATAACCAATTACTATAACTTCTTGCAATGCAGCAGCATCTGGCTCTAGCGTAATGTTAATATTTTTTTGGTCTGCTATTATTACCTCTTTAGTTTTATAACCAACATAGCTGTAAACAAGTGTGTTTCCTTTTTCTACTTTAATAGTGTAGTTACCATCAAAATCTGTGTATGTGCCATTAATTGTTCCCTTAATTATTACATTTACGCCTCCAATAGGAAAACCCTCTGCAATAACGGTACCTTTAATTTCAGTAGTTTGTGCATACCCAAAGGTAAAACTGAAGAACAATGCCCAAACGAGTAATTTGGGTTTTAGTCTTCTTGTTAAATTAAGTTTAATTTTCATAAATAGTTTGTTTAAGTTAATTGATTACAAATGTTGTTTATATTAACCTATGTGTGTGGTATTTTAACTAGACTAGAACTAAACAAAACGGGGTAATAGTCAATTTTAACTAGACTTATTATGAACAATTTACATTTGTTTATAATTATTAAATGCTTAACATCAGTGTGTTATGTTTTTTATTTTGATGATTAAACTCTTAATTATCTGAACTTTTGATATTTGTTTTAACATACAGACTTTAAAACCTACTTATAAAATCTTCTAAGTTATCTTCTCTTTTTAAGCCTAATTTTTTCCTTAGCCTGTACCTAGATGTATGTACACTTTCTACAGATATGCCTAATAGTTTAGACATATCTTTACTTGGGAAATTTAACCGCACTAAAGCGCATATTTTTTGATCTGTTTGACTAAGTTTTGGGTATTTATTTCTTAAATTTTCGTAAAAACTCTGATTAATTGTGGTAAAACGAGCTTCAAACTCTGTCCAGTTTTTGCTGGGTGTGCCCTGAAAAGTTTTAAGAGCTCTTAAAATTACTTTCTTGTTTACGTTGTCTCCTGCAGTCTCAATTTTTTTATGTAATCCTGCTATAAATTCATCTTTTTCTATTAAACGTAATGCAGCTTGGGTAAGTTCTTTATTTTTAAGCTCTAAGACCTCATTAGTTTTTTGGGTTTTTAGCTTTTGCTTTTCTGCAATAATTTGTTTTTCGTTTTTGTGCTTGTTTTTAATTTGCTTAACCAAAACAAAACCGTAAAACAGTAATGAAATAATGAGTATTATTAATATTATAGATTTTAAAAGCCAAATTTTATCTTCTTGTTCATAGTTTGCAATTAACTGTTCTTGCAAAGCATCTTCTTGTTTTTCTTTTTCTAATCTATAATTATCTTTAATCTCTAATAGATGTTTGCTGTTCTCACTAGTAATACCAAAAATTTTATTATTTAATGTATTCTCTTTATTTAGGTAGTAGTAAGCTTCTTTGTAATTTTTTAATCCTACATATATATCTTTAAGTCCTTCATAGTTTTTTAGCTTGTAGTTTAAGTGACTTTTGTTGTTTTCAGAAAGTTGTATAGATATTTTATAGTTTGCGATACTTTTATCGTATTCTTTCTTCATTTTATAAACATCTGCAGTAAGACTGTGTATTACACTTAAGTAAGTTTTGTCTTTGTTTTTAAAATGTTCTTTACACTGGTTTAGTTTGTCTATAGCAATATTATAATTGCCACTAACAGCATCTAAATAGGCTTCCTCCGCAATTATGTAATAACTAACAATTCTTGGTTTTAATTTAGATTGATATAACTTGCAGGAATCTAAAAACTGAGCAGCTTTTTTATAATCTTTATTACCTCTGTGTAAGTTTACAATAGAAAAATAATCACTAGCTATAAAGTGGGCATTAGATTCGTTTTTTGTAAATTGTTTTTTTCTTAGTTTTATACTTTTATTAAAGTACTCTAAAGCTTTATCGTCTCGTTTATAAAAACTATAAAGCCAGCCTATTTCTTGGTAAATATCTGCTATTAATTTGTTGTTTTTAATTTTATCGGCAAGCAATAAAGCCTTCCAATACCCATCATAAGACTTACTGTAATTTAAATTGTGAGAGTATAAAATTGATACTTCATTTAAAGTTTGAATAGCAGAAATGGTGTCTTTGCTTTTAAGATCTATTTCTATTTTTTTATTAAAATAGAAAGCAGAGCTGTCAGGATTTTTATGAGCTAATTCTCTTGCTATTTTTAAATAATCATTACTTTGTCTATTGTCTTGGCAATATGTTTTTGTGGTGTTCAATAAAACTAGTCCTAAAATTGCTAGTTTAATTCCTTGTTTTAGTTTAAGTATTGTAAACATTGTAAAATGTGAATTTGCTATTTTAAGTAACTAATTTTAATTTTTTACTATTTATTAATGTTGTAAAATGAATAATTAAAAAAGTTTATAGCGTATTATTTTAATTTTAGTTTGGTGATAAAAAGCTGGTTGGTTTGGTTATTTGTAAAAATTACAGGAAATAAAAGTAATTAAAAATAAAACTAAGTCTAGTTGTATTTTGTTGCTATTATGTGTTTGTCTAGTTTTTGTCTAGTTGTTTTTGTTAGTTTTTGGTGCTTGTTTTTTTTAGGTTGAGTTATTTTAAGAGCAAAGGAGTAGTTTTTAATTGTAGTTGTATATACAAAGGTTATAATTATGTTACCCAGGTTTTATAAGTAACAATTTTAGTTCTTTACTGTATAAAAAGAATAAGGTTACTAGTAAGTGACTACTTTATTTTAATATATTTATATGGCATATATTAATTTTTAGATATAATGATAAAAAACATAGTATTACTAGTGTTTTTAGGCACGTTAATTGCAAAAAATAATACTGTTGAAACGGTTTTACATTTTAATATACTTCATAAAAATAAAATTGTAGGAAGTTTAGTAACAACAAAAACAATAGATGATAACGTTATAAATTACCATAGTTTTACAAACATACAAGCTAAAATTATAACAACTATAAATGTAAAATATACGTATAACGTAGCTTTTAAAAATAAGGAACTAAACAAGGCAGATGTTAGTATTATGCTAAATAATAAAGTTTATGCAGAAACAAATACAGAACGTAATAACAAAGAGTATAAGATAACCAAAAACAAAAAGATTAGCACATTTAATGAGCCTATAACATTTACTACTGTACAATTATATTTTACGGAGCCTTTGCATATAACAACGTGTTACTCTGAGCAAGATGCAGTTATGAATACTTTAGTTTATTTAGGAAATCATAAATACAAAAAAGTAAACGCCAAGGGCAACGAGAATATTTATACCTATAAAAATGGTGTTTTATATGAGGCGAGTATAGATGGTGGGCTCATCAATTTTACAATGAAAATTAAAGACTAATATATATGCATTAAAAAAGCTCCTTTGTAACAAAGGAGCTTTTTTAATTTTATACGGTTATAACATCTTTAATTTTCTTCTTTAGTGCTTTTCATCCAAAAATATAAAATAGTAAATAGCACAATTAATATAGCAGGAAAAAGTACCATGGTACCTAAAGTTTCTTGTCCTGACTCTAAAATTACGTTGTTTATTGATGATTCTAAATTGCTTTCGCTTACATTAATTAATGAAGCTGCTTCACTTAGGTTTTCGTTACTTTCAAAAATATTTTTAGCCTCATTAAATGTTTTTCCAGAAACATTAAGTGCAGAATTTGCTATTTTATCAACATCAGAATCAATCCAACCACCTATTATTGGCTGGAAAATAGAAGAAGAAAACATTCCTATTGCACCAATAATAGACATACCCAAAGCACCCGTTCTTGGAGTTTTGGTAGCGGTTAATCCAATCATATTAGGCCAAAAATAAGCAACGCCAAGAGCAAAAAATATAGCGGCTACGTAAGCCATAGCTCCTGTTTGTGTACTAAACAAATAAATACCTAAAGTTGCAAGTATGGCAGATCCTAAAAGAACACCTGTTTGGTTAAACTTAGCTACCATATTTCCTCCAAAAAATCTAGCAACGGCCATTAATCCGGCTGTTAATGCTAAAATAAGTGTTGGCTCTGCGCCACTTTTAGAAAGTATTAAACCAACCCACTGGTTTGGACCAAATTCAGATATAGCGGTTAATGCCATACATATTCCTATAAATAAAAATAAAGGAGTAAACATACCTTTTAAATTTCCGCTAATAGTTGCTGCTTCTTCAATCTTAGCTTTTGGCCAAGTTTGTCCATAAAATAAGTAAGCATAAATTATAGCTGGTATTAATAATAACCACACTTGGCTTTGCCCGGTAATATCAAAATCTGTCATAAAGCCCGAAAGCAAACTACCAATGGCTATTCCGCCAGGAAACCACATATGAAAACGGTTAAGCATTGTGCTCATTCTATTTCCTTTGTATGCATCTGCAATCATAGGGTTGCAAGCTGCTTCAGTACATCCATTACCAAGACCAATTAGCAAGTTGGCAATTAAAAGACCTATGTAATTGCCAGAAAATATTAAAAGCAAAATACCAATTGCATGTGCAAAAAAAGCAAATTGCATTATAATTTTTCCGCCTACTTTGTGGTAAATTAAACCACCAATAACCATAGATATTGGAAAGCCTAAAAACCACATAGAGGTAATTAATCCGGCTTGACTAGCACTTAATGCTAGCTCTGTTTTTAGTTGATCTAAAATACCTGCCGCTATGGCAAATGAGAATGCCGTTGTAATTAAAGCAAAGCAACTACCGTAAAATAGTCTTTTAGCGTTAGTTCCTGTTTCCACATTTGTGTTTTCCATAAGTTAGTTTGTTTTGTTTGGTAAAATTGAGTTTTAGTAAATTTTTTGTATTTAATATAAAAATCACACTTTCTATTTTCACATTAAAGTTAATTTTAAATGTAATAAAGTTTTATCACCTAATACAAATTTAACACTATTGACTAGGTTAATTTTTTGTTATTTGTTTTTTTGATAGGTGTTTTTTATTAATTTGATAATTTTTAATCCATTTTTAACTCTAGCCGTGTCTAAGTTTTTTAGTTGTAAAAACAGTTTTAAAACAAAGAAAGACGTTAATATTACGCAGAAATACATTCAGTTTTTTTTAGATCTATATATTTGTTAGCATATTTACTGCTTATCAAATTAAATTATGAAACTCAAAAAACGAAATCTAAATTACCTTGTTTTGTGCATAATAGTATTAATGTGTATACAATGTAAAGATGCGCCAAAGGAAAATAAATCTACACAAGAAAACCCAAAAGTTACTGTTAAAGCAAATACTAAAAAAGACACAACATTTACGTTATTAGTAAAAAAACCTGAAGATGTAAAAGTACCAGATGGTATGGTGTGGATTCCTGGTGGTGAGTTTATACAGGGTGCAGTGCCACATGATAAAATGGCAATGCAACATGAGAAACCTGCACATAAGGTAGCTGTAGATGGTTTTTTTATGGATATAACAGAGGTTACAAACGCACAGTTTGCCAAATTTGTAAAAGAAACAGGTTATGTAACCGTAGCAGAAAGAGCAATAGATTGGGAAGAAATGAAAAAGCAAGTACCAGAAGGTACTCCTAAACCTCATGATTCTATTTTGCAACCAGGCTCATTAACATTTAAAAAAACAAAAACATCTGTACCAAATTTATTTGATTTTTCTCAGTGGTGGCATTGGACAATTGGAGCCAATTGGAAACATCCAAATGGGCCATCTAGCTCTATACAAGGATTAGACAACCACCCAGTTGTGCAAATTTGTTATGAAGATGCAATGGCTTATTGCAGCTGGGCAAATAGAAGGTTACCTACAGAGGCAGAATGGGAATATGCTGCAAATGGAGGAAAAACGGGTACAATATTTTTTTGGGGAGATGATATGTCAGTTTTATCTAAAAATGCCAATAGTTGGGAGGGAGAATTTCCTGTAAACAATAGTAAAAAAGATGGTTATGAGAAAAGAGCTCCAGTTAAAAGCTACCAACCAAATGGTTTTGGTTTATATGATATGGCAGGTAATGTTTGGGAATGGACGAGTGACTGGTATAATGTAAATTATTATAAAGAGTTAGCTGCAACCACTACCAAAAAAAATCCGCTTGGTGCAACAGATGCATACAACCCTCAAAATCTTTATATAAAAGAAAAGGTAATAAAAGGAGGATCATTTTTATGTAGTGACAGTTATTGTGCTAGTTATAGAATATCTGCTCGTATGGGATCTAGTGTTGACTCTTCTGCAGAACATACAGGATTTAGAACAGTTGCTACTGTAAAAATGTTAAAATAAACTCAAATTATATATGACTATGACTGTATTGTAACAATTTATGACAATAAGCTTTTCAGTTTGTATAAAAAAATTACATTTGTGTTCTAAACTAAACTTTGAACTAATATTATGTCAGATACAATTGAGAGAATTAAATGTCTTATTATAGGCTCTGGACCAGCAGGATACACTGCGGCAATTTATGCTTCTAGAGCAGATTTAAAACCAGTAATGTACACAGGTATGGAACCGGGCGGACAATTAACAACTACAACAGAAGTAGACAATTTTCCAGGGTATCCAGAAGGTATAGATGGGCCAACAATGATGACGCAATTGCAAGCGCAAGCAGAACGTTTTGGTACTGAAGTAAGGATTGGTATGGTTACAGCAGTAGAATTTAATGAAACTGTTGGAGGCGTACATAAAATAACTGTAGATAATTCTAAAATTATAGAGGCAGAAACAGTAATTATATCTACAGGAGCTACAGCTAAATATTTAGGATTAGAGAGTGAGCAACGTTTACGTGGAGGTGGTGTGTCTGCTTGTGCTGTATGTGATGGTTTCTTTTACAAAGGTCAAGATGTAGCTATTGTTGGTGCTGGTGACACAGCAGCAGAAGAAGCATCATACTTAGCAAATATTTGTAACAATGTTACTATGCTTGTTCGTAGAGATGAAATGAGAGCATCTAAAGCAATGCAGCATAGAGTTAATAGTATTTCTAATATTACTGTAAAATATAATACTGAAGTAGACGAAGTATTAGGAGAGCAGGTAGTTGAGGGCTTACGTATGGTAAATAACCAAACTCAAGAAAAAGAAGAAATAGCGATAACAGGACTTTTTATAGCTATTGGCCATAAGCCAAACACAGACATATTTAAAGGACAATTAGATATGGATGAAACTGGTTATTTAATAACTGAAGGTAAATCTACCAAAACAAATATGCCTGGTGTATTTGCTAGTGGAGATGTACAGGATAAAGAATACAGACAAGCTGTTACTGCTGCTGGTACGGGTTGTATGGCTGCATTAGATGCAGAACGTTATTTAGCTAGTATAGAAGAAATAGCTTAATTTGTTATTTTTTAAGCAAACTGAAGGGTATTTATAAGTGTAACAAGCTTATGAATATCCTTTTTTTTATGGTGCGCACTTAGTACAATTCTACTCATTGTTGGCGATTCTTTGTCTGGATAATTAAAACTAGTGACTATTATATTGTGTTTTTCCAAATATGCGGTTATTTTTTGGTCACTATATGTAAATGCTGAGTGGTTAGGCATTATGGTAAATTGTTCTGTATTGTTTAGGCCATCTAAAAAAGACTGAATATTTTGCTGTAACTTTTGCTGTCTCTTTTTATAGAGACTTTCTGCAGTTATTATTGTAGCTATATTTGCAGGTGTAGCCGGACTAGCACCGCCAAAAAAAGCAGTGTCTTTTATTTCTTCTATTCTTATTTTTTTTCCAAAAATAGCACCAGCTTGTATGGCAAATCCTTTACTTAAAGAGCTACACACTATAAGTTCTTTGGGGTTTAGTTTCTGTAATAAAGTATAACAGCCAGCACCATTGTTGAGTGGTAGGCCTAGTGTATGTGAGTCGTCTGCTACTACAATTAATTTATTTAAAGGTAATTGTTGTAGTCCATTAAAGTCGGGGTAATTTAATCCGTAAAAATCCAGACTATCTAAAAAAACTACGGGAGTAGTTTTAGCTTTTTTAATATGGTTTTCTACCTCAGTAACTAAGTCACTATAATTTGCATAATTGCTAGAGTTGTTTTGATGTAGAGCAGAGTGAGAATTAGGAGCATAAAATAAAGTGTAACCTTTAGATGTAAAATAATTACATACTAACTGCCCTGCTAAATAGCCAGAAGAAACAGTTGCACAAGCTTCACTTTGTACAAGTTTTGCAAGATAATTTTCTGTTTTTTTATAGATATCAACTTTAATATTAGATTTTCTAGAGGCTCCATAGTTGGTACCATACTTTTTAATGTTTTTTAAGTATGTTTTTAAAAACTTTTTATGCTTTTGAAGCCCTAAATAAGCAGTTCCGCCAAAATATAGTTTTTTAGAACCATCTACATTAATTTTTCTACCAGGAAATGTAGTAACGTATGTCATTATAATAATGTAATACCAGAACCTCCTGTATTAGGAAAAATTAAGTTTCCGTTTGGTTCTATTTCTATTCCTTTTGCAATGTCTTTGCTTAATAGCATTGCACCATCCATATCTACATAGTCTAATTGTGGTGCTAACTGTGCTATTGCAGATATTCCTACAGAGGACTCTGTCATACATCCAACCATAACTTTTAGGCCTAGTTCTTTTCCTTTTTTTATCATTCTAAGCGCTGGTGTTAAACCTCCGCACTTGGTTAATTTAATATTTATTCCGTTAAAATGGTAACCACATTTCTCTACGTCAGATTCTACAATACAGCTTTCGTCAGCAATAACGGGCAATACACTAGCGTGCATTACTTGTTCCATACCTGTCCAATCATCTGCTTTTAAGGGTTGTTCTAAAAACTCTACACCTAATTTTTTAAGTTCTGGTGCGTAGTTAATGGTTTCTTCTGCTGTCCAAGCACAATTTGCATCTATCCTAAAAATAGCATCAGAGTATTTTCTTAGCTCTTTTACAATGGCAACATCTTGGTCTGTGCCTAGTTTTATTTTGTAAATAGGCCAAGGCTGTTCTTTCATTTTTGCAACCATATTATCTATACTATCTATACCAATAGTAAAATTTGTAATAGGGTAGGAGCTATTATCTGTGTCCCATATTTTATTCAGAGGTTTATTTAAAATTTTACCATATAAATCATAGGCAGCTAAATCTAGTGCACAAATTGCAAAGTTGCTTAAGTTTTTTTTATTTAAAAATTGATTAAAATCTTCAGGCGTGGTAAACGCATAGTTTTCAATTTCTGTTCGTATGCTTTCAATTTCTTGTTGCATACTCTCAAAAGTAATTTTGTAGTATGGGTTTGCTGTAGCTTCACCATAACCAACTTTATCATGTAAACCAAGACTTACCACCATACTGTCCTGAAAATTATGAGACTCTCTAGAAATACTAAATGTATGTTTTAGGGGAAGAACATACTTTGTTAAGGTTAAATTCATATCAATATTTAAATTTATACTAATATAATAAGGTCAACCTTGTAAACAAAACAAGATTGACCTTAATAAAACGCTTTTAACAGTCGGTAATTTATCTCTTTTTTACGCTACCGGAAGAAGATTTATTTTTTTTAACTGTTGCAGTACCACTGTACATAATATCTGCACCACTACTTGCATCAGCTATTAAAGAGTCAGACACATCTACACTAATATCTGCCCCGCTACTAGCATCTGCATCACAGGTTTTTGTTTTTAGTTCATAAGCATCAATATCAGACCCGCTACTAGCATTTACAGTTAGGTTATTTGTTTTACCACTTAACTTAATATCTGCACCACTACTACAGTCTGCGTTTACAGAGTTTGCTACTAACGCAATTTGTATATCTGCACCGCTGCTAGCATTTAAGTCTATTTGGTCAGCTTCTATTTGTGATTCTGAATTTAATTCTGCACCACTAGAACTATATAGCGCAGTAACTACTGGTAATGTTACATATACGTTTTTTGTAGCTCTGCCAATATTTTCTATTGCGTGTATTTTAAGTTTACCGTCTTCAATATCTGTACCAATAAGGTCAATAACATTTTCATCTGCCTCTACACGTATGCTAAATTCTTTAGCTTGTGTAACAAAAACATTAATACCTTCTGATGCAGATATACGCTCAAAATTTGAAGCTATATCTCTGCTTTGCTCTGTTAATACTCCGTTTCCTTTTTTACCATTACCAATGTTAATAGAACATGAAGTAAATAGTAAGCTTAATACTATTGCAATTGTGATTTTAGATAGTGTTGCCATAATTGTTATTTTTTTGATTGTTGATGTAAAAGTCTATAAATGTTTGTGGTAAAACTAAATTTAAAGACCGAATTGTTGTTTTTTAGAACTGAATTGTAGGTTTTAATTGTTTGAAGATTCTATACGCGCACCGTTTTCATCTATTTTAATGTTTAAAGAGTTTTCGTTTGCGTTAATTTTAATGTTTACACCTTCTTCATCTAAAATTAACTCTGAATTTTTATTGCTGTTTTCATCATCATCATTATTATCTTCATTAATTTCATCATTAATACAGTCTAGGCACTCCAAAACACCCTGCTTGTTCATTAACCAAGTATAATTTTTAACATCGGACCTGTAAATTTCTTCTTTGTAAGATGTATGCCATCCTATTCTGTTTGTATCAGTGTTAAAATCAAACTTAACAATAACATTTTTTGGAATGTAAAGGGTAATGTTTACCTCCTGATCTCTAAATTTACCGTTAGGATCTAGTGATAAAAAGTTATCTAGAATTACTCTATTTTCTAAAACTTGATAATTATACTCTATAGTTTTTGCTCTTTCTCTTGCTTCATCAAAAGAACTACCCTGAGATACTTTTTGTATTTTAATTTTAGCAATGTCAGTATCAGATCTTACAATGTCAAACTTAAAATCATTATCTAATAAAAGTTTTTTACCATTTTCATCTGTAGTAAATGTCATTCCGTTAATTCTAAAATTCTCTGGTCTGTCATAATTTTGACTACTTTTAGTTCCAATGTAAATAGTGTCTAGAGGCTTAGTAAAATTTAATTGCTCTGTTTTATTAATACTACCTTTATACATATTTGCGGTAGCTTGTTTTATAGTAATAATTGTTAAGCCAATAATAGCGGCAAGCCAAACACCAAGTAACGTTAATTTGGCAATTGTACCAATAGATTTAAGGTTAGATACAACAATTTTTAATCCTAAATAAAGTAAAAAGAAAAATGGAATTGCTATAGCAAAAAATACAAGCATAGAAATTAACCAAATGGGCGAATTAGATGTGTTTATTAGATTGTAAAGAGGCGTGTTGTTAACTACAAATGCATCTGAAAAACCTGCTATAAAAACCCCAATAAATGTACCTATAACTACAGATCCGCCTACTAGAATTAAAAGGAGGCCTATAACTTTACCTATGCTTTTAAAAATGAAGTTAAAAAACGTGCCAATGGCATCAAAAAAAGTTTGTATGCCAGATTTAATTTTATGATTAGCCTTGTTGTAATCTGCATTTTTTACTTTATTAGTTACGGTATCAAAACTTTCTTTTACAGTACGCTCTATGTTACTAATGTTTATAGACTCACCACGCATATCTAATTTTTGCGAGGTAGTTTTAGCTTCAGGTATTAAAAACAATAATAGAATATAAATTACTATAAATCCGCTAAAAGTAGCTAGTGTAAGAACAATCCATAGCAAACGAACCCACCAAGGATTTATGCCTAAGTAGTGTGCCATACCAGCAGATATTCCACCAATATATTTGTTATCTGTATCTCTGTAAAGCTTTTTGGTTTTAGATTTTGTAATAGGCTCTTCGTCTTCAAAAATCTCTTCATCTACACGGTAATCTTCAGGTTGCCCCATAACAGAAATAACATCTTCTACGTCTGTTTTTGTAATTACTTGCTGTTCGTTTTTAATTTTTTCTTGAAAAAGCTCTGCTATTCTTGCTTCTATATCAGAAATAATTTCGTCACTACCGGGCCCATTATTTAAAGATTGTTTTATAGCTTTTAAATAGGTATCTAGTTTACGATAAGCATCTTCGTCTATATGAAAGAATAAGTTAGCCAAGTTTATGTTTATAGTCTTATTCATTGTTCGTTTTTTTTGAGTTGGTAACTAGGTTTACTGCATTTCTAAGCTCGTCCCAGGTAGTGTTTAATTCTGTTAAAAATTCTTCGCCTGTTTTTGTAAGTGCATAGTATTTTCTTGGTGGTCCGGATGTAGACTCTTCCCAACGGTAGGTTAGTAAACCAGCATTTTTTAGTCTGGTTAATAATGGGTAAATAGTACCTTCTACAACTAGCATTTTGGCATCTTTTAGTGTAGAAAGAATTTCAGAGGTATACTTATCTTCTCCTTTTAGTATAGAGAGGATACAATACTCTAAAACACCTTTGCGCATTTGTGCCTTTGTGTTTTCTATCTTCATAGTTTAGATATTCTTTTAAAACCCGTATAAGAAGCGGGCTGTTTTTGATTTGATGAACAAACTCCGTTGAATTATTTTTTTACAGAATTGATTAATTTCTATAACTCTAACTTGTTAGTTTCTTATGCAAATATATATCTTTAAAAAGGTATTATGCAAAACATAGTACTAAAAATTAACTTTACTTTAACATTTATAGATTCAACTATTTTCAATACTTTTATAAAAATTATAAAAAACAGAATGGCAAATAGCACATTAAAATATAACGTATTCAATTTTTTTAAGTTACCATCTGCTTGGTGGTGTGGTGTACGTTTAAAACACATTGATGAGAAAAAAGCAGTTGTTACCGTAAAGCACAGGTGGTTTAACCAAAACCCATTTAACTCTATGTTTTGGGCAGTACAAGGTATGGCTGCAGAGTACGCAACAGGGATAATGGTAATAGACCAAATAGAAAAAAGCGGTAGAAAAATATCTATGTTGGTAGCTAGTAATAATGCCACATTTACTAAAAAAGCTACAGGAAGAATTACTTTTACTTGTGAAGATGGCCACTTAATAGAAGATGCAATTAAAAAAACTATTGCAACAGGGGAAGGGCAAATATTTACAATGAAATCTGTTGGTGTTAATACAGATGGAGTGGTGGTTTCTACTTTTAATTTTGACTGGACAGTGCGTTTAAAGAAATAATTTTTTAAAAATATGTAACATTCTCTTTTTTGTTGCTACCTATTAGTGTCAATCAAAATCAAAATATAAAAATGAATGCACACGAAATAGATTACCATATTTATGGAGAAGAAATGCAGTATGTAGAAATAGAATTAGACCCGCAAGAAGCTGTTGTAGCAGAAGCTGGTAGTTTTATGATGATGGATACTGATATAAAAATGGATACCATTTTTGGAGACGGCTCTAACCAAGATACTAGTGTTTTGGGTAAAATTTTTTCGGCAGGAAAGCGAATGTTAACTGGTGAAAGTTTATTTATGACAGCCTTTTTAAATATTGGATCAAATAAAAGAAAAGTAAGTTTTGCTTCTCCTTATCCTGGAAAAATATTACCAATAGATTTATCTGAAAAAAATGGAAAATTTATTTGTCAAAAAGATGCTTTTTTATGCGCAGCTAAGGGAGTGTCTGTTGGTATAGAATTTTCTAGAAAACTTGGTCGTGGTCTTTTTGGTGGTGAAGGTTTTATTATGCAAAAGTTAGAAGGAGATGGAATGGCATTTGTACACGCAGGCGGCACTATGGCTAAAAAAGTATTGGCTGCAGGTGAAGTTTTAAAGGTAGATACAGGTTGTATTGTAGGCTTTTCTCAAACCATAAATTATGATGTAGAGTTTGTAGGCGGAATTAAGAATACTGTTTTTGGCGGCGAGGGGTTATTTTTTGCTACACTACGTGGACCAGGTACTGTTTATATACAATCTTTACCATTTAGCAGACTAGCTGGCCGTGTATTAGCTTCTGTTCCTAAAGGAGGAAAAGACAGGGGAGAAGGTAGTTTGTTAGGAGGTTTAGGAGATCTTTTAGATGGTGATAATAGGTTTTAGATCTGGTAATAATCTAAAACAAATTACTTATTTATAACTTATAAAAGTTCTAACCAAATAATGAACACAATTGTAAAAAGAAAAGAACCAATTATTAGTTTTTTGCTTGTGAACACATAATTAATAAGTATCTCTTATTAGTTCTAAAACAGTTTGTATTTGTTTTTTTACATCAGAAGTTTTTGCTTTAAAATGGTTGTTCATAAAGCTAAAAATTATTGTTTTCCCAGATTTTGTAATTAGGTAGCCGCTTAAACTATAGTTGTTACCTAAACTACCAGATTTTGCATATACGTACGGTGTTGGGTTGCCTTTATACCAGTTTTTTAGGGTTCCAGATTTACCACCTGCAGGAAAAAGCTTCAATAGTCTTTTTTGGGGGACCTCTTTGTACATTTTGTGCAACACTTTTACAAATGATGCAGGTGTAAATAAATTGTATCTAGATAGGCCAGAGCCATCTACCCAACGAGGTTGCTGTTCTATATCTGCTAAATCTGTTTTTAAAATATGTTTTATTGCCTTGTTTGTACTTAAAGTATCCGATAAAGTGTTAGATGCCATAACTAATAATTGTTCGGCTAAAAAATTATCACTAAGGTGCATCATTCGTTTTGCAATAGAATCTGTAGCTACACCATAAAGTGTATTTTTTTCTGTGTTTGCCTTTTTATCTGTAATTATAATTTTTTTATTAATTGCCTTTTCTAATAAGTCTTTTGTAAGTTTATTACTTGTTTTAAAAGGAATTGTTACAGTATCTATTAAGTTAGTATTTATATAAAATATATTTTTTATTAAATTTCTTTTAAAATTATATGGTGTAACACGTATACTATCATTAAAGTAGGTTGGATATGTAGATAAATATCCCTTTTTATATATACTTAGTACATTGCCATATAAGGGTAAACCACCACGTTCTGGAGAAAAGGAGGCATCAAAATCTTCCCAAGCCCATCCGCTGCCAAATTTACCAGATATATAATTGTTTACGTTTAACGCAATATTTTTCTGTTTTTTTAAAAAATGTATAGCTGTGCTATCCTTAAAATATGGGTGGAGTGTTGTTGGGTTTCCAGTTCCTTGTATATAAGTAGTGTCATTTGCAATAGCATACTTTAATAAAGGGCTAAATTCTGGCACTAATTTTAAAGTTGTGTATAACGTAAATATTTTGGTGTTACTTGCTGGGGTAAAATATTTGGTGCTATTTTTTTCAAAAATAGTTTTGTTTCGCACCGGATCATAAACTTTTATACCTATAAAGTGATTTTTTAAAAGACTGTTACTAATTATAGAATTAGTGTTTTTTGAAATTTTTTGTTTAGTACTTGCGCAACCAACCAAAAACATCAAAATTATACAATAAATAAAACTTCTATAGTTATTGTAAAATATGGTATTGTAGGTCATTACGTATTATTTTTTTTGATAACTATGATTTTTAACACTTTATTTAGATACTTTTTTCAGGTTTTATCGTTAAATTTATGGAATAATAATTTAATAATTATAAATATGGCAAGAGCAATGTTTGATTACACTAAAACTGTTTTGCAAAAAGTAAGTTTTGATTCTAAGTTGTTTTGCAAAGAGCTAGAAAAAGCAATTTCAAGATTACTGCCTTACGAGGTAGATGAGCTTAAAGTTTGGTTAAACTCTTTTACTACAGATAAACCAGAACTAAGGCAGTGTATGATTTACATCAAAAAATAGTAAATACCTAAAAAGCCACCATTACGGTGGCTTTTTTAATTTATTTAGCTTTTATTTTTTGTTAACCGGACTAATAATTTTTACATCCTGAAAAGCAATTGCACCACGTACAACACTTGTAATTACATCATGTAGTGCATTAGTAATTTGTATTTTTAATTCTTTTTTATGGTAAATTAAACTAACTTCCCTGGCAGGTGATGGGGCTTCAAAATGTTTTAAGTTCTCTTTCTTTTTCTCATCTAATTCCAATGTGTTTAAATAAGGTAATAAAGTCATACCTAAACCTTCATTAGATAAATTAATTAAGGTCTCAAAACTACCACTTTGTAACCTAAAATGTTCTACTACAGAGTTTTTAGGAGATTTGCATAAGTTAATTACACCATCTCTAAAACAATGTCCATCTTGTAAAAGTAAAACATCGTCAATATCTAATTCTTGAGGTGTTAATTTTTCTATAGAAGAGAGTCTGTGTTGTTTTGGTATATAACCAACAAATGGCTCATAATACAAAGGCCTTTCCTTAATAAATTCAATTTCTAGTGGTGTTGCAGCAATAGCAGCATCTATTTGTCCGTCTTGTAAATTTCTAATAAGTGTGTCTGTATTTTGCTCTTTTATAACCAGGTTTACTTTTGGAAATTTAGAAATAAAGGCTTTTAAGAACATAGGTAAAAGTGTTGGCATAATGGTTGGTATAATACCTAAAACGTACTCACCACCAACAAATCCTTTTTCTTGGTCTACAATATCTTTTATACGGTCTGCTTCGTTTACAATATTTTTAGCTTGTTCAACTATTTTTTGTCCCACCTCTGTAATAGAAATTGGTTTTTTACTTCGGTCAAAAATCTGAATGTCTAGCTCATCTTCTAACTTTTGAACTTGCATACTTAAAGTAGGCTGTGTAACAAAGCTTTTTTCGGCGGCAAGTGTAAAGTTTTGGTATTTGGCAACAGCCAATACATACTGTAGTTGAGTTATTGTCATTCTTAATAGGTTATAGCTATAAAATTATAAAAACAAATGATTTTAATCAGCACCAAAAATAGTAAATACTAACTAACTTTGTGGTATCACAAAAAAGATAAATATTATGGAATTAAACAGTATAGGATTAGAAGTAGAAAAAGCTAAAGAGCTAAACAGTAAATTAAATGTTTTACTATCTAGTTTCCAGGTTTATTACCAAAATTTAAGAGGTGTTCACTGGAATATTAGAGGTAGACGCTTTTTTGATTTACATATTAAGTTTGAAGAGTTATATACTGATGCAAATGAAAAAGTAGATATGATTGCAGAACGTATTTTAACCCTAGGAGGAAAACCATTGCACACTTTTGAAGATTATATGTCGGTTTCTAAATTACCGGTAGGCAAAAATATTTCTGTAGATGTGGAGGCTATAAAATTAATTGTAAATTCTTTAAAAGAATTGTTGGTTATAGAACGCGATGTATTAGATATATCTGGTGAGGCTAATGATGAAGGGACAAACTCTTTAATGAGTGACTTTATAGCTGAGCAGGAAAAAACAATTTGGATGATGAATGCTTGGTTAGAAGAATAGATGATTGTAACCAAATTGTACGTAAAAAAGGAGATAAAATTATTTATCTCCTTTTTTTATTCTTAATTTTTATAACTATTAAAACCTAAGTGCAAACTCTAAATCTGTATCTATTACATTAAATTTGGCTTCAGAAAATGTTGGTGGACCGTATGGAGTTGGTGATCCAGATATGCAATAGCTTTCTTTAGGCATACCGTTTGCTTCTCTGTCCATCTGCTTATTATTATTTTCATCATGCATTGCTAAAATAGCATACTCACCAGGTTTAACATCTTTAAAAACTATGGTTACCTTACCATCTTTTATAGTGGTAATTTTATCTTGCAGCCCTGATCCTCTCATAAAAGTTTCTGAAGAGTGTAAACCAGCCATAACTGTTCCATTATCATTTAAAACGTTGTCTATTGTAACGGTAACTGTAAATGTTTCTGCTTTTTTTTCTTTTTGTGCGTTTACAGTAATTGTTGTTATAAATAAAGCTAAAAGTAATCCTAAAGTTCTCATAATGTTTGTGTTTTTATTGTTGATTATGATACAAAGATGCAGCAGTACTTCAGTTTTTTAAAATGTAATAAACCGAACTGTAATTTTTTTAGGCTGAATTGTAAATTGTTTGTTTAAATTGATGAAATATGAAGAAAAGAATGTAGATGAAAGAAAACAGAAACTAAATTTAAAAAGTAGAAAGTCTAAAAAGTGTGGTGTACTACTACGAAATAAAAACAGGTGTTGTGGGGAGAAAAATGAAAGCTGTTTTTAATCTAAAAAAGTACGATTGTAACTAAACGGGTTACTCTTGTTTGGATCTACGGTAACTTCTACAGCTCTGTGTCCGCCATCTATTTGTACGCGTGTAATATTTTTTTCTGGCCAAGGTTTGTTGGTAAACCAAAAGTGACCATCTCCTTGTAAATATAGCACTGGTTTTTTAAAAGCGGCTGCACTGCTTCTAAAAGCACTGGTAAATGTATTAAACTTGGTAGGATCACCTTCTGTAATATTTGCGTGTCCAAAAACAACTACGGCGTTTACATTGTCTTTTTCTGCTTGCAGATGTTGTTGCACCCAATTGGCGTCATCCGTAAGCCTAGTTTCCCATTCTGTTACATTATGTACATTGCTACCAACAATATTAATGCCTAAGAATAGTATCTTGTTTTGTACCCAACTAAAGTTCTCTGGTCGTTTTTGTTGGTAACTTACAGTAGGAGTAAAGTTCCAGTTAGTGTTAAATTTAAAAAAATGGGTGTTCCAAAAGGCTAACCCTTCTTCTGGGTTTATACAATCATTATATTCATTATCACCTAAAACAATAAAAGTAGGGACTGAAAATTGCTTTAAAAGGTTGCTTACATCTACATAAACATCTTCTGTACAGGATCCTGCTCCTGGTTTTATATCTCCAACGTGAATTACAAAACTAGAGTTTGCCCTTGCATTATGTGCAGCAATTACTTTTGGTAAAGAGTCTCTTTGGAAATCGTTGTAAGGTACATCGCCAATGGCAGTAAAAACCACAGGATCTATTAATTGTGGCTCTTCATTTGGTTTATTAACGTCATTGTTAGTATCGCTAGCACAGGACATAGTTTGTGTAGCTAAAAATACAAGTACTATTAGTTTAAATACTAAAGGTTTGCGGTAATAAATTATCATACTTAAAAATACAAAATAAATAATAATTACTTTTTCATATGTTTTGCTATTTCCTTGCTGCCAGCATCTCTTTTTTCTAACTCTTCAATTATTTTTGGTTTGTCTTCTTCTCGTGTTTGTGAGAGTTTGTAGGTAGCTTGTATATCTGTTATTTCAATTTCAAAAGCAATAATACCATTTACTTGTGCTAGTGTACTTTTAGATAAATTATCTAAATGTAACGGACATTCTGATGCTTGCTCATATTTATTAACCAAATCATTAAGTCCTTTCATTGCAGTGTCTTTATCTACAATAGTAATTTTGCCATAAATGTGTACTGCAATATAGTTCCAAGTAGGTACTTCTTCATCTTTATACCAAGAAGAAGATATATAACTATGTGGACCATTAAAAATACAAAGCACCTCTGGGTTATCTTTAAAATTATGCCATTGCGGATTAGCTTTTGCAATATGCCCAACAAGTATGTCTTTTTCGTTTTTTGTTTGTAATTCTAGAGGTATATGCGTTGCCCAAGGTTTGCCATTAGTTTGGTTTACTAGTATACCAAAACTATTGTTTTTAACAAAGGTTTTAATTTCTTCTGTATTGTTATTTTGGTAGCTTGGTGGTATATACATTATTTTACTTGTTAAATGTTGCTAATACTGGTAAATGGTCTGATATATGTTTGTTATTATCTAATCTATCATCTATAATTGTTACGGATAATACATTCAAATTTTTTGCAAAAACATAATCTATTCTGTGGTCTAATACACGGTCTGTAAAACCATTAAAAGTACCTTTTGGTCCGTAAGGTTTAGTTTTACTGTTTTTGTAACTGTCTACTAAGTAATTGGTAATGGTTGTAATGGCTTCTTCAGTAGGAGTTACATTAAAATCTCCCATTAAAATAATTGGGTAGTTATTGGTGTTAAGACTTTTAATTTTTTCAATAATTAGTTTAGCAGAATTTTTACGTGCTTCAATACCAATATGGTCAAAATGTGCATTAAATACCCAGTAATTTTGTTTTGTTTTTTTATGTTGAAATAAGCCATAAGTGCAAATACGTTCCATTGCGGCGTCCCAACCTACAGAAACTTTATTTGGTGTTTTAGATAACCAAAAGGTATTAGAAGTTACAGGTTTAAACTCATTACTGTAATAAATAGCACTGTATTCTCCTTTTTCTTTACCATTATCTCTACCAACCCCTATGTAATTGTAGTTGGGTAAATTGGTATTTAGGTAGCTCACTTGGTTGTGTAAACCTTCTTGTATACCTAAAAAAGACGGCTTGTAATGCTGTATTAAAGCTACCATTTTAGCTTTTCTAAGGTTCCAATTGTTTATTGTGTCACCAGTATTGTCATACTTTATATTGTAGGTCATTGCTTTTACAGACTGGCTTATAAGCTTGGTTGTAGCAAATGAAAAAATTAAAGCTAGTGTAACAATAATTTTTTTATTCATCTTTATAAGTTTTAGCAGATGTAGATACCAGTCTGTTAATTTCTTTTAATTCTTCTTTGGTAAACTCACGATAAGTACCAACTGGCATATCTAAGGAAATATTCATAATACGAACACGTTTTAATTTTGCAACATTGTATCCCAAATACTCTGTCATTCTCCTAATTTGTCTATTTAAACCTTGTGTAAGTATAATTTTAAACTCGTAGTTACTTAATTTTTCTACTTTACATTTTCTGGTAATGGTATCTAATATTGGAATGCCATTGCTCATTTGGTGTACAAAATCATCTGTTATAACTTTATCTACTTTAACAATGTATTCTTTTTCGTGATGATTTCTAGCGCGTAAAATTTTGTTTACAATATCTCCATCATTAGTTAAAAATATTAAACCCTCACTAGGTTTATCTAACCTGCCAATAGGAAAAATACGTTTTGGGTAATTTATATAGTCTATAATATTATCTTTTTCTACACGTGTATCTGTAGTACAAACAATGCCAACGGGTTTGTTAAATGCTAGGTACACAAAATCTTCTTTGGGTTCAGATATTAATTTGCCATCTACGCGTACTTCATCTGTAGGAACTATTTTGGTGCCCATTTCTGGTATTTTACCATTAATAGTTACACGTCCTTGGTCTATAAGTTTGTCTGCCGCTCGGCGAGAACAATAACCAACTTCACTAAGGTATTTGTTAATTCTGGTAGCCTGTATTTCTTTCATTATAATTACGTCTCTTGTAGCAAAGATAGTAGTTTGTTTTGCTTTACAGCCTTAAAAATTATTGGTTTTGTGCTTTAATTGCAGGATTGTATTAATTTTTTACAACTCATCTGTAAATATTTACAATTGGGTTTTAAATTATTTGTAAAAAGTAACTAATGCTTCAACTTTGTATCAGATTAAAACAGTAATTATTTACTAAATTAGAGCAAAATCAAATATTAAAATGTTCAATATAAAAAAGATATTAAAGCTAAGTATTATTATTACAATTATAATATCAGTTATAAATGTATTAGGAAGTATTGGAGACGGTTTTTCTTTAATTAAAATATTACGCGGCATAGCAATTACCTTTCTTTACTCTTTTGTTTTAAGTATGGTAAATTCATATTACTTTCAATATATATCTAACATATATAGTTGGGAGAAACAACCCAAAAAAAGACTTTGGCTTGGTGCATTTGGATCTATAATACTAACACTTATTGCTTTTGCAGTTGTAAAGTTTATAATAGCAATTGTGCTTTTTGGAAATAGCGTAGAGTATTATGTAAGCAACCAAACGTTGTCACCATATTTTATTACGTTGTTAATATCTATAGTGGTTTCTTTAGCATTGCACGCTTACTATTTTTATAAGTACATTCAAGACTCTAAAATAAAGGAGCAAAAAATTATAGCAGGTACTGCATCTGCAAAGTTTGATGCTTTAAAAAATCAATTAGATCCGCATTTTTTATTTAATAGCCTTAATGTGTTAACTAGTTTAATAGAAGAAGACCCTTTTCAGGCTCAAAAGTTTACCACATCATTATCTAAAGTATACAGGTATGTTTTAGAGCAAAAAAATAAAGATTTGGTTACTGTAGATGAGGAGTTACGTTTTGCTAAAACCTACATACGGTTATTAAAAATGAGATTTGAAGATAGTATTGTTTTTGAAGTACCTGAAAAAAGTAGCAACCCAGATGCAAAAATAATACCGTTATCATTACAATTATTATTAGAGAATGCTGTAAAACACAATATAGTATCATCCAACAAACCACTGCGTTTAAAGGTTGAAGAAGTAGATAATATGCTAATTGTAAGTAACAATTTACAAGAGAAAAAAGTAGTAAAAAAGAGCAGTGGTGTAGGGCTTAAAAATATACACCAACGTTACCAAATGTTAACAGACAGAACAGTAATTATTAATAAAGGCGAAACAGAATTTAGTGTTCATTTGCCAATTTTAACCAAACAAGTATCAACTATGGAAACACAAAAAGTTCATTTAGACGAAAAACGCTATCAAAGAGCAAAAGAAAGAGTAGAAAAAATAAAAGGATTTACATACAACCTAGTAGCCTATTGCTTTGTTATTCCTTTTTTAATATGGTTAAATTACCAAACAACAGATTTTCCGTGGTCAGTATTTCCTGCCTTTGGATGGGGATTAGGACTAACTGCACACGGTATGGAGGCCTTTGGTTATAATCCATTATTTGGTAAAAACTGGGAAAATCGCAAGATTAGAGAATATATGGAAGACGATAAGTTTTAAAAATAAATATACCAACCATCTAAAAAAATAACTATGGAAATTAATACCAACCAAGAAAAATACGCAAGAGCTAAAGAACGTGTAAAAGATGAAAAAGAGTTTTATAACAAAGTAATATCATCTGTGTTTACAATAGCCATAGTAGCCGCTATAAATTATTACCTAAACAAATTTAGCAACCCTTGGTTTTTATGGGTAGTACTAGGTTTAAGTATAAGCTTAATTTTTAAAGCAATAAAAGTATTTAGCTTTTTTCCGTTTATGGGTAAAGACTGGGAGCAAAAGAAAATTAATCAGTTAATGAAAGAGGAAGAAGAAAACAATAAAAAATGGAGGTAATGGAAAATTATAATGAGCAATATAGAAACGAAAAGCTAGAAAGGGCTAAAGAAAAAATAAAAGAACTTAAAGGGTTTTACATTCATTTAACGGTGTTTATTTTAGTAAATCTGTTTATTGTAGGTAGTGTTATTTTTAGTTCTGGTTGGAACGGATTTTTAAATATAGGTACATATTTTACACCGTTTTTTTGGGGAATAGGTTTAGTAGCACATTACTCTAAAGTTCACGGCTCATTACCATTTTTTAGTAAAGAATGGGAAAAGCGTCAGATTGAAAAGTATATGGAAAAAGAAAAAAGGGAGTCAGATGACTTTTTAAAAAAGAAATAAGATGAAAAAAGCACCATTAAGTAAGTTAGAAAGAGCAGAGAAGAAAGTAAAAGAAATTAAAGATTTTTATAATCATTTAGGTTGGTTTTTAGTCGTAAATATTGTAGTGCTAATTGTCAGATTTAGACTTTTTGATATCTTTCCAATTGAATCTGTTTCTGTAGGAAAAAACATCTCTACTTGGATAGATGTTAATATGACCGTTATGCCATTGCTTTGGTTGTTTGGATTAACCTGCCACGGACTATATGTTTTTAAAGATAAGTTTCAGTTTTTTAAAGATTGGGAACAAAGGCAAATTGAAAAATATATGGAAGAAGATGAGCAAACAAAATACTTGTAGTAAGTAAATAAAATTAATTTTTTAAAAGTAGAATTGGCATCATTAATATAATTTTTTTCTATTTTGCCATCACCATAAAATAACCAAACCAATGAACGTAATAATTATTGAAGATGAAAAACCAGCAGCAAGAAGACTAAGTAGGTTGCTTGCAGAATTAAATGTAACAGTTTCTACTATGTTGCACTCGGTTGAAGAATCTATAATTTGGTTTAATGAAAATAAGCATCCAGATTTAATTTTTTTAGATATACAATTATCGGATGGATTGTCTTTTGAAATTTTTGAGCAAGTAGATGTAAAAAGTGCTATTATTTTTACCACTGCGTATGACGAATATGCACTGCAAGCTTTTAAATTAAATAGTATTGATTATTTACTAAAACCAATTGATGATGAGGAGCTAGAAGTTGCAGTTAATAAGTATAAAAATATGACTGCATCTAACCCTAAAATATCAGTAGATTTTGATGATATAAAAAAGCTGCTTGTAAACCCAATAGAGCGTGAGTTTAAAAAGCGCTTTACGGTAAAAGTTGGGCAGCATTTAAAAATTATAAATGCAGATGAGATAGAGTGTTTTTTTAGTGAGAATAAAGGAACCTATGCCGCAACATCCGATGGTAGAAATTATTTGTTAGATGTTACCTTAGAGAATTTAGAATCTGAGTTAGAACCAAAAAACTTTTTTAGAGTTAGTCGTAAATTTTATATTAATGTAAATTATATAAAAGATATAGTATCTTACACCAATTCTAGACTAAAAATTGTTTTAAATAAGTATAATGATTCTGAAATTATAGTAAGCAGAGAGAAGGTAAAAGACTTTAAGTTATGGTTGGAGTAGATGTATTTAAATAACTGGACTTAAATTTATTAATATCATTAATAAATCTAGTATAAGATTTATCTATATTAGCCTTTTTGTATAATTATTGCTTATTATTCAATTCTGTTTTCATCAAAAGAAGATGGTAGTAATTTAGGTATCAATTTAATAAAAATTGGTAATAAAATTGCACCTCCTGGTAGCATAAATATTGCTAAAGATGGTATGCTCTTAAAAATATCTAGCAATTGGTTTTGTACTTTTCTCTTCTCTTCAACACTTAAATTTGTAATGGTAGATTTAGATATTAACGCAACTAATTCTTTACTTTCTGCTAGTTCTTTTTGCAATCTTTTGCTGTTTCTTAATATTAATTTATTAGCAAATTTAGAGGTGTTCTCATAAAATTTTTCTGCTAAATTATGGTCCTTTAAATGTGGAATTTTTTTTGCATTTTCTTTGAAAAAAATAGCTACTTTTTCAATAGATTTTTCAACTTCTTTTTCTTTTAAATTTAGGTCTTTTGCAATGCCAAAAACAAACTCAGATTCTTTGTAGTCTAAGGTTAAATCTTCCCAAGCTGTTACGCAAATTATATCCATCAAATATTGGTATACTTCTGGACTAAATTTATTAATTAATCGGTCTCTATAATGCGCATCAAAATGATGATAATCGTCTGGTAAAAATGATAATGAGGCAATAAATAAATAGCTTAGTCGCTCATCATATTTTTGTTGTTGTTTGGAATTTAAGGTGTGGTGCACAAGGTTTATTAATATATACTCTAGTTCTTCTGCATACTTTTTTATATCTTTTTGGTCAATTAAATAATGCTTAAAAAGTAACACATCAACAAATAATAAAGTATTAGTAACTGTACTTCCAAAGGTTTTGTTTATTAAATTATCTTCTAAAAAAACTCTAGATTTTATAATTGCCTCTAATTTGTTACTTGCTTTTGAGCCTGTAAAAATGGTATCAAAAAAGCTAGAGCTAACATCTAGGGCTTCGTAAAAATTAATTAATTTAGTTATAAATGTTCCGTAATTTTTGTCCTTAGTTTCTAAAATGTATGTAAAATATAGGGCAGAAATTAAGTTAGCTTTTGCATTTTCATCTTCTGTTGGTGTATGGGTAATTGGGATAAATTGTAGCCATTTTACGTGTATCCCATAAATAAAACCTGTAGTACAAAGACTACTGTATAATTCTTCAAAATTAGTATGCGCAACAGTACTATTTGTTGCTATTTGTCCAAACTTATCTATCCAACCAGAAGCCGACGGGTTCATAACTTATTTTTTTTGCTAAACTATATATTGTTTATATGCAATTTAGGCTTTATTTCTGTTTAACAAAATTTTAACAATTAAAAACCAAACCCTACTTTTTAAAGCTCCGTAAGTAGGGGTGAATTATAATTAAAACATACTACAATGAGAAAAAACAGAAATTTATTAGTTGTATGCTTGCTAGCAATAGTGGGTGTAGTATTAGTAGCGGCAGATCATATTGATGCTCCGTCTACTACAGGACAAACTGCAGATATTGCAGATTTTTATGCTTTTGAGCCAACAACGGGTTCAGACAATACCGTATTTGTAGTAGACCTACAAACTAATGTTTTACCAGATTTAGCTTATGGTACTTTTGATGAAGGCGTACTAACAGAAATAAATATTGATCGTGATGGCGATTTAATAGAAGATTTGGTAATACAAGCTATACCTAGAGATGGTAAAATGTACTTTTTTGGACCTATAGCGCCATCTGCTACTGGTTTAAATGGTGAAGTTATGGTAGATGCTCCTTTAGGTTCTGTTGCTATTTCTGGTGCTACTGCAACGGTTGAAGAATTATCTAATGGTGTTAAGTTATTTGCTGGTCCAAGACAGGATGCTTTCTTTTTTGACTTTACACAGTTTAATGCTGTTATAGGCGGTATGGCACCAGAAGGTTTTAAGGCTGTAGGTGAAGCTACAGATACTTTTAACGGTGCAAATACAATGTCTATTGCTATAGAAATTCCTAACACTATGTTAGGTACAACTACTGCAACTAATGCATTAGGTTTAGAAGTTTACAAAACTTGGGTAACTACAAACAAAAAATAATAATACTAAAAACTTACAATTATGAAATTATATAATATAAAACATCTGGCCTTAGCTTTTGGAGCTGTATTAACTATAGCATCTTGTTCTGATGATGATAATGGAGATATGGAGATGGAACCACAAACAATAGATTTTTCTGGAACTTACACTCAAGTAGACCATATGGGTAGACCAGGAATTAATACAGTTTTGTCTTTTGATATGGAAGGACAAGCCAGTGTAAAAGATGCACAAAATGTTACTATACCATCAGAAATGGGTGCTATGTTTCAGGCTGGTTTTGAGGCTAGATTAGAACAATATCATGATGTTTACGCTAATTTATTAGGAGCAGATCCTGCAGATGTAAATTATGAGAATAATATTTTAGGTTTAGATGCGGCTTCGTTAACAGGCTATTTAGCAGCAGATGTGTTAGAAGTTGCTCCTAATTTACCAACCACATATTTTAATCCAGGTACAGATAACGATGGTGATGGTAGAGTTCTTGTGCCAGATGGTGATGAAGTTGCTTTAACTGGAAGACTTATTACAGATGACGTTATTGATGTTTCTTTAATACTACTTTTTGGAGGAGAAGAAGGAGACCGTTTTAGTGGTCAAGACACAGATGGTGATGGTACAGCAGACTTACCTCGTTTAACATCTGATGGTGTTAGCTTAACAGCAACAGTTTCTACTGATTTTCCTTTTTTAGGAACTCCAGAAAACTAAAAACGTACTAATTGAAAGGGAGGTTTAACCTCCCTTTTTCTCAACTTATTTTTAACTCTACAAAATTTTAAAAAATGAAAAATTTCGCCTTATTTATACTCTTAATTACTTTTGCTTCTTGTAATTTAGATGGTAATACAACAGTTACAAATGCCAAAGATTATAATGCATTTTTAAAGGTTGATGCAGAAAAAACAACATCTAGACAATATGAGTTGTGGAACTCAAAAATAAAACCAGACAGTATGCAAATTGCCAGCTTTGGTATGGTTGCGCAAGAGTACAATAGGTACTTTAAAAACACGGGAAAAATAGAATATTTAAAAAAAGCAGAGCAGTGTCTAACTAAAGCAGTAGAAATATCGGCGGTTAATAAAGCAGATTTTTATAGGTCTTTGGGGCGCAATTATATTTCTCAGCATAGATTTAAAGAAGCATTGCAAATGGCATTAGCTGCTAAAAATATGGGAAGTGGAGTAGAAGAAACAAAAAGTCTTTTATTTGATGTTTATATGGAACTTGGAGAGTATAATAAAGCCCAAGAAAACTTAGCTTTACTTAAAGATAAAAATAGTTTTGGCTATTTAATTAGAATAGCAAAATGGAAAGACTATAAAGGAGATTTAGATGCTACTATAGCTTATATGGAAAAAGCAAAGCAAATAGCAGAAATGTCTAATAATATCAACTTAAAAGTGTGGTCTTATACTAATATTGCAGATTACTATGGTCACGCCGGAAGGATTAAGGATTCTTATAACTATTATTTAAAATCTCTTTTTTTAGAACCTCATAATGCATATGCAAAAAAAGGAATAGCTTGGATTGTTTTTTCATATGAGCGTAAACCAGTAGAGGCACTTCGTATTTTAAATGCAATTAACAAAACGTATAATGCTCCAGACTATTATTTGCTAAAAGCAGAAATAGCAGAATACCAAAACAATAAGTTTGAGAAGTTAAAAAATATGGATAGATACATTAAAGCAGTAGAAAATCCAGCTTATGGTGCAATGTATAACGCCTATAATGTTAACTTTTATTTAGATTATACAGATTTATACGGGAAAGCCTTAGATATAGCAAAGGAAGAGGTAAATAACAGAAAAACTCCAGAGTCTTATATGTTGCTAGCGCATAGTTTATTTAAAAAAGGAAATATAGCTAACGCGGTTACAATTGTTGAAAAACATATTGAAGGAAAAACTTTTGAACCACATATTTTATATAGTTCGGCAGAAATTTTTAAAGCAGCAGGTAACACAAAAAAAGTAGAGGAATTAAAGGCAGAATTAACAGGTGCTATTTATGAACTTGGACCAAATATGGAACAAAAAATAGCTAATTTATAAGTAAATACTATAATATTTATAAGTACAACTTTTGTAGAGTTTAGTTGTAGGTTGTTGCTAAAAAGTACCAAAGCACCTGTGTTTTGGTGCTTTTTTATTTTTTAAATTTTAAGATTTTTTTATGTTAATATACT
>NZ_MDDP01000016.1 GCF_001999725.1 Cellulophaga omnivescoria
AAAATAGACCTACGCACCACACCAGTATCTCTTGCCGAGGAAAAAACTAATTTATCATTATAATAAGCAGGAGAGAATTCAGAAACACTAGAGTTCATTTCTAAATTTTTAATGTTGTACCTACCGGAGTTTTTTTCAATTACGTTAAGATAATCTGTGTTGTTTTCAAATAATGAAGCTCTAGAATCGTATTGTTTTAAGTCATCAAACTTACGCATCCAAGCGTCCGACTTGTTGTATTGACCAATAGACTTTAAAGACAAAGCATATTTGTAAATTTCTTCAGGATCAAGGTTAGCACCTTCTAAATTAACTAGTTTTTCATACCATTTAGCAGCATTTTCATACCTAGCATTAAGGTAATTAGAGTTCGCTAGTTTTCTGTAAATTGTTTCAGAAGTATATCCTAGGTCAATAAGTCTTTCATAAACGTCAATAGCCTCTGCGTATTGGTAGCTTTCAAACTTATCATCGGCCCTTTTCTCTTTTTTAGTTTGTGCATTTGTAAAAGCACAACAAAACAAAAAGGCAAGTGTTATGTATTTAAATTTCATTTGTTTTGTTTTTTTAGAAGAATCTAGGGGTAATTACTTTTTTATATCTTGATCTTAGCTCGTACCTTAAAAATACTTCAAAAGAGCCATCGTTAAAAGATGTGTTTCCAAGGTCTGTGGTTTCTTTATCATAGGCTAAACCAAGCATTAATTGGTCACTAAGTTGAAATCCCACCAGCGCACTAAGAGCCGCATCCCAACGGTAAGCCGCTCCAAAGCTAAATTTATCTTTAAGTAAAAAAGTAGCGGATAAATCTGCTTGTAATGGCGCTCCTTTAACCGCTTTAATAAGTGCCGCAGGTTTAAGTTTTAAGTCTCTATTAAGTTCAAAAACATATCCTGTAATTAAATACAAGTTCATACGCTCTACGGCAACAAAAGAACTGTTTTGTCCTTCTGAATTATCAAAATGTTCGGTTTCTAAAAAGTTAGGTACCGATATACCCGCATAGAATTTATCAGTATGGTAATAGATACCAGCTCCAAAATTAGGGGAGAATTTTTTCTCGATATCATCATATCCAGCAGGGGTAGACTCTTGCCTGTAATTAGCAAGTTTAGAAAAGTCAAGATTTAAGAAATGCCCACCAGCTTTAAGTCCAAACGATAGTTTACCTTGATCCCCAGTAGGAACTGTATATGAGAAAGCAGCATCTATGTACGTATCTTGATTGGTACCGTTACCAATTTCATCATGAACTACAGAAAGTCCAAGTCCCACTCTTCTAGAGACAGGAGAGTTAAGGTTAAGAGTTTGAGTAGTAGGCGCACCATCAAGTCCTACCCATTGCGATCTATGCAGTGCAGCAATACTAAATACACCTCTAGATCCAGCGTATGCAGGGTTAATAGCAATGGTGTTATACATATATTGGGTGTATTGAGCATCTTGTTGAGCAGAAGAGTTCTGCACAGCAAGAAAAATAAGAACAATACTAACAAATAATTTTTTCATAATTTATGATTTATGCGTTTAATGGTTGTGTTTAAAGTTACCTATTTAGATATAAATATCCGGCTTTAGATTTGTTTAGTCCGTTATTATTGTAATTAATAATGTAGTAGTAAACACCAGCAGGAAGTTCTTCATTTTTATTAATTACGACTCTCCCGTTAGATATACCTCTAAAAACGTTAGAACCACGATCATATCCATTAGTTTCAAAAACAATAACACCCCATCTGTTATAGATTTGTACAGTATTGTTAGGGAACTGCTCAATATTAATAATTCTAAAGTAACCATCATCTACACCAGGCCCCACAAGGTCGTTGTAAATAGAGATATCACAAGCAGAACCTTCAGGAGGAGTACCACCAATATTATCACAAGGATCAAGTGGGTTTGTTTCATCATCTACTTCTTTACCATCTAAAATTAAATCACCATCTGAATCTGGGTTAAAAGGATCAGTACCTAAAGCCGCTTCTTCCGCGTTAGTTAATCCATCCATATCACAATCACTAGAGTCTAGAGGAGTACCACCGTTAGACTCACAATCATCAAGCGGGTTGGTATTATCGGTAACTTCTTGTCCGTCTAAAATGGTATCACCATCTGTATCAGGATTGTTAGGATCTGTACCTAAAGTTACTTCTTCACCATCTAAAAGTCCATCATTATCAGAATCAGGATTATTAGGATCAGTCCCAATGGAAGCTTCTTCAGCATTAGTTAACCCATCATTATCACAATCACTAGTTGGTAAAGGTGTACCACCTACAGAATCGCAATCGTCTAAAGGATCTGTACCATCTGTAATTTCTTGTCCGTCAGAAATCCCATCGCCATCTGTATCAGGGTTATTAGGGTCTGTGCCTAAAGTAGCCTCTTCATTATTTGTAAGTCCATCACCATCTGAGTCTACAGATATAGTAACAGCTCCAGTACCGCTGTTGCCGGCATTATCAGTAGCAATAATATCTATAACATCCTCATCAGTCAATACCGGAAAAGAACCGTTAATTGGCGATTGCGTTTCAGTATCTAAACTCCAGTTTCCTGCAGAGTCAGTTGTAACGGCATATGTAACATCTATTATATTATCACCATTTGTATCAAGTTCAATAATAAGAGCCTCATTAGCATCTCCTTGACCTGTTAATACTGGATTAATATCTGAAGTACTAAAGCTATCTACAATTGGCTGTGAATTATCTAAAGTAATAGGATCATTGTCTGTAGCTGGGTTAAGAGCAACATCGGTAACATCAGCGGTTACAGTAATTATTCCGTTAGTTAAGCCCGAAATATCTGCATCTGCTGCAGTCCAAGTATTACCAGTAACAGTAGCCGTTGTGGTTACTGTATTTGTACCATCAGAAAAAGTTACTGTTACAGTTTGTCCGTCTTCAACATCGGTAGTAATACCAGATATAGTTACATCACCATCTTCCGATGCATTTACAACATCATCACCTTCAATAGGTGTTGTAATATCAATAGTTGGTAATGTGTTATCTAGAGTAATAGGATCATTATCCGTAGCAGGATTAAGTGCAACATCGGTAACATCTGCGGTTACAGTAATAGAACCATTAGTTAAGCCCGATATATCTGCATCTGCCGCAGTCCAAGCATTACCAGTAACAGTAGCCGTAGTGATTACCGTATTTGTACCATCAGAAAAAGTTACTGTTACAGTTTGTCCATCCTCAACATCAGTAGTAGTACCAGAAATGGTAACATCACCATCTTCTGCAGCATTTACAACATCATCACCTTCAATAGGAGTTGTAATATCAATAGTTGGTAATGTGTTATCTAGAGTAACAGGATCATTATCCGTAGCTGGGTTTCCTGCTACATCGGTAACATCTGCAGTTACAGTAATAGAACCATTAGTTAAGCCCGAAATATCTGCATCTGCTGCAGTCCAAGTATTACCAGTAACAGTAGCTGTTGTGGTTACTGTATTTGTACCATCAGAAAAAGTTACTGTTACAGTTTGTCCGTCTTCAACATCGGTAGTAATACCAGATATAGTTACATCACCATCTTCCGATGCATTTACAACATCATCACCTTCAATAGGTGTTGTAATATCAATAGTTGGTAATGTGTTATCTAGAGTAATAGGATCATTATCCGTAGCAGGATTAAGTGCAACATCGGTAACCTCTGCGGTAACTGTAATAGGTCCGTTAGTTAAACCAGAAATATCTGCATCTGCAGCTGTCCAAACATTACCAGTAACAGTAGCCGTTGTGGTTACCATATTTGTGCCGTCACTAAACGTGACTGTTACAATTTGATTATCCTCAACACCTGTGGTAGTACCAGAAATGGTAACATCATTATCTTCAGCAGCGTTTACAACATCATCTCCCTCAATAGGAGTTGTAATATCAATAGTTGGTAATGTGTTATCTAGAGTAACAGGATCGTTGTCCGTAGCAGGATTAAGAGCAACATCGGTAACATTAGCGGTAACGGTAATTGTTCCGTTGGTTAAGCCCGAAATATCTGCATCTGCCGCAGTCCAAGTATTACCAGTTACAGTAGCAGTTGTGGTTACCGTATTTGTACCATCAGAAAAAGTTACGGTTACGGTTTGTCCGTCCTCAACATCAGTAGTAGTACCAGAAATTGTTACGTCATTATCTTCCGATGCATTTACAACATCATCACCCTCAATAGGTGTAGTTATGTCTATTGTTGGTAATGTATTATCTAAGGTAATTGGATCATTATCCGTAGCAGGATTAAGAGCAACATCGGTAACATTAGCGGTAACGGTAATAGGTCCGTTTGTTAAACCAGATATATCTGCATCTGCCGCAGTCCAAACATTACCAGTAACAGTAGCCGTTGTGGTTACCGTATTTGTACCATCAGAAAAAGTTACTGTTACAGTTTGTCCGTCTTCAACATCGGTAGTAGTACCAGAAATGGTAACATCATTATCTTCCGATGCATTTACAACATTATCACCCTCAATAGGTGTTGTAATATTAATAGTTGGTAATGTGTTATCTAAAGTAACAGGATCGTTGTCCGTAGCAGGATTAAGAGCAACATCGGTAACATCTGCGGTAACGGTAATAGGTCCGTTAGTCAATCCAGAGATATCTGCATCTGTTGCCGTCCAGGTATTACCAGATACAGTAGCTGTGGTAGTCACAGTATTTGTGCCGTCACTGAAAGTGACTGTAACAATTTGATTATCCTCAACACCTGTGGTAGTACCAGAAATAGTTACATCACCATCTTCCGATGCATTAACTACATTATCACCCTCAATAGGCGTTGTAATATTAATAGTTGGTAATGTGTTATCTAGAGTAACAGGATCATTGTCCGTAGCCGGGTTAAGAGCAACATCTGTAACATCTGCGGTAACGGTAATAGCACCATTATTAAGTCCTGATAAATCTGCATCTGCCGCAGTCCAAGCATTACCAGTAACAGTAGCCGTTGTGGTTACCGTATTTGTACCATCACTAAAAGTAACTGTTACTGTTTGTCCGTCTTCAACATCTGTAGTAGTACCAGAGATTGTAACATTTTTGTCTTCGGACGCATTAACGATATTATCACCCTCAATAGGTGTTGTAATATCTATGGTTGGTAATGTATTATCTAGAGTAATAGGATCATTGTCCGTAGCTGGGTTAAGTGCAATATCTGTAACATCTGCAGTTACAGTAATTGTTCCGTTAGTTAAGCCAGAAATATCTGCGTCTGTTGCTGTCCAAGCATTACCAGATACAGTAGCTGTGGTAGTCACAGTATTTGTGCCGTCACTAAACGTGACTGTTACAATTTGATTATCCTCAACACCTGTGGTAGTACCAGAAATGGTAACGTCATTATCCTCCGACGCATTAACTACATTATCACCCTCAATAGGTGTTGTGATGTCTATAGTTGGTACTGAATTTTCAAGCGTAACAGGGTCGTTGTCCGTAGCAGGATTTCCTGCAACATCTGTAACATCTGCGGTTACAGTAATTGTTCCGTTAATTAAGCCCGAAATATCTGCATCTGCCGCAGTCCAAGTATTACCGGTTACAGTAGCAGTTGTGATTACCGTATTTGTACCATCACTAAAAGTTACGGTTACGGTTTGTCCGTCCTCAACATCGGTTGTTGTACCAGAAATGGTAACGTCATTATCTTCCGATGCATTTACAATATCATCACCTTCTATAGGAGTTGTAATATCAATAGTTGGTAATGTGTTATCTAAAGTTACAGGATCATTGTCCGTAGCAGGGTTTCCTGCAACATCTGTAACATCTGCGGTTACAGTAATAGAACCATTAGTTAAGCCCGAAATATCTGCATCTGCCGCAGTCCAAGCATTACCAGTTACAGTAGCCGTGGTGGTTACCGTATTTGTACCGTCACTAAAAGTGACTGTTACAGTTTGATTATCTTCGACATCGGTAGTTGTACCAGAAATGGTAACATCATTATCTTCAGAAGCATTTACAATATTATCACCTTCAATAGGAGTTGTGATGTCTATAGTTGGCACCGAATTTTCAAGCGTAACAGGGTCGTTGTCCGTAGCAGGGTTTCCTGCAACATCTGTAACATCTGCTGTAACGGTAATTGTTCCGTTAGTTAAGCCTGAAATATCTGCGTCTGCGGCTGTCCAAGCATTACCGGTTACAGTAGCCGTTGTGGTTACCGTATTTGTACCATCACTAAAAGTAACGGTTACAGTTTGTCCGTCCTCAACATCGGTTGTAGTACCAGAAATGGTAACGTCATTATCTTCAGCAGCATTTATAATATCATCACCTTCTATAGGTGTAGTTATATCTATTGTGGCATCTACATCGTGTATAATATCTCTTGTTGCTTGGGTAGCAGGGTTACCAGCTAGGTCAGATACGTTAGCTATTATTGTTTCTAAAGCATCAAGTGCTTGAGCATCTGCAGCAGTTATATCTAATGTCCAAGTTCCTGATGAAACAATAGCAGTGTAAGTGCTACCGTTTAGGTTAACAGTTACAGTCTGTCCGTCTTCAGCATCCGTAGTACCAGAAATTGTTACAGGTGAATTATCTTCTACTGCATTTATAATATCATCTACGGCAACAACATCTATAGCAATTACAGGGTTAGTTACATCTACAGTTAGTAAAGCAGGGTTAGATACCACCGGAGAACATACATATGAAAGCTCTGTAACTATTACTCTATATTGATATCCGTCTTCAGTAACGGTAATTCCAGATAAGGTTAAAGTAGGCGAGGTACTTCCTGTATATATATCAGCAGTGTTTGTATCGTCAATATCTACAAACCCACTTCCTGATTGATCATCTACTTGCCATTGGTATAACAAGTTTGTTCCCGTAGCAGTTACCGAAAAGGACTCTGATGTATCTGCATTTGTAATAATGTCCTGTGGTTGGTCTGCAGCATTGGCAATAGTAGGAGCAACTCCAGGTTGTTGAAAATCGTACTGCGAATTACTTGCGCTGTCTAGATTGTTAGGAACGGTATAGCCATCTGTAACATCAGTATCAATAACAATTCCGTTAGCATTTACAGTTGTTGGTGTGTCACCAAGTATACCATCTCCATTAGGATCTGTAAAACCAGCTTCAGTAACATCATTACATAAATCACCATCCGCATCTAATTCTAAAAAGTCAGGTATTCCGTCTGGAGTACTTTCAGAGTCAGCTAAAGTATAGTTAACTGTTCCGCTGTTTTCTTGTCCGCTATCTTGTACACTATTAGGAACACCGTCTGTGCCAACAGCACCATTTACTATTCCGTTGGAGTGTGCTTGGTTGCTTCCGGACTCAACAGTATCGTAAATACCATCATTATCAGCATCTAAGTCAAAATGGTTAGGAACACCATCACCATCAGTGTCAAATGCATCAACAATACCATCATTGTTTAAATCATTGGTTGCATTTGTGTCTCTAAAATTAAGTATATTATTATTGTCATCGTCAGCACTAGGGTCAACGCCACCAGGACTTTCTGCTGTATCTAGAATTCCATCGTTATCATCATCTAAATCAACCGAATCAGGAATTCCATCATTATCATTATCTGCTATACCAGCTTCACGGTAGTCTACTTCCGGTGTTTCATTAATAGCAATATTTGGCAGGTCTTGTGCTCCATTGTTTTGATCGTCATTAGTATCATACAAACCACCTGAAGTATCTACATCATCAAACTCATCTAAAAGACCATCACCATCAGAATCTAAATTGTTTGAAGGGGAATTAAATCCTGCTTCTTCCGTATCACTTAATCCATCATCATCTGTATCCAAATCTAAATAATCAGGTATTTCATCTATACCCGTCTTTTCAGGAGTTAAACCGTTAGGATAATTTGTATCTAAACCGTTTGCGTCAAAAGTACTTGATGGAGCCACATAACCTATTGTAGGTTGTGCCTCTACATTGTCTGGTATACCATCATTATCAGAGTCTATATCTAAATGATCTTCTATACCATCATTATCACTGTCTATACCTTGATATATAGTATAAACAGGAGCTGTTCCAGGTCCTGAAGCAGTAGTTGTAGAGCCATCTGTATTATTAGAAGAAGTAGTATTGTTTGGAGTATATAAACCGTTAATATCACAAGTTTGAAACAATACAGACCCCAAATAAGTGTTAGAAGAAAAACTAGGCTGTAGTTCTCCACTAAATGTGATGTCTAAATTTGTTGTTTCATAAAAATTAAAATAAGCTGCTAATCTTGGACCAAAATCAATATTATCCCAAGTTTGTGCAGGTCCTTGAAAAGTGGCTGTACCTGTAGCTAGATTTTCTGATACCGTAAGTAACGAATTGCTGTCTATAGCATACAATCCTGGTCTTGTTAGGGTAACACTTTCCCTAGCGTTGGCTCCATCAATATCATAGATAACACCACCAAACCTTATTAGGTTAACTTGAAAATTTGTTCCTGTTGCAACTAAACGCACATTAAATGATATACCACCAGTAGCACCGGCACCTCCACCAATTGTAAAACTTGGTTGCCAAGCATTTGCACTACCAGTTGAGCTGTCATCTATAGAGGTTAAAATTGCATTGTCAATATCTGTAATTCTTACAATAGCATCTAACACACCCAATGATGAACTTACCACTGTAGAGAATCTGTATTCTGCACCTATTGTACCCGCTCCAGATCCACCGCCTATATATGTACCTCCATTAAATGAGCCAGCAGGTATGCCACAAGCATCACCTTTTGTATCTGTAGGTGTAAATCCTAAAGATTCTACATAATCTAAAATACCATCATTATCATCGTCAATATCTATATCATTATTAACGTTATCACCATCTGTATCAATAGGATCTACGTGTGTTGTTGGGTCTCTAAAATCTACTTCAGAAGTAAAAGGATCTTGATCGTTAGGAAAAGTTGATACTTGTTGATTGCTATTTGTTGGACCGTTTGGATCTGCAATTCCATTAGGTTCCGTTGTGCTGTTATCAAAACCGTCGTCTAGACCATCATTATCAATGTCAGTATTGGTAGGTACTGTATCTGCAGAGTTATCTGCGTCTACATCATAAGCTTCAACGTAATCTGTTAAGCCATCATTATCAGAATCCAAATCTCTAAAATCTGGACTATCCGTACCGTCTGAATTAGCCGGCTGATTAATTGAAACACCAGAACCTGCCGCAGTCTCGTAATTATCTGCAAGTCCGTTACCGTCACCATCTACGCTAGGTAACACATATCCAGAAGTAGATTGCCATTCAATGTTATCAATAATACCATCATCATCACTGTCTAAATCTAAATAATCTGGGTTAGCGTCTCCATCTGTATTTTCTGGAGTATTTGTAAAAGAACCACCGTTATCTGTATCAAAAGCATCGTCTATACCATCGTTATCAGAATCATTTCCGGTACTTTGAACTAAACTAGCATCAGATTGAGATTCAACGGTATCCGTGATACCATCATTATCAGAATCTATATCTAAATAATTAGGACTTCCAGACCCATCACTATCAACAGGAACATTTGAAACCCCATTACCATCAACGCCACCATCTTCAGCGCTATCCGGAATTCCGTTAGTTCCAACATTACTTTCTCCCGTGTCTATAGATCCATTTCCATCTAAATCTAGGTTACCATTGCCCGTTTCTACAATATCAGGTATACCATCATTATCACTATCCAAATCTAAATAATTAGGAACACCATCATTGTCAAAATCTGAAGTGCCTTCTACAACATCTGTAATACCATCATTATCGTCATCTTCATCTATATTATCAGTAATACCATCGCCATCATTATCTAAGTTATATGTTTTAGTAGTAGCGGCAGAATTAGAGTTTCCTGCAGCATCAGTTGTTGTAACACTTCCTTCAATAGTTAAATCTGCATCTTCTTGTAATTCAGAACCAGGAACATCAATACTAAAAACACCACCAGAATCTACAGTACCAGTATAATCTGTACCGTTAACGGTTATTGTAACCGTATCTCCAGTATTGAAGTCTCCACTTACAGTACCAGTTATTGCAATGTCATTTGCAGCCTCTGTAGCAGTAACCAAGTTATTTGCAGTTACATTATCTATAACTATAGTTGGTACAGGAATAGAATTATCTAAACTAATAGGGTCATTATCCGTTGCCGGGTTAAGAGCAACATCGGTAACATCTGCGGTAACGGTAATAGGTCCGTTAGTTAAGCCTGAAATATCTGCGTCTGTAGCTATCCAAGAATTAGCGTTAACAGTAGCAGTTGTGGTTACAGTATTTGTGCCATCACTAAAAGTAACGGTTACTGTTTGGTTGTTCTCTACACCAGTAGTTGTACCAGTTATAGTAACATCATTATCTTCTGCTGCATTAACAATATTATCACCCTCAATAGGTGTAGTTATGTCTATTGTTGGTAATGTGTTATCTAGAGTAATTGGGTCGTTATCCGTAGCAGGGTTAAGAGCAACATCAGTAACATAAGCAGTAACGGTAATAGGTCCATTAGTTAAACCAGAGATATCTGCATCAGTAGCTGTCCAATTACCACCACTAACTGTAGCGGTAGTGGTTACAGTATTTGAGCCATCAGAAAAGGTAACAGTTACGGTTTGGTTATCTTCTACACCTGTAGTAGTACCAGAAATGGTAACATCGTTATCTTCATTTCCGCTCACTACGTTATCACCTTCAATTGGCGTTGTAATATCTATTGTTGGCAGTGTACTATCTAATGTAATAGATTCATTATCCGTAGCTGGGTTAAGAGCAACATCGGTAACATCTGCAGTAACGGTAATAGGTCCGTTTGTTAAGCCCGAAATATCACCATCTGCCGCAGTCCAAGCATTACCAGTTACAGTAGCCGTTGTGGTAACAGTATTTGTACCATCACTAAAAGTAACGGTTACGGTTTGTCCGTCTTCAACATCAGTAGTAGTACCAGAGATGGTAACATCATTATCTTCCGATGCATTAACTATGTTATCACCTTCAATAGGTGTAGTTATGTCTATTGTTGGTAATGTATTATCTAGAGTAATAGGATCATTATCCGTAGCAGGATTACTTGCAGCATCGGTAACATCTGCGGTAACGGTAATAGGTCCGTTTGTTAAACCAGAAATATCTGCATCTGCAGCTGTCCAAGCGTTACCAGTAACAATAGCCGTTGTGGTTACAGTAGTTGTACCATCAGAAAAAGTAACGGTTACAATTTGATTATCTTCTACACCGGTAGTAGTACCAGAAATGGTAACATCACCATCTTCAGCAGCGTTTACTACATTATCACCCTCAATAGGTGTAGTAATGTCTATTGTTGGTAATGTGTTATCTAAGGTAATAGGATCATTATCGGTAGCTGGGTTGAGAGCAACATCGGTAACATCTGCGGTAACGGTAATGGGTCCGTTAGTCAATCCAGAAATATCTGCATCCGCAGCTGTCCAAGTATTACCACTAACCGTAGCAGTTGTGGTTACCGTATTTGTACCATCAGAAAAAGTAACGGTTACGGTTTGTCCGTCTTCAACATCGGTTGTAGTACCAGAAATGGTAACGTCATTATCTTCCGATGCATTTACAATATCATCACCCTCAATAGGAGTTGTAATATCAATAGTTGGTAATGTGTTATCTAGGGTAATAGGATCATTGTCCGTAGCTGGGTTTCCTGCAACATCGGTAACATCTGCGGTTACAGTAATTGTTCCGTTAGTTAAGCCTGAAATATCTGCATCTGCAGCTGTCCAGGCATTGCCACTAACCGTAGCAGTTGTGGTTACCGTATTTGTACCATCAGAAAAAGTTACGGTAACAATTTGATTGTCTTCAATACCAGTGGTAGTACCAGAAATGGTAACATCATTATCTTCCGATGCATTTACAACATCATCACCCTCAATAGGTGTAGTAATATCTATTGTAGGTGGGGTTTTATTTCCTTTTAATGTAATAATTAAATTAGCGGTGTCAGAATTAGAACCGTCAGACAATCTGTATTGAAAAGTTTCGGTAAGTGTTTGACCAATTAATAGCCCAGCAACAGCGGTGTTGTTAATGTCTGGAGTATATGTATAGCTACCATCACTATTTACTGTAATAGTACCATAAGTTCCTGTATATACCGTATTAACATTGGTACCACTACCATCTATTTCTGTAATTTGTATGTCTGGGTTATCTCCTTGCCAGTAAATATCAGACACACCCGCTATTTGAGCAGTAGGGTTTGCATCGGTAACATCTGGACCATAATTATATCCTAACCTTAATTGGTTTATAGGTTCATTAAAAAATACATTAACGTTACCGGTAGCATCACTTTCTATAGCGTTTCCTGTACCATAAAATGTGTTACTAGCAGTATTAACTACACCACCAGTGGTAACATACGTATAGTTAGACGCTGTACCGTCTAAAGAACCTCTTATAGTAATTTGATCTTGCCAAGTTGTACTTTGCGAATAATCTATATCCGTAATTAAAAAACCTAAGTTAAACACTGGTTCACTAAAAGTTATAATTAACTCTGTGTCTCCAGATGGGTTAGTAGCTGCATCTATCTGGTAAAGTAGGTAACCTGTATGCCCTCCATTAGTAGCGGTAGTTAAAACTATTTGGTTGTTAACTGTACCTATAGATGAAGGATCTGTAGATGTAAAACCAAGTTGTACACCACCAATTGTTTTAGATTTTCCGTTTACTGTTTCTCCGTTTGCAAATTGGTTTTCCCAAACTAATGTAGATAAACCTCTATCTACATAATCTGCACCATCAACTCCAATATCAGTAATTATGTTACCAGAAACATCATTTTCTACAACCACAGTTATTTCGTCTGTATTGTCTAAGGCTATAGGAGCTTCATCTACACCATTAATAGTTATGGACAAAATTCCATAATCAATAAAACCATCTTGATCTGTTATGGTGTAAGAAACAATGTCTTGTAAAATTTCTCCATTCTTTAATCCGGTAACAGATGAGTTTGCCTCATTAACATCATATACATAACTACCGTTTGCTTGTATGGTTACACTACCATATAAAGTGTTGTACGGTGTTCCTACTTGGGTAGGATAAACATCTATTTCAGAAACAAAAATATTATTCCCGGTATCAGCAGTACCATCTGTTAGTACATTTCCTGTTATTGTACCTGTAGAACTAGCGCTTATACTATTAATATTATCGTATGCAACAGGGGCAGTATAAACATTAATTAGAGTTTGGGAGGCACTAGACTGAGAACTTGTATCTGTAACTTGTATATCAACAGTTCTAAGCCCGTCAGTTTGTGAACTGGATAAGTTTCCGTAATAAGTTCCTGCAATAAATGCTTCAAAAGAAGCATTAGGTATTGGATTTCCTGAAGATTCTGTAATTAAAAAAGTAGTGCCCGATGTTTGGGTTACTAAAATACTTGTTCCTGCAAAATTATAGGTATTAGAAGGGTATGGTGGAGTTCCGTTTAAATAAAAAAGAGTAAAACCACTACCATCATTAAAAGCAAGTAATTCTTCATTCGGAAAGTCAACCACTCCAGTTAAAGAAATAGTAGCACTTAAAATGGTTCCTGCATCTGAAATTAACGTAGGCGCTATACTTATAGGGTATACATTTGATGTTGTAGGATCTACATTAAATTGATAATTGTTTCCGGGAGTATTGGAATTTAAATCTAATACAGGATTTGCATAGATTAGGTTTTCGCTAAAGAAAGTTGTTTTAGTCTTATTGTATGATTGTAGGTTTATTGGGATGCTAAAGTAAAAAATTGCAAGTATTAGTATTTTACTTACAAGTGATTTTTTTGGGTTTGGTGGTAATCTTCTTCTCATAGATATATTATTTTAACTGGGGACCTTTTAAATAATTGAAAACGATATGTGTAGAATATTATAAATAAGTTTGGTTTACATATGTGTTAGCTTTTAAGAGTTTTTTAATATTAACAATTCTTCAATTAATTATAGTAATTATATTACAATATAGCAAATATATATACAGTTTATCCGATTTTTGATTGCTATTTCAATTATTGTTTTGATGTAATTGTTAATTTTTTGTTATTTATTACAAATAGTTAATAATAGTTACTATTAGTAATTTTAGTTTGCCATTGCTTTGTATACCTACGTAAATATTTTTTTTTGGTTTGTTTTTTTATTTTTTTCTTGATAATAGAACTGTTAACAAGATGCAATAGTTAGATTATCTTTTGAGCTCTAAAAGTTAAAGGAATACTAAAGTCTGGTTAATTGTATTGGATAGTTAACGTACGTTCATATATTTGAATCTTGTTTTTTCTCGAAAAACAGGTCTCAATCAAAACAAGATCAAACATATTTTTATGAAAAGGATTACAAAAAAAGAATTATTTTTTGAAAAGACACTTAAGTTAATAAGTGAAAAAGGCTTTAAGGCCACCACAATGCGAGACATTGCTCATGAATTAAATTTTGAAGTAGCTAATGTTTACAATTATATAGATTCTAAAGAATCTTTACTAGAAGATTATTTATTTAGCACCTTAGAAGAATTTGTAGTTTATTTAGATAATATTATGAATTCTTCTTACTCTCCTGTAGAAAAGTTAAAGTTTGTAATATCTAAGCACGTTCAGTATACACTTAATAAGCCTTATGAGGTTTCTCTTTTTGTATACGAGTGGCGTAATTTAAAAGGAGATAAATTAGAAGAGTTTAAATTAAAAAGAAGTGGTTATATTAGCACTGTAAGCAATATAATTGATGAAGGTATCTCTGAAGGTTCTCTTCGTAAAATGGATAGTGAATTTGCAACTTTTATGGTTATATCTTCTATGCGTTGGTTATTTAGTATGATTACTAATGATGATATAAAAGTAAACCCAATAGAGATAGAAAAGCAGTTAACAGATTTTATATTTAAAGGGATAGAGAATAAATAATTAAATGTGTTTATTATAAAAAAGAGGAAGCTTTTGGCTTCCTCTTTTTAGTTTTATGTTGTTTTGTTTTTTTAGTTTTTAATTACAATAAACTCAGACCTTCTGTTTTTTTGGTGTTCTTCTTCAGAACATTTG